>NZ_FNVP01000020.1 GCF_900108015.1 Flavobacterium urumqiense | reverse complement strand
ACTGATCACTACATAATAATAAAACTGATCACTGATCACTGAACACTGAACACTAAAAAAATCTGAACACTGAATACTGATCACTACATACTAACAAAACTGAACACTGAACACTGATCACTGAATACTGATCATTACATACTAACAAAACTAATCACTGAACAGTGATCACTAAAATTTGACCACTAACAAAACTGAACACTGATCACTGATCACTGAACACTAAAAAAAACTGATCACTGATCACTGAACACTGACCACTGAACACTAAAAAAACTGATCACTAACAAATCTGAACACTGAACACTGATCACTAAAAAAAACTGAACACTGAACACTGATCACTGAACACTGCTCACTATTCCTCATTCTTAACCTTCCTAGTAGGACTCCCCAACTGCACATTCAACAAAGACAGCGAATACACAAAAGCCGGTGCCGCCGTCCGCATCGCAGCGTGATTAATCGTCAACAGCCAAAACAGCACAAAACACAGCAGATACATATTAAACTTATTTTCCAGATACAAAACTAGTGGGGTAAAAAACAAGATTAGTAAGGCTAATATACCTAGAGTACCATGTTCAGCTAGCATCCGGGTAATTTCATCATGTGACAAAACAAAAATACCCGTTTCTGATTCTCGTACTTCTACCCCTTTACCAACTCCTACACCAAATATGGGATTCTTCAAAAACATATCAATTTCACTTTGCGCAATTTCTTCCCTCCCGGTAAATTTACTTTCTTTTATCCTTCCTTTGGCATCTTGATTAGCATAGCGTTTGTCGATGAGGCCACCTGTCTGGAAGGAAGTATAAGCCCATGTTGCCATCATCGCTAAAACTACTAAAACAATAATATAATTAAGTTTGACCTTGCCTCTATAATTAGATTTAAAATAAAGGAATAATAATAACAAAACAATCATCAGAAAACCGGTGACCATACCTCCTCTCGAAAACGTAAGCATACCACGATAAGTGATATTTAAGGCTATAATCAAATTGACCACAACCAAAAACTTATTTCTGGATTCTAAGATAACCCGCGAAAAAAAAATAAACATCCCCAACCCCATAAAAGTGGCTACCTGATTAGGTCCATAGCCTCCGGATGTTTCGAAATTCGACTGCGTACTGGTAATCACATCTCGAATGTTTGGGGTATATAAGGTCAGGTATACCATACACGTAATAATAGGAAGCCCCGTGCTTAACAAGATGGTATTCATTTGATCTAAGGAAATTTTTCTCCTGTAGGTATACAAGGAGGCTATTCCAAGACAAACTGGACCCGAAATATTAAAAGCGATGGATGTTCTAATATTGGTATCAAAATCCAATACAAAAGTGGAAAGGATTACGCTGGGAACCAACAACAATAAAAACAGCCAATAAGGTATAGCCCCTTTAGAGAATCCGCTAAAATACATCCCCAGAAATAAGAAAGCGATTACGCCATATTTCGAAATTTCATACAAAGGATTCCCCCCTGTCATTCTCAAAAAAACTTCACTGCCCACCAAATACGCGGCTACAATGAGGGCTTCATTATTCCGGTTTTGCTTTTTTATAATGTAATAGGCTCCAAATATAAAAATAGAATAACCATAAATTTTAGTGGTAAAGGGTAATAAATATCCCAATACTCCAATAAGCACATGGAAAAAAATTAAATAGAGATAAGTTTGATCCTCTTTTTTCATTTGTAACTATTTTGCAACCAATTTAAATAATGTTTTAAAACAACTTCTTGGGAATTACTATCTATTACGGTCTTATGAAGTGCGATACCGAATTCAGTTCTTAGTCTATCATTCTCTATCAATTGCACAATTGCCTGATAAAACAATTGCTCTTCTTGGGCAGGAACAACAAAACCATTTTTCCCGTTTTGAATTAAAGAGAGTATTTCACCCACTTTCGTTACGACGACAGCTTTTTTATACCATCCATATTCCAAAAGTGCTATTGGTAAACCTTCAGATTGTGAAGTTAGTATGGCGATGGTAGATTGATAAAGAATATTTTTGATATCCTGTTGTGTGCCGTAAAGAAACACATTTTTTTCAAGATGATGTTCAATGATCAACGACTTGATTTGCTTAGAATAGTCATCTTGAAAATCTTTTCCAACCAAATGAAAAGTCCAATCTGGATGGGACACTTTTAGCTTCTTAGCCACTTTCAACAATAAAAAATGATCTTTTTGTATTCTTAGATTGGCCAAAGATACAATCCGTTTTCCAGTAACCCCTTCCAATACAGTATATTCGGTAACATTCATTTCTTCAGCTGGAAAATTAGGCAAATAAATAGTATTCTTGAAATTCATTTTTTGCTCAGCCCAAATTTTTAATTTTTGGTTGACAGATATAATTCCGTTAAAAAAAGGCAGAATGATTTTTAAGGCGCTTACCGGCCTTTTATTCAAAAACTCGCTGTCGCCATAGTGGTCATGCCAAATTATTTTAATGGAAGGATAAACTAGCTTTAGAAGAAAAGCAAGAAAAAAAGACGTACTATGCGCATGAACAACTGTAACTCTATTTAATAGTACATAATTTCTCAACATATAAAGAGCTTTAAAATCAAGGACGCTTTTTCTATTCAAAAACAAATACGAAACACCTTCATCAATCTGATTTATAAGTGACCCTTCTTTACGACTAACCACTAATCCCGAAAACTCAATTTGTTCAGCCAATGCATTTGCATAATTGACCGCCATACGCTCAGCACCACCAGCCTCAAGCGAATCTATAATTTGAATAATCCTTATTTTACTATTGTCCTGTTGCATATTGCTTCCCTTCTTATTACTTCTCTTCTTATTGTTTTAATCTGGCGTTTTACCTTTTACGATTCCCATAGCTGCCAACGCTGTCAACAACAACAACATTAAACCTTAAACTTTAAACCTCTAAACAATTAACTCCTTTATCGCCTCTTCAAAAACATCTAAAGTATAACTTCTGGACCATTCTGCAGCAGCATTCCGCTTAGTATCGAAATCTATTTGATTATGTAAAATACTCGCTATCTGATCACAATCTTTATCAATATGCATTTCTAACAAAACACCTCTTTCTCCTTTATCTAGCATAAAAGGCACACAGGAAACAGCCTTAGCCAATGGAACACAACCCCAGAACATACCTTCTGCAATTGCTTTTGGCCACCCCTCACTGTCCGATGGTAAAATCACAAAATGACTGTTTTGATAAGCCTTTTTAACATTTTCTTGACTCTGATTTCCTTCTAAAGAAATAATTTTTTCCAAGTTATTTTTTAAAATATAAGATTCTAATAAGGAACGTTCAACTCCTTCACCATATAAACTTAGACGCACATTATTTCCTTTTTTAGCAAATGCCGCTATCAATTGAATAGCATACATCGGGTTTTTCCCTTTTACTAAAGCACCGACAAAAATAAAATTAATTCGTTTTAGGATCACTTTTTTAGAAATGGGTAATTTATCTATTTCTTGATAGGTCGCAGTAAAAAAAGGTTTAATATTTTTGGAACTCCCCTTCCATTGGCCATATACTAAAACCTGCATCTTGCGCGTCAGGAAAGTATTACTCAGGATATGCTGTTGCAATTTGTAAGTCCAAGGCTGTTTAGATTTGGGATCCCAATTACCGGCATATTTAGCTGTTTTTTTTTTCGTAGGGAATGCGATTTGAATAATGGAACCAAAGAGACCAGCGTTACCAGGACATCGCAAATGAATGTGATTAGCCGCTTGCATAGCCTTAAAAATAGACCAACTAATTTTAGGCATTTTAAAAATAGTGCTTAAAGTAGATTTTACAGTAAGTATATCAAAATTTTCAATAGGGACAAATTCAATAGTATCATGTTCATAAGCACTATCTATAAGTGTTCTTTCCGCATCTGTTTTAGGAGCTACAATAATTACGCGATCGGCATATCGCGTCCAAATATTCATTTCTTTAACATAGGGACCGTAAGCAAAATACTGATTTTGCAGCAGGATATGGGGCACATGAGTAATTATAACGAAAGTCATTACCTGTTGATTTTTGGCTTATTAATTACTAAACTGCACCATCCCACTGTTCTTCCTAATGCTTCGGTAAAGGCTTCTTTTTTTTTTGCAGTGGTAAAAGTATTGCTATAGCGTATTAGAGTTAAAAGTAGAATAATAGAATGCCATTTTAGCTTCGCATCCAAAGACGGTTTTGGATTCTTGGTCCGCCACACATACCAACCGTTTCTGACGACCATTTCCCCATATTTATATTGGTTTGGTCTTCCCGATGGATGATGATAATGACTTAATTGCACTTTGGTATTAATCACATTTTTGCCAAATTGCAAGGCCCTGATACTGAAATCAGCATCTTCATAAAGACCATAACCTTCAAAATAAGTAGAAAATCGAATTGAATCAAATACTTTTTTTCGAAAGGCAAACGACATTCCTACTAGCAAATCAACTTCGTAGGTTTTGTCATTTAAAGGAAATCCACAGGTTTTGCCATGCGAATAATCAGGCATTTTACCCGGTCCAAGATTGGAATGCAATCCTAAGTAATTGCGTACTACATTGCGTTGACCTTCCTTGTACACAAATCCCTCAAATTGAAAATAACGATTAGAATTGTATTTTTTATTAGGTTCTGTTAATCTCCAACCATTTTCATTAATCGCAACGCCCCCAACACCGGAAATTTCTGGATTGTCCGCAAACGTTTTGATTAATTCTTCAAAATAATTTGACGTCAATTCTGTATCGTCGTCCAAAAAAGCAATAACAGTACTGCTAAGCGCTACTTTGTCTAATCCAAAATTTCTTTGTTTGGTCAAACCCCTGAAGTTTTCCGGCACTAAAAAATAGTGGACATTACCAAACTGATTTTCGTTAATAACAGCCTCAGTTTCTGTGTTGGATGAACCATCTATTATTAAAATTTCATCAGGATATAAAGTTTGCAGTTGAACGGAGCGCAACAATTGCAATAGAGATTCAGGACGCATATAAGTACAAATAATTAAAGAAAACTTCATGATTTATTTTTTAATTCGTTTGCCCAAAATACGCTCTGATTCCATTGTTTTTTATAATTTATTAGATATTTAATCGGATTTTTAATTTTTTGATTTTTATAATATTTAAAAAACAAGGAGGTTTTATAACTTAAAACTTGTTCTTTAGTTTCATTTACAATTTTATGCAGCATCACAGTTGGTGCTGGTTTAGGCTGCATTGCATCTTCTTTCCATAACAGATTAGGTTTAGTTCTGAATCCTCCTACTGGCGCTCTTAAATGTAACATTTGTGGCTTTGGTAAATACAATATATCTACCCCAATGTTACGCAATTGCATTCCAAAATCGCTGTCTTCACCATAGCCAAATTCAAACCCCAAATTGAATTGACATTTTTTTAAACTGTCAGAAAAAACAATACTACATCCGGAACCAAAACTTCTCCATTGGAAAATTTTTGTGTAAGTTTGTCTTTCTTTGGTGTAAGAACAATTTATTGAAACTGCTTTAACTCCATATTCTTCGATATGCTCTAATGATTCCTGAATAAAGAAATTATTAAATCTAACATCATCATCTGCTAAAAAAACCAATTCACTTTCTACCTTACTCAATGCAATATTTCTGGCATTGCAAGCTCCCGGTTGATGCGTAAAAGTATGATTTATTACAAAAGGCCACTCTTCATTATATAAATAACCCAATTCAGATTTACTTTCTGGCACTGGATTTTGTTCCACTATAATCACCTTCACAGGTAGATATGTCTGTTGCGCTAAATCTTTCAATACATCATATAAGTAGTCGCTTCTGCCAATTGTCGGTATGATAACATCAATTGTTCTTTTATCTATCACTTTTAAGGAAGATTCAACCGTAATGGCATCAAGATGAATTCCATTTTTATTTCTGTTTTTAAAAAAAACAGAAATAAAAAAAGCGACAAAAGGAAACTTCCCTTCGTAAATCAACATATTTAATAACAACAATAAAATCCATCTAAATCTATAATGCTGTTTTACAAATTTAAAAAGATTGTAAACCGAGGCTCTTTGTTCATTAACAATAATCGTTTCAATCAAAAGTTTTGGTTCCGAATAACATAGTAGTCCTAAAGGCATGCAAACTTTGGCAACCGAATTAAGATAATATTCAAAATCCGAATCTAATTTTATCTTGTCTTTTATGGCAACTAGAACCGAAGAATGAACAACACCCACCAAACTACTCATTTGCCAAGTAGGATAGGATACTTTTTTATTGATGTTTACAAATGGGGATTCTTCAACATAGCCGATTTTACTGCCTAAATAATTAGTACTATCGGGCGCATAAGAAAGCATCATCTTATTATGGTGAAATAAAGTTTCAATTCCCTTTATATTGAGTTGCTCTTTAACATTTAAACTACACCAGAGTATCTTTTTATCTGGAAATTGTTGGGCTAAAACATGTAAACCTGCTGCAATAGTCAACTTACAATCAAACTTAATTTTTTGATCATCTATAGACACAACGTCTATTATTTTCTCATTTTGATGATATACTATTATCAAAACTAATTTATTAAAGATTTATAAAACAATAAACTCTGTTGAGCTACTATTGACATACTAAATTTTCGCTCTATTTTTTTTCTGGCTTCTATTCCCAATTCTTTTTGCAATTCTTCATTTTGAAGTAATTGAATAATTTTATCAGCAAATTCTGAATGTTGACTAGGATCCACTAAAAAACCATCAATCCCATCATCAATCACTTCAGTGGCCCAGCCAATATTAGAAGCAACAACTGGTTTACCCATAGCCATCGCCTCTATCCAAGACACTGGTAGAGCTTCGGCATAAGAAGGAAAAATACAAAGGGTAGCTTTTTCAATATACTTTTTAATCTCCTGATATGGCACACTTCCTAAAAATTTCACATTTAATCCATCCTCTTCAGAAAATAATTGTTGCATCATTTGAAAAGTAGAAGCGTTTCCGGTTAATTTATCAGACATATCCTGTCCTATTATCACCAAATGAGCATCAGGTATTTTTTCAATCACTTGATTAAAATAATGAGGAATTTCTAACACTCCTTTTTTTCTGATAATCCCACCAAAATACAGAATGGTTTTAGCATCTTTACAAGTATCATTACTATTAAATGAATTAGTGTTAATACCGTTAGGAATTATAGTGAACTTTTTATTAATATGGAAAAGTTGATTCGTTACATCGGCAGTATACTGACTCACGGAAATATGCCCGTTAGCTTTTGCCAATGCTCTTTTTTCATGAAATTTATTGATCCATTTTACGGGACGATTATCCAAATGACAAAAATAAGTATCGGAGCCATTCAATCGAATGACAACAGGACAATGCAAATTGATAAAAGAAGAAATCCCTTCCCAGTCCGGGGTTTCAACAACATCAATTCTAGAAATTTTCTGCTCTTTAAGAATTATTTTTTGAATTTTTTTCCTTGTCAAAAACCAAGACAATCCTTTTATCTTAATGTTCTTAATGGTAACTAAAGTGATACCTCCTTCAATAAATTTATCATCTTTCTCTTGTCCGTAAACAAAAACACTGACGTCATGGCCTAAAGCAACTAATTCATCACTTAAATTTTTTATACTGGTACCTATACCCCCAACGCTTTTGGCATCATGAAAAGGAAAATGTGATGTTATGAAACCAATGTGCATTTTTTAATTCTTTTTAGGTCTGATTATATTTTTAACACTTGTTTTTATAAAAACAATAAGGCTTCTTTTTTTGACAGCAAGGTAATATTTACTCTCGAAAAAACCTTTGATTTTACCTGCAAAAGAAAAATAAAGACTATATCCTGGCGCTTCGAATACTTTGCTTTTATGAAGATTCTTCAAAAAGGAAATCTCTTTTTCGGTTGGTTTGGTTGGAAAAAAAACAAATAATAGCTCTTTTGGATTATGTTTACCCTTTTTTTGATTCAGGATTTTTGTAAACAATCCATAATCGAACTGTTTCTTAAAAAGGTCATAATCTAAATATTTTGAAATATTCAAATAACTTCCTTTTAAAAACCCAACTGAATTTTCTTCTTTTTGAATGGCATTATAAATACAAAATGGAGGAATGATACAATCATTTATCAGTAAGAGCGAATTCTCCTTAAGGGTATTGCTTTCCTTAAAACTAGACCAATAAAACATTTGATTTTCGTTTGCAAAATGAAAATAATGAGACAAATATTCTTCCGTTATTGGATTCAAACTTTTTAAAGCTACAACAGTATTTTGTAAATCAATTTTCAGATTCAAATGATTGAATATTTTCCATCTATCTGGAAAATAGTCGTTATCATTATCCTTTTTGTTTTTTGCTGCTGTGAAATAATGCAAAGGTCGAACAACTGTACTGTGCTCTTTCTCTCCTAACCAAGCGCACCACCAAGAAAAAGTTGAATTACTGATAATAAAATCATCACACAAACTCCCTAAAGCTAACTGCTCAATCCCTGAAAGGCAATCACCAAAAAAGGCATTGTCTAGAAATGAAAAATGAAATTTGCAATAATCAATGTCATCACTTAATACAATAAGATTTCTTTCTTTCCAATCTGGAAAATTATGTAGCAATGCCAGAACGTAATAATTAATTGGCAATTGAAAATAATCCTTATGATCTACAAAATCACCTCTCCTAATAGATAACAGTATCGTTTTTTTAGAAAACGCCTCTTTATAGACGTTTTTTAATTGCTGAATAAAATCTGCTTTAAACTCAAAGTAATACTTGGTTAGCTCTATATCAAAATATTTTTCGGACTGGAACCAACCTTCTAAATCATAATTTTCAGCATCTAATTTCTTTGATTTATAATGAAACTGTTCTTCTTTGTAAGCTGTAAATTCTTGATTTAATAAAACAGGTAATTCATTTTTAAAAAACCAATTATGACTCCATTTAGGAAAACAAAAATCATGATCATTTTCAACAGCAATACCTATAGTCGAAGCTATTTGAAATAATTGATTGCCCAGATGTCCTTTTTTTTCGAGTTTTGAAAAAGTAATCATTATAAAATTTAAATTTTGTTAAAGTTACACCTCTTTAAAAATAATGGTTTATCCATTTTTAATAAAATATAGTGCCCTCCTATTTCTTCGACTAATACACTCAACATAACTTTTTATAATCCATTCGATAATTTAACAAAATCTAATTTATTTTTTAAAAAATTCACTTATAATTATATTAGTAAATAGCCGTGCCCCTATATCATTCATATGACCACAGGAGGAGAAATATTGATCGCCTACAACAACATTTTCATAATTGTAAATTTCAGGGTAAACCTGATGCACTTTTTCAAAATAATCCAATCCTTTAGTATTTGTGCACATAGGCGTCATAACAGCGACCAAATTGATCTTATTGACTTTACAAACTTCCTTGATTTCTTCATAATATCTATTATTTAATGGTTTTAGATTCGTCAAATCATTTTTCATGTTCGCATTAGGATTTTTGCCTAAAGGGTAATACCCTAAATGATCCAACAGCTTAGTTGGTTTTCCTGCAGCAGCTTCATACATTTCCCGAAAACCAATTTGCGGTTCAAAGACGATATACCTATAGAAAGGAATGTAATAATTAGCCCAAAAATGAGGCTGTTGGGCAAAATGGGCTTTAATCACTTTAGAACTGTGAATATAGGGTAAAAATTTAGAAGCGACACTCTCGGATTGTTGTTCATTAGCTAAATTCAAGTCCGCTTCAAGTATCACATTTTTTATTTTATAATGACGCTCTACCATTAATTTCACTAACAAAGAGGCTTCAAACAAATGCCCCCCACTCATACCATAATTAAAAGTTTTCAATCCTTTCTCTTCAAATAGCGGTGCCACAAAATGATTATTCGCTCTAGAGGATCCTAAAATCACTACATCATAATTCCGTGCCTTTGAGTTATAAACATAATCTATTTTCCCTCTATGGGTAGATTGCAAATAAACTTGAGTGTAAGCTACATCTAACAATACTAACACAATAAAGATCAGTAGAAGTATTTTGATTATAAAAAATAAAAATCGTTTCATCATTAAATTCTAATAGTATTATTTACGTTATTGAAAACGCTCTACTTGACACCTCTTCTGTCATTATGCAATTCCTACTTCTTCAAAAACGAAGATTATACCAAGTCTGGTAAAGCAATGACAAAACCTCTTATTTGTCATCTTGACGAAGGAGAGATCTCACGGCTAACTCAAAAATCTCAGTCCGCTCACATCTTTCATAGCCTATACCTGCTTAATAGGTCCTAAGCAAAAACAAAGTACTAATTTGACACCATTCATTAAAACTGAAAATAAATAAATTCTTTATAATCAGAATATGTCCCCAGAGCCACTATAGCGGCAATACACAACGTCACTTTCAACCAACTGTATCTTCCTGAAATAGGTTCAATTTTCGTCCTTGTATTCCATTCAACAAGAATAAAAATAAAAATTAACAATAATATTTCATAACTGTAACGTTCATTTTCCAGATATTGCACTTTGAAATTTCGGTCACCAAAAATACGCCCAATATAATCAAAAGCATCACCTATAGATTTTGCCCGGAAAAACACCCAAGCCAAACAGGTTAGGGCGAAAGTACTCAACATACTGAAGAAAACTTTAACTGATGTTAAATCCCATTGCAATTTTACTGTTTCTATATTAGAGCGATTAGTATCTCGAAGCAATAAGGGCAGAAAATATAAAGCATTAATAAATCCCCAAGCGATGAAGGTCCAATTGGCACCATGCCAAAAACCACTCAATAAGAAGATAACAAACAAATTCCGTACCTGCGTAAACTTACTGCCTCTGCTACCTCCTAAAGGAATATAAACATAATCTCGAAACCACGAAGACAACGAAATATGCCAGCGACGCCAAAACTCAGCTACATCTCTGGAAAAATACGGATAATTAAAATTCCGCAACAAATCCAATCCAAATAATTTCGACATCCCTAATGCCATATCCGAATAACCCGAAAAATCTCCATAAATTTGGAAAGCAAAATAAAAAGCGCCCAATAGCAAGGACAAAGAATTCATTGATTGATAATGGTCAAAAATAGCATTGGCATAAGTGGCACAAGTATCCGCAATAACCACTTTCTTGACTAATCCCCAAATGATTTGGTAAACCCCTTCTTTGGCTTTTTCAAAATCAAACGTTCGCTTTACTTTTACTTGTGGCAGTAAATGTGTGGCTCTTTCGATGGGGCCAGCAACTAACAAAGGAAAATAACTGACAAACAAGGAGTAGTCTACAAAGTTATATTCAGCTTTAATCCTTTTTAGGTATATATCAATCACATAGGAAAGTCCATGAAAAGTATAAAAGGAAATCCCAACAGGCAAAATCACCTTCAGCAATAATGGACTGGTTTGTAATCCAAGACCATTTACTAATTCTGAAAAAGACGCAGCAAAAAAATTATAGTATTTAAAAATACCCAAAAATCCCAAGTTCACACTTATACTCAACCAAAACCACAACTTTCGAGTGGTTTCAGTTTTAGCCTTTTCAATTTGAATCCCGGTATAATAATCTAAAAAAGTGGAGAAAACCAATAAGAATAAAAACCGCCAATCCCAGCAGGAATAAAAATAATAACTGGCTACAATAAGCAATGCATTTTGAGTGCTTTTAGTTTTATTAAAAACAAACCAATACAACACAAATACGATAGGCAAGAAAACGGCAAAAGATAGCGAATTGAAAAACATGCTGGTATAAATGAATTTTATGAAATTATTGTTTTAATGCTGTCCCAAATTCGGTTGGATGAATCTTGGGGTGGATGTTGATTAATTACTTTAAACCAATCTTTAGCATGATTCAAAATAGTTTGTGGATTTCTGAGTGCATTTTCGATTTTTATAGTAATATCCTCTGTATCATTAAACCATATAACTGCTGCTTCATTTGGCATCGAACGAAAATGAACAAATCGATAACATTTAAAAATATCCCAATTTTTATTATTTTGGATTTTTTGATTATATCGAAAATAACCACAAGGTTTTTTGTGAGTCAAAAAATCAAAAATTGTTGTAGAACCAATATTTACAACTAATTCACAATGCTCAGCTATATTAGACAATAGTTCCCCATCCTCTTTAGTAGGTAAAATTGCATTCCATGCGTTTGATAATGGCTTCCATAGTGGGTGAATCTCAACAATTAGCTCACAATAATTGGCTAAAACAGAATCATATCGATTTGAGAAATCTACAGGGCATCTTCGGAAAATAATACCTAAATTCCATCCCTTTTCATTTAAAACAGAAACAGCATTAGCAAGATCTTCAATATATTGAGGATCATCAGGACTAGTTACACTGTCATCACCTGAAAAACAAATATACTTTTTGTTTACATCCAGCTTATTTTGCTTGCAAAATAGTTCTCGTGAAAGTATTGTACTCTTATCAAAATGCATTTCAAATTGGGGTGTTCCCGTTATAAAAATAGCTTCCTCTTTAATGTTTGGATAATAAAACAGTAATTCTTCTTTCATGTGAGTACTCCAAACAAAATAATAGTCGGTTTCAACTACCATTGTAGCCTTTGGCAAATTGTCCCATGAAAAAATAAAAGTGGCTGTAGGAATTCCTAAATCTTGGGCTGCCAGAAGAGGAGCAATTGCCAATACTGGCCTTTGATTCGTACAAAAAACTAAACTGGGTTTTTCTTTTTGTAGGGTTTCTAAACTTTGCTTGTAAAATATCGTTTTTCGTTCATAATGGTTCATTTTTTTACGAATCTTTTGCAATCCTTTTTCCGTATCATAGAAAACCGTTAAAACTTGAATAACAATACTTTTGATGGCAGTTTTTACAGTTGAGTAAGAAAAAGGAAAACGATAGGTATTATAAACGTTGTCTTTAGTCTTCTTGATATTTAAATTTAATTCAGCCTGAATTTTTATATTCTTATAGATATCTGTTACTGGATGTGGTTTTGCATCCTCAATCTTGATTTCCTGAAGTCCCAAATCAATTAATGGAAAAGGAGTATTATTCCAAAAAATGATATCAAAACCTTGCTTTTTCCCTATTTCATAAAAACTGGAATAGGCAAAATTGCGCAAACCAATTCCATCTGGAAGCAATATAAATATTTTGTTATTAAGCATTAAATCTCTCTAATTTATTTTTCAATCTCTAAATATCGTTTTTTATAATGAATGTGGAAACAAATATGAATTTTACTTTTCATTAATGTTCTGTATCATCTCATACAAACTGATACATTGCCAAATATGAAAACTGGATTGCCTGTCCTCTTCAAAATAAACTTGCAGTTCTTTTTGCAATGCGTCTTTATCAAACCACCCCCCATATTTTGATTTTTCAATAGTTGTGAAACATTCATTAACCCACTTACTCAAATCTTCTGCCAGCCATTCTCGCTGTGGGGTCTGAAGGGGTCTCTTAGGTGCAAATACCAAATCATTTGCTAAATATTCTGCTGCGATTTCCCGCAACATAAATTTGGTTTGCCCATTTCTAATTTTAAATTCCAACGGTAACGAAAAAGCAAACTCCACCAAGCGATAATCCAAAAAAGGTTCCCGTAATTCCGTGGAAAATAGCATCGAAATTCGATCATTAAATCGTAAGGCTCTAGGGATTTTGGTATAAAATAAATCTCGGTATTGTTTATTTAAAATCACATCGGAAAAAGGTTTTGGATAAATCGGCTTTTCGGCTTTTTCTAAAAAAGCAGGCGAAAGCATATTCTTTTTGAAGGGTGAATCTGTCATTCCTTGAATGGTGGCATCATTTTCTTGGGTGTAATAATCATAACCCGCCCACTGCTCGTCCATACCCTGACCATCGAGTAGCACCAATACCTCGTCTTTTCTGGCCTGTTCGAAGATTTTGGCATAAGCCAATGTAGGAATGCCGCCATAAGGCTCATCTTGTTGCGCTTCCATTTTTTTTGCAAAATCAGGAACTTTATCCGCTCGTAAAAGAACTTTAGATAACGTATTTTTTGTTTTCGCTACCATCATTTCTACCCAAGGTAACTCATCATACGCTAGATTGTCCGAATAAAAAGTATAGGCATTTATACTACTGTTATTATTGTTGTTATTAACTAATGCAAGTAATACGGAACTATCCAATCCACCACTGATATTAAATCCAACAGGAACATCAGCCCTGAAACGCAAATCAATGCTGTCTTTTAAAAGAGTGACATAATGTTCTTTGGCTTGTTCAAAAGTCAAATTTTTAGGTTGCTTGGCGACTTCTTCTTCAAAAAAATACCATTTTTCAATGGTTAAGTCAGACTGAACTTGTCGAACGATGTCAGACTGAGCTTGTCGAACGATGTCAGACTGAGCTTGTCGAAGTACACCCCCAACCAAGCCTGTCCCCAGCTTGTCGAGGGGAAGGGTAAAACTTAAAAAATAGCCGCCGGGCAATTGCAGTATGTCCTCCCAAAAAGTTTCGTCGGGATTCCCATAAGATCCATAAGCAAAATAAGAAGCCCATACTTTCTCGTTGGGAATTCTTGAAATCCCCGCAGCATGAATCGCTTTTATTTCAGATGAAAAATAAAAGGAGTTATTTTTAAAACTGTAAAAAAAAGGTTTGACGCCAAAGCGGTCTCTGGCCGCAAATAACTTTTTGTCTTGATTATCCCAAATTGCAAAGGAAAACATACCGTTCAATTTCTGTAGACATTGGTTCCCATAAATTATAAATGCCGCCAGTAAAACTTCAGTATCCGAATCCGTTTTAAAAGTATAGTGCCCATCCAATTCGGCTTTGATCTCAATATAATTATAGATCTCACCATTAAAAACCAGAACATACCGGCCCGAAGGATCCAAAAAAGGTTGGTTGGATTGTGGGGACAAATCAATAATTGCCAATCGATTATGTCCTAAAGAAGCAAAATCCCCATCATTATATTTTCCTGTGGCATCCGGACCCCGATGGTGTTGACTCAACAGCATGGCGTCCAATTGATGGATTTCGAAATCTCCAATTATTCCTGCAATACCACACATTAGTTTTGATTGTTTTTTATCATTTGTTCCGCCTTTTTCCAATCGGCTAACGTATCTATATTGACATAAAATTCAGGGGCAGATTCTATGAACGAAATACTTTTTCCATACAAAGAATGCTGTTGCAACAGCACTTCCGTTTTCATTATATAAATACTTCCATCTCTATGGTAGGTAACTGGCAGTTCTTGTCTTCTGCTGATGATTTGATCTTCTCCGGTGGCAATTTTTAAATTCCCTTCGGGATTCAATTCAAAAGTCCAATGAGGATTGTACTCATGGGGCACTTTTTGTACCGAAATCAAAGAATCGCAACCGCTTGAGATAAATTTCTCGATGGCTCTATCTAAAAATGCAACGGTTCTGAAAGGGCTGGTTACCTGCAATAAGCAAACGGCATCAAAGAAAACAGCCTGATTTTCATACCATTGCAAAGCATGAATAATGACATCAATTGTTGGTGTTGTGTCTTGGGCCAATTCCTCTGGTCGTAAAAATGGCACTTGAATTCCCAAGCTTTTGGCAACTGTAATTATCTCGTTATCATCACTGGACAAAATAACAGCTGTTAAATACTGTGATTCTAGAGCAATTTCAGAAGTATATTGCAACAATGGTTTCCCGTTCAACAATTTAATGTTTTTCCCGGGAACACCTTTCGATCCGCCGCGAGCCGCTATGATACCTAAAATTCGCATTTTATATTGGTATTATTTATACTAAAAGTAGGTTTTATTTTAAATTTATTTTTCATTACTTAACTGTTCTGGTTTTTTAATAAATTACAACATCACCGGTCATAAAAAATCGATTATCAGACTGAGCCTGTCGAAGTCCTGTCAGACTCAGCAGAGCCTGCCCTGAGTTTTTATCGAATGGTCTATTTCCTGTGAGACTGAGCCTGTCGAAGTCCTATCAGACTGAGCAGAGCTTTTATCGAAAGGTAGAAGTCTTTAATACATAATAGTTTTATGAAACTTCAAAGGCAATTGCAGTAACAGTTCGGCTATTTGCGTACCTGCTTTTCCGTCTCCATAAATAGAGGAAGAGACTGTCTTACCTCTTTGTACAGATTCTAAAATAGCATCTTTTATTCGATCTTGGCAATAATCAACATCAACGCTATTCCCGCCTCGGTCTCTCCTGTTTTGACGAGAACCTATATTAACAACAGGAACTCCTAAGAAAGCACATTCCCGAATACCTACGCTTGAGTTTCCAATTAAACAGTCGCTGTGCTGAAGCAATTGTAAAAAATCTTTCCCTTCCATATTCTTAAAAAAATGAACATTGGGTAACTGGTGTTGCTCTCTAAAAGCACGAATACCTGTTGAAGTTCCATCCGCTCCTGCATCCACATTGGGCCAAAACCAAAGTGTGGGGTTATTTAATTTATGAATTGCTTCCAGAGTAGCTTCAATATGTATTCTGGAATCTTGATATTCTGTGGTTACCGGATGTTGCATGACAACTAAATAGCCTTTGGCTAAATTCGGTTTTGCTCCTACTCCTCCATATTTTTCGTACGGATCAAAGGGTAGCGTTTTACTCAATAGTACTTCGTCTGCCAAATCAATGGAAGGACATCCGGTATTAAAAACCATCTCAGGATCTTCTCCCAATTTGATCACTCTTTCTTTAGCATTTTCAGAGGCTACAAAATGATAATCTGCCAATTTTGTGATTGCATGACGTACTTTTTCATCAATATTTCCGGTTACTTCTCCACCTTGAATATGTGCCAAAGGAATATTCATATAAGAAGCCGCAATGGCAGTAGCCATAGTTTCAAATCGATCGGCAACGGTTACAACGATATCCGGTTTCAAATTATCAAAAACGGTAGACAATTCCAAAATTCCTATTCCCGTTGTTTTGGCTGCTGCAGTTAAATTCTCTCCTTCCAATACATTAAATACTTTTGCGGCAATGGTAAAACCATCGTTCTCAATATAATTCACAGCAGAACCATAGCGATCCAACAAAGCGGATGCGGCAACAACTAATTGTAATTCCAAATCAGGATGATTTTGAATCGCCGACAAAACTGTTTTTACACGACTATAAGAAGGACGTGCCGTTATTACTACAACTATTTTTCTTTTTGGCATTTTAAGTGTATTATTCTTGGGTTTAAAAGTAGACAAAAAAGCGGATAGGTAAAAACGTTATTTTATTTATCAAATAGAACATTATGATGTCAGACTGAGCAGAGCCTGTCATGAGTTTTTATTGAAGGGTCACGGATCTTCTCGAAAACTTGAATTTGTCAGACTGAGCTTGTCGAAGTCCTACTCAATTCACACTTGTCCGTCTGATCAGAGCCTGCCCTGAGTTTTTATCGAAGGGTCGCAGATCTTCTCGAAAACTTGAATTTGTCAGACTGAGCTTGTCGAAGTCCT
>NZ_FNVP01000022.1 GCF_900108015.1 Flavobacterium urumqiense | reverse complement strand
GATAAACTTTTTTAGGTTTATTTATTTGACGCTTATCGTATTTTCGCTGAGCTAATTCAGAACTGTATTTACCACTGCGTAAATCGCAATTGCGTTTTAATTCACGTGTTATAACAGATTTGTCCTTATTTATAAGAATTGCTATTTCACTTTTATTGTAGTTTTGATCTAATAATACACCGATTGTGTATCTTTGTTCGCTGGTTAAGTGGCTCATTATTTACAACTTTGGTCAGGAGCAAATAAAGAACATTTATTCCATTCGAGAGAGAGGGCTTTTTAAAAGTCCTTTCTTTTGAAAAAATGTCTTTATCTCCCCCCTAAAAGTTGCATTAATTAGTTGAATCTAGTAAATAAAAAAACCTTAAAAGTTATTCTTTTGAGGTTTTTTTAAATTTATCTTTTTAGAGAGAAATGAGATTTGAATATTTTGGGAATATTTTGCTCTGCATATTCTACACTGAACCAGTAATCATTTGACGGCATAGGGTGACCATTATAAGTTCCATCCCATCCCAAGCTTTCAGGTCTAAGTTCTTTTAAAAATTTTCCATAGCGATCAAATATTAGAATTCTGAAATTGGATTGATCTTCTAAACTAAAAATATTCCAAGTATCATTAGAACCATCATTATTTGGCGTGAAATATTTAGGATAATTAATCACTACAATGTTGTCATTACTATATTCACTGCAACCATTTAGATCTTTTACTGTAATTGAATGTGTTCCTAAAGATACATTTTCAAAAACGGGACTTTGTTGAAACAGTCCATAATCTAATTGATACAAATAATTTACTCCGACTGGATCTGTGACAGTCACTATTTGATTTTCGGCAAATGCATATGTTACGGTCCAACCTAAATTTACAATTGCGCCTGATGGAATTACAGTTACATAAATGGTTTTAACAGTTGGGGCACAAGGTTGACCTGGATTTGGAGTAAAAAGATATGCTCCACTAGTCGTATTATCAATTGTTGAAGGAGACCAAATTCCGGAAATTCCATTTGGTGATTTAGAATTCAAATTAGGAACTGCTTCACCAGAGCAGATTGAAAAATCGCTAAAATTAGGTTCAACTGGACCAACTGTCACGCTCAATATTTTAGTTAATGCACAAGGAAACAATATTGGATTTGGCGTGAAGACATAATTGGTTGTACCCGCTGTCGCCGTATTTACTTTAGTTGCAGACCAAGTTCCTGTAATTGCAGGACTATTTTCAGAACTAGTTGGCAAGTTTGTTGTTGCTTCATTTATACAATACGATGTTGGGATTGAGGGAAATGTCGGTGTTACTGTTGAAACACCGCACGGCACATAGCAAGTTACAGTTTGCGCAGGTATACACGGAAGAGTAGCATGTGTTAATGTTAATGTAGCAGATTGCCCAGGTAACATCCCAAATACTTGCCAATGTGATAATCCTGTACTTCCTGTAAAAACAGGGCCTCCTTGAATCGTATATGAAACATTATAAGAATTTGGATTTCCAGTAACATTTCCCCAATCAAAAAAAACGGAAGAATTTATATCGGCAGGTAAAATTTGGGATGGATCGCATTTTAGAACTTTATTAATAGTTCCATTATCGGCAACTACGTTAACAATAATTGGGGTACGAGGAGTACTTTCTACACCCAAAAGAGGTATTTCAGTAACATAATAAGTTGTTGATCCCACTGTAGTTGTAATTGGTGTAGGTGCTCCAAGCAATGCAACTCCTCCCGTTAATTCAGTATACCATTTCAGGGTAGCACCAACAACCGAAGGCGTTGCGGTTAATGGTACTGCAGTGCTATTTTGGCACAAATATATTTGTGAGGTTACCGACGGAGGAGCAGTAGCAATTCTTGAAAAAAGAAATTTTGTATATTCATTTTTTACAGTATCATAAGTAAAGCTATTCTCGAATGGGTTTACTGCGCTATCTAAATTATAAATAACTCCCCTTTCAAACTCGACTCTATTACTAATATTAAAAGCATAAAGACTAGCATTAATAAAAAAACAAACAAATATTAGTAATGTAGTAAATTTTCCCATTGTTTTAAACTTATTAAATAACTTCAAATATCCCGTAATACTAAATCAGAATGCTTAGTAAATATATAAAATTAGAAATTATTAAAGATTTATTTTTAATAATATTATACATTTCATGAAATTAACAACCTGATTACCAACTAAATACTTTCAATACTTATCAGTAAAATGAGATAAAAGTATTACATAACCAATATAATTCTGAATTATTTAAAAATGAAAAGAAAGCCCAAACGCAATATTTTTTGTATTAAAACCAATATTCAGACTAGAAAACCAAGATTAAAAACATGACAAATTTTTGGTGCTATATCAAAGTCAAATTTTTGAACTTTAAAACAAATTTCTACAGCTATAACATTTGAAAAAGCAAAACCTTTTGCCAGACGTTCTGTTTCATTATCTGCAATTACTGGTTCACTACTTCCCAAAATAAAGAAACTTCATGATCTTAAAATTGATTTTCTAACAACGAGACCAACAATTAAAATATACTAATTACTGTTTCTTATTTTAAAAAACCGTCCTTTTTTAGCTATATAATCGGGATCTTCAAAAGTAATAAATTAGGGATTAGTAAGTAGATACTTCGCAAAATTAACTTTTGGTTTAACCACTAATCTATCCGTAAAAGTCTTTGAATTCTTTATCAAATAACCAAGTTACAACTTGTAATAATGATTACTGAAAAAACAATTGCGATTCTTAAATTCGTTACCAAAAAATAAGAAGCAAATGATAAATTGAATTTATTTACCATAAAATGCATTACAAATAAAAATGAGATCTAAAGCAAAATATAATTTTCTTTCTATTTCCGTTTCGTATTAATAATAAAAAAATCCTCAAATATTTTTACTAAAATTCTCATTTTAAATTAGAATACTCTTTGATTAAAACAAAAAAAAGATCCAACTTTCGTTGGATCTTTCTCAATTATAATAAGTTGAATATCTCTTAAACTTCTTGATGATGTTGTTCTATTAACTTTTTATCTGCTTTAGATATCGTATCAACTAATACTGGTGTAGCGATAAATAATGAAGAATAAGTTCCTACAATAATACCAACTAACATTGCAAAGATGAATCCTCTGATAGAATCTCCTCCAAAAATAAACATGATTAATAAAACACCAATCATTGTTAATGAAGTATTGATCGTTCTTGACATGGTCGAATTAATTGATTTGTTCACAATTTCTCCAAAGTTGCCTTTTGTTTTTCCGTCTAAGAATTCACGAACCCTGTCAAATACAATAACCGTATCATTCATAGAGTACCCAATAACAGTTAGAATCGCAGCAATAAAATGTTGGTCGATTTCCATTCCGAAAGGCATGAATTTGTAGCATAAAGAATAGATTCCCAATACAAAAATAACATCATGCGCTACAGCAGCAATCGCTCCTAAACCATATTGCCATTTTCTGAAGCTAATAAATAAGTATAAAAATACAATTAACATCGCTCCAAGAACGGCCCAGTATGCATTAGTTTTAATATCTTCTGCTACAGTTGGCCCAACTTTTGACGCTAGTAAAATACCTAATTTTTTACCCTCGTATGCATTTACAAATTTATCATACGTTAAACCTGAAGAAAAATGTTGTTTTAAATTATTATACAATAACTTATTGACCTCTAAATCAGCTTGAGAACCGTGTTCTTCTACCTTATATTTAGTAGTAATTTTTAATTGGTTATCATTACCAAATATTTTTACTTCGGCACTTCCTTCAAATACTTTAGACAATTCTGCTTTTACAACTTCAGCACTAACTGGTTTTTCAAAACGTACTTGAAAAGTTCTTCCTCCTACAAAATCGACACCTTGATCTAATTTATTTGTAAATAATGAGATAACACTAACAATAACTACAATTGTAGAAAATGCGTATGTCCATTTTTTAACTCTCAAGAAATCAAAATGGAAATTCGTGAAGAAATTTTTAGAGAAGCTAGTAGTAAAAGTCAAATCATTCTTTCCAGCAATATTCTTGTCTATAAAAATTCTTGCAATAAATATTGAAGTAAATAAAGACGTAACAATACCAATCAATAATGTTGTAGCAAAACCTTTTATTGGTCCTGAACCAAAAATAAACAATACTGTACCAATTAAAATATGTGTAACGTTTGCATCTACAATAGATCGCATCGCACCTTTCCAACTATAAGAAGCAATAACTGCTTCACTCAATGTTTTTCCTTCTCGTAATTCTTCTTTTGCTCTTTCATAAATAATGATATTCGCATCTACCGCAGTACCCATCGTTAAAACGATGCCTGCAATACCTGGCAATGTAAGTACAGCACCTAAACTTGCTAAAATTCCAAATAAGAATAATAAGTTTACTGCCAATGCAATATTAGCATACCAACCTGCTTTACCATAGTAAACAATCATCCAAAGTGATACTAAAAGCAATCCAACAAGTGCAGAAGTTGTTCCGTTATCAATTGCTTCCTGACCTAAGGATGGACCTACTACTTCTGATTGAACAATATCTGCTGCAGCTGGTAATTTACCTGCTCTTAAAACATTGGCTAAATCTTTAGTTTGAGTTACATCAAAAGTTCCTGAAATTTCAGATCTACCTCCAGCAATTGGACCGCTAGAAACTCCTGGCGCAGAATATACAATATCATCCAAAACAATCGCGATATTGCTTTTTTGTGTATAAGCTCTACCTGTCAATTCTTCCCAAACTTTTGCTCCTTGGTTATTCATTTGCATAGAAACAGCTGGCTTTCCTGATTGATCAAAAGTATCTGATGCATCAGTAACTACGCCACCCGCCATTGCAGGGATATTATCTCTATTTCCTTTTAAAGCATATAATTCTACCGCATCAACATCTTTACCTTTTGCATCTTTAATAACGGAAGGAATTCCCCAAACAAATTTAGCATAACGTTGATCTCCTGCCAATAGAATTTTTATATCAGCTCTTTTTAAATATCCGTTTACAACAGCAGTATCTTTTGGTGAGAAAAGACCCAAAACCGGTCCACCACCTTGACCTATCATTTTATCCAACAAAGGATTATTTCCTTTTTTTGTCGCTGCAGAATCTTTACCATCCGTTAATAAAGCACTCAAAGAGTCTTTAACAACAGTTTTAGTTTCAACTTTATTGATTTCAGTTTTTTTCAATGACTCATTTGCAGCCATTAAAAAGTTCCCAATTTCCTCAATTTTGTAGGTTTCCCAAAATTCTAATTGAGCGGTACTTTGTAATAATTTCTTAATTCTATCTACATCTTTAGCACCAGGAAGCTCTACAAGAATTCTTCCAGATTCTCCTAATTTTTGAATATTAGGCTGAGTAACTCCAAATTTATCGATACGTTTTCTCAATACTCCGAAAGCACTTTCTACAGATTCATCAACTTTTCTTTTGATTACTTTTTGTACTTGCGCGTCAGTCATTTGAAAATCAACACCACCTTCACCTTGCAAACTTCTGTTTGCAAAAATATCTGGAGAAGCTAATTTTACAGTTCCTTTTGAATTCGTCTCGAAAGCATCAAAAAACTTATCTAAATAAGATTTATTTCCTTGTAAATCTGCAGTAGCATCAGCCAAAGACTTATTGAAAACTGGGTTTTTAGAATTATTCGATAATCCTTTCAATATGTCTTTAACTGATATTTGAAGTATTACATTAATACCACCTTCTAAGTCAAGACCTTTATTGATTTGTTTGTCACTTACTTCATTGAAAGTAAAATCAGTGAATCCAAGATTAAATACTTTTTCTTTTCCAATGGAATCTAAATATTTAACTTCTTTTTCAGGATTTCCACCAGCAAAAGATTTTGCATCATTTTTTACTTTACTTGAAACAAAAGTGAAAGAAAGTTGGTAAATACTTACCAATGCAAATAGAATTGCGAAAAATTTAATAAGTCCTTTATTCTGCATTATTACTAAAAATTAATTATTTTTATTTATTTATTTTTGTTTTATCCCAATAAAACATAGCCCTCACATCGATTTTTACTACTAAAAAACAACATTTCGAATTACATTATTTTTTTAGACCGAGCAAATATATAATTTAGGTTAAGATTAACAAATTATTTATGGATTAATCTCAAGAAAAAGACTGCGATGATGCAGTCTTCCCTATTTTATAATTAAAATATTATTCTAAAATCGATTTTAGTGCATCATTCATTTGCCTAACTGCATCAGCACTTTTAGCAAATAATGCTTTCTCTTGGTCATTTAGTTTAATGTCAAGAATTTCTTCTACTCCATTTTTACCAATGATACAAGGAACACCTATGCAAATATCATTTTGACCATATTCCCCTTCAACAAAAACAGAACAAGCAATCATTTTCTTTTGGTCATTCAAGATACTATCTACTAAAAAAGCAACAGAGGCTCCAGGAGCATACCAAGCGGAAGTTCCTAAAAGACCTGTAAGTGTAGCTCCTCCTATCATTGTATCAGCAGCTACTTTTTGCAATGCTTCTTCTGAAAGAAATTGAGATACCGGAATTCCGTTATAAGAAGCCAATCGAGTTAATGGAATCATGGTTGTATCACCATGTCCACCAATTACCATTGCCGAAATATCATTTGCTGGCTTATCTAGTGCCAAAGACAAATACGTTCTGAAACGAGAACTATCTAACGCTCCACCCATTCCAATAATCCTATTTTTTGGCAATCCAGTAGATTTCAATGCTAAATAAGTCATTGTATCCATAGGATTAGAAACAACTACTATAATAGTATTTGGCGAATGTTTCAATACATTTTCAGCAACCGTTTTTACGATTCCTGCATTGATGCCTATTAATTCTTCACGCGTCATACCTGGTTTTCTAGGAATCCCAGATGTAATTACCACTACATCACTTCCAGCTGTTTTTGAATAATCATTAGTTACACCCGATACTTTAGTATTGAAACCGGTATTGGTTGCACATTGCATGATATCCAAAGCTTTTCCTTCAGCAAAACCTTCTCTAATATCCAATAATACTACTTCACTTGCAATCCCTCTATAAGAAATTACGTCTGCACAGGTTGCACCTACATTTCCTGCTCCTACAATGGTAACTTTCATTTTTTTATGTTTATTTGGTTATTTGTTTAACCGTTGAATCGATTAAACAAATAACCAAATCAACGAATAAACGTTTTAATTAAGCATCTATATTAGCGTAAACTGCATTTTTCTCAATAAATTCTCTTCTTGGCGGTACCTCATCACCCATTAACATAGAGAAAACTCTATCCGCTTCGGCTAAACTGTCAATTGTTACCTGACGCAATGTTCTAAAACCAGGATCCATTGTAGTTTCCCAAAGTTGTTCCGCATTCATCTCTCCAAGACCTTTATAACGTTGAATTCCTGCGCTTCCGCCCATTCTTTCATTTGCCTGATCGCGTTGTACGTCATTCCAAGCGTATTCTTTCTTGTTTCCTTTTTTAACTAAATATAAAGGTGGCGCTGCAATATATACGTGACCTTCTTCGATTAATTCTTTCATAAATCTAAAGAAGAACGTCAAAATCAAAGTAGAAATATGACTACCATCGACATCGGCATCACACATA
Source organism: Flavobacterium urumqiense (assembly GCF_900108015.1). GTDB lineage: Bacteria > Bacteroidota > Bacteroidia > Flavobacteriales > Flavobacteriaceae > Flavobacterium > Flavobacterium urumqiense. Next base: position 3,523 of record NZ_FNVP01000022.1, on the reverse strand, counting down.
ATAATTACTTTATGATAACGAAGTTTTGAAATATTCAAAGCTTTACTATCCTCTTCTGTACCAATCGTTACACCAAGTGCCGTGAAAATATTTCTAATCTCTTCGTTTTCAAAAACTTTGTGATGCATCGCTTTTTCTACGTTCAAAATCTTACCACGTAATGGCAAAATAGCCTGAAATGCGCGGTCACGACCTTGTTTCGCCGTTCCACCTGCCGAATCTCCCTCGACAAGATATACTTCGCATTTTGCAGGATCTTGCTCTGAACAATCAGACAATTTTCCTGGCAATCCACCACCACCCATTACGGTTTTGCGTTGTACCATTTCGCGCGCTTTTTTGGCTGCGTGACGGGCTTGAGCCGCAAGGATAACTTTTTGAACAATGATCCGAGCATCATTTGGATTTTCTTCCAAATAATTTTCTATCATTTCACTTACCGCTTGACTTACCGGAGAAACTACTTCTCTGTTTCCAAGTTTCGTTTTAGTTTGACCTTCAAATTGTGGTTCAGCAACTTTTACAGAAATAATAGCTGTCAATCCTTCGCGGAAGTCATCCCCTGAAATATCAAATTTCAATTTGTCTAACATTCCGGATGCATCCGCATATTTCTTAAGCGATCTGGTAAGACCAGTCCTAAAACCTTGCAAGTGCGTTCCTCCTTCGTGCGTATTGATATTGTTTACGTAAGAAAAAATATTTTCTGTATAACTTGTATTGTAAATCAAAGCCACCTCAACAGGAATCTCTCCTTTTTCATTATCCATCGAAATAACGTGTGCAATAATTGGCTCACGATTTCCATCTAAATAACGGATGTATTCTTTTAAACCTTCATCAGAATGAAATATCTCTGAAACAAAATTTCCGTCTTTATCTAATTCTCTTTTATCAGTAAAAGTAATTGTGATTCCCTTGTTCAGGTAAGACAATTCACGCATACGCGCTGATAAAGTATCATAAGAAAACTCGGTAGTTTGAGTGAATATGGTTTCATCGGGATAAAAAGTAACTATTGTCCCTCTTTTGGTAGTTTCCCCTATTTGTTTTACTGGATAAAGTGCTTTTCCTTTTTCATATTCTTGTTGGTATACGTTACCATCACTGCTATGAACTATCGCTATTAGGTGATTTGACAATGCGTTTACCACCGAAACTCCTACACCGTGAAGTCCTCCCGAAACTTTATAAGAATCCTTATCAAATTTTCCTCCAGCACCAATCTTGGTCATTACAACCTCAAGAGCCGAAACTCCTTCTTTTTTATGAATTCCTACTGGAATACCACGTCCGTTGTCTTCAACAGAAACAGATCCGTCTTCATTTATATCAACTATTATCGTATCACAATGGCCTCCCATTGCCTCATCGATTGAGTTATCTACAACTTCATAAACTAAATGATGCAGTCCTCGAACACCCACATCACCAATATACATCGATGGACGCATTCTTACGTGCTCCATTCCTTCTAATGCTTGAATACTATCTGCTGAATAATTGTCCTTCTTGATTTCTTCGCTCATATATTTTAATCTAAAAAAATGTAATTTTTGTCTAACACGCAAATATATAAAAACACAATTTATATAACCGTTAAAATCGCATTTTAAGCTGTTAAGTTATTAACATATTATTGACTTTTAAACATAAAAAAGATTCTCAAAATAGAGACCGTTCTTATTTATGCAAATTCGATACTTTTTATGCGGTAATTCCTGTTTTAACAATTTTAACATCAGCCTGAACTTGAGGAGTATTTGCTCTTCCTCTTGGATCTTGATTTTCTTGCCATTTTGGAATTCACTTTCTAACAGTCTGAACCGAGATGATTTGCGGATAATACGTACTAAATATCGATCTTTGCAAATAAGCTTCCTTTGTCGTTGGCGCATTACATGGTAACGCTACCGCTGCCACAGCTAGCTTTTTATCAGCAACTTGCAAAAAACAATACTCGATTAATTGGTCAATCCAGTTGTACCCTATTCCATCGGAAAATTGTTCTTTTTGTCTCCATAAAACTTCAGCTGGCAAGTATGGATCGTTTGGCGTGTCAAAGGCTTTTTTTAGAACGTATTTTTCTTTTCCATAATACGTTTTAGGCATCTTTTCTTCTGCTTTGATACGAACTGCCATATCTAAGAATTCTTTGTCTAAAAATGGATCTCTAATCTCTAAACCGTGAGCCATCGTTGATTTATCGGCGCTCAGCAAATCGGCAGTAAATAATTTCTGAACTCTTTAAATTGTTTCTTTTTGATAATCTTCTACCGTAGGCGCATTTCTAAAATACAAGTACTCTCCAAAAATCTCATCAGCACCTTCTCCTGAAAGCACCATTTTTATTTCTAAATCCGTAATCGCTTTTGATAAGAAATACATTGGCGTACCATTACATGAAAATCACTTTCATCCGCACCATGATGTGACATTCTTTTAGAAAGCTCTTGTACTAACTTTTCCTCTTTTCCTTTTCCGATAATGAATAATATAAGACATAACTCTATTTTAAAATATTTTATTCTTTTTCACAAGACAAAGAGGCAGTACTAGTTATAATTATAAAACACAAATGCGTTATTTAGCTACAATATAAAACCCTAGTAGCGATTTACATTAAAAATGTAAAATAAAGTACTGGACATGCTAACTTAGCCATCACAGAAAGTTAAGAAATAATCTTAATTTTAACCTATGAAACAAGTGCGCAAAATTTATGACAAAGCTTTCAAAGAAAAAGCGGTCCAATTGAGTTATGAGAGAACAAACATATCAGAACTGGCCAGAGAGCTGGGAGTATCAGCACCACAGTTGTACAAATGGCGCAAAGAGTTCGAGGAGTTTGGAGAGGGAAGTTTTCCTGGAAGAGGGAATTTAAAACTAAGTCCTGAACAAGAAAAAATTCACGAATTGGAGAAAAGACTCAAAGATGCCGAGTTAGAGCGTGATATATTAAAAAAAGCAATCGGCATTTTTTCCAAGAGCGATCGATGATTTACAGTTTCATTAAAAACAATGAACAAGTATTCCCGATTGAAAAAATGTGCAAAGTTCTACAAGTGAGTAGTGGAAGTTATTACCGATGGAAAAAACAAACAATCACTGCAAGACAGCAACGAAAAATCGCCATAAAAGAAAAGATAACAGTGATTTATTTTGAATCCAAACAACGATACGGAAGTCCTAGAATAACATTAGAACTTAGGAGTATTGGTTATAAAATTTCAAGAATTAGTGTAGCAAAATATATGAAACAGCTAGGCTTACGAAGTAAATTATGCAAGAAATTCAAAGTAACGACCAACTCAAATCATAATTATTTAATCGTTGAAAATATATTAAACAGAGGGTTTATTGTAAAAATGCCTTCAAAAGCTTGGGTTTCTGATATCACCTATATTCAAACCAAAGAGGGATTTGTATACCTGACAACTATTATGGATTTGTACGACCGAAAAATTATAGGTTGGAGTTTGAGCGATGGAATGAGTACGGATGAAACCTCGCTTAAGGCTTG
>NZ_FNVP01000019.1 GCF_900108015.1 Flavobacterium urumqiense | reverse complement strand
GATCTTCTCGAAAACTTGAATTTGTCAGACTGAGCTTGTCGAAGTCCTCCTCACTTTATACTCGTCCGTCTGAGATTATAGAGGACAAATCGCCATCTTTACCAAATTCAGTATAATTTTTTGAATACTGCACTAGCTTATCCCAATCTTCATTTATTAATGCTTCTTTTTTCCTTCTGCTCCATCCTTTAATTTTTTTTTCTATCATAATAGCTTGTGTAGGATCAGTAAAGGATTCAAACCAAACTAAAACAACTGGTCTTTTGGAGTATGTATAAGAGTCTGTTTTTATTCCACTATTATGCTCGTATAATCTCCTGTCAATACTATTAGTTATCCCAGTATAATAGGAATCATCTTTACACTTGACAATATAAACATAATAAAGTCTCATCATTTTGATATCGATTAAAATTTAAACTTTCGCTTCGACAGATCTAGTGGTAGAATACGTTGTTCTATCTAATATACATCCTTATTCATACTTGTCCGTCTCAGCAGAACCTCCCCTGAGTTTTTATTGAAGAGTCGCAGATCTTCGCGAAAACTTGGATTTGTCAGACTGAGTTTGTCGAAGTCCTAATCAATTCACACTTCTCCGTCTGAGCAGAGCCTGCCCTGAGTTTTTATCGAAGAGTCGTAATCCTCCTCGATCTATACTTGTCAGACTGAGCTTGTCGAAGTCCTCCTCAACTTACACTTCTCCGTCTAACCAGAGTCTTCCCTGAGTCTTTTTCGAAGGGTCAAAGACCTTACTCCGTCAGACTGAGCTTGTCGAAGTCCCCCTCATTCAAAAAATCCCATTGATCTAAATCCCTATTCAAAACCTTCCCGACTACTTCTTGAAATCGCAGGGCGTCAATCCCAAACCCTTTTGGCTTTTTAGCTTCTAAGTCATCAAAAGTAATCACATGATTTTTAGGCAATTTTTTATTGACTGCCAATGATTTTTCGAAAATCTGTTTGAGTTCCGAAAAATTAGTATTGTTATTTTTATCAATAGGATTGGACAAGGCAGTTGCAACATTTTTGACGGCTAAAACTAAATCTTTGGTTTCCGCAATGGTTAAAGAAGCTTTGGCATCCGGACCAAAAAGCTGTCGGTCAAAAACAACATGAAATTCAAGAATACTGGCTCCCAAAGCCGTTGCTGCAATACAAGTTTCTATTCGGGCCGAATGATCTGAAAAACCAACTGGTACTTTATATCTTTCCTTTACCTCTTGAATAACATTCAAACCATAGTTTTCTGGCACTGTCGGATAGGCAGTCGTACATTGCAAAATAGAAAAATCAACTTGTCTTTCTTTCAGGAAATCAACGGTTTGATCTAATTCGGCATAGGAACTCATACCTGAAGACAAAATCACAGGTTTTCCAGTTTGTGCAATTTTTTCCAAAATCAAAAAATTAGTAACTTCACCGGAGCCTATTTTATAATATTTCACACCAATTTCTTCCAGCCAATCCACTGCTAAATTACTAAAAGGGGAACATATAAAGTCAAGCCCCACACTATCACAATGACGTTTGATACCTATCCATTGCGCTAAAGAAAAACCCATTCGTTTCCAATAATCAAAGCGGGTGTTGTCTTCTAATGAGAACTGTACTCGAAAAGGCTCGTGAACACTACTTTCCGCTTCAGCGATGTGCATTTGAAACTTTACGGCATCAACTCCCATCTCGGCAATTGCATCAATATACGAATATAAAATACCCAAACTGCCCTCATGTGCCTGACCGATTTCAGCTATAATATAGGGTGACGATTTTTTTAAAAACATGAATAGTTTTTTTATTTAAACAAAAATAGGTTTTATTTCCTTTTACCAAATTAATTTAGATAAATCCAAATTGTTTAATTTAATGAATAATCTTTTTTTAATTACAAAAAAATCATTTACAAAATCATTGCAAAGAATTAATTTGACAAAAAAGTTTATATTTGATAAAAAAATGAGAAGTACAATTGGTTGATTTCGCCAACAAAAAAACATTAAAATCCAAGCTAAAATTATAGAATCGTTGCAAAATGGATCAATGAGTGTTTGCCCATTCAAGTTGATGCAAATAAAATAGCAATGAATACTAAATAAATTCAAAATAATATATGATTACACAATATAGAGAAACCTACAAAAAAACAAACAATTCTATAAAAAGATCAGAATTAATATATCCTTTGACAAATAGAGGATTTTTCTCCGAGCTGAATAACCTAGCGCTTGCTGCTTTATACTGTATTGATAATAAAATAAAACTTAGACTTTACAGTGGCAAATGGGTTAGTGGCAAATGGGAAGATTATTTCAATCCAATATTTGAAGAGTATAAAGGAATAATTCCAATACCGCATGATATTTTTGTTAGAAAAAGAATAGAATCTTTTTATATGATTTATCATAAACATTATAAAAAAAGAAAAATATTACAAGATGATATTTGGAGTGACATGAGGAGAAAATCATTTATAAATAAACATTTTTTTTACCCTGAACTTGGCATAAACGGAGATATTTTCGAAGCAAAAAAGCAAATTTTTGATATAATCTTGGACTACAACCATGACACCACTAAAGAAATATTTTCACTAAACGAAACTGACCTTAAATTTGTTAAAGAAAGTTGCGGAATACATGTAAGAAGAGGAGACAAAGTAAAAGGAAACAATAACGAGGCCGAATCATTCGATATTGAATTTTATATTAATAAATCACAAGAATTTAAACCCGAAATTAAAAAATTTACTATTTGTACAGATGATAATGAAGTGCTAGAGAGTTTTAAAAAAAAATTTCCTGAATTTAATTATTTAAGTTTTTGCCCTTCAACTAGATTCGGATATTTTCAAAAAGAATATAACAATGCGAAAAAACATGAAAAAAGAACTGAAGTTATAAACATTTTAAAAGATGCATACCTGCTCTCTAGCTCTGAAATGTTTGTTGGTACATACTCTAGTAATATTTCACGATTTGTTACACTCATAAGAAACAATAAAGATTGCCATAGTCTTGATATACCTTGGACTCCCTTATAAAGATTATTTTTGAATTAGGTATTTCATCAACTTTTAAATACATAAACATATTGGATAATGCTTTTTTATTTATGATAAATAACCCTCTTACATTTTATTCGTAAAATTAATATTTTCTCGTTTCAATATTCTATCATTTTTCAATAGTGAACCTTCAAAGAATCAAAAATTCAAAGATTACTCTCATATGCTTGACGAATTTCGGCAATAATGCATCGTGATGATTTTTTTAAATACATATTATAAGTTTAGAGTTGAATATATTTCTGACGACAAAAATACTTTTTGTATAATAACTATACTTAATTTCGCTTCTGCTTTAGTATTTCAAACTATTTTTGGATAATTACAACTCGGGTACTTAATTAAGTATTTTAATTTAGTACTATTGGGTAAAATGTAAAGTAATAATCTTCAATTACTTAACGCTTTTTATAAAAAAAAAATTTATGAATAAGATACTTGAAAATATATTTGAAACAAAAAAATTTACAAATAGTAAAAATCAGACAATCTACATACATTCCGAAACAAGAAAAGAACAATGCGAATATTTACAAAATATAATAAAAACTAATAATTTTAAGAAATCTATTGAAATCGGATTTGCCTTTGGTATTTCTACATTTGCAATAACGGAAGAAATTGTAAATAATGGTGGTAGTCATCTTGTAATTGATAAATTTCAGCATTCAGATTGGAATAGCGATGGAATTGATTTAGTGAATCAGGCAGGATATACTGAAAAAATAGAATATTTCGAAGAATTTTGTTATGTTGTTTTACCATCACTTTTAGAAAAAGGAAGAAAATTTGATTTTGCTTACATTGACTCAACCAAACAATTTGACTGGTTACTTGTTAATTTTTTTTACATTGATAAACTATTAGAAATCAATGGCATGATTGTGTTTGATGATGTATCATTCCCAGGCATTAGAAAATTACTTAGATACATTTCCCAATTTCCTAATTATAAAGTTCATTCCCAAAATCCTAGTAACAATAGAATTTCACAATTAAGAAAATTAGCGAAATTCTTAAAATTATTACCTTATCATCACAAATTATTAAGTATAGAAATTCTTAAACCAGATTTTGATTTAGGTATTAATTCTCATTGCGTTGTTATACAAAAAATTAATAATGATACTCGAAACTGGGATTGGCATGTAAGTTTCTAAAACTTTGGGCTAGATAATTCTTTTAACTTTTTTAACACTTTAAGATCTACAGGTTTTCTAAACTTGATTAATTGGGGCAAATAAAGCACTATAATTACAATAGTTTGAAAATATATTTTAAAATAACTCCAATCATTAGTTGCGTATTTTTTAAAATTATGCCAAAACAATTTGGCAATTTTCATAACTGGAAAAGGATAGTAAACGAGATAATAATAAGTGACATTTTTCAATTGTTTCCCAAATCTAAAATAATTTGCGCCTGATTTTTTTCGCAATTCCATGTTGACACGATGATTCACGGCGATTCTATTGGTGTAAAGAATATCAAATCCTTTCGCTATGACTTCAATAGAAACACAAGATTCTTCTCCGTAAATGTCTACCCAAACAGGAAAGCCATTGGTAGCCTTATACACTTCATTTTTGATAGAAAAACCACAGCCAATAAAGTCATTACAATAGTACTCGTCTACTATTAATTTTTTATGAAATAGGGCTTCGGTATCAGAATTAAAAATACCTTTAATTTCTTGAAAAGCGAGAATGCCAGCAGTAGGATACTTTTTGAAAATAGTTTGTGTAAGATCTATGAAATTAGTTTGCAAAGGATGCGCATCATCATCCAAACCGATTAAATATGTTCCTTTAGCTTTTGGATAAAGTGCGTTTCTCGCACCTGAAGCACCAATTGATTTTTCAGAACCATCCCATATCACCCATTTAAATTGACTTTTTAAAAGTTCAGATCCGTCGCTGCACCCATCAAGAAAAACCAAAACTTCATGAATTGAAAAATTAATTAACTTTTCAAGTATGAGCAGTGTTTTTTCTAATTCTTGTTTTCTGTCTTTAGAAACGATTACAATGGAGGCTTGCATAAATTATTATCGTATTATACTTTTTACCAACTTAATTTTATTCATAAATTTTACTTCGCCAACAATCATTATCCAAACTAAAGGATCGTATCTACTGATCTGAGAACGCTTCCAATAATTCAAAATTTTTCTGGCTAATAAATAGCGAAAATCATTTCTGTCTTTTATGGACAAATCCATTTCTGTTTTATGATAGATAGTATTGAAAGCGGTTATTAATTTTTTAATTTTTAATTTAAATTCCTTTCCTGTTATAGCTATTTTACCAAAATACAATTCATAAATCTCTTGATCAAAAAATGGAATATCATAATATCTCCAATAACTGGATATAATGTTGGATCGTTCTTCAAGATGCCTCTTAATTTTCTCTAAAGAACGATGGTTACTATTTTCCAAAATACGATATTTCATGAGGTAATCAGGTAAATTAGCCATTGTTCCTATTTTAGAAATTCGAACCCATAGTTCCCAATCTTCACAAGTAGTAATTGTTTCATCATATCCTAAATTATAACTAGTAATAGTATGGCTTCTAAAAACAACTGAGGAGTGGCCAAAAGTAGCTGCAAAGAGCAAATAATATTTAATATACGCACTATCTGTTGGATATTGCCATCCTGCACTAGGATTTTGATTAATATCTTTCAACCAATATCCTTGCGTACCACAAAGTACTATTTCTCTATTTTTATTTAAAAAATCCAATTGTTTTTCAAAACGTTGAGGGTATGCCCAATCATCGGCATCCATCCTTGCAATGAATTCATAATGAGGAAGCAATTCGTCTAATCCTCTATTCAACGTTTTAGCGATACCAAAATTTGCAGCATTCTTGCGATAAAAAATACGGGGATCTCTATAAGAGGAAATAATTTCTTCAGTGTTATCTGTTGAACAATCGTCATAAACAAACAAATGAAAATCATCGAATGTTTGATTCAAAATAGAATCAATACTGGCTTTGATATAAGGGCCAGCGTTAAAAGCGGGTAGTAAAACAGCTAATTTTTTCATTTAATGATATTTCATAAAAGCAATAATAATCAGAAATTATTTTTTTAGATTAATAATGCTTTGTTTTAAATAATCAACCGACAGATACTCTTGCAGATCGCGTCTATTTAAAAGTAAATTCTCAGGATTTTCCTTCCATCGAGTATACAATTGTTCTATCAGTTTGCTGATTTTGGTAACATCATCCACTTCCGACCAATATTCATAATCAACACCCAATAACCTTTTTACTTCACTAAGATATGGAGCCAGTGAAAGAATCATTTTATTGGCTGCTACACAGTGAGGAAACTTAGCGGGCAGAAAGGGACTAATTTCTGATTTGGCTTCAATTATGATATTTACTGTCGCATTTTGTTGAATATTATACACGAGGTCAAAAGGAATAATTCCATCATGCACAAAAAGTTCCGGTACGTCTTTTTGATAATCTGACACCATTTTAGAATAACCTGCACAAGATCCTATCAAAAGAAGTCGCACTTCTTTTTTAGCTTCTGGATATCTCTCAAAAAACAATTTTAATCCCTCTATCAATCCTTTTGGGGAACGGGTATTTAATAGATTTCCAGCATGAAGCAAATTAAATTTTGAACTATCAAAATAGGATGGAAAAACGGTATTTTGAATTGTATATTTTGAATTTTGATGCGGGATAACAACCCCCGTTTTCATAAAACCAGGAAAATAACCGCCCATCCACTCCAGCAATAATTGGCTTGGAAAGGCACTGTGTTTTGCTTTTTCAGCAACTTCTTTAAAGAAGGCTTCCTTAAATTTATAACTGGGTTCCACCCATTGATAGGGTTGCGGATAAAAATGAAATGGATACGGATCATGAACATAAGCCATCCATTTATCATGCAATTGGGGCAATTTCAAAACAGCATAATGCGGTCTGAAACTACCTCCTTTACTTAATGTCAATACTAAATCCTGATCAAATGACAGCTTTTTTAAAGCTTTTAGAATGCTGTTTGTATCATTGAAAAAAGTAAAAGAAAACCCAAATAATTGCTCAAAAAAAGGAGCAAGATTTAGAGCCGAATTACGTTGAATAACCCTTTGCATGCGGCTTAAAAAATACAGAGGACTATATTTTATTTCTGGAATTGCATAACAAGAAACACCCTGTAACTGTATATTCCTTATTGTGTAATGATACACCAAAACCTCAAAGCCTGCTTCAACCAGATTGTTTATTAAAGCCACATTAGCTTTAGAACCGCTACTATCTTCAATATCGATGGAATCAACAACTACCAGTATCTTCATTTTGGTTTTGATTTAATAAAAAGGTCACAATTTTATGAGACGCATCACCCTGACCATATGGGTTTATTGGGTTTTTGAAGCCGGCAAAATAATCTAAAATCGCAACTATATTATCCTTTATTATTTGTTGCTCGGTCCCTACCAATATAGAGAATCCATCTATAACTCCCTCAGGTCTTTCTGAAACGGTTCGAGTTACAAGAACTGGTTTTCCTAATGTTGGCGCCTCTTCTTGAATACCACCCGAATCCGTTACTATCAAATAGGATTGTTGCATCAACCAAACAAAAGCAGGGTAGGAAACAGGGGGAACCAGATAAATATTGTCTTTATTCGCTAATTTTTCATAAACAACATCCTTGACATTTGGATTCAAATGTACTGGATATACAATAGCCACATCATCTCTTGCTGAAACGGATAAAAGGGCGTCGCAAAGATTTATAAAACCCTCCCCAAAATTCTCTCTACGGTGTCCCGTCACCAAGACTATTTTTTTATTGGCTGGCAGTATTTTTTTTAAATTTTCAATTTCCAGATGCGAATAGTGCTCGTCTTCAATTTTATCAATCGTCCACAATAGGGCATCAATAACCGTGTTGCCAGTTTCAACTATAGTAGCTTCAATAATTCCCTCTTTCAATAAATTTTGTGTAGCTGCAGCTGTGGGCGTAAAATGAATATCAGCTATTCTGCTGGTAAACTGTCTGTTGATTTCTTCAGGAAAGGGAGCGTTTTTATTATACGTTCGCAATCCAGCCTCCACATGCCCTACTTTTATAGCCAGGTGAAAAGCCGCTAAAGCCACCATAGCAGAAGTTGTGGTATCCCCATGAACCAAAACCAAATCTGGTTTTACGGCAGTAAGAACTTCATCTATTTTGGACAATATATTGGCACTTAAAATATTTAAGGTTTGATTATGCTGCATCAAATTTAAATCGTAGTCGGGTACTATATCGAAAAAATCCAATACCTGATCCAGCATCTCTCGATGTTGTGCCGTCACGCACACTTTCACATCTAAATTGTTTTTTTTCAATTCGTGGTAAAGCGGTGCCATTTTGATTGCTTCCGGACGTGTGCCAAAGCAAAGTAGAATTTGCATGGATTATTTTTTTATAATTCTTTTTTTTAATTTAGTGATTTTAAACCGCAATGGTAATACAAAATAAAATGATCTCCATTTAAAATAATCAAATCCCGTATATTCTAATTGTTTCATTAATTGATTAAATAAATCATATTCACTATATCCATGGGACATAGCAACAAAATAACGGATTATGGAATAGTTCAGTTGATTTTTTTCTTTAAGGTTTTTCATAACCAATAAAATAGCATCAATATTTGATTGTGTTCTTTTGGGATCTAATCTAAAATTTTGACCCGTCATAGAATTGCTATGTTTTCGTGCAAAAAATAATGTTTTATCAATGGATATTCCTGTTATTCCTGTGGATAAAATTCTGGAATACAATTCCCATTCTTCGGCATGTGATAAATATTCCGTGTACCTATTTTCTAGAAAGCATTCTTTTTTCCAAAGAACAGCACAAGAATTAAAAGGTAAGTCCTGATTCAACAAACTAAAAACATCCCTTTTATCAATAAAAAACGAAGTATAGTCTTTTGAATAATCATATTTATAATCAAATGTGTCATAAAAAACAGCTCTGATATACCTGCAAAAAGAAACGGCATTACGAGATAATTCTAAAACAGCTAACTCTAAATTTTGAGGATGCACAATATCATCATCATCGAAGAAAATAATATACTCCCCTTTGGCCAAATCCAATCCGTAATTGCGACAACCTGGCAAACCTTTCAAATAAACAGTAGGACGTTTTAACAATTGAAAACGTTTGTCTTGCTCTAAAACTAATGCAATAACTTCAGCGGTGTTATCAGTACCGCCATCATCAATAATCAAACATTCCCAATCGGTAAATACTTGATTTTTTATTGACTGCAATGTTTCAGATATAAAATCGGCCCTATTATAGGTCGCCATGATAATGGTTACTTGTGGGAATTGATTCATTTAAGTAATGCTTTAATCCATCGTAAAGGCTTTAAAATAGCTTCGCCAATTTTAAAATCTATTTGACTAATATTTTTTATTTTTTCCTTTTCTTGTTGTTTCGTCTTAGACAATAAATGACTTATGAACAAATCATAATGCGCAATATACAACTCCCGATGTTTAATATAAATATAGTGTAACAATTCATATTTTATTTTATTAGCTTTAGTCGATGTAGAATTTTCTTTAACTCGGTAATTAAAAAGTAATTCTGGAAGTACATAAGCACTTCTCCCTTCTTTTACCAATCGGATATAAAATTCCCAATCTTCAAAGCCTTTCCTCATATTTTCATCATAACCATTTATAGCTTGCCAATCTGACTTTTTAAACATTGCACTTCCCATAGCACAATTAGTCAGTAAAAAATTATTTAAGAATCCTCCATCAGGATAAAAAATATCAATAGAACCACTTGTATTAAACCTATTTACATTACAGGTTACAATGGCGATTTCCTCATTCTCCTGAAATTTACGAATTGCTTTTTCACAAAAAGAGATTTCAAAAAAATCATCAGAGTCAAGATTTAAAATATATTCGCCTTTAGCTTTTCTGATGCCATTATTACGCGCTATACTTTGACCCTGATTTTCCTGTGTAATTAATTCAGTAATTTTAGACTCCAATTTTTTTAGTACTGCTTTAGTTTCAGCATTGGAACCGTCGTCAATAACTATTATTTCTTTATTGGAATACGTTTGATTCAATGCCGAAGATACCGCTTGCTCTATATAATCGGCATCATTGTAACAGGAAATCACTATGGTTAATAATGAATTTTTATTATGACTATTATTCCCGTGCATATTTCATTATGTTATATCCTTTTTTAAAATAGCTTCCCAAAAATAAAGCGGTCATAAAAGCAAATCCTTTAGAAAAGGAATAGTATTTACAAATTAATTTGAAAGCTTCTTTCTTATAAGGTATCGTAACTTTTTCAGCTGCCAACATAAATGCATAGCGCATATATCCCGATAAAAACCAGCGAATTAATTTTATATCATTATAAATAACCAAATCTAGGGCAGTCTGAAATTTTAAGATTGCAATTATAGACCTATGATTGATATCATTTTCGCTATTCTTTAATGTTATAGTATCAACATGAATTCTTTTATGTGTAACTATCTGATTTACATAAGTTCCCTTTACAGATTGATGCAACATTTTTACAAAAAAATTATATTCATCTCCATCAGTAATATTCTCATTGAATTTTATATTTTCAACTATCTCTCGAGTTCCCAAAAAATCATCGGTTATCCACCCAATCCTCATTAAAGCAAGGTTTTCTGCTGTAATAATCACTTTATTTCTATCAAAATTATAAGTCTTTCCCAAGAATTCGTTGGTGTCATGATCAAAATTCAAAGTATCAGTCACTACAAAATCTAACGAATTATCAACTAAAGTATGGAACGCAGTCTCTAAATGATTGGGAAGCATGATATCATCGCTATCAAACCATTTTATATACGCTCCGGATGACTTTGTAAAACCAAAATTCCGACAGGCATTGGCTCCTTTTTTTAATTCCAGTGGTCGTTTATATGCTTGTATTCGTTTGTCTTTTGCCTGAAATTCCTTCATAACTAAAAAAGAATCGTCTGTACTTTGATCATCTATCAGAATACATTCCCAATTGGTAAAAGTCTGCTCAATGATGCTTTCAATAGTCATCGCCAATAAAGTATCACGGTTAAAAACGGGTATGATTATTGATATAGTGGGCAGCTGTGGGGTAATTTGCATATGTTTTAAGTATAAAAATAACTTATTGTTTTTTCAATTCTTTCGTAATACCTTTAATTCAATATTTCCTACTCTGGATGCAATATCAGAAAAAGAGCTCCAATAAGAACCATAAATATATTTAGTACTAGACAAACAATACAAATCTACAACGGCATCAATTACACCTCTTTCTAAATTCCTGTTTAAAACTTTTTTGTAAACAATTATTTTCGATTCAAATCTATTTAATAATTTTTGTTCTGTTTCCTTATCATCAGTTGCTAAAAAAAAATTAACATTACTGTTTTTATCTACTTCTTCTTCCATTTTAGATATAAATAATTCTATGGGGCTTTCTGCTATAGAATTAATATTATCTACTCTTCTAATATGAATTCCGATAGTGTTTTTATTAAATTTGGAAACTTGTCCATCAATTATTTTTTGTACTAATTGAGATGGCAAAAAAGATTTAAATTCATTATAATTATATCCAAATTCTTGACAAGTCCTTATATAAATGTTTTTATTTTTTTTTGCGATTTTATCTATTGCAATTTTATTTTTCCAAATTAAATTATAAAAATCAGTTTCATTTATACAATAACCTACACCTAATAATTTATTTTTAAAATAACCTTTTATTCTTCTATTTAAATTAGGATGATTCGTATGATGAACAAAAAAATCTTTTTCCCTTTTATCAATTATTGAAACAGCTTCTATCTGATTAAATAATATATCAAAGTTACAATTCAAATCTTCGTTCAAATTCCAAATTACTTCTAATTCCTGATTGGATTCTTTCATCAACCATATGCCAGAAGCAATAGTTCTCATTCTATTTGCTAATCCTCCTTGAGGTTCAAGTGTAATCATAAATTCACTATTCTTTTAGAATTTAAAAATATCAATAATCTTCTTGTAAACTTTAGAGATTGAAGAAAATCACGATTACTGATAAATAATAAAAATAGGTCAATCCAAAATGTAAAGTTAACTCTATCCTGTTTATAAATAATTTGTTCGTAATACAACAACAAATCATGTCGTTGGTCTCTTTTAAATTTTAGTAAATTTTTTATTAAAAATTCTTTAAAAAATTTAATTTTAATGTGCTCTTTAATCTCCGTTTTATAATTGTCTCTCGATATATTTTGATTACTCAATCTAAAGCTCAGATAAGATGAATTTATAGAATAAATTTCTTTAAATTCCGAAAATTCTAGCCAAGCTCTATCATCGGCATACCAAGCCAACTCATAATTATAAAACCCATATTTCTGGTAGGCTTTTTTTTTGAAAATATATTCAGACAATGAACTACGTGTTTGATTCTTAAATCGTCTGCAAAAGAAATCAGTTGATTTTTCTAGTTTGGGATG
This sequence comes from Flavobacterium urumqiense, assembly GCF_900108015.1. GTDB lineage: Bacteria > Bacteroidota > Bacteroidia > Flavobacteriales > Flavobacteriaceae > Flavobacterium > Flavobacterium urumqiense. Next base: position 29,362 of record NZ_FNVP01000019.1, on the reverse strand, counting down.
TGTGTGAAGTGCCGATACTTTTTGCTGCACCACATCATTTATGATGGAAGCAAATCGAATTACCTTACAATCATGACCCTCAATTTCGGGTAAACAAGTATAAAAATCAGCTATGCATGTATTGCTCAAAGTATCATCATCGCATAAAACCAAGAGCCATTCCTCTTCTCCAGTCAAAGCAATGCACCGATCCCATTGCTGTACTAAAGAAAGACTCCCCTGATTCTCTTCAAACCTATGATACATAAAATCAAACTGTCCTTTGTATTTTCCCAACAAAACCGAAGGATTTTCTGAACTTGCATCATCACCAATATATACCTTAAACCGTTTATCAGTTTGAATGGATAAAGATTGTAACGTTTCCTCAAAAAAAGTAAGCTTATAAAAAGGGATAACGATAGCCAGCATTATTTTTCTGGTTTAAAAAACGTTTTTAAATACCTTTTAAAATTTTGCTTTACACTATACAATTCCAGTTTAAACCTATGAATATGAATCCAAAATTGTTTGGCAACAGGCTTTTTATCACCTTCAACTATTCTACAAAGAATATCAAGCACACGTATATGTTCTTCCTCATGAGGTAATTTGTTAGTACTGAACGTTGGTTCCATTAACATTTTGATAGCCAGTTCATCATTATTGTCAATTTCAAGTATTCTATTTATTAATGCTTCTTGAGAATCAAAATCATTATGATTAATAAATCTACCGGAATTAAAATCTTCATTCACTAGCTCATTTCCCCAATAAATAGGAATAGAATCTGTGAAAATGGGTTCTAAAATTTTTTCGGTCGTATATCCAATCTGTTTTTTATTCTCAAAAGAAATTACAAATTTATAGTCTTTAATAAATTCAAGCTTATCTGCCACCTTTCCCCCAACATTATTAAGAATTCCTCCTCCTGAATCTACTCTTTTAATTTTAGAAAGATTTTTAAAAAAATCTAATCTTTCTGGCGAATCCCCGTTAGAAACGACCATACAACAAAACTTAGATTTTAAATTCCATATTGCCTTAGCCTCCTCTCTAGTTTTCAAAGCCATCACTTCCTCAAGCTTTCTATGATGATCAATGTACAAAGAATATAAAGGCAATCGAAAATGATTTTCTCTTTTATTAAAATCAAATGAAAAAGCAAAATCACATGCCATAAAATCAGGTCTTACATTCTCTCCAGCAAAAAAAATACGGGTACATTTATATTTTAAATACTCACGTCCGTAACAAGAATAAAATAAAATATCAGGATCATCATCTATTACAACTTTATACTTCTTTATTAACAAATTATAAAAATAATTATCTGTTTTATCTAAATTTGACCAAAAATCAACAAAGTTTACTTTAATTTCTCTCATGAAAATTTTTTCAATAGTAACGTTTTATTATCTAATTTTTTTTAGTGTAATTTGAGTTTAAGATTTTTAATCTTTTACTTAATAATAAATTTAAACTTTAAAATCAGCGCGCATATAAGGGATTATGCAATTATATGTTTTTTTAAATTTTGCTAAAACTCTCTTTTTTGTATTTCGATATATAAATTTATGTCTATGAATATATCTCCATAATTGTCTAGCAATTGGTTTTTCATTATTATTTATAATTTTGCATAGAATTTTAAGTACTTGCTTTTGCTCCTCTTGATGATTAACTTTATCTAAACTAAAGGTTGGTTCCATCAGCATATTTATAGCTAATTCATCATTTTGATCAATTTCTATTAATTTATTAATAAGTTCCTCTTCTGTATTGAAATTATGATGGTCAATAAATCTCTTACCATTAAAATCTTTATGAACCAATTTATTACCCCAATAAACCGGAATACAATCCTTAAAAAATGGCTGTACTATTTTTTCAGTAGTATACCCATCATGCCTACTATTTTCAAAAGAAATTACAAACTTATAGTCTTTAATAAATTCAAGTTTATCCGCTACCTTTCCCCCAACATTATTAAGAACTCCTCCTCCTGAATCTACCCTTTTAATTGCAGAAAGGTTTTTAAAAAAATTCAACCTTTCACTGGAATCTCCGTTCGAAACTACCATACAACAAAACTTGGATTTAGCACTCCAAATTCTTTTAGCTTCCGCTCTCGTTTTAATGGTTTGCAAATGTGCTAACATTTTATAATTATCTATAAAAAGAGAATATAATGGCAGCCTGAAATGATTTTTCCTTTTATTATAATCAAAAGAAAAAGCAAAATCACATGCTGAAAAATCGGGCCTGATGTTTTCTGCTGTATAAAATATTCTGGTACATTTATATTTTAAATATTCACTATTGTAACAGGAATAAAACAAGAATTCCGGATCATCATCTATAATCACCTTATACTCTTGAACCAATAAATTATAAAAATAATTATCCGTTTTATCGAAATCCGGCCAAAAATCGACAAAATTTATTTTAATTTCTTTCATAAAAATCTATCCCAATAATAATGTTTTTTAATAATTTAATATTGTTGTTACATAAGAATCCCTTAACTAATAACAAACACTTTAAACCCCATATCAGTTTGAATGGATAAAGAATGTTAATTGTAATATGGGATAATGATAAAGACTATTTTATTTAAAAAAATTTAATAAATAATGTTTAACCATTTTTTTAGAATCCATAAGAAGTAACATCTGTTTCTTATTTATTTTATATTTTGTAATAAAATCATCTATTGAATCAGAAGGTAAAAAATGCAGTTCTTGCCATATTTCTGGAACAATTGGATGTAAATTTTTAAAATTTAAATAATTTGAACTACTTAAATTTTTCCAAAAATTAAAATATTCTTGAGTATCGAAATCGTCTCGATGCCCCCAATTAGTAGTTTTAATTTTAATTTCCTCTTCAGTTCTAGCCCAAGATTGATGTATTACATTAATATTAGTAAAATGATTCTTTATCTTAGAATTGCTTCTTACTAATTCATATTTTGGATAATTTGTAATAAAAGGAAAGCTTTCATTATCCTCTATATAAAGATAGCCATTTGATATTTGTTTGTATAACGTAACTAATTTTCCTCTAAAAATTATTGGCGTTATTTTTGGAAAAATAGTCAAATACCAGTATTTATTTAAATATTTAGATACATATTTAAAATCATAAATATATTCGTCAACATCTACTTGCATTAGCCAACCTTTCCCCATTTTTTTTAACAACATATTACGTTCTCTTGTATCACATTCTAAGGGAGTAAGATTTGGTATATAAAAATTATCCTCATAAATGTGAATCTTCTTTTTAACATCTATCCTATTAATCTTTTCAAAAAAAGTTTCAGGAATCACAAAAGGATTTCCACTCCATGTTGTTCTATTCACATCTATTGCAAGATAAACACTGTCTACATAACTATATAATTCCTTCAAGGAAGTAAAAAGTAATTCAAAATCATATGAAATTAAATAACCTACTTTTATTTTAACCATTCTAATTTCTCAATTAATTATTAAACTATTTTAAATCGTAGTAGAATCAAAACTCTTAACGTTCTTTTCGTTAATTATTAAGGAATTTGGATACCTATTTAACAATGATTTCATATAAACCATTATTAATTTTATGCATTTTTTAATCTTTCCTTTGTTTAGATTATGAATAAATTGATGGATCTCATCTTTTGAGTCGTAATTAGATTTAGGGTATTTACTATCATGAAATAAACTATTCTTCAATTTGGGCTGTTTACCATATTTTTCCTCAATAAAACTTCTAATTTGTTCTAAGCCCGCAGCAGAAATTCCACCCAAATAACTGCTGTTTGCATCATTTGAAACATTTGTTTCTACATTCCAATAATGTCCAATATTATCAACAACGATATCATTAAATTGCATGACAAAATCTTTGTAGAATGATAAAATTAAGAAATGATTTATTTCACAAGAATACCACCAACTTAATTTATCAAATTTAGTTTCTAATGGCATCACTATAGATTCATCTATCACCTTATAGTGAAATGCCTGAACCTGTGCATCTAATGCAATCGGATGCTGTATTGCCAATTTTTTATTGTACCTATTACTATTTTTAATAACTGTCAATAATGGCACTCCAATTGCAGGTTTGTTGTCTAAAAGCTTTTGTTCAAAAACACAAAAATTTCCTTTTATAAACTCAACATCATCATCAATAAAGATATAGTATAAATACTTAGTTTCAATTTTTTTTGCTAGTGCCAATTGTTTGTTCCTTCCCTCTGCCCAGGTACTTCTCGGAAAGAAAATATTTTCAATAGACCGTAATTCCTTTTCTTCGATAGCTTCATCAAAAGTTAATGCTATTAAATCCGAATGATCATTTTGCAAATAAGAATATTTTAAAACATTTTTTTTTCTACCCTGAATTAAATATAGGAACAATTTCATTTATAATTTTTCTGTAAATATTTTTTAAATAATAGTAAATAACAAATGTCTCGCATGGCTTACCATCCCAAAAATCCTAATATTTGTAAATTTTGTAGTTTTCTATTTCGCAATTTTTTTGCAATCTAAAAAAGTTAATAAATTCGTTTTAGATAACTTTTACTACTCTCCGTATTAATAAAAATAAGCTTTTTTCTTAGTATCATAATGAGGGTTACCATTATACTCCTGCGTCAATTGTCATGACAGCGTAGCGAGCCTGCAAGGGTGTTGTAATTGATGGTGTTAATGGTGAGTTTATTAATATATGACATTTTATTAATCTGTCGATTTCTTTTCTTCCATAATCTTTAGATATTCTTCAATGTCAAAAAAATGTTTTTCAATTAAATTTAATTTTTCCTCTTTATTCTCCCACCATTTTAACTCTAAAAGCCTTTGAATTGTTTTTTCATCAAATCTATAATTAATCACTCTTATAGGGTTCCCAACGGCTACAGCATAGGGTGGAATATCTTTAGAGACTAATGCTCCAGCTCCAATTACCGCCCCATCCCCTATTGTAACTCCATCCAAAATTGACACATTCATTCCTAAAAACACATCATTTCCTATTAAAATAGACTTTGTTTCTTCTATTTTATCTTCGGTACTTAATGTCATCCCATTTTGTTTTAAAGTAGAATAAAACATTGGATGGGTTGAAATACCATTTGTTGGGTGGATACCCCATCCCGAACTCAAATTAGGACCTATTGAACAAAATTTACCAATTGTAGTACTATTTATTTTGGAATTTTCGGCAATATAAGTGTAGTCTCCAATACTAGATTTAAATGCCTTATATGGTGGATATAATTTAGTTTTTAAACCTTTTTCTGAATATAAAAATGAATTCTTATTATGAAATAAATTTAAATTTTCATCATTACAGACTATGAAATACAAATATGAATTAACTCCAAAAAAAACCTTTATCAGTTTTTGAATTCCCTTTCTAATAGCTTTCTTTATCATTTTTATTTTATATCTTTTCAATTTTTTTTTAAAAGAAAAACATTTATCCTATTTTAGACCAGACTAAAGGACTATTGATAATTCCACAATTCACATTATCGTACATAGAAAATTTATCAGGGTAATTTTCAATAATAAAAGTTACCTCATCTTTTTTACTATCAAAAAAATTTATATTTGGCCTATATAAATGTACATCAGCATAATACGTAGATTTTAACAAAAAACCAGTCGGGATTATTATCTTAAATTTTCCAGACTCATTTACGGGATATTCATCAATAAAGATTAAATTAAAATCATTATCTTTAATAAATATTGACAATGAAACTTTAGGATTATTAACAATAACATCTATTTCTATTATTATTTCATCATTATACTGAAACACATTTGTCAGATAATTAAATTGATTTTTTATTGCAATTTTTGAAATCAAAGTTTTGTCTTCTTTAATTAGATACTTAAATTCGGATTGTTTTTTAGATGATTTAGTATACTCATCTAAAACTGATTGCATATCTGAATGCATTTTTATATTGCCATTTTCTAATAAAATTCCTTTAGTACATAATTGTCTTACTGCGGTCATATTATGACTCACAAACAATACCGTTCTTCCTCCTTGTTTAGAAATATCCTGCATTTTACCAATGGCCTTTTTCTGGAACTCAGCATCGCCCACAGCGAGAACCTCATCAATTATCAAAATTTCGGGATCAAGAAAAGCTGCCACTGCAAAAGCCAAACGAACTGTCATTCCAGAACTATATCTTTTTACGGGTGTATCTATATAACGATCACAACCAGAGAAATCAATTATTTCATCTAATTTAGAAGCAATCTCTTTTTTGGTCATTCCTAAGATAGCCCCGTTCAGAAATATATTTTCTCGTCCTGTCATTTCACCATTAAATCCCGTACCCACTTCCAGCAGGGAAGCAACACGACCTTTAAATTTAATATTTCCAGTTGTGGGTGCAGTAACTTTGGATAATATCTTTAATAAGGTAGATTTACCTGCCCCATTCTTCCCAATGATTCCTATAACCTCACCTCGTTCTACTTCAAAATTAATGTCCCGCAAAGCCCAAACATAGTCGCTGGTGGCTTTAGTACTGCGGTCATTGACATCCCCAATCTTTAAATATGGATTCTCCTTACCACGAATCTGATGCCACCAGCGATTCAGGTCGTGGGTTAAAGTACCAGTACCTACTTGCCCCAAACGGTATTGCTTGGAGATATTTTCGGCTTTTAATATAATGTCTTTACTCATTGTTCTTATTTAGGGGGTAACATAACTTTCACTCAACCAGTTTTTTATATTTAATTAAATGTTTTATTGATAATTTTACATAACTCATGTAATTAGTTCGAAAACTACAATATTTAATATTTATTACTAAAGTTCTAAATCCTCTAGCATATAAACCTTCATCTAAAAATAGCATGAATTTATTTCGAAAATAACCATTAATATTTTTACTGTCTTGAATAGACTTTTTTTTGTATTTTATGTATTCTTCTATAGTTTTAATTTGCTGAAAATGAGCATCAATTTTTTCAATCTGCGCTAACTGCTTCATAGCACCCGCTTCATGAACTCTATAAACGGAAAAAATAGCATTACTAACAAATGCTTTTGATTTTGATTTATGCAATAAAACCACATACAAAAACCAATCCCCAAAAGTAATAGTTGTAAATGAATCTGGATAGTTTTGCACTATATTTCTAAACAGTACAGTACAGGTAACTAAATTATTTTTAGTATAAAAATCCTCCACTACAAAGTCTGTTTTACCTGATGTGTCTCCTAAAACAATTTCACTAACATCTTCTTTAGCATACAATATTTTAGCAGAGCCACTGTGAATAACATAATCCGGATTGGCCTCTAGAAAATTAAATTGTTTTTGCAGTTTTAAAGGATCGGTCCAATAGTCGTCACCTTCGCAAAGAGCAATATATTTACCTTTGCACTGTTTCATTGCAAAAATAAAATTGGGCATCATTCCAATATTTTTTTCATGCTTTATGTAGTTGATCCATGAAGCTCGCGGATGATTGTTCAAAACATCTTCAATCACTGCATCTGTATCATCAGCAGAACAATCATTGACAATGATGAGTTCTACCTCAAAATTACATTCTTGCATCAATACACCTTCAACAGATTGCCGAATATAGTTTTCATGGGCATAGGTTATCATGCAAACACTAACTCTAGGAAGTTGTTCCATTTTAAAATTCTAAAGGATTTAACTTTTTAATAATCTTGGCAGGAATACCGACCGCCACACAATTATCGGGGATGTTTTTAGTAACTATAGAACCTGCTCCAATTATTACATTTTTTCCAATTTCCACATCTGGCAAAATTGTTGTATTCGCTCCAATTTGCGAATAAGAATCGATACTGCATCTACCTAACAAAGTGACACTTGGAGAAATTTCTACAAAATCGCCAATTCTACAATCATGTGTAATTATTGAATTATAATAAACTATACACCCTATTCCAAGAATCGTACTATTAGAAAAAACAGTTCCGGACAGCACATTGGACCCTAATCCAATCTGAACATCAAAATTACCAATAACTGCTGATGGACTAATGGTTGAGGAGAATACACCCCCAATAGATATGAACGTATCATGTAATTTTTTTCGCAAAAAAGGATTTCCAATTCCTATCGTAAAATGATTATTTATAGTTTTAAAATAGATAGATGCCTCTTGCATCGTTTTCAGAATTGGAAACTTTCCAAATAATTTTTCAGGTAAAGCATCATTTATATCATCATAAAAAACCAGATTTTCTAATTGGTTTAAATTATGTAAAACTTCTAAAACTTCCTTAGCAAATCCGTTGGCTCCAACTATTAACATATATTATTGTTTATTAAAGTAACTATTCTGTCTAAGTTATTTTCGCACAGACCAATATATAAAGGCAAACACATAATTCTTGAAGCTATACTTTCGGAAATTGGCATTGCTACTCCATTAGCGTAATCAATTGTATTTAAGGAGGGATAAAAATAACGTCTTGGAAAAATTTGATGATCGTTTAACTCTTTTTCTACTTTTAAAAGTTGCTTTTCATTCTCAAAAATAACAGGATAGTAACTATAATTCCAATTCGTATTTTCTCTTATCTTTAAGGATTGAAGTTTTGAAAAATCTAAATTGGCATCATAATAATCAATTACTTTCTTTCTATCAGATAAAATTGTTTTCATATAAGGCAATACAGCCAATCCCATTGCAGCTTGCAACTCCGATATCTTGCCATTAATTCCCAATCCATGAAAAGTTAACGGACCGTTGTGTCCAAAATTATGACTGTAAAACAATTGATGCTGTAGATCCGAATCATTAGTAAACATCGCGCCACCTTCTCCGGTATGAAATAGTTTGGTTGCATGAAAACTACAAGTACTTACATCCCCATAATCGAACAAGGATTTATTTTTATAAGTCACGCCAAAACAATGTGCTGCATCATAAATGACTTTTAGTTTATGCTTCTTTGCAATGAATTCAATGGCTTCTACATGGCAAGGATTTCCAAAAACATGAGTGGCTAAAATGGCTGTGGTTCTATCCGTTATTGCTGCTTCAATTTTGGTTTCATCTATAGTTAAATACTCGGGATGGATATCTACAAAAATAGGGGTGCAGTGTTCCCACACTATTACCGATGTAGTGGCTACATAGCTGAATGGTGTGGTGATAATATCCCCTTGTTCACCTAGTAATTTTAAGGCAATTTGTAGTGGAATAGTTCCATTAGTAGTCACCACAATATTCGAAATTTTTAAATAGTGTTTTAACTTTTCTTCCAATTCCAAAACCAATTCCCCTCTATTGGTTAGCCACTGATTATCCCAAGCACGTTGTACTTGTTTGTTGTATTCTTCTATGGGAGGCAGAAAAGATTTGGTAACATTTATCATAGATTAATTTCTTGGTTTTGCAAAACAAACCGTTTCTTCTGTATGAATGGTATTATGTCATTTAAAAATTTCATAATTTAAATTCATAAATTTTTAGTAAGTTGATAAATAAATTGTACCACATCCATACTTTTTTTCCAAATACCTGAAATCTTTATGGTTATATGTAAAACTCTATATTCCTATTAATTAAACTGATCACTCTTCCCACTACATTAAACCGTATCTATAAAACTCTTCTCAGTCTTATTAAAAATCAACACACCTACAAAAAATACTATTACAGTTACTAAGAAGGTATAACCCAATCCCCAAATGGAAATGTGCCCTACATTCAACAACATATAGCGAGTGGTTTCTATCACATATGCCAAAGGATTGTATTGCACTAGCCAACCATAATCGGGCAATTTTTCTTTAATCAAAGCCATAGGATACATCACGGCTGACAAATACATCAACAATTGTACGCCAAAACCAATCAAATTACTAAAATCTCGGTACTTGGTTACTAAAGAAGAAATAAACATCCCTAATCCCAATCCTAAAACGCCCATAAGTACAATTAAAAAAGGGAAGAACACGACAGAACCATTAAGTCCAACATTGACTCCTTTTAAATAATAAAAAATATAAAACGCTATAAATATCAGAAATTGAATTCCAAATTTAATCAAATTAGAAATCACTATGGAGATAGGCACAATCAGTCTGGGAAAATAAACTTTTCCAAAAATTCCTGCATTAGCACCAAATGTATTCGAGGTGCCGGTAAGACAAGCCGTAAAATAATTCCAAACCGTGATTCCCGCCAAATTAAACAAAAACGGAGGAACCGTGCCAGTATCAATTCCTGCTAAATTATTAAAAATAATGGTAAAGGTAATGGAGGTAAACAAGGGCTGTATCAGGTACCAAAGCGGTCCTAAAACGGTTTGTTTATAAACGGTAACCACATCTCTCTTCACAAAAAGCATTAGCAAATCCCTGTATTGCCAAACTTCCTTAAGATTAAGCGTGAAGAATTTATTTTTAGGTGTTATTTCAAACAGCCACGTGGTATTGGTATGTTCGTTGTGGATCATTGGTTTATGCTAAAATCTTGGTTTTGGTTTTGTATTCTCAAGGCGTCATCTCGAGCGCGGTCGTTAGACTAGAAACCTTTTTTTATTCACTAAATACATCATTTCGAAGCAAATATAAATAATTTACTCGGTATGCCTTAAAAAAGAGCCTCGCACCATATTTAGTTTTCGATATCATCTTCTATTTAGTTGCTGCATAAAATGAGAATCACAGTAAAAAACGAAACTTCCGGATACGCTTCGCGACTCTAACTAACAGTTTAAGGCAATGCCCATTTGTTAATAAGAGTAGTTTGTCAGCGAATATACTATTCCTTTATAAATAATAGCAATAATTAACAATCAATCGACAACATTGACACATTCACAGCGTATTCATCTGTTTTTACCTTAATTTAGTAATCCTCATATACAGCATATAGGTTCTGGATTTTCGACTCCGTTTAGTCCTGAAGCTTCGGGAGGGATAAAAATAAAATTATTCGGTTAGTGCAACAAATAGCGAGTCCTTAAAGTCAATATCATACTTGATTTTTCTACTAATAAAAAGCCCCAAAAAAGTTAAATTCTTTTTGGGGGCATTTCATGCTCTGTATATTTTATCTCTTTTACGCCTCCACCTACTATTTTTATTATAATCCCTTCTAAACTCATAAATCTTCCTTCTCAGGCAAAGACCTAAAAAACAAATTAAATCCTATTATTTTATACCATTCCATACCTCAGATATAGAAAGGTAGAGAAATTCAACTTTCATTATAAAGTAGGTTACTCCGTTTTTGACAAGTAATAATCCCGAATTGACATCTAGTTGAAAAGCCAAAAAAAAAAACATGTTAGCATCTTTAAATTACTTTTACTAATTATTAAAACATTAATAACTAACAATATAATGTTTTTTTTAGCTAATTTACTACTGAATCAGTCACTATTTATATGGAATCGCGATTTTTTGGATGTATTTTCAGTTCTATGATTTCTTTTTCCAGTTCTTCAATTTTTTCTTTTTGCAATATTAAAAGTTCTGTTTTTACATTAAAAGTAGGGATATTATTTTTTTTAATTTCTATACTACCCTCTTCTAAAACCAACCAATTCAAAGATATCTCGGGGTATGTTTTTATGAAACTTCTAAGATTGTCAATAGAAACTTTCTGTTTTTCATTTTTTAAATCATTTAGCTCTGCCTTATCAATACCAAGTACTTCAGCGAGGTCAGCATATGTCCTGATATGTCCCTTTCCTTTTAGAAAATTATAGGCTGCAAAAAAGCGCTCATTATCTGTCATTTTAAAAAAGTATAAAAGTTTAGTACTTATCTTTTATTGTGTTCTACAAGACTTTATCTATTGTTAAATATATTTATTTTTTCTTACAAATCATCCAAGGAATTGCTGTTTATTAGAAGCATTTCCAATTTACTTAGATGTAACTTCAAGTAGTTTTACAATAAATTCCTAATTGTAAGGCTATAAAAAAGACACCATCATAGCATCTTTCATTTCTTTCTCTTGCAACTATCATTGAGATGCCTGGTTCTCATACATTCATAAAATCTCCCTCTCAAATAAAGACCTAAAAACCACACCACAACTCCCCCTATTATCTCATACCATTTCATATATCAAATATAGACAGTACAGCAACTTGGCTATTATCACAACAACAGAAACTCCTTTATTGACAAATAATAATCCCGAATTGACAACTACTAAAAAGCAAAAAAAGATGCTTAGGCATCTTTTTTTGTGTTCGTTTTCAAAACAAAATCATCATTGATTTTAGAACCATATTGTTTTTCAATTAATTTGAAAAAATCGGATAATTCAATTTTTTTGTAGAAGCAAATAATTGCTAGTGTGGATAATGGTATTCGGTAACCATCATCATTTTTAATCTTAGTTAGAACATGAGGATGTATCCCGAGTTCTTGGCTTTGAGATAGATTTGATTTAGCATCTGAAATCCATTCTTTTTTAATGTAGTTACAAACAAATCTATCGAGCAAAAATATTTTTGCTTCATTACTTTTGTTGCTATTATTATTATTAACCATCACGGCAAAAGAAAATATTATTTACGAATTTTATTGGCACGATAGTGCTAGTTTTGAATAACTTTGTTATATTTGTAACATAATTTATATATTTGCGATTCTTCATACAAAATATTTGAAGCATTCGCTTAGAATCTCGTATCAGAAAATTGGCGTTTTATAACCACGAGATGATAAGTAAGATGCTCACGTCCCATGGCGTGGGCTCACTTATTTGTGGTTAAGGTATGCCAATGCCTCTGATGCAGTAAGCTGAGTTCCATGCCATTTTTTTTGGCCACTATTTAAACAATACTCAACTTACATTCTCAGCACCGCTTCTTTTTTTCAAATCTCGCAATACCATTAATTATTGAATTAGTTGGGAAAGGCGCTGCCACCGTCTGGCTGCAACAGACAAGGGCAGTTGACTTTCCTTTAGATAAATCTTTAAATAAAATGCCTATGCAATAAAAAAATCAGACGCTTTCTTTTAATCATTGTTTAAATTTCGACTTTTAATCTTGACTTTAAGACATAATAAAAGGCCCTCTAACTCTTCTTGGCGGACGAATAGAGGACCTTCGCTAACAAAACTAACGTTTCATTTAACTAAACCAATATTATGAAAATTATTTCATTAAACAAAGGAGTAGGAGCACTTTGGTATACGCTTATTTTTGGCCTGTACTTCTGCTGTACCCCTGCTTTAGCCAATAAGGTCCTGAGGCAAAATCAGTCCCTGTTACAACAAATCCAAATACGGGGCAGTATAACTGATGGAAATAACCCCTTACCAGGAGTAACCATTTCCGTAAAAGGCAAACTTACAACAGCCATTTCGGATTACAACGGGCAATACACAATCGCGGCATCACCTGACGATACGTTAGTTTTCTCTTTTATGGGATTCAAAACAGTCTTAATACACATAGACGGACAGAAAACAATAAATATCCAACTAAAGGAAGATGCAACAACACTAAAAGAAGTTTTAGTCAATACCGGTTATTATTCTGTAAAAGAGAGTGAACGCACCGGAAGTATTGCAAAAATAACTGCAGCAGCCATCGAAAAGCAACCCGTTACTAATGTGCTGGCGGTGATGCAGGGTCGCATGGCTGGTGTCAATATCACCCAGACCACAGGAGTGCCAGGCGGCGGTTTCGACATTCAAATTCGGGGAAAAAACAGCTTAAGAACAGATGGAAATAACCCATTATATATTATTGATGGTATGCCGTACGCATCCGAAAACGTAGGCAACACTCTCCTTTCCAGTACAATCCTTTCTGCTGCGGGTATTAACCCCCTCAATGGCATCAATCCTTCCGACATAGAAAATATAGAAATCCTGAAAGATGCCGATGCCACAGCCATATATGGCTCTCGTGGTGCAAATGGTGTCGTCCTCATTACCACCAAAAAAGGAAAATCAGGTAAAACAACGTTTACATTGAATGCCTATAGCGGAACGGGTAAAGTCACCCGAACGCTGAATTTAATGAATACGCCCCAATATCTCGAAATGCGCAGGGAGGCATTTGCTAATGATGGCTTCACACAATACCCGGATTGGGCTTATGATATCAACGGGACTTGGGATCAAAACCGATACACCAATTGGCAAAAAGAACTCATTGGCGGAACAGCATTGACCCAAAATATCGAGACCGCCGTTTCCGGTGGTACCAGCAATACACAATTCCTCATACGTGGAACACGGTTCAAAGAAACGACCGTATTCCCGGGTAATTTCGCCTATGGCAAAACCGCGCTACATTTCAATATCAACCATATAGCAGACAATAATAAATTCAGCATCAGTCTTTCCGGTAACTATGTGGCTGATAAAAACAATCTGTTGGGTACAGATCTTACACGGGAAGCAAGTGTCCTCTCCCCCAATGCACCTGAATTATATGATCCGAATGGCAATCTGAATTGGGAGAACTCGACGTGGGATAACCCGCTGCGTCTTTTGGAGGAGAAATACCTCGCCAAAACCAACAATCTTACAGCAAGCAGCGCCATCGGCTATAAAATCATGCCTGGCTTAGAGGTAAAAACTACTTTGGGGTATACAGACAACCGCTTAGAAGAGTCTAAAAAGTCCCCCTCCACGGTATACAATCCAGCTTGGGGTCTCAACAGTTCGGCATCCTATTTCCTATTGAACCAAGCCAAAAAACAGTCCTGGAGCATCGAACCACAACTGACCTACCAACAAGAAGTAGGCTTGGGCACATTCAAAATACTGGCAGGAGCCACTTTCCAAGAGCAGACCAGAGAGCAACAGGCCCTATATGCTTCCGGTTTTTCCAGCAATAGTCTGCTAACCAACATTGCTTCGGCTGCCCATATAGCCATACTCAACAACGACAACAGCACCTATCGTTACAATGCTGTTTTTGGACGTGTAAATTACAACTTGCAGCAAAAATACATCCTTAACCTAACCGGACGTCGGGATGGTTCCAGTCGTTTTGGCGCGGATAAGCACTTTGCTAATTTTGGTGCTGTAGGCGCTGCTTGGTTGTTTGGCAAAGAAGACTTTATCAGCAAAGCCATCCCTTGCTTAAGTTTCGGGAAATTAAGAGCAAGCTACGGTACAACGGGGAATGACCAAATAGGTGACTACCAGTTTTTAAATACCTACAGTTCTTCGGGGATAAGTTATCAAGGCATCACCGGCCTGCAGCCCACCCGTTTGTATAATCCTGATTTTAGCTGGGAAACCAATAAAAAACTGGAAGTAGCTTTAGAAACGGGCTTTTTAAAGGACCGTGTCCTTCTGAGCACGGCGTACTATAGCAATTGCTCTTCGAACCAGCTGGTAGGCATTCCGCTGCCCAGCACAACAGGATTCACTTCTATCCAAGCCAATCTAAACGCCACTGTGGAAAATACAGGGTGGGAACTGGAATTGAGAACCGTGAATTTCCAGAACAGGCAATTCAAATGGAGCACTATGGCTAACGCTACAATAGCCCGTAATAAATTAATCGCATTTCCGGGAATAGCTGCCTCTACTTATGCTAATCAGTATGAAATAGGCCAGCCGCTGGACATCCGAAAAGTATACCATTTCACGGGTATAAATCCGCAAACAGGAATATATCAATTTGAAGATTACAATCATGACGGAGCCATAACAGCACCAGAGGACCGTCAGAATATAGTCCACACCAATCCTAATTTCTTTGGTGGGCTACAAAACAGCCTGACCTATAAAAATTGGCAGTTGGATTTTCTTTTTCAATTCGTGACGCAGTTGGGAATCAACTTCAATTACACAGGGGTGCTTCCGGGTGTTGGAAATAACCAACCCGTTGCAGTACTGGATCGGTGGCAACAGCCAGGCGACACCAGTGCATTTCAGCAATATACTGCTGGCTTTAATAATGATGCCGTAAATGCATTTTACAATTACAGCAGCAGTGATGCGGTCTTCACTGATGCCTCTTTTATAAGGCTAAAAAACCTTTCGATAAGCTATACCCTTCCTGATTCCTGGTCAAAAATAGGCCGATGCCGTCTGTATTTGCAGGGTCAAAATTTGCTCACGATAACCCGTTTCAAAGGACCTGATCCGGAAAATCAATCGCAAGGCAGCCTGCCTCCTTTGCGTGTGTTGACTATGGGAATACAATTGAATTTTTAAACTTAAAACAAAATAACATGAAATTCATACGAAATAATTTTATCAATATAGTTGAAATACTATGGCTTATAAGTTTCTTTATAACGTTGACCATATTCTTTTCCAGTTGTGAGAGTTTTGTCGATGTAGATGTGCCTGACTCACAGCTTACCGGCGAAAGCGTTTTTCAGGATAAGGCCACTGCTGAAGCGGCTTTAGTAAACATCTATGGGAGATTTCGGAACAATGTTCTGGTGACAGGAGATTTGAATGGACTTTCAATCCTACTGGGAAGTTACGGGGATGAACTGGCTTATTACAGTAACGGCAGTCTTCCCGAAGAAGCTTTTTTTAAAAACAACCTATTGCCTTCCAATACAACAGTTACGGGCACCTGGAACGACAGCTACAATTTAGTATTTGCTGCCAATGCAGTACTGGAAGGCGTTGACAGGTCGACGGGAATTTCACAGAACGATAAAAATCAATTAAAGGGAGAAGCTTTGTTTGTGAGATCGTACATCCACTTTTATCTACTGAACCTCTTTGGAGAAATCCCATATATCACCTCAACGGCCTATCAAGTCAACGCTAAAGCTAAAAAATGGAGCCAGGAAATACTGTACCCCTTGCTAATTACTGATCTGAAAACAGCAGAAACACTGCTACCGGCAAATTATATCGGTGGAGAGCGGGTACGCCCCAATCGAACTGTAGCCGAAGCTTTCCTTGCAAGAGTACAACTGTATGCTAGCAATTGGGAAGCTGCAGAAACAACATCCAATTTAATAATCAATAATACCGCAACATATGCATTAGAAGATGACTTGGATAAAGTTTTTCTGAAAAACAGCGCAAGTACACTTTGGCAACTAAAACCGCAAGGAGATGGCCAAAATACTTTAGAAGGCCAAAATTTCATCTTTGCATCCGGTCCCCCTCCCAACAGAGCCTTAACTGTGGATTTGAGCAATGCATTTGAAACAGGAGACCAGAGAAAAAACCATTGGATAGGTACTGTTTCTGATGGAACCCAAAACTGGTATTACCCTAATAAATACAAGCAAAATAATAATACAGGCTCCTCTGCCGAATATTCTATTTTGTTTCGCTTGGAAGAAGTGTATTTAATCCGGGCAGAAGCCCGAGCACAGCAAGGAAACAGCACTGGGGCAAAAGAAGACCTCAACAAAATCAGGAATCGCGCGGGCCTGGCCAATACTACTGCCAACACAAAGCAAGAAATTCTGGAAGCTATATTGCAAGAGCGCCGTGTGGAACTGTTCACCGAACAAGGCCAACGCTGGTTTGACCTCAAAAGAAGCGGGCAATCCAATTACGTATTATCAGCTATAAAACCAGGCTGGAATCCAACAGACTTATTATGGCCATTGCCAGAAACGGAACTTTTGTTGAACAGTAATCTGCTTCCGCAAAATCCCGGATATTAAAGCAATTCCTAAGGTATGGTTATTAAAAACGGTAAGCTCTTGCAAGTCATCCCGAACGGAGTCGAAGACGAAATATTTTTTCGTTCCAACATCTCAGTTTTTTTTTAAATGGAATGAACCAAAAAAGGCACTGAGCAAAAATTTTTAATACTAGACAATCTTGAATCCAATTCATTCTTCGCTCCCTCTTCTAGGAGAGGGCTGGGAAGAGGAAAAACAACACTTATGAAACTACTATACAGAATAAATACGATTACACTACTCTTTATTGCATTGCAAATATTGCCAATAAAATGTCATTCACAAAAAAAACGGAAATTGACCCCTGATGACTATAAACTATGGAATACGTTAGCATCCGGTAAATTAGCGGACGATGGCAGTTGGATATCCTATTCCATCAGTCATGCGGATGATAAAGACACGCTATATCTGAAGAATACAGCAACCAACTTCAAGTACAGCTTTCCATCAGGACATGGTGAAAATTTTACGTCCGACAGCAATTGGTTTTCGTTTATAAAAAATGATAGTCTAAACCTTTTAAACCTACATACTGGAAAAATGCGGCGATTTGAAGAGCTTTCCCAAGGTACCTTTACACCAGATAGCCGATACTTGCTATTGTACAACGAAGCTTTGAAAACATTTACGTTTCATAATCTGAAAACCTTTATAACAACCACTATTGAAAACGTAAAGAAAAAAAACTTAAACCCAAACGGCAATATGTTGGCAATTATTACCGAGGAAAAAGGATTGAAAACAGTAAAAACAATTGATCTTTCCAACACACTTCGAGCAACAACAATCGCAGAGAACTCCCAAAACAGCTACTCGGGCTTAGCATGGAATAAGTCTGGGAAGGCATTAGCTTTCTTTGAAGAATGCAAAAATGAAAATCCAGAATTAAGCTGCAACAAAGTTCATTTCTGCTCCAATATGGATAGCACACCGAAAAGTAAAATACTTGATCCATTGACAACAGCTTCCTTCCCAAAAGACTGTTGGATACCCCTATCAAAAATCTACCTCTCTGACGACAGCAAACAATTGTTCTTAAACATCCGTGCCGTAGCGAATGAAAAAGAAGTAGTACAAACGGACACCCAGAAAAAACTATCCGAAATTAGCATTTGGAACACGAATGACAAACAAGTACCACCACCAAAAAAAGAAGATAAACCGTGGGTAAGTATAGAAAAATGGTCCGTCTGGTGGCCAGAAAACAATACAATTGTAGCTGTAGAAGATGACCAGCATCCGAATGCCGTGCTAACTGGTGACCAAAAAAATGCGCTAGTATATAACACTATCGAATACCTTCCCCAATTTGAATATGTGGGAGAGTACATCGATCTCTATCTGAAAGATTTAAAAACAGGGAATAAAAAATTGATTGTAAAAAAAATAATCAACGAATTTAAGCACACAGTGGTCTCCCCCTCTGGAAAATATGTAGCTTATTTTAAATTAAACAATTGGTGGGTATACAATATTGCCACGGGAAAAAGCAATTGTATTACTGCTAAAATGAACATTCCTTTTTATGATGTAGAGTGCGATCAGGCTGGTGCCATTCCTCCTTATGATCTTCCCGGTTGGACTTCAAATGATGAAAAAATCATTCTCTACGACCAGTTTGATATTTGGCTGATGACAAATGATGGCAGTAAAAAAGAGAAAATAACGGACGGCAGAAAAAGACAAATCACTTACCGTATTTATGACGGCCAAATTCAGCGCTTGGTTCGAAATAATTTTTATGGCTTCGTGGCAAAATCATATACTGACAAAGAGGGATTATTAATTGAAACTATGGACAATACTACACTGCAACAAACCTACTCCATTTGGAATAAATCATCAGGAATAAAAGAATTGATTCGCAAGGACATGAAGTTGTTTGCGCTTCAAAAGGCAAAAAACAGTCCTGTGTTTCAGTTTATGGAAAGTCGATTTGATGTTTCTCCAAAACTAATACTGCTGACCGCTTCCGGAAAAGAAAAACAAATAGCACAAGCCAATGGGCAACAAAAAGACTTTTTTTGGGGAAAATCAGAATTGATTCATTACCTAAATGCCGATGGAAAGCCATTAAAAGGGGCACTATTTTATCCTGCAGATTATGTTCCGGGAAGGAAATATCCAATGATCGTAAACATTTACCAAAAAAAATCGGATGAGGTATATAATTACGTAGCACCCTCTTTGAAATTAATCAATGGTTTTAATCCAACCAACTTCACGACAGAAGGGTATTTTGTACTGATGCCAGACTTAGCATACAAGTTAAACGAGCCCGGAAATTCGGCACTTAATTGTGTGGAGGCAGCAGTAGCTAAAGTTATAGAAATGGGCTCGGTAGACAAAAACAATATAGGACTGATAGGACATTCTTATGGCGGCGTAGAAACAACTTATATTATCGGTCATACCAATATCTTTAAAACTGCTGTAGCGGGCGCTCCGGCAACGGACTTACTAAGCTTCTATTTGTCATCTGGTGGCTATGGGCAATCAAATATTTGGCGTTTTGAAAACCAGCAATTCCGAATACAAGCTCCATTTTACTCCGAGGAATTTTTAAAAAATTCTCCTATTGGGAGCGTTCAAAACATCAATACCCCTTTACTAATATGGACTGGGAATGAGGATAAGTCCGTAGACTGGTCAAATAGTACGAAACTGCAAACTGCGTTGTGGAGGTTGCATAAAAAAAGTACTCTTATTGTTTATCCCGGACAAGAACATGTCCTCACAGATCAGACCTATCAAGAAGATCTTTATTTCCGTGTCAAAAACTGGTTTGACTACTATTTAAAAGGAGTACCACCAGCGGGCTGGATGGCTAATAATTAAAATAAAAAAGGTGTCCGATCTCCGGACACCTTTAATCATTAATTTAAAAGTTCTTAATTATTTCTGTAAAGAACCTTCGTACAGTTTGAATCCTGAGGATTAATCTTGCCGTAGGCCTGACGTTGAATCCCATTGACCAAAAGGGTGCACAGCGGTCCAACATTTGTATTACAGGTTACAGCTTCACTGCATGGTGATGGAGCATCAATATAACCCGTTTGTACTGCCAAAACTCCCTTACCTGAAGTTTGTGAGGCAAAAGGACCTGCAATGGCAAACATAATCGCTGCCACAGGTAGAACTGTTTTTAAAATTCTAGTTTTCATAATAATAAAATTTAAACATGAGGATCTACTCTATTTTACAGGTTTTCGATCTTCCCCTGATACTGGCCGGTATATCATATATATTTTTATTTGTTGAATCTGATTATAACCTGTCGTGAGTCATCATTCCAAGCATGTACTCTAACAATTTACCCTTTCAAAAGAGATACATTCAAACTTACTCCGTGCTTTTTGCAGCGTGAAAAAACACAAAAATGGATAGAATTACGTGTCAGGGAAATCATTAATCCTGAAGGGTAAAATCAAAACTATTGGCTTTTAATTTATAAGTAACAATATAGTGTTCCGTCAGGGCTATGAGTAAATTCCCATAAACTTTAAAACTCTTTACTTTCTCGTTCTTGTAATTATATAAATAGAAACTGAACTCATAGGTTTGCTTTTGCAAATTATAAACATCAACTATAGAAGCATCTTTTAACATTGATTCAGGCTCATAACGACCAAGACGATTCGATATGACGAAAAGATATTTCCCTGCAGAAGTACTAAACAATTGAATCATTGGTGGCTGTATCGCAAGCTTTTTTTCCTTCTTGGTATGCAGATATGCGACCTTTATAGAAGCATGACTGACGGTATCAATAGTTTTACCACGATACACTGTCTGCAAATTCCGGTCGGCAACAACAAATGCATTGCGATAATAATACACATAAATCAGTTGCTGGATCTGCTTATTATAAGTAAGCATACCATCAGTATCAAAGGTACCATCAACTTGTTTTTGAAGTAAATGAGGTGCCAATTTCAGATGATAACTATCATTAACAAAGATTGCTCCCAGTACATACTCATTAGTAAATGGTTTCATACTTCTTAAAGCAAAATGATTAGAATCCATAGGCTCCAATAGGGAAAAATATTTTTTCTCTTTAACTAAAGGTCTGCCAAACCACTCAGAGATGGTGCCCTTAAAAATAATAGGTACCGTTCCATCAATAAGGTAAAAATAGGGGGCATTTATGCGTATCTGAACAGCCGAAAAAGTATAATTATGTCGTCTCTCCAATCGAAGACGGATTGGTTTCACATCATGGAGGCTGGTATCGATACTTAACAGGTGTAACGGTGCAGTGACATTTCCAAGATAAATACGATCATTTGCGACACCCGCGATATAATAAGAGTTATACGTAATAGGTAAGCCGTTTAACTGAGTTACGGGATGATGTGGATACCTGCGCAAAAAACTGTTATTACGGTGTATGGAATGCTCCGATAAAGCATACAATAAAACGACTAGCGATACGCTGGATAAAAAACAAATGGACAGAATTAAAGCATTACGTTTCTTAAAAAAAAACAAGAAATTTACAGGTTCCTTTTGGACAGAATTAACCTCAAAATAAACCGACTCTCCGCTTAAAACTAATCCAAAAATAGCTAGAACTATAAAGCCAATATTAAAAATTAAGTGCTGTGTCCAGTTCATTTTTTCAAGAATACCACCGCAAGAACAAGGAATAAAAGCACTAAAATATAAAATGATAATGATATAAGTAGTAAACATCACCATGAGGCTAAAGGAAGCAAAAAGTCCCGCAAGACGAAATTTAGGAAAAATCAAAAGTAAGGAAATAAAAAGTTCAACTGTCGGCACACCCACTGCGGCCCAACCCGCAAAAACACTCAGCAAAGGTGATTGTCCCAATTGCAAAAGAAATTGCTCAAAATCCAGCAATTTACTCACTGCCGCATAAATAAACAATACAACATATAGCAGACAGATACTGTTAAGAAGAATGATTTGAGTTGTTGCACGTAGTTTCATATCGATAAACATTTAAATTTAATCCGATATAAAATTCCGATAAACAAAAGACTAAGGCTTTGCAAATCGGTAGTATTTAGTTGTCAAAAAGGTATTATTTACACACCCATTATAAAACAGCATCGTATTTAAGGCAGTAGAAAAGGCTGTCGCTATTGCTTTCTTGTAATTTTATTAGGTGCATAGCCATACGATTTCCTAAATGCTTTTGAAAAATTAGAGTAATCTATAAACCCGCTCATTGCAGCAATTTCTTTAAGTGGTATGCCAGTATTCTCAATTAACAAATGTGCTTTTTTTAAGCGTTCTACATTATAAAATTGATAAATAGTGGTTTTAAATAAATGTTTAAAACCATATTTTAACTTATACTCATTTGTACCAAAAATATGAGATAGCTCTTTTAAATTTGGTAAAGGACTATCAATATGAATTAAAATATAATCGTAAACCTGCTGAATTAATTGTACATCGGACAAACGATAAACGAACTCTTTTCTTGGAATCACAGGGACAGCAGAAGAATCATCGGCAATAACATTATCCTTAACTGCTGTAGTAACTATTGTAGTAACTAAGCTAATTAATATTTTAGTACTATCCATAAAACGGCAAATGTTACAAAAAGCAGGCACAAGCAATTGGTTTTGGCTTACAAAAACCAACTCCAAGTTTTCTGAATAACTACTATTCTTTGACAATTTCTCCTTGATGGTATTAAAAGATACAGCGGATTCTTCTGATAAAATAATTTCAAAAGCGGCTCCATAAAGCATTTTTGGACTGTATCCCAATGAAACAGATACATCTGTACTTATCTTTTTTACTATCCAACTGGAATCTACAATAAAACTGGCCTGAACATAGGAACTATAGCTGTTGTGTGGATTTACATAACTCAGATGAGAAAAAGAGGACTTTAATTCTTCGGCTACCATATTCAACAGCAATATTAAGGATTCCACTTCATCATCAGCTGTACTCCGCTGAATACGATAGCTGAAATTCCCTACTGCCATTTCAAGCAACATTTGGCGAATAGGCCTAATACGTTCATGATTAATTTTATCTTCCATGAAATACCATAGCATTAAAAAGAGTTTTTAGTACAACTAAATATAATTGGAAGCAAATGCTATCGCGGCCAATTGATCTGTAAATAGTCGGGTAGGAACACTGGGTTTATTAATTTTAAGATAAAAATAACTTACCATCACAGAAACTTGTTCGTTGACCAGTAAACCAACTGCTTTAATAAGCAACGAACCCGATTGTGCTAAATAATCTCGTGCTGGTTTATCCATGGATACAATGCCTCGGGCATCACAAAAAATAGGATAAGCCACATCATTTTGAAACTGAATCCTATCAGCTACAATACATTCTGCAGCCTCTAAATTAATGCTGACATTATCTTTATATATAAAAAAAAGAATAGTCCCATCAATCCAAAAACGGGCAAATTCATTCTCAAAGCCGTCTATATCCATTTGGTAATATTAAGTAAAACAGCACAAATAAATGAAATATTATTCATAAATAATTAACAAATACTAATAATTTTATACAAAAAGTAACAATTATTCATTATTGTTGTCAATTCGGGAGTATTACATGTCATATAGGGATTTTCGCATAAAAAAGCCAAAATATCTAATTTTTTATACTCACTTTTATAAAAATAATCAAAACCTTACACTATGGCAAAAATTAAACACAACAACTTTATTGATACCGTTGATGAAGTATTTTCAGGAGCGAAAAAAGAGGGCGTAATGCATCTTTATGCAGAGGATAAATCCTTAAATGGGAGAACAATTCAAATAAAAGGCAAAGAAATGTTCCATTTTGGAACTACAGGTTACCTTGGATTAGAGCAAGATAGCAGATTGAAAGAAGCAGCAATTGATGCCATAAAAAAATTTGGAACCCAATTTCCATTATCTAAATCCTACATATCAAATCCACTATATGCAGAACTAGAAGCTAAAATGGAGGCTATGTACGGTATTCCTACTATTATCACCAAGAACAGTACCCTCGGTCATATGGCGGTAATTCCAACAGCGGTGAGAGATGAAGACGGAGTCATTCTCGATCATCAGGTCCACTGGAGTGTTCAAACTGCTTGCCAATTACTCAAATTAAGAGGTATTCCAGTCGAAATGATTAAGCACAGCAATATGGTTTTGCTAGAAGATAAAATCAAGCAATTGATGTCAAAATGCAAAAAAATTTGGTATATGGCTGACGGAGTCTATTCCATGTTTGGTGACTATGCTCCTATTGCAGCACTAATGGAACTTAGTAAAAAATATCCACAACTGCATTTGTATTTTGATGACGTCCACGGGATGAGTTGGAAGGGTAAAAACGGCACGGGCTACGTGTTAAGCGTACTAAAAGAAATACCGGACAACGTGATGATTATGGGGACATTAAGCAAAACATTTGGAGCCAGTGGCGCCGTTTTACTTTGTCCAAATGCAAAGCTTCGCGAAAAAATAAAAGTTTTTGGTGGCCCGCTAACTTTCTCCGCACAACTGGAGCCAGCTTCGGTAGCTGCTGCCATAGCTGCTGCAGATATCCACCTGTCTGTAGAGATCACCATTTTACAATCGGAACTAGCCGAAAAAATAGCCTATTTTAATGAATTAATTTCTAAAACGGCTTTACCAATAATAGTCAAAAACGATTCACCGGTGTTTTTCCTTGGTACGGCAATACCAATAACTTCTTATAAATTAGTTCAAAACCTATTCGAAGAAGGATTCTTTGTCAATCCTGCAATATATCCAGCGGTTCCTGTTCAAAACACAGGGATTCGCATCACACTTTCGAGACACAACCAAAAAGAAGAAATAAAAGCATTAGTCGAAGCAATAGAAAAGTATTTACCCATCGTGCTCAAAGAAACAGGAAATAGCTTAAGCAAAATACAAAGTGCATTTGGTTTGGTCGAGACCCATACTACTATAGACACAATAGTTGACAAATCCTCGTTACAACTGAAATATGAAACATCGATATCAAAAATGGACAAACCTACTTGGAATGAGTTACTAGGACAACAAAGCACATTTGATTGGGATGGCCTTCATTTTTTAGAAGTTGCTTTTGCCAATTCTGATGAACCTGCAAACAAATGGGACTTCCACTACTACATAATCAAGGACAAAAATGAAATTCCTTTAATAGCCACTTTTTTTACTTATGGACTTTGGAAAGACGACATGATGGCAACAGAATCAATATCAAAGCATTTAGAAGAGGAAAGAATAAAAAATCCTTTATATCTAACCTCTAAAGTGTTAGGAATGGGGTCTTTATTCACCGAAGGAAATCATTGCTATCTTAATACATCACATCCATTAATAGAAGAAGCTATTCTAATGCTATTGCAAGAGTTAGAAACTCTTTACAATCATTTAAATGCTGATATGTTAGTCTTAAGGGACTTTGAAGAAAATGAACAATTAAATCGCATATTCCATAATCAAGGTTACTTAAAAGCTAATATGCCCGACTCCTGTGTGGTTGAAAATCTGGAATGGGACACTCCACAAGCCTTTACCAACAAACTTTCCCCACGTTCTAAACGCCATTTTATCGAAGAAGTGCTTCCCTTTGAAAAGGCTTTTGATGTAGTAATAAAAAATGAACTAACTATAATAGAAACGGAACAGATCTATCAACTCTATAAAAACGTAAAAAACAATAATCTCGCCTTTAACACTTTTACCTATCCTCCTAACGTATTTATAGCCATGGTCACCGACCCAAATTGGGAATTTATAATGCTATATTTAAAAGATGAAGACAATGAGCAACAACAGGGGCAATTAGTGGGCACGCTTTTTTGTTATAAAAACAGCAACTATACCTATTCTCCCTCTTTGATAGGAATGGATTATAACTATGTTAGAGAATTTCAGATTTACAGACAACTTTTGTATCAAGGAATTAAACGCGCCAAGGAACTAAATTTTAAAAAAATAGATTTTGGTTTTTCAGCCACTTTTGAAAAGAAAAAACTGGGTGCCACAGTAATTCCGAAAGTAGCTTACATCCAGGCCAGAGATAATTTTTCAATGGAATTGATGGGAACACTTCAAAACGATGATAAAATACACTAAAAAAATTAACAATTATTAACTATAAATGTACAACAAAGCCTTATCTATCCCCCATTTTGTGATTCGATCAAAGGAGGAAAAGATGGCTTGCCCAAACTGATGCAGTAATCTCTTCAAATTTAATATTTTGTACTTAATGAACCGGCAATCAGAGTCCTAAACGCTAAACATGTAATACAACTCTTAATGCTGATAACAGATTACTGCTTTTAAAAACTGATCACAAAATACGGAACACTGAAGACTTAAGACTGAACACTTAAGACTGAACACTGACCACTGATCACTAAATTCTGAACACTGATCACTGAACACTGAACACTGAACACTAAATACTGAACACTGAACAGTGATCACTGAACACTAACCATTAAAAACCACATATTAAAAAACCGAACACTACCAAATGAATTACATGAAACACCATCTCACTGGTTTCTTCGACCGTATCATACAAGATGAGAACCTCAACCCTACTCACATCAGTCTATACATTACATTATTCCAATACTGGAACATAAACCATTTCCAAAACCCGATAAGCATAACCAGAGAAGAAGTGATGCGCATTAGTAAAATTTGTTCCACAGCAACGTATCACAAATGTATAAGAGAGTTAAACGAAAAAGGATATATTAAATATGAACCCTCATTCAATCCATTCAAAGGCAGCATGGTAATCCTTTTCAATTTTTCAGAAGAGCAAAACCAATTCAAAAAAGACTAAAGAAAAAAGAAAAGATGCTTAATATAATAGGCATCTTTTTTTATTTTTAATTAATACTCCCAAATTACTTATTTAAATTCCAGAATTGCATACTACATAGAAAATTTAAACACCCATTTTGAGCTTAATTAAAGATTCAAAATATGAATAATAGGAAATTCTCATAGTGATAGTAGCATAATAGCTGGCGCATAAACAACGAGGGCAATTTTTGCCCTAAAGAACACAACGAGAGTAATTTTTAACTATATTTACACTTCAAAATAAAACAAGGGTAATAATTACCCTTGTTTAAATCATCTATAATGAGTAATAAAATAAACTACAATCCGGAAATTCCGTATAACGATTTACCCTTATTGCCACCACAAGCAGAAATAGAAAATACACTAATTCTAAAAAAGACAATTGCAGCAAGTAGAGCTTTGTCAGAACTGAAGGGTGCTATTACAAACTTACCCAATCCAACATTATTTATTGATACAATCAATTTACAGGAAGCCCAAGCGAGTTCTGCAATAGAAAATATTATCACGACCCAAGATGAATTATTCAAGGCTTCTATCGCCGAGAGAAAAAATGACAATCCCGCTACAAAAGAAGTAATGCACTATAAAGATGCTCTATGGTATGGTGTAGATCAAATAAATAAACGACCAATTTTAACGACCAATTTGTTTGTTGCATTAATGCAAATTATCAAAGAAAATCAATCAAGTATTCGAAATACAACAGGAACTCAATTAAAAAATCCGATTACAAATACAGTAGTCTATACACCCCCCGAAGGAGAAGATGTCATCCGGGGAAAACTAAAAAATCTTGAAGACTTCATTCACGCAGAAGATACCCTTGATCCTTTAATTAAAATGGCAATCATTCATTATCAGTTTGAGGCAATACATCCTTTTTTTGATGGAAATGGCCGTACAGGGAGAATTATACTTCTACTCTACTTGAAAATGACAGAATTAATGGATTTACCCGCATTATATTTGAGTAATTACATTATTCAATACAAAGACAAATACTACACCACATTAAGGAAAGTAACAGAAGAAGGTAATTGGCAAGATTGGATTATGTATATGCTCGATATGGTAGAACAAACAGCATTAAAAGGTAGAAACCAAATAGCCGAAATCGAGGGATTGATGAATGAAATGGGAAAAGAAATACAAAGGCAACTTCCAAAAATATATTCAAAAGATTTAATGGAAGAACTATTCAGATTACCATATACCAAAAGAAGTCAATTAGAAAAAGCAGGGTTAGGAAATCTAAAAACGGTGGGTACGTACTTAAAACAATTGGAAAATCATGGTTTCTTGAAAAGTGAACAAGTTGGGAAAGAGAAGTTGTATCTGAATTTTAAGTTGTTAGAAGTTTTGAGAGTAAAATAAAAAAGAAAAAATGGTCTTCAAATAAAAAACCCATACTCTTTAAAGCAGAAATAAATCAGATCTATTACGATTCTCATGTGTGATCTCTCCTACGCCGAGATGACACCACAACCGCCCTTATATTTTAATTCCAAAAAATCACGGTAAGAATTCAACCCAGATTCTGCATTAGACTTCGTTACGAAGCTGGATTATTCAAAAAAAACAAGTGCTCACGGACTATTTTTTAAATGAAGAAACAGAGTTCAACGAATACCGCAAATAAATAAAAACCAATGAGTTAATACTTTTGTATTTTGATTTTAAAAATGGGAGTACGTGATTGGTTTTGAAAAAGAAATATATTCACTGAACTCCTATAAAAATATTTTTTTTGTGAAGTAATTCAGATGCAGTAGATTTCTAATGCGGAATCTGGGTTTATGCGCTGGCCGCAGGGAGTGACCCCCGAGTCGAGTGTGAAACACGAGCGGCTGGGGTTGCGATAGGGAAATTTGTCCGATGATTTTTAGTGTAAAAA
>NZ_FNVP01000018.1 GCF_900108015.1 Flavobacterium urumqiense | reverse complement strand
ATCGAATTACTACAGAACTGGAAACACTTTATAAATACAATAACTTCTGATAATGGAAAAGAGTTTGCGCAACATCAAGAGATTAGTTTGGCACTTGAAATAGATTTTTTCTTTGCCAACCCTTACAGCCCTTGGGAACGTGGTGCAAATGAAAATCTAAATGGATTAATAAGACAATACATACCCAAATCATCATCATTTGATGAAATAACTCCAGATAAAATTATAGAAATACAAGAGAAATTAAACAATAGACCAAGAAAAAGATTTAATTTTGAAACACCTAATTATATGTTTAATCAAAAAGTTGCATTTATAACTTGAATCCTGCTTTCAATGGTTTCTGTTTAATAAGAAATTCAAAACTTGCATTATTTATTAAATTACTTGAGTCTAAATTTGAACTGGTTTTTCGGCAGTAAAAACGAAATAAAATCCGATTAAAATAAAAGGAATGCTTAACCATTGTCCCGTGGATAATAATCCTAAAGCGTTTTCAAATCCACCTTGGCTTTCTTTTACAGATTCCACGACAATACGAACAGAAAATAATAGAACTAAGAATAATCCAAATAAAAATCCTGATTTTTTTCTAGCGTCAGTTTTCCAATATAAGAAAAACAAAATTGCAAAAACAAAAATATAGCAAAAGGCTTCATATAATTGTGCAGGATGCTTTGCAGGAACTTGTTCTAATAAAGCAGCAAATTTTGGGTCAGTAGCTATAGCATGATAAGCGTCATTTGGGTTAGCTATTTGGGTTGCATTAGTGGCGTCATTAGAACTAAATTTATCACGAATGAAACGAATTCCAAAAGAAGATGTTGTTTCTTTCCCGACAATTTCCGAATTGAAAAAATTCCCTAATCTTACAAAAATGGCTCCGCTAGCGACTGGAATGACTACTCTGTCTAAAATCCATAATTGAGGTCTTATTAATACGTTTTTACTAAAAAAGTACATAGCAATTATTATGGATATAGCAGCACCATGGCTCGCTAAACCTTGATAACCCGTAAACTCAAATTGAGGCGAAAAACGAAAAGGTAAAAATATTTCTAATAAATGATTGCGAAAATATTCCCAATCGTAAAATAAAACATGACCCAAACGGGCTCCAATTAATGTAGCTAGTACGGTCCATATAAACAAAGAATCTAATTTTTCTATTGATTCTCCTTCTCGTTCAAATATATTCTTCATAATATACCATCCTAATCCAAAAGCGATAACAAACATTAAGCTGTAATATCTAATTACAAAAAAACCTAAATCAATTCCTTCTGATGGATTCCAAATTATATTTAAAGCGTGTGTCATGTATGATTATTTTTTAATATTTTGTAAAAATAAAGAATTAAAGTAAAATTCGTACCAATAAAAGGTTAATGTTCATGATTGCATTTTTTTTTGGGAACTGGGTCATAACCGCTTTTTCCCCAAGGATGACAACTCAAAATTCTTTTCACTCCTAAAAATCCGCCGTAAAATAATCCGTATTTTTGTAGTGCTTCAATCATGTATGAAGAACAAGTTGGTTCAAATCTGCAAGCAGAAGGCGTAAATGGGGATATTGCGGTTTGGTAAAACCGCACTAATAAAACAAAAGGCGTGGTTATTTTCATGATTAAATTAGCTAATATGTCAATTAGAAAATGGCTAATTAATTAATTCTCTAATTGAAAAATTATTCCATTATATTGTAAAAGTAGTGCCGTCCTTTCCGTCTTTCAATTGAATTCCTAAGGCAATTAATTGATCGCGAATCTGATCAGACAATGCAAAGTTTTTGTTATCTCTGGCTTGTTTTCTCATTTCAATAAGCATATTTACAGTACCTTCTAATTTATCGTTATTGGTGTCTGAAAGTTTCTCGTCCTCAAGACCTAAAACATCAAATACAAAAGCTTGTATTGCTGTAGAAAATGTCTTTAAATCAATAGCGGCCAACGTTTCTTTTCCTTCCTTTAGCAAATTGATAAATCGAACTCCTTCAAATAATTGTGCAATCAAAATTGGAGTATTAAAATCATCATTCATAGCATCATAGCAAGACTGTTTCCAGCTCGCAATATCTAATGTACTATTGGAACTTGAATCTAATTCTTTCAATGATTCTATGGCTTCCATCAATCTTTTGTATCCTTTTTCGGCTGCAACAATCGCATCGTCAGAAAAATCAAGAATACTTCTATAATGTGCTTGCAGCATAAAAAAACGAGCTACAGATGCAGAGAATGCTTTGCTTAAAATGCTATTATCACCAGTTAAAATCTCCCTTGGCAAGATATTATTTCCAGTAGATTTAGCCATTTTTTTACCATTCAAGGTTAGCATATTAGCATGCATCCAATAATTTACTGGAGTTTGACCCGTACAAGCTTCATTCTGTGCAATTTCACATTCATGATGAGGAAATTTCAAATCCATTCCACCTCCGTGAATATCAAAATGATTGCCTAAATATTTAGTGCTCATAGCCGTACATTCTAAATGCCAACCTGGAAAACCATCACTCCACGGGGAAGGCCAACGCATAATGTGTTGTGGTTCGGCTTTTTTCCAAAGTGCAAAATCTTGTGGATTTCTCTTGTCAGATTGCCCGTCAAGATCACGGGTATTGGCAAGCATATCTTCAATATTTCGACCGCTTAATCTACCATAATGATTTGTTTCATTGAATTTTACCACATCAAAATAAACAGATCCATTGGCTTCATAGCCAATTCCTTTGTCAATAATGGTCTTAATAATTTCAATTTGCTCAATAATATGACCTGTTGCTGTAGGCTCGATACTTGGAGGTAAAAAGTTAAAAGCATTCAAAATATCATGAAAATCCACCGTATAACGCTGAACAACTTCCATAGGTTCCAGCTGTTCTATACGTGCTTTTTTAGCAATTTTATCCTCGCCCTCATCCACATCGTCAACAATATGGCCTACATCAGTAATATTACGGACGTAACGCACTTTGTAATCTAAATGCAAAAAATACCTAAATATCACATCAAATGACATAAATGTTCTCACATTCCCAAGATGCACATTACTATAAACTGTTGGCCCACAAACATACATTCCAACATTGCCTTCGTGAATAGGTGTGAAAGTTTCTTTTTCTCCCGAAAGAGAGTTGTATATTTTTAGGATTTGAGAACTGTATAATGGCATTTATATATGTTTTTTTTGGAGCTATTTCCTGCTTTCCGTTTCAATCCACGCAAAAAAGCGTGGGATTTACTCTTCAATCAGGGCTAGGCTTTATTGGTTAAATAGAATTTATTTTATTCTAGAACTTTGTTTCTAATTTGATGTAATCCAAAAATTCTCTTCGAGTTTGATCATTTTTAAATTTTCCGCCAAATTCAGAAGTTACTGTACTACTTTCAATATCACTTATTCCTCTTGAATTCACACAAAGATGTTTTGCGTCAATAATACAGGCTACATCTTCGGTACCCAAAGCACTTTGTAATTCTTGAACGATTTGCATCGTTAAACGCTCTTGAACTTGAGGTCTTTTAGCATAATATTCTACAATTCGGTTCATTTTAGAAAGCCCAATCACTCTTCCGTTAGAAATATAAGCAACATGTGCTCTTCCTATAATTGGTAATAAATGGTGTTCGCAGGTAGAGTAAACGATAATGTTTTTCTCTACTAACATTTCACCGTATTTGTAGTTGTTGTCAAAAGTAGAAGCTGCTGGTTTTCTGGCAGGATTTAAACCTCCAAAAATTTCTTTTACAAACATTTTTGCTACACGATTGGGCGTACCTTTCATGCTGTCATCTGTCAAATCCATCCCAAGGGTGAGTAGAATATTTTCAACATCTTTTTTTATTTTTTCTATTTTTTCTTCATCAGAAATAGCAAAAGCATCTTTGCGTACTGGATTTTTTGCAGATAAACCAATGTGATTGTCTCCTATTTCGTCTTGAAATTCTTCGTTATTTATCATTAAAAGCAACTATTATAGTGGGTGTATATATTTAAGCGGTAAAGATAATTAATAATAATTAAAGAATTTCTATAGCTTCTACTATTTAATGATGACTTTATGGATCTCATTAGCGAAGTGAGTTGATTAATCAGTTATAAAAAACTAAAGGCAATAACGTTTTTGTTACTGCCTTTGATTAAGTATTTGCGATTTTTTAGTTACTGAATGATAAAGCAAAGTTTTTAACTCATAATTATTGGGCAGCAATTAGTTTTTTTAGTCGGTTTGAATTGTAAATCGGGATAGCTTCTTTAAGAACACGTACAGCACTTATCAAATCTTCTTTTTTCAATACATAGGCAATGCGCACTTGATTTAAACCCATTCCTGGCGTAGAATAAAACCCGGCAGCAGGTGCAACCATAACCGTTTCTCCATTTAAATCATAACTTTCTAAAAGCCATTGCGCAAAAATATCAGCATTGTCAACAGGAAGTTGAGCAATGCAATAAAATGCCGCCTTAGGTTTAGTTACAATAACACCTTCTATTTTATTTAATTCAGATATTAAAGTGTCTCTACGTTCTCTGTATTCTGAAATTACTTCATCAAAATAACTTTGTGGAGTGTCAATAGCAGCTTCACACGCAATTTGTT
Organism: Flavobacterium urumqiense; assembly: GCF_900108015.1. Taxonomy (GTDB): domain Bacteria; phylum Bacteroidota; class Bacteroidia; order Flavobacteriales; family Flavobacteriaceae; genus Flavobacterium; species Flavobacterium urumqiense. The sequence goes on along the minus strand of NZ_FNVP01000018.1, from coordinate 37,641 downwards.
CAACAGTTGGAGGACTTAATCGTGCTTGTGCAAATTTCATAGCAGTCGCCATCACTTCTTTGTTTTTGGAGACCAAGCATCCTATTCGTGCCCCACACATACTGTAGCGTTTTGATACAGAATCGACCATTATTACATGTTCTTCAAGCCCTGCAATATTCATTACTGAATAATGACTGTCCCCATCATAGATAAATTCTCGATATACTTCGTCAGCGATTAAAAAAATATCGTATTTTTTTACTAATGCTGCCAACTGCATAATCTCCTCCTTTGAATATAAATAACCCGTTGGATTTCCAGGATTACAAATCAGAATGGCTTTTGTTTTGGGTGTAATTAATTTTTCAAATTCAGAAATGGAAGGGAGCGCAAACCCTGTATCGATAGTTGAAATTACAGGAACTACACTACCACCTGATGCCGTGGAAAAAGCACTGTAATTGGCATAAAAAGGTTCGGGAATAATGATTTCATCACCCTGATCCATAATCGTTCCCAATGCAAACAATAAGGCTTCTGATCCTCCGGTAGTAATTATAATATCGTCATAGTCGACAGCAACATTTTGGTGCTTGTAAAACTCCGATAATTTTCTTCTGTAACTTTCATTTCCAGCAGAATGACTGTATTCTAAAATAGTTAAATTGATATTTTTTATCGCATTTATAGCTATTTCAGGTGTTTTTATATCTGGTTGACCTATGTTCAGATGATATACTTTGTGTCCCTTTTTCTTTGCAATTTCTGCGAAGGGAGCCAATTTACGTATTGGTGATTCAGGCATATTCTTGCCTTTATTGGATATTTTTGGCATGGTTGATTTATTAAAGTGCAAATTTGCATTTTTTTTTTGAAAATTTCTGTTAAACGCAATTGTAAATGTGACAGAAACGGTACAAATAATCAATATTTTGTGTATTTTTATCAAAATGATTATAAATGAAAAATCTAACTTCGGTATTTTTTATTCTGTTTTGTTTTTGGCCTATTTTGGCACAAGATAGTTTTCAATTCACCAAAGGGGTTGATAAAATAACTGTTCCTTTCAAATTTATTAATAATTTAGTTTTTATTCCTATCAAGGTCAATGGGGTCGAATTAAATTTTTTGTTGGATTCCGGGGTTGAAGAAACTATTTTGTTTAGTTTGGAAGAAAAAAAAGAAATTTCATTTTCTAATGTTGAAAAAATCACTCTTCGCGGTTTAGGTAGCGAAACGGCAGTTGAAGGACTAAAAGCAACCAATAATATCTTAGATGTTCAAGGAGTAAAATCGACAAATCATTTATTATATATTGTTTTGGACCAAGAATTTAATCTGTCTTCTCATGTTGGAATTCCCGTAAATGGAATTATCGGGTATCATTTTTTTAAAAATAATTTGGTACTGATTAATTATGAAAAGAAAAGAATTACTATCCAAAGAAATACGGATACGAATAAAAGAAAAATAGAAAAAAAATTTAGTAAAACCTCCATTACTATTGAAAAAAACAAGCCGTATATCGTAAATGGCGTAACGATTGATTCTATTGAAATTCCTGCAAAAGTATTAATAGATATAGGTAACAGCGATGCATTATGGCTTTTTGAAAAAGAATCTAAATTAATAAAAGTACCCGCTAAAAATTTTGATGATTACCTGGGGAAAGGATTTAGTGGAGATGTCGAAGGGAAAAGAGCGCGTGTTCTTAAATTTAAAATGGCTGAATTTGAATTTAAAAATCCTATTGCCGCTTTCCCGGATTCGATTTCATTAAAAAGTGTGAAAATGGTTTCTGGCCGTGTAGGATCAGTGGGAGGTGAAATTTTAAGACGTTTTACAATTGTTCTTGATTATGAGAATGGCATTCTTTATTTAAAGAAAAACAGGGAATTCAATGCGCCTTTTAATTACAATAAAAGTGGAATAGAAATTCAACAGCAAGGAATGCAATGGGTGCAAGAAACACTCTATTTGCAGACAGTGCCTATTGTAGTTTCCGAAGATCCTTTTAATATTAGAACAGAGAAGACTGGTAATAATTTTAAATATAAATTCAATTTAAAACCTGTTTATTCAATTGCTAATGTTCGAAAAAACTCCCCTGCTTTTAATTCTGGTTTGCAAAAAAGCGACATCATCATTTCTATAAATGGAAATCCTACCTATAAATATTCATTGCAACAAATGAATGCATTTTTGAAATCAGAAGACGAACAATGGATTACTATGGAAATTGAAAGAAATAAAAAAGTAATTAAATTTAAGTTTCAGTTGCAAAATGTTTTATAAAAAAAAGCGCTTAATGAAATTTTCATAAAGCGCTACATAGTATTAAATCAGGAATTTAATTGGCAAGAACTTCTCCTTTTATTTTTAGAGCTACTCTTCCTTCATCGTAATTCACTGCATTAGATTCAACCGTAATTGTTTTTCGAATTGGCCCTGCAGTCATATTGTATTTTATCTCGATTTTTCCTTTTTTACCGGGCAGTATTGCATCTTTTGTACTCGATAATATCGTGCAATTTGCTGTTGACTGTATTGAGGTAATTATTAAAGGAGAATTCCCTGTATTTGTAAATTCAAAAACTCGAATACCATTATCACTTGATTTAGATACTTTACCATAATCTATAGTGTTGTCTTTTGCTGAAAAATCAATTTTAGCTCCAGACTGGGCAAAAACCACACTGCTTACTAACAGGATTGCCATTAAAGTAATTATTTTTTTCATTTTTATTTTTTTAAATTCGTTAAAGTAAATGTACTTTGTTTTAATTAACGTACAAATATTTATTTCTCTTTTTATAGTGTACTTAATTATTTACTTTTGTTCCCACTATTAATTACAAATATCAGACCAAATTTTAAAAGGTTATTTGTTTAGTTGATTATTCATTTAACTGAACAAACATACAATCTAATTTAACGAATAAACGAATTTACGATAAAATGACAATTCCTGCACAATTTGACGCTAAAACTATTGAGAATAAGTGGTATGACTACTGGATGAAGAACAATTATTTTCACTCAGAGCCAGATCATAGAACGCCTTATACCATCGTAATTCCTCCGCCTAACGTAACTGGAGTTTTACATATGGGACACATGTTGAATAACACAATTCAGGATGTTTTGATAAGAAGAGCGCGTCTGAAAGGTTTCAATGCTTGTTGGGTTCCTGGCACAGATCACGCTTCTATTGCTACTGAAGCTAAGGTTGTTGCTAAATTAAAATCCGAAGGAATCAATAAAAATGATTTGACTCGTGAGGAATTTTTGGCTCATGCATGGGAATGGACGGATAAATATGGTGGTGTAATTTTAGACCAATTGAAAAAATTGGGTGCTTCTTGTGATTGGCAGAGAACAAAATTCACCATGGATCCAGACATGTCAGCTTCTGTAATTCGTTCTTTTGTGGATTTATATAATAAAGGATTGATTTACAGAGGATACCGAATGGTAAACTGGGATCCTGAAGCAAAAACTACTTTGTCTGACGAAGAAGTAATTTATGAAGAACAAGAAGGGAAATTATATTTCCTAAAATATAAAATTGAAGGAGGTGAAGATTTCCTAACTATTGCCACCACACGTCCAGAAACTATTTTTGGGGATACTGCTATTTGTATCAATCCAAATGACGAACGTTTTGCTCATTTAAAAGGCAAAAAAGCGATTGTACCTATTTGCGGCAGAGTGATTCCAATTATTGAAGATGTATATGTTGATATCGAATTTGGAACGGGATGTTTAAAAGTGACTCCGGCTCATGATAGTAACGACAAGGCGCTGGGAGAGAAGCATAATCTTGAAATTATTGATATTTTCAACGAAGATGCGACTTTAAATAGTTTTGGATTGCATTACCAAGGGAAAGATCGTTTTGTAGTTCGGGAAGAAATTGCCAAAGAATTAGAGACTATTGGCGCTTTGGCCAAAACAGAAATTCACTTGAATAAAGTGGGAACTTCTGAAAGAACGAAGGCAGTTATCGAGCCTCGTTTGTCAGATCAGTGGTTTCTGAAAATGGAAGATTTGGTTAAGCCTGCCATTAAATCGGTATTGGTTGATGGTGAAATTAAATTGCACCCTGCTCGTTTTAATAATACATATGCACATTGGTTAAATAATATACGTGATTGGAATATCTCTCGTCAATTATGGTGGGGACAACAGATTCCTGCTTATTTCTATGGAGACGGAAAAGAAGATTTTGTGGTTGCTGAATCTATCGAAGAAGCTTTAGAATTGGCAAAAGCCAAAACCTTAAATTCGAAACTTGAAATAAAAGATTTGCGACAAGACGTTGATGCTCTTGATACTTGGTTTTCTTCTTGGCTGTGGCCAATGTCAGTTTTTGGCGGAATAATGGATCCGGAAAGCGAGGATTTTAAATATTATTACCCAACCAATGATTTAGTTACCGGCCCGGATATTTTGTTTTTTTGGGTGGCGAGAATGATTATTGCAGGATATGAATATACTGGTAAAAAACCATTTACAAATGTATATTTGACTGGTCTGGTACGTGACAAGCAAAGACGTAAAATGTCTAAATCACTAGGTAATTCACCCGATCCTTTGGATTTGATTGAGAAATTTGGTGCTGATGGAGTTCGTGTAGGATTGCTTTTGAGCGCTTCTGCAGGGAATGACATTATGTTTGATGAAGAATTATGTAACCAAGGAAAAGCCTTCACGAATAAAATCTGGAATGCATTTAAACTAATAAAAGGTTGGGAACTTTCGGATGCTATTCCGCAACCGGAATCGTCAAAAGTGGCAATTGAATGGTATGAAGCTAAATTGCAACAAACCCTTGTAGAAATCGAGGATAATTTTGAGAAATATAGAATTTCCGATGCTTTAATGGCAATTTATAAACTGGTTTGGGACGATTTCTGTTCTTGGTTTCTGGAAATGATAAAACCGGCATATCAACAACCAATTGACAGCGTTACTTTTGCAAAAGCGATTGAAATGCTCGAAAACAACTTGAAGTTATTGCATCCGTTTATGCCGTTCTTGACAGAAGAAATTTGGCAGATTCTTGCTGAAAGAACTACTGAAGAAGCATTAATTGTTTCCACATGGCCAGAATTAAAACCTTTTAACGCTCTTTTAATTATAGATTTCGAAAATACAATTGAAGTGATTTCTGGAATCAGAACGATTCGTAAAGACAAAAATATCCCATTTAAAGATACCATTGAATTGAAAATCGTAAATAATGATAAAGCTTCAACCTATTTTGATTCGGTTCTGACTAAATTAGGGAACATAACTGATCTGGAATACGTTTCCGATAAAGTAGATGGCGCTTTGTCTTTCCGTGTAAAATCAAATGAATATTTTATTCCTATTACCGGAAATATAAATGTAGCAGAAGAAATTGCAAAATTAGAGGCAGAGTTGGTCTATACACTAGGTTTCCTGAAATCAGTTCAAAGCAAATTAGCGAACGAGAAATTTGTGGCTGGTGCACCGCAAAAAGTTTTGGATAACGAAATTCAGAAAGAAGCAGATGCTCTATCTAAAATTGAAACCATCAAGCATAGTTTGGCAGGATTGAAATAAAAAACAGCCTATTTATGTAAAAATCAAATCCCAATCCTGATATTTCAGCATTGGGATTTTTTATGTTTGAAAATCAAAATTCTGATTATATTTACGAACAAGGAGTTTACACAAGTTGCAAAAATAGAACTTTTTACTAATTCTATATTTTACTATTTTAGAATTAGAGTGATAAAATGTTCATTAAACAAATAAAATTGATCTTAAAAATTGTTTAAGAAAGGAATTATTGAATTTGATTATTTCCTATACATTCAAAGCTCCTTGATTGCCAGTAATTAAATTTGTTCCTGTGGCAACGGAAGCGACCATTTTAATAAAGTTTATCATTTGGTTGCCGGCCGTATCCCAATAATAAGCTGTCGTTGGACTTACTTTTATTACTGAAATATTGGGATCTTCTTTACCTTCTTCGAACCAAATTTTAGCTACTGGTGTCCATAGTTCTTCAATTTTTGTTTTGTCCAAAATTATTTCTGCTTCACCGTTTACAACTAAATAGCTGCTTTTACCAGGATGCGAAAAAAAGAGTTGCACATTTTTACCTTTTTCTATGGCTTTATTTTTATCGCTGTTCTTTTCACTGAAAAACCAAATATTACCTTCGTCACAAACTTTTATAGCTGACATCGGTCGGCACGTAGAGCCATCATCTGTTTCAAGGTCGGTGCAGAAAAGACAAATCATTATTTCATCAACTAAACTTTTCAGTTTGTCAATGGCTTCTTTGTTATTCAAATTTTTTGTGGTGCTCATTTTGTTTTTTGTTAACTTGGGATTATAATTTTACTCCGTTGAAATCTTGTTTTTATTTTTCTTTTCTCTTGTTATTATGAAAATCTTCATTTGCATAGTAGTGAACACAATCTTTATCTTTTTCTGCTGCGTTGCAGTTGTTGTAAATTCCGATGGTTGATTTTTATCTATTGTAAAGGAACTTAATTGTAATGGATCCTTATTAGTAAAGGTCAACTTCTTAATAAAAAGGAGTGTTACACAATTTGTGAAAAAGGTTGCAAAATTCACAGTACTTCCAAGAAAAGTTGCCAGTTTATTAAACCTTTTTAAAAACTTTGTGAGCGAAGTTTTAATCTTTGTATCCGCTTTTAATGATGATACGTCGATTTTTAATTTTCATCTTAAAATTAAAAGGGATGTGCAGGGTAACAAAGCCTAAAGCTACTTTGAGACGATAATTTTTTTAGTAATTCTTATGTATGCTGCGCCGTCGATACCTTGTCTAATATTGAAATTATGAAGCATAGGTTGGCTGGATTGAAATAAAATATAGCCTAATTTAAAATTTATATTTCAATCCTGATATTGCAGAATTTGGATTTTTTTGTTTGAAATAGGTACGGTTGTACCACTTGTTATTAACGAAATCTCTATCAAAATTTAAACCGAATCCTTTTTATTTCTTCGATTTAAAAGCAAAAAAACAGGGTAGGAAAGTCCTGAAATAACAAGAATAATTATAAAATTTTTAGTGTCGCCATAAGCAAAACCAATCAATAATGCTACTGTAGCAGTAATCGCGAGTATCGTGGTCCAAGGATAAGCCCAAGAGCGATAAGGTCTGGGTAAATCGGGTTCTTTATTTCTCAATTTTATAAGCGAACAATACGCCAATCCCCAAACAATAACTGACATGAAGGTTCCAAATGAAAAAAGCACTTCAAAGGAACCGATATAAATCAGTAGTAAACTAATTGATGAAGAGACTAAAAGCGCTATTATGGGAGTGCCGCCTTTGTTGATTTTAGTCCCTTTTTGAATAAAAAAGCCATCGCGACTCAATCCAAACAGAATGCGCGCTGGAATCATCATATAGGCATTGAGAATACTAATCAAAGAAAAAATGGCTATAACGGTTACTATAATTGCACCCCTAGTTCCAAATACCACTTTAGCAACATCTGCAGCGACCAATGGTGAATTAGCTAATGCGGAAACGGGCAATACATGAAAGAATGCCGTATTTATTAAAACATAAAGTACGATGACAATTATGGCTCCGGTATATAATGATTTAGGAATGTTTTTACTTGGGTTTTTATCCTCTTCTGCGAAAAAGCAAACGGCATACCAACCATCATAAGTACCAATTATTAATTGAAGTGATTTAAAAAATCCAAATATTATTCCCATTTCAAAAAATGGAGTGTCTTTTTCAATAGGATTAAATTGGACTCCCGAATACATAAAACAAGCGACGATTAAGGCCACAAAAACTCCGACCTTAATAATACTTGTCAACTGCTGGAAGTAACTGCCGTTTTTTACTCCACTTACATGAAGTACGGTAAAGGCAATTAAAAAAGCAATAGCAATAATTGTAGTCTGATTTTCCAAACTTGGAAATAAAATAACAAGATATTCGCTGATAACGATACAGTAAAATGCAGGTGGAACAGAATTTGCAATATAATCAAACCATCCTGATAGAAAACCGGCATAATCCCCAAAAGCTCTTTTTATATAATTGTAAGATCCTCCAGCTTTGGGCAACATTGTGGCTAATTCTGCATAGGAGTTTGCACCAATCAAGATATATATGCCACCAAAAATCCAGCAAGCAATTATTAGCCAATAATTATCTAACAGACCAGCAATAATACCTGGTGTACGTAAAATTCCAACACCAATTGTACCGCCAATTAATACTGCAATACCAAAACTTAAACCTAAACTTTTCTTTAATTGGTTGTTGTTTGAATTTTTCATAATGATTTTTTCGGGTTCATTTTTTGTTGGTTGTTCAAATATAGTAAAACGCGCTTTCTTTTTTAAAACAAAATCCTCGTTTATTACTAAACGAGGATTGGATATTTATGTTGAACAGTGTTTTTAACTCAGTAAAATCAAAAATAGTATAGGAAAAATAACGCCGGCTAATGCCAGTTTCCACCCTCTTTTTTTGAAACTGAATTTCCCTCCTTTTATCATTATTGTTCCGGTTAATGCAATGGTAATTAAGCTTAAAGCAAAAATATCAGAATAATATATCCAAAAATTGGAAGTATTTTTATGTAATATCATGGATTGACTGATAATTGGTGTTTTCATGAAAGAGACCACTTCTCCTTTTCCGGTTTTTATATCAATTTCGACATCATGGTTTTCAAAAGAGATTTTAAAGACATCCTTCTTTACATTATGGCGTCTCATCTTGTCATCGATACCTAATTTTTTTCCTAAATCTTCAGCAAATTTCTCGTTGATTTCACTTTCTGCAGGAAGTTGTACTTCTATGGCTTTGGTTTCAGTTGTGTATTTTTCAGGTTGCCAAGAATCTCGGTGATTCATCATCAGTCCTGATAAAGCAAATGATACGATAAGTCCAATATAGAAATAGCCCAAATCTCGATGTAAATTTCTGAAGGTCTTTTTGTTCATGTTTTTGGTCTGTTAAAATGATTAAAAAAATTAGACTCTTTTTTTAATAAAAGGTTTAATTAGAATTTATATTTTAAACTCGTCATTACTTGGCGTGGTGCAATTGGATTCACACTATAATTTTCATGAACAGTATAATTCAATTCATTCGTAATATTAGATAATTTGCAAAGGATTGAAAACTGTTTCCATTCGTACCCCGCAGATACATCAATAGTGGTATAACCGTCTAAAGGAATTTCTCTCTCCCAAACCCCATTTGGCATCTTTGAATCATATTGGTTATTCCACCCGCCCAATCTATTTCCAATGTAATTAGCCATAGACCCTACAGACAATCCTTTTAATACGCCTGTTGGTAATTTGTAGAATAAACTGAAGTTGGCAGTGTTGGCTGGCGTTCTAGCCAAACGGTCTCCCTGAATATTGCTTCCGTTTAATCCTGAAGTTTTGGTATAACGCATATCGTTATAACTGTAACCAGCCATGATATTCAAACCATCAATTGGTTTTGCGGTGATGTCTATTTCTACTCCTTTACTTTTAGTTGCTCCGCTCAAAACCTTTACGTTAGAATCTATATTTTGTGTAACACCATCTGCTTTAAATTCAGCAGTCTGAGCTAAGTTGCTATTTGTAATTTGATATAAAGTTACGTTAGTACTTAATATTCCTCTCCAGAAATCTTTTTTAACTCCAACTTCATATTGATCTATAACCGAAGGTTTAATTACTTCATTATTTACTGTAAATCCAGTATTTGGTGTGAATGAGTTAGCGTAGCTCGCAAACAAAGAGGTGTTTTTTGTTGGTTGAAATACCAGTCCCACTTTTGGCGAAAAAGCCTCATCAATACGTTTTTTCTCCTCCGTAATGGTGTTTTTTATCATGTCTGATGTTTCCGCATGTGCTTCTTGCCAAGACCAACGTACTCCTGCCAAAACCTTAAATTGTTCGGTAACTGAAATTAAATCTTGTGCGTAAATTCCAAAACGATTGGTATCTGTCTTTACTATTTTGGTGTTTTTTGAATTTGGTATAGCTCCACCTTGATCAAAATTATCAAAATCAAAAATAGTACCGCTACCATAAGTTGTTGGAGAAAAGGTAAAGGTATAGGCTTGTAAAAAGGAGTTTTCAAAATCCATACCAGCAAATAATTGGTGTTTCACTTTTCTCGTTGTAAAAGTTCCTTGCAAACTGAATTGTTCTCCTATGATTTGTTCTAAGTTTTTATTTTCTCCCAATGGTCGTTTCCAATCTCCATTAGTTGCAGGTACGATACGTTCTGTTCCTTTAGACGTTCTGTTGTAATCTTGCATTGAAGTATTAAAATCTAGTTTCCAGTTTTCATTAAAATTATGGCTTACCAATCCGGAAATGGATGCTGTTTTGGTTTGTCCATTAGACCAAGTTGCCCCTAAATAAAGACTACGAGGAAGATCGAGAATTTCTTTTCCAATGCTTCCCGTTCCAAAATCAGGTGTCCAATTGTCTTTTAAATAGTCTCCTTGCAAAGTAATTTCGGTTTTATCACTCACTTTGAAAAGAAAAGAGGGATTAATGTAATAACGTTCTTTTTTTACAACATCTCTAAAGCTTTCCGAATTTTCATAAGTACCATTAAAGCGGTAGGCGATAAATTTATTCAAAGGACCATATATATCAATTGACGGCTTGTAAAAAGAATAGCTGCCCAATTGCATAGCAATCTCTCCTCCTTTTTTGAATGAAGGGGTTTTAGTTACCATGTTCAAAATTCCTCCCGGAGCTACGTTTCCGTATAATAATGCAGCACTTCCTTTTAATATTTCTACTTTTTCCAATGAAGTTACTTCTGGAATTGAACCGCCATTTAAACGAAAACCATTTTTAAACATGTTGTTAGCGGTCATATCGTAGCCTCTTGACCAGAAAGATTCCTGAGCCCCACCGCGTATAGAGCCAACGTAAATACCGTTAACATTTTTTATTACATCGCTTAATCTAATTGATTGTTGTTGCGCTATGATTTCTGCACCAATTATTTGCACGCTTTGCGGAACATCCATTGGTTTTAAACCTGATCGTACCGCTGAAACTGATTTTTGTGGTTGTGTTATAATAACTTCTTTAAGAATTCCCCCTTTTTTATTTTTTATAGTATCTGAAACAGTATCAAATGTTTCAATTGAATTTGCTTTTTCAATACTACTTGCTGCTTCTTGTGCAAAGCCAGCCATACTAAATAATAAGGTTAAAGTTGGGAGCAAAATATATTTCATGATTGTTTATTTAGAATAATTAAAAATAATAATGCAAATATATAACCCACTTTTGATTTAACAAAACTTATTTAGACTAAATATTAATTAAAAACAAAATGAATTTTAAATTACTATAAATGAGAATATTAAAAATTATTTAAGAAAAAAAGTACTACTGGCATTAATCCAAATTATTTTATTTAATCTTGCAGGATGTGTTTTTTAACAAAAAAAAAACACATCTCAAAATGAAATGTGTTTAATGGAAAGTTGCGATTTGGTAATTTTACTATCTGTTTATTCGTTACCGATACTAAAAATAAATTAGGCGCAAATTGGTCATAACTTTTTATCTTTAAAAAAGAAAAATTAAATATTATTTATTGAAATTTAGCTGTAAAACCTAAATAAAAGCTTCTTCCTACCGCTGGTATAATGCCAGGCCCAGGATATTCATCTGTTCTACGGGTAAAGTATGATTTATCAGTTAAATTGTTGGCACCTAACCTAATTGCGAAATTTTGTAATTTGTAGGAAGCACTCCAGTCTAAAACTGTGTAGGCTGGAATATAACCCGCAACCGGATCTTCGCTGCTCATTGCATTTGAAGCGTCACCGTAAGCATCTCCAACAGAATTAACCTGAAAAGTGGTTGATAATTTACTAGTGCTAAAAATTAAACCCACGCGATTTATGGTTTCAGCTGCGGCCTCGACTCTTTTTCCTTTAAATTCTCCTGTGGTGTATTTTGCATTTACATAGGCAAAGGAATTGAAAATACTTAAACCAAAATTAGATTGTGAATTGAAGTATTTAAGAATATTAAACTCAATATAACTTTCGATACCCTGATGTACACTATTAGCAATATTTTTTCTAACAGAATAATAATCTCCAGAGATAGGGTCTGTCGCCAACGTCACGCCAATACGTTTGTTATAAGCCATATAAAATCCACCAATATCAAAATTCAGATAATTTCTAATCGTACCTCTGTATCCTAAATCACTATTAAATCCTTTTGAATCTTTAAGGTTCGGGTCAATTTTTGAGCTAACGCCAAAAGGTTCTAATTGGCTATAATCTATCGGGCGATAAGCTTGACTAATATTGGCATATATGCTGGTGTTTTTTGCTGGTTTTAATTCCAATCCAAGTCCTGCTAATGCAAAAGTTCTATTTCTAACTTCATCTGTAATTTGAATGTCGCCTTCTACTTCTTTATGTCCTTTAGCGGTACTTCTTAAATATTCAAACCGGAATCCAGGTGTGACAGTAAAATTTTTGGAGACTTTAAAAATATTTTCTACAAACGGAGCTAGATTGGTCGTTGTGAATTCTAAATCATATCCCCAATCTCCTGAAATTGACAAATTAAAATCGCTATTTGTTGTTCCTTCTCCACCACCTTGACGCTTAAACCAAGCAGAGCTTTGGCGAAAACCGCCTGCAAAAGTTGATTTTTGGTTGCCTAAGGAATAATTTTGTGAAAAACGTATTTCGGTAGTACTATTATTCATTTTTTCGATTCCTACTTCTCTAGGAACAAAAGCATTTGTAATAGGATCAATGTCGTCTGTCGCTGCTGCACCACCGTCTTCATTTCTCCAAACTAATGAACGGCTACTAAACAAAAAAGTTGACTTGACACTCAAAAGGCTATTTTCCGAAGGCGTATAATTGGCGTAAGCCGCTATGATATTCCATGGGCTTTTTAGCCAGTTTCTTGCACGTGTTGATATTTTTGGATTAGCATAGAATAAACTATCGGTTAATCCTCCCGGCATTTTTATTTTATTTCGAAGCAAAGAATATTCAATACCAAAATTTAATTTATCGGAATGATTGTATTGTATTTTTCCAAACCCAGAAACTTGTGATTGCTGACTATTGGGTCTGTAACCTTCCATATTACGGTATTGTAAAAATCCATAGTAACTTATTTTTTTATAATTCCCACCAACAGAATTAAAGGAATTATACAAACCGTAACTTCCTATAGTTTGTGAAGTAATGAATTCAAAAGGTTTGTTTTTTGGAACATCTTTAGTAACATAATTGACTAAACCGCCAAATTGTGAACCAAATTGCAACGATGCTGCACCTCTAACCATTTCGATACGACTTACGGCTTCCATTGGTGGAATATAATAAGATTCATTATAACCATAAGTATCAGCACTGATGTTGTAGCCATTTTGTCTCGTGTTCATCTCGATACTTTGCGATGGATTGAGCCCACGTGTTGCAATTCCGTTGGCAGTAAATCCGCTACTTTCCGTTTCTACAATATTTAATCCTGGGATTCTTCCCAGTATCTGACGCGTATTATTAATGGCTTTATTGGCATCGAGACTGTCAACAAGAATAATTTCATTTTTTTTGCCGGCATATATTATTCCGTCTTTGCTATCGGTCATATGACCCACACCATTTACGGTTTTGAACCCTTTTACAATGACTTCTTTCAAGATATTTTCCGTATCTTTTTGTGCCTGTATGGTTTGTAGTCCAGCTAAAGCAACAAGGGCAAGTATTATTTTATTAAAATTCATACAATGTTTTTTCTATTATAAAAAATTATTTTCGGTAATGATCGGTTAGTGTTCCAAGAAACGTTTCTAATTGCTTTTCTTCGTCGGCTGTCATTTTTAAATCGCCCAATTCATCTCTATTTACGTTTTCAAGTACTTCTGGGGCGGCGAATTCGCTGGGATTTACATCTCGAATATTATAAAAATGAATGACTTCTTTTAACGTTTTAAACAATCCGTTATGAAAATATGGTGCCGAAACAGCAATGTTTCGTAATGTTGGAACTCTAAATTTCCCATTGTGTTTGGTTTGCGAAACTACCGTTCCAATCCCTAAATCAATAAAGTTCGCTCCCGCGGGATTTATGGCTTTTGATTGATTATAAAATGGATTTTTTTCGTTTCTAGGAACTCCAATGTTGTCATAACTAAAATCAGTAAATAGAATTTTGCCCATTCTGGCATCCGGTTCTAAAACATGACATTGTGCACATTTCCCTTTTCCTTGAAAAATGGCTAAACCTTTCTTTTCAGTATCTGAAAATTTTATTAATTGTTTGGAGAAATAATCAAATTTAGATGTAAATGAATTTACTTCTTTAGATGTTTCAAAAGCGGCTAAAGCATCGGCAACATAAGACATTAATTCTTTGTCAGTCTTTCCTAATCCGTATTCTTTTTCTATTTCCGAAAAATAGGAACTGTTTTTTATTTTGGAAACAACGTTTGCAATATTTCCATTATTCATTTCTACTGCACTTATGAAGGGATGAATGAGCTGTTCTTTTAGGCTTAAAGATCGTCCATTAAGAAAAAATCCACCGATATAAGTTTCATCCTTAGCGTTATAAATACGCTCTGGGGAAAATATATTGTAAGCTATATTTGGAGAATTGATACTTGAAAAAGTACCAGATACAGCTCCTTCTGAAATGTCTCTGTGCAAAGGATCACTAAAGCCAGTTTCAGGCGCATGGCAAGAAGCACATGCTTGACCGATTGGGTTTGACAGGCTTTTGTCAAAAAAAATCAGTTTTCCAATGGCTATTTTATTGTTAATAACGGGCACATATTCAGAATCGTCGGTACAGCTGCATAGCATTATCGAAACAATATAGCCAATTAAAAAGCATTTTTTATTCATTTATTTGGAATAATTAAAAATAACGGTGCAAATATAGAAAGTCATTTGTATTTAACAAACTTATTTAGATTAAATATGAATAGTGGTTTAAAAATACTTTTTACATTGTTGAAATTCAGTATTTTAGCGGCATAAAAAAACCTCGCATTTTTAAAGCAAGGTTTTGATTTGAGTATGAAATGTTAATTTTTATTTGATTTTCTTCATCGAAAATTTCTCTGAACTTGGTTTTCCTGCTAGAATTCCAGAAATTTCAGCTACTAAACTATCTTCGGTTATTTGTGTATAACTGATTTTTTTCGGATAATCATGTTTTGAATTCTCAAAGACCAATTGTTTTTCGGTTAAATTGGTAAGTTTGAAAGTAACAGGCTTATCACCGTTTTGTCCTATTACGGCTGCATTATAAGTCAATTCTTCTCCTTTTTGTTTTAATGTTATGGTTTCAAAATGCAAGGTGTCTTTTTCTTTTATAAAGTAGGACTGTGCTTGAAAGGTGCTGTCATTTACTTTTTTCCAAGTTTCGGAAAGCTTTCCGTCTGCCAATTTGTTTTCCCAGTTTCCCAGTAACCAGCGTGCTACTTTGATTTTATCTTTTTCATTTGATTCGGAGTTTTTACAGGAAACAGTAGCTAACAATAGCAGTGCAAGAGTTATTTTTTGAAACATTATATAGAAATTTTTTGATGTTTTTTTGAAAGGCTAAATTATGAAAAAATAAAACAGTCTCCTTTTTTAGTTTTGGTATTGCAAAATAATGATCTTATATTCCACTTTCTTGTATCAAGTGCAACCGCTTTTAAAACTGTACCATATTAGTCATATTAGGAAATATAAGCACTCCTTTTTGCAGTTCGCTTAAAAATTCTTCTATGTTTTATAGGGTTAAACTTAAATTTATGGTATCAAATACTTTCTTTCAAAATAGTGTATACCAATTCTTTAGTGGGTTTTTGATCTTTTAGTTTAGTTCTGACGATATCAAAAGTGACTTTGAAATCACAACCCAATTTATAATCGCTGCAACCATAAGCCGTGTTTCCCTTGAGAACGATTCCTTTTTGGCATTTAGGACAAGCTAATTCGTCTGGAATGGCTTTCGCCAAAGTTTTCTTAGGTTCTAATTTGAGTTTGAAATTTTCGTCAAAGCGAAGCAAACCTTCCACAATGCCGGCATCTGTTTTGAAATCTTTTAAATTTACCGTAGACCCTTTTTGAAGCAATCGCAAGTATTGGTTCTCAGATATCTTTTTGTCTGCAAAAGTATAGGGCAATTGAAACGTACAACCCGCTTTGTAATCGCCACAGCCATAAGCTGATTTCCCTTTAATCAGCGTCGCTTTCTTGCATTTCGGACAGGCTTCCGCCAAAATTCCTATCGCTTTCTTTTTCTCGACAACAGCTTCTTGTTTTTGAACACTTCCTTTATGCGAAATATTGGCACGTTTGGTTTCACTGCGTACTTCATACACCAAAACTTCAACCATGCGTTTCATATTGTTGATAAACGAGGCGGCGGTAAAAGTCCCTTTTTCAATATCTTTCAACTGCTTTTCCCAAGAACCCGTGAGTTCAGCTGACTTTACCAAATCATTTTGAATAGTATCAATGAGCTGAATTCCTGTGGGTGTTGGCAGTACTTGTTTTTTGTTTCGAATGATATATTGCCGTTTAAAAAGGGTTTCAATAATATTAGCTCGTGTGGATGGACGACCAATACCGTTTTCTTTCATCAATTCGCGTAAATCTTCGTCGTCCACCTGTTTGCCTGCGGTTTCCATGGCCCGCAATAAAGTGGCTTCTGTAAACTGGTTGGGTGGCTTTGTTTCCTTTTCTAAAAACGAGGGTTCGTGTGGCCCTTTTTCGCCTACAATAAAACTGGGTAATAAATCGGCTTCTTTTTCTTTGACGTTTGTGTCTTCAAAAACTATTCGAAAGCCTTTTTTTAAGATTTCTTTTCCGGTGGTTTTGAAAGCTACATCAGCTGCTTTCCCAATTACTGTAGTATTGGCAACCAGACAATCGTCATAAAACACGGCAATAAAGCGCTTGGTAATTATGTCATACACTTGTTGCTGATTGTATTGTAAATTGGTTTGAATCCCCGTTGGAATGATCGCATGGTGATCGGTTACTTTTTTGTCATTAAAAACTTTGGTCGATTTTTTAATCTTTTTTCCTAAAAGTGGTTGCGTCAACGCGGCATAATTGGTCAACTTTTGCAAAATACCGGCTACTTTTGGATAAATATCATTGGGTAAAAACGTGGTGTCGACTCTAGGATACGTGACTACTTTTTGTTCGTACAAAGTCTGTACAATTTTAAGCGTTTCATCGGCCGTAAAACCAAACTTGGTATTGCAATACACTTGTAATCCCGTTAAGTCAAACAGTTTAGGAGCAAACTCATTACCGTTCTTTTTTTCAACAGAGACAATTTCGAACTCACTTTCTTTGACATTATTGGCCAAAATTTCTCCATCATCTTTTTTCAAAAAGCGTCCTTCCTCATAGCTGAAAAGCGTGTCGCGATACAAGGTTTGCAACTCCCAATACGGTTGCGGCTTGAAATTCTCAATTTCCTTGAATCGGTTCACGACCATCGCTAATGTTGGGGTTTGCACCCGTCCGATAGACAATACTTGTTTGTACCCGCCATGTTTTACGGTGTACAAACGCGTGGCATTCATACCGAGTAACCAGTCGCCAATGGCTCTGGAAAAGCCTGCGTAATATAAATTATCGTAGTTGGCAGATGGTTTTAAGTTTTCAAAACCCTCTTTGATGGCTTCAGTGGTTAAGGATGAAATCCACAAGCGTTTTACTTCGCCTTTATAATTGGCTTCGTTCATCACCCAGCGCTGAATGAGTTCTCCCTCTTGCCCGGCATCCCCACAGTTAATGACCAACTCGGCTTTGTCAAACAGACTTTTTATGATTTTGAATTGCTTTTGAATACCCGAATTTTCGACCACTTTGGTTTCAAATTTGTCGGGAAGCATGGGCAGGTTATTCAAATCCCAGCTTTTCCAGTGGGGTTTGTAATCGTTCGGTTCCTTCAAGGTACATAAATGACCAAAGGTGTACGTCACAACATAGCCGTTACCTTCGTAATATCCATCGTGTTTGGTATTGGCTCCTAAAACGGATGCGATTTCGCGGGCTACACTTGGTTTTTCGGCAATACAGACCTTCATTTTTCCTTCTAATTTAAAGGCGCAAATTAGGAATTTAGAAATTGGTATTAAAGAGAAATGGTATGGAGTTATGAACGGGCAAGGTATGCCGCTTTTTAGGAGCAGAACGAATGGTTTTTTCAAGGACGAAATTTCCTGCTGTCCGCTGTATCTCGCAGTCCCGATGCTTCGGGACTGCGAGGATGCCGCTTCCATCAGGGCTACTGATTACGTTTCATTTTCATAAGAACCAAAGCAAATGATTCTGCATTTTGCAATTCTTCGACTTATTCCAGTTCAGTATTGCTTTTAAAAATTACTTTCAAACTCGATTTTTATATCTCAATGGCTTTATAAATAGACGCTTTGGTTGAGTAGTAATAGTCGCAATTGCTTTATTCTAGGCTGAAATTTTTTGGCGTTGCTTATAAAGACATTAACTATGGAATTCATGTTGCTCAATTCAGAATCAAGGCAATAATGCCAAAATACAAGAAATTAAAAAAATAATTTCCTATTTAAGATTTTATGCTGTATAACTATTTTCCTGTTTTAATTTATCTGAAATTACAACTTAGCCCGCTCCATAAACTTGTAATTTTAGCTTCCTTTTTCGGACCATCAAAAATACCATACAATCCTGACGAAGTTGAAAATTCGTAGCCTAAAGTGGTTTGGGAAACAGTAATTACATAAGCACTTTCCATTTCAGCTCTGGTCGATCCAATATTAATTCCGGCCATCGTCGATACCTTTTGTGCATTGCCGGAACTAATACCCATATACCAACCCGCAAATTTCCAATCGGTTTCTGAGTTTGTTTTATCTGATTTTTTTTGCTGAAATACTAATGTTAAACCATTGTTCCAAGAAGCCATTTTTAATGGTCCGGCGCCGCATTCATTATTTATTCCTATAGATGATGGTTTGGATTGCAGCGCAGTAGTTGTAATTTCAATCATCTGGTCGATGGGTTTACCAAAAGGAATTTCAATAGTTGAACCTGTTTTTCTATGTACTAATTGTAGCGCATTGGTTGTCAGTACTAATTTATGGGTATTTATAGTTTCGATAGTTGCAGTACTATCAATGGTTTTCTCTTTGCTTTCTTCAAAACCGGCAACGGTATCCAAACCAATTTCTGTATTTGTGGTTTGCGTTGACTTGTTTTCTTTATTTTGGCAACCAATCAGCGTCGCGGAAATAAAAATTAAAATTTTATACAAGTGCATAATAGAAGTTTTAGAAATCATTTTTTAATTTTTCAAAATCGATTTTTAACTCTCATTTTATTTTAAAACAAATATTTCGACGCCAAAGTTAGTTAATGACGATATAGTGGCACAAAAAAGGTAATTGTTATTTGTTGGTAAAAATCCATAAAAAAAAACCGTTACAATTTTGCAACGGTTTTTGGATTGCTAAATTAAAACCTTATTTAGGCATAACAACGGTGTCAATTGCATGAATTACTCCATTAGAAGCGGCTACATCAGCAAGAACAACTGTTGAAGTTCCTCCATTTGCGTCAGTCAACATCACCTTTCCGTCTTTCAGGCTCAAAACAATACTACCACCTTGAACAGTTGTAACGCTATATTTTCCGTTATTTTTGTTTATTGCATCAGTCACCGCAGCAGCATCAAATTTTCCTGCTACAACATGATACGTCAGTATTGCTTTCAATTTGTCTAAACTTTCGGGTTTCAACAAACCATCAACAGTTCCTGCTGGAAGTTTTGCAAATGCGGCGTTATTTGGTGCAAAAACCGTAAAAGGTCCATCACCACTTAACGTTTCTACTAAACCTGCTGCTTTTACGGCAGTAACTAATGTGGAGAAATCTGCATTTCCTGCTGCAACATCGACAATGTTTGATGTTTCCGCTACAACGGCAGTATCCATTGCTACTGCGGTAGAATCAGTCATTTCTGAAGATTCAGCTTGTTTTTTTTGTCCACAAGAAATAGTTATTATTCCTAATAATACAAATGCGCTAATTGTTTTTACTAATTTCATAATCAATGTTTTAGGTTATAATTATTTAATATAATCAAATATACAATTTTAAAATTATTGTCTAGCTTTTTTAACAAATAATTAAACACAAAAATAAAATAGGCAGTCATTGCAAACGAACACTATTGAAGAATTTGTAATGCCTATTTATATTTTAAAAACATCCAGCCTTTGTATCCACTGAATTTCTGAATCTACAAACGTTAGTTTGGTCTTGATGATTCGGTCCGATTTATCTCTGGGATTTTTAGTAACAAATCTCGCCTTGGAATTGTTGAAATGCAACTTGTATTTTGCATCAAAGTCTTCTTGTTTGTTGGAAGAAAAAGTAATGACATTGTCTTTCGCAGTCCATTTTCCTTTTCCGTATTTATTCACTTCAGGTGGAACTCCATTTTTGATTTTAGAATAGGAATGAAATACGAATGTGCCATCTTGATGTAAGGTCAATTTATATTCAATTAAATGATCTCCTTCTTTGCTAAAAGTGCGATTGTAATCACCAGCAAATGCATTCGATTGCGCGAATATCGTCAGGTTAAATATTAAAAGCAAGGTGGTATGTAGTAATTTCATCGGTTTGGTTTTAAATGTTTTTATAACTTTCTGACTTGTTTTATCTACCCTCGTTTATGGGCACAGAATGCAATTCTGCGCTAACGATTGTGGATATCTGAGCGATCGGGCGAAGTAATACTGCGCTGACGACTATGGATATCCAAGCGATCGGCATCTTTTATTGCTGTTGAAATTCAATTCCATTTTTTGCACAACTATTGCTGTAACATTGTAAGTTGTGAAAGTAGTGAAACTTATTTTTTTTGATAAAAAAAATGGGTCCGAAAAATCAAACCCATTTTACATCATAGATTGAAACTATAAACGATTGTTTCAAATCAGTAAACTTTGTATCCACTGCAAATGCTGGATTTGTTAAGAAACTTTTTTTACTATTTGGCTAATTTTGTTTTGTTTAAAGTAAAAGTCAAATTTGAGATATCAGCTGTAACCTCATTTATTCTTGAGTTTGTAAAATACAAATAGTTGTTATATATACTAAATGTATCTGCCCACTTTATCATATCACCTTCTACCAAAGTGTGAATACTGCCATCTGGTTTTCGATACTGGATTTTATTATTTTCTAAATCGGCAAAATATAAATTGCCGTTGTCGTCAAATAGCATGCCGTCCGGTGCGGCGGTTTTTGCCTCAAATCTAACGCTTTTTTCCATGCTTTTTTCATCTTCAGAATTAAGCATATTTGTTGCAATTGAATAGAGACTGTATCCTGTAAGGGCGTGAAAATAAAGTCGGTCGTTTACAGTGTCTAAGGCTATTCCATCAGAATGAATGGTATTTTTCCATTTTTTGCCTCCAAATGTCAAAAAGCCTTGTTCGGCAGCTGTTGATTTATGATTGTCTAAAACTCTTCTAGAACGACCGGATTTAATGTCTATGATCACAATACCAGAGTTTCCTGAGTCAGTAAGATAGATTTTTTGAGTTTTTTTATCTATCCTAAGATCGTTGATATAAGAATCAGGGTGGTAGCTGTTTTTATCTAGAACATAGGTTTTAACTAATTTATCAGTTGTTAGATCAAAAACAAAAAGACGAGGCGCATCCAGTACATTTTCGAATAATTGGCTTCTGGTGTCTAAAACATACAATTGGTTTTCAAAGGCAATTACTGATTGCACTCCAACAAATTTATTGGCTACAACTGGCTGTCCAATCTCCCAAGAATTCCAATTTTCATCCGGATAGCTTTTTTGAACGGTCGTATTTGTTATTTCTACGACGGAATTATCAACTCCTTTTCTCCATCTCGGAAAATTTACAAAAATACGCCCGGCATCAGTAAGTGTAACTCCGGTAACTTGTTGCCCTTTGAACGCAGCAACTTCTATCACTTGATTTGCTGTGCTGTCAACTTGTTGATTTTTAACTTCGGCCGCTTTTTTGGTCTTTGTTTCTTTACAAGAAACAAAGAATGTAACTATTGAAAATATAATAAGAATCTTTTTCATTTCAGTTGGTTTTGTTTTTGGGCGATTGCATTAAGGAATTACGTGGAACGAAGAAATCCCATTGCTATTATTTACTGCTCGTTGTGTGCACAGTTTGCAAAAGTACGGTAACGATTTTAGATATCGAAGTGATCGGGTTTATTTTCTAGCGTCTTGTTTTAGTCATTGCGAGGTATGAAGTAATCCCATGAAGTTTGTCTAAATGTTAATTTGTTCATTGTTGTGGGCACAGTTTGCAAAACTGCGCTAACAATTGTGGATATCTGAGCGATCGGGCTTCTCGTTATGGGCACAGTTTGCAAAACTGCGCTAACGATTGTTGATATCCGAGCGATCGGTTGATTTTTCAATTTCTATTATGTTATAGCTCTCATCTGAAACTGATTTATTGTCTATGATTTTATTGAACTCTTCAATTGTTAAAACTCTTGGAATAGTATCGGATATCCAATACTTTTTGTTTGTGGAAGGCGTAAACTCTTTAAAAGCCGATAAACCTACCGGAAGTAAATACTTAAACTTAGAGATATCATAATTTTTGCCTTTAGGATTTCGTGATAGCCATATAGCTTTTTCATTTGATTCGTTGATTGACTTATCAATTACTTCCTTTCTCCGGCTTTCAATTGACTCCATATTACCTTTATAATATCCAATGGAGTTTTCCTTGAGTTTACACTCGCATATAATAATAATATTGTTTATGGCGATAGCATAATCAATTTGTTTGGATGAATTATCAAAGGCAAAGCATTGATTATTTGGTAAAATAGATTTTGTTTTGTTTGTAACAAGTTCAAATAAGTCTCCCTTGAAATTTTCATTATCTATACCAACTTGAAACATTAAATCATCTAATATTTGGGGTATTTTACTATAATCAATAATTAATCTATTTGAAGAAACA
Source organism: Flavobacterium urumqiense (assembly GCF_900108015.1). GTDB lineage: Bacteria > Bacteroidota > Bacteroidia > Flavobacteriales > Flavobacteriaceae > Flavobacterium > Flavobacterium urumqiense. The sequence continues at coordinate 14,609 of NZ_FNVP01000018.1, read as the reverse complement.
GGAATGAAAAGTTTTAGTGGTGCAGCAAAAAGAAGATCAATTAATTCTCGATTTTCTACTTTTAAAAAATTATAACCGTCAGTAATATTAACTGTTTTTTTTTCTTGCTCATTTAAATCTAAATTTAGAAATGCAAAATTTTTATAATATTCTAGTTCTTTTAATATATCATTTTCCAAAATAGGTCCTTGATAACCTCTCAAGAAGAATGGTTTTACCATTCCGAGTTCTTTTTCAAGAAAAAATTTATGAAAAATCCTGTAGGCTACCGCTGTGATAACAGTAAGAATTGAAACAACCTCAATTTTATATTTTTTTGAGAAAGCGGCAAATAGTGGTTTATTATTGTTATAAAAACCTCTTAAGGGATAAGCAATAGGAATAAAGTTAGTAACCATATCATCTCCAAAGGAAAGGGGAATTTCAAATTGCTTAAAAATGGAATTTATTATATTAATTTTGGTGTTTGCAATATTATATGTAGGTACAAATAGAATTCCAGAATTTTTATCATCTTGATCTTCTAACACAACACCTTTACGAGAAGTGATAAAGGAAAATTTTCTATCATCATAATTGTTTATTAAGAAATCAAGTTCAGGACTTCTTAATTCTGTGAAATATTCCTTGTCTGAATGAATAACCTTTATTATTGCACCTTTGCCAAGAGCTCTTAATGTTGCACCACATTTCCAAACTTCATACGCTAATTTTTCAAGAGTATAATACTCAAGCATATTTGTTTGGTTAAATTTTGTAAGCACTACTTGACGAGGCAATTTTTCAAGTAATTCTCTTTCATATTCGAAATATTCGCTTAACAAAAGCCCATCAAATACTTCACTAATATTAATATCTCCCGTTATACCAACACATTTACAAAATTCATCCTTCCCATATTTTTCAATTGCTGCATCTATGATTTTCCTTGTAGCTCCTATTGTTATTGGTGATTTATCTTTTCCAGAAGTACTAGGTAGAATTCGACGGGATAAATGAAGCCAATAAATTCTTGATTTCGAAGAAATTATCTCTTCAATTTCTTTCAAAACTACATCGTAATATTCTAAAACTAATCGTTTAGCTTGTAAATAATTATATTCTCTTTCAGGAACTAAACTCCAATAAGACTTTCTCTTTAAGTGAGGTTGTTTTATTATCTCTCTAATTATTGGTTGAGAAATAGTGATAAATGGTCTTTGGTAATAGTCTAGACTCACAGCTTTATTTAATGATAATTAATTTTCAAATGATTGTTAACCGACATTTACACATCCGAATTTAGCAAGATTATTGCTTTATTGTAGCAATTTTTATTTCCAAATATATAACTTTCTACCGAAAATACTGATAAAAATATATCAAGTTTAAATCAATACCCAAAACTAACTTCTTTTGATTCAGGGATTTTACGGAAAACCGTAAAGGCTGTTTTTTTACACAAATGCCCTAGCCCTGATGGAAGGGAAAATCCTTTTTTGATAAAACGCGAAGCAAGTTTTATCAAAAAAGATTGGAATGACAGCAGGAAATAGCTCCTAAAAAGACTATAATGGTTTAAAAGTTCACCGTTTAAAGTTTCTACCATAGTACTGTTTGTGTTAATGATGGCTTTGTGTCTGGAAAGTTTTCGATTGATAGGTGATACACCAAAAACGAACCTTGCAAACTGAATACTTTTTTCGTAATTTTGCACCCTAAATAAAGGAATAAGAAAATGTTAGATAGACTTCAAATAGTAAAACAACGTTTCGATGAGATTTCGGATTTGATTATTCAACCGGATGTAATCTCGGATCAGAAGCGTTATGTGCAATTGAATCAAGAGTACAAAAGTTTAAAAGCTTTGGCTGAAAAGCGCGATGAATATGTGATTTTGATGGCAAATATCGAAGAAGCAAACGAAATAATTGCGGATAACAGTGATGCGGATATGACCGAAATGGCCAAAATGCAACTGGAAGAAGCGAAGGATAGATTGCCGGAACTGGAGGAAGAAATCAAGTTTATGCTGATTCCTAAAGATCCCGAAGATGCTAAAAATGTCATGGTTGAAATTCGTGCCGGAACGGGTGGGGATGAAGCGAGTATTTTTGCCGGGGATTTGTTCCGTATGTACACGAAATATTGTGAGAACAGAGGTTGGAGAACATCTGTGGTGGATATGAATGAAGGAACTTCGGGTGGTTTCAAAGAGGTTATTTTTGAAGTTACCGGCGAAGATGTTTACGGGACGTTGAAGTTTGAAGCGGGTGTTCACCGTGTGCAGCGTGTGCCGCAAACAGAAACTCAAGGACGTGTTCACACTTCGGCAGCGACTGTTATGGTATTGCCGGAAGCGGAGGAATTTGATGTACAGATTGATATGAATGATGTTCGTGTGGATTTCTTTTGTTCGTCAGGACCAGGTGGACAATCGGTAAATACAACCAAATCAGCGGTTCGTTTGACACACATTCCAACCGGATTAGTGGCGCAATGTCAGGATCAAAAATCACAACATAAAAATAAAGACAAGGCATTTGGCGTTTTGCGTTCCCGTTTGTACGAACAGGAATTAGCCAAAAAACAAGCGGAAGATGCCACAACGCGTACGTCACAAGTAAGTTCTGGAGACCGTTCGGCAAAAATCCGTACCTATAATTACGCCCAAGGTCGTGTAACGGATCACCGTGTGGGATTGACATTGTACGATTTAGGAAATATCATGAATGGTGATATTCAGAAAATTGTTGACGAGTTGGCGTTAGTCAACAACATGGAAAAATTGAAAGAAGCCAGCGAGGTATTTTAATAGGTGTTAGGTTTTGGGGGATGGGTCTTGGCGTTGGATTTTTGTAAAACTAAAATATATGAGAAACTTTAGGGATTTAGAAGTTTGGCAGAGTTCTGTTTTATTTGTTAAAAAAATTTATATCGTTACTGGTTCTTTCCCCAAAGAAGAAAAATTTGGACTTGTTTCCCAAATAAATAGATGTGCAGTTTCAATTCCTTCGAACATAGCCGAAGGTTGTTCCAGAACTTCTCAAAAAGATTTCTCTAGATTTTTACAGATAAGTTTAGGTTCGGCCTTTGAATTAGAAACTCAAATTGAAATAGCTAAAGAGATTGGTTTTGTGGATGGAATTTTACACTTAGAAATTATTTCCCAGCTTAACGTAATTCAAAAAAGAATTCAATCCTTGAAAAAGTATGTTGATTCCAAGGTTTAATTCCAACACCTAAAACCCAATACCCAATACCCGAAAAATGACTACTCAACAACTTATTGACCAAATTCAACAAAAGAAATCGTTTCTATGCGTAGGTTTAGATGTTGATTTAAATAAAATTCCACCCCATTTATTAGAACTTGAGGATCCTATTTTCGAATTTAATAAAGCGATAATAGATGCTACACATGATTTAGCCGTGGCTTACAAACCCAATATTGCTTTTTATGAAGCGAATGGTTTAAAAGGCTGGGTGTCGTTGCAAAAAACAATTGTGTACATCAATGAAAATTACCCGGAAATCTTCACAATCGCTGATGCTAAACGCGGAGATATTGGCAATACGTCTTCGATGTATGCCAAAGCTTTTTTTGAAGATTTAAACTTCGACAGCGTTACTGTTGCTCCATATATGGGAAAGGATTCGGTGGAGCCATTTTTAGCTTTCGAAAATAAACATACCATTATGTTGGCTTTGACTTCCAATGAAGGTGCTTTTGATTTCCAGACGTTAAAAATAGATGGGAAAGAATTGTACAAACATGTATTGGAAACATCTAAAACATGGAAAAACAGTGAAAACCTGATGTACGTTGTAGGTGCTACCAAAGCCGAATATTTTACTGAAATTCGTAAAATTGTTCCGGATAGTTTCTTGCTTGTTCCCGGAGTGGGAGCACAAGGAGGAAGTTTGTCTGACGTTTGCAAATATGGAATGAACGAGAATATTGGATTGCTGATTAATTCCTCAAGAGCGATTATTTATGCCTCAAACGGAATTGATTTTCTTGAAAAAGCAAGAGCCGAAGCTTTGAAAATGCAACAGGAAATGGCAGCAATATTAAACACAGTTCAATAAAAATAAGCACGAATTTCAAAGATGTATAGATATCTATTTGTAAAAATTTTGAAATCTGTGTCAAAAAAACTCGTTGAATCTTTGTGTGTTTCTCTAAATCTTTGTGAAATAATAGTATGAAAACTTTAATCGATCAACTCGGAACTTCTCATTCTTTTGAAACTTCGCCAAAACGCATTATTTCATTGGTTCCTTCACAAACGGAATTACTGTATGATTTAGGTTTAGAAGACCGAATTATAGGAATTACCAAATTTTGCGTGCATCCGTATCATTTTAAATCAACGAAGAAACTCGTAGGTGGCACCAAGAAAGTACATTATGAGAAAATCAGATTGTTGCAACCGGATATTATCATTTGTAATAAAGAGGAAAACACAGCTGAAATTGTGGAAGAATTGCGTAAAATTTGTCCGGTTTGGGTGACCAACATCATCACTATTGAAGATAATTTTCAAATGATTACTGATTTTGGTCAACTTTTCAATTGCAGAACCGAAGCCCAGAAATGGAACGACAAATTGGCTTTTGCCTTGAACGATTTTAAAAACTTCATCAAAGATAAACCAGAACAAAAAGTAGCGTATTTCATTTGGAAAAACCCTTTTATGGTCGCAGGTTCGGATAATTTTATCAATGAATTATTAAAACTAAACCACTTTCAAAACATTTATGCTGGCAATTCCGCGACTTCGGGGCGTTACCCGGAAATTGAACTCAAAAAAATGCGTTTAGAAGGCGATCCGGATTTGGTTTTCCTTTCTTCAGAACCGTATCCTTTCAAAGAAGAAGATGCATTCGAAATAGGAAGGCACACGCATCATGCAAAAACGATTTTTGTTGATGGGGAAATGTTTTCTTGGCACGGAAGCAGGCTGTTAAAAGCGTTTGACTATTTTAAAAAAATGCATCAAAAATTATAATTCGCATTCCAGCAGCACTGATTCTTCTACTACAGTTTCGTTAGGCATTTTTTCAATATTGAAGTTTTGCTCAGCAAGTATTTGGTATTCTTTTTTGAGCTTTTCTATTTCACTTTTCTCTTTCAGTAATCCAGTCATGGGTGTAATTTTTTGCAAATTTACGTTTTGTAAATAATAATTCCGCATTATTATATGTTAAGAATCGAATTTAAAATTATTGTTCTATTTTTGCAAAAAAAAGAAGTGATAAATTACACCATTTACAAGAACGAAAATAGCGAGCAATGGGTGACTTTTGTGCATGGCGCTGGTGGGAGTTCTTCTATCTGGTTCAAACAAATTCGGGATTTTCAGAAACAATATAATGTATTGCTGTTAGATTTACGTGGTCACGGAAACTCTAAGCCTACACTTAAAACAGCTTTCAAACAAAAATATACCTTTTCGGCTTTGGCCAATGATATTCTGGAAGTTTTAGATTTTCTTAAAATCAAAAAGTCACATTTCGTCGGGATTTCCTTGGGAACAATTCTGATTAGACAATTAGCGGAAATGTATCCGGAACGCGTACAAAGTATGATACTTGGTGGAGCAATCTTAAAAATGAATTTTCGTTCTCAAGTACTAATGAGATTGGGAAATATGTTCAAATATGTATTGCCTTATTTGGTTTTATATAAATTTTTTGCTTTTGTGATTATGCCTAAAAAAAGTCACAAGCAGTCTCGATTACTTTTTATCAATGAGGCTAAAAAATTATACCAAAAAGAATTCATAAAATGGTTTAAATTGACTGCGGAAATAAATCCGGTTCTAAGATGGTTTCGCCAAGTGGAATTAAATATCCCAACGCTTTATGTTATGGGAGAAGAGGATTATATGTTTTTACCTTCTGTTCGAAAGGTCGTGGAAAACCATTATAAATCTTCAAAACTCTTTGTAATCGAAAAATGTGGACATGTGGTAAATGTGGAACAGCCTACTGCTTTCAACGATGCCGTTCTTTCCTTTATAAATACTGCCAAATAAAAAATGCCTGCATCATTTAGACGCAGGCAATTCTTTAACTAACCAAAACCAAAATAATAAATAACCAGTTTATTACTCAGCAAAGATCATCAATATTCGTACATTTTGCTGTTAAGATTATGTTATTACTTTGTTGTATATAAGTTAAGTTTTTTTCACATTATTTATGTAGCGATATTTAGGCCATCCGCTATTATGTAATACAGGGTGTTTCATAACGCTAGTTTTAAAACTCACGGTGTTTTGCTGCTCTGCAATAATTATTGAAATGGACTAATTACAATTATAAAACACATCAAAATTATACGCAGTGGTTTTATACTGACGTTATCGGCTTGAAAACTATTTCGAAAAACAATTCCAGTACTTCATTTGTGATTGGTTTCACAAAATTAACTTTCAGATCTTCTGAAAATTAAAACCCAGTTTATCATTTTGCTTTGGATAAACCTAATAATAAGTTGTAAGAAGCCTTTTCTCTGATAAAAAATAAAACGGAAATTCTAGACGTTATTCCACCTGATAAAATTGTAAATTTTCATTATTGGAATGCAAAGTCCTTTTATTTTTATAACAATAATTTAAATATTTTAGAATTCAGCACCCGTTATAATTTAGATAATCCATAGAAGAAATCATTCAATGGGTCGTCACTTGTATCCATTAGTGAAATTGGTTCTGTTTCTAAAAATGTTTCACAGCTTAGTGATGAAATTCGTGAAAAGTATGGTCTTTCTGTATTTTCAAAGCAACCAAAACGGAATAAATTCATTTTGGAGTAAAGTAGTATTTGACAATAATGGGAAACAGGTGAAATTAAAATTATAGGTTAAAAAAAATGCTCACCAAAAGTGAACATTTTTTTATAATAGTCTTTATCGATTATGGCTCCCTTTTTTTGGAGAGTCCCGTTCCGAAGCTTCGGGATCGGGAGGGATAAGGATTTTAAGAAAACACCACCGTTTTGTTATTATAAACCATCGTTTTTCGCTCTGCATGTAATTTTACAGCTCTCGCTAAAACGGAGCGTTCCAGATAACGTCCTTTCATAATAAAATCTTCTATGGAATGGCTGTGTGAAACTCGGGCAATATCCTGCTCAATAATCGGGCCTTCATCTAATCCTTCCGTAACGTAATGGCTGGTAGCACCAATAATTTTTACGCCACGTTTAAAAGCCGAATGATAAGGCTTAGCTCCAGGAAATGCAGGTAGAAAGGAATGGTGAATATTAATGATTTGATTCCTGTAAAGTGTAATTAAATTGGGAGTAATAATTTGCATATAACGCGCCAACACAATAAAGTCGATATCATATTTTTTTAATAAGTCCATTTGTTGTTGTTCTCCTTGCGCCTTTATTTCTTTGGTAAAAGGAACATAGTGAAACGGAATCTCAAAACGTTTTGCTACTGACCTTAAATCTTCGTGATTACTTACAATTAAAGGAATTTCAAGAGGTAATTCTCCTGCACTGTATCGTCCTAAAATATCATACAAACAATGGTCGTATTTAGAAACAAATAATGCCATTTTAGGTTTTTGTTCTTGCGTATAAATTTCCCAATACATATTAAACGGAGTCGCTAAATTGGTTTGAAAGTCATTTTTTATGATTTCTATGTCCCAATTTTGAGAACTGAATTCACATTCCAATCGCATAAAAAACACATTTTCATCGGCATCAACGTGCTGGTCTAAATAAATAATGTTTCCTTCAATTGAGGCAATGTAATTAGTCACAGAGGCAATAATCGCCTTCTGATCTTCACAATGTATGAGTATGGTAATTTTTCGCATTTCTATTTTGTTGTTGCCGCATTTCTGCACTTCAAAAGTTTATTTTCAAAATTACATCTTGTCCTGCATCGCAAAAACCTTTTGCAATAAAATAGAAGTTCTTGAGCTTATATTTGTTCTAATGTTTTTTTCTTCTACAGCAACCATTTTAAAAACGCCGTTCATCGCTTGATTGGTAACATAATCAGTCAAATCTGGATTTACTTTATTTATTAAAGGAATACTGTTGTATTTAGTAATAATATTTGCCCATACTTTATCCGCGCCCACTTTAGTAAACGAACTTTTAATAACTGGATTAAATTTTCCGTACAAAGCAGTTGAAGTACTATTTTGTAAATAATTTGTTGCTGAACTTTCATTCCCCATCAAAATTGATTTGGCATCCCTAAAAGTCATGTTTCTAACGGCGTCAACAAATATTGGCGTCGCTTCCTTCACCGCATCTTCGGCAGCACGATTCAATACTTTTAAACCTTCATCAGCCAATGAACTCAAACCAATTTTTCTCAAGCCGGCATCTACTTTTCGCAATTCTTCCGGCAATAAAATTTTTACCGCTTCATTTCTGTAAAAGCCATCAGTAGCTGTTAGTTTTGTCACTTGTTTCGAAATTCCGTTGTTCAATGCTTCCCTCAATCCGCCAGCAATATCAACACCTCCGATTCCCTGCGTTTGTGGTAATTGATTAAGAACCTGTTGCATTTCGGCACAACTGGAAAGAGACACGGCCACTATTAAAATTAAAATTTTCTTCATCGTAATTGTTTTTATAGGTTTAATTCGTCTTTTTGCCATGCGGCTTGTGTAAAAATACTACTTATTCAAAAACAAAGCCACAATTATTTTTAGGAGCACAAACTTTATATTTATTAAGGAACAGTTGTCCCGCTGTCCGCTGTATCCTCGCTGAAAAAGCGAGGGATGCCGCTTCCATCGGGGCTAAACAACAAAATCCTTGCTTATTTATAAACAACTATGGCAGACATTAAATAATTTTTAAAATAAAATCGTAAATTGCGCACTTAAATTATCATATTCATAAAATGGAACCCGTAAAACCGTATATCCCTGTTAATAAAATAAGAATTGTCACCGCTGCAGCCCTTTTTGATGGTCACGATGCAGCAATAAATATCATGCGCAGAATTATTCAATCTACTGGTGTTGAGGTGATTCATTTGGGTCATGACCGTAGTGTGGAAGAAGTAGTCAATACAGCAATTCAAGAAGATGCCAATGCAATTGCAATAACATCGTATCAAGGAGGTCACAACGAATATTTCAAATATATGTACGACCTGCTTCAAGAAAAAGGAGCCGGACAAATAAAAATATTTGGCGGTGGAGGAGGAGTAATTCTGCCTTCTGAAATAGCTGAATTACAAGCCTACGGAATCACCAGAATTTATGCGCCAGACGATGGTCGTGCCATGGGATTGCAAGGAATGATAAATGATTTAGTACAACAATCGGATTACGCTATTGGAGATAAATTGACTGATGAAATCAATCATCTTGAAGAAAAAAATCCAAAAGCAATTGCACGTATAATTTCAGCCGCTGAGAATTTTCCTGATGTTGCAGCAGCAACTTTAGATGCAATTCATAAAAAAAACACCGATTGTAAAACGCCAGTTTTGGGAATTACAGGGACGGGTGGAGCAGGAAAATCATCCTTAGTCGATGAATTAGTGCGTCGTTTCCTTATCGATTTTCCAGAAAAAACGATAGGACTAATCTCTGTCGATCCATCCAAAAGAAAAACGGGTGGTGCACTTCTTGGCGATAGAATACGTATGAACGCGATCAATAATCCTCGTGTTTATATGCGTTCTTTGGCAACACGCCAATCAAATTTGGCTTTGTCAAAATATGTTGCCGAAGCAATTCAAGTAATCAAAGCGGCAAATTATGACATCATTATTCTGGAAACTTCCGGGATCGGGCAATCTGACACGGAGATTATGGACCATTCTGATGTTTCCTTATATGTAATGACACCGGAATTTGGTGCTGCGACTCAATTGGAAAAAATCGACATGCTTGATTTTGCTGATTTGGTTGCAATCAATAAATTCGACAAACGCGGTTCTCTTGATGCCGTAAGAGACGTGAAAAAACAATACCAACGCAACCATAATCTTTGGGATGCTAACTTAGATACACTTCCGGTTTATGGCACCATTGCTTCTCAGTTTAACGACCCGGGAATGAATACGCTGTACAAAGCGATTATGGATAAAGTTCATGAAAAAACGAATTCTGATTTGAAATCAACTTTCAAAATCACGCGTGAGATGAGCGAGAAGATATTCGTTATTCCACCACACAGAACCCGCTATTTATCTGAAATTGCTGAAAGTAACCGAAAATATGATATTACGGCGGTTAGTCAGGAACAAGTTGCTCAAAAATTATACGGGATTTTCAAAACACTAGAAAGTGTTTCCGGAAAATTCCCAGTCATAAGCAAAACTGGAATTGATGAAGATTCGGTATTACCAACTGCTTTGGAAACCGAAAAACAAGGAATTCCTGAAAATAAAATTTTCCTAAATCTTTTACTCAATCAGTTTGATAAAGTAAAAATGGATTTGGATCCTTACAATTGGGAAATCATAATAACTTGGAACGAAAAAGTAAACAAGTACAAAAACCCAGTTTACACGTTCAAAGTTCGTGACAGAGAAATTAAAATGGCTACGCATACGGAGTCGCTTTCTCATTCTCAAATTCCAAAAATTGCGTTACCAAAGTATCAGGCTTGGGGTGATATTTTACGTTGGTGTCTGCAGGAAAATGTTCCGGGAGAATTTCCTTTTACCGCTGGTTTGTATCCTTTCAAACGCGAAGGAGAAGATCCTTCTCGTATGTTTGCCGGTGAAGGTGGACCGGAAAGAACCAATAAACGTTTTCATTATGTGAGCGCAGGTTTGCCGGCAAAACGATTGTCGACTGCTTTTGACAGTGTGACTTTATATGGAAATGATCCACACGTTCGTCCTGATATTTATGGAAAAATCGGGAATGCAGGTGTTTCTATTTGTTGTTTGGATGATGCTAAAAAATTATATTCTGGTTTCGATTTAGTGCATGCAATGACATCAGTAAGTATGACCATTAATGGACCGGCTCCGATGTTGTTAGGCTTTTTCATGAATGCTGCTATTGACCAACAATGTGAGTTTTACATTAAAGAAAACAATCTTGAAAAAGAAATTGAAGCAAAAATCAACAAAATATATGCAGCAAAAGGAGTTGAAAGACCGCATTACCATGGCGATTTACCTCAAGGGAACAACGGTTTAGGGTTGATGCTTTTGGGCGTTACCGGAGATCAGGTTTTGCCTTTGGAAATATATAGTGATATCAAAGCAAGAACGCTGTCCCAAGTTCGTGGAACAGTTCAGGCTGATATTCTTAAAGAAGATCAAGCACAGAATACCTGTATTTTCTCAACGGAATTTGCTTTGCGATTGATGGGTGACGTACAGGAATATTTTATTACCAAGAATGTTAGAAATTTTTATTCGGTTTCTATTTCAGGATATCATATTGCCGAAGCAGGAGCAAATCCTATCACGCAATTGGCTTTTACACTTTCTAATGGTTTCACGTATGTGGAATATTATTTGAGTCGTGGAATGAATATTAACGATTTTGGACCCAACTTATCCTTCTTCTTTTCGAATGGAGTTGATCCGGAATATGCAGTTATTGGTCGTGTAGCACGTAAAATTTGGGCGAAAGCCATGAAAAACAAATATGGAGCGAACGAACGTGCTCAAATGTTAAAGTATCACATTCAGACTTCTGGGCGTTCATTGCACGCACAGGAAATTGATTTCAATGATATTCGTACCACTTTGCAAGCTTTGTATGCCATTTATGATAACTGTAACTCGTTGCATACCAATGCTTATGATGAGGCAATTACAACGCCTACTGAAGAATCAGTACGACGTGCAATGGCGATTCAGCTAATTATCAATAAAGAATTAGGTCTTGCCAAAAATGAAAACCCAATTCAAGGAGCTTTCATCATCGAAGAATTAACAGATTTAGTGGAAGCAGCAGTTTTACTCGAATTCGACCGTATTACCGAACGTGGTGGCGTTCTTGGTGCTATGGAAACGATGTACCAACGAAGTAAAATTCAGGAAGAAAGTTTGTATTATGAGACTTTGAAACATACGGGTGAATTTCCAATTATCGGAGTGAATACGTTCTTGAGTTCTAAAGGTTCTCCAACGGTTATTCCAGCTGAAGTAATTCGTGCTACCGAAGAAGAAAAACAATACCAAATAGATATGCTGCACCATTTACACCAATCCAATCAGGATTTAGTGACGGAACATTTAAATACACTTCAGGAAGCAGCCATAAAAAACGAAAACTTATTCGAACACTTAATGGAAGCGACAAAGGTTTGTTCTTTGGGACAAATTACTTCGGCTTTGTTTGAAGTGGGAGGACAATATAGAAGAAATATGTAATAAACAACCACTTTTTTGTTCTGCAAAAAGTATTTCATTTAGATTTTCGTTCCTAAAATAACGATAAAAGATTATTAGAAAAAAACCTTTCAGAAATGGATTGCCCCCAAATAGTGTCTAACTTTTTTGGGAGAAGTCCAAAATGGGAGGTTTTTTCTTTAAATGTAAATGAAATATATTATTTGAAGTAAGAAAATGATTCTTAATTTTAAAATATTTTATTTAACGCGTAATAAACTATTAATCAGCTACTTAAAAATAAAATTATTTTTTATTTGTATGTTTATTTTCTTACTTAGTAATGTTAATTATCGGGTAAATTAGCAATTCGTCTATTTTACTACTCCTTTTTTTAATCTTTTTATTTTAATCATTAATTTTATGTAGGAAAAAAATGAAGTTGTTTTTTGACGACTTGAAGCTTGTTTTAGGATATAGATTTTGTTCCCCGCATTTTATACTCCTATGTTTGAACGCTCACTTCAATACTTTTTTAATTGAAGATGATTTAGTGACGGTTAGACGCATTTCCCCAATGCGTACTATTCTGGTAACAACCTTTTTTTAGTGTTTAATTTATTCGTTTTGAGATTAATCTAATCCATTTTTACAACTCGATTTTGGTAAATGATAAAGATATTTTTATTGTCGTGATAAAAACATGCTTTAACGACGGTTGCCTTCATGATTTTTATCGGAAGATTTTTTATTCGCCCTCATTCTGTAAACTGCCTATTAAATTAAATGTATGGTGTTAAAATACTATTATTATGAAAAAGAATACAATTTTTAAGTTTTTCGATTTCTTATACAACAAAATAATACGTTGTCTTTTAACGAAAAACGCTATTTCTAAATTAAATTTTTTAAAATTTAATAAGACAAATTCTATCGATTGCCTAACAAAAGTGTGGCAGAATTATTGCCACCAATGGATTACACTGTCACTTTTGTTAGTAACAATTTTAATGACAACTACTACAGTAAACGCGCAGGGATCTTTAAAAGGTATTGTACCTGTTATCTCACCTAAAAGCGGTTCTGGAGTTGATGGCGATGCCTATGCGCATTCTCCTGCTGGATATGAAAATGTAGGCGACTTGTTTGATGCTCAGCATCCTGGCATTGACGGCCACGGCGTTATTAACCCGTTTACGGGAGAATTGCTTTATCCAGGTCAAACTTTTATGCTGCAGGATCGGTATATAAATGATTTAACTGTTTTTACGGCATCCAATAAAATAAATGATAATCCCAATACTTACACTTGGGGTCCAGGAAGTTCACCCAACAAAAATGAAATCGAAAATGCGGGTGCTCATTTTTCTTATGGAGATCCTAAATTAGGTGGATTATCAACTGATTTGTGGTGTTTATTTGCCGGTGACCGTCAGGTCACAATGGGTAGTAGTTATATTGATTTTGAATTTTTACAGAAATCAATGACTATAACTGGAGCAACTACTAGTGCTACTGGAGCAATCACAGGAGGTAGCGGTAGTTTTAGTAGTTTAGGAACTGACGGTGGTCGTACTGTAGGTGACATTCTGATTACTATTGAGTTTACCAATGGAGGTGGGGATGCAAATGCAGTAATTAGAGTATGGACTGCTATGACAGGAGGTGGTTTCCACTATGTAATTCACCCAAATTCAGAGTTTTTGGGTAGAATATTCATTGCTAATAATACCTCTATGACCCATGTACCTTTTGATGTCTTTGGTAGTGATCCTAATAATACTGGTGTGGGTGGTGATTACGCTCCAAATCAATATGCTGAAGGTGCGATTAACCTTACCCAAGTGTTCAAACGAGCGACCGATCCTTGTTTTTCACTCAGTACATTATTTATTAGAACTAGATCTTCTGGTAATTCAGAACAATCTGAATTGAAAGATTTCCCAGGAGCTCCTATTCAATTTAAAGTAGATTCAAATCCAAAAGCAGTTGCAGTTACTACTACTCCAACATGCAATGGCGGGTTTGGTTCAATAAATCTTACGGTCACTGGAGGTATTGCTCCTTATACTTATTCTTGGACAGGCCCAAACAGTTTTACAGCAAATACCGAGGATCTTTCCAATATTAAAGCTGGAACTTACCAGTGGGAAGTAAAAGATTCTAAAGGGTGTATTACAACAGGATCGGTAGTTCTTGCAGAACCACCACCTATAGTTGTTTCGTCGGCAGCTTTGGTTAATCCTAAATGTAATGGCGCAAGCGATGGTTCTATCACCATCACTGCTTCAGGAGGAACAGGGATATTGATGTACTCTGCCAATAACGG
>NZ_FNVP01000001.1 GCF_900108015.1 Flavobacterium urumqiense | reverse complement strand
CAAGCCTTAAGCGAGGTTTCATCCGTACTCATTCCATCGCTCAAACTCCAACCTATAATTTTTCGGTCGTACAAATCCATAATAGTTGTCAGGTATACAAATCCCTCTTTGGTTTGAATATAGGTGATATCAGAAACCCAAGCTTTTGAAGGCATTTTTACAATAAACCCTCTGTTTAATATATTTTCAACGATTAAATAATTATGATTTGAGTTGGTCGTTACTTTGAATTTCTTGCTTAATTTACTTCGTAAGCCTAGCTGTTTCATATATTTTGCTACACTAATTCTTGAAATTTTATAACCAATACTCCTAAGTTCTAATGTTATTCTAGGACTTCCGTATCGTTGTTTGGATTCAAAATAAATCACTGTTATCTTTTCTTTTATGGCGATTTTTCGTTGCTGTCTTGCAGTGATTGTTTGTTTTTTCCATCGGTAATAACTTCCACTACTCACTTGTAGAACTTTGCACATTTTTTCAATCGGGAATACTTGTTCATTGTTTTTAATGAAACTGTAAATCATCGATCGCTCTTGGAAAAAATGCCGATTGCTTTTTTTAATATATCACGCTCTAACTCGGCATCTTTGAGTCTTTTCTCCAATTCGTGAATTTTTTCTTGTTCAGGACTTAGTTTTAAATTCCCTCTTCCAGGAAAACTTCCCTCTCCAAACTCCTCGAACTCTTTGCGCCATTTGTACAACTGTGGTGCTGATACTCCCAGCTCTCTGGCCAGTTCTGATATGTTTGTTCTCTCATAACTCAATTGGACCGCTTTTTCTTTGAAAGCTTTGTCATAAATTTTGCGCACTTGTTTCATAGGTTAAAATTAAGATTATTTCTTAACTTTCTGTGATGGCTAAGTTAGCATGTCCACATCATCAAATATTTAAAAAGCATACTTAAATTGTCTTTGTTCTTCAAATCATTAATGTTATATACTCCAAGTGGATTAAACTCTTTTGTGCTAAGGAATTTAATTTCAAATCGAAGTGTATTTTCTTCTCTTCTATACTGCTTTGCTTTATCATATATTTTTATCATAAAGTTTGTATGTTCAAATTCTAACAAACAGCCTTTGCCTTTAAACTTTCTTAATGCTGTGTGCCTTTTCAATTTGTGCATCAAAACACTATCTTCAATAATTTTTTCTGCACTTTTTGGTACATTAATATTAAAACCGAATTCTAATTGAGTTAGTTTTGTTTCATTAACATCTATTATATTATCTGACAAATAATCAATACTGGAACATAGTTCTGAATAGGAAAAATCATTGTAATTATGCTCTTGTCCAGTTAGTAACAAATTATTTAATTTGGGTATTGAGTTCTTAACATAGCCTCCATTTTCATTGATTACTATTTCCATATTTCCAAGATTGGCTTTATATGGATAAAGTACTTCTCCAGTATGATATTCAAGGCTAGTGATAACCCTTTCAAAGTTCTCTTGTTTCATAACAAATGGCTCTATCCTGCTTTTGTCTTGGTAGTGTACTCTAATAAAATCTATCATGACCTAGATTTTTGAGTTCTTCCTAAGTAATTTTCTACTTCTAAATCACACTCGTTAACTGAGCTTACTTTACGATTGAGAACCCAACTATCAAGCTCAGTTCTACGGAAATATATCTTTTTGCCTCCTGGTACATAAAAAGATATTTCCTTATTACTTGTCATTTTATAAAGACAAGATTTTGATAATTGCAGATACGCTCCCGCTTCTTCAAGAGACAAAATCTCTTTACTTAAAATGTACTGTCTTACGATTAAGACTTCTATTCTGTCTAATTTCTTTAGGATATTTTCCATTACTGTTTAGGTTATGGATATGCGCATATCTCTGTTATTATTGAAGCAAATTAAGCGCATAAAAAAACCCTCATTTCAAAAGAGTAATGAGGGTGTAAGTAAAAGTGTAAGGTATAATGTAAGGTTGTTTCAAACAGACCTTTTTAATCCTGACAAATCAATTATCAAATAATTGTAATTGCACACAAATAAGCTTCAACTTCCTTGTCAAAGCCTTCTGTTGTTGAAAATTTACCCGAGAAAACCAAATATTCAAGCTCTGACTTTCTAAAGTAAATATTTTGTCCCTCTGTGGAATAAAATGGAATTTTTTTATCATTAATCATTGTAATCAAATCTGATTCTGATAAGCTTAAATACTTTTTTCCTTCCTCAAAAGACACCAGCTCTTTTTCTAGATATTGCAACTTTTTTAAATCTAATTGAACTTTTTTCAATTGTTCTAACACATGCTCCTTTGAAATGATTTCTTGGAATAATTCCATAATTATAAAGTTTATGGATATGAGTGCATATCCTGATTAAGGCACCAAAGAAATAGTATAAAAAAACCCTCATTCCAGAAGTGTAATGAGGGTTTAAGACAAAGTGTAAGGTATAGTGTAAGGTTATTTCAAATACTCTTTTTTTAGTATTTTGATTTCGTTTTGAATTTTAATTATATCAGTGTGTGAATTGTCTTTATTTCTAGATAAAGCCACGTATAAATCATTACTTTTTAAAGGTTTACCCTGTTTGTTTAAAAATAATTTACTTTTCTCTATCGAAACTGCATTAAAATTTTCAAAAAAGGGTTCAATTTCTTTCAGAAAAAAGGCAACTATAAAATTAGATTTGTCAAAGATAATTTTGCTGTGAGGTTCTGGATTGGCAGATGTAAATACATCAACAAACATTTCTTCAGAGATTTCAACATCATCAATTAAATATAAGTTTGATGCTGTATCATACAATTTTCCAAAAAACCTATACGGTACTATAGGTTTGCTCTGAAATATTGACATTCCACTTTCGGTCTTAATTATAAGTTTCCTAAAAACGGAATGGTATTCCACAATATTTTGGTATTTGATTTTCAAATCTCCAATAATCTTTAATATCTCATTCTTGACAATACTTATGAGGTCTCCTTCTAGAGTTTCAAGTTTTACTGTGATAATATCTAATTGGTGATAGTAATCTATAAGTAATTTTGACTTCTCTGATTCGGGTAGTTCTATTAGATTATCACTTATAGCTTGATAAAGTATAAATGTTTGTTTTATGATTGAATTTTCAAAAAACTTATCTCTATTAATTATTGTTATTTCAAATTTTGCATCTTCACTATCAATTATCATTTCATCCTTAAGATAATAATCGTATTCCTGTAAATATTCAAATCCATTACTTATGAGTTCAGGATTGTTTATGAAAGATGCAAATAAAACTTCAATCCCATTATGAAATACTAAATCGTGATAAAATTGTAGACTAGAGTTTGGCATTATGCTAAATATTGAGATTAATTCCGATAAATATAAAAAAGAAATATGGAAAATGTTTAACCTATGTTTAACCTGTAGAAAAAACAAAAGCCTCCACATTGCTGTAAAGGCTTGAATTCATTGAAGTGGTCCCACCTGGGCTCGAACCAGGGACCACCTGATTATGAGTCAGGTGCTCTAACCAACTGAGCTATAGGACCGGTTAAGAGTTTGCAATATTACCACTATTTTTTATTCACTCCAAACATTTACGCCTTAGATTTTCAGATAGTTTTAATATTTATATTTATTAATTAGAAAACCGTTGATTATTAGAGTTCTAAAATTTCCAATAAAATAAAATTAACTTATTTCCTGACAAAGTTCAATCAAGACACCATTCGTGCTTTTAGGGTGCAAAAATGCAACTAACTTATTATCAGCTCCTTTTTTTGGTATTTCATTCAGGACAACAAATCCTTCTTTTTTCAAACGTGCTATTTCTAAAAAAATATCTTCAACATCAAAAGCAATATGATGTATCCCTTCCCCTTTTTTTTCTATAAATTTAGCAATAGGACTCTCCGGATTAGTCGCTGCCAGAAGTTCTATCTTGTTTGGCCCAACGGCAAAGAAAGAAGTACTTACACCTTCACTTTCTACATTTTCATATTTATAAGCCGGAAAACCCAGTAGTTTTTCGAAAATTAAATTGGATACTTCTAAATTTTTTACTGCAATTCCTATGTGTTCAATTTTTTTCATTTCCTATCTATTATCTAAAATTACAAATTTTATATCGAGGTAAATTTACACATTAAAAGATAAAAAGAAAATAAAGAATCTTAAAAGTAAGCCCGTTTAAATACCTGTAATAAAACATTAAAAAGTTTCAATCCCATTAATTATAATTGTTATTTTGTAATTCTAATACAAATTTGATATGTTGAAAAACAATTTAAGGTATATTTCCCTGCTATTACTTTTAGTAACAATAGGTTGTGCAAAAAGAGGAAATATAACCGGCGGTTTAAAAGACACGATTGCACCCGTTTTAAAAATGAGTTTTCCTAAGAATTTTAGCACCAACTTTAAAGGAGATGAGATTAAATTGATATTTGATGAAAATATCAAATTAAAAAACCTGAACAAGCAATTAATCATTTCTCCGCCAATGAAACAAGAGCCTTTGATTTTACCAACTACCGCAAGTAAGTTTATTACAATTAAAATAAAAGATACCCTACAGCCTAATACAACGTATAGTTTCAACTTTGGTCAAAGTATTTCTGACAATAATGAAGGAAATCCGTTTAACCAATTCAAATATGTATTTTCGACCGGTGATCATATCGATTCTCTGTCGCTGAGCGGAAAAGTGAAGGATGCGTATGACAAAGAAGTAGAATCTTTTGTTTCTGTAATGCTTTATGAGATAAATGACACCTTTAAAGATTCAATAGTTTATACTGATAATCCTAGATACATCTCAAATACACTTGATAGCTCGAAAACTTTTAAATTAGAGAATTTAAAAGCAGGAAAATATCTTCTTGTGGCGATGAAAGATTATAATAGCAACAATAAATTTAATCCAAAAAAAGACAAAATTGGATTTAGCAAACAATACATAACCATCCCAAATGACACTGTTTACGAATTAGAGTTATTCAAGGAAGTTGCACCATTTAAAGTCTATAAACCAACTCAAGCGTCGGGCAATAGATTAATTATGGGTTACGAAGGAAAAGTGAATTCAGTTAATGAAAGACCTAAAATAATTTTAAAAAACAAAAATGAGACCCTTCCCTCTATCGTTACTCAATTGCCAAAAAAAGATTCTCTACAAATATGGTACAAACCTTTAAAAAGTGATTCACTAGCCTTATCGGTTACCAAAGAAAAATACCAACAGGATTATACTTTAAAAATCAAAGACCAGAAAAAAGACACTTTAAGTATCACTATGGTACAAAATAGCGTTTTAAATTTTAGAGATCGTTTGACTTTTGAAACTACTACACCATTAGTTAAATTTGATAATTCAAAAATTAAAATAGTAAATAAGGCCGGAACTACAGTTTCTTTCACTTCGGAATACGACGAATTTAATCAAAGATTATACTTAGATTTCAAGAAAGAGCCTTCTGAAGAATATGCTTTTACCATTCAACCTGGCGCATTGATTGATTTTTTCGAGAAATCAAATGATACACTGACTTATAAAATAGCAATAAAAACGGCCGCAGAATATGGAAATCTTAGCGTTTCTTTACAAAACGTAAAACAATTTCCTGTGATAGTGGAATTGACTAATCAAAAGGGAGAAGTTTTAGCCTCTGAATACTCAGAGAAAAACACCACAATAGACTTTAATTTAATTGAACCCTCTTTGTATTCTCTTCGCGCAATTTATGACGGGAATAAAAACAAGGAATGGGATTCAGGAAATTATTTAGAAAAACGTCAAGCCGAAGAAGTTATTTATTTCTCAAAAGAAATTGATGTTCGTGCAAATTGGGATGTAAATCAGATTTTTGATTTGAGTATTCCCTACAGCCCGGAACCAAAAAAGAAAATAGATAAGAAAAACTAAAGCTGTATATTTTTTATTGCAAAAGAATCTCTGTCGTTCAAAAAGTCTAATTTTTTTCGGGTTTCTAACATTTTTTCTTTGTCTAATATTACTATAAAAGAACTTTCAGATTCTTGTGGTTCCAACACATAATAACCAAGATGATCGACAACTTGTGAATGTCCGGTATACTGATACCCATTATCGTCCTCGCCTATTCTATTAACGCCAATCGCATAACTCATGTTTTCTATAGCACGCGCTTTAAGTAACACGTCCCAAGCATTTATTCTTGTTTTTGGCCAACTTGCAACATAAATAAGCAAATCATAATCTTCCGAATTTCTTGAAAATACCGGGAATCGTAAATCATAACATACTTGGAGACAAATTTTCCAATCTAAATAATTAACTATAACTTTTTGCGTTCCGCTAGTATATACTTTGTCTTCTCCAGCCAATGTAAATAAATGTTTTTTATCATAGAATTGAAGTTCCCCTGACGGAAATACGAAAACCATTCTATTGTAGAAATTATTATTTTCTTCAATAACTAAACTTCCCGTGATAGCACTTTTTTTGGCTTTTGCCAATGCTTTAAGCCACGTTACCGTTTCGCCTTGCATTGTTTCCGCAACATTCCCTGGACTCATTGTAAAACCCGTTGTAAACATTTCAGGAAGTATAATCAGATCAATATTTTCAGAAATTGAATTTATTTTTTCTTCGAAATAGTTTCGGTTCTCTTTTGGACTTTCCCAAATTAAAGGCGATTGGATTAGGGTAACTTTCATCTTAAATCATTTTTATAAAGATAAAAAAAAACGCATTCAACTTTGACATTGAATGCGGTTATAATTTCACTTATAAGGTTTTATCCTTTCAAGCTTGCAGACAGATATTCTCTGTTCATTCTGGCAATGTTTTCAAGAGAAATTCCTTTTGGACATTCTACTTCACAAGCTCCAGTATTAGTACAATTACCAAAACCTTCGGCATCCATTTGGCTAACCATATTTAAAACTCTATCAGTAGCTTCAACTTTTCCTTGCGGTAATAAGGCAAATTGAGAAACTTTTGCCGCAACAAATAACATAGCCGAAGAGTTTTTGCAACTCGCTACACAAGCGCCACAACCAATACATGTTGCAGCATCAAATGCTCTATCTGCATCGTGTTTAGGAATAGGAATTGTATTGGCATCGATAGTATTTCCTGAAGTATTTACAGAAACAAAACCTCCAGATTGCTGGATTCTGTCAAATGCACCTCTATCCACCACTAAATCTTTGATTACTGGGAATGCTTTTGCTCTAAAAGGTTCGATAAAAATAGTATCTCCATCTTTAAATTTACGCATGTGCAATTGACAAGTCGTAACCAAACGGTCTGGGCCGTGTGCTTCGCCATTGATATACAACGAACACATCCCGCAAATTCCTTCGCGACAATCGTGGTCAAATGCTACAGTATCTTCTCCTTTTACGATTAATTCATCGTTTAAAATGTCAAGCATTTCAAGAAAAGACATGTCCGGTTCGATTCCATCAATTGGATATTCAACTATTTTTCCGGTGGCTTTGGCATCTTTTTGACGCCATATTTTTAATGTAAGTTTCATGTTTTGAGTTTTAAAGTCATAAAGCCGAAAGTCGAAAGTCGATTGACATGGAGCCATTTGACTTTAAGACGTTAGACATTAGACTAAATTATTTATAACTTCTTTGAACTAGTTTAACGTTTTCGAATTTCAACTCTTCTTTGTGCAACACTGCATCACTAGGATTACCTTTGTATTCCCATGCTGCAACGTATGCGAAGTTTTCGTCGTCACGTTGTGCTTCTCCTTCAGGTGTTTGATATTCTTCACGGAAGTGACCTCCACAAGATTCATTTCTATGTAAGGCATCTTTGGCAAATAGCTCTCCCAATTCAAGGAAATCAGCAATACGAAGTGCTTTAGCCAACTCTGGGTTAAAACTGTTCGCTGTTCCAGGAATTTTTACCTCTTTATAGAATTCTTCTCTAATTGCGGCGATTTCATTTTGTGCTTCTGTTAAACCTTCAGCATTACGAGCCATTCCAACTTTATCCCACATGATTTTTCCTAATTTCTTATGGAAATAATCCGCTGGTTTAGAACCTCCGTTACTCATTAAAGCCTCAATCTGTTGCTTAACATTTTTCTCAGCTTGTTCAAATTCTGGAGAATCAGTAGAGATGGTACCCATTTTAATATCCGGTGCTAGATAATCTCCAATAGTGTAAGGAAGAACAAAATATCCATCTGCTAAACCTTGCATTAATGCAGAAGCTCCCAATCTGTTCGCTCCGTGATCTGAAAAGTTAGATTCTCCAATAGAGAAACAACCCGGAATCGTAGTTTGTAAGTTATAATCTACCCAAGTTCCTCCCATCGTGTAATGCACGGCTGGATAAATCATCATAGGAGTTGAATATGGATTTTCGTCTACAATTTTCTCGTACATCTGGAACAAGTTACCATATTTATTGGCCACAACTTCTGTTCCTAATTTAATAACCAAAGCTTTATCATTTTCGTCTAAATGCTTTAATCTCGCTTGATCTACTCCGTATCTTTCAATTGCAGCAGCAAAATCAAGATAAACAGCTTCTCCTGTTTTGTTAACACCAAAACCGGCATCACATCTTTCTTTAGCCGCACGAGAAGCAATATCTCTAGGCACTAAATTTCCAAAAGCAGGATATCTTCTTTCTAAATAATAATCTCTATCGGCTTCTGCAATTTGGGTTGGTTTTAATTTTCCCTCTCTAATCGCTTTCGCATCTTCTAATTTTGCAGGAACCCAAATACGACCATCATTACGCAAGGATTCTGACATTAACGTCAATTTTGCCTGATGATCTCCAGATACCGGAATACAAGTTGGGTGAATTTGTGTGTAACAAGGATTTGCAAAAAACGCTCCTCTTTTGTGAATTTTCCAAGCTGCGGTTACATTACTTCCCATCGCATTCGTCGAAAGGAAAAATACGTTTCCGTAGCCTCCGGACGCAATAACTACAGCATGAGCAGAATGTCTTTCGATTTCTCCCGTAACCAAATTACGCGCTATAATTCCTCTTGCTTTACCGTTTACGATTACTAAATCCAGCATCTCGTGACGGTTGTGCATTTTTATTTTTCCACGACCTATTTGACGATTCATTGCTGAATACGCCCCTAATAATAATTGCTGTCCTGTTTGTCCTTTAGCATAAAAAGTTCTTGAAACTAATGTACCTCCAAAAGAACGGTTGTCAAGTAATCCGCCATATTCACGGGCAAAAGGAACACCTTGAGCCACACACTGGTCAATAATATTGGTAGAAACCTCAGCAAGACGGTGAACGTTTGCTTCACGAGCGCGGTAATCGCCACCTTTTACAGTATCATAAAACAAACGGAACGTTGAATCTCCATCTCCTTGATAATTTTTTGCAGCGTTAATTCCTCCTTGTGCAGCTATCGAGTGCGCACGGCGTGGGGAATCTTGAAAACAAAAAGCTTTTACGTTATATCCTAACTCTGCCAAAGTTGCAGCAGCCGAACCTCCAGCAAGACCTGTACCAACTACAATAATATCTAAATTACGTTTGTTAGCAGGGTTTACTAAATTAATATGATCTTTATAATTTGTCCATTTGTCCGAAATTGAACCTCCTGGAATTTTTGAATCTAATGCCATTTATAATTGAATATTAATGATTGAAATAATGAAATAATGCAATGAAAATGAAACCAAAAGGAACTACAATTGCAAAAGCATATCCTAATGTATGCAACGATTTTGAATATTTATTATTAAAACCTACAGATTGGAACGAAGAATTGAAACCGTGCCACAAGTGCAGCGATAACAAAACAAACGAAACACAATAAATGGCAGTACGAACCGGACTTACAAATTTGTGCGTCAACTCAGCAAAATATCTATTTTCGTCAAGCGGATTAACCTCTACGTATTTGTACACCATTTCAGGAACCCAGAAATCGTAAAAATGCAACACAATAAAAGCAAGAACCACTAAGCCAGTTATAATCATGTTCCTGGAAGCCCAAGTAGAATTAGCAGCACCGTTGTTCTTCGCGTAAGATATTGGTCTTGCACTGTTGTTTTTGATTTCCAAAACAATACCCATTACAAAGTGAAAAACAACACCTACAATAAGAATGGGCTGAATTACAAACTGAACCAACGGATTGTTTCCCATGAAATGAGAAATCGAGTTAAAAGTGTCAGGACTGAAAACCGAGGTACTGTTTATAAAAAAATGTTGTGCTAAAAATAAAATTAAGAAAAGTCCTGAAAGTGCCATAGCGACTTTTTTTGCTATTGACGATTTCAATAATGCAGATTTTGCCATAAGATTTATATAATTTGTTTTAAAAAATTCTACAAAAATAAGGCAATTAGACAGGAACCACAACCTTTTCTATGTTATTTATAATGAATTTAAAGTGTTTTACACAAAACATCAAGAAATCTCTAAAAATTAAACAAAATCCAAAAAAAGGTTAAACAAAAAAGAAAAAAATCTTAAATAAGAGATAGCAAAATTTATCAAAAATTAATCTACAAAAAGACTAAAATCAGCAATTCAATAATTTTAATTATTGTTTATTTCTAAATTAATAAAAACATCTCCTACTTTCATTTTATACCGCTAAAACAAGTGCATCAAAACAATCCATTTCTGTTTTTACAAGTAAAAAAATTGAATACTGAAAACAGGAATTGATTCTATCTCTTTTGACGTAGCTAAAATACACTTCTCTATTAAAACTTTGGCGAAAGCCAAAAATATTAAACCTCAAAAACTGGAAAAAGGTATATGTTAATTAAAATGACATTATCAGATACAAATCAAGATACCGTAGTTTTTGCAGCAAATGCCTTGACAAAACTAATTCAAGAAAACAATCTAAATCCACGAGAAAACGCAAGAATAGATGTTGGAACCGAAAGCTCAATTGACTATTCAAAACCGATCAGTTCTTTTCTAATCAAATTGATGGAACAAAAATTTGAGAAAACATTTTGTCTGAATGTAATGTGCTTGATTTTACATTCGCTTGCATTGACGGTATCTACCCGTTGCAAAACTGCGTTGATTTTTTAAAATTAAATCCAACCAAAAAAGCAATTGTTGTTACTACTGATTTTGCAAAATTCGATTGAATTCTACCGTACTATATACTCAAGGAGCAGGCGCTCCAGGAATGTTGATTATCGCTAAACCAAGAATTATTGCTTTCGAAAATAATTGGGCAACGGTACAAAAGGAGTTTTCGACTTTTTTAAACTGTACCGAACGATTTCGAAAACAGCAATTATAAGAAATTCAACTAACGAACCGTGGTTTAAAAATTTAGAAAGTGAAGTTGAAATACACAAAGACTAAAGGTTTTTGACAATCAATGTTATATGTATAGAACTAAAAACGCTAATTTTTCATTCAAAAAATTAAAAAACACAAACGAAACCGTTTCCGATTCCTAGAGAAGTACCGTCATGCATTTGCCTTGTGCTTTTCAGGGACGCCGCATGATGTCTGAAATTTATGCTTTGGATTCATCCAATACAATCATTTCAGTTAACGAAGAAGCTTCGGAATACCAAAATAAATTGAAAGAAATCAGCAAATCAAAAGCCTACAAAGAATTTGTAAAAGAAAAATTAATGGCTGCTGAATTGGCTACTTCCTTATTGGATAATTTATACACAGGCGCGATTTTCATGGGATTATTGTGAACTTTAGCCCATTTTTATAATACTGAAAAATAAAAAAGAACAAAACAAAGTATCCAAGTCCCTAAAAAGAATGCGTTTTGGACCGAATAAAAAAGAAAATTCCCAATCTATTAAGGGCTCGTTATTACAAATTGATTGACTAATTTTACAAGTCTTTAGAAAAAGCACCATAATTTTTAATCGAACTTTCGGTGCTTTTTTAACTATTTAAGCGGTCTAACTAAATTTAGCCATATACTTTTGCACTATCAAATCCGTATTCTCATTCCGAGTCTTCTGTTCTAACTGAATGGGAGGAGAAGCTCTTTCCAGACAATTTTTAACTGCACAAGTTTCACAAGTTACCCCTACAATTTGTTTTTGGATGGATTTATTGTCAATGAATTTAAATTTTTTCTTTACGCTGGGCGTAATTAGTATTCCCACAGAAATACTTCTTAAACAATCTTTTTTAAACGGATCTAATGTAGCTGAAGAGAACACCAAATACTCATTACTACTGTTATCATAACGAGAAATTTGCGCATCAAAAAAATGATCTTTATTTTGTTTCATTGCATTTTCTATAGTCTTGATTGACACCCATCTTCGGCAATAATGCTCATTCATTTCGTTGGCATGCGGTTCTTGTTGATTCGTAATATGCAATTCTTTTTTTATTTGATACGTATCCGCGCCAGTTTTATGAGACAATCGCAGAAAAAAGAGATTCTTTAATTGAAAATCTTTTGGCAAAATGTTGGTCAATCTTTGATAAAAAGACTCAGGTGAAACATTGAATTTACCCATCAGCAAGATCATCTCTTGTGGTTTAGGATCTGTTTTGGATAAAAACAAATTCAACTCATCAATAAGATGCTGTCTAGGAATAAGCAATGCACCGGCAAAATAGGAAGCATAGAAGTTATTGAGAACCTGATCGAAATTGTCAAATTTTATCCAACTAAAAGTAAATAATCTTTCTGTAATTTCAAGGTAATTATAAGCGATTTCTTTTGCCAAAATAAATGCTTTTTGAGGCTCATCAATATCTAATGAAAGCAAAAGCGTCTTACTTTTAGGAACAAAAATCGACCTTAAATCTCCTAATTCTTCTTGTTCCGAAAAAACAATTTCCTGAATAGTATACCCATATTCCTCTATTAATATAGCAGACAATTCCTCAATGGAAATTTTAGTATCAATATCAATATGAAAGGCTTTAGAAAATTGCAACACTTTCAGCTCTAAGTCTTCAAAATAATTGTTGTGTGCTTCCTGATAGGAACGCAATGCAGCCAAGAAAAAACTTTCACGCGTTAAATTGTAATGCTGGGCAATCTCAATAATGGTGCTTATAAACGCATTTACTTTTGCAGGAGCATTAGCAATGATATCAATGAGATCATTTTCCTGAATTCCGAAAATATCCAAAGGAATCTCTTTTAAAATACCCGATTTTAAAATTTCACCTATAGGCGCCAAATTATTATCCAGTTTTAAAGAAACCATACTATCATAAGAAACATCCAGTTTTTCTGATAGAAGAATAATCTTATCTGTTTTTGGGTATTTTTTTCCTTTCTCGATTTCGTTTAAGTACGATTTTGAAAGGTCTGTAATTTTAGCCAAACCAAATAAAGACAAGTTCTTATTGGTGCGAGCCTGCTTGAGCTTCAACCCAAAAATCAATTTGATATAATCCTTTTCTACATTCATAAAATCAAATATACGCTAAAAAATAAAAAACGCAAAAAAATATTTTTACATTTTTAGCGTACGTTCGCTTGTTTTGTAAAAAACTTTTTGTACTATTGTCCTGTAAAACGAATTAACCATGAGACATCAAAACGAAACAACCGAAAGATTACTACAATTATCAACTGACACGAATCACGATTATCCAGAAATATTGACGGGTGAAGCCATTGATTTTTTAACAGAGTTGCATCAGAAATTTAATAACAAAAGACTTTCGTTATTAGAAGACCGAAAAAAACAACAGGTCTTATTTGACCAAGGAGCATTACCAAGTTTTCCTGCCGAAACAAAAAGTATCAGAGCAAGCAATTGGCAAGCCGGAAAAACTCCAAAAGACTTATTAGACAGAAGAGTCGAAATAACAGGTCCTGTTGACAGAAAGATGGTCATCAATGCACTTAATTCGGGAGCAAAAACTTTTATGGCCGATTTCGAAGACAGCACTTCACCAACTTGGAGTAATTTGATGAGCGGACAACAAAACTTGAAAGATGCAGTAAACAGAACCATTACTTTAGAAGATACTAAAAAAAATAAAAATTACAGCCTAAATGAAAAAACGGCGGTATTAATAGTTCGACCTAGAGGATTGCATTTGCACGAAAAAAATATTTTGATTGATGGTCAACAAGCTTCAGGATCACTTATAGATTTTGGATTGTATGCTTTCCATAATTATAAACAACTTATTGAAGATGGAACTGCTCCTTATTTTTATATTCCAAAATTGGAACATTATTTAGAAGCAAGATGGTGGAATGAGGTTTTCGAATTTACACAAGAATATTTGGGAGTGCCCAACGGAACATTTAAAGCAACTGTTTTAATTGAAACCATAACAGCCAGTTTTCAATTGGACGAAATCATTTTTGAACTAAAGGATCACATTGTTGGTCTTAATTGCGGAAGATGGGATTATATTTTTTCTTACATCAAAAAATTAAGAAATAATCCGGCTTTTATTGTTCCAAATAGAGATCAGGTAACAATGACTTCTCCATTTATGAGCGCATACTCACAGCTGGTTATTCAAAGATGTCACAAACGTAATATTCATGCAATAGGCGGAATGGCCGCTCAAATTCCGATAAAAAACGATGATGAAGCGAACACAATTGCATTCAATAAAGTAATCGCTGATAAAGAACGTGAGGTAAAAAACGGACATGACGGTACTTGGGTTGCACATCCTGATTTAGTTTCATTAGCCATGACCGTTTTCGACAAGCACATGCCAACAGAAAACCAAATTCATGTAAAAAGACAAGACGTACACGTTACTGAAAAAGATTTGCTAGAGGTTCCTAAAGGAACAATCACCGAAGAAGGAGTTCGAAAAAACATCAGCATTTCTGTTTTGTATATTGCATCCTGGCTAAACGGACAAGGTGCAGCAGCCTTACACCATTTAATGGAAGACGCTGCAACTGCCGAAATATCAAGATCACAATTGTGGCAGTGGCTTAAAAATGAAGTGGTTTTAGACAATCAAAAAGTATTAAACGAAAAATACTACCACCGAATGGCAATGGAAGAATTTGAAAAAATCAGAAAAAATGTTGGAGATGAAAATCATGAAAAACAAAAATACAGATTGGCAGAACAACTACTAGACATATTAGTGGTAAACGATAATTTCATCGAATTTTTGACAATCCTAGGATATAAATACATCTAAAAAACCTATTAACAAACAACAATAAAAACGCAGAAAATGAAAACAACAGAAACAAGAATTCAAGAATTAGTTGCAGACTGGATCTCTAACCCTAGATGGAAAGGAGTAGAACGCCCGTACACTGCTGAGGAAGTTATCAAATTACAAGGATCTTACATCATAGAACACAGCGTCGCAAAAATTGGAGCTAACAACCTATGGAACAAACTTAATTCTCAAGATTTTGTAGCTGGACTTGGTGCATTAACAGGTAATCAAGCAATTCAAGAAGTTGAAGCAGGTCTTGACGCAATCTACTTAAGCGGATGGCAAGTTGCCGCTGATGCAAATGTTGCCGGTGAAATGTACCCTGACCAATCTTTATATCCTGCAAACAGCGTTCCGCTAGTTGTAAAACGAATCAATAACGCACTTTTACGTGCTGATCAAATACAAGTTGTTAACGGGACGACCGATAAAAAAGAATATTTAGTTCCTATAGTTGCTGATGCTGAAGCTGGTTTTGGAGGCAATCTAAATGCTTTTGAATTAATGAAATCAATGATTGAAGCTGGCGCTGCAGGCGTTCACTTTGAAGATCAATTGAGTTCTGCCAAAAAATGCGGTCACTTAGGCGGAAAAGTATTAGTGCCAACACAAGAAGCAATCAACAAATTAATCGCAGCAAGATTAGCCGCTGACGTTATGGGAACTCCAACGTTAATTGTTGCCCGCACTGATGCTGATGCTGCCAATTTATTGACCAGTGATATCGACCCAAGAGATGCTAAATTCATTACAGGTGAGAAAACTGGAGAAGGATTTTTCTACGTAAATTGCGGAGTTGAACAAGGAATTGACAGAGGATTGAGCTATGCACCTTATGCTGATTTGATTTGGATGGAAACCAGCAACCCTGATTTGGCTTATGCCAAACAATTTGCAGATGCGATTCACAAAGAATTCCCAGGCAAAATGTTAGCGTACAACTGCTCTCCCTCTTTTAACTGGGCTGCAAAATTATCTGTTGCCGAAATGGAAACGTTCAGAGAGGACCTTGCTGCAATGGGATACAAATTTCAATTCATCACATTAGCTGGATTTCACGCTTTAAATACCAGTATGTTCGAATTGTCAAAAGCATACAAAGAGAGAGGAATGGCCGGTTATTCTGAATTACAGGAAAGAGAATTTGCTTTGCAAAAACACGGTTTCAAAGCCGTAAAACATCAAGGTTTTGTAGGAACATCTTATTTTGATGCCGTTCAAAATACCGTTACTACAGGAAAATCTTCTACAACAGCCATGAAAGATTCTACTGAAGAAGCACAGTTTTAAGAAAATAAAGTAGTTAAAAACACAAAATGAAGTGGTCTGAAAAACAAATTTCAAGCTATTTCGTTTTGTGTTTTTTTATATAATTTTGCCAAATTCGTAACTAAAATGATTTAAACTTACTATTTTTGAGTACTTAAAAGTTTAAACACAATTGTTATGAAATACCATCAAATTGACCGTGACTTATTTATAAAAAATCGTACTAAATTCACGGCTCAAATGAAGCCAAAAAGTGTAGCGATATTTAATTCCAACGATATTTATCCCGTTTCTGCAGACAGCACTTTGCCTTTTGCACAACACCGTGATATTTTTTATTTAAGCGGAGTAGATCAAGAAGAAAGTATTTTATTGCTTTTTCCTGATGCACCTTATGAACACCAAAGAGAGATGTTATTCCTCAAAGAAACCAGCGAACACATCGCGATTTGGGAAGGTGAAAAACTTACGAAAGAGCGTGCTCTGGAAGTTTCTGGAATTAAATCCGTATATTGGTTACCCGAATTTGAGAAAATTCTGTTCGAAATGATGACGCATTCTGATACAATTTACATCAATACCAATGAACATTATCGCGCTACGGTGGAAACCGAAACTCGCGAAGCCCGTTTTGTAAAATGGTGGAAAGAGAAATATCCGGCTCATGCAGTGGCAAAAAGTAATCCTATACTGCAACGCCTTCGTTCTGTAAAGGAAAGTGAAGAATTGAATTTAATCCAAAAGGCCTGTGACATTACCGAACTTGGTTTTAGAAGATTATTGCCTTTCGTGAAACCAAACGTTACTGAATACGAAATTGAAGCCGAGCTGATTCACGAATTCGTTCGCAACCGTTCCAAAGGTTTTGCTTACACTCCAATTATTGCTTCAGGAAATAATGCCAATGTGTTGCATTATATAGAGAACAATCAACAATGTCAGGCTGGTGATTTGATTTTACTGGACGTTGCTGCCGAATATGCTAATTATTCCAGCGATATGACCAGAACAATTCCTGTTTCAGGAAAATTTACTAATAGACAAAAAGACGTTTACAATGCCGTTTTGCGTGTGAAAAATGAAGCAACCAAAATGCTTGCTCCAGGAACACTTTGGAAACAGTATCATATCGAAGTGGGGAAAATCATGACTTCTGAATTGTTAGGTTTAGGATTAATCGACAAAGCCGATGTGCAAAACGAAAACCCAGACTGGCCTGCTTATAAAAAATATTTTATGCACGGAACTTCCCACCACATGGGACTGGACACGCACGATTACGGGATTTTAACAGAGCCTATGCAAGCCAACATGGTTTTCACGGTAGAACCGGGAATCTACATTCCAGCTGAAGGTTTCGGAATCCGTCTCGAGGACAACATCATCGTTCAGGAAAGCGGCGAACCATTCAACATGATGCGCAACATCCCAATTGAAGTGGACGAAATCGAAGAATTAATGAATAATTAATTCCTAAAAACATACAACGAAATCGGTATACAGCAATGTGAACCGATTTTTTTTTGGGCGCAACCCAGCCTCCGTAAACTCCGGCTGCGTCGGGCTATTCGCTGCAAGTCCTCGTCTCGTCTAAAAAGACGAGACTGTGGGCTTTCCGCTATTATCCCTTGCGCGCTTCAACGAGAAAATATATTACTCCAAAACATCAATTCCAAAATCCATCTTAAAGCTGTAACTTTATAAACATCATTCCGACTTATTTAAAAAACTTAAAACACAGAAATCATGCAAGCACACGAAATAGATTACCATATATATGGCGAGGAAATGCAATATGTAGAAATAGAATTGGACCCACAGGAAATCGTAATTGCTGAAGCCGGAAGTTTTATGATGATGGACAACAACATCCAAATGGAAACCATTTTTGGAGATGGATCAGAACAACAATCCGGACTGTTTGGTAAACTGTTGAATGCCGGAAAAAGAGTGCTTACAGGAGAAAGTCTGTTTATGACAGCGTTCATCAACCAAAATAATATTAAAAGTAAAGTTTCATTTGCAGCTCCATATCCTGGAAAAATAATTCCGATAGACTTAACGCAATTTGGAGGAAAATTCATTTGCCAGAAAGATGCCTTTCTTTGCGCTGCCAAAGGTGTTTCTATAGGAATTGAATTCTCTAAAAAACTGGGACGCGGCCTTTTTGGCGGAGAAGGTTTCATCATGCAAAAAATTGAAGGCGACGGAATGGCGTTTGTTCATACAGGAGGAACATTAGCCAAAAAAGAATTAGCCGCAGGCGAAATCCTAAAAGTCGACACCGGTTGCATCGTAGGTTTCACCAAAGATGTTGATTACGATATTGAGTTTATTGGCGGTATCAAGAATTCTATTTTTGGTGGAGAAGGATTATTTTACGCTACACTTCGCGGTCCGGGAACGGTTTACGTACAATCCTTGCCTTTCAGCAGACTTGCCGATAGAATTATTGCATCCGCACCAAAAGCTGGTGGAAATAGCCGAGATGAAGGCAGTTTATTAGGCGGATTAGGAAGTTTACTCGATGGCGACAGACGATTCTAAATTTTATAAACGGCTTTCCAAAATGGGAGCCGTTTTTTTTAAACATATAAGACATGTAAGCAAATAGAAGTAGTGTTTAAATGACTTATATGGTTAAAAACACTTTTTGTTTAATAATTCTGCTCAAATATTTTTTCGATTTTTATTGGTATTTTTTCGATTAATTCAACACAACAATTCTAAAAACATACATTTACTTATCCGCCTTATATGGTTTAAAAAAATTAAAGACCTAATTTTGCAGTCGCTCAAAACAAAACTAAAAAAGTGAAACAAATTCTCTTTAAAAACACCAACATATCCTATTCCGATACCGGGAAAGGCACCGCTATTGTTTTACTTCATGGTTTTTTAGAAAACAAAACAATGTGGAATTTTTATATTCCCGAATTGGCCAAAAAAAATCGGGTGATTACCATCGATTTATTAGGTCATGGCGAAACCGAATGTTTAGGATATGTGCAAACGATGGAGGAAAATGCCGATGCAGTTCACGAAGTTTTATTAGCATCGCGCATTCGTAAAGCCATTTTTGTTGGGCATTCTATGGGTGGTTATGTGGCTTTGGCTTTCGCCGAATTGTATCCTGAAAAGGTAAAAGGATTGGTTTTATTGAATTCAACGGCAAAAGCAGATAGCGAAGAACGAAAAATAAATCGCGACAGAGCTATTAAAGCAGTGAAGCAATCTTTTATAAATTTTGTTTCGTTATCTATTGCTAATTTATTCAGCGAATCCAACAGAGAAAGACTTTCATCAGAAATAGAAAATGTAAAAATCAAAGCTTTAAAAACACCACTTCAAGGGATCGTTGCCTCTCTGGAAGGAATGAAAATTAGAAAAGACCGAGAAGTTTTATTGCACCTTACGCCTTATCCTAAACTGTTGATTTTAGGAGAAAGAGATCCTGTTTTACCATATGAAGAAACAAAAGAACAAATAGAAAACACAGCGGTGAAACTGGTCACTTTTCCGGACGGACACATGAGTCATATTGAAAACCAAGACGAGTTATTATCCGTATTGTTGGCTTTTTTCAAAAGCATCTAGATCATTTTCTCCTCAAAAGGTATATTCTGATCTAAAATTTCGCTCAACAAAAGAACCATTTGTTCGAGATAATTAAACAAAATTTCTTGGTTTATAATTGAATTCATTTCTTTTTCTTCTTTAAAATTAAACGGAAGAAAACCTGATTTTAAATTTTTGAAAGATATAATCCCTGCTTCTATTGGTTTCCCTTTTGCTGCCTCTTCATACATATAAGCATACGCCAAAACCTGAATTATTTTGTCATTTTTTATGTCCTCAGTCAAACCTTTCCAGGTTTTAAGCATAACATTTGCTTTCTCAACTTTACCTGTTTTATAATCAATGATCCGAATCGTTCCGTTGCGTTCTTCTATTCTATCTACATTTCCTTTTATCAATACCGGAAAAGGTAAATTAGGATGACTTAATGTTCTTTCAAAAGTTTTTTCTAAAGCCAAGATTTTAATTGCATCCCCATTTTTAATACTTTCCAATTCTACTTTCAGGAAATTCGAAACGTTTCGTTTGGCCACTTCAAAAGCCAAAAGATTACGTCCTTTTTTAATTTCGCCTTCTTTGTAAACCAACTTGAATTGTTTCAACACCTCCGCATCAATTTGCTTGAAAGAGTTTAAAATATCACTTTCCGAAATAAATTTACCGATGAATGGCTCATATAAAACCTTTAAAGTTTCATGAATAATAGTTCCCAAAGTATTCAACGCTATATTCTCTTCCACCTCTTCCACTTCACTAATGCGCAATATTTTTTGGAAATAAAACTGAATTGGATTCCTGATATAACTCGTCAATGCTGATGGAGAAAACCCTTTTTCTGCAATCTCTTTCAATCGGACCATTACACTTTCCGACTTTGGAATCACCATTGTTTGATATGCTGTCTCTGGTAAAACAGCATTGTAAATTTCGTGTGACAAATTGTGATTGGTTTGCTTTTCGACTTCCAGTTGCGTTATGAATCGGCTTTTTTCACCCGCATCCAAACCTTCACTTTCGGTATTGTAAATTAAATAGATATTCTTTGCTCTTTGTAACAAATGATAAAAATGATAGGTATAAATGGCATCTTTTTCTTTGAAAGTTGGCAAACCCAATTCGCGTTTCACATCATACGGGATAAATGAATTCTGGGATTTTCCCGCAGGAAATTTTCCTTCATTCATTGAAGTAATAATGACGGTATCAAAATCCAATACACGACTTTCCAGTACACCCATGATTTGCAAACCATTCAAGGGTTCTCCTTCAAAAGAAACTTCAGCTAAATCAATCACTTGTTTGTAAATAGCATAAAGCGTTTCAATTTTATCGATGTGTTTGTGTAGAGAGTAATAATTGATAAGTTTATTAATTATTTTAAAAATAGCAAAGACAAACGCTTTTGTGATTTTCTCTTCTTCATTATCATTGCTTAGATTATTTTTAATTGTTTGTAACAAATTAGAAATAGATTCCAAAACCGCAATCGAACCATTTTCCCATTTTTTAAATAATAATAAAAACAAATCACTTGGATCAGAATTCAGTTCAAACAGCTTTTTATGAGTAATAAAAGTGTAATTATTTTTATTAATTATATTCACTAATACGCTAGTTTTCGCAAAAGGCTCCACCAAAGGATGTGTTAAAATGTCGAGTACATCTTTATAATACAAAACATAATCTTTAGCATTTCTGGACAACACATTAGTATGCATCTTAAATAATTTAGCAATCAAAATCTGAGCTGGATTATTTTTACTTGAATAACCCATCGTTATATTCAAAGCTCCAATACTTGATGGCAAAGCATATAATAGTGGCACCAATAGGTTCTCTTCGCCCAGAACAATCGCTACTTTATCTAATGATGCGTCAGGATTATCATTGATAATATTTTCTATTATGCTTCCAGTAATTTTGGCTTGACCAATAGATTTTGGTGTTCCAATAACATGAATGTTTTTGATTTGCGAAAAATCATTTACAATCCATTCAAAAGGATTCGATTTATAATATTTCCACCTTTCCTTAAAACGTCTTACAAACAATCCTGCATCATGATACGGGTCATTTAGAAAGGTTTGGTCAACATCCCAATATATCTTGGCGCAATCCGAAGCGATTAAATGTTGTATAATTTTTTCTTCGGCGGCATTCAAAGCATTAAATCCAGCAAAAACAAAATGTTTGTTTGAAATTGAATTAGAGAAATGGCTTAGGTTATTTACTGCCTCGCGATAAATAAGGCCTTGATAGCCAATTCCTTTTTTAAGTAAATGACTGTAAAGTGATTGATAATAATTAGGTAGTAATTTCCAAAAATCAATATATTTCTCCAGTAATACAGTTTTATTTTCAACTTCTATTCCCCATTTTTTTATATCTTCAATGTCTTTCAGATAAGACAAAACATAAGAAGGATCTAATAAATACCGATCAATTTCATTAAAATCCTGCAACAATGTTTTTGCCCAATTAGCAAAAAGCTCAAATGACTGTTGATTAGATTTTTCAGTAATTGACAAGTAGACTTCATAAAATTCAAATAACAATTCGATGGGATCTATAGAACGAATACCCGAAATATCCTGAATAAAATCTTCAACACTAATAATTTCAGGCGAAAGGATATTAGTTAAAACTTTATTCTTTAATGCCTCTATCAAAAATATTTTAGCTCGTTTGTTAGGTAAAACAACTATTACATTGGATAGTTTATCTGAATAATTTTCAATTAAAACGGCAGCTATTTTATCTAAAAAAGAAGTATTTGTCATTTTATAAAAATAAAAAAAACGCCCCGATAAATCGAGGCGTTTTCCATAAATATTTTAGAAAAATTTATTCTCTTATTAAAGAAATTTCAGTTCTTCTGTTCATTGCTTTTCCTTTTGCAGTTTTATTAGTTGCAATTGGTTTAGTTTCTCCAAAACCTGTAGATTTTAATCTATCAGCAGCAATACCATTTTCAATTAAGTAATTTTTAACTGCTGCAGCTCTGTTTTCAGATAATGTTTGGTTCATTTCATTAGAACCATCGCTATCAGTATGACCTTCAACTAAGAATCTTGAATAAGGATATTCTTTTAAGATTGAAGTAATTGATTGTAAAGTTGGGTAAGTTTGTTTTTTGAAAGTAGATTTTCCAGAATCAAATAAGATTGTTCTACTGTACTCATTTAATTTCTTCATAACTTCTTCAGAAACTTCTGGACAACCTTGATTAGCAACTGTACCTCTAACATCGATACATTTGTCATCTTTGTCTAGAACACCATCTCCATCAGTATCTGGCCAAGGACAACCTGCGTTTTCTTTAGGACCTGCAACTGTAGGACATTTGTCATCTTTATCAGCAACTCCGTCTCCATCAGCATCTGGACAACCATTCAATGCAGCTAAACCAGCAACTTCTGGACAAGCATCATCTTTATCAGCTATACCATCTCCGTCAGTATCAGGACAACCTTTTAATGCAGCTAAACCAGCAACTTCTGGACAAGCATCTTCACTATCTTGAATACCATCTCCGTCTGTGTCAGGACATCCGTTGAATTGTTTTAAACCAGCAACTTCTGGACAAGCATCATCTTTGTCATAAATTCCATCACCATCTGTGTCTTTACCACCAAATTTGAAAGTAAGTCCAGCAGTATGTTGGAAATAAGAAGGAGCATCTGGTTTTCCAGAAGCATCTTCTCTGTCACCAAATGATTTTTTGTATGCAGTAGCAAAAGATAAACCTATGTTTTCAGTAAACCAAAAAGTTAAACCAGCACCTGGGTTAACAGTTCCATAACTACTTTCTCCAAAGAAAGTATATCCACCACCAACAGACAGCGAAGGATCAATTACTTTAGAATTAATTAAATTCATAAAACTATATCTAATAGTTCCATCAATACCGTAATACATTAAATCTCCAGGATTAGTTACGATGTAACCACGAGAATCATGACCAACAGCATTTGGAGCAAATCGAACGTATTTAGTAATTTTGTTTACCGATCCAGAAAGACCAAAAGTGAAACCATCCCCTACAAATCTAGATACGCTAAGATAAGATACTGAAGGAAGAATGTTCCAATTGTCTTTTACAGCGAATGGTTGAGAAAAATGACGATCTGCCCAATTTTTTCCGCCACCAGCACTAGTTCTGGTGTCAACAGCATTAACTCCAAAAGAGATTGCCCATGGGTTGTTACTGTCTTGTGCGTGAGAGCTTAATCCCATCACCATCATCACAGCAAATAAAAGTTTCTTAAGATGTTTCATACTTATTTTTTTTAATTAAAAATTTAGTTAATTACAAACAAAAGTAGTGCGTAATTTTATAAATACAAAATGAAATGTTAAAAAAAACCTACAAATAAGATCAAAAGTGGAAATTATATAACTTCAGATCAAAATTATATAACTTTTAGCATCTTACCCACTTCAATAAAAGCATTAATTGCTTTATCTAAATGAGCAGTGGTGTGCGCCGCTGATAATTGAACTCTAATTCTAGCTTTATCTTTTGGAACTACCGGAAAAAAGAAGCCAATTACGTAAATTCCTTTTTTCAACAGCTCGTTTGCCATATTCTGTGACAATTTAGCATCATATAACATCACCGGAACGATCGCTGAATCGCCATCAATTATATCAAATCCTGCTTTTTTCATTCCTTCCTTGAAATAATTAGTATTCCATTCTAATTTATCACGTAAAACAGTATCTCTTTCTAATATTTCAAAAACTTTTATGGAAGCTCCAACGATAGCAGGAGCCAAAGAATTTGAGAACAAATAAGGTCTTGATCGTTGACGCAAAATTTCAATAATTTCTTTTTTGGCAGTGGTATAACCACCCATAGCACCACCAAGTGCTTTTCCTAAAGTTCCAGTAATGATATCTACACGGCCCATTACTCCTTTCGCTTCTAATGTTCCTTTTCCGGTTGCACCAATGAATCCAGCAGCGTGACATTCATCAACCATAACCATAGCATCATATTTATCGGCTAAATCACAAATCTTATCCAATGGCGCTACTACTCCGTCCATAGAAAAGACACCGT
This sequence comes from Flavobacterium urumqiense, assembly GCF_900108015.1. GTDB lineage: Bacteria > Bacteroidota > Bacteroidia > Flavobacteriales > Flavobacteriaceae > Flavobacterium > Flavobacterium urumqiense. The sequence continues at coordinate 680,983 of NZ_FNVP01000001.1, read as the reverse complement.
CCGTAACAATTAATTTGAAACGAGTTCCAGCTTCCGTAGCCTTGATTAATTGTTGCTCCAAATCTTCCATATTGCTATTTTCATAGCGATAGCGCGCTGCTTTACACAAACGAACGCCATCAATAATAGAAGCATGATTCAAACTATCAGATATAATACAGTCTTGCTCTCCCAGTAACGGCTCGAAAACCCCACCATTAGCATCAAAAGCAGCTGCGTAAAGAATAGTATCTTCCGTTCCGTAAAATTCAGATATTTTTTTTTCCAATGTCTTGTGAATATCCTGAGTTCCACAAATAAAACGCACTGATGACATTCCGAAACCATGTGTATCCAAAGCATCTTTTGCAGCTTGAATTACTTCGGGATGCGATGACAATCCAAGATAATTATTGGAACAAAAATTTAACACTTTTTCTCCTGTTGAAATCGTGATTTCTGCTCCTTGTGGTGAAGTAATAATTCTTTCTGATTTAAAAATTCCATTATCCACAATCGATTGAAGCTCTGCTTGCAGGTGTTGTTGTATTTTTCCGTACATGATATTGTTAAAGTTTAAGATTTAAAGCTCTTGTCCTAACGACATGAAGACTCAAAGTTTATAATTTAGGTTACAAATGTACTACATCGATTGCTGAACCTATATACACAAGTGCTTTTTTTACCACTTTGTATCCCATTAATTCTATTGCCTGTTGATAATTTTCCAATTGTAATTGGTATTTTGAATTGTGTGTTCCAGTTTTATAATCCAACAAAAACACTTCTTTATCTTTGTTTATCACCATTCGATCCGGCTTGATGGTTTTCCCTTGCTTTTGGATTATGGTTTGTTCGTTTAAAACCTCATTTTCCGCAGAAAAATAAATTGAAAGTTCACTATGATTAACAATTTCTTGAATACTTTTATAAACCGTTTCTTTTTGTCCAAAATTGATTAATCCACTCTCGATGGATTTTGTAATCGCTAAATCCACGTCGACTTTTGTTTTTACAAAAGACAGAATTTCGTGAACTACATTTCCGTACTCTATAGCTTCTTGCTGGTGCGTTCCCCACATAAGAGCTTCTCGTTGAGCAATTTTTATGTTTTTTGGATTGAGAATTTCCGTAACCAAAGGAATCGTTTTAGAACTATCTACATGTTTCTTGTCAACAGACAATTTTATTGAATTCCCAAATTCGTACACCAATTTACTTTCGTCGAATTCTCCTTTACTCATCAAATAATTAATAAAAAAAGTACACATATTATTTTTTGGAATTTCTCCTTTTCGGGACAAATTCATATTGGAAACAACATATAATTGTTCTTCGGCACGAGTTAAAGCCACATATAAAACATTGATGTTATCCAACAATTCTTCTTGCTTTTTTTGGTTATAAACCAATGATGCTTCCTCTCCAAAACCTTCTACGGCACTACTATTGTCAATTAAAACTTTAGGCAAACCTATATTTTCCTCTCCGGCGTTGAGCCATAGTTTATCTTTTGGTTTTCTGTTGTAATCTTCTTCAGCAAAAGGAAAAATAACCACTGGAAATTCCAATCCTTTTGATTTATGAATCGTCATAATCCGAACAGCATTGTTACCTTCCGGCGAAGGAATACTGAATTTCTCGGCATTTTTGTCCCAAAAATTTATAAAATCCGAAATTCCTGCTTGGTTACGAATGTCTCGCTCAAGAACAATGTCCAGGAAATATTGCACATAAGCATTACTTATTGTTGGATTTAGAAATTTCGAAATAATAACCTCGACAGCCTCATACAATGATTTTTTTCTAATATTTTGAAAAGATAATTCCACATTGAAACTCGTCAGCCAATTTTCGAAATCCGTTTCTTGAATTAAAGACATTCCTTTAGCAATAAAATCATGGATTGGTATTTGATCCTGAATATTTTGCGCTAAATATTGGAGAAAATTAGCTTTAGATTCCAAATCAGAACTGTTTTTCAAATATTTTAATAAATGAATAATCAGCCGAACTTCAGTAGCGTTTTGTATCAGCAATGTTTCTGATGACAAAAGCGGAATTTTTTGTTCTGTTAAATAATTAGCGATCGCAATTCCCTGGCTTCGTTTTCTGGTCAGAATCACGATGTCTTTATATTCAAAACCTTCTCTAATTACTGTTTGGATCGTGTTTAATGTCGCTAAAACAAATAATTCTGTTTTATCTAAAGTTTCTTCCTCGTCTTCTGAAGTTTCCACTTTTGGAATAAAAGAAATATTTACATAACCGCCAGTTTTATCATTTGTCTTTTGATGACTGTGATTTTCGTATAAATCTTTATAATCTAAATGTTCAAATTCATTCGATAATAGTTGAAAGAAATCATTGTTGAATTGAATTACCTGCGAATAACTTCTATAATTTTTATCTAAATGTTCCAGAACTTTCTCCGGATTATTAAACGGATTTTGTTCTTTACTCAAGTCGATAAATTGCTCGGCTTTTCCGCCACGCCATCTGTAAATAGATTGTTTTGGATCGCCCACAATCATCAAAGTTCCTTTTTCGCCATCATTTTCGCTAGACGTAGCATTATCAATAAGGGGAATTAAATTCTGCCATTGCATTTCGGATGTATCCTGAAATTCGTCAATAAAAAAATGACGATAGCGCTCTCCCAATCTTTCATATATAAAAGGTGCCGGCTGGTTTTGAATTTCTCTATGGATTATAGCGTTAAATTCCGAAATGGAAAGAACATTCTGCTCGCTTTGAATTTTTGCTAATTCATTGCTGACTGTATTTAGCAATGATAATGGTGTGATGTTTTTCAGAAAAGCTTTGTAGAAATCTCTTTTTTCGAAAGTTTTATAAATCCGGTCCAAAATTTGTAATAAATCCGGGATTATGTTTTCAATAATCGCTCGATCTTTTGCCGTTTTATTAATTTTTATATCGTCAAATTCGTGATAGGTTTTGTTTTTTGGATTGAATTTTCCTTCCTGAATGCTTAACAAATGTTTTGGAAAATGTCCTGCAGAAAATGATTTGGCATCAATTCCGTTTTTTTCTATTAACAACAATGCTTCTTCAGCAAAAACAACACTTTCTTTTTCCAAAACTTTGCAGGCTTCAGATAATTTGTTTTTTATTTCAACAAACTCAGCGATGGATTTATCTTGAAAATGCGAGATTTCGTTTCGATTATTTTCATTAAGAACTAAACGACCGGTATCGAGGATCTCTCGTGAAATATCCCAAGATTTGTCATCATCCGTTTTTTCCATCGTGAAATCTATTAACAGTTTTGTTAATGTTTCATCTTCTCCGGCTTGGGCAATAATGGCATCGACGGCTTCAATCAATAAATTCTCAGTGTCCAAAGTGACTTCAAAAGTCATGGGTAAATTCAAATCGTGTGCAAAAGCGCGAATCACTTTGTGCGTAAATTTATCAATGGTAGAAATATCGAAAGCAGCATAATTGTGAATGATATGCTTTATGATTTGTTGTGATTTAATTTTGATTTCAATAATGGAAAGTTCCGTATCTATTGCTAAATCCTGCATTAGATCTTGTGCTTTCTCACTTGGTTCGTCTTTAGCAAATTCGGACAAACTGCCTACGATTCGGCTTTTCATTTCGTGCACCGCTTTATTGGTAAACGTAATGGCGAGAATGTTGCGATAGGCATCATTTTTTTTGGCAACAAGAATAATTTTTAAATATTCTTTGACCAAAGCGTACGTTTTTCCCGAACCGGCCGATGCGTCATATATGGAGAAGGAAGGTCTTTGCATTAAGATTTATGATTTACAATTAGCGTTCTAATTTCTGGAATGTCCTAGCCCTGATAGAAGCGACATCCTTATGTGCCGGTGTTCGGCACGTAAGATATAGCGAATAGCAGGAAATAGCTCCTAAAAATACAACTATTGCTAGGTTGTTTTTAAAAATTGTCGCGAAACTTCGGGATAAAACTTAAAAGTAGTATTTTTGCAGCATGGAAACAAATAGACAGAAAAAAATAGGTGGGGTTATCCAAAAAGATTTGGTTGATATTCTACAAGGTGAAGTGAGAAAAAACGGAGTAGCTAATTTAATTATTTCGGTATCCAAGGTTACTGTAACTACAGATTTATCAGTGGCTACTGTTCATTTAAGTGTTTTCCCTCAGGATAAAGCAAAGGAGATTTTAGAAGCGGTTAAGTCCAATTCTAAAACAATAAAACATGATTTATCACAAAGAGTTCGTTTGCAATTGCGTAAAGTTCCTAATTTGGTTTTCTTTATAGACGACTCTTTAGATTACATTGAAAAAATTGACAATGCCTTAGCTAACAGAGATAATCCTATAGAAAACAGAGATCTTTTGGACAAACGCAGATTTCAATAAGATTTGAATTTCCCTCTTTACATAGCTAAACGCTACATTCTTAGCAACAGTAAAAACAACGCTATAAATATTATCAATCGCATTGCCAGCATGGGAATAATTGTTGGCGCAATGGCTTTGTTTGTAGTTTTATCAGTTTTTAGTGGCTTAAAAGTTTTTAGTCTTTCGTTTACTAATGACATTGATCCCGATTTAAAAATAAGCAGTACTTTAGGGAAATCATTTTTTATTTCCCCCAATCAGGAAAGTCAAATCAAGAAAATTGACGGTCTTGCTTCTTACACCAAAATAATTGAAGAACGGGTTTTATTTACTTTTGACGGGAAACAGGAAGTCACGTATCTAAAAGGAGTTGATGCTAATTTCAGCAAAGTTAATGCTATCGAAAAAAAACTATTCAACGGCCAATGGCTGAAGCAGGACACGTATCAAGTGGTGGTTGGTTATGGGATTGCACAAAAATTTTCGATGGGATTACTCGATTTTAATAATCAATTGGAGGTGATGGTTCCAAAGGCAGGAAAAGGCAGCATTGAAAATGAAGAACAAGCATTTAACAAAACAGATATCATTCCCGTTGGGATTTATGCCATCAGCGAAGATTTAGATTCTAAATATGTTTTTGCAGATTTAGGTTTGGCGCAAGAACTATTGGAATATAAAACCAATCAGGTTTCTGGAATTGAAATAAAAGTAAAACCTGGTGCTGATGAAAGCTCAATCATTAACAAACTACAAACCATTTTTAAGGATAAAATCACCATAAAAAATAGGGCTCAGCTTAACGAATCCTTGTATAAAATGCTAAATACAGAGAATATTGCTGTGTATTTAATATTTACTTTGGTGATTGTTGTAGCACTTTTTAACCTGATTGGCGCTTTGATTATGATGATTTTAGACAAAAAAGGAAACTTAAAAACCTTATTCAATCTCGGAACTGAAATCAAGGATTTGCGAAAAATATTCCTGCTTCAAGGCACTTTATTGAGTGTTTTTGGAGGAATTATAGGGCTTGTTTTAGGAATTATAATTGTGTTACTTCAACAACAATTTGAACTAATTATGATAACCCCAACTCTTGCTTATCCTGTGGTTTTCAAAGTAGAAAATGTATTGATTGTTATGGCAACTATTATTACACTCGGTTTTGTCGCTTCATTGATTGCGAGTAGCCGCGTGAGTAAAAAGTTGTTGGAATAAGGTTTCCCATTTAAAATAAAACACGAATTCCACCATTTTACACGAATCAATTTGTGCAAATTAGCGGAATTCGTGTTTAAATTACGAATCTAAATAACCTCATAACCCGCATACGCTTCTTCGATTTCATTCAAAGCGGCGAACAATTCTTCCGGTCGGTCTAAGGTTACCAATTGTTGCTTGTGCGTTTTAAAAGAATGAATTCCTTTGAAATAATTGGTATAATGAGGACGCGTTTCAACAATTCCCAATCTTTCTCCCTTCCATTCCATGGCCCATGTCAGGTGATTTCGAACTGCTTCAACTCTATCAATAACGGTGGGTTTAGCTAAATGTTCCCCAGTTTTGAAATAATGTTTGATTTCTTCAAAAATCCAAGGATAACCAATTGCAGCGCGACCAATCATGATTCCGTCAATACCGTATTCATTTTTATATTGTAATGCTTTTTCGGGAGAATCAATATCGCCATTACCAAAAATAGGCATCGTGATTCTAGGATTATTTTTTACTCGCGCAATGTGCGACCAGTCGGAATGGCCTTTATACATTTGGGCACGTGTTCTGGCATGTATACTCAAAGCAGCAACACCAATGTCTTGCAACCGCTCTGCAACTTCATCAATATTAATCGAATTATCGTCCCAACCCAAACGCGTTTTTACCGTTACAGGCAAATGCGTGCTGGAGATAACGGCTTTGGTCAGACGAATCATCAAATCGACATCTTTCAGAACTCCGGCGCCGGCACCTTTGCAAACGACTTTTTTGACAGGGCAACCAAAATTTATATCAATTATATCGGGATTTACAGTAGACACAATCTTTGAGGACATCGCCATGGCTTCTTCGTCTCCGCCAAAAATCTGGATTCCAACGGGACGTTCGTAATCGAAGATGTCTAATTTCATTCGGCTTTTGATAGCGTCACGGATTAATCCTTCAGAAGAAATAAATTCCGAATACATCATATCGGCACCATGCATTTTACACAATCTACGAAACGGCGGATCGCTCACATCTTCCATCGGTGCAAGAAGTAGCGGGAAATCTGGTAATATTATGTTGCCAATTTTTATCAAGGGAATTTTTTTTGCAAAAATACGGAAATGTTTGTAAGTCTAAAACATTTTCTTTTCGGTTAGGTATTTCCAATAGCGTTTTGGAACATGCTGTACGTGAAGCTTAGTGTTTTTTCGTTCTTTTATATTAGTGTGGTCAAAATATTCCCACCACAGTTTCTGATAATTAATTTCGGTGTCCGAAAAAACTTGATTGTTTTTATCATCTAATGATTTTATATCTAAATCCATCATCACAATTTCGGCATCATTCAGATCATAATACACACCATATTTTCGTCGTAAATCATATATAATCCATTTCTGATCTTGGTAACGATTTTTAAAATGTCTTATAATTAAAGTCAAAACATCAAAATCGGGATCAATTTTAGCAAAATAAATGCCGTCTTTCAATTGTTCGAATCTAATGAATGCTTCCATTCGGTGCTTTTCGCGACCCACATTTTTGGTTAGTTGAGAAATTTGCAACACACTTTCATTTGCAAAATCTTTCATAATATTAATGGCAGGATTTTGAACCGCATAATTTATTACATTAAAAATCACATCTTCTAAACCTATTTTTTCAGACAGAAAAGCGTAAATAATACAGCGAACACCATCATTACCAATTTGTGCGTTGAGCTTTTTAATAACACGATCGGATTTAGAAATATCGGTAATAATTTCTATTTTTTCAGCGAATAAATTGTGCTGTAAATCGTCTTTTTTACTGATTTTTGGGTTTGAATATTTGAATTCATAAATTTCGAAAACCGTTGTAAGCAAACCCTCAAAAGTATTATCGTAGGAAAGTTGTGTCATTGAGTAATGATAATTGATTATCAAACGGTTTCTCAAATTTTGATTTCATATCACTGAGAATAATTTCCTTTAAATTCAAGGCGTTCAAAAATTTTAAATGGGTATTTTCGTTGCTTACGGATATAAAATATTTTGCTCGGTTTAATGACACACCAATTTTTTTTAGGTGTTCCATGGTCAGATTTTGGAATCGTCTGGCATGAACAATTTTGTGTGCCGATTTTACTCCTATACCCGGAACACGAAGAATCATTTCAAGCGGAGCATTTTGAATAATTACTGGAAACTGCGTGATGTTCCGAAGAGCCCATCCCATTTTTGGATCAACTTCTAAATCGAGAAATGGGTTATTTTTTTCCAGAATTTCATTGGCTTTAAACCCGTAAAAACGCATCAGCCAATCGGCTTGATACAATCTGTTTTCACGTACCAACGGAACTTGAACACCGATGGCTGGCAATCGTGCATCATTGGAAACGGGTACATAACCAGAATAATAGACACGTTTTAAATTAAAATTATTATAAAAATGATCGGCGACCTGAATGATTTGAAAATCGTTTTCTTGCGTTGCCCCAACAATTACTTGTGTACTTTGTCCAGCTGGAGCAAATTTAGGTGTGCTTTTGAATTTTTTCTTTTCTTCCTTGTATTGAATGAGTTCATTTTTTACAAAACGCATCGGCTTAATCATGTCTTGATGATTTTTATCTGGCGCCAATAATTTCAATCCAGATTCAGTAGGAATTTCTAAATTCATACTCAACCTATCTGCGTATAATCCGGCTTCTCGCATTATTTCATCGGAAGCTCCAGGAATACTTTTCAGGTGAATGTACCCATTAAAATTATGTTCTAACCTTAATTTTTTGGCTACTCGAACTAAACGTTCCATCGTATAATCGGCATTTTTAAAAATTCCTGAACTTAAAAAAAGACCTTCGATATAATTTCTTCTGTAAAAATTGATGGTCAAATCAACCACTTCTTCTACGGTAAAAGCGGCTCGCTGAATGTCATTACTTTTTCGAGTGACACAATACGCGCAATCATAAATACAAAAATTGGTAAGTAATATTTTTAGCAAGGAAACACATCGTCCATCTTCGGTGTAGGTATGACAAATTCCAGAAGCCGATGAATCGCCGAGTCCTTTATTAGTGTTTTTTCGGTTCCCGCCACTTGAGGAACAGGATACATCATATTTTGCTGCGTCTGCCAGAATTTCTAATTTCTCTTTGATTTTATCGTAATCCACTATACCGTTTCCTTTCTTTTATTCAAACAAAAGTAAGGTTAATAATAATTGTAAAACAGCTATTTAACATTTTTGTGTTCTCGTAAAAACCTTCTTTTGGACGGCAAAATATTTAAAGAAATTGTGAAAAGTTTGCTTTATATTTGCAAACTCAAAGTAGGGCATAGAAAGCCTTGGACAGATAGAAAAAAGAAGATGATATGTTATGCATTTCATGTTTTCAAAAAACAATACCATAAAATATGAAACATATACGTAATTTTTGCATTATTGCACATATTGATCACGGAAAAAGTACGCTTGCTGACCGATTATTAGGTGCAACACAAACCGTTACTGCTCGTGAGGAAAAGGCGCAATTGCTGGACAATATGGACTTGGAGCGCGAACGTGGGATTACCATAAAAAGTCACGCGATTCAGATGGAATACACTTATAAAGGACAAGAATATATCCTGAATTTGATTGACACTCCGGGACACGTAGATTTTTCGTATGAAGTTTCACGATCAATTGCAGCTTGTGAAGGCGCACTTTTGATTGTAGATGCAGCGCAAAGTATTCAGGCACAAACGATTTCGAATTTATATTTGGCTTTAGAGAATGACTTGGAGATTATTCCGGTTTTAAATAAAGTGGATTTACCAAGTGCTAATCCTGAGGAAGTAAGTGACGACATTATTGATTTACTTGGCTGTAAATTAGAAGATATTATTCACGCTTCAGGTAAAACTGGTTTTGGTGTGGAAAATATTTTGGCTGCAATTATCGAAAAAATTCCGCCACCATCAGGAAATGTTGATGAACCGTTACAAGCATTGATTTTTGACTCACATTACAATCCGTTTCGAGGAATTGAAGTTATTTTCCGAGTGAAAAACGGACAGATTAAAAAAGGCCAGAAGATAAAATTCATGGCTACTGGAAATGAATATTTTGCGGACGAGATTGGTACTTTAAAATTAAACCAAGTTCCAAAACAAGTCATTTCAGCAGGTGATGTTGGGTATTTGATTTCTGGAATTAAAGAAGCAAAGGAAGTAAAAGTAGGAGATACGTTGACGGATGCGAAAACGCCAACAACAAATATAATTAAGGGTTTCGAAAATGTGAAACCAATGGTTTTTGCAGGTATATATCCTGTGGATACCGAAGATTATGAAGAGTTGAGAAACTCTATGGAAAAACTACAGTTGAATGATGCTTCATTGGTGTTTTTACCGGAAAGTTCTGCAGCTTTGGGATTTGGTTTTCGTTGCGGATTCTTAGGAATGTTGCACATGGAAATTATCCAAGAGCGTTTGGAAAGAGAGTTTAACATGACTGTAATTACTACCGTTCCCAACGTTTCGTATTTGGCTTACACCAAAAAAGATCCTACGACACCACTCATCGTAAATAATCCTTCGGACTTGCCGGAGCCTTCTCGTTTAGACCATGTTGAAGAACCTTTTATCAAGGCAACTATCATCACTAAATCTGATTACGTTGGAAATGTAATGAGTTTGTGTATCGAAAAACGTGGGTTGATTACCAATCAGACGTATTTGACTACAGAACGTGTAGAGTTGACTTTTGACATGCCTTTAGCAGAGATTGTATTTGACTTTTATGACCGTTTGAAAACTGTTTCTAAAGGATATGCCTCGTTTGATTATACGCCAATTGGGATGCGAACTTCTAATTTGGTTAAAGTGGATATTCTGTTGAACGCTACCATTGTGGATGCTTTATCATCGTTGATGCATGCCGACAATGCGTATCACATTGGTAAAAAAATGTGTGAAAAACTGAAAGAATTAATACCGCGCCAGCAATTTGATATTCCTGTTCAAGCGGCTATTGGGGTAAAGGTGATTTCTCGTGAAACGATAAAAGCGTTGCGTAAAGACGTTACCGCCAAATGTTATGGTGGTGATATTTCCCGTAAACGTAAATTATTGGAAAAACAGAAAAAAGGTAAAAAACGGATGAGACTAGTTGGAAATGTTGAAATTCCACAAGAAGCGTTCATGGCTGTTTTGAAGTTAAATGATTAAAAATTAAACATAATTCTGACCCGAGCAAAGCGAACTGGCGAAGTGATTTTAAATTATAAATGAAACCTGACGGTGTAAAATTGTCAGGTTTTTTTGTTTTTATTTATCCTTCAACCATTCAAACAATCGTTTGGCATCTTCGAATTTGAACAATTGTGTTCCTTCATTCATTGTTGCTGCTGAACCGCAAGCGACTCCCCAACGGATAACTTCTTTTAGACTTTTATTTTGCGAAAGCGCCCAAACTATCCCACCCACCATACTGTCTCCAGCACCAACGGTACTTTTTTTGGCTACATTGGGTGCCGGAACAAACTGATAAGAATCTTTTGTAACTAATACTGCCCCTTGTGGTCCCAGAGAAACGACTACAATTTCGGCGCCGCCTTTAGCTATGATTTGCTTGGCAGCTTCGTTTACCTCTTCCAGTTCCAGTCGCTCCTCACCAATCAGTTTTGCCAATTCACCAACATTAGGTTTGATCATATAAACACCAACTTCTAATACTTTTTTTAATGCTTCGCCTGAGGTGTCCACAATTAATTTAGCACCTGATTTTTTGGCAATTTCTGCAATTTTTCGATAAAAATCCGTTGACAAGCCTTCATTTAAACTCCCGCTGGCTACCAAAAATTTTGGGCTTAAAGCAGTTATATTTTCTAAGACACTATTGCTTTCTTCTTCCGAAATTTTTCCTCCTTTAAATCCGAAACGATATTGAGAATTGGTATTGTCATCCACAGCAACAAAACTTTCTCTAGTCCAATTCTGAACCTCAACTGCTTTATGAGCTATCGATTCTTTAATAACCAATTCCTCAAGCATTTTACCTGTAGGTCCACCAGAAGTAAATACAGCTAAAGAAGTTCCTCCTAAACGCGAAATTGCCTTAGAGACGTTGATTCCTCCTCCACCAGCATCAAAGCGTGGTTCATCACAGCGTATTTTTTGTTCCGGTATTAAGCCTTTAAAGTGAGTACTTTTGTCCAAAGCAGGATTAACTGTTATCGTAACGATTTCAAATGATTTCATTTTTTATGAATTTAATATCTTAAAGGTGCGAAAAAAAATGGCAAAAATTGATGTAATTCAAGGCGAAAATTTCTTTGTATATTTGCAACCTCAAAACAATAAAAAAAATGATCGAAGATAAAACCCCACAACGCACAAGCATTGCCCAATTAGGAGAATTTGGATTGATTGACCATTTAACAAAAAATTTTGAAATCAATCAACCTTCAACTTTCAAAGGAATAGGGGATGATGCTGCCGTTTTGGATTTCAAAGATAAAAAAGTAGTTATCTCTACAGATTTGTTGATTGAAGGCGTGCATTTTGATTTGGCTTATATGCCCTTAAAACATTTAGGTTATAAAGCAGTGGTAGTTAACATCTCTGACATTTGTGCCATGAATGCTAAAGCAACACAAATTACCGTTTCTGTTGCAGTTTCCAATCGTTTCCCATTAGAAGCTTTGGATGAATTATTTGCAGGAATTACACATGCGGCCAACGAATATAAAGTAGACGTTATTGGTGGTGATACGACTTCATCTCAAAAAGGATTAATTATTAGTATTACTGCCATTGGCGAAGCTGACGAAGAGGAAATCGTTTATAGAAACGGCGCAAAACAAACCGATTTATTAGTTGTAACAGGTGATCTTGGTGCTGCATATATGGGTTTACAGGTTTTAGAAAGAGAAAAGCAAGTTTTTCAGGTTAATCCAAATTCTCAACCAGATTTAGATGCGTATACTTATTTAATAGAACGTCAATTGAAGCCGGAAGCACGTAAAGATGTCCGAACCTTATTGCACGCTTTAGAAATAAAACCAACTTCAATGATTGATATTTCAGATGGATTATCCTCGGAAATTATGCATTTGTGCAAACAGTCCAAAGTGGGTTGTAATTTATACGAAGACAAATTACCAATAGATCCTCAATTTATAAATGTATGTGAGGAATTCAATATTGATAGCACGACCGTTGCGATAAATGGCGGTGAAGATTACGAACTGCTTTTTACTATTGCTATGGAAGACTTTGAAAAAATTAAAGGAAATCCAAATTTCACCATCATTGGACACATGACACAAGAGAGTGAAGGAATTCATTTAGTAACTCGAGCCAATACAAGAATTGCTTTAAAAGCTCGTGGTTGGGATGCAATCCGAGAAGAATAAATTTTATAATTAAACAAAAAAGACACCTATTCAGTGTCTTTTTTGTTTAATAATTTTTTAAATGTTAAAAAAGCAATCCTCTATTTTTAGCTTCTCGAACTAATTCAACATCGCTTCCTTCTTCTACCTTCAATAACTCTTTCAAATTTATTTTTCTTCGTTCAATTGCACCTAATGATATTGGAATGTATTGCGGTATGTCATTCAACTTAGTCCCTTTCGATAAATGAAACAAAATTTGTTTGTCAAATTGGTCAATTTCTATCGTATCTTCTTCAGACAAGTTCAACATTTTCAAAACTGATTCACTATAATAGGTTTTGCCTTTTAAAACTTTATCAAAAGCAAAAAGCAATTCATCAAATGTCAAATCATTTTTTATAACCAAACCACTTGGGTTAATTGTTTTGATGATTGTCTTTATTTTTAGCAATTCAGTATACATAGTAAGTAAAATAATTTTACAACTGGGCATGTATTCAGAAATCAATTTTGCCAAATCCTCTCCATTATAAATCCCTTTTTCTTCGTAAGGAGGCATACTAATGTCTAAAAAAGCAATATCAAAAACAGTAGTATCGGGATCGGTAATTATATTATATGCCGATTCGCAATCTTTGGCTTGGTTAATCAAAAACTCAAACTCCTTAGGATTATATCTTGTAATCGCATTTTTGTATCCTTCGATTATAAAAGGATGATCATCAACGATTAGAATATTGTTTTTTATTGTAGTCTTTAGATTTGAGGCAATTGTCATTTCTATATAAGTATTTGTTTGTTTTCAAAAGGAACTGCAATCGTTATGATTGTCCCATTTCCTTTTTTTGATTGTATGTCAACAGTTCCATTGCATTCTGTGGTTCGGGACTGTATATTTTGCAAACCTATCCCTTTTTTTGATTTCTTTACATCAAATCCCTTCCCGTCATCAGTTATGGTTAAAAATAAATCCCCATCCCTTTTTTTAATTTCTACTTTAATACTATTCGCTTCAGCATACTTATTAATATTTTGAAGTGATTCTTGAATAATCCTGTACAAATTTATTTTAACGGAATTACTAATTAATTCCCACTTGATAGTTCTGTCAATCTTTGCTAATAATTTTGGCTTGAATGTCTTTTTTTGATCTTCGAGCAAATTATCTACAATGGCAACGAAGTTATTAATTAATTCTGATTTTTCTCTATTCAAATCATGCGAAATTTCACGAATATCCTGTTCTATATTTTTTAATTCTGAGAGATAACTAATTCGCTGTTTTATGGCTGGTTCATCATTGAATTTATTCAAGCCATCTAGATTCATCCGTACGCCAAACATTCTCCCTAACACACCGTCATGTAACTCTTGTGCAACTCTTTTTTTCTCCACAACCCTATTCGTTTCTATCGTACTTTGTTGCGAAATCATTAAGTTATAAATTTCTTCATTAACCTTTTGCTGCTCTTGTTTGAATAGCAATTCCCTATTTTTAGCTTTTTGCGATTTAATAACATATAAAAACAATCCCAAGATGGTAAAAGCACTAAATCCAAATAGCAAATTTCGATTTTTAGTTTCCAGATTTATATTTTCATCTTTTATCTGATCCGTTTCATATTCTATTCGAGTAAATTTATTACCCATATTTCGTTCTGTTTTTTGTAGTTCTTCATTTATATGAATGTATTCTTTTGCGTAAACTGATGCTTTTTCAGGTTCAATAACAGCCAATTGTTTAAGTGCCACTAATATATTTCTATAACTTTTGGAACTTCGAGACAATAAAAGCGCCTCCTTTGAATACCGAGTCGCTTTTGCAATATTCTTGATAGATACAAAATATTCAGACAAATGAAATTTACTAGCAATAATTCCTGAAGTTAATTTTAAGCTATCTCTAAGTTTTAGCGATTGATAATACATTTCTGGCAACCCCTCAATATTATTTAACTTGAACTTGGAATACGCCAAATTATCCAACAACATAGCATAAACAGCTGGCTTTTGAATAATTAGATTTTCTTGCTCTAACCCCTTTGTAAAATAGGAAATAGCCATTTTATGATTATTCAAGTTTTGATAGATATACCCAATATTATTAAACGAAGTGGCTTTCGATTGAAACTCCACTGGTATTATTTTATCGTCTATACTTGCTAAAGCTTTAGTGTTGAATTCTATTGCTTTATCATATTCTCCCAACTCATTGTATATAAGTCCTAACAGATTATAGGATTCATATATAACATCATTCGCTTTTTCACCTTTTATTACTCTCAAGGCTTTAAATACTGCTATTTCACTTCCAAGAAAATCACCTTCGTTATATTGCAACAATGCTTTATTTAACCGTAACCTAGCTAGAGAAAAAACATCATTACGTTGCAAGTACATTTTCTCAGCTTTTGAATAGTACATAAATGCACTGTCCGTAATTGCTTGAGCTCCATAGTAATCACCCAAATAAGTATATCCTTTTGCTAAATTCAAAGTATCCTTGACACTCTCTGAATTCTTTAAAACTAGATGTACTGTTTTACTAAAATCTATCCAGTTGTTTATGTTATAGTAACGATTAGCTACTCTAAACAGATTTACTCGATTTAGAGAATCATTTTCTTGATTAATAACTATATTAAAAGCTTTTTCATTGAATATTTTCCTTTTTTCACGTGGCAAACTGAAGTCATTTGCTAAGGATAAATAATTAAAAAGACTATCATTAGATGAATTGACAGTAATGTCATTAGATTCTTTTTTGGAGCAACCAAAAAAAATCAACAAGAGAAGTGTTAATATCAGCGATTTTTTTTTCAATAGTTTTTCTTGAATTTTATCAAAAATAGTAAAATAAAACTATTGACATAAAAAAAGGCTATCAAAAAAATTTGACAGCCTAAAATATATGTTTAAGGATTTTATTTAGTAACCTAATTTTTAGTCTACTTTCACATTTCCACCTGCTGACCCTGAACCAATAATGTCAACCTTCACATTACCTCCAGCTGAGCCAGATCCAATAATATCTACTTTTACATTACCTCCAGCTGAACCAGATCCAATGATATCTACTTTTACATTACCGCCAGCTGAACCAGATCCAATAATATCTACTTTTGCATTATTTTCGACTTTAGTATTATTTATTTCTGGAGTTGTAAATGATGTTAATACCATTACTAAAGAGAATAAACTGATTGTTAAGATTGCTTTTTTCATAATAGGAGATTTTTATGTTTTGATTTGATTTTACTTTAATTACCATTCTTTTAGCAAGAATTTCTTTAGTAAAAGTACATGAGGAACTTCAATTTTTCTTACAAAAAAAGGCGTATATGGTGGAATATAGCCATCTGATAGTGAATGACATTCAAATGAGGGTACATGACTGCTTTTTAAATTTCCAGATAATTCCCATTGGAAAAATCAGAAATAATCAGGTCGACATTTGCCTTATAGGATTTAGAAAAAGGCAGTTTAACTGTAGTATTTTTAATATAACATACTGTATTTCCAGTATGAATTCTGGAAATATAATTGCGGTTTACAATATAACTGTTGTGGATTCTAATAAAAGGAAAAGATAGAATCCCTTCAAAATGTTTCAGTGTTTTGAATGCAGTAATCATTTCACCATTATTGAGATGAATGTCTGTAGAATTATTATCTGCTTGAAAATAACAAATATCTTTAGCATCAATATATCGGTAATCACCGTAGGATTTTATACATAACATTAGCGGTTTTTCATCATTCATGGGTTTATGCTGTACAAAAGCGTTCGGTTTTTCATCAAGGATAATTGTTTCATTTGACTTTTGAAATGGAATACACGATTTGTTTAACTTTAAAATCAATTTTACCAAATCAATATTTATCAAAGGCTTCAATAAATAATCCGCAACTTCATATTGTATTGCCTCAAAAGCCAAATCTTTATTGGTAGTTGTGATAATGATTTTGGGGATTACATCCAAAAACCTGTATAATTCATTGATAAGAGCCAATGACAAGTTACTTTCTTTATTGATTGGGTTAATTTCGAGAAAAATTAAATCCGGTTTAAATTCTAATATAAGATTTAAACCATCACTATAATTGTTTGCTTCTGCCACAAAAACAAGCTCCGAAAAACCATCAGCAACGGCTTTCGTATTCAAAAAACTTTCCTGATTATCGTCAATAATAATGTACGAATAATTCATCAATTGTTTTTCCTGATATGGTTAGGCATTTTGTTAGACGTGCAAAGTAAAATACACTTCAAATTATTAAATTATGTGAGTAGTTTGGATAAACCAATTAAACTAAAAAAGAAATTCTCCACTTCAAGATTCTTGTTAACATTCTAAAAATAAACATTTAACCATTTTTCAATAGATCTTGTTAATATGTTTTAAACAAATGTTAATACATTAGGACGAAGTGCAAATAAATCCGATATAATACATGAATCTTATTTTCAAAAGGTACTCTAAATTAAATTCATTTAGTAAATCGTTTATTAAAAACATTTCGTAGTGTAACAAAAAAACTTTCCGTAGCGAAATTACTTAAGGAGAAGACATAAGTAAATTAATTGACTAACACTTTGTCCAAATTAATCTACATTAAATTAAACGTAAAAAATACTTTTTTTACAAATTTATCTTACTTTTATAAAAAAACCAACACTATGAAAAAACTTTTTGTATTAATTTGCTTAACTTCTTCTTTATTTGGTTTTAGCCAAGAAAAAGAAACAATCAATTTTAAAAGAAATGAATTAAAAGGAAATGCACTTCTTTTAGTGCTAGGCGCAGGTGAATTCACTTATGAGCAGTTACTTAACGAAGAATCCGGAGTTGGAGTATCATTATTTTTTAGTTATGATGATCAATATAACACCAAATTTAGCCTGACTCCCTTCTATCGTTTTTATTTCAGTAAAAAACCGGCGGCTGGTTTTTTTGTGGAAGGTTTTGGGATGCTGAATTCTTATACACAAGAAACCTATTATTACGAATATGAAGATTTTCCTCCTTACAAAACAATAGAAACAATTACAAAAGACAATACAACCGATTTTGCCCTTGGTTTTGGTCTAGGTTCTAAATGGATTACCAAAAAAGGATTTCTTTTTGAAATAAATGCAGGAGTCGGTAGAAACTTATTTAATAGTAACAATACCGACAATGAAATGGTAGGACGAGGCGGAATAACATTAGGTTATAGATTTTAAACAAAAAAGCTTTTCAATCGAAAAGCTTTTTTATTTAAATACAATAGTTTGATTACATTTTCATCAACCAGTTTTTAATCGAAACTTCATTTTCTATAATTGCTTTCAAGTCGGCAATGTTTACACGATCTTGTTTCATTGTATCTCTGTGACGAATGGTTACCGTTGCGTCCTCAATAGTTTGATGATCTACAGTAATACAGAATGGAGTTCCTAGCGCATCTTGTCTTCTGTAACGTCTTCCTACTGCATCTTTTTCATCATATGCCACATTGAAATCCCAACGTAAATCGTCAACAATTTTATGTGCGATTTCTGGCAACCCGTCTTTTTTAACTAACGGTAAAACCGCCGCTTTTGTTGGAGCCAAAACTGATGGTAATTTCAGAACTGTTCTTGTAGAACCATCTTCTAAAGTTTCTTCTTTTAACGAGGTTGCAAAAACTGCCAAGAACATTCTGTCTAATCCTACCGAAGTTTCCACTACATAAGGAACGTAATTCTGATTCAATTCAGCATCAAAATATTGTAATTTTCTGCCGGAGAACTGTTCGTGTGCTTTCAAGTCAAAATCAGTGCGAGAGTGAATTCCTTCCAATTCTTTAAATCCAAAAGGAAAATTAAACTCAATATCGGCCGCTGCATTAGCATAATGCGCTAATTTTTCGTGATCGTGGAAACGGTAATTTTCTTTTCCTAAACCAAGTGACAAATGCCAATTAAGTCTAGCTGTTTTCCAATGTTCGTACCATTTCATTTCATCGCCCGGACGAACAAAAAATTGCATTTCCATTTGTTCAAACTCCCGCATACGGAAAATAAATTGTCTTGCTACTATTTCATTTCTAAACGCCTTCCCTGTTTGTGCAATTCCAAAAGGAACTTTCATTCTTCCTGATTTTTGAACATTCAGGAAGTTGACAAAAATACCCTGAGCTGTTTCTGGACGCAAATACAAATCCATAGCTGTATCAGCTGAGGCTCCTAATTTGGTACCAAACATCAAGTTAAATTGGCGTACTTCAGTCCAATTTCTGGAACCCGTTTCCGGGTCGGCAATTTCTAATTCTTCGATTAATGCTTTTACATCTTCAAGATCTTCGTTACCAAGCGAGCGAGCCATTCTTTCCAAAATTTCTTTTTCTTTGGCTTTGTACTCAACAACTCTAGCATTTGTAGTTACAAATTCCTGTTCGTTGAAAGCATCACCAAAACGAGTTCTTGCTTTTTCGATTTCTTTAATTGCTTTTTGATTCAGCTTCTCGGCGTAATCTTCAATCAAAACATCGGCTCTATATCTTCTTTTTGAATCTTTGTTGTCAATCAATGGATCGTTGAAAGCATCTACGTGGCCTGAAGCTTTCCAAGTAGTTGGATGCATCAATATAGACGCGTCAAGACCTACGATGTTATCGTTTAGTTGAACCATCGCTTTCCACCAATATTCGCGTATGTTCTTTTTTAATTCTACTCCGTTTTGTGCATAATCATAGACTGCACTTAAACCATCGTAAATTTCGCTTGACGGAAAAATAAATCCGTATTCTTTTGCGTGCGAAATTACATTCTTAAATAAATCTTCTTGTTTTGCCATAATAGTGCAAAAATATAAAAAGTGAACTTAAAAAAAAGAAAATTGTTAAAGATTGAAGCATTGATTTGTCTATTTTTATAAATAAATCCTTGATTACATGTTTGAAAGCATTATAAATCTCTTTTTTCCAAAAGTCTGTTCCGGTTGCAGCTCCTTTTTATTATCAAATGAAAATGTGATTTGTACCGTTTGCAGGCACGATATTCCGTTGACGAATCATCACTTAAATCCAGAGAATGATGCATTCAAAAAGTTTTACGGAAGAATTCCTGTACTTCATACCTCAGCATTATTTTATTTTCATAAAAAAGGGATTGTACAAGAACTCATTCATAATTTGAAATATAAAGGACATGAGGAAATAGGAACTGTTTTGGGCGAATGGTACTCCGAAGATTTAAAGAACATTGAGTTATTACAATCTGTTGATGAAATTATTCCTGTTCCATTACACCGAAAAAAGTTAAAAGAAAGAGGATACAATCAGGTAACGGCTTTTGGGACTGCACTTTCTTCTAGTTTAAATATCGATTATAATGATTCCCTACTAATTAGAAATGTATATTCAAAAACACAATCCAAGAAAACCCTTTTGGGAAGAACAGAAGGAATCGAAACTATTTTTGATGTTTCTTTTACGGAAAAAAATCACAATAAACATTTTCTTTTAATTGATGATGTTATTACAACCGGAGCAACCTTAGAAGCTTGCTCTCGTGCATTATTGAAAATTCCAGGGGCTAAAATCAGTATAATTTGCATGGCGATGGCACAATCTTAAAATAGCTTTTTTAATCTACCTATTGACAGCAAAAAAGTAATTTAAACTTATACTATATTTTGAAAATGAAATAGCATTGTGGAAAATAGTGTTTTTTTTAGCCCTGATTGCAACGAAAATCCTTTTTATTCGCCTTTTCGGCGGATAAAAAGATTGCAGTGAAAAGCAGGAAATTGCTCCTAAAAACGAGCCTGTTACAATTATATATCGAATTAAAAAGAGCACACTATCAGTTAATTTAATGAAATTATAACTAAATAGAATTTCCGATTATAAAGTTAAATGTATAAATTTGAATAAAATATTATTATAAATTAATTTAAACAATCATATTATGGCATTTGAATTACCACAATTACCTTATGCGTATGACGCATTAGAACCTTATATTGATGCACGCACGATGGAAATTCATCATACAAAACATCATAACGCTTACATTACCAATGTTAATGCAGCGATTGCCGGAACAGATTTAGAAGGTAAAACTATTGAAAATATCTTGATTAATCTTGACATGAAAAACATGGTGGTTCGTAACAATGGTGGCGGATTTTACAACCACAATTTGTATTGGACTGTAATGACTCCGAACGGTGGTGGTCTTCCGACCGGTGATTTATTGGCTGCAATTGAAGCTGCTTTTGGAACTTTTGAAGAGTTTAAAGCAAAATTTAGCAAAGCTGGTGTTACACAATTTGGTTCTGGTTGGGCATGGTTATGTGTTCATAAAGGGGGAAAACTAGATGTATGCGGCACTCCAAACCAAGACAATCCATTAATGCCTGGTGTAGGTTGCGGCGGAACTCCAATTTTAGGAATGGACGTTTGGGAACATGCTTATTATTTGCATTACCAAAACAGAAGACCGGATTATATTGAAGCGTTTTTCAATGTAATTAACTGGACGGAAGTTTCAAGAAGATATGCTTTAGAAAAATAATTTTTTATTAGCTGAAAGAGACTAGATAAAAGATTTATTAGAATATTTCTTTAAATCTTGCCTCTTCTTTCTTTTCTCTTATAAAAAAGCGCCGATTTCAAAATTTGAAATCGGCGCTTTTTATTTATTTTATTTCTTGACTTTATTCCAATAAAAAAGGTGGAATTGCTTCCACCCTTTTTGCCCCAAATCTACCATAAACTTAACCTACTAATGTTATATGGCAGAGTAAATTTATAGTAGTTATATGTTCTAAACAAATAAATTAGATGAATAACATATAAAAACGTTTAATTACGGAATCACGATCGTTTATCAGTAAGCTCTTACGTCTTTTCCCTCATAAAAATTCATAAATGCCCTATTCACCACTCGGTTACCGCCTGCCGTAGGATAATCACCGGTAAAGTACCAATCCCCTAAGTTTTTTGGACAAGCAATATGCAAATCTTCCACTGTTTGGAATATTATTTTTACTTCTGCATTTATTTCAGGAGAACTCAACATTTCAGCAATTTTATCTGAAACTTCCTGAGGCTGAAATGGCTCATATATAGCCGTAACATAATTTACTACGTCATGGTCTTTAAAGTTTTCCTGTGCTTTACATTTCACATACACTTCATCAACAATGTGATACAAGTTTCTTTCTTTCAATAATTCCAATGCTGCTTTAAATGCAACCAAACCTTCCAATTTAGCCATATCGATTCCGTAACAATCCGGATATCTTATTTGTGGTGCTGAGGAAACAATTACTATTCTTTTTGGATTCAAACGATCCATCATTTTAATGATACTCATTTTCAGTGTAGTTCCACGTACAATACTATCGTCAATAATCACCAAATTGTCTGTTGGTTTTATTACACCATAAGTAACATCATATACGTGCGCCACTAAATCATCACGACTACTATCCTCTGTGATAAACGTTCTCAGTTTTGCATCTTTAATCGCTACTTTCTCCGTCCGGATTTTTACTGAAAGCAATTCTTGCAAAGAATCCTTCGTCAATGTATTCCTGTTTTCAAGAATGTAATTGTTCTTTCTTTGGTTCAAGAAATCCTGAGCTGCTTCAACCAATCCGTAAAATGAGGTTTCGGCAGTATTTGGAATATAAGAAAAAACAGTATTGTCTGTGTCTTCGTCAATTGACTCCAAAACAGCAGGCAAAATAAGTTTCCCTAGCATTTTTCTTTCTTGATATATTTCAGCGTCACTTCCTCTAGAAAAATAAATACGTTCAAACGAACATGCTTTTTTAACTGTAGCCGGCAGGATTTCCTGCATAGAAACAGTTCCGTTTTTCTTTATTATTAAAGCTTTTCCGGGCTCAATTTCCTGTACTTTTTCAAAAGGTACATTGAATACGGTTTGTATAACTGGTCTTTCAGAAGCAACAACCACTATTTCATCATCTTGATAAAAATAAGCGGGACGTATTCCTGCCGGATCTCTGAATACAAAAGAATCGCCGTGTCCTAAAAGTCCAGCCATTGCATAACCTCCATCTAAATTTTTTGAAGCTCTGGTCAAGATTTTAGCTACATCTAATTTTTCAGCAATTATTGCTGATGCTTCTCTTTTAGTTAGTCCATCATTTTTGCATTCCTGATATAAATCAGTTACCGCGCCATCAAGAAAATGACCAATTTTTTCCATTACAGTAACGGTATCTGCCATTTCTTTTGGATGTTGCCCTAATTCCACTAAACTTTGAAAAAGTTCTTTTACATTAGTCATATTGAAATTACCCGCCAAAATCAGGTTTCTGTGCATCCAGTTGTTCTGACGCAAAAATGGATGAACGCTTTCAATACTATTTTTACCAAATGTACCGTAACGAACATGTCCCAAAAACAATTCGCCGATGTAAGGAATATTTTCTTTTTGAAGAGCCACATCGTCCGCATATTCCGGATGAGCTGCCATTTCTTCATTTATTCTATCATTTATTTGTGCAAAAACATCTTGAATAGGTTGTGCATGATTAGAACGTACTCTGCTGATGTAACGTTCTCCCGGCTCCATGTCTAATTTTATACTTGCAAAACCTGCACCATCCTGTCCACGATTGTGTTGCTTTTCCATTAGGAGATACATTTTTTGTACTCCGTAGAAAGCAGTTCCGTATTTCTCCTTGTAAAATTCAAGCGGTTTGAGTAGTCTAACTAGTGCTATTCCACATTCGTGTTGTAAAGCGTCGCTCATTGTGTAGTTGTTTGTAGTTGTGTAATTATTTTTCTCTTTCCCCACGATTTCCGAAGCGTCGGGACGGAACGAAACTCTCCAATGGAGAGGGAGACGAGATTTGATGTACTTTCGGTTTTCACTATTCTACTAATTTCTAGCCGTGAAAATATAGGTAACTCGTGTTTTATTCTTTTTTTCCAATTAAAAAAACCTCGTTTCCGAGGTTTCAAAACATTATAATTCTATATCAAATTGGGTAAGAGATTTAAATTGTTGCAATCTTGACAACACTTCTTTTTTCTCTAAATCAACCATTCTTTCGGTTCCAAATTTCTCCACACAAAATGAAGCTAAATTTGATCCATGTATAATTGCGTTTTTCATATTTTCGAATGAAACATTTTCACTCTGCGTAATAAATCCTGCAAATCCACCTGCAAAGGTGTCTCCCGCTCCTGTTGGATCAAAAACTTCTTCTAACGGTAACGCTGGAGCAAAGAATACTTCTTTATTATAAAACAAAAGCGCACCGTGTTCTCCCTTTTTTATTACCACATATTTTGGTCCCATAGCTTGAATTAAGGCGGCGGCTTTAACTAATGAATATTCACCGGAAAGCTGTCTGGCTTCTTCGTCATTAATGGTAATAACATCCACACGTTTTATTACTTCCAATAATTCTGGTAAAGCGCAGTCCATCCAAAAATTCATAGTATCTAATGCTACTAATTTTGGTTTGATTTCCATTTGATCCAGAACACTACTTTGCACCAATGGATGCAAGTTTCCTAACATCACTACATCAGCATTTTTGAAATTTTGAGGTACTTTAGGTTGAAAATCAGCCAAAACATTAAGCTCTGTTGCCAATGTATCTCTTGAATTTAAATCATTGTGATATAAACCGCTCCAAAAGAACGTTTTTCCACCTTTGACTACTTCAAGACCAGAAATATCAATATTTCTATCCGTTAATAAATCTAAATATTCTTGTGGAAAATCATCACCAACTACAGAAACGATGGCAGACTGTAAATTAAAAAAAGAAGCCGAAAGTCCAATGTATGTTGCTGCGCCGCCTAAAATTTTATCTGTTTTACCAAAAGGAGTTTCAATTGCGTCGAAAGCTACAGTTCCAACAATCAATAATTTATTCATTTTTTCTTTTTCGAATTAAAGCGCAAAGATAGTTTATAAGTTGTAAAATTGCAAAGAGTCTCAGTCGTAAAGTTTTGCCAATTTAAGCAGTAGCTTTTAAATAATTTACACCATAAATAAAAGCATTTTTTATTTATTAAAACATAATGACATAATCAAAATATCTTTATTTTAATAAGGAAATGATGGCCTCATTTTCTTGGTTCACTGCATAGTCTAAAGCCGTTTTTCCAAAAATATCCATCTGATGCGTATTGATTTTATATTTCAACAAAATTTCTACACATTTTTCCTGACCAAAAGTTGCTGCAAAAAACAAAGCATTTGCCTTATTATAATTTATTAAGTCTGGACTCGCTTTGTGTATCAATAACAATTTTGCTAGCGAAGAATACCCTTTAAAACAAGCGCCCATCAAAGCTGAATTACCGGAAGAATCCTGAATATCTAAATTTGCTTTTTGCGAAATCAAATATGCTGCAACCTCATAATTATTATTGTAAACGGACAAAGTGAGCAAACTGTAACCGGAGGAATTTAATAGGTTTATATCATTCCTTTCCTTTACAAAGTTTTCAATCGTTTTTAAATCATTTGTTCTTGCTGCTTCAAAAACATCTTTGTTCTGCGCATTCAAAAAACCAGAAATCAAAATCAATAATGTAAAAATTATTTTTTTCATATTTTTAAAATAACTAAAGGAGCGTTAAAAAACGCCCCTTTATTAAATCTTACTTATAATTATTGCATCATCAAAGATTCTAATTCTTTACGATCCATTTTAAGCTCTTTTGCTAAACGGATTCCATAATCACTATCCGCTTGATAAAAATGAGAAATCATTTTAGCTACAATCACTTTGTTTTTTACTTGTTTTAACGCTCCTGATAAATTAAAGATTAATGCATCTTGATCTTTCTTAGAAAAAGAACGGTACAAATCGCCCGCTTGAGCAAAATCATTTGGTTTTGAAATTTTTGACTGTGCAGTTGTTACGTTTACAAATTCCGATTTTGAATATTTGAATTTTGCATCATCCTTAACCTCCGGTTTATTTGTTGAAGGCTGATAATTTACATTACCGGTTTGAGGGCGCAACGACATATACCCATTTTCATTATAGGTATTCACTCCATTTTTAGGCATATTTACTGGAATTTGTTGAAAATTTCCTCCTAAACGATGGCGTTGTGTGTCAGAATAAGAAAACAATCTTCCTTGTAATAATTTATCTTCTGAAGGCTCAATTCCCGGAATCAAAATTGCTGGCGAAAAAGCGGCTTGCTCTATTTGCTGAAAATAATTTGAAGGATTTTGATTCAAAGTCATCGTCCCCACTTTGATCAGTTTAGCAATTTTTTCAGGCCAAATTTTAGTAGGATCGACGGCATTAAAATCCAGAGCCAAAAAATCTTCTTTTTTCAACATTTGAACATACAAATCCCATTTTGGAAAATTCCCTTTTTCAATTTCATTACGCAAATCCAAAGTGGCATGTTCAATTTGTGTGGATTGAATTAGATTGGCTTCTGCTTGCGATAAATTACGCACTTCTTGTTGCGGAACCCATTTGTATTTTACGTAAGTAACTGCGCCTTTCGCATTTACCCATTTGTAAGCATGGACTCCATTGCCTTCCATTTGGCGAAAATTCGCTGGGATTCCATAATCAGAAAATACCCAAGTCAACATGTGTGTTGATTCTGGCACATTCGAAAAGAAATCGAATACTCGATTCGGATCTGATGCGCCATTTGTTATTGGAGAAGGTTTAAAGGCATGAACCATATCCGGAAACTTCATCGCATCACGAATAAAGAAAACAGGCAAATTGTTTCCCACTAAGTCATAATTTCCTTGTTCTGTATAAAATTTAACTGCAAAACCTCGAGGATCACGATACGTTTCTGGAGAACCTGCCTGATGTGTTACGGTTGAGAAGCGAACCAATAATGGTGTTTTTTTACCCGCTTTGTTTAGGAAATCTGCCATAGTAACATCTGAAAAATCAGAGGCTGCAACAAATTCTCCAAAAGCACCAGTTCCTCGAGCATGAACCACTCTTTCCGGAATACGTTCACGGTCAAAGGCAGCTAATTTTTCAATCAAATGTATATCTTCAAGCAGGACTTGTCCGTCTTGCCCGATTGTTTTTGAATTTTGATTATCTCCTACTGGAGCTCCAGAATTTGTTGTCAACGTTTGACCAAATGTTAGCTGAGTTATCAATATTGCTAATGATAAGACGAGTACTTTTTGTTTCATAAAACTATTTTTAATTTATTTATTAATGCAAAAATATTGACAAAAAACATATTGACATAACTGAAAGTTTATATCTTTGCCATTGACAATATCTATATACATGAATATCCAACAATTAGAATATATAATCGCTGTAGATCGATTAAAAAACTTTACAAAAGCTGCTGCGTATTGCAATGTTACCCAAGCAACATTAAGCACGATGGTCAAAAAATTAGAGGCAGAGCTTGAAATAATTATTTTTGACCGAAAGAAAAATCCAACTGAAACTACCGAAATTGGAATGGAAACTGTTGAAAATGCAAAAAAAGTAGTTCTTCACAGCCAGCTTTTGAAAGACAATGCCAAAAAGATTAATGGGAAAATTGAGGGGAAGATTAGAATTGGAATTATCCCAACAATTGCAAACTCTTTACTGCCAAAAATCATAAAACCTATTTTAGAAAACTATCCTGACTTAAAATTAGAAATATCAGAATCAACTACTAATTCCATTACAAAACAATTGAAAGAAGGGCAACTTGACATGGGAATTGTTGCTACGCCTTTACACGACCCTGAAATTGAAGATATCGTTTTGTTTTATGAAACTTTAATGGTGTATGGCGATATTGATCCAGTACAAAACTACATTTTACCTGATGAAATTAGAAATCATAAAATTTGGCTTTTAGAAGAAGGCCATTGCCTTAGAGAACAATTTATTAAATTATGCTCTTTAAAGAAAAAAGAAAAAATGGTTGAAAATTTAAAACTTGAAGCAAGTTCTTTTGATACTTTATTGAATATGATTGACGAATTTGGCGGATTAACTTTAATTCCCGAATTATATTATAACACCCTTTCCTCCGAAAGAAAAAAGCAAGTTAGTTTTTTCAACGCTCCCATTCCAGTGCGTGAAATGAGTATTATTTATCATCGGCCTTATGCAAAAATCAGAACAATTGAAGCACTTGCCAACATTATCCACAGTACAATAAACAAAGATTTGATTTCGAATAAGTATAAAAAAAGCGAATTAGCAATTACTCATATATAATAATTACTCACACGTACTTTCATAAAAAACATCTATGGAAAGTTGTTTTTGCATCGAAGCCATAACTGCCAGCTGATCACACCTTTCATTTTGAACATGACTGTTATGTCCTTTGATCCATTTAAAATCAACTTTGTGTTTTCTGTAGACAATTAAAAACCTTTTCCACAAGTCGCAATTTTTCCTGTCAACAAATCCTTTTTTTTCCCAGCCCAAAACCCATTTTTTTACAACTGAATCTACCACATACTTCGAATCAGAAACCACTAAAACTCTTGTGTTCGGATTTTTTAATTTTTCGAGACCTACAATAACGCCCAACAATTCCATCCTGTTATTAGTAGTGCGACGAAAGCCTTCATAGAATTCTTTTTTATACGGCTTTCCTACCCATTCCATTACCACACCATAACCGCCGTTTCCAGGATTTCCTTTGGCGGCGCCATCTGTATATATATGTACTTCGTGTTCCATTGTAAATTGTTAGACTTAAATATTGTTAGTTTTTTTGTGATACTACAGTACCTTTGCTAACAATTTTTCAATTACCTCCGGGAAATATTTTTGTTCTAACTGATGTATTTTACTCGCAACTTCTTCTGGAGTTTCATCTCCCGATAAAGTTATCTTTTTTTGAAAAATAATATTCCCTTCATCATAATTTTCATCAACAAAATGAATAGTAATTCCAGTTTCTATTTCTTTATTCCCTACAATTGCTCTATGAATGTACATACCATACATTCCTTTTCCGCCATATTTTGGAAGTAATGCAGGATGAATATTTATAATCTTATTAGGGTAGGCTGCAATGATATTTTCGGGGAATTTTAATAAGAATCCTGCCAAAACAATCAAATCCGGTTGGAGTTCATTTATTTTATGTAATACAAAACTTTCATTTAACTCTTCTTTTGAGAAAGATATTGTTGGAACTCCATAGTTTTTTGCCTTTTCAATCACTGCGGCACTTTGATTATTTGTAAACACCGCTTCAACTGTTCCAATTTTTGTTACAGCAAAATATTTTATAATATTTTCAGCATTAGTCCCCGATCCAGAAGCAAAAATGACAATTTTTTTCATAATTCAACCCATTTATATTATGCAAAAAAAGGAATAAAAAATTAAATTAAATAACATTCAGAAGGCTTTGTCAAATATATTTTATAAATTAGTTGTCACATTTATTAACTTATTCGTTGTTTTAAAATAAAGTTTTTTATTTTTGCCAACAAATTAAATTCTAAAATTAAAGATTATGTCAGACATTGCATCAAGAGTAAAAGCGATTATCGTAGACAAATTAGGTGTTGACGAAAACGAAGTTGTAACAGAAGCAAGCTTCACTAATGATTTAGGAGCTGACTCATTAGACACTGTTGAGCTTATTATGGAATTCGAAAAAGAATTTGACATTCAAATTCCAGACGATCAAGCAGAAAACATCGCTACTGTAGGTCAAGCAATCTCTTACATCGAGGAAGCTAAAAAATAATAAAGGACACACCCGTTTGCAATCTTGTAAACGGGTGTTATTATTTTTTTTAAAAATTAAATTCGAGATTGAATTTCAATCAAAAACTATATTTATTGTAACACCCATGGCTCTTTCGTAATAGTAATACAGCAAAGATAGCATGGGTTTTATTTGTTTAAAGATAACAAAAATAAAGAATTTATGGTATTAAGACGAGTTGTGGTAACAGGTTTAGGCGCTCTTACACCCATTGGAAATAACATTGAAGAATATTGGAACGGACTTATTAACGGCGTTAGTGGAGCTGCTCCAATCACTTATTTTGACGCTTCAAAGTTTAAAACTCAGTTTGCATGTGAATTAAAAAATTTTAATGCAGAAGACTTTTTAGATAGAAAAGAAGCTAGAAAAATGGACCGATATGCACAATACGCTATGGTTTCATCTGATGAAGCTGTACTTGACGCTGGTTTTAATTTTGAAAAATTAGATAAAGACAGAGTTGGCGTAATTTGGGGATCGGGAATCGGTGGGTTAGAAACGTTTCAAATCGAAATGTTAAACTATGCAGCTGGGGACGGTACTCCAAAATTCAATCCCTTCTTCATCCCTAAAATGATTTCGGATATTGCCGGTGGTCATATTTCAATAAAATACGGATTCAGAGGTCCAAACTTTACAACTGTTTCAGCCTGTGCATCTTCTACAAATGCTATTATTGATGCTTTCAATTATATTAGATTAGGTCACGCTGATGCAATGGTAACCGGTGGTTCTGAAGCCGCGGTGACGATAGCAGGTATGGGTGGTTTCAATGCCATGCATGCTTTATCTACCAGAAATGACGACCCTAAAACCGCTTCACGACCAATGGATAAAGACCGAGATGGCTTTATTTTAGGTGAAGGAGCTGGAGCATTAGTACTTGAAGAATATGAACATGCCGTTGCTCGTGGGGCAAAAATCTATTGTGAAATAGGCGGTGGCGGAATGTCTGCCGATGCGTATCACATTACCGCTCCGCATCCTGACGGACTCGGCGCTAAAAATGTCATGCTAAATTGTTTAAGAGATGCCGGATTACAGGCAACCGATGTAGATGGTGTAAATATGCACGGAACTTCTACACCACTTGGTGACTTGGCAGAATCTAAGGCAATATTGCATGTTTTTGGCGAACATGCGTATACTATGAATTTAAATTCGACTAAATCCATGACAGGCCATTTACTTGGTGCAGCTGGAGCAGTAGAAACAATTTCTTCAATTCTTTCCTTGAAACACGGAATAGTACCACCTACAATCAATCATTTTACCGATGATGAAAACATCGATTCTAAATTAAACTTCACGTTTAACAAAGCGCAGAAGAGAGATATGAATGTTGTTATGAGTAACACTTTTGGTTTTGGAGGACATAATGCTTGTGTATTAGTAAAAAAATTAGAAATCTAGTTGTATGCGCATAATTAAAAAAATATTTTCAAAATCCCGTTCTCTAGAAGACGGGATTTTTTTTGATTCTATCCAGAAAATTCTAGGTTTTGCTCCGATAAATTTAAATTATTACAAAAAGGCATTTACCCACCGCTCCTCTAATCGGTTAGATGTTCTAGGAAATCCAATCAACTATGAACGTTTAGAATTTTTAGGTGATGCCATGCTAAGTTCTGTAATTGCTGCTCATTTATTCAGCAAAGCACCAGCAGGTGATGAAGGATACCTTACCAAAATGCGTTCTAAAATTGTAAGCAGAGAACACCTGAATGAATTAGGAAAGGATCTAAATTTAATACAGTATATTGAAAGCAAAGTACCTCTACAACATTTTGGCGAGAACATTCATGGTAATATTTTTGAATCGTTGGTTGGAGCCATATACTTAGACCGAGGCTATACGTATTGCGAAAAATTTATTCAAAGGAGAGTCGTAGTTCCCTACGTAGACATTGCAAGACTAGAAGGAAAAGTGATCAGTTATAAAAGTTTGGTCATAGAATGGTGTCAAAAAGAAAAAAAAATATTTCATTTTGATATTTTTGAGGACAATGCAATTGACGGGCAACGATTGTTTGGAGTTAAACTCAGCATTGACGATAAAGTTATTGCAAAAGCCAGAGCCACTTCTAAAAAGAAAGCAGAAGAAAAAGCATCTCAACGCGCCTATTTTGCGTTGCAAGAAAAGATGGATAGAAAATAATATTAATTTTCTTAAAACTATAACGATTTCGTTTATAAATTAACACAAACATCTCATTTGAAGAGGATAAAACTTCAATAGAAATACTATATTTACATCAGATTTTGCACAAAATGGGTATTCATAAATTGAATCTTGACGAATTTGACGAAATAGATTATTATCTTATTGCTATTCACACTTCATTAGAAGACTATCGTTTGGCTTATTTTATTAATCAAAATCTTCCGATTAATTTAAGTAAAAACGAGAGTGAAATTCAAATTAATATAAAAGAAGGTGAAGCAAATTTCTCTAGATTTTATTACTATGATATTGAAAATACTATATCCTGGAATTTGATTCAAAATAAAAGTGAAGTCATCCAATATAAGGAAGGAAATAGCAGCAATTTATTTTCAAATATAATCATGGAAGTGGCAACAAAAGTTTTCTTACTTCCTGAATTGAAAAAAGTAGATTATTTCTTAAAGATCGAAAATACCGACGATCTTTTAAACATATCAAAAATACAAACTAAACTAAACAAAATTGATAGTATTTCGGCCATTTACAAGGTTGAAACAAATCAAATCAAATCAAAAAACAATTTAATTTTTTAATACAAATGCTTACAAACAAAAAAACGAAAATTGTAGCCACACTTGGGCCTGCATGTAGTACAAGAGAGATCATAAAAGACATGATTGACGCAGGTGTAAATGTTTTTAGAGTGAATTTTTCCCATGCTGACTACGACGATGTAAAAGAGAAAATTAATTTAATACGGGGTTTAAATGAAGAGTTTGGTTACACTACTGCAATTCTTGGAGATTTACAAGGTCCTAAACTTCGCGTAGGAGTTATGAAAGAGGGCGTAGTTGTTCATGATGGCGATTTAATCACATTTACAACTGCTGAAGATATCCTTGGAACTGCAAAAAAAGTATTCATGAAATACCACAACTTTCCAAATGATGTAAATCCGGGAGAAAGAATTTTGCTAGATGATGGAAAACTTATTTTCGAAATCATTGAGACTGATAAAAAGTCAGAGGTTATAGCAAAAGTAATTCAAGGTGGGGAATTGAAATCTAAAAAAGGAGTTAATCTTCCTAACACAAAAATATCTTTACCTGCAATGACAGAGAAAGATATTGCAGATGCTATTTTTGCCATTGGACAAAATGTAGATTGGATTGCTCTTTCATTTGTAAAAACACCACAAGATTTACA
This sequence comes from Flavobacterium urumqiense, assembly GCF_900108015.1. GTDB lineage: Bacteria > Bacteroidota > Bacteroidia > Flavobacteriales > Flavobacteriaceae > Flavobacterium > Flavobacterium urumqiense. Next base: position 647,968 of record NZ_FNVP01000001.1, on the reverse strand, counting down.
AGAATTACAGGAATTAATAGCCAAACATTCTGATTATAAAATTCCAATTATTGCCAAAATTGAAATGCCGGAAGCATTAGAAAATATTGATAAAATTGTTGCTTATTGTGATGGTTTGATGGTAGCCCGTGGCGATTTAGGTGTTGAACTTCCTGCACACGAAGTACCTCTTGTTCAAAAAGAATTGATTCGCAAAGCAAAAACGGCAAGAATACCGGTAATTGTAGCTACGCAAATGATGGAAACAATGATCACCAGCTTAACACCGACGCGTGCTGAGGTAAATGACGTTGCGAATTCAGTTATGGATGGTGCAGATGCTGTAATGCTATCTGGTGAAACTGCTACAGGGAATTATCCTGTTCAAGTAATCCAGAAAATGACTCAAATCATTGAAGCTGTTGAAGATTCTCCGTTAATTCACGTACCACAAAATACACCACAAATAAAAACAAAACGTTTTATTACGAAAACAATTTGTCATCACGCTGCAACTATGGCCAATGTAATTAAAGCAAAAGCCATTTGTACCTTGACTAATAGTGGATATACTGCATTTCAAATCTCAGCTTGGAGACCAAATGCACATATCCTAGTTTTCACATCGAATAAAAGAATTCTTACACAACTTAATTTATTGTGGGGAGTGAAATCTTTCATGTACACCAAAGATGTAAGTACAGATGATACCGTAACGGACATCAACGAAATCGTAAAACAAAAAGGTTTTGTACAAAAAGGCGATTTCCTTATTAATTTAGCAGCAATGCCTATCAAAGATAAAGGAATGGTAAATACCTTAAGAGTTTCTGAAATAGAATAGCAAATATATAAAACAATATTAAACCCGTCTCGTTAGTTAAATGAGACGGGTTTTTTTGTAAAAAGATTTAAGAATAAATAAACATTCTTCTGTAAAATAAAATTTATATTTGACTCATAAAATCTTATCAACTATGAGTTTCAATTCGAAAAATCCATTTTTAAATAATAAATCTTTTTCGTCGGCGGTATCCAGAAAAGACGAAGTTCACAATGCCACTTTAATTGATTACAAGCAGGAAATGACTTTGGCAGGAACAATCAACAAAAGTATCATCTTGTTTTTACTCCTTACTGCTTCCGCTATGGTGATTTGGTGGATGGCTTTTAATGGTCTGAACCCTATAGTTCCTGCAATAGGCGGAGCTGTAGTAGGTCTTGTTTTAGTTCTTATCTCTGCTTTCAAACCACAATATTCTCCTTATTTAGCTCCAGGTTATGCTTTGTTTGAAGGGCTATTTATTGGTGGAATTTCAGCAATTTTCGAGACTATCTATCCCGGAATCGTAATACAAGCAGTTGGAGCAACTTTTGTAACTTTTATGATATGCCTCGGATTGTATAAATATAAAATTGTAAAAGTAACGGAGCAATTCAAATCGGTAGTGGTTGCAGCGACACTGGCGATCGCCACTTATTACCTAATTTCATGGTTGTTTTCTATGTTCACCAGCTTTGTCCCGGTTCACTATGGCAATTCAATGATGAGCATTGGTATTAGTGTTTTTGTAATTGTAATCGCTGCTTTAAATCTGTTTTTGGATTTTGACCGCATTGAAAAAGGAGCGGATCAAAAAATGCCAAAATACATGGAATGGTATGGCGCAATGGGTTTAATGATAACCTTAGTTTGGCTGTATATTGAGTTTTTACGATTACTGTCAAAACTGAGTAGTAAAAACTAATAATGATAAAATACTAAAAGACCTTTCTCTACCGAAAGGTTTTTTTATGCCGCTTTCTCAAAAGCAATGTAATGACTGAATTGTCCTTTTAAATTAAAAACAGGATATCCTTTTATTAAACAAGCGTATATCTCTCCGTTCTTTTTATAATTTAAAACCGTTTTTTCAAAAGCCTGCTGTAATTGTATCGCACTGCTTATTTCTTTCGAAACAATTCTGTCAGTGACTTGACCTTGAAACATTTTAGGGGTTTTACCCAAAACTTCTGTTCCTGAATAGCCATTCATTTTAACCATATTACGGGAAGCAAAAATGATTGTTAATTTAGCATCTGTAACGATTATCACTTCTTCTTTTACAGCCGTAGAAATATCCCAATCTGACGAAAGTTTCCACTTATTTTGATGGGCAATTTCTTTGAGACTATTAAGGTCTAAGAACGATTCCTTTACTTCTTTTAAAAATTCATAATGAAAATTGGAAGAAAAAATAGGAAGCGATTTAATTCGTAAAACACTGTGATAGTTCACAATAGCATCTTCATATTGTTTTAAATTACTCATGACTTTTTAATTAGATGCGTCAAATGTAATTTTTTTTATAAAAAAAGAGAAAGAATTTTACAGTTTTAACCATTGTTGAACGAGCTTTTTTTCGAATTAAAAAGCAAATTTTAGCTGTACTACAAGAAATTTTTTTTCTTCTGTATTCAAATTGCTTAATGAAATTCCCAGTAATCGCACGGAATCTTTCATTCGTTCTTGAAACAAAAGTTCTTCTACAATTTCTAAAATCAGTCCTTTATCTGAAATAAAATAAGGTAGGGTTTTACTTCTGGTTTGTTGGGAAAAATCACTATATTTTATTTTTAATGTGACTGTTTTACCAGCAACATTGTATTTTTTTAATCGTTTTTCCAGTCCAATCGCGATGCTTTCTAATTTTTCCATCATGAATATTTCTGAGGAAAGATTGACTTCAAAAGTATGCTCGGCGGCAACTGATTTGGTTATTCGATCCGCTTTTACCTCACTATTATGAATACCTCGCACCACATTAAAGTAAAAAGTTCCTGATTTTCCAAAATTTTTCTCCAGAAAATTTAATGGCTTACTTTTTAAATCCACTCCGGTAAAAATTCCTAGTTGATACATTTTTTCGGTAGTCACTTTTCCTACTCCATAAAATTTCCTAATAGGCAAATCTTCCAGAAAAGAAATAACTTCATCTGGACTAACTGTCTTTTGACCATTAGGTTTGTTATAATCACTGGCTATTTTTGCAACAAACTTATTAACTGATATTCCAGCCGAAGCCGTTAATCCCGTTTCACTAAGAATACGTAATCGGATTTCTTGCGCCAATAAAGAAGCACTTGGATTCCCTTTTTTGTTTTTGGTCACGTCTAAATAGGCTTCATCAAGGGAAAGTGGTTCTACTAAATCCGTATATTCATGAAAAATTTTTCGAATTATATTTGAAATTTCCTTATACCTGTCAAATCGTGGTTTGACGAAAATAAGTTCCGGGCAGTATTTTTTTGCCAACACTCCACTTAAAGCACTCCGAACACCAAATTTCCTTGCTTCATAACTTGCAGCAGCCACAACACCTCGATTTTCGGAACCACCAACAGCAACAGGTTTGCCTCTCAATAAAGGATTATCCATTTGCTCTACTGAAGCGTAGAAAGCATCCATATCGATGTGTATGATTTTTCTATTTGGATTTAAAACTTGCATAGTATTCCAATTATCGCTGTAGTCTTACGGCATTATTTACAAATTACTTAAAAATTACTCCTTTTTCTCTGTATTTAAGTAGTTTTCAACCGTTACTGATTTAATTTTCTTTTCTGTCGGAAAAAAGAAACTAATTGGCCTTGCTTTAAAATGTTTCCAAATAGAAGCCGTTACGAATTTTAACTCGAATACAGAAATAGCTCTTGAACGGAATGCTAAACCCAAAGACAGACTAAAACTCACCATAAAATTCACTAATCCAATAATACCAATTCCAAAAATACCCCAAAATAACATAGAATTACTAATCGCATAATTTGCTCCATACAGACCTAAAGCCAAATTTCCGCTGGCAAAAGTAATATGTCTAATATCCAGATTTAATCCTAAAAATAATCCAATTGAACCAATACTTCCCATGAAAATACCAAACCAGAAATTAGATATAATTCCTGCCCATCTTTTTTCATAAAGCTTTGCCAATTTCAGTGTGCGTAATTTCCCAAAACTCCTCTTTAATCCAGGATGTTCTGCTATTCGAAAATAAACCTGATTATGTTTATCTCTATTGGCAACACTTCCTGAAATGATTCCCGATAAAAACAAAAACACACCAGCAATAGCTGAATGAAGAATCGCTAAGGAATGAATAGGACTTAAATCAACGAGTAAATTTTTCCATTTTGTTGCTGCAATATTATAGTCTAAAGTATAATCAATCAACCAGATCCCAAGTAATGAAATAGGAAAAGCCATAATAACATTCCCCACAAAAGCTATAAACTGAGACCGAAAAACACGCGCAAAAAGAATGGCAAACGCTTGATATTTTTCAGAATCTTTCCCTTGTTTTATCTCTCCCTCTTCCAGCGCTTTTATTAAAGCAGCAGCAGTCATAGCTGGTTGTTTAGTTGCCAAAGTAAATCCCAAAAGATAAATGACAATAAATCCAAAAGCATAATTCATACTATAAAGAAAGGCATGCCCAAAAAAACTTGCATCCACTTTAGAAAGCAATACTTTAATTATGCACATTATACCCACAATAAATCCTCCTCCCATTGCAGTTCGAAACATTTTAAAATATTCGCTTCGCGTTTCTGTAATGTAATGTTCTCCTGTTTTTGCCGTATGTTGCGTTATTTCATAAGAAATCAACTGTGTACTTTCTCCAATAAATTTCCTAACATTATTTTTATAACAATTGTATCTTATTAATTGCAAAGCCAAAGCAATTCCGTTCGCTTTGATATCCTGCTGTTTATCAACTATTAAAAGTGGAATTAAATGTTTTAATCTATCTAATTGTTGTCTGATTTTCAATAAATTCTGATTTACTCGAAGCGAAATTCCATATTTAGAACTATTATGGAATGCCTTATCAACAAAGGCCTCGCACTGTTTATGTAGTACCAGTACCTGTGCATACGACAAATTATCCGGTTTTATATAATGCAAATCAGAGTTTCTAATTTTATCCCCAATTTGAAGTAATTCTTTTTCAAAAGCACCAAACGGACTTTCAAAATCATCAAACTCCGGCACCATCTTAAGTACATCGGTTTCCATAGCGCGTCCACTAATTCGTTGCGTTAGTAAAGACATAGCAATCAACAGCTCTGACAAATTTGTGTTAGCGGCTGCGGTTTCATAAATTGATTTAAATTCTAAAAGTGTATATAATTCACCTAATTGATTGGATTGTATTCTATTAATCCAAAGCGCGTCATCCCGATTATAAAACACTTGGTTCAGAACATATTCTAAAGTGTTTTTTTGTGGCTGATATGGTAAAAATTTAGAGAAAATCCTTTTTTTAACTTCAAAAATAAAATCAACATCTTGCAGTATAGCTGCATCAGAAAGGATCTTACTAAATTTTTTACCTCTTAAAATTTCTTTTATATAAATAGAAAACTGCGTACGGCAAGAATCATTTTCTTTTAAAAAAGAAATAATTTCCTGTAAGTCGACTGTTTGTAATTTCTTGATTTTTGAAGGTCGAATGAGTTCAACTAAGGTTACTAGGGCTTCTAAATCATCCTCTCTGTTACGCCAAGACTGACTGTCATCAAAACAAGAAGTTAATAATTCCGAGAAAGTAGGTTTGGATTTTGTCTTGAAAAATAATCTCATTTTAGTAGTCTCCTTTTTTGTAAAAGTACAATTTGGTCTATTAACTTTCATTAACTTCATCATAAAAAGCAATTCTTGAAGTTAAAATAGGGAATTATAAAAATCAGTGAGACGAAAGTAATTGCAGATTTAATAGGGGCATGATTATTAATCATCCAGAGAATATCAATATCTTTGAAATATAATATTAGCCCATGCTGCAATGGAAATCTAGGATTAAACTGTTTTTTATTTGAATCCAAATTATTGGCCCTAAAATGAAGAATGGAACAATTTAAAATATTAAAATAAGTTTAGCGCATGAAAATGATAGAAATAGAAAAGAAATTCCTGGTTTTAAACAATTCATTTAAGGTTGCGGCTTTTAATAAAAATCGTATTACGCAAGGCTATCTAAGCACAGTTCCTGAACGCACGGTAAGAGTGCGCATTAAAGGAGACAAAAGCTATTTAACCATAAAAGGCTTATCTAACGATACCGGAATGTCTCGTTTTGAATGGGAAAAAGAAATTCCTGTTGATGAAGCCAAAAAACTACTGCTTTTGTGTGAAGAAGGAGTTATTGACAAAACTCGCTTTGAAATAAAAATAGACAATCATATTTTTGAAGTCGACGAATTTTATGCAGAAAACGAAGGCTTGATTATCGCCGAAATCGAACTTGATTTTGAAACTGAAACCTTCAATAAACCAAATTGGTTAGGAGAAGAAGTCACAAAAGACAAACGTTATTATAATTCTTATCTAAGTAATCATCCCTACAAAAAATGGTGATTTAATTATTCAAAACTGCAATCGTAACTTTCATTCCTCCATCGTCTTTACGGGAAGCAATATCCTTAAAAGCTCTTTTTGATAAATCAATTTCTCTTGACTTTACAAACGGACCTCTATCTGTGATTTCTACAATAACTGATTTACCATTAGCTTCGTTAGTCACTTTTACTTTTGTTCCGAAAGGCAATTTTTTATGGGCTGCAGTATATTTATTATTATCGAATTTCCTGCCGCTTGTTGTTCTTTTTCCGTTAAATTTATCAGCATAATACGAAGCATGAGCCTCTGTCTTATAGATTTTAAATTTGCCGTTCTCTAGTAGTAAAGTATCTGAAATAATTTCCTGACGGCCAAGCACCATTTTACTTTTCTTAATAGTATCCTTTTGAACAAAAGCTTTTTGTTTATTTGAACCGCTGCTTTGACTGCTGACTAAACCTATAATTGCTAGTAAAAAAAATAATGTAATTAATTTTCTCATTTATTCTTATTTTAGTTAACCCTATTTACAAAAACCATACCTAGATAAAAAAAAAGCTCTATTTCTAGAGCTTTAACAGATTTTTAAAACCACATAGACCATGGAATTCTACTCAAAATAAGAAGCAGTCCTAAACCGTAAAAAATAGAAAAAGTTTTAAATTTTGATTCACTTGTCACCATCTTTTTATGCTTAGACCACCCTATCGTAATCAACGCAACCCCAATGATGTTGATTAACGGATGTTCTAACGAAGTTAGTCGTAATGCCTTATCTGACATTTGCCCAAAAGATGCAAAACCTAAAGGAGAAACAAAATATAAAATCAAGCCTATCAATAATTGTGTATGTATCCCTATTAATCCAAACAGCGCAATTTTTCTATCTTTTGCAGTAAATTCTTTTTTGGAAAACATTCCTACAAATGAATTAACCACCGCAACAACTAATACTAAAAGTGCTAAATAAGCCCAACCAGAATGAAATTTTTGAATAAATTCGTACATATAACTTGTTTTTGTTTTAACAAATATAAGAAAAAAAGGCATAAAAAAACGGCATCACGCTAAAAGCAGATGCCGTTTTTAATTAACTAAATTATTTTTTAGAAATTGTAGCGTAAACTAAAGTTCCATGTTCTTCCAAAACCGAAGAAAACTTGATTTGCATTTGCAACACCATTATAAAGTCTGTTGTTTGATGCATAAGTTCCTAATGCTGGATTACTTGAACTTACATTATCATCTGCAAAAATATTAGTTCTTGATTCTGCAATGTAAACTTCGTCTAAAACATTGTTTACATTCAATCTGAAGTTTACTGAATTATCTTTGTTTTTGCCTACGAGCATTTTGTATGAGAAACCAGCATCCATTAAACCATAAGAAGGCAATTGCAAAGAACCTTTATTAGTCGCAGAAGTAAAGTTTCCAGGAGAAATAGAAGCGTATAATTTATCAGAATATCTGTAATTAGCGTCTAAAGTAACTCTTTTAACAACTTCATAAGAAGCTCCCAAAGAAGCAGTAACTTGAGCTGCATCTCCAACTTTAACTTTATCTAAATATAAAGTTGTTGATGTACCACCATCAATTGGATTATTCGTATTATCATATCTATTGCTAACACTATTACCATTATAAACCCATTTCCCTGCAGAAAACATAGCATTTATTTTGAATTGATCACCAACTTTCGCATTAGCTTCAAGTTCTACACCAGAATGAATTTCTGTTATACCTGAGAAATCATAATAACCACCAGGATTATCAATTGAATTGTCAGTAGATCTTTGGTATCTGTCTTTCCAATTAGTATGGTAAACGTTTAAGTTAGCATTGAAAACAGCTGAACGGAAACCGTATCCTGCTTCTAATCCAGTAATTTTTTCATTAGTTAAATTTGCTGCTACAACAGAAGCATTATTAGGATAAACCGCATTAAAGAAAGGTTGTTTTGAATAATATCCTGCGTTAACAAAAACATTATGGTTTTCATTAATATTATAATTCGCTCCTCCTTTTACATTTCCTCCTAAAATATTTTCAAAATCTGTAGAATATAAAGGATCAGTTGTTTTATATTTAAAGAAATCATTTCTTTTGAAAGCTTGCTGAGAAACCGCTCCTTGGATAAAAGCAGTAAGATTATCAGCACTGTACTCTAATTGAGTAAAAGCACCATACCATCTAACCAGACCGTCATTATTGAAATTAATTTTTTCTTGATTTGAACCATTATAAAAAGGATTCGCATTTGGTCTTGCTTCATAAGTATTAGTTAAAAGCCTTGGAACTTGAGCATTAGCTGCATTAACATTATTCACATCTGTATTATCTGAATATCTATTTGCTCCCAATAAATCATTTAACACTTGGTAATGAATACCTCTATATGTTCTTGCATCAACACCAAAATCTAAAACTAATTTTTCATTTAGTCTTTTGTTTAAGTTCATAACACCACCATACCAGTTGTGAGAGTTAACTGAAGCGATTTGAGAAATACCATTAGTATTGTTATTAGCTGTAGAAGAACTATTTTGATATGCTCCGCCTATTTTAGCTCTTGTAACAGTGTTTCCACCTACAACAACCGGTTGACCTGAATTATAAGCTTGTATTAAGTCAACATTTATTAAACCATCTGCTGTTTTTAAAGCATCTCCAAAAAATCTATTCCCTCTTATTGCTCCAGCTCCGTTAGAACCTCCTCCACGACCCCAAGATCCGTAAACTACGGTTGACAATTTAGTCGTTTCGTTTATTTTCCAATCCCAATTGATTGAACCAACTGGTTTATGATAATAGTTAGTTCTAAAACTATACTCTTGTCCATTTAAATAACCCCAGTCCGAGTTGTATTTAGTATTAGGCTCTCCATTTGACCCATATTTCTGAAAAGTTGCAATTGTTGGAGCAGCAGATCTTTGATTATGCCATTGAGGAGCACCTGTAAACGTAAATTGGATATCATGTTGTTTATTGATTTCATAACCAAGGGCAAGAAAATAATTGTATCCTTGAAATTTAGTTCCATCAATATATCCGTCACCACGCGTTTGACTCAATAAAACAGAAGCAGACAATCCATTTCCCATTTTTCCTGTAGAATATGATGCTTGTGTTTTTAGATAATTAGCATTTCCAAAAGTTGATGCTACTGTACCTCCTTCTTTCATATCAGAAGCTTTTGTAACAATATTGATAGTTCCTCCTACAGAAGAAATAGCCAATTTAGAAGAACCTAAACCTCTTTGAACCTGCATTGCAGAAGTAACATCTGACAAACCTGCCCAGTTACTCCAGTAAACCGCACTGTTTTCCATGTCATTTACTGGCATTCCATTGATCATTACCGCAATGTTTCTTTGATCAAAACCACGAATATTGATTCTTGAATCTCCAAAACCACCACCCGATTTAGTAGCGTATACTGAAGGTGTATTCGCTAAAATTTCAGGAAATTCCTGAGATCCTAATTTTTCCTGAATTTCTGCAGCTTTAATTGTTGAAACTGCCACAGGTGTTTTTCTGTCTTTTGCAATATCTATAACACTACTTCTAACAACAATTTCTTCCAATTGATTATTGGAATTTAAAACTATCGTTCCTAAATTAGTTGTAGCACCATTTTCAACTGAAAATCTAACTGTTTTAGACTCGAAACCTATAAAAGAAATAACTAACTCTCCTGATTTAACAGAAGCATTAATAGAAAATTTACCGTCAAAATCTGCAGAAGCTCCAATGTTTGTATTTTTAATTGCAACATTTGCACCCGGTAAAGAACCTTGACCATCTGTAATAGTTCCTGTAACTTTTCCTTGTGAGAATACCGTTGAAACTACCAAAAACATTAATCCAGTGAGTAACCAATTTTTCATTGTTGTCATTATTGTTTAGTTTATTAATATTTGACAAAAATATAACATTTTTAGATTGAAAAGTTAACACAATGTTAATAAAGTGTGTTTTTAACGTAGGCACATTATTGTCAAATGATTTTCTTGTAAAAATTGTTAAAAAATTATATTTATTGTATTTATATACAAATTATATTGTAGAAACAATAAAAAAATAACATTCGAAAAAAAACAAAATCCCAAAATTTAATTAATCAAAAAACTATCATTTAGACACTTATAAAGAGAAAACCCCAATTTCATATAGTAAAATTGAGGTTTTTCAATAAATTGTTCTGATAATCTATTTATTCTTCAAAAAATGATTCAACAAAAATGCAGTTGAACTATCGTGATTTTTCACTTCTTTTGTATTAATTTCTTCTAAAATAGAATTTGCTAATTGTTTTCCAAGTTCAACTCCCCATTGATCAAAACTAAAAATATTCCAAATAATTCCTTGCACAAAAATTTTATGTTCGTATAATGCGATTAAAGAACCTAAGGTTTTTGGCGTCAATTTTTGTATTAGTATAGTGTTCGTGGGTTTGTTTCCCGTAAAAACTTTATATGGCAAAAGAAATTTTGCTTTATCAGCGGAGAGCCCTTGCTTATCAAATTCTGATTGAACCTGCTCTTTTGATTTTCCTTGCATTAACGCTTCAGTTTGTGCAAAAAAGTTAGACATCAATTTATCATGATGATCTTTGTCTCCATACAATGGTTTTACGTATCCAATAAAATCAGTTGGAATCAATTTAGTTCCCTGATGAATCAATTGAAAAAACGCATGCTGAGAATTAGTTCCGGGCTCACCCCAAATAATGGTTCCGGTTTGATAATTTACGGGCTTACCGTCTCTACCCACACTTTTGCCATTGCTTTCCATAGTTCCCTGCTGTAAGTAAGGGGCTAATTTTTGCAAATATTGGGTATATGGGATCAAAGCTTCGCTTTCGGCTCCAAAAAAATTATTGTACCAAACACTTAATAAAGCCAAAATCACTGGGACATTTTGGTCAAAATCAACAGTTTTGAAATGCTCATCCATTTCATTTGCACCACTTAATAATTCGTCAAAATTTTCAAATCCTACCGCTAAGCTAATTGTAAGACCAACCGCACTCCATAAAGAAAAACGTCCGCCAACCCAATCCCACATAGGAAATATATTGTCAGGATTTATTCCGAATTCGGTTACTTTTGCGATATTGGTTGAAACCGCAACAAAATGTTTGGCAACATCTTCTTGTTTTGCTGATCTTAAAAACCATTTTCTGATCGTTTCAGAATTAGTCAATGTTTCTTGTGTTGTAAATGTTTTGGAAACAATAACAAAAAGAGTCGTCTCCGGATTTAATTTTTTAATAATTTCATTTACATGATCCCCGTCAACATTCGATACAAAATGTACGTTTAAATGATTTTTATAAAATTGTAATGCTTCAACCGCCATAGCAGGTCCTAAGTCTGACCCACCAATACCGATATTTACAACATCTGTAAAAGTTTTTCCAGTAAAACCTGTTCTTTTACCAGAAGTAACTTCATTCGTAAATGCTTTTATTTTGTTTTTTACATCATAAATTTCAGGAACTACATTTTTACCGTCAACATATATAATTGCTGATTCTTTAGCCCTTAAAGCCGTGTGAAGTACTGCCCTGTTTTCAGTTTGATTGATTATAGCACCCTCAAAATAGTCTTTAATCGCATTTTTAAGTCCAACTTCATTTGCCAACTCCAGCAGTAAAGTAATCGTTTCCTGATTGATAATGTTTTTTGAATAATCAAGTAAAAAATCATTCCATTTTAAGCTGAATTTTTCTGTTCTTAACGTATCAGATTGAAACATTTCATGCATGGAAGCTTTTTGTAATTCTTTATAATGCAATTGAAGTTTATTCCAAGATACTGTTTCTGTGGGGTTTATCGTATTTAAAGCCATTATTATTAGAATTGTAGTTTTGTTTAGTTTTTGGCAAAAATACCGAAATTAGTTTTAATGAAAAATACCTTTACAATTATATAACAATTTATGACAAATATGCTAAATCCATAAAGTTCTGAACTCAACACAATTCAAATTAGAATACGATAGATTTAATTCTATATCCTAATAACAAGAAAGCAAATCATAACTATTGAATTTATAAAAAATCAAAAAGTGCAAATCCATTACGTAATGGCTAAAATTAAATTATAAATTAGAAATACTATCTAATTCCCATTTGAGAGGAGCAATCATCTTTAAAAATCGGCTTTTATCTCTACTGTTCATAGGTTCACCATTTGGTAATTTAAGTCTTAATGCATCGACCTGAATCCCATTTTTCCAAAATCGATAACATACATGCGGACCTGTTGCTAAGCCGGTGCTTCCAACGCGACCAATAACTTGTCCTTGATTTACATGTTGACCTCGTCGCACCAAAATTCTTGACATATGCAAATATTGGGTTGAATAGGTTCCATTGTGTTTCACTTTGACAAAATTTCCGTTACCAGCGGTAAAACCAGTTTGCTCAACTGTGCCACCGGCAGTGGTTGTGATCGGCGTTCCGTATGGAGCTGCATAATCCGTTCCTTTATGAGCTTTCCAAGAATGTTGCACGGGATGAAATCGATTAGTTGAAAATCGGGAAGAAATTCTACTGAATTTTATTGGTGTTTTTAGAAAGAAATTTTTAAGTGTTTTTCCCTCCTCATCATAATATTCTATTTTACCGGAGGATACATTTTGAGCATAAGGAAATGCGTAAATAATTTTTCCTTTGTACTCAAAAAATGCTGCCTCCAGATCTTCTACACCATCATAAACAGTGTCGTTTATAAATCGCTCTTTGAAAGTAATTCCAAATCGATCCCCTTTTTTTAGTTTATAAAAATCTATTGACCACGCATAAATTTTAGATATTTTACTCGCTAAGGAACCTTCGACTTTAGCATTTTCTAAAGTTTCTGACAATGAACCTTTCAACAAGCCACCAATTGTTCTACTCTTAAAAGTAAGCGGATAGGTTTTTTCATAAGCAACTACAGTTGTATCTCGTAAATCAACAACATAATAGTGTAATGCATCTGGCTGGTAAATAAAAACCTGTAATTTGTTGGTTTTATTTTTGGATCTAAGCAAAGTATAAGGCCTGTTTAATCTGATAGTTCTTACATCAAATGAGTCCTTTACTTTTTTAACAATATCGAATACCTCTCTATTGCCAATATTTTGCTTTTGTATAATAGTCCCAAAAGTGTCTCCCTTTTTTATAGTGTCCTTAATCACATTAAAATCAGAATATTTAAATCCAAATTCAACTTTTTTGGACACTGGTCTAATAATTTCATCCTCAAATCTAATCTCGGATTTCTTGCACGATATTAATGAAAATAAAACTATGATACTAATTAATACTTTCTTCAAACTGTAATTCATTTTGTAATTTAAATTATTTTTCTTCTCCCCAATTCGCCAACTCAACAGCTGACCATAATTCCGGGAAAAATATTCTTCGTTGGTATTTTGGATGCATGTATTTTTTCCAGTCGCTTCCACCAGTTGCTTCTCCGCTTCCTTTCCCACTTTGATCAATATATTTCTTTGCCGTATTAAGGTGTTGCATCACCCAAGTAATATTTACTGTGTGATCATAATGACGCATCGCTTTAATTAATTCTGGGTTTCTTTGATCTATAGCCGGAAGTTGCTTGAATTTTTGCCAAATATTTATGGTGTTGTATTCTTGCATATGGCCTAAGAACATTTTTTTGTATTTTTTTTCAAACTCCTCCAACAAAAATGATTTTTTGCCAGTTTGGTAATCTTTACCGGCAGCCTGCCAATACAAATGTTCAAATGCAAATTCAAAAGGAGTGTTTCTGTCAATTGTGTCTCTAAAACGGTGATCTATCAGATTTATTAGATCTGTCGAAGAAAATTCTATTAAACGATATTGTGCACTTTGAAAACCACTTGCAGGTGTAAGAGTATTTCTAAATTTCATATATTGCTCGACATCCATTCCGTCCCCCATAATACTGAAAGATGTAGTCAGCATATCAAAATATCGACTAATTCTCATTAACCTTTCGGTAAAAAAATCGGTTTCAATGTTTTGTGCGTATGAAATTTGGTTCATTTCCCAAAGTATCATTTTAAATATCAGTTCGTTTACCTGATGATACATGATGAAAACCATTTCGTCCGGAAGAGTTGTTCTTTGAGTTTGAAGATTTAATAATGCATCTGTTTGAATATAATCCCAATAAGTGATTGGTTTGGACCAAAGTAATCCTTCTAGTTGCGTCTCCGTTTTTTGGTTTATTGCTTGGTATTTAAGTTCAATTTCTTTTAAAATTTCTTCCGTATTACTGTTACTAGTCATTATTTTTTTATTTTAAACGGACTCTTCAATCCTTTGAAACCATCTAAATCTGCCTTGATCGACCCTACAGCCAGACTTGCTTTAATTCGCAATGGTAATTTATTATCGTCGTCTGAGACCCAAACGGTTAGACTTTCCTGCTCCTTAAAAACGCGCCCTGACTGAACCAAAGGTCTAAAAATCATAGCGGAAACATCGCCAAATTTAGTTGTAATATCCTCACGTCCAATAAATTTTAACTTAAACTTTGTAGTTTCATCATCAAAAAACATATCAATAGCTATTGACTCCCCTACCTTTAATTTATCAATACTTGAGTAATTTCTTAAATAATAAAAAGCCGACAATATATCCTGCGTGTTTTTTGGAATCATAAGCGTTTTTTCCTCTTTGTGCTTATAATCCTTAACAAGAACTCTGTTTGTAATTTGATTGAAAAATCCTTCTTGATTTTTAGTATAGCCTCCTTCGTTTATCTTTCTCACAAATTGATGCGGGTTTCCTGTCTCTTTATCAATGTAGCTTTCATATAAATCATCTACTTTGAAAAAAAATCTAGACATTCCTGTAGTATATCCTTTCCCGATTACATGAAATGATTTTTTGCTGTTTACAGTTGCGTCTTTAACTTCTAAAGTTGCGTAACCCGCATTTACTATACCGTAATGGATTCTGAATTTAAACCATTCACCCACATCGTATGCGTCTTCCTTCTTAGAATCGAAACTTACAGTTGTAACTAATATCAGGAGTAATAGTATTTTTTTCATTGCTTTTTTTGTCAGATTATTGACCGTAACTGCAAATTTTGTTCCAAATATATTAAAACAAAAAAACTCAGTCAAATAATGACTGAGTTTTTATGCTATTAACTAACCAAAAAACTATAAATTATGAAATTTATATCAATTTCGGAAGGAAACCACCCCTTCCTGTTTTGCGAGGGCAAAGGTAATTAACAAACCCAGTATTTCTTATTAAAAAATTAACTTTAACACAAATTACTCAAAAATACAGGTAGTTCGTCGGTTAAAATTTCACATTATATAAAAAAAATGCGTTTCTATAGTGTTCCTCGTAATGCCTGTTCTCTTTCAATTGATTCAAAAAGCGCTTTAAAATTACCCGCACCAAAACCTTTGGCTCCCATGCGCTGAATAATTTCGAAAAATAACGTTGGTCGATCTTGTACGGGTTTTGTAAAAATTTGTAATAGATAGCCTTCTTCATCGGCGTCGACCATTATCGCAAGTTTCTCTATTTCATTCAAATCTTCTTTCATCATTTTCATATGCTCTCCCAATCGTTCCGGAATAGCCTGGTAATAGGTATGTGGCGGAGCGGATAAGAATTCGATTCCTCTTGCTTTCAATTGTGATACTGTTTTAATAATATCATCCGTTGCAATGGCGATATGCTGAATTCCTGGTCCACCATAAAAATCTAAATATTCTTCTATTTGCGATTTTTTCTTCCCTTCAGCAGGTTCGTTGATCGGAAATTTTATTCTTCCGTTTCCATTCGACATTACTTTACTCATCAAGGCCGAATATTCGGTATTAATTTGTTTGTCATCGAAAGAAAGGAAATTCACAAATCCCATTACCTCTTCATAGAACTTAACCCAAGTGTTCATTTCGTTCCAGCCTACATTACCCACCATGTGGTCAATGTATTTTAATCCTGTTGGTTCCGGATTGTAATCTGATTTCCATTCCTTAAATCCAGGCAAGAAAACACCATTGTAATTTTTGCGTTCTACAAAAATATGAACTGTTTCTCCGTAGGTATAAATTCCGGAACGAACTACTTCTCCAAATTCATCTTTCTCGACTGTTGGCTCCATAAAAGAGCGGGCGCCGCGTTTCATTGTTTCTTCGTAAGCACTAGTAGCATCTTCTACCCATAATGCAGCTACTTTCACTCCGTCTCCATGCTTTCTTAAATGTTCGTGTATAGGAGAATCTTGTGTTAATGGCGTGGTTAATACGATTCTGATCTTATCTTGTTTTAGCACATAAGACGTTCTGTCTCTTAGTCCGGTTTCTAATCCTGCATAAGCCAATGATTGATAACCAAAAGCAGTTTTATAATAATGTGCGGATTGTTTTGCATTTCCTACGTAGAATTCTACATAATCGGTTCCTAATAAAGGAAGGAAATCTTGTGCTCCTTCAAATATTTTTTCTAGTCCGTATTCTACTGATTTTACTTCTTTTGACATGGTATTTATTTTTTTACTCGGTAAATCTGATTTTGGAACGCGGATAAAACGGATTTACAAAGATTTTATTAATTTAAAAATATGTTGTTGTTTATACTAAAGCCTTAGCCCTGATAATAGTAAAAATCCTTTTTTGAGGTTTTTTAACCGAAAAAAAGATTGCAACGAATAGCAGGAAATAGCTCCTTATTACTCTACCCAGGATTTATAATATTGTCCATCGTCCAATCCCATAGCTTCTTCAGTCACCATTAATGGACGAAATGTATCTACCATTACCGCTAATTCATGTGTTTCAGTATGACCAATACTACGTTCCATAGCGCCTGGCGCCGGTCCGTGGGGAATTCCTTTGGGATGCAACGTGATATGACCTTGCTCAATATTATTACGCGACATGAAATCGCCATCTACATAATACAAAACCTCATCACTGTCTATATTACTGTGATTATAAGGTGCAGGAATAGCTTTTGGATGGTAATCGTACAGCCTTGGAACGAAAGAACAAACCACAAAAGTCGAAGTTTCGAAAGTTTGATGTACTGGTGGCGGCTGATGAACGCGGCCTGTTATAGGTTCGAAATTGTGAATGCTAAATCCATAAGGAAAATTGTAGCCGTCCCAACCCACAACGTCAAAAGGATGCGTGGCATAGATTATTTCGTGCATCATTCCCTCCTTTTTAAGTTTGATAAGGAAATCGCCTTTTTCGTCATGCGTTTCTAACTCTGTTGGCAAAATAAAATCACGTTCGCAAAATGGGGAATGTTCTAAATGTTGACCTGAATCATTTTTATATCGTTTTGGCGTATAAAATGGAGCGAAAGATTCAACGTAGAAAAGTCTGTTTTCTGATGTTTCAAAATCAATTTGATAAATTATTCCACGAGGAATAATAAGGTAATCCCCATATTCAAAAGGAATATTTCCCATCATGGTGCGCAATTTTCCTTTTCCTTTGTGGATGAAAATCATTTCATCAGCATCCGCATTTTTATAAAAATAATTACACAAAGACTGTCTTGGCGCAGCTAATCCTACAGTACAGTCTTTGTTAACAAGCATTGCTTTGCGACTGTCTAGAAAATCATCTTCGGGTTTTAACTCAAAACCTTTTAATAATAACGATTTTATATTTTTTCCAATGGCGATTTTTGGTTCAACCGAATACGACTTTGTAATTTCTTTTATTTGAGTTGGTCTATGAACATGGTAAAGCAAAGAGGAATGACCATTAAAACCCTCTGTTCCAAATAGTTGCTCGTAATACAAACCTCCATTTGGTTTTTCGAATTGTGTATGTCTTTTTTGGGGAAAATTTCCCAATTTATGGTATAAAGGCATGATTTTTTAAATTAGATAATTATACAATGAAATAATAAAGTATTTAAATAATGATAGAATTAGATTGATTCGAGAGAATCTCTAACTTAAATTTCTGTTATCTGATTGATTTCTCATTCAGGATTTCTCTTGATAAGAAATTGCAGATATCCTAATAAACCGGTCCAAATTGTTTTCATAATAACAAATATCGGAATTATTATTGAAATAAATTATAATTAAAACATAAACCCAACACTAAACCATGTATATCCTTTTCCCGTTTCAGGCGACCAGGAATGTTTAATTTCTACAGGTCCAATTATCGTTTCTAAACCATATCCTACTGCGTACCCTGTGTATTTGGGTATCGAAATCCAATCTACATTCTGAAAAAGCCCGTTACCAATGTTAGCGAAATTTGCCGAAAAATTAAAATGATTATTTTTGTAAAATTCATAATCTATCGTTCCCGTGGATTTAATATAGCTATTTCCCGCAATACTTAAGAAATCATATCCATAAAAATGTCTAAAATTATTTATCATATTGTAACCATATCCTCCTAAAATAAAATCAAAAAAAGCAATACTTTCAGGACCTATAGAAAAACCGGCTTCCGTTTGAAATTTAACTGTGGTGTTTTTGAAGAGGGTTGCTGCTATTCCAAAATCACCTTTTGCAATAGAAAAAGGTTTAAAATTCCCGGTATAATTTGACGAAAATAAATAGGACTGGATGTCCCCAGAAAAACACCACCCCTTTTTAGGAAAATATTTGTTGTCAAAAGAATCGTACTTCATGTATCCAAAAATACTGGTGTACGTACTCTTGTCAATTATAGGATTTAAATTTGATAAAGTTTCCGAATTGATTTTCAAAAATTTGTATTCAACTCCACCTCCTATTAAAAATTTCTGTACAAACAAAGATTGAAAATAAGCTTGATTCGTAACATCTGAGAAGTCCACATTAATGGAATTAATTCCCAAAGAGGCCAAATCTACGGTACTTATATCACTCGTTACATTTCTATTGAACTGATTGAATTGTGATTTAAAACCAAAACTTAAATTAAATCCATTTTCAATGTAATAATCAAAATTATACCTGAAATTATCTCCCAAAACCACATCCAATGACGCAATGTCATTCTTGAACAACGTTTTTTTACGACTCAAATTAACTAATACAGCGCTTTTAAATAAACCATCATAATGCAATCCAAATTTCAAATAGGATTTTGTGGTATTTTCTTTTAAACTAATATTTAAGTCGTCCCCATTTTTATTAGAATCCAATGAATACGATATTGTACTGAAATTTTGAGTTGCATTAATGTTATTAATTCCCATTAACAAACCATTGTAATTGGTTTTCGCTCCTGGCTTAAATCTTAATTTTCCAATGACGTAGGCTTTTGTATAATTGTCTAAATCATTACAATTTATGTCGCAAATTTGCAAGCTGTCCGATTCAATTTTTAATTTTGGTTTTTTATATGGATTAGACTCATCCACAAGAATTTTTATCTTTTCATATACAGAAAATGTTGCGTCTTCCCCTGTTCTAATAATATCCTTCCCTTTGTCAAAGGAGATTACTCCAAATCCTTTAATGTCTGGTTTTATGTAAATGTCAGTTTCTTTTATATTTTGCTTCATTCGTTCTATTGAATGAAGGTTTGTAATTTGGACTAAAATTCGTGTAGCATTTTTAAGCTTTGTTCTATCCAACAAATCATCCTGAACATCTACTCCAATTATAATATCAGCTCCTAACTTCCTTACCTGCTCAATTGGATAATTATTAGAAACACCACCATCAACTAGTAATTTCCCATCAATTTCTACCGGAGAAAATAAAGACGGAAATGCGGAACTGGCCATCATTGCTTGGGCCAAATTACCTTTATCCAATAAAACTTCACCTCCTGTTTCTATATTAGTTGCTATACACAAAAAAGGAATTGTAAGCTGGTTAAAATCCCTAACATGCCTTACATGCTTCGTAAGTCTGGTCAATAAATTATAATTGTACATTCCCTTGGATAATGCTTCAGGTATTCCAATTTTTAGCTTATTAAAAGGCAATACTAATGCGTATAATTCATCGTTTCGCTTCTCGTAGAAATTTTTTGATGTCCTTGGAATGAAGTCATTTATTAATTCATCAAAATTTGTTGACTGAAAAATAGAATCAATCTGGCTTGCAGTGTAACCCGAAGCATACAATCCTCCCACAACCGCTCCCATGCTGGTTCCTCCTATATAATCAATTTTGATTCCGGCTTCTTCAAGTACTTTCAGAACTCCAATGTGCGCAAATCCTTTGGCACCACCACCGCTTAAAACCAAACCTACTTTAGGTCTTTTTTGCTCTTGTGAAAACAAAGTGAAACTCATACAAAAAATAATGAATAATAGAGCAATCTTCTTCATAAGCAGCAATTTGGTATGTAATAGAATTGAGTGGTATTAATTATTCATCTGTAGCCTTGTAAAATTCGACAATTTTTTTGGCTTTTGACACACCTATAACGTCAGAAATTTCTTTTTCTGTCGCTAATTTCAATCTTTTAACACTTTTAAAATGTTGAATCAAAGTCAACATTGTTTTTTCTCCAATGCCGGGAATACTTTCTATCGAAGAATTTAGTGCCGCTTTACTCCTTTTATCTCTATGATGTGTAATCCCAAAACGATGCGCCTCATTCCTTAAGTGCTGAATTATTTTCAATGTTTCTGATCTTTTATCCAGATACAAAGGAATGGAATCACCTGGATAAAATAATTCTTCCAGCCTTTTGGCAATACCAATTATTGTAATTTTCCCTCGCAAACCCAATTCATCGATACTTTTTAATGCCGAGGATAATTGTCCTTTTCCTCCGTCAATAATGATTAATTGTGGTAAAGGCTCATTTTCATCTAATAATCTTTTATAACGACGATACACCACTTCGGTCATCGAAGCAAAATCGTCCGGGCCTTCAACTGTTTTTATATTAAAATGGCGGTAATCTTTTTTGCTTGGTTTCCCATCCTTGAAAACCACACAAGCCGCCACAGGATTAGTTCCTTGAATATTCGAGTTATCAAAACATTCGATGTGTCGTGGCTCCACTGGCAATCGCAAGTCTTTTTGCATTTGAGCCATAATCCTTTTCGTATGGCGATCCGGATCTACAATTTGAAGTTGTTTCAATTGTTCAATTCGGTAAAACTTAGCATTTCGAATCGATAAATCCAGAATTTGCTTTTTATCTCCCAATTGCGGAACGGTAATTTTTATATTCTCCCCCAAATCAACGTGAAACGGAACAATTACTTCCCTGGACAACAAATGAAAACGCTCTCTCAATTCGACAATCGCCAATTCTAATAATTCTTCATCGGTTTCGTCGAGTTTCTTTTTGATTTCCATCGTGTGCGAACGAATAATCGAACCGTGCGAAATTTGTAAAAAATTCACATATGCCGCACTTTCATCTGAAACTATCGAAAAGACATCGATATTGGTGATTTTTGGATTTACAATTGTGGAACGCGATTGGTAGTTTTCCAGAACTTCAATTTTCTCTTTTATCTTTTGTGCTTCTTCAAAATGCATATCTGCGGCCAGGTTGGTCATGACACGCTTGAAATCCTTCATGCTTTCTTTGAAATTCCCTTTCAAAATTTCGCGAATTGCATCAACCTGCTTTTGGTAGTTTTCTAACGTTTCGTAACCTTCACAAGGTCCCATACAATTGCCAATATGATATTCGAGACAAACCTTAAATTTCCCGCTTTCGATATTGCTTTTACTCAAATCATAATTGCAGGTTCTAAGCGGATACAATTCTTTGATTAGTTCCAAAATAGTATTTACAGTCTTGAAACTCGTGTAAGGACCAAAATATTCCGACCCGTCTTTGACCATCCGTCTGGTGGCAAAAATTCGCGAAAAAGGTTCTTTCTTAATACACAACCAAGGGTAGCTTTTATCATCGCGCAACAACACATTGTATCGTGGCTGCAAGGTTTTTATAAGGTTATTTTCTAATAAAAGTGCATCCGTTTCTGTAGGAACAACAATGTGTTTTATGGTTACAATCTTCTTTACTAGCACATTAGTTTTGGCTGTATCATGAATTTTATTAAAATAAGAAGACACCCTTTTTTTTAAATTTTTGGCTTTGCCAACATACAAAATTTTCCCTTCCTTGTCGTAATATTGATAAACACCAGGACTATCAGGCAAGGTTTGGATTTGAAGGGTTAAAGTTGCTAAATTCATGTAACAAAGTTAATCTCAAAAATCCCGAAATACAAATCAATACTCTTGAAATCTTTCTGTTGATAGTTTTACCAGAATTTTAGTTTCTAATTCGTTATTATCCTTATTTTTATGGTTTCAAGAACTTATGATAAAAAATAATTCCGCACCAATAATAATTTTTGGCGAAAGCATTATTCCAGGTGAAAGCAAAACCATCAATGTGGAAATCGCCCGATTGCATACCACAACCAAATTAAATATTCCAGTTATTGTTCGTCGTTCTAAAATTGATGGCCCTGTTGTACTTTTTTCAGCAGGAATTCATGGTGACGAGATTAATGGTGTAGAAATAGTTCGGCAACTTATCAGTAAAAAAATAAACAGACCAAAAAAAGGAACTATTATCTGTATTCCTATTATAAACGTATATGGATTCGTCAATAAGTCAAGAGAATTTCCTGATGGTCGAGATTTAAACAGAGTGTTTCCAGGAAGTAAAACTGGTTCTTTAGCCAGCAGATTTGCTTTTCATATTTTGACGGAAATCATGCCAGTTGTAAATTACGCAGTAGATTTTCATGCCGGCGGAGCAAGCCGATTCAATGCGCCACAAATTCGCCTCGCACAACATAATGAAGAATTAAAAATATTAGCTGACGTTTTCAATGCTCCATTTACTTTGTTTTCTAAAAATATTGCTGGTTCTTTCAGGAGTGCCAGCGAAAAATTAAATGTAAAGATGCTCCTTTTTGAAGGTGGAAAATCCCTTGATATTAATAATAATATCGCTGGTGAAGGGGTAAATGGAGTGAAACGATTGCTTTCACACCTTGATATGTTAGATCCAAAACACAATGTAATACAACAGAAAACACCAACCATCTACATTGAAAAAAGTGGCTGGGTTAGAGCAAAATGCTCAGGACTACTGCATGATTACAACACTATAGGTACTTTTTTGAAAAAAGGATCCATCCTTGCAACCATAACAGATCCCTACGGGAAATTTGAACGAAAAGTAAAAGCCCCAAATGATGGTTACGTAATAAATGCTAATCTTTCGCCTATTGTATATGAAGGCGATGCTATTTATCACATGTCGAATACTGCTGAAAATGGAGAGGAATAAAATCTCTTTTCGGTGAAAAATTGTTTAAAAAATCAACACCATTTCAGGGAAACCAAAACCTAACAATTATCATGTTTTTTATCATTTTAAACCAATAGTTTTGAATAAAACTATTCGTATGCAATTCTGGAAAAAATTATCCCAAAATGAAAGACAAGAACGCATTCAAAAAGCGTTGAACGAAAACGTAAATTTTGCCCATGATGCGTCTTTGGGTTATCCTGCATCTAAATTAGACGGAAAAGTATTCAATAGTGATGCGCCTTTTCTGAAAGATGCTCCTACTCTTCAAACCTATATTGCCAATCCCAATCATATTGGATGCCACACCCTTGGCACTTCCGAAAAAGCATTCAAAGGAACACAGGAAATGGAACGTGAAGTCTTAAATGTTCTTGCTGTGGATATTTTCAAAGCGCAGCCCGATTCTTTTGACGGCTACATCGCTCCCGGCGGAACGGAAGCAAATATTCAAGCCATTTGGATGTACCGCAATTATTTCCTGTACAAACTAAACGCCAACCCTTCAGAAATAGCCATCATTGCTTCAGAAGATACGCATTATTCCATCCCGAAAGCGGCCAATTTATTGATGCTTGATTGGTTAAAAATTCCTGTTGATTTTAAAACTCGAGTCATCGATGCTTTTTCTCTTGAAAATACCATTATCAATGCAAAAAAACGAGGGAAAAAATATTTCATTATAATTTCAAATATGGGAACAACCATGTTTGGAGCTATAGACAATCCGGACGATTATATCCAGATACTGGAAAAACACCAATTAACATACAAATTGCATATTGATGGAGCTTATGGCGGATTTGTTTATCCATTTAGCAATAAAAACTGCGACATCAATTTTGAGAATCCAAAAATCAGTTCTATAACGATCGACGCGCACAAAATGCTTCAGGCTCCGTACGGAAATGGCGTGTTTATTTGCCGAAAAGGTTTGATAGAAAACGTACTGACTAAAGAAGCCGAATATGTAGAAGGAATGGATTTAACGCTTTGCGGAAGTCGCTCGGGGGCAAATGCCATAGCAGTCTGGATGATTTTGTTCACTTACGGTCCTTTTGGATGGTGTGAAAAAATACGCGTTTTACAAATGCGAACCGAGTGGTTATGCGAACAGTTGAATGAATTGAATCTGACTTATTTCAGGGAACCGTATATGAACATCGTAACCATTCCATCAGAACACATCACTAAAGCATTGGAAGAAAAATACGATTTGGTTCCTCAAAAACACGGTACTGGCAATCAATGGTATAAAATTGTGATTATGGACCACGTTGAAGTGGATCATTTGAGTACTTTTATAACCGATTTAAAAGCTACCATTCATGCTAAAAAAAGAATTACGACAAAAATACAAAGCATTACGGAATCAACTCTCTGAAAATGAGTTGGAGGAAAAAAGTTTGGCTGTTGCCAATAAAATACTGATACTTCCTATTTGGGAGAAAATTTATTTCCATATTTTCCTTCCCATAACGGAACAAAAAGAGGTTAATACTGAATTTATTCTTCATTTATTATCTGGAAAAGATAAAGAGATTATTGTTTCAAAGGCTAATTTTGCAACTCTCAAGTTGACTCATTTCCTATTGACTGACAACACTAAAATCAAGAAAAACGTACATAACATTCCCGAACCTATAGATGGTATTGAAGTCCCCTCAATTAAGATTGATGTAGTTTTCGTTCCGCTTTTAGCATTCGACAAAAAAGGACATCGTGTGGGTTACGGTAAGGGATTTTACGATAAATTCTTGTCGGAATGCAAACCGGATGTGATCAAAATTGGTCTTTCTTTCTTTGAACCCGAAGAATTGATTACTGATGTTTTTGAAGGCGATATAAAACTGGATTATTGCGTGACACCAGATTCAATTCACACGTTTTAATTTTTAATCCGTACT
This sequence comes from Flavobacterium urumqiense, assembly GCF_900108015.1. Lineage (GTDB taxonomy): Bacteria > Bacteroidota > Bacteroidia > Flavobacteriales > Flavobacteriaceae > Flavobacterium > Flavobacterium urumqiense. The sequence goes on along the minus strand of NZ_FNVP01000001.1, from coordinate 622,450 downwards.
TTCGCAACAGATAAAATTTAATTAAGTTATGAGAACATTCAAAAATTCAAGATTTGCCGTAAGTGTTATGGTTATTCTATTTGCAGTTTCATTTTCAAACTGCAGCATTCAAACCGGAACCAGCAGATCTTCCTACAATGCTAAAAAACTTCCACCAGGACAAGCAAAAAAAATATATGGAGGGAAAAGCGCTAAACGTTACGCGCCCGGACATAATAAAAATTAATAAAACGAAAAGACCTGTTCATAATTTGAACAGGTCTTTTTTTATATTTTGGATAACTTTGAATCTAGTTGTGATGAAATGCTTTTTTGTTGAAAAAAATCAAGATTCCAACTCCTGTAGAAATAGCCATATCGGCAACATTGAAAATAGCATTGAAAAAAGTAAATTCCTTTCCGCCCCAAATAGGCAACCAACTTGGTAGATTTCCGTGCCAAAAAGGAAAATAAAACATATCAACTACCTTGCCGTGAAACCATGTTCCGTAAGGTCTGTCTGCAAACAATGTGGCCAATTGCTGGTGACTGTCATTAAATATAACCCCGTAAAAAACAGAATCAATTATATTTCCAAAAGCCCCTGCAAGAATTAATGCAATCGCTACAACTAAGTAATTAGAACTGTGTTTTCTTTCCACAGAATCCCACAACCAATACCCAATTCCTCCAACGGCTACTAATCTAAAAAGAGTCAAAATTAATTTTCCGTAGGCTCCTGGAATTACGGTACCCCAAGCCATTCCTTCATTTTCGATGAAAAGAATTTTAAACCATTTAAATACTTCGTCTTCTTCGCCTAGAATAAAATTAGTTTTAATATATATTTTTGAAACCTGATCAACAAGTAAGATAATAAAAATAAGTAGATACGCTTTTCGTAATGACATTTTATAAATTTTAATGGCGTAAAAGTAATAATTTAATCAAAAAAAACGCTCCTTCAGGAGCGTTAAATATTATACAACAAATGATTTATCGTTGCGAATTTTTTGCCTCGATACTCATCGTTGCGTGAGGAACGATTTTCAATCTTTCTTTCCCAATTAATTTGCCTGTGACTTTGCATACACCGTATGTTTTATTTTCTACGCGGAACAGCGCGTTCTTCAAATCACGAATAAACTTTTCCTGACGAATCGCCAGCTGTGAGTTTGCTTCCTTAGACATACTTTCACTTCCTTCCTCAAATGCTTTGAATGTTGGAGACGTATCGTCAGTACCATTATTCAAATCATTCATGTAAGCACTTTTTATCAAATCTAAATCTGCTTGTGCTTTTTGTATTTTGTTAAGTATTATCTCTTTAAACTCTGCTAAATCCGCGTCAGAGTATCTTGTAGCTTCATCTACCATTTTGTATTATTTTGAAATTAATATCATTGTTTTTATTTCGTCAAATTCAATTTCTGTACCGTTTTCAATTTCATCTACAAAAACCAAATCATTAGTTAATGTTTCCGATTTAATATAGTCTACATTTTTAAGAATTGCTTGTTCCAAAAGTCCATTTCTTTTTAGTTGAACTTTAATTTTATCAGTAACTTCAAATCCAGAATCTTTACGAATATTCTGAATTCTGTTTACTAATTCTCTAGCAATTCCTTCTTGTTTCAACTCCTCAGAAATTGTAATATCAAGCGCAACCGTTATTCCGTTAGCATTGGCAACCAGCCAACCTTCAATATCTTGTGATGTTATTTCTACATCTTCTAAAGTTAAAATTACGTTATTTCCTGCAATAACAATATTCAAACTTCCTTCCTTATCCAATTGGCTGATTTGCTCTTTTGAAAACCCTTGTATTTCCTTAGAAATCAAGCCCATATCTTTTCCAAAACGTGGTCCGAGCGCCTTAAAATTAGCCTTAATTTGTTTAACCAAAACACCAGAAGCATCATCCAAAAGTACGATTTCTTTCACGTTTACCTCTGCTTTTATTAGGTCAGAAACGGCCTCTATTTCAGCCCTTTGATTTTCGTCAAGTACTGGAATCATTACCTTTTGCAACGGTTGGCGAACCTTTATCATTTCCTTTTTTCGGAGTGATAAAACCAATGATGAAATGGTTTGTGCTTTCTGCATTTTGCTCTCTAACATTTTATTAACATAGTTGTCAACCGAAATTGGGAACTCCGCCAAATGTACGCTGTCATATTTTTCCGACTGTGTTGCTAACGTTAAGTCTCTATAAAGTTTGTCCATAAAGAATGGAGCAATTGGCGCACCCAGTTTACTTATGGTTAACAAACAGGTATATAAGGTTTGATAAGCAGCGATTTTGTCTTGTGCATACTCTCCTTTCCAGAAGCGTCTTCTGCACAAACGAACGTACCAATTACTCAAGTTTTCCTGCACAAATTCTGAGATTGCACGAGCTGCTTTCGTTGGTTCATAATCTGCATAAAAACCGTCTACTTCTTTGACCAAAGTGTTCAATTCCGAAATGATCCACTGGTCAATTTCCGGTCTTTCGTTTACCGGAATTTCCGCTTCTTCAAATTTGAAACCATCAATATTGGCATACAAACTAAAGAACGAATACGTGTTGTATAAAGTTCCAAAGAATTTACGGCGAACCTCAGCGATTCCTTCTAAATCGAATTTCAGGTTGTCCCAAGGATTCGCATTCGAAATCATATACCAACGCGTCGCATCTGGACCATATTCTTTTAATGTTTCGAAAGGATCTGCGGCATTCCCTAAACGCTTGGACATTTTTTGCCCGTTTTTGTCCAAAACCAATCCGTTTGAAACTACATTTTTGTACGCTATTTTGTCAAAAACTAATGTTCCAATCGCATGTAAAGTATAAAACCAACCACGGGTTTGATCAACTCCTTCTGCAATGAAATCAGCAGGAAAATCTTTATTTTCGTCAATTTTATCTTTGTTTTCAAAAGGATAATGCCATTGCGCATAAGGCATAGAACCCGAATCAAACCAAACATCAATCAAGTCCGCTTCACGCGTCATTGGTTTCCCAGAAGCAGAAATCAAGGTGATTTCATCTACTACATTTTTATGCAAATCAACTAAATCATAATTGGATTCCTCCATATTTCCAATTTCAAAACCTTTGAAAGGATTTTCTTTTTGGAAACCTGCAGCGATAGATTTTTCAATTTCGTTGTATAATTCTTCAACAGAACCAATTAAGATTTCCTCTTGTTTGTCTTCAGTTCTCCAAATTGGCAATGGAATTCCCCAGAATCTGGAGCGTGACAGATTCCAATCATTGGCATTTTTCAACCAATTTCCAAAACGTCCTTCTCCGGTAGCTTTTGGCTTCCAGTTAATGGTTTCGTTCAAGTCAAACATTCTGTCTTTAACTTCAGATATTTTTATAAACCAAGAATCCAAAGGATAATACAAAATAGGCTTGTCTGTTCTCCAACAATGCGGGTAACTGTGAACATATTTTTCTACTTTAAACGCTCTGTTTTCTTCTTTCAATCGAATGGCGATTTCAACATCTACGGAACGCTCTGGCGCTTCACCTTCGTTATAGTATTCGTTTTTCACATATTTACCGGCATATTCACCCACATGTGAAGTAAATTTTCCTTGTAAATCTACTAACGGAACCGGAGTTCCATTTTCGTCCAGAACTAACATTGGCGGGATTTCTGGCGTAGCTTCTTTAGCTACTTTGGCATCATCAGCACCAAAAGTTGGAGAGGTATGCACTATTCCCGTCCCATCTTCGGTAGTTACAAAATCCCCTGAAATTACTCTAAATGCATTTTCAGCATTTTGATACGGAAGCACTAATGGCATTAATTGTTCATACCGAATGTCAACTAAATCAGCTCCTTTACATTCAGCCAGAACTTGATACGGAATTTTCTTGTCGCCTTCCTTGAAGTTTTCAAAATCAGCAAGATCAGCACTTTCAAAGAAGCCTTTTCCGAATTGTTTTGCCACTAAATTCTTGGCCAAAATCAATGTAGCCGGACGAAACGTATATTGATTGAATGTTTTTACTAAAGCATATTCGATTTTTGGACCTACAGTCAAAGCGGTATTACTTGGCAATGTCCAAGGAGTTGTCGTCCAAGCTAGAATAAAGATTTCGTCTAAATCCAAAACTTCTAACTTATAATGCAGCAAATTATTAGAACTGATATAATCGTAAAACTTAGAGAATAACAATTCTTTGTGCGCGTCAATTACTTTGAATTGTGCCACAACTGTCGTATCCGTAACATCACGGTAACTTCCCGGTTGGTTCACTTCATGCGATGACAATCCTGTTCCTGCTTTTGGAGAATACGGCTGAATGGTGTAGCCTTTGTACATCAAATCCTTGTTGTAGATTTGTTTCAAAATCCACCAAACCGTTTCCATATATTTGGATTTGTAGGTAACATATGGGTCTTCCATATCTACCCAATAGCCCATTTTTTCGGTCAAATCATTCCATACATCCGTGTAACGCATTACGGTTTTTTTACACGCTTCGTTGTATTCTTCGATGGAAATGGTTTTCCCAATATCTTCTTTAGTGATTCCTAATTCTTTTTCAGTACCCAGTTCCACGGGCAAACCATGGGTATCCCAGCCGGCTTTGCGCTTTACTTGAAACCCTTTTTGAGTTTTATATCTGCAAAAAATATCTTTAATAGCACGCGCCATTACGTGGTGAATTCCAGGCAATCCATTTGCCGAAGGCGGACCTTCAAAAAACACAAATGGCGGGTTTCCTTCACGAGTGGTTACACTTTTCTCGAATATGTTTTCTTTCTTCCAAAAATCCAGAACTTCTGACGCTACAGTCGGTAAGTCAAGTCCTTTGTATTCAGTAAATTTTGTGGTCATTTTATCCTTTTCTATATCAAAGTGCGAAAGTAATAAATAGTTATGAGTTATAAGTAAAGAGTGAAGAGTTTTTGCATTATCGAGGACGTTGGGATGCTTTTATGCAGTACAAACGGTATAAAATTTATATGTCAGTTTTGTCTAGTTCTTAGAAAAAAATAAAAAAGCATCCAGATTGATAGATCACGGATGCTTTTTTTTAAAATTATATTGACTAATACATACAAAATCAAGCTTTATTTCAATGCTTTTTTTATTTCTGAAGCTGCTTGCAATAAAGCTGATTTAGTTCCGGGAACGGTGCTTATTGGATTTAACAATCCCCAGTCGTGAATCATGCCATTATAACGTGTTGCAGTTACTTTTACTCCTGCTTCGTCTAACTTGCGCGCATACGCTTCTCCTTCATCTCTTAAAATATCATTTTGTGCGGTTTGCACCAATGCTGGCGGCAATCCTTTCAGTTGACTAGTTATTGCTTGCAAAGGTGAGGCATAAATTTCCTTGCGTTGTTTTGGATCAGTTGTATAATTATCCCACATCCATATCATTGCATTTTTAGTCAGGAATCGATCTTTCGCAAATAAGTTATAGGATTCTGTTTCAAAATTAGCATCCGTAATTGGCCAAAATAAAACCTGTAATTTAATAGTCGGTCCTTTTTTATCTTTAGCCATTAACGCAACAACCGCCGCCATGTTTCCGCCAGCGCTGTTTCCCGAAACTGCAAGTCTTTTACCATCCACTCCAATTTCTTTTCCATTTTCAGCCACCCATTTCGTAGCATTATAAGCCTGATTGATTGCAATTGGATAATGAGCTTCTGGAGATGGCGTATAATTAACAAAAACCGCTGCCGCGCCAGATTCTACCACTAAATCTCTAATCATACGTTGGTGAGTGGGAAAATCTCCAAGCACCCATCCTCCTCCGTGAAAGAACATAAAAACAGGTAATGTTCCTTTTGCATTTGCGGGTTTAACGATGTTAAGCGTAATGTTTTGTCCATCCACAACAATCGTTTTGTCTGTAACAACTATTCCAGAGATGTCAACTTTTACTGACGACTGCAAGGCGTTCAGCGCTGCACGGCCTTCTTTTGGCGGCAATTGTTCTGCTGGCTTGCCTGGTGCAGAATTAAGGACTTTCAAAAATTCTCTGACATTGCTATCAATGTTGGGATCTTTTGAGGCGTCTTTTGTTTGTGCAGCTACTTCTCCAGAAAAAGCAATCGCTAACAACAATGTTCCAACTTTTTTTAGTTTTGATTTCATTTTATGAGTTTTTAAATTTAATAAGAAAACTGTATTCCGAAAATAAATTCTATAAAAAATCAGGGCTTTTGTTGTACTAAATTATACTGTGAAATTTGATGTTTTAAATTTTGGCTACTACTTCACTAAAGGTTAGTCAAAATAAGTCACACAATAGTCAAATTTATGATTATCAGTAGGTTGAAACATAAAAATAAATAATTATATCAAATATACTAAATAATTATTTGAGAATTTTAAAATTTATTGGTTCTTTTTAACAATGTTTTTGATTGGAACTTAAATCAAAATATTGGATAAATTATTAATTATTAAAAGACCTAACCGAGATAAATCAAGAAAAAACTTCTCTTAAAACATCTAAAGATTTTGGTTTTTTAAATCCGTCCAAATGAAAACTGTAGTAATCAATCAATATTCTCAAAACGATTTGTCTTTCAATGATGTGAAATGTTTTTTGATTGTTATCAAATTTTAAATCAATCAGTTTTTTAAACAAATTAGTTTCATGCTCCGTAAGCGAACTGATGGCGTGAAAAGGCGTAAAAATACCTTCGGTCATTTCGAAAAAAGGCATGTCGATATCAGAAATATCAGGATAAAAACCTAAATACTTTGTAGTTTCCAACATTAAAATCAAATGAAAATTTGTGATTTCGTCATGATTATCCAACCAATGCAAAGCCGTTTCCAGAAAGATAAATAAGTGTTCGTTTTTTTCTTCTTCGTGAATTGAATGGTGCAAAATTTCAGAAATGAACATCACGATCGTGCTTTTGTAAATATCCGAATGAATGGAATGAAAAGGCGAAGCTATTTTAATCTCTTTGAAATTTTCTAAAGTGCCTTTGTTTTTATGAACCGCTTCAATTTCAAGAATAGTCAAGGGCTGAAAATAAGCGATTTTCTGGTTCGCTTTCCGGCTCGAAAAAGCATCCCGAACGAAATACGATTTCAAACCATGCGACAGCGTAAAGCATTTGACAATAAGGCTTTTTTCCTGAAATTTTAAAGACGAAAGGACGATTGCTTTGGTTTTTACTAACATTTTAGATACTAGGTTTTAGGTTTTAGGTGTTGGTTTTGAATTTTCTAAAGCCCAATTCCCTGCACCTGAGACCTATCTGATTATCATTACTTTTTTAACTTTGGTTTCCACCCCGTCTTGCGCCGAAATAAAAATCATATACACTCCAGAAGCGACTTTGTATTTTCCAAAAGCAGTGGTATCCCATTCTATTGTTCCTCCTTCAGAAATTGTTTCGTAAACAAGATTTCCTTCAATATCAGTGATTTTAATATTGGCTTTATCTAGTAATCCCGAAATTTTAACGGTTCCTTGATACTCCGGCCGCACAGGATTTGGATATACATACGCATTGCTTAAATCATCATTTGCAGCTGTCGAAACTCCTTTGAAAGAAACTAAACCTTTTGCCGTTGCAATAAAAACTTCGCCTGTTACACTATTTATATCAATGTCATTTATAACATTACTAGGCAAAGGCGAATTGCTGGTCGTAAAATGATATTTGGTTTCCTGACCGTTTGGAGAGACTAAAAACACACCCGAATCCGCGGTACCAATCCATTTATTATTGGCTCCATCAACAACAATATCAGTGATAAATTGCTCGTAAAGTAACTCTTGTGCCAAGTTATCTTCTAAAATAATTATAGGATTGGCAGTTAATTGATCATCAGACAAAAAATTCCCTACATTAGATAAAACCCGCAATCCTTTTGTGGTTCCTATCCAAAGTTGGTTTTTGGCATCTACAGCAACTACTCTTGCATCAGCAATAGGCAGATTACCGGCATCGGGACCTGATGTGATTTTTTTGAATTTATTGTTATTTTCGTTAAATCCTATAACACCATCTCTATTTGTGGTTAGCCATTTAGTCCCATTTTTATCGACTGTCATTCTCCCATAACTGCATTTTTCAGGATCAATTAATATTGGTTTTGTCGAGAAACTTTGCCAAACTCCATCTACCTTTAAAACTTTTATACCGTTATTAACCAAACTATTATTGACCCATAAATTTCCCGATTTGTCAAATACAGCTCCATTTATTCTCACATCATTAAAATAATTTGGTATAAATGAAATCTGCTCTAGTCCACTATTTTTTTGGTTAAATAAAACGGATGGCATATCATTTTCTATTTTTAACAAACCAGAATAAGAGGAACCAATATAAACTTCATTCTCATTAGTAGGATTCACGATAATTCTTACTAATGATTTTGCTCCAAGTACTTTCTCATAAGGAATATTCAACCATCCTTTCGCACTAAACTTACTTATTCCATAACTATCTAATGGATATGGATTATAAATTTCTGAATAATCTCCATAAACAGCCCAAAGTGAATTTGATGTAGCTTGGAGTGCAAAGATATTATTTCGGGTGGGTCCTGAAGGCATTGTGTTTTCAAAAACCGATGCAACAGAAATTGTAGTTGATATCATCCCGTCTTCTTTTGTTCCAATGAAAATGGTTTCCCCTATAATTGTTGCGCAAGTGAAACTCGGATTACTTTCGGTAATTTGGTTTGTGTTTATCTGGCGAACGAGCGCCATTTGTTTGTCATAAACATAAATGGTATTCGAAGTGGTTACCACCAAATAATTGGCTGTGGCTCTCATATCTAATGACGGTTGCGCAAGAGTTGCATATTGTAAAAAGGCATTGGCGTTAGAATCGTATTTGTAAAGGTATCCCGCAGCATTAACAGCAAATAAATCGGTGCCAAAAGTTGCTATCCCCGACCATCTTCCTGCGGCAATCACCTCCCATTGCTTATAATCTACCAAGTTCTTATTAGAAATAGCTGCTTTACGTATGCCGGTATTTGAAGCGGCATAAATAGATCCATTGTATATTGTGGTTTGTGATATGCTTATTTCTGCACCATTATCACCAATAAAATAAGTGTCACCAAACTGCAAAGTGGCCAAGTTGAACTGAACAATTCCAAAATCACAAGAGACGTAAACAATGCCTTCAAATTCCATGAAATGATTGATTTTTTTTGTGTTTGGAGGAAGTTGTTTGTTAATGATATCAACTACATTCAGCATACTTCCATCGATTTCATTTATGACTATCATCAACCCATTTTCATAACCAACCAATGTTTTATTGAATACCGCACTATAATGTAATGATGAAATTGTTTGCCCGGAAAGCCCGTCAACAGTATTGGTGGTTTTAATTTGGCTTGTTATAATATTTTTAAAAAATAATGCATTTTCAGAAGCCGCATAAATTGTGGTGGATGATTCAGAAAGATCCATGATTTCATTATAAGAAAAATAGCCTTGCCACAAGAAATTGTTTTGGGCAAAACCCAACTGTACTGTAATTAATACTATAAAATGTAAAAGCCTATTTTTCATTATTCGAATCAATAGTGGTATGCAAATATAACACAAAGGATTTTAGATTGCAGATTAATGATTTTAGACTACAGATTTCATTTTACAAGAAAATTTAATTAAACCTAAAAAACCTTCTCCCAAATAAACGGAAGAAGGTTTTGAAATGATTTTAGATTTTAGAAATCATAAATCGTTAATCAACAATTTAAAATTACACTACTCCTTGAGCTAGCATAGCATCAGCTACTTTTACAAATCCTGCAATATTTGCTCCTTTTACATAATCAACATAGCCAGTTGCATCAGAACCATATTTCACGCAAGAAGCGTGAATATTCAACATAATTCCTTTCAATCTTTCGTCTACTTCTTCAGAACTCCAACTCAATCTTAAGGAATTTTGAGACATTTCTAAACCTGAAGTTGCAACTCCACCAGCATTTGATGCTTTTCCTGGAGCGAATAATAATTTTGCTTTTTGAAAAACAATCACTGCATCAGGCACAGTTGGCATGTTTGCTCCTTCAGCAACACAGATACATCCATGAGCTACTAAAGCTTTTGCCTCATCTTCATTCAATTCGTTCTGAGTAGCACATGGTAATGCAATATCACATTTCACATCCCAAGGACGTTTTCCTGCAACGTATTTTGCGTTTGGATATTTAGTTACATAATCACTTATTCTACCTCTTAACTCATTTTTGATTACCATTACATGAGCTAGTTTTTCCGCATCAATTCCATCTGCATCATAAATATATCCTGCAGAATCTGACATGGTAACTACTTTTCCACCTAATTGAGTTGCTTTTTCAGTAGCATATTGCGCCACATTTCCTGAACCGGAAACTGCAACTGTTTTTCCTGTAAAACTATCTCCTTTTGTAGCCAACATGCTTTGAGCAAAATACACTGTTCCGTAACCTGTAGCTTCTGGTCTGATTAATGAACCCCCGAAAGAAATTCCTTTACCTGTTAAAACACCAGTAAATTCATTTCTGATTCTTTTGTATTGACCAAACATGTAACCTACTTCTCTTCCTCCAACACCAATATCTCCAGCAGGAACATCCGTATCAGCACCGATATGTTTACACAATTCTGTCATGAAACTTTGACAAAAACGCATCACTTCATTATCCGATTTCCCTTTTGGATCAAAATCAGCTCCACCTTTTCCACCACCCATTGGCAATGTAGTTAAGCTATTTTTAAACGTCTGTTCAAAAGCTAAAAACTTCAAAATACTTAAATTTACAGAAGGGTGAAAACGAAGCCCTCCTTTATATGGTCCAATAGCTGAATTCATCTGAATACGATATCCTCTGTTTACTTGAGTTTCACCTTTATCATCAATCCAAGTTACACGGAACATAATGATGCGATCTGACTCGACCATTCTTTCCAAAAGCATTTTGTTTTGGTATTTTTTATTTTCTTCTATAAAAGGAATTACTGTTTCAGCAACTTCTAAAACTGCCTGCATAAATTCCGGCTCGTTCGGATTCTTTTTAGCAACCGATTCGATAAAAGTAGTAATACTTTGTGACATGATTAATAGATTATTAACGTTTAAGAAAACGTTTTCGTTAGTAAGTACAAATATACATCTTCTAGGAATATCGCCCTCTTTTTTTTCGTTTTATCAATAGAATTATCTTTTTATTAAGCAAACACCAAGAAATCCGCTTCGAAAGTATTATTTACGTCGAAATCGTTATGTTTTTCGTAATTAAATAAGAATTTATTTACTTATTTTTAAATTTATATTTTTTTAATTAATGAGTGATGTTTTTATATATTTGTGAAGATTTGAAAATTTAAATAGTAATGATCAGACACTTAACACTACTCTTATTTATTCTATTGGGTTTTTCTTATAATTCAAATGCACAATTTGGATTTTCCCATGAAATAGGTGTTATCGCTGGGCCTATAGCCTTTCAATCTGACTATGGGGAACGTCATGACTTAAAAACCAATTCAGGAAATACCGGAATGGGAATTGGTATTATCCATTATTTAAATTTTTCTTACAGAGCAGATTGTAATTGTTATACTCCTGAAACTTATTTCAATGATCATTTCAAATTAAGAACGGAACTATCCTATAACAAAACCGAATTACAGCATTTTGGAAAATATGTTGAAGGAAAACCTTCGCTAGGAAAAGAGCAATTGAAAGCAATGAGAGGAAGCACTGCTATTAGCAATATAGGAATGCAATTAGAATATTTCCCATTAAGCATTCGTCGTTTTACGGCAACAAGTGGAAGTTTCGGCCCATTTATAAGTCTTGGCGGGCAATTCAGTTATTATAATTCCAAAGCATCCTCAACCATTGGTCCTTTAGGAACGCCATTGACTACTTTTCCTAAATATTTAACCCCGACTGACGGTCGCCCTTATGGTTTTTCTACCGAAGGAGGTGCTGTTTGGTCAGTGGTTTCAAGTGTAGGAACCCGTTATAAATTAAGCCCTTTAAGAGATTTAATGGTCGATCTAAGATTTCAATATTTTTTCTCAAATTGGGTTGATGGTCTAAATCCTAATCCAGCTATTTACAAAGAGAACAAAGCAAATGACTGGTTAGTTTGGTTTAATGTGGGATATATTTATTATTTACAATAGTAGAAATACAATTATCATAAAAAACAAAACCCAATTCTAAACTTTAGAATTGGGTTTTGTTTTTTATTCTTTACAAAATATTTCTAACGGAGAGAAAAATACATTACAATTTACGCCAAAGCTTGTTTTAAATCTTCAATTAAATCTTCCGCATCTTCTATACCTACGCTCAATCGAACGAGGTCATCTGTAATTCCAATTTTTTTCCTTTTGTCTTCCGGAATCGATGCATGTGTCATCAAAGCAGGATGATTTGCTAAAGATTCCACTCCGCCAAGAGATTCTGCCAAAGTGAATACTTTAAGATTCTCTAAAAATTTAATGGCGTCCTCTTTTTTGCCTGAAACAAAAGTAAAGGAAACCATTCCTCCAAAACCACTCATTTGCTTTTTTGCAATTTCATGATAGGGATGACTTGGCAATCCTGGATAATATACCCTTTTTATTTTTGGATGATTGTCTAAAAACTCAACCACTTTTTCCCCATTTTCGCAATGTCTTTGCACGCGCAAATGCAATGTTTTTATTCCTCGCAGCACTAAGAAACTATCCATAGGCCCTAGAGTGGCACCTGTCGCAAATTGTTGAAAATGCAATTGCTCTCCAAGCGCTTCGTCTTTTACAATCAAAGCCCCTGCAATAACATCAGAATGTCCTCCAAGATATTTAGTCGCAGAATGCATCACAATATCAGCTCCTAAGTCTAATGGTTTTTGCAAATAGGGAGTCGCAAAAGTATTATCTACAGCAAAAAGGATTTTCTTTACTTTAGTTATTTTAGCAATTTCTTGAATATCTGCTAATTTCATTAACGGGTTTGTAGGTGTTTCAACCCAAACTAATTTTGTGTTTTCATTAATTAATGACTGGAATTTTTCCAAATCATTCATATCAACAAAATGAAATTTGATTCCCGAATCTTTATAAATACGGGTAAACATTCTGTAAGTACCACCATATAAATCATCCATAGCAATGATTTCATCACCGGATTTAAAAGAACGCAAAACACAATCCGTGGCCGCTAATCCAGACGAAAAAGCTAAAGCTCGCGTTCCGTTTTCAATACTTGCTAATGCGTTTTCAAGTGCCGTTCTAGTAGGGTTTGCAGCCCTGCTATATTCATAATCTGGATTTACTGGTTTACCGGGACTTGTTTGTACAAATGTTGAAGTCTGATACACTGGAGGCATAACGGCTCCAGTACTAGGATCATGGTGTTGACCGCCGTGAATGGCTTTTGTATTGAATTTCATATGTTTTTAATTTTAAAGTGCGAAATTGTTTCACAAATTTACCCTTTAATTTATTCTATCCAAGCCACAAGTTGATACCTTTGTATTTAATTAACAATTTTGAGATGAAACACATTATAATTTTTGCCGTATTGCTTTTTTCAATGAACCGTTGCTCTAAAGAATTAGTTTTTGAAGACCAATCCTTTCAGAAAAAAACGACATTGCCATGCAAAAAAGATTGTCCTCATATCAGTTTACGAATTCCTATTGCGAAAGACGTCCCGGTTGTAGCTGACAGCATCAATAAAAAAGTGTTTTCTGTTTTGAAAGAGATTATTTATTTTGGCGAAAAACCATATACATCCACCAATTACAATGGTTTATTATCCTCATTTATTGGTTCTTACGAAAAACTGCAGAAAGAATATCCAAAAGACGTTTTTGGCTGGGAAGCTGAAATTGAAGGCAGCGTAAAATATCAATCGGATAGTATATTGAATATAGAAATCAAGCATTATACTTATACTGGAGGCGCTCACGGATATCAAGGTTTACGTTCCGTAATTTTTGATCCGGAAACCGGAAAATCAATTACAAACAATAAATTATTTAAAGACAGAAATGCTTTCAAGGCTTTTGCCGAAAAAAAATTCAGAGTCAAATATAAAATCCCTGAAAACCAGCCCATAAACGTAACAGGATATCAATTTGAAAACGAAAAATTCGAACTTCCCCAAAATATTTTTTACACGGACAAAGGCCTGCTTTTACATTACAATCCTTATGAATCCGCTTCTTATTCTGATGGACCTAAGGAATTATTGTTGTCATATAAAGAAGTGAACGAATATTTGGCCATTAAATAGAAAAATGGTCTTTAAAAAAATCAAACCTTTTTTTAAAGACCATCTATTGTATTTTTAGGCATTGTCTAGCACCAGTAGAAGCCCATTTCTTTTTTTATAAGATAAAGACAAAAGCAAAGCGAACTGACAAAGTAATTAGTTACCAATGTTCATCAGCATAAATCCTAAATAAATTTTCTAATATTCATCATAATACCAATGTGAAGCCCTTCGTGGAAATTACTGAAAGCCATTGCATCCTCGGCATTTCTTAAAACATGATCGCCGGTTGAAGTAGTATATTCCATATAATTTTTGAAAACTTTACTGTCATAATCAACTTTGGTTTGATTGATGGTTTCAAACAATAACGATTTAATTTCATCCACTTCGGCTTGTGTAGCGATAAGTTCCGGCTTGGTTCCCTTTTTGTATTTCTCGACTAAATCATCAGAAATCATCATAGGCAAACCAGAAAGCTTATACACTAACATTTGTTGTGCCACGATAATATGACCGATGTTCCAAATCAAATTATTACTGAATCCTTCCGGAATCGTGTTGAGTTGTTCAAGAGTGTGTCCCGATAGAAATTTTGAAACCATATTTCTGCTTGTAGTGCTGACGTCGAATAATTGATTCATGTTTTTATTTTTTTGATAAAAATAATCATTTTCCGTCTTAAATGAATTTTCTTTGCACAAAGAAATTACAACTTATTATGAATAAAATATATTATCTCGCTTCCTGCGACACCTGTCGAAAAATTATAAAATCATTGCCGAAAGATCATAATTTAGAGTTTCACGACATCAAACAAGATCCAATTACTGTGGAAGAACTGGAGCAAATGCGAGAACTTTCGGGAAGTTATGAGGCTTTGTTCAGCAAAAAAGCAGTGCTCTATAAATCGATGGATTTAAAAAATAAATCTTTGACCGAAGATGATTACAAGAAATATATTCTGGAACATTATACGTTCTTGAGTCGTCCCGTTTTTATTATCAATGATAAAATCTACATTGGCAACACACAACAAAATATGCATCAGGTGATGCTTGCTTTCGCAAATGTCTAAAAGAAATCTCGCGCTTTTTGGTGCCACAGTAGTTTCCTTAATTTACGGCATTACTTTTACTATTGCCAAAGATGTCATGCCATTATATATTGATGCGTATGGCTTTATCTTGTTGCGCGCCGGCGGATCAATGATTTTGTTTTGGCTGGCTTGGCTTTTTATGCCAAAAGAAAAAATCGCGCTCAATGATTTCCCTAGAATTATTGCTGCCGCATTCTTTGGTGTGGCTTTCAATATGCTTACTTTTTTCAAGGGACTAAGTTTGACTTCTCCTATTAGCGCAGCGGTAATTATGGTTTCAACACCCATGATTGTTTTGGCACTTTCGGCCATCATCATGAAAGAGCGCATGAAAAATCGTATGATTTTGGGAATTGTTCTTGGCTTAATAGGAACTGCTTTTCTTATTCTTTACGGAAAATCTATTGGCAGTGCCACGAATGCCGGTTTGGGAAATTTCCTGGTTTTGGTCAACGCGATTTCCTACGGATTTTATCTGATTATCGTCAAGAAGTTAATGGACAAATACAATGCGTTTACGTTTGTAAAATGGATTTATTTATTCGGATTTATTATGGTTTTACCTTTTGGCTGGAGCCAATTTGATGCCGTCGATTGGGCATTAGTTCCAACAGATATTGGCTGGAAAATAGCATTCGTAGTCGTTATTTCTACATTCTTGACCTATTTGTTGAATTTACTTTCGATGAAAGAATTAAAACCAACAACTGTTGCCGTTTTTATTTATTTGCAACCCTTATTCGCTACCATTTTTGCAATTGGTTTAGGAAAAGACGAATTAACTCTGGTTAAAATAGTTTCGGCCATTTTGATATTTGTGGGCGTTTATTTGGTGACGCAGAAAGCCCCTCAGAATAAACGCCTTTAATAATTCCCCCTTTGGGCGTTAGAGAGCTTTTTCTTATCTTTGACCTCTTTTATACAACTATATGATACAATCAATGACGGGTTTTGGTAAAGCCACTTTGCAATTACCAACCAAAAAAATCACGGTAGAAGTAAAATCCCTAAACAGTAAAGGTTTGGATTTGAATGTGAGAATGCCTTCTCTGTACCGCGAAATGGAATTGGGTTTACGCAACCAAATTGCACTTAAACTGGAAAGAGGAAAAATAGATTTTTCTATTTTTATCGAAAGTACTGCGGAACAAACTTCTACAAAAGTGAATGTGCCAATTGTAAAAGGTTACATTAATCAGTTGAGAGAAGTCTATGCTGATGCTGATGAAACCGAATTGATGAAAATGGCAATTCGTATGCCAGATACCATGAAAATAGAACGTGATGAGATTGATGAAAATGATTGGATTCAAATCCAGACTGTTATCGAAGAAGCGTTACAAAACATCTTGACCTTTAGAAGAGACGAAGGAATGTCTCTGGAAAAAGAATTTCAATTGCGAATTGGCAATATTCGTCAATACATGACCGAAGCTTTGGCACTTGATCCAGAACGCGTTCAGGCAATAAAAGACCGTTTGCAAACTGCAATTGCTGAACTAAAAGTAAATGTTGATGAAAATCGTTTTGAACAGGAACTGATTTATTATTTAGAGAAATTAGACATTACCGAAGAAAAAGTACGGCTGACAAATCACTTGGATTATTTCTTGGAAACCATCAACGGAACCGAAGCCAACGGTAGAAAATTAGGCTTCATTACCCAGGAAATGGGACGTGAAATAAACACGATGGGTTCTAAATCCAATCATGCACAAATGCAGAAATTAGTCGTGCAAATGAAAGACGAATTGGAAAAAATCAAAGAACAGGTTTTAAACGTATTGTAAAAAATAGTAAGTAGAGACGCGATTCATCGCGTCTTTTTGCATAAAAATTAGAAGTGATTGCACCTCTATAAAAATAACAACAATGAGCACAGGAGGAAAATTAATAGTGTTTTCGGCACCTTCGGGATCTGGAAAGACGACCATCGTTAGACATTTATTAGGAAAAGAAGATCTGAATCTGGAATTTTCGATTTCGGCAGCTTCTCGTGAGCCAAGAGGCGAAGAAGTAAACGGAAAAGATTATTATTTCATGTCTACCGAAGAATTTAAAAAACACATCAAGAACGAAGACTTTCTGGAATGGGAAGAAGTGTATCGTGATAATTTTTACGGAACCTTAAAAAGTGAAGTAGAACGCATCTGGGCCAAAGGAAAAAATGTAATTTTTGATATTGATGTCGCTGGCGGATTGCGAATTAAACATAAATTCCCTGAAGAGACGTTAGCAGTTTTTGTTAAACCACCAAGTATTGATGAATTGAAAATTCGTTTGAAAAAACGCTCTACCGAAAGTGACGACAAAATCAATATGCGTATTGCAAAAGCTTCTGTAGAACTCGCTACTGCTCCACAATTTGATGTTGTTATAAAAAATTATGATTTAGATATTGCTTTGGAAGAAGCCCATCAATTGGTAAAGAATTTTATTAAGGATTAAAAGATTGAAAAATTAAAGAATTGAAAAATTCAAAGTAATTTCCAACCTTTAAATCATTTAATTTTTAAATCTTTAAATTAAATTAATGAAAATAGGTCTGTATTTCGGAACGTTTAATCCCATGCATGTTGGGCATCTCATCATCGCGAATCACATGGCGGAGCATGCGGATTTAGACCAAGTATGGATGGTGGTTACACCTCACAATCCTTTGAAGAAAAAAAACACTTTGCTTGATGATTACCATCGATTACAAATGGTGCATCTTGCCACTGAAGATTTTCCAAAAATCAAACCTTCAGATATTGAATTTAAGTTGTCCCAGCCCAATTATACGGTGAACACTTTGGTTCATCTACAAGAAAAATATCCAAATTACGAATTTTCCTTGATTATGGGCGAAGACAATCTCAAGTCTTTACACAAATGGAAAAACTACGAAGCGATTCTTGAAAATCATGAAATTTACGTTTACCCGCGAATTTCTTCGGAAGCAGAAAATGCAACTTTCAAGAACCATCCAAAAATTCATACAATTGATGCTCCTGTTGTAGAAATATCATCGACATTTATTCGGGAAAACATTAAGAAAGGAAAAAATGTGCAGCCTTTGTTACCTGCAAAAGTTTGGGAATATATTGACCATAATAACTTTTACAAGAAGTAGTTATGCCAAAACTCTCTTCAATTCAAGTTCAATATTATTAAAAATTACGTTTAAATTTTCATTTTTACCTGATAATAAAAATACTTCTGTGCTCGGCATTTGATTGCTGTTCCACAACAATTGGATTTTATTTTCTTCCATTAACCTTTTCGCATTGCAATTCCAAACAACCGCGATTCCATTATTTTTCGAAATTATTTCCAGCATTTCATATTCGGATGGAATAATATAATTGGGAATCATCGAAGGTCTTTTTTTATTGAAAACATACAGCCAAAATAACTTGATGTGCGGAATCCCACTATCATGGCTGAACCATTTTTGTTCGTTTAACCAATGTTCAATTGCGTCGAAATCTTTACTTTTGATTTTTAATTTTAATTCGGAAGTGTCAATGTTTGTGGAGCCTACGATAATTTGTTTTATTTCGCCAAGCTTTTTCTGAATCGTGTCAAACGTGTCGTATTGTTTGGTAACTATGGCAAAATCCAATTTTTTAGAATCGACCAATTCAAAAAGCGCATCATTTTCATGAAAGCTAAAATCGATAAATTCGAATTTTGAAAGTAGCGCACCTCCCAAACTGCTCATTAAATGTTTGGAAATTCCTATCGGAATTAATCGATTGGCATTGAACGCTTTGGCACGAAAACCATTTTCCACATTTTCTAATCGATCTAAAGCTTCAATGATTAAATTATTGAGTAACTTAGCATATTCCGTTGGCTCAACGCCTTTAGACTTTCGATTAAAAAGTTTATATCCTACATGCGCCTCCAACATTGATATCTGCTGGCTTACAGCTGGTTGACTGATAAATAGTTCTTTGGCAGCCAAAGAAAAATTTCCATTTTTATAAACACTTTTAAACGTCCGATACCATTCCAGATTGACCATGATATAAATATATTTATCGCAAACATAATTTAAATTATTTTTAGTAATAGCATATAAGCCGTAAATTTGTACAAAGGAAATTAGAAATGAAGAAAATCGCACTATTTACCATTATAGCATTAACCGTAAGTTGCATAACAGCAACTGCACAGAAACAAAATAAAAAAGGTATGAAAAAAGTATTATTTGTTGTTACAAGTCATGATAAACTAGGTAACACAGGAGAAAAAACAGGATTTTGGACAGAAGAATTTGCTGCGCCTTATTATGAATTATCCGATAAAGGTGTTCAAATTGATGTAGCAACTCCACTAGGAGGTCAACCGCCTATTGATCCAAAAAGTGAAGATCCATCGGCAGCGACCGACGATACTAAAAGATTTGATAAAGATGACGTTCTTTTGGAAAAACTAAGAAACACAAAAAAATTAGCTGACGTTAATCAAGCTGATTATGATGCAGTTTTTTATCCAGGAGGTCACGGACCGCTTTGGGATCTAGCCGAAGATAAAAACTCAATCGCGTTGATTGAAGCTTTTTATTCCAATAAAAAACCAGTTGCTTTTGTATGTCATTCCCCAGGTGCTTTGAAAAACGTAAAAGTAAATGGTGAATACTTAGTGAAAGGCAAAAAAGTAACCGGATTCTCCAATACAGAAGAGGAAGCTGTAGGTTTAACTAAAGTAGTTCCATTTTTATTGGAAGATGCATTACAAATAAATGGAGCAACTTATTCAAAAGTAGGCGACTGGCAGCCTTATGCGGTTGAAGATGGTTTGTTAATTACAGGTCAAAACCCCGCTTCCTCTAAACTAGTTGCTGAAAAATTATTAAATCAATTGAATTCAAAAAAATAAAAACATGTTAAATTTCGAATTATACAATCCTACCAATCTAATTTTTGGGGAAGGGCAGATTGAAAAATTATCAACATTAGTGCCACAAGGAGCAAAAATACTTTTGGCATATGGTGGCGGAAGTATTTTTAAAAATGGGATTTACGAACAAGTAATCAATAATTTAAAAGGTTTTGAAATCGTGGAATTCAGCGGAATCGAGGCTAATCCTCGTTTTGAAACATTAATGAAAGCTGTTGCGATTGTAAAAGAACAAAACATTGATTTTATTCTTGCTGTTGGTGGTGGATCTGTAATAGATGGTGTAAAATTTATTTCGGCAGCATCTAATTTTGAAGGAAATCCAGTTGACATACTTAAAAAGAGAATCATGTTTACAGAACTTTCGAAAGTAGTTCCTTTTGGTACCGTTTTAACTTTACCTGCAACTGGAACCGAAATGAATTCTGGTGCTGTAATTACAATTGAAGCGACTCAGGAAAAATTAGACTTTGGCGGGTCCGCGATGTTTCCAAAATTCTCTATTTGCGATCCAACGGTAATTGCATCCTTACCAACTAGACAATTACAAAATGGTGTTGTTGATGCTTACGTTCACGTTTTAGAACAGTATTTAACCTATCCGCATGACGGATACCTTCAAGATCGAATTGCAGAAAGTATCTTGCAAACTTTAATACAAGTAGGTCCTCAAGTAGTAGAAAATCCACAAAATTATGCCTTGGCTTCTAATTTTATGTGGAGTTGTACCATGGCTTTAAACGGATTAATCCAAAAAGGGGTTCCTTCTGATTGGGCAACACACATGATTGGTCATGAATTGACTGCATTATACGGAATTGATCACGCCAGAACTTTGGCAGTTGTTGGTCCAAATTTGTACAAAGTGCTGTTTGAAACCAAAAAAGGAAAATTATTACAATACGGAAAACGTATTTTTAATTTGACTGGAACCGATGACGAAATTGCAAATGAGGCCATCAACAAGACAGTTGAATTCTTCCACACCATGGGAATGGACACTAAATTATCAGATTACACTAAAGATTTTGAAAAAACGGCTGATTTTATTGTAAAACGTTTTGAAGAAAGAAACTGGAAAGCGCTAGGTGAAAAACAGAATATTACTTTAGAAAAAGTAAAAGAAATTGTAGAAATGAGTTACTAAATCACTTGAATAAAAAGGCTGATTTAGTAGCCCGAATCCAAAAAATAAAAAGGCGTTCTCATACATGTTATGGGAGCGCCTTTTAGAATACTAAAACAAAACTAACTAATTCAATTCTCATTATATTCGTTAAATAATCGATTTATAATCACTTATAACGCAAATAAAACATACATATTGTGTTAAAAAATAGAAATAAATAGATGAATTATAAAATTAAATAATTTTCTTTTATTAAAACTGCCGAAAATAGCAGTTTCTTGGTTCGATTTTATTTGTTTAATTAGTGGTTTTTTAAGTACTTTTGATTAAATTAAATAAAAAAAATGGCCGAAAGTATAAAATTCGCAGTGATTGGTGGTGGAAGTTGGGCGACAGCTATTGCAAAAATGTTATGTGTAAATCTTTCTGAGATTTCTTGGTACATGCGTAATGACGCTGCTATTGAGCACATTAAAACCTACAAACACAATCCGAATTACTTAAGTTCGGTTGAATTTGACACTAAAAAACTTAAACTTACCAATGATATAAATGAGGCTGTAGCGTACGCTGATTATATTATTTTTGCAATTCCATCTGCGTTCCTAGATGCTGAATTAGAAAAACTGACTGTTTCCCTGCAGGACAAAATCATTTTTTCAGCAATTAAAGGAATTGTTCCTGAAACGAGTTTGATCGTGGGCGAACATTTTCATGTAAAATACGATATTCCTTATTATAATATTGGTGTGATTACGGGACCTTGCCACGCAGAAGAAGTAGCAATGGAACGGCTGTCTTATCTTACTATTGCTTGTGGTGATGAAGAAAAAGCAAAAGTTGTAGCAAAAAATCTATCTGGGAAATACATCAAAACTAAGATCACCGATGACATTATAGGAACTGAATATGCCGCCATGCTAAAAAACATTTATGCTATTGCAGCAGGAATGGCGCATGGATTGGGTTACGGTGATAACTTTCAGTCGGTTTTGATGAGTAATGGGATTCGGGAGATGAAAAAATTTATCAAGAAAGTCCATAAAATGAAACGTAACATTAATGATTCTGCTTATTTAGGCGATTTATTAGTAACTGGTTACTCTGTATTTTCGAGAAATAGAATGTTTGGAAATATGATTGGCAAAGGATATACTGTGAAAGCAGCGATGATGGAAATGAGTATGGTTGCCGAAGGATATTACGCCGTAAAAAGTGCTTATAAACTAAATCAGGGTTATGGTGCCAAAACGCCCATTATAGACGCCGTTTACAACATTCTTTACGACGGACAGGATGCTAAAGCGGTGTTCAAAAAACTAACGGACAAATTGGACTAGCATAAGTAAATCATTTAAAATCCCACAATAAAAAAAGGCACTAATCAATATAAAGATAGTGCCTTTTTAATATAATTATTTCTAATAATTTTGGTTTGAAACCAAAATTAATTTACCTCACGATAACGCCGTCAACAAATAAAATAGGCACTTCTTCTACGAAGTCCTCGCTGATGGAATGTGATTTAAAGATGAATTTTTTATCGTATAATTTGTCGTCAATGAAAAAAGTTAACATGAATTCATTGTTTAGTGCCAAGACGCTTTTTTCTATCATTTCGATTTTCATTACGGAAACGGGAGGTACTGATACAAAAGCGTGACGTAAAAGTGACGTTTTTTTCATTTCACCATCGATAGTACCAAAAGCTTTGGAAACTACCATAACACTTTCTATTAGAAAATCACTGTCATTTACCAAATAGGCATACCACACTTTTTCCATAAAATCATCGCTCCATTCTTGAATTGCGGCGAGGAAAACGTTTTCTACTTTGGGGATGATGATATCTTTTTTCATGGCATTGCGAAGAATGAAGCAATCTCTTCATTCACTATTAATTATTATATTAGTATTCCCAACTTAATTTTCTTAAAAAACGGACGTACTAGCCCGGATGGAAACGGCATCCTTTTTCTGGCTTCTTTAGCCAGGAAAAGATATAGGGTACAGCTGGAATTAGCTCCTAAAAATGCAAAAATCTTTCAATACAAAATACCGTTTTGAGATTCCTTCGTTCCTTGCGATGACTATATGCTTGTTTTGAATTGCTCTAGAAAACGAACGTCATTTTCGTAGAACATACGGATATCACCAATTTGATATAGCAACATCGCTATTCTTTCGATTCCCATCCCGAATGCAAAACCGTTGTATTCATCCGGATTGATACCGCAGTTTTTCAAAACATTTGGATCCACCATTCCGCAACCCATGATTTCTAACCAACCGGTTCCTTTGGTAATTCTGTAATCGGTTTCTGTTTTCAGACCCCAATAAATATCGACCTCAGCACTTGGCTCGGTAAACGGGAAATAGGACGGACGCAAACGGATTTTTGATTTTCCGAACATTTCTTTGGTGAAATATAAAAGCGTTTGCTTTAAATCAGCAAAAGAAACGTCTTTATCGATGTATAATCCTTCCACTTGGTGGAAAATACAGTGAGAACGGGACGAAACAGCCTCATTACGGAATACTCTTCCCGGAGAAATTGTTCTAATTGGCGGTTTATTGTTTTCCATGTAACGCACCTGCACCGATGACGTGTGTGTACGCAACAAAATATCAGGATTGGTTTGTATAAAAAACGTGTCTTGCATATCACGTGCCGGGTGATATTCCGGAAGGTTCAACGCAGTAAAATTATGCCAGTCATCTTCGATTTCCGGTCCTTCAGAAACATTAAAACCAATGTTTGAAAAGATATCTATAATTTGGTTTTTTACCAATGAAATAGGATGACGGGAACCAATAGTAATCGGTTGAGAAGAACGCGTTAAATCGCCGTAAAACCCTTTACTTTCTTCTTTACTTTCTAAAGATTCCTGTATGGTTTTCACTTTTTCTTCGGCGGAAGTTTTCAGCAGATTAATTACCTGTCCAAATTCTTTTTTCTGGTCGTTGGGAACATTTTTGAACTCCGCAAAAAGCTCTTTCAGAAGTCCTTTACTTCCTAAGAATTTAATTCTAAATACCTCTAATTCTGCTTTGTTTTGCGTTGAAAAAGCCTGTGCTTCGCCGATATATTCTTTTATCTTATCTATCATTTTCATTCCATAATTAAGAGTGCAAAATTACAAAATTTGTTTCAGGTTTTGGGTTTAAAGTTTAAAGTTTCCATTTTAAATTGTTAGATTTCTTCCTTAAAAGAACAACTAAAACTAAAATATCCTTTTTTTTAATCAGATAAGAAATATAACTGCATTTCAGCGAACTTATATAATTAACCGTTCTATTATAAGAATTTCAGTTTTCTTATATTTCTCATCTTGTTTAATCTATTACTTCTCTTTCAAGGAAATAATTAACAATTGCTTCTTTCATTAAAACTGATTGCTCACCAGCTTTTAGTGGCGGCAATTCTTCTTTCACTTTATAGTGTGGCCAACCTTCCTCGTCAAAAAATTCGAATTCATAGAATCCATAAGGCTCCAATAATCTGCAAATTGCGATGTGCATCAGGTTAAGTTTCTCGTCTTTTTTAAATTCTTTGTGCACTTTCCCGAGTTCTTGCACGCCGATTAAGTAAATAATGGCGTCTAAATCTAAATCTTCTCCTTGAGAAAATTGATCGGAAAGTATGGTTACAAGCTGTTCCCAGCGTTCTTTAAGTTGTGTGTCTCTTGACATATTGATTGCTAATAGTAGATTAAGGATTTTAATTGTAGATTTTCGAAAATTGTAATCGAATTATTTTTTTGTAAAGATAAGAACTTGAAAATTGGCAATTGCTAATCAACAATTCTTTTATATTTGTTCTTTTTATTAATATTGAATTATTATGGGACTTTTGGATATTATTTTGGGTGTTATATTGGCATTTGCTTTCTATAAAGGAATTAAAAACGGACTTTTCATCGAATTAGCATCATTGATTTCACTAATCGTTGGCATTTACGTTGCAATAAAATTCTCTTCATTTATGAAGGGCGTGCTCTCCGGATTTGTTCATTGGAATCCCAATACGATTCAGGTTGTTGCTTTTGTCCTTACTTTTATGTTAGTCGTGATTGGAATATCGATATTTGCAAAAATCCTTACACAAGTAAATGATTTGGCTTTCCTAGGATGGCTCAACAAATTGGGAGGTGGATTGTTTCGAGTACTGAAAACAGTTTTGATAGTGAGTATCGTTTTTACTGTTTTCGAAAAAATAAACTACCATAATTTTTTAGCCAAGAAAGAAACCTTAGATAATTCCTTGTTTTATAATCCGATTCAAAAAACAGCCGGTTACATTTTTCCGTCAATTAAGAATTGGTATCACGAATGGAAGAAGAATTAAGCATTATTTAATCACAGTAGGCAGTTTTCAGATACCTGAACTACTTCACTTCATGAATAGCGCTACTTTCAATCCAGCCTTCAGTACCGTCTGTTAATTGTACTTTTTTCCAATTGTCTACTTTTTCCTGCACATAGACTTTTGTCCCTTCATGCAGCACAATAACCGCAGCACTCGCCCTTTGTGGCTCGGCTCTTACGTCGGTCATTTCAGCAAAAACAATGGCTGGCTTTTCATTATCAAAATGGCTCTTTTCAAAAATACCTGATGAAACACTAATAAGAATTAGAAAAACAAGAACAAACATTCCTAAAAAGAAAATTCTTTTTGACACCGTACTTTCTGAAAAATAATAGCCTATAAAAAACAATAGAAAAGAAGTAGCCAATAGTACTGAAATCCATCCCCAAGTGTTATAATGGTAGATTCCTGTGAAATCGCGGAGTAACTTTCCAAAACCTACTTTTGGTACTACTTTGATTTCATCGATAGTTCTTTTTTGAGCAAATTTTAAGTTGTTTGCGCTTTCGCTATCGTTTGGATTAAGCACTAACGCTTTTTCATAGTTATAAATCGATGGCGCAACTTTATTCAATTTATAATAGCTATTTCCCAGATTAAAATACAATTCTGCTGATTGCTTATTATCTTTCAATATATTTTCATACGCTTCCGCCGCCTGTTCGTATTTCCCATTTTTATACAATTCATTCCCCTTTTCAAAACCACTTTGGGCAAAGAAAACTTGGGTTGTCAACAATAATATATACAGTATATTTTTCATTTTAATTTTATAAGTTGTCGATTAGCCATTCTCGCAAATCTACGTGAGATCGCTTCGTTCCTCACAATGACATCGGTAGTTAAACGATCTGTTTTTCTAAGTCTGAAATAATCAAAACGGCTTTATCAAAATCCTGTTGTATAGCAACACTTGACGATGGCGCATATCTTGCCACTTCACAGTTTTCAGTTAGCGCAATAAAATCATTCACTGCTTCCGGATTGGCATTTTTAGACAACAAAAGTTCCTGAATATTATCTTTACTCATTTCAGAAGTTTCGATATGTAATTTGGCTTTCAGGAAATTATGCATCGCTTTTTCAAGCGCGATGTAAAACAATTCTTTATTATTGATTTGTTTTTTGGCTTCAGATAAATATTTTTTGGCCAACTTATTATTCATTCTTATTCGGTTTCCGGTAACATCTCCATCAATTGCTTCTTTCTTCTTTTTAACCAGTACAATCACTGGAAGTATTAAAAACGGCAAAAGCATCAACCCTAAATATAAATTAGACCCAAAGAAATCTTCCTTGTCTATGGTCAAAAGCTTTGTTTTGAATTTAATGTATTTGAATTGCTCTACGTTCGATATTCTATTTTTATCGGAAGAATTAGATGCTACGGCAACCGTAGGACCGTCTAGAACATTAATCATTATTTCAGGGGAACTTAGCGTTTTATATTTTCCTGAACCCAAATCAAAATAAGAAAAACGCAGTGGCTTTATAGGATAATTTCCTTTATACTGGGGAATAATAGTATAACTGTCTGACACCTTTCCAACCATTCCTGATAGTGGGGTGTCTACTTTTTCGTTGTGAACGGCATCATACAATTCCAGTGCATTGGGCACAATTGGTTTTGGTAAACTGAATAATTTCATGTTACCTTTTCCAGTCACGCTGACGACCAAATTAAGGCTTTCGCCATTTTTTAAATCCGTTTTTGTGGGCGTTACTTTAAAATCAAAATTTCCAACAGCGCCAGAGAAATCTTCTGGTTTTCCCAATTCGGGAAGTGCTTTGACAGTAATTATTTTTGATCCTGCGGAAACTCTTTTACTGCCTTCTTTTACTACAACCTGACCATACATATTTCTTTGATTAGTAGGCAACTGCACATCAATGTCTAACGACAAAGGTTCAATTGCTAACTTCCCCGATTTTTGAGGATACAATACCGTTTTTCTCAATACCACAAAACGGTATTTTTCTCCCTTGAACATGCCTTCCTGCGCAACCAATTGTTTTATATCAATATTTTGACTCCAGAAATCATTGTATTTAGGTTTGTTTAATTCTCTCCAATTGGTAATCCCAATGTTATAACTAAAATACAATTTATAAACTACCGTAATGGGTTCGTTAATGTACGGATTTGTTTTAGAAACATCGGCTACGAGATAGAGGTTATCATCCGCAGAAATCTGAGTATCGTTCGGATCTCTTGGTTGCTCTGTTGCCGCAGTAACGTTTATTTTAACAGGCGAAGTTTTATAAATTTGCCCATTGTATTCAATGGCTGCCTGCTTGATCGTTAAAGCTCCTTTTCTATTTGGCAGAAGAAAATAAGAATACACTTTCTCAAAGGAACTCCTTCCGTTTACCCATGATTGACTCACTTGCTGGCTTGGTCCGGCAATAATTCTAAAACCATCAAAAGAAGGTTGGCTAAAATTATCCCCATCCACATTCATCATAAAATCGATCCGAAGTCTTTCGTTTAGACCTAGCGTGGTTTTACTTACCCTCGTTTCAAATTGAACTTGAGCGCTAAGTGAGCTGCATACCATAAAAACAATCGCTGCTAAAAATCTTTTCATTGTCAAATTATCTTAATTGAATTACCAATCCTTCTCGGTTTTTACTGGTTTTCCTTTTACTTTGTTAGCGTTTACTTTATCCTGGACTTTCCTCTCTTCCTTATTTACTGCGTCCAAAAGATTTTCTAAACGTTCTTTAGACATTCCTCCAGGCATGGGTTTTGGCTCTCCTTTTTCATTCGGTTTTGGATCTTTTTTGTCTTTATCCTTGTCTCCTTTATCGTCTTTCTTCTCTTTATCCTTATCTTTTTTATCGTCCTTCTTGTCTTTATCTTTCTTGTCGTCCTTTTTATCGTCTTTCTTATCTTTCTTGTCGTCTTTCTTATCATCCTTTGGAGGATTTTCTTTTAGCATTTTTTTGGCTAACGCATAATTGTAACGTGTTTCTTCATCCGAAGGATTGTTTCGCAATGCATTTTTATAGGCTTCCACTGCTTGGGTATAATCCTTTTCTTTCATGAAAACATTTCCTAAATTATGGAATACTTGGTGTTTTTCTGGTCTTGATTTGGCACTTTTCAATGCTTTGGCGTAAGCAAATTTTGCTTCTGATACCTGGTTTTGCTTATAAATAGCATTTCCTAAATTATAGGTTGCAACAGTTCTATTCGGGAATTTCGAATTAGAAATTCTATAATCCGCTTCTGCATCAACAAAATTATTTTCGGCATATTCCTCGTTTGCTTTGGGCAATATTTTATCCTTTTGTTGTGCGTTTGCAACAAAAGTAAGAAGCAATAAAAGATGTAAGATTAAGTTCTTCATTTTATTTTTTAAATGTAAGAGTCAAGTATTTTTCATTCTAATAATGGAAGGTGTTCCAATACTTTACTCTTTATATTTTATTTATTCTCGTTAAATAAATTCAATTTGTTCACCCAACTTGTTTTTCTTTCCAAAAGGAAAATATCCACGAATAACAAAATAAAAGCAAACCCCAAAAACCATTGAAATTGTGATTGAAAATCAGCCATTTCTGTGGCTTCAAATTCTGTTTTTTGAATTTTATCCAAAGTATTCTTGATATATTCCAGTACTTCCTTGGTACTATTACCATTTATGTACCCTCCTTTTGTTGCTTTTGCGATGGCGATCAAACCAGCCTGATTCAATTTAGTTATCACAACTTGATTATTGTTGTCCCTTTGAAAACTTTCTACAATCCCATTTCTTTTCAATGGAATTGTACCTCCTTTTTCAGTTCCAATACCTATTGTAATGATTTTCATTCCCAACTTATTTGCCTCTTCCGCTGCTGATTCAGCTCCCTCGGAATGATCTTCCCCGTCCGAAATTAAAATCAGCAACTTGCTCGTTTTGCTTTTATCGTCAAAATAAGTCGAAGATAATTTTATAGCCTCATCGAGCGATGTTCCTTGCGAAGAAACCATTTCGGTATTCATACTTTGCAAAAACATTTTGGCAACACTGTAATCTGTTGTGATGGGCAATACGGGAAAAGCACTTCCGGCATAAGCCACAATTCCTATTCTATCACTTCCTAATTGGTTAATTATCTGGGAAACGATCTGCTTGCTTTTTTCCAATCTGTTAGGCGCAACGTCCTCGGCCAACATACTTTTGGAGACATCCATAGCAAAAACGATATCAATTCCTTCTCGTTTTACGGTTTCCATTTTAGTTCCTATTTTTGGATTCACTAATCCAAAAATAATTCCAACTAACGCCAGAAGCAGCAATACCAACTTCAAAACAGGTTTAAAAACAGAACTTTCAGGGCTTAATTTTTTAACCAATTCCAAATCTCCAAATTCGCGTTGTTTTCTTCTTTTCCAATATAAATTAATTAGAAAAACCAACACCACAATGGGTAGTATAAAAAGTAAGTATAAATATTTTTTTTCGTCTAATTCCATTTTTTATCTTTTAGTCACAGTTTTTAGTTTGCAACTTTCATTATATAAAGCTCTTAAAAACTGTTTTTCGCAATCCTATTTCAAGCAACAATAAAAAACCCGCAAACCACACAAACGGCCTGAATTTTTCATCATAATCATAGAATTTTAATTCTTCAATTTCTGTAGTTTCCAGTTTATTGATTGAAGCATAAATCTCGGCCAATTTACTATTACTGGTTGCTCTAAAATATTTACCATCTGTTTTTCTGGCGATACTTTTCAATAATTGTTCATCAATTTCCACTTTCATCATTTGGAATAAAAACTGCCCATTTGGTGCAACCGCATAAGGAAACATGGCCATTCCGTTTGAACCAATTCCTATGGTGTAAACTTTAATCCCGTATTGTTTCGCAATACCTGATGCTGTTTCTGGTTCAATAAAACCTGCGTTATTTACACCATCTGTCAAAAGGATAACTATTTTACTTTTAGCTTTACTGTCTTTTAGTCGGTTTACAGCAGTAGCCAATCCCATTCCAATTCCCGTTCCGTCTTGCAGAACATTATCATATTTAATCCCATTAATTGCATCTAAAATAACCGCCTTATCACTCGTTACCGGAGTTTTTGTATAGGCTTCGGAAGCATAAACCACAAGTCCAATCCTATCGTTTGGTCTTTCTTCAACAAAATCAGCCGCTACTCTCTTTAGTGCTTCCATTCTATTTGGTTTCAAATCTTTGGCAAGCATACTTCCGGAAACATCGACTGCCATAACAATGTCAATTCCTTTCGTGGTTTTTGTTCTATTGCTCACATCAACCGTTCTTGGCCTTGCCATGGCTACAATTAAGGAAGATAAAGCCAATACTCGAAACACATTCAAAATTGGTTTCAACTTTACTAATAAAGATTTGGAATTCTTAAATCCTTGAATAGAACTAATCTTTAAAGTTGCTGTTGTTTGGTTTTTTTTCCAAAATAACCAAACAACAGCAACTGGAATCAGAAGAAACAACCAAAAAAATTCTGGGTTTAAAAAAGTTATCTTATCCATTATTTACTTAATTGTTTTAATTCAACTGAGCTCAAAACTCGTTCTGATATTTGATTCGCATAATCATCGCCTTCTTCATGGAAAAATATAATTTGCTGTAATCCTCCGTCTTGGCTAAACAACAACGCTTCATAATATAACTTTGCACTGCTTT
Source organism: Flavobacterium urumqiense (assembly GCF_900108015.1). Lineage (GTDB taxonomy): Bacteria > Bacteroidota > Bacteroidia > Flavobacteriales > Flavobacteriaceae > Flavobacterium > Flavobacterium urumqiense. Next base: position 591,099 of record NZ_FNVP01000001.1, on the reverse strand, counting down.
GAGTAACACTGTTTATTTTCGAAAATGTTCCGTACGCTTTGAGTCCTTTAATTCCTTCTTTTGTTTCAAAATCTTCTTGCTTGACAATCATGTTTTGAGCTCCTTGAGATTCTAACGATTGCAAAGCACCATCCATCGATTTTGCCAAATCAATTTCACCTTCTTTTTTGTATTTTAAGGTAGAAATCATAATGTAGAAATTGTCATGAATATCTCCATAAGCAAAAGATTGCATTTCTTTAATCAAAGCCATTCCGTCTTTAGGCAATGTCTTGATCAAATCTACTCTCTTAAGCACTTTAGGCGTTTCTATAATAATTCCCGGATTTCCGTACTCACTTTTTATCCACTCCCCTTCCAGTAATTCTTTTGTAGGATTTCCAATGATATTGTCTTTTACATAATCAAACCCCTTGAGAACGATAAAAAAAGTGGTTGTCGCTACTACTATAAAAGCAACCGATGAAACCGTAAGGACGATACGTTTCTTTTTCTTTTTTCGCAATTGAATTTGTATCTGCTTTTGCCTTTGTGCTTCATTTAACAATGTATCTTCTTCTACCGGAACTTCAACTGGAATAGAACTGTCTAACGTTAAAATTGCTTTTTGAATCTTATTTCGATCTTCGGTGATTTCAAAATCCAACGGTTTTGATTTAGCAAATTTTACTAAATCGGCCTGTTTCAACACCCGTTCCAGATTTTCGATTGTTTCCTGCGAAACCGTCATTTTCTTTTTGACAGAAGCCGCTTTAAGTCCCTGAATCAATTCAGAAGTCGTACTTTCCATTGCGGGAATTTCAATTGCTTCCTCGATATAATTTCTGGCAATATCCGTCAATTCGCTGTAATAGGCTTTGACTTCTCCTTTTTGCCAAAGTTCTTTCTTTTCCAGATTATTCAGCAAACTGGTCGCTTTCTCAATTGGTGTTTTGAAAATTTCTTCCTCTATTTTTTTCTTTTGGTGTTTTTTTATATACCAATAAATCAATGCTCCAATACCAATAATTAATGCTAAAATCAGCAGGTATTTCCACCAATTTCCTATTGAATTGTCCGCAGGAGCAATGTCCTTGATATCGAACATTTTTTGTTTTAAAGTATCGACTTTAACATTCGCAACTTCAACCAAAAGTGAATCCGTCATAAACGGTTTACTGTCGATAAAAATCTTTATGCTCGGAATAACATACCTACCGGAATCAAATTGGGTTAAACCATATTTTTTTATTAATTCATAACGGCCGTCCGTTTTGACAGTATCAATAGGATACGACTGAATTACTTCCAGGGCTCCAAAGTTTTTTAATTTTGGAAAAATCACTTTAGACGAACTGTCAACAGTCGTTTTTATGGATAGCTTAAATTCGGCACCAATTTTATTTTTAATCGTGTCAATACTTGTAACCACTTGTTTTTGCTGTGCAAAAACAAACGTTGTAACCAGTAAAAAAAATAGGTATAATTGTTTTTTCATCTTTTATTATTGAACCCTTTCAGAGTTTTGAACTCTGAAAAGGTTGTAAATGATATTATCTCGATTTAAAATAGCTTAATAATTTAGTGACATAACTTTCATCAACTCTAGTATTTACAACACCCGAACCTGATTTACTGAATGTTTCCTTAAAATAGTTCACTTTTTCCTGATACAATTTTTCATAATTCATTCGCACTGATTTAGAACCTGTGTTCACCACTTGTATCTCACCGGTTTCGGCATCGAGCATCGAAACCATCCCTAAATTTGGCATTTTTTCTTCTCGAATGTCATATACGCGAATACCCGTTATATCGTGTTTCTTAGAAGCAATTTTTAAAGTTTGTTCGTACTCTTCTGACATGAAATCAGAAATAATAAATACGATAGCTTTCTTTTTTTGGGTTCCCGATAAAAACTTTAAGGCTTGAGCAACATCTGTTTTTTGGCTTTTTGGCTGAAATTCAATTAATTCCCGAATGATACGTAATACATGTGATCTTCCTTTTTTAGGTGGAATATACAATTCGATTTCATCCGAAAATAAAATCAACCCTATTTTATCGTTATTTTGCGTGGCTGAAAATGCCATTGTGGCTGCGATCTCCGTAACTATGTTTTTCTTGAATTGGTTTTTAGAACCAAAACTTTCAGATCCTGAAATATCCACCATCAACATCATGGTCAATTCACGCTCTTCTTCAAAAACTTTTACATGGGCTTCATTATATCTTGCGGTCACATTCCAGTCAATAGCACGAATATCATCACCGTACTGATATTGACGCACTTCGCTAAATGTCATTCCGCGTCCTTTGAAAGAGGTATGATATTCCCCTGAAAAGATATGATCGCTCAATCTTCGGGTTTTAATTTCTATTTTTCGTACTTTTTTTAAAAGCTCTTTTGTATCCATAAGTTCAGTGTTCAGTGTTTAGTGTTCAGTGTTCAGTTACTGCAAACTGAATTCTGATTACTGCAAACTGTTTTAAGGTACTTCGATCTCGTTTACGATTTTGTTTATAATATCAACTGAAGTAATGTTTTCTGCTTCCGCTTCATACGTAATTCCAATTCTGTGACGCAATACATCATGAACCACGGCACGAACATCTTCCGGAATTACATAACCACGACGTTTGATAAAGGCGTAACATTTTGCGGCATTCGCTAAATTGATACTTCCACGTGGTGAAGCTCCAAAACTGATTAACGGTTTCAAGTCGGCTAATTTATATTTCTCCGGGTAACGTGTCGCAAAAATAATATCCAGAATATATTTCTCTATTTTTTCATCCATGTAAACTTCACGAACTGCTTCTTGCGCTCGCAAAATCTGTTCAACTGAAACTACTGGATTTACTTTTTCATAGCTTCCTTTTAGATTTTGACGAATTACCAGACGTTCATCTTCCATTTTTGGATAGTCAATAACCGTTTTCAACATAAAACGATCGACTTGTGCTTCAGGCAATTGGTAGGTTCCTTCTTGCTCAATTGGATTTTGGGTTGCCAAAACTAAAAATGGTCGGTCTAGTTTGAAAGTTGTGTCACCAATAGTAACTTGCTTTTCCTGCATCGCTTCTAAAAGTGCTGATTGCACCTTGGCTGGCGCACGATTAATCTCATCCGCCAAAACGAAATTGGCAAAAATAGGTCCTTTTTTAATCGAAAATTCATTTTGTTTAATGTTGTAAATCATGGTTCCCACAACATCGGCAGGCAATAAATCAGGCGTAAACTGTATTCTACTGAAAGATCCATGAACAGCTTGCGAAAGCGTATTTATCGCCAATGTTTTTGCTAATCCGGGAACTCCTTCTAACAAAATATGTCCTTGACCCAAAAGTCCGATTAATAAACGTTCTACCATGTGCTTTTGACCCACAATAACTTTATTCATTTCCATGGTGAGAAGGTCTATAAAAGCACTTTCTCTTTCAATTTTTTCATTGATTGCTCTAATGTCTAAAGTCGCTGTATTTTCTTCCATTTTATTGTTTTTAAAACCTTGAATTTAATGCCTCCATTTTGATGGTGCAAATTGAATTTTTTTTTAGAAGTAAGATGTTAAAAAATGGTTAAAACTTCGATCAATACCCTAATTTTAAGGATGAATTGTGATAGAATTTACCTATTTTTAAGAACTTTGAAAAATATACTTTGAAATCGAAGATTTAAGAATTTCAATAAAAAATAAAAACAATGAGCAAAACAAAATTATCACCTATTATGGCCGGCGTTATGAATTGGGGAATTTGGGATAAAAATCTCCAGACCAAAGAAATGGAAAATATGATTAATGTCTGTTTAGAAAACAAAATCACTACTTTCGATCATGCCGACATATATGGTGATTATACCACCGAATCTGATTTTGGAAAAGCGTTTGCTTCCAGCAAAATAGCCAGAGAAAAAATGCAGCTAATTTCTAAATGCGGGATTCAAATGGTGAAGGGAAACCGTAAAAACACCATAAAACATTACGAGTATTCCAAAGATTACATTATCTGGTCCGTTGAAAACTCCCTAAAGAATTTACAGACTGATTATTTGGATGTGTTTTTATTGCACAGACCAAGTCCTTTAATGCAAGCAGACGAAATTGCTGAAGCCGTATTAAAACTAAAATCGGACGGCAAAATTATTGATTTTGGCCTTTCTAATTTCACTACTTCCCAAACAGAATTAATTCGCCAAAAAACAGAAATAAGCTACAATCAGGTGCAGTTTTCGGCGACCAATTTTGAACCTATGCTTAACGGAAGTTTTGATTATATGCAATTACATAATATTCGTCCGATGAGTTGGAATCCGTTAGGATGCGTTTTTAGAGAAGATATTCCGCAAACTCACCGATTAAAAAAATTATTGGCGACATTGGTCTCAAAATACCATTTAGGTTCTGATACGATTTTACTTTCTTGGGTTTTAATGCATCCTGCAAAAGTTATCCCTATCGCTGGAACCGTAAATGTCGCAAGAATACAGTCGTTGATGAAAGCAGTCGAATTAGAACTGGAAAAAGAAGACTGGTTTGCCATTTGGACCGAAAGTATGGGTAAAAATGTGCCTTAAAAATTAGTATTCAGTTCAGCGATTGTAAATTCAACAATAGAGAAAAGGGTTTATTGAAACATATTCCCAAAAAAAAACGAAAATTTTACGATTTCAAAATAGAAATTATACCCATGAATAAAACAGCCTTAATAACTGGTGCAACCAGCGGAATTGGTCAAGCAACAGCAAGAATATTAGCCAAAAATAATTATCAAATTATTCTTTGCGGGCGTCGGGAAGACCGATTGGCAGAACTAAAAAAAGAACTATCTGAATTTACGGAAGTTTGTACTTTGTCCTTTGATGTTCGGGATAAAAAGGCCGTTTTTGAAAGTATCAGTTCTTTGCCTGAAGCATTTTCTAAAATTGATGTTTTGATTAATAATGCCGGAAATGCTCATGGTTTAGACTCGATACAAAATGGAGATTTAGACGATTGGGATGCGATGATTGATATCAATGTAAAAGGACTTTTATATGTTTCGAAAGCAATAATTCCAAAAATGATTGAACAAAAATCCGGTCATATTGTTAACATTGGTTCCATTGCCGGAAAAGAAGTCTATCCAAACGGAAACGTATATTGTGCTTCAAAACATGCAGTTGATGCCCTAAACCAAGCCATGCGAATGGACTTGAATCAGTATGGAATCAGGGTTGGTGCTATTCATCCAGGAATGGTTGAAACGGAGTTTAGCGAAGTGCGTTTTAAAGGTGATATTGAGAGAGCTGCTAATGTTTACAACGGGATCGAGGCTTTACAACCAGAAGATATCGCTGATATCATTCACTTTGTAGTGTCGCGACCGTATCATGTAAATATTGCTGATTTGATTGTATATCCCACAGCACAGGCATCGGCGACTATTTTAAAAAGAGATATTTAAAATTGATTTTTAGATTATTGGATTTTTAGATTGTCAAAATAATCTAAAAATCCAATAATCTAAGAAGTCTAAAAATCTAATAGCAATGATCAACAAACGTATTCTTATCAAAAATCTTCTCGCTCACAATGATGAGAGCAGTTTTTATGATAAAAAGCGTCAGTTGAATTTGCATACTCGAGAAGGAAAAGCCAAGTTTTTGAAACATATTTGTGCCTTGTCAAATTCGAATCCAGCGAATAATTCCTACATTGTTGTCGGGGTAGAAGATCATGACAATGCCATTGTAGGCGACGATTTTTTTGACGATAGTCGGATTCAGAATCTAGTGAATGCATTTCTGGAAAATCCTCCCACAATTCAATACGAAAATGTGCCTTTCCCAAACTTGTCGAAAGATAAAGTCATAGGGCTAGTAACTATAAAACCAAAAAGTAAAACCTCTTACTTCAAAAAAGGAATTCATACTATTCCTGCCCATTCCGTTTTTATACGACGAGGCAGTAACACAATGCCGGTGGAAGGAGAGATTGAAAAGAATTACCAAAACACGGAAACCGTTATCGGCATCGAAAATAATTCCAGGAACAGCATCGAATATACGCTCGATGGAGTAATCGATTTTATGAATTTTCGGCATAAAGACATGTCGCCAAAATACAAGGTGTTCAAGGAATTATTTGTGATTTGTTGGGCGGGAATTGCCAAAAAATCCCGTGACAAAACGTATTTATCCCGCGTTGATATCGAACTGATAAACGAACAAATCAAGCTGTTTTATTCGGCTCAGGACGTGGTCGAAATTATTTATGACGAAGATACTTTCACGATTATAGAATATGTCCCTTTAGGTTTAAATGATAAAACAAGTTATTACCCTTTAGAGAAACAAACCATTCATTTTCAAGATAATGGTTATTACAAAATTGAGCGAGAGATGCTTTTTCAGCCTCCAGAATTCAACAAAAAAATGTTATTCCATATTTACAATTCTAATATTTCTTTGCTAAAAAAACTTCAAAAAGGATTTTCATTATCTGAGCGGGAACAAAAAGATTTAGAAAACTTACCTTCAACATTTATGATTTGTTACCTCAACGGTTTTGAAGATGCCAGGCAAAAACTAATTGATGCCAAACCACTTTTGAAGCCGTTCAACCAAGTCTATTTGTCCTTTAAAGAAGCATTAAGGATTTTGAGAAAAATGAAATATGATGTGCAGTGAAAAACTCTTTCTATTCCACCTGTAAGTACGTAATAATAGGTTCTTCATTGTTTAAAAATCTAACTTTAGAAGAATAATCGTCATTTAGAATTTCAACTATTGATTAATTCTATTCTCCTTTATTTCGCTCCTTAAAAACTTTATCTCTATTTTTATTGGCAATAAAGATAAATGATATAGCAAATACTGGTATAAATCCCATAATGGCATAACCGCCTTTCGTATCTATTTTAAAATGGATATACTAATTTAGCTGGGAGATAAAGTTAAGAGAAAAGCTTAATTTTAACATATGAAAACACTCCGTAAAATTTACGATACGGCTTTTAAAGAAAAAGCCGTTGAACTTAGTGATAAAAGATCTAACATTACAGAACTAGCAAGAGAGTTAGGTATTCGAGTTACAATGCTTTACAAATGGCGCAAAGATTATGAAAAATAGGGTGCTGGAAGTTTTCCTGGCAAAGGAATTTTAAAGCAAACCCCAGATCAAAAAACGATAAGTGAGTTAGAAGAAAAACTCAAAGATACTGAACCAGAGCGTGATATATTAAAAAAAACAATAGGCATTTTTTCCAAGAGTCTTAATTAAAGGTAATAAATAAAAAGGTAAATTAATGTTTTTTAGGCGCTTTGTACAAAGGAACCGCAGAACAAGCCTCTCCGTACATGATGCTTTTGGCAAAAGGCTGTAAGTAATGCGCAGCTACTAAGTAAGCCCGCATAGGAACAGGTTTTTTTGAACATCCTTTTATAATAACAGGCTTATTTTCGTAAATGGAATAATCTATTTTCGGCAACAATTCCTCATAAAGAGTAGCGTCCAGATCTTCTAAAGTTCCATTGATGATTTTCTTGGCAAATGGTGCTAATTGAATTGCAACCAAAATAGAAGCCCAAGCCGGAACAATAGCATCAGTACTGCAATTTATTGCCACATATTGATCTTGGTATTGTGACCAATCGTGATTTTTTAATTCCGCTCTAAAGTCTTTTTCTTTTAATAAAAATCCTTCTAAAAGCCATTGTGAAATGTCGATTTGCGTACGAATGCCTTGTGGATAATAATCTTCAAGATCAAAAACTACCAAAATACTATTGGCAACTTTATTTATAATTTCATCTTCCATACCATTTTTTTATTGATAGCCTTCAGCCTGCAGTGTGAACAGTTGGGCGTATAATTTATTGTTTTCCATTAACTCATTATGCGTTCCTGATTCTAAGATCTTACCTTCTTGTAAGACTAAAATGCGGTCTGCCTGTCTCACAGTGCTAAATCTATGAGAAATTATTACACTGGTTTTATCTTTTATTAATCCTATAAACCGTTCAAAAACTTCGCTTTCGGCTTTGGCATCTAGTGCCGATGTGGGCTCGTCTAAAATCATAACCTCAGCGTTTTTCATGTAAGCCCGTGCCAATGCGATTTTTTGCCATTGTCCACCAGATAGTTCCTGACCCTTGGCAAATCGTTTTCCCAGTTGTTGATCGTAGCCATACTTTAATTCAGAAACAACTTCGTTAGCCAAACTCAATTCAGCCGCTTTTTGTATTCGTTCGTAATCATTAATTTCATCAATTTTTCCGATGGCAATATTTTCTTTCACTGAAAATTCATACTTGAAAAAATCCTGAAAAAGGACTCCGAAATATTCCTGATAATCGGCCTTATTATATCGGTTTATATTGATGCCGTCAAGTAAAATTTCACCCGATGTTGGCTCATAAAACCGAAGCAGTAATTTAGTAAGTGTTGTTTTTCCGGCACCATTCTGCCCAACAAATGCTATTTTTTCTCCTGCTTTTATATCAAAACTAATGTCTTTTAATATTTGATTATCAGATTCCGGATAAGCAAAATAGACGTTTTTGAATTCAAATCCGATTTTGATTTTTTCTGGCAACGGAACCTCCTTTATATTTTTATTTTCGGATGGAATGTCAAGAAAATCAAAATAATCTTTCAGATATAAAGAGCTTTCGGATATCCGAGTAAATTTCGAAAAAAAATCTCGCAGACTACTCATTAAACGATTGAAACTCCCGGATAAAAAAGTTAATTCACCAAGTGTAATTCCGCCCGAAAGCACTCTGTAAATTATAAAGACATACGCTGCATAATAGCTTATTGATCCTAAAACATTGAATAAAAACCCATAACTGGAACGTTTTACAACGAGCGATTTATTTAATTTAAAATAGCGCGTTGCAAGGGTTTCAAATCTTTCGACCAGAAAGCTAGTTAATCCAAAAAGCTTAATTTCCTTTGCCGTTTTATCATTGGCGCCAATAAATCTAAGGTAATCCAATTCCCTTCTTTCGGAAGTCCAGCTTCTAGCCAACGAATATTGTTGTTGGCTGAAACGGACTTCATTGATAAAAGACGGAAAAATGCTTAAAATTAATAGGACAATTAAATAAGGTTCAAAATAAATCAACCCTATCACAAGCGAAAAGATAGAAATAGTAGTTTGCGCCTGACCTAAAACATTCGACATTAAATCAACACGACCTGCCGTTTGCGTTCTTGCTCGGTCAAGCTTGTCGTAAAATTCAGAATTTTCAAGCAGACTAATATCGATTTCATTAGTCTTTTTGATGATTTTAATCGAACTATTGATATTGTACTGATCTCCAAGAATTCCATCGGTAAGTGAGATTGCACGACCTACCAAATCAGATGAAACTACAAGCATAAATTCTATTGCCACATAATGCCAAAGCGTAGAATAATCCTTTTGGCCATGTGTTGTAATTTGGATGATGGCATCAAAAATGAGTTTTCCAACCCATAAAATTGCAACGGGCAACAAAGCCGCAACGATTCTGCAAAAAGCTGATGTCAAGAATAACGTTTTGTTAGTACGCCAAATTTCTTTGAAAAAGCGGGGTATAAAAAAAAGCGAATCCAAAGAAGATTTTAATCCAATTTTTTGATCGTTTAAAGATTTGGGTTGAGTCCGCGCCATTTTAAAGCATTCCCAATTCTAATTTTGCTTCTTCACTCATTAAATCTTTGCTCCAAGGCGGATCAAAAGTAATTTCTACTTCAGCGTCTTTTACATTCTCTAATGATTTTACTTTTTCTTCCACTTCTCGTGGTAAACTTTCTGCAACCGGGCAGTTTGGCGATGTAAGAGTCATCAGGATTTTTACTTCAAAATCCGTATTAACCATCACGTCATAAATCAATCCTAATTCGTAAATATCGACAGGAATCTCCGGATCGTAAATAGTTTTTAATATTTTTACGATTGATTCTCCTAATTCAGTTGTGTCTATTTCTTGTGTCATAATTTTTTCTGTTTTTTAAACATATAAGTCATATAAGTTTCTTTATTTAAAGTAAAATGTAAGTATATGTAAGTTTTTATTCTGTTTTAATTTTTAATATATGTGTCTTCATCTAATTTGCTGGTATCACTTATATGTTGACTTTTTAATATTTATTCATGTTTTTTAATCTAGTATGCTAATTTGTTTAAAACAATTTGTTTTTTTAGTCTTCAAGTCGACTATATAATTCATTTACCATTGTTTTTTGACCTTCGTAGAAAATATTTTTCACATTGAAGTTAATCAACAAACCAATTGGCGCATTTAATAAATTCATATAAGTAAGCAATTGTGCTTCATAAATTGGGTTTATTTCATTTACCGATTTTAATTCAACAACAAGAACATTTTCTATAAATAAATCACATCTTAATTTAGATTCTAACTCATGTCCCTTATATTTTAAAGGGACCAATAATTCACAAGAATAATTTATTTTTCGTAACTCTAATTCTTTTTTTAGGCATTGATGATAAACACTTTCCAATAGACCCGGACCTATACTTTTATGAACTTCAATTGCTGCGCCATTAACCTGATAAACTAAATCTTTGAGATAACTCCTTGTTATGTTCATAGCAATCAGCTTTTAATATTGATAAAATAAGTATATGTTTATTTGAATTAAAAAAAACTAATATGACTTATATGTTTAAAATTAATTCTGCGTGCTGAATGCCAAAGCATACATTTTTATATTTTTTATCATCGATACCAATCCGTTTGCGCGTGTTGGAGATAAGTGTTCTTTTAAACCTATTTCGTCAATAAAATTCAGATCGGCTTCCAGAATATCAGACGCTTTTTGATTGGAAAAAGTACGAATTAATATCGCAATAATTCCTTTGGTCAAAATGGCATCGCTATCGGCGGTGAAAACAATTGTATCGTCTTTTTTCTCCCCTTGCAGCCAAACTTTCGATTGGCAACCTTTGATAATGTTGTTTTCGGTTTTAAATTCTTCTTTGATTAAAGGGAGTTTTTTTCCTAGTTCGATGATGTATTCATAGCGTTCCATCCAGTCATCAAACATCGAAAATTCATCAACTATTTCTTCTTGTATGTCTTTAATTTTCATAGCGTGCTGAATTTAGTTCAGTATTATTCTTTTTTTACTAATGCTGTTATTTTGTTTACAAATTTCTTAATTTCTTTTGGTGGGAAGCCATTATCAAAACTAGCAGATTCATATGTTTTATCTTTAAAAGTGATTTTCACGTTGGCAATGGCGGCACCATCATAAAAACGTTTTTGAGTCGGTGCTTTTAATTTTGCCAAACTATCTAATTCCACTGTTTTAAGACAACTTACTAATTCTTTCCAATCGGCATTTGATATTTTTGTAGCGACCGGTTTGTCAGTTCCATTTCTGTCTTTTGAAACAGTCACCATTTGATTTTTGACGGTTATTTTTTGATAAAAGCCTCTCGTATTGGCGGTATATTCAATAACAGCAGATTGAATATCTTGAGCTTTGGCGCTATCGCATCCTTTTCCAAGAAAGATGGTTAAGAATAATAAAGAAAGTATTTTCATAATTTTATTTTTTTAAGATAACATGAGTTGTGCTTTTTTCACTGCTGCAACCATCGCATCAATTTCTTCTTTGGTATTGTAAAAAGCAAATGATGCTCTTATTGTTCCTGGAATACGAAAGAAATTCATGATTGGTTGGGCGCAATGGTGACCCGTTCTTACGGCTATTCCTAATTTGTCAATTATTGTACCAATATCATAGGGATGAATTCCTTCAATATTAAACGAAATTACGGAAGTTTTTTCTTTGGCTGTGCCATAAATTTTCAAACCTTCAATTTCCAGTAATCTTTGGGTTCCATATTCCAATAATTCCTTTTCTTGCTGTTGAATGTTGTCAAAACCAACTTCATTCATATAATCAATGGCGGTTCCCAGAACAATTCCTCCCGCAATATTTGGTGTTCCCGCTTCAAATTTATGAGGCAGTTCCGCATAAGTTGTTTTCTCGAAAGTTACTTCCTTGATCATTTCGCCTCCACCTTGATACGGCGGTAATTTATTCAACCACGCTTCTTTCCCATATAAAATGCCAGTTCCTGTGGGGCCACAAATTTTATGTCCTGAAAATGCATAAAAATCACAATCTAATTCTTGTACATCTGGTTTCAAATGCGGAACGGCCTGCGCTCCATCAATCAAAATAGCTGCTCCTACTTCATGTGCTTTGTCAATCATGTATTTTATAGGATTGACTGTTCCAAGTGCATTCGAAATATGATTTACGGTTACAATTTTAGTTTTGTCCGATAGTAATTTGTCATATTCGGACATAATCAATTCGCCATCTTCATTCATTGGAATTACGCGCAAAGTCGCACCTGTTTTCTCACACAACATTTGCCAAGGCACAATATTACTGTGGTGTTCCAATGCCGAAACTAAAACTTCATCGCCTGGTTTTAAAATCGAAGCAAATCCGTTAGTTACTAAATTAATTCCATGCGTTGTGCCCGAAGTAAAAAGCACTTCGTGAGCGAATTTGGCATTTATATGATTTTGAATTTTCCCTCGGGAATTTTCGTAGGCATCAGTTGCTAATTGACTCAAAGTATGAACGCCGCGATGAATATTGGCATTAATCTCCTGATAATATTTTGAAATTGCATCAATCACCACTTGGGGTTTTTGCGAAGTAGCTCCGTTGTCGAAATAAACCAGTGGTTTCCCGTTTACTTTCTGTGAAAGAATTGGGAAGTCGGCTCTAATTTTATTAATGTCTAACATGTGTCTGCTTTTTTTAATGTTTTATTGGTCCGAAAGAACGCCAATACTAAACATTTTTTTAGATATACTAATTTGAAATTAGCCTTTCATTATTTAGAATTTTTCTAAATACAAAAGTAGTGAAATTGGAATTAATTTTTGGCAAACAGTTGTTAATAAAAGTTGATTTTCTCAATCGTGTATTGGTTTAAAAAATGTGCTTCTTTTTTATTAAATTGCTTCAAATTAATTCTCTATGAAAAAATTCTTTAAGTTCGTTGGTTTTGCCTTTTTTATCGGAATCTTTTATTTTGGATTCACCACCTATCCAAAACTGGATTTAATTTCTGGCTTTTCAGCCAAAAGTATGGCTTCGGGGCATTTTATTGATAATCGTTCCCAAGAAATGATAGAGAAAGGGGACAACGATATCAATATGATTGATTTGGCCAGAAACAAAATTGAAGACATGGGAAAATTTGCCGCTGCTTCGGTTTATGGTTTGAAAGAACGAAAAGCGATTTACCGCGAAGGTTTGGGAGCCACTTTAATCAGCGATGATTTTGATGTTTCAAAACCGTATGAGGTACCCAAAAGAACAAAATTGAACAATAATTTACCTTTTCCGTATGGAAATAAGAAACCCAAAGACACCATTTTTAGTAACGTTGATTATACTAAATTGAATGCGGCTGTCGCCAATGCTTTTGATAAAAACGGTGACTCGAGCCTAAAAGGCGAACCAGCGAAGCAAATCCAAAAAAGAACACGTTCCCTTTTGGTAATTTATAAAGACAAAATCATTGCCGAAAAGTACGATGTCGGTTTTGATAAAAATAGTAAAATATTGGGTTGGTCTATGACCAAAAGTATTACCAGCGCCATGTTTGGAATTCTTCAAAAACAAGGTAAATACGACATCTACCATCCCGCTCCGATTGCAGAATGGCAAAATGATGAACGTAAAAAGATCACCACAAATGATTTGCTTCACATGAATTCCGGTTTGGAATGGGAAGAGAAATACGATAAAATTTGTGATGCCACCAAAATGCTTTTTCAGGCTGAAAATATGTGTCGCGTTCAATTAGAAAAACCAGCAGCTTTCAATCCGAATAAGCATTGGAATTATTCGTCTGGAACAACGAATTTGCTTTCGGGGATTTTACGACAACAATTCAAAACGCATCAGGAATATTTGGATTTTTGGTATTCGGCTTTAATTGATAAAATAGGAATGAACTCTATGGTAATCGAAACGGATATGGCGGGGAATTACGTAGGTTCCTCTTATGGTTGGGCAACGACTAGAGACTGGTCAAAATTTGGGTTGTTGTATTTGCACAAAGGCAACTGGAACGGAGAACAAATTTTAGACGAAAGTTGGGTGAAATATACCGCAACCCCAACGAATACGTCTAACGGAAGATACGGTGCGCACTTTTGGCTTAACGCCAGCGGACATTACCCCGATGTTCCAAGAGATATGTATTATTGCAGCGGTTTTCAAGGACAAATGGTGGCGATTATTCCGTCACTTGATTTAGTGATTGTAAGAATGGGCTTGAAAGAAGATCCTGAATTTGATTTTAATGGAATGTTAAGTGGGATTATTGGGAGTTTACAGAAGTAATCGTATTAAAAAACCCTGTCAGAGTTTTAAACTCTGACAGGGTTGCTATGACAACTTTTACTTAGTATTAACTACAAATCAAATCCTATTTTCACGCCTAATTTCGTAGCGATAATTTTGGTGATTCGTTGTTTCAATTCCGGTATTTTGATACTTTCTATAACGGCATTCGAAAATGCATACATTAATAATGCTTTTGCTTCTTTTTTAGGAATTCCGCGTTGTTGCATGTAGAACATTGCCGTTTCGTCCAATTGTCCAACGGTACAACCGTGAGAACATTTTACATCATCAGCAAAAATTTCCAATTGCGGTTTTGCGTTTATAGTCGCTTTGTCGCTCAATAAAATGTTATTGCTTTTTTGGAACGCATTTGTTTTTTGTGCTTCTTTCTCTACATACACTTTTCCGTTGAAAACACCTGTAGAACGATCGGAATAGATTCCTTTATAATCCTGAAAACTTTCGCAATTTGGAGTGGAATGTTGCACTAGAGTATAATGGTCTACGTGTTGTTTTTCACCAATAATTGTTATTCCGTTCAACGTACTTGTCAATCGTTCCCCAAAATGATAAAAATTCAAATTGTTTCTTGTTAAGTTCCCTCCAAAAGAGAACGTATGTACTGAAACGTGACTTTCTTGTTTCTGAGAAACATAGGTGTTATCGATTAGATTTGCTTCAAGCGTATCGTTTTGAATTTTGTAATAATCAACGATAGCACGTTTTTGAGCAAAAATCTCGGTTACGGAATTCGTTAGGACCGGATTCTCGTTTAAACTTTGATGACGCTCGATAATTTGAACATGTGAATTTTCACCAACAATCACCAAGTTTCTTGGTTGAACCAAAAGAGCCGCTTCGTTTCCAGTTGAGAAATACATAATTTCAATAGGCTTATCGGTCACTTTACTTTTTGGAATATGGATATACGCTCCTTCATTGGCGAAAGCCGTATTCAAAGAAGTTAAACTTTCGTCCTTACTGGCAATTTGATTAAAGTAAGTATCAATAATCATTTTATATTTTGGTTTATTTAATGCCGATGACATCAAACAAACATCAACTCCGTCGTGTGTTGTTGACGATAAATGCGAACTGAAAACACCATCAATAAACACTACTTTGTAAGTGTCTACTTCGTGCAAAAAGTATTTTTTTACATGGTTGAATTCAATTGCATTTTCTTCCTTTGAAAAAACGGTAAAGTCATTTTTTAAGATAGCGTTTAGCGAAGTGTACTTCCAAGCTTCGTCTTTTTTAGTTGGGAAACCTTTATTTTCAAAGTTTTTTATGGCTGAAGTTCTTACATCATGAAGTTCGGAGTGAACATCGATGCGCTCTTCAAAAGCCATAAAAGACGATAGTAATTTTTCTTTTAAATCCATTTTAATTTAAGTCTTAAAGTCTTAAAGTCGAATGTCTAAAAGTCGAATGTGTGGAAATTTTCGAATTTTAGACTTTCAAAATTTAGCCTTTTGATAAATATTTAATAAAACCACTTAACAATTTTGATATTTCTGTTACTGATTCTAAAAGTTTTTCAAATTCTTCATTAGTAATATAATCTAAATCAAATGCTAAATATAATTGAGAACGAACTTCTCCAGCGGAAGCTTTTACAACGTATAAAAAGTAAACAAACTCTTTGTCAGTATTTCTCTCAAAACCTTCAGCGATATTTGATGATGTAGAAATTGAAGCTCGTCTAATTTGTCTAATGAAATCAAAGTCTTTCTTGAAATTTGTATTTTCAGTAATTTGGTAAATTCTTTTATTAAAAACTCTTGCTTTTTGCCAAGAATTAATTTCTTCGAAAGAATTAAATTTCCCAATTACTTTTTTCTTTTGACTTTATGACCTTAGACTTTTGACTATTTTAATTTTAAGCTTCTTGTTCTTGTTTAATCCAATCGTATCCTTTTTCTTCCAATTCGTGTGCTAATTCTTTTCCGCCGGATTTTACAATTTTTCCGTTGTACAATACGTGAACAAAATCAGGAACGATATAGTCTAATAATCTTTGGTAGTGCGTTATAACTACGATTGCATTTTTGTCACTTTTTAGTTTGTTAACGCCATTTGCAACAATCCTTAACGCATCAATATCAAGTCCAGAATCAGTTTCATCAAGAATTGCCAATTTTGGTTCCAACATCGCCATTTGGAAAATCTCGTTACGTTTTTTTTCTCCACCAGAAAAACCTTCGTTTAGAGAACGAGAAAGAAATTTTCTGTCGATTTCTAATAATTCTGATTTTTCACGAATCACTTTCAGCATATCTTTAGCCGGCATTTCCTCCAGACCGTTTGCTTTACGCGTTTCGTTGATGGCTGTTCTCATGAAATTCGTTACCGAAACTCCTGGGATCTCCACTGGATATTGGAACGAAAGAAAAACTCCTTTGTGTGCTCTTTCCTCTGGTGCCAATTCAGAAAGGTCTTCTCCGTCTAAAGAGATTTCACCTGCGGTTACTTCGTAGTTTTCGTTTCCAGCAATGATGGACGCTAACGTACTTTTTCCGGCACCGTTTGGTCCCATTATCGCGTGAATTTCTCCTGCTTTTACTTCGAGGTTAATCCCTTTTAATATTTCTTTATCCCCAATAGAGGCATGTAAATTTTTTATACTTAACATATTGTCTTTGTTTATTCGTAATGACCTTTTAGTGATAAAATGTCTAATATTTCAATTGTATTTTCTTCGATAACTTTATATATAATGCGATGTTCTTCATTTATTCTTCTTGACCATTTTCCAGAAAGTTGGTATTTCAATTGTTCCGGCTTTCCGATTCCTTCAAAAGGATGTAGTTGAATGTCCTCTATTAAATCTGTGATTTTATTTAAGATGTTTTTATTTCCAGATTTAATCCAAAAATCTAAATCTTTTTTTGCTTTAGTCGTAAATACTATTTGCATAAAGCACGTATTTCTTCCATCGTCATTTTTATCCCTTTCCCGTCTTTAATACTTTGTTCTGCTTCTAAAATTTCTTTTACAAACTCAGGGTTGTATGATTTTTCTTGTTTTATAATTTCAAATCCAAGTGATTTTGCCAATGATTTTAAGACTGGAAAATCTTTTTTCTTTACATTTTTTAAAATAAAGTCCATAACTATTTAAATTTAAAAGATTAACCTACAGAACCTTCTAACGAAATTTCTAATAATTTTTGTGCTTCTACTGCGAATTCCATTGGTAACTTATTCAATACATCTTTACTGAAACCGTTTACGATTAACGCAATAGCTTTTTCAGTTGGAATTCCACGTTGGTTGCAATAGAAAACTTGGTCTTCTCCAATTTTACTTGTAGTAGCCTCATGTTCGATTTTTGCCGATGGGTTTTTACTTTCGATATAAGGGAAAGTATGCGCTCCGCAATTGTTTCCCATTAATAAGGAGTCGCATTGCGAAAAGTTTCTAGCATTATCTGCATTTGGTCCAATTTTAACTAAACCTCTATAGCTGTTTTGTGATTTTCCGGCAGAAATTCCTTTAGAAATAATGGTCGATTTAGTATTTTTACCTAAATGGATCATTTTTGTTCCCGTATCCGCTTGTTGAAAATTATTGGTTACGGCAATCGAATAAAATTCGCCTGTTGAATTGTCTCCTTTTAAAATAACGGATGGGTATTTCCAAGTTATAGCGGAACCGGTTTCTACTTGTGTCCAAGAAATTTTCGCGTTTTTCTCGCAAATTCCTCTTTTAGTTACAAAATTGAAAACACCACCTTTTCCTTCTTTATTTCCAGGATACCAGTTTTGTACGGTTGAATATTTGATTTCGGCATCGTCTAAAGCGATTAATTCCACTACCGCAGCGTGCAACTGGTTTTCATCACGACTTGGAGCGGTACAACCTTCAAGGTAACTTACATAACTGCCTTCATCGGCAATTAATAATGTTCTTTCAAACTGCCCAGTTCCTGCTTGATTGATTCTAAAATAAGTAGAAAGTTCCATTGGGCAACGAACGCCTTTAGGAATATAACAGAAAGATCCGTCAGAGAAAACGGCCGAATTCAGCGCGGCATAAAAGTTGTCTTTTTGCGGTACAACGGTTCCTAAATATTTTCGAACTAATTCTGGATGTTCTTTTATGGCTTCAGAAATACTCATAAAGATAATTCCTTTTTCGCCTAATGTTTTCTTGAAAGTAGTCGCTACAGAAACTGAATCAACGACAATATCCATCGCTACATTATTCATCATCTTTTGCTCATCGACAGAGATACCTAACTTTTTGTACATTTCTAAAAGTTCAGGATCTACATCGTCCAATGTTTTATTAGGATCCACGGCTTTTGGCGCTGAATAATAAGAAATAGCCTGAAAATCTGGTTTGGTGTAATGCACATTAGCCCATTCAGGCTCTGTCATTTGCTCCCAAGCACGAAAAGCCTCAAGGCGCCAATCGGTCATCCATTGAGGTTCTCCTTTTTTTTGTGAAATAGCGCGAACGATATCTTCATTTAAACCAACAGGAAACGTTTCTGATTCTAAGTCGGTGTAAAATCCGTATTCATATTCTTTAGTTTCGAGTTCGATTTTTAAGTCGTCTTCGGTATATTTTGACATATTTTTTTTTTTAATGTTTTACAGAGAAAATGATTCTCCGCATCCACAAGTTCTATTCGCATTTGGATTATTAAAAACAAACCCTTTACCATTAATTCCTCCTGAGAATTCTAAAATTGTCCCGGCTAAATAGAGGAACGATTTTTTTTCTACGGCAATCGTTATATCGTTATCAATGAAGATTTTATCATCTTCGCTTTTTGTTTTATCAAATTTTAAATCATAAGATAATCCAGAACATCCGCCGCTTTTTACACCAACTCTTACGTAGTCGATTGCAGCATCAAAACCATCATCTTTCATTAGATCGATGATTTTCTTTTTTGCAGTATCAGAAACTTTTATCATATCGTTATTTTGATTTTGTCTAAATTAACGACAAAGATACTATATAAAAACCTTTTTCCATAATTGATAACATTTATATAACTAATCATAAAATAGAAAAAACCTATTTTGGTTCACTGTATTTCCTAAATTTGTTATATATTGAAAAAAAGTAAAAAATGAAACTATATCCTATTGAAACTGGAAATTTTAAACTTGATGGAGGCGCTATGTTTGGTGTTGTGCCAAAAACCATTTGGAATAAAACAAATCCTGCAGATGAAAATAATTTAATTGACATTGCTGCCCGCTGTTTATTAATTGAAGATGGAAACCAATTAATTTTGATTGATACCGGAATGGGAAACAAACAATCCGATAAATTTTTTGGGTATTATTCGCTTTGGGGAGCGCATTCCATGGATAAATCGTTAGCTAAATTTGGCTTTCATCGCGATGATATTACGGATGTTTTTATGACGCATTTGCATTTTGACCATTGCGGTGGTAGCGTACAATGGAATAACGACAAAACGGGCTACGAACCGGCGTTTAAAAACGCTAAATTCTGGAGTAACGACAGTCACTGGGAGTGGGCTACAAAACCAAATCTCAGAGAAAAAGCATCTTTTCTATCAGAGAATATTTTACCAATGCAGGAAAGCGGCCAGTTGAATTTCATCAAAAGACCCGAAGGCGATTTTCTTGAAAAATCGGAATTGGGTTTTGGTATTTTCTTTGCTGATGGTCACACCGAGAAACAGATGCTTCCTCAAATTCAATATCAGGATAAAACGATTGTTTTTTGTGCTGATTTATTGGCGACAGCCGGACACGTTCCTATTCCTTATGTGATGGGTTATGACACTAGACCATTATTGACTATGCCCGAAAAAGCAAAATTCCTAAATGTAGCGGCTGATAATAATCACTATTTATTTTTAGAACACGATGCGCATAACGAAATTATTACCGTAGAAAAAACGGAAAAAGGAGTTCGCTTGAAGGAACGATTTACGTGTGATGATATTTTTTAAAACAAGGTTAAACCTAAAAATTTTTGTAACAAAATAATATAGTTTAGACAAATATTAAAACTTAACATAATTTTCAATGAATAGTATTAAACCAATTTATTTATCTGCATTTGCACTTTTAATTCTAGCAGGATGTGGCGCTTCAAAGCAAATTTCTAATTCTAATTCAGCACTTACAGCCATAAGTGCACCTTTAAACATTACTAAAAAGGCCCCTATAAATGAAAACGATTTAAAACGTTGGAGTCATTTAGATATCGTAAAAGATACTATTCCAGGAATGAGCGTTGACAGAGCCTACGCCGAATTATTGAAAAATAAAAAAGGAGTAAAAGTTATTGTTGGAATTGTAGATTCAGGAGTGGATATCGAACATCAAGATTTGAAATCTGTAGTTTGGACCAATAAAAAAGAAATTGCCGGAAACGGAATTGACGATGACAAAAACGGATATATCGATGATATTCACGGTTGGAATTTCCTTGGAAATATCACCAAAGAGAATTTGGAATACGAACGAATCATCAAAAATAAAAACCTAGTTGATGAAGTAACATATCAAGCGGCAAAAGCGTTAAATGATAAAAAGATTGCCGATGCTACAATGGGAAAAGCCCGAACGGAACAAATGATTGCAACCCTAAATGAAAGCGATGCTACTTTGGTAAAATATTTTGGAAAATCAGTTTACACAATTGATGAGGTGAAAGCAATTGTTTCACAAGAGCCAGAAATGCAAAAAAGCAAAGCTGCGATGCAACAAATGCTTTCGTATAATTTGCCAATTGCAGACCTGAAAGTTGCGGTACAAAAACAATTGGATGGTTTTAATGCACTTCTAAACGGGGACAACCTAAAAACCGATTATAGAAAAGTTGTGGGTGATAACCCAGAAGATATAACCGACACAAAATACGGAAATAACAATGTTATGGGACCAGACAAGAATGAAATTCTTCATGGAACGCACGTTGCCGGAATTGTTGCTCAAACTAGAAACAACACATTAGGTGGAGACGGAATAGCTAACAACGTTGAAATCTTAACTGTTCGTGCTGTACCAGACGGAGATGAGTACGATAAAGATATTGCACTTGGAATTCGTTACGCAGTTGATAACGGTGCCAAAGTAATTAACGGAAGTTTTGGAAAAAGCTTTTCACCACATAAACAATGGGTTTATGATGCGATCAAATATGCCGAGAAAAAAGATGTGTTAATTGTTCATGCAGCTGGGAATGATGCAAAAGATATCGATACTGAAAACAATTTTCCTAACGATTCTGAAGACAAAGTAACGGAGTTTGCTGACAATGTAATCACAATTGGAGCATTAAACTTTGAATACGGAAACAAAGTCGTTGCACGATTTTCTAATATTGGAAAAGTTAATGTAGACGTTTTTGCTCCAGGAGTAAAAATTTACGCTACAACACCAAATGACACTTACAAATACCTTCAAGGGACCTCAATGGCTTCGCCTAATGTTGCCGGAGTTGCGGCATTAATTCGTTCATATTACCCAAAATTATCCGCGCAACAAGTAAAACACATTTTGATGGATTCAGGAGTGGCGATCACAACAGATGTTATTGTTGGAGGAAAAGCTGCTGACACGCGCTCTTTTACCGCGCTTTCTAAATCAGGAAAAATAGTAAATGCTTACAATGCTTTACTGATGGCAGAAAAAATGTCTAAATAATAGTTTCAAATTTTTATAAATGGAAGGGCAATTTGTCCTTCCATTTTTATTTTAACCAATTTGTAAAACGCTTTCATTTATTTTTTTACATTCGTCAAATCTTAACAGAGTGTTAATCCATCTATATTCTGTTGTAAAAAGACATAATTTAGGCCCGCATTTAATTTTAAAAATTTATAAATGAATACGATTAAACCAATATATTTTTCTGCCATTGCTTTTTTTGCATTAACGGCATGTAGCGCTCAAAAACAAGTTTCTAAAACTACTGCGCCTATAACAGTAAGTTCTCCTCTAATTATTAAGAAAGTTGCTCCAATAAGTGATGCTAAATTAAAACGCTGGAGTCATTTAGATTTAGCGAAAGATACGATTCCCGGAATGAGCGTTGATAAAGCATATTCCGAATTGTTAAAAAACAAAAAAGGGGTAAAAGTTATCGTAGGAATTGTGGATTCAGGAGTTGATATTGATCATGAAGACTTAAAATCAGTGATTTGGACCAATACCAAAGAAATTGCTGGTAACGGAATTGACGATGATAAAAATGGGTTTATCGATGATATTCACGGTTGGAATTTCCTAGGTGATTCGGGATTTGAAAATTTAGAGATGACCCGTATTTTGAAAAAAGCAGATGATGGTTCAGTGACGTATAAAAATGCTAAAGCGGATTATGAAAAGAAGTACAAAGAAGCATTGGAAGGGAAACAACAAGTAGATTTTCTTTTGAATACCAATAAAACAATTCAAACCTATTTAAAGAAAGACAATTATACTCTTGAAGAATTGAACGCAATTGTCACTACTGATGAAGCTTTGAATAAAAGCAAAATGATTATGACTCGTGTTATTGCGCAGTCAGGTCCAAAATTTAGCGCTGATATCGAAGAATACAGAAAATATGTTTACGACCAATTAAATTACAATTTAAACAAAGAATTTAACGGTAGAAAATCAGTTGGTGATAATCCGGATGACATAAATGACACTAAATACGGTAACAATGTAGTTTACGGACCGGATAAAGAAGAAGCCTTGCACGGAACCCACGTTGCAGGAATTATTGCGCAAGTAAGAGATAACAGTATTGGCGGTGACGGAGTAGCTAACAATGTTGAAATTATGGCGGTAAGAGCTGTTCCTAATGGTGACGAATACGATAAAGACATTGCTTTAGCGATACGTTATGCAGTAGATAATGGTGCGAAAGTAATCAACGGAAGTTTTGGAAAAAGCTATTCTCCACACAAGCAATGGGTTTTTGATGCTATAAAATATGCTGAAAAGAAAGATGTCTTGTTTGTACATGCATCTGGAAACGATGGAAATGATATTGATTTAGAAAAAAACATCAATTTTCCAAATGATTCTGAAGACAACAAAATCGAGTTTGCCAGCAATGTTCTTACGGTTGGAGCGTTAAATAATGTTTATGGCCCAACTGTGGTGGCGCCATTTTCTAATTACGGTTCCATCAATGTAGATTTATATGCTCCAGGAATGGAAATTTATGCTTCAGTTCCAAATAACAAATATAAATACGAGCAGGGAACATCTATGGCTTCGCCAAATGCAGCCGGAGTTGCAGCATTAGTTCGTTCCTATTATCCTAAATTATCAGCAAAGCAAGTAAAACAAATCTTAATGGATTCTGGAACACCATTGCCAGCGTCAGTAGAATTAGGGGAGAATAATGAGAAAAAATCGGCAGCTGATACTTCAAAATCAGGAAAAATGATCAATGCTTATAATGCCTTGATTTTGGCGAATGCATTATCTAAAAATATTTAAAAAATAATTTACTAATCCAATGGAAGGATGCCCTTCTTCCATTTTTTATTACAAAAATGATGAGAAAACTCTTTTTACTATCTTTTATCACGCTTAACTTTTGTGCGGCATTTGCCCAAAGTGCTGGGTATTGGCAACAACACGTCGATTATAAAATGGACGTGACCATGAACGTCAAAAATTACCAATACAAAGGAAAACAGGAATTGGTTTACACCAATAATTCTGCAGATACTTTGAAAAAAGTATTTTACCATTTGTATCCAAATGCATTCCAACCCGGGAGCGAGATGGATGCCAGAATCCAGACGATTAAAGATCCGGATGCCAGAATGGTCAATAAAATAAAAGTGGATGGCAAAGATGTAAAAGAAAGCCGAATCAAAAATTTGAAACCAAATGAAATTGGGTTTTTGACTATCACTAATTTCAAACAAGACGGAGTTAGTGCTGTTGCAAAAACGGTAGGAACGATTCTCGAAGTTACTTTGGCAAAGCCAATATTACCCAACTCAAAAACTACTTTTACGTTGGATTTTGACGGTCAGGTTCCCGTTCAAATTCGTCGTTCGGGCAGAAATAATATAGAAGGAGTTGAATTGTCAATGTCACAATGGTACCCGAAAATTGCTGAATTTGATTTTGAAGGGTGGCATGCAGATCCTTATATCGCCAGAGAATTTCATGGTGTATGGGGTAATTTTGATGTGAATATTACTATTGATGCAGCCTATACTTTAGGAGGTTCCGGTTATTTGCAGAACCAAAATGAAATTGGGAAAGGATATCAAGATGCCGGAGTTGTGGTGGTATATCCAAAGAAAACGAAAACACTGACTTGGCATTTTGTAGCGCCAATGGTACATGATTTTACTTGGGCTGCGGATAAAAATTACATACATGATGTGGTAAAAGGACCTAATAATGTTGACTTGCATTTCTTGTATAAAAACAATCCTAAGACCGCAGAAAACTGGAAAAAGCTAGAACCTTTAATGGTTAATGTAATGGATTTTTACAATAAGAAAATTGGGGATTATCCATACAAGCAATACTCCTTTATACAAGGTGGCGATGGCGGAATGGAATATGCCATGTGTACGTTGATGTTAGGAAACGGAACTCTGGAAGGAATTTTAGGTACCGCAACGCACGAGCTGGGACATTCTTGGTTTCAACATATTTTAGCTTCAAATGAATCGAAACACCCTTGGATGGATGAAGGATTCACCACTTATGTAGAAGATTTTGTGCTGAACGAAATGGCGGTTAAAAAAGAAGAAAATCCATTCAAAGGGAATTATGCCGCCTATTATAAGTTAGTAGAATCAGGGAAAGAGCAACCACAAACCACGCATGGCGATCGTTACGATGAAAATAGGCCGTATAGTATTTCATCTTATGTGAAAGGTAGTATTTTCTTATCGCAATTAGGTTATGTAATTGGACAAGATAACTTGGCAAAAACGATAAAGAGATATTACCACGATTTCAAGTTCAAGCATCCTACGCCAAATGACATCAAAAGAACGGCTGAAAGGGTTTCTGGAGCAAATTTAGATTGGTATTTGGTGGATTGGGCCGAAAGCACAAACACGATTGACTACGGTATCGCAGCCGTAAAAGACAATGCCGATAAAACGGTTGTAACTTTAGAAAGAATAGGCAGAATGCCAATGCCAATTGATTTGACAGTAGAATATACGGATGGGACAACAGAAAGTTTTTACGTTCCGTTGCACATGATGAGTTTCGAAAAAGAAAATCCTAATCCGGCTGTAAAAAGAACGGTTTTAAAGAATTGGACTTGGGCGCATCCTACGTATGAGTTTGCTATTTCTAAACCAAAAACGACTATCAAGAAAATCAGCATCGATCCAAGCGGATTAATGGCCGATGTGAAACAAGCCAATAATGTTTATGAAATAAAGTAAGGCTTTATCAAAATCAAAAAAAGTCTAGTTTTAAACTAGACTTTTTTTTGTGCTTATTTTTTTATGGAGAATTATTTCAAATGCTCCAACATATCCACTGTCATTGATTCCAAATCAAATTCATGTTTCCAGTTCCAGTCTTTTCTGGCGTCGGCATCATCGATACTCGCTGGCCAGCTGTCGGCTATTTTTTGACGAAAGTCCGGTTTGTAAGTAACGGAGAATTCAGGAATGTGTTTTTTGATTTCGGCAGCAATTTCTGTCGGGGTAAAACTCATAGCGGCCAGATTATAAGCAGAACGAATTTTTATTTGTTCGGCTGGCGCTTGCATAATTTGTATCGTTGCTGCAATGGCATCATCCATATACATCATTGGCATTTTGGTTTCAGAAGATAAAAAACATTCGTATTTTCCGTCACTTAACGCCTTGTGATAAATATCTACCGCATAATCAGTCGTTCCGCCACCCGGAGGTGATGACCAGCTTATTAATCCCGGATAACGTACGCTTCGAACATCTACGCCAAATATATTATGGTAATATTCGCACCATCTTTCGCCGGCTTGTTTACTGATTCCGTAAACCGTTGAAGGTTCCATGATGGTGTATTGTGGAGTATTTTCTTTAGGAGTCGTTGGACCAAAAACAGCAATGCTGGAAGGCCAGAATATCTTTTTTATTTTTTTGGCTTTCGCCAAATTCAAAACGTGAAATAAAGAATTCATGTTCAAATCCCAAGCAAAAGCAGGGTTTTTCTCGGCTGTTGCCGATAATAATGCGGCCATTAAATAAATTTCATCAATTTGATGAATTTCGACAAGATGCTCAATCTGATTGAAATCTAATGCGTTTACTACTTCAAAAGGACCGGAATTAACCACATCAGTATTTAGTTTTCGAATATCGGAAGCAATTACATTATCGGTTCCGTATAGTTGTCGAAGTTTATGGGTAAGCTCCGTTCCAATTTGTCCGCAAGCGCCTATAATCAATATTTTAGTACTCATTTTGTCTGTTTTAGAAATTCAAAGATAACGTTTTCGTAAATAACATAATTTTGGATAAAAATATTATTAAATTCTTAAAATGATATTCATAATCGTAATGAAATTATTAATATTCATAATTTAAAGCATCAAAATATCTTCTGAAATAGTAGATTGTTATTTGAAAATCACAAATGCAATCTAAATTAAATTCAGAGCTTTTTTGAGAGATGAAAACCTCCAATATGTTTCTATGGTTATTACTAATACTGTAATTCGTTATTGTAAATTTACTTTGTAACTTTGTCCTTTAATGTATTCACTTATGAAATATAAATTATCATTCTTGTTTTTTCTGATTATCATTTTGTCTTCGTGCAAAAATGATAATCAAAAACGATTAGCGGAAAATGAAAAACAGAATAAAAAAAGCGAACTTATTTTTTCAAATATCAACAAAGGCTGGGTTTTTTATGACACTCCTATCAACACAACTTCTGAAGCGACAGTAGCTAGCTGGAGCGAACTGCGAGTATTCTTTGCGGAATTAGCCGTTAAGCCTAAAAAAACAATTGGGGCGTTTCAAAAAAAATCAAAAGCATTGTCTGAAAAAGTAATGGCTTTAAATGAAAACATTCCATCACAGTTTAATAAACCTCAGATAAAAAGCAGGGTTTCTACTTTAATTACCAAGGTGAGATTGTTGGATTTGTTCCTAAATCTGGATAAAATACCCGATCAAAAAGTAATTGTCTTAGTTTCAGAAATCAATGCGGAGCTAGTGTCTTTGCAAAGACAAATGGACAAAATTGTGGAGAGAAGTAAAATTCCTGTCGAAGAAGGAGAATCGGAATTAATGAAAATGATGGACACTTCCAGAGCAATTCCTAATACAACAACCGACCCAAATCTACCGCACGTTGAGTAAAAAAGCTTTATATAACACTTACGATGAATCTCCAAAAACCCAACAAATCGTTGCTCGTTTATTGGAAAATAATCAAGTAAAAATGCACCTTTCCGGATTAATTGGATCGGCGCTTTCCTTTGTAATACGTTCCATTTTTAAGAAATCGGAACTTCCTTTTTTGGTTGTTTTAAACAATAAAGAAGAAGCTGCTTATTATTTGAATGATCTCGAACAGATGGTTGGGGAGCAAGATGTATTATTTTATCCCGGTTCCTACCGTAGACCGTACCAAATTGAAGAAACAGATAATGCCAATGTTTTGCTTCGCGCCGAAGTCCTGAACAGAATCAATTCCCGTAAAAAACCGGCAATTATTGTCACCTATCCCGAAGCATTATTTGAGAAAGTGGTGACTCGAAAGGAATTGGATAAAAACACATTGAAAGTATCCGTTGGAGACAAAATTTCTATTGATTTTATCAACGAAGTATTATTCGAATACGAATTCAAAAGAGTTGATTTTATTACGGAACCCGGTGAATTTTCGGTTCGTGGAGGAATTGTAGATGTATTTTCTTTTTCGAATGATAATCCATACCGAATTGAGTTTTTTGGAGACGAAGTGGAGAGCATTCGTACCTTCGACGTCGCGACGCAATTGTCTATCGTAACACAAAAAAAGATTACGATAATCCCAAATGTGGAGAACAAGGTTTTTCAGGAAAACCGAGAAAGTTTCTTGGATTATATTTCGGAGAAAACGGTAATTTTCATTCAGAATACCGAAGATTTTTTATCACAATTAGACAAACAATTTGGCAAAGCCGAAGAAGCTTTCGCGAAATTGTCACAGGAAATAAAACGATCCGCGCCGGAACAATTGTTCTTAAATCAAGCGGAATTTATAAAAAGAGCGTTGGATTTCTCGATTGTTGAATTGAGTTCGAAGGCTATTTTTAGAACCACCAAAAAATTCGAATACCACATTCAGCCGCAGCCCTCATTCAACAAACAATTTGATTTGTTGTTGAATAATCTGAATGAAAATCATTTCAACGGTTATAAAAATTATTTGTTTTGTTCCAATGACGCTCAAGCCAAGCGATTTCATGATATTTTTGAAACGTTGGATGAGGCCAATTCTGAGAATATCCGAAAGCAATACAACACGATTGTTTTGCCTTTGTACCAAGGATTTATTGACGAAGAAAACCAAATCACTTGTTACACCGACCACCAGATTTTTGAACGCTATCATAAATTTAGCATCAAAAATGGCTATTCGAAAAAACAAAATATCACTTTAAAAGAGTTGACGACATTATCCGTTGGTGATTACGTGACACACATTGATCACGGAATTGGACGATTTGGAGGTTTGCAAAAAATACAAGTTGAAGGCAAAACGCAAGAAGCGATCAAACTCGTTTATGCCGATAATGATATTGTGTATGTGAGTATTCATTCGCTGCACAAAATTTCCAAATACAACGGAAAAGATGGAACGCCACCCAAAATTTACAAATTGGGTTCAAATGCTTGGAAGATTTTAAAACAAAAAACCAAGGCGCGTGTCAAACATATTGCATTCAATTTGATTCAGTTATATGCCAAGCGAAGATTGGAAAAAGGATTCCAGTTTGCGCCCGACAGTTATTTACAAAATGAACTGGAAAGTTCGTTTATGTACGAAGATACACCGGATCAAACCAAATCAACAGCGGAAGTAAAAGCCGATATGGAAAGTGATCGTCCAATGGATCGCTTGGTTTGTGGGGATGTAGGTTTTGGTAAAACCGAAGTAGCCATTCGTGCCGCTTTCAAAGCGGTTGACAACAGCAAACAAGTTGCGATTCTGGTTCCTACGACTATTTTGGCATACCAACATTATCGAACTTTTACGGAACGATTGAAAGATATGCCGGTTTCTGTTGGCTATTTAAATCGTTTTAGAACAGCCAAACAAAAAGCGGAAACTTTAAAACAATTGGCCGAAGGAAAACTCGATATTGTCATTGGAACACACCAATTGGTTAACAAAAATGTAGTTTTTAAAGATTTGGGATTGTTGATTGTGGATGAAGAACAAAAATTTGGTGTCAACGTAAAAGACAAACTCAAAACCATAGCTGCAAATGTCGACACGCTGACTTTGACCGCAACGCCAATTCCTAGA
The DNA here is from genome assembly GCF_900108015.1 of Flavobacterium urumqiense. GTDB lineage: Bacteria > Bacteroidota > Bacteroidia > Flavobacteriales > Flavobacteriaceae > Flavobacterium > Flavobacterium urumqiense. Next base: position 561,279 of record NZ_FNVP01000001.1, on the reverse strand, counting down.
ACGTTACAATTTTCGTTGATGGCTGCACGTGATTTGTCGGTAATTACAACTCCACCACCTAACAGATATCCTATCGAAACAAATGTGGTCGGTTTCAGTGAAGAGTTGATTCGAGATGCGATTTCGTATGAAATTCAGCGTAACGGACAGGTTTTCTTCATCAATAATCGAATCGAGAATATTAAAGAAGTTGCAGGAATGATTCAGCGTTTGGTACCCAATGCCAGAGTTGGAATCGGTCACGGACAAATGGAAGGAAGAAAACTCGAAGAGTTGATGTTGGCATTCATGAATGGAGAATTTGATGTTTTGGTGGCCACCACAATTATCGAAAGTGGATTAGATGTTCCCAATGCCAACACGATCTTCATCAATAATGCGAATAATTTCGGATTGTCAGATTTGCATCAAATGCGGGGTCGGGTAGGTCGTAGCAACAAGAAAGCGTTTTGTTATTTTATTTGTCCGCCGTATTCTGCAATGACAGATGATGCCAGAAAACGAATTCAGGCTTTGGAACAATTCAGTGAACTAGGAAGTGGTTTTAATATTGCGATGAAAGATTTAGAGATTCGTGGTGCCGGAGATTTATTGGGAGGCGAACAAAGCGGTTTCATCAACGAGATCGGTTTTGATACGTATCAAAAAATTATGAATGAGGCTATTGACGAATTGAAAGAAAATGAATTCAAAGATTTGTATCCTGAGGAAAACAATTTGGAAACCAAAGAATACGTCAAAGACTTGCAAATCGACACTGATTTTGAGTTGTTATTTTCGGATGAATACATCAATAATGTTTCGGAACGATTGAGTTTGTACAATGAATTAGGTGCGGTAAAAAATGAAGAAGAACTCATTATTTTCCAAAATAAATTGATAGACCGTTTTGGTCCAATGCCGCCACGTGCCAAAGCATTAATGAACAGCATTCGAATCAAATGGATTGCCACTCGCATTGGAATCGAAAAATTAGTGATGAAACAAGGGAAGATGATTGGTTATTTTGTCTCTGATCAACAATCAGCGTATTACCAATCCAATCGTTTTCAGGATGTTTTACAGTTTGTGCAAAAACACAGTGCTATTTGTAAAATGAAAGAGAAGCAAACACCGGCGGGATTACGACTTTTGCTGACTTTTGACAATGTAAAAAATACTCGAAGGGCTTTGGAATTGATGGAAATGTTGGGGAAATAGAAATGGAAAATAGTGATTTTACCATACAAAAAGAGGGATTGATTTTCAATAAATCAATCCCTCTTTTATTTATCTAAATATATGTTTCTAATTCTTTAAATCCTTTATTACTTTAAAAGCCACGTCGACTTGTTCTTCGCTTACTAAAATCGTAAACTCATTTGACGTCGAAATTACCTCATTGATGATGATTCCTTCCCAAGCCAATCGCTGGAAAATAAAGTAATAAATACCTGGAACAACGATATTCTCTTTTGGTAATTTTACAGTGATTGAAGCAAGATTGTCTAGTTTTTGAATCAACTTCTCCGTTGCAAAGTGTTTGTCAACCAAATGTGTTACACTATTGCTAACCACAATATTAGTTTCGTTAACACCTCTTGATGAAGTGTAAAAAATATCTGGAAAAGAATTAATATCCGTAATTAAATCAGCTTGTTTGTTTAAAACAGTTTCAGATGCTGCAAAAGTAAAATCCGTTAATGAGGAGCGAACGGTAATTTCTCCAATGTTTTTTATTACTTTATTGATCTTATGGTTTAGTCTAAAATCCAATTCTTCAGTTAGTCTCTTTAGAGCCATAACAACAGCACCTTGCTTAACCTCTTTGCCAAATTCACTTTCTAATTCGGTCATTATATTTCTGGATAATGAAGTCAGATTGATAATCCCAAGTGATAAAGCATTAAGGAGAAAGGGCTTAGTTTTAATGTAGTTTTCTACAATTGAAGAAACAGTTTTCATAGCAGTAAGAGTTTAGTTTTTTTGGTAAATAGTTGTAGTTAGTAAATAGTTGTTTGAAATACCAGTGCAAATATAATTAAAAAACAATTTGTTACAAATATAACATTAAGAAATTTTATTAAAAATAATAAAAAGCATCTATAAGGTGGTCAATTACAAAAGATTTGCCTTCTTTGTGGATAGCGACAATATCAAAACGAACTTCAATGTTTAAATCTCGTTCGTTTACAAAGGCGTCAACAGCTTTTACCAGAAGTTGAATTTTTTTTGGTTTTACAAAATCTTGTGGCAAACCAAATTCGAGAGACGAACGAGTTTTTACTTCAATAACAGCCAATGTATTTTCTTTCTTGGCAAGAATATCGATTTCCGCTTTTTGGAAAGTCCAATTGGTTTCTAGTATGGCATAACCATTTTTTTTCAGGTATTCAACCGCCAATTCTTCTCCAAGTTTTCCAAGTTCGTTGTGTTCGGCCATGAGGATAGTATTCAGTTTCAGTTTTCAGTTTGAATAAACTTGCGATTAGAAAAAACGTTTTCTATACAGTTTATGAACTTCTGCAATCAAAAAAAGTATGTAATTCAAACAGGAGATTAGGGAGCTGCAAAAATTACAGTACTAAAATTATTAGTAACATCAATCGTTACTTTACTGCCTAAAACCAAGGCTCTGTTGTCCTGAATATGACCTGCGGGAAAGTTATACAAAACCGGAATATTATATTTTTTTGTAACATCATCAATAATTTCGATAGCGTTTTTCCCCCATGGAATATCATTGTCTTTCATTTTTGTCATCGAACCCACAATAATTCCTTTTATGCTTTCCAGACAGCCGTTGCGTTTTAAGTTCATCATCATACGATCTATATGATATAAATATTCATCTAAATCTTCGATAAATAAAATTTTATCGGTGCAATCAATAGCTGATTGAGAACCGAATAAACTGTATAAAATGGATAAATTGCCGCCGACTAATTCGCCAGACGCTTTTCCTAATTTATTCATGGCAAATGGACTAACTTTATAAGTTAGTGTTTCTCCAAACATAGCAATGCGCAGTGATTCTATTGCTTCCTTAGATGCACGAGGAATGCTTATTGGCATGATTCCGTGAATGGATTTAAAGCCTAAAGTGTTCAAATGATTATGCAAAACGGTGACATCGCTAAAACCTATAACCCATTTTGGATGCTGTTTGAATTTGGTGAAATCCAATAAATCGATCATTCGTACCGTTCCATATCCGCCTTTAACACACCAAATAGCTTTGATGTTCGGATTGTCCAATTGTTGCTGAAAATCGGCAGCACGTTGTACATCAGTGCCAGCTAATTGATTATCGTCTAAACCAATTGTATTGCCTATGATTACTTCAAGACCCCAACTGTGCAATAAGTTTACAGCGGGTTTCAGATTGTCATCTACATTTTTTCTGGCTGTTGCCAAAATGGCTATTGTGTCTCCTTTTTGTAAAATAGGTGGTGTTATCATTGGGGTATTGTTGGCTTGACAGTTGAAGGCTTGTAAAATAAAAACAAGAAATAGGAATTTATATAAAACAAAATTGCTGTTTATAAAAGTAAATCGGGTCACATGCATTTTTATTTATTTTTTATAAATATATCAAATTCTAAGAAATAGAAGTCTATTAATTATTAAAACAAAGATAAACAATTAGAAAATAATTTAGACTTCCATCTTAAAATGAAGTATTTTTACAAATAGCCGACTTAAAACGAGCGAATAATTTCAAATAGTACAATTAAAAATTATGAGAATAACATCTTTGATTCTCCTGTTAATTTTATTTTTCTCCAATGTTGCAGCAAGGGCACAGCAAAAAAATTATATTATTCATACCGTGGCATTTTATAATTTTGAAAATTTATTTGACACTATAAATGACCCAGTTACTAACGACGATGAATGGACACCAAAAGGATTGCAACGCTGGACATCCAAAAAGTACCATCATAAACTGGAAAACTTAGCAAGAGTATTATCTGAAATTGGATCATCTGAAAATCCAGATTCCCCAACATTTATTGGTGGTTCCGAAATTGAAAATAGAGGTGTTTTGGAAGATTTAATCAAGCAGCCCAAACTGATTAACAAAGATTATGGAATTATACATTTTGATTCGCCGGACAAAAGAGGAATAGATGTCGCGTTATTGTATCAAAAGAAGCAGTTTCAGCCCACAAGTTTTTCTAATATTCCTCTATATGTTTACAGGAATGACACAAAATCAAAAGAAGCCGCAAAAATTGAATCAGAAGAAAAAACAGATGATGTTTTACAAATAAGCATTCAAAATCATCGTATTTATACTAGAGATCAGCTTCTGGTAACCGGTTTTCTGGATGGAGAAGAAATTAATATCATTGTTAATCACTGGCCTTCCCGTTCCGGAGGGGAGAAAAAAACAAGTCCTTTTAGAGAAGCAGCGGGAGCTTTGAACAAAAAAATTATCGATTCCCTTCAAAAAATTAATCCAAAAGCAAAAGTGATTACGCTTGGCGACTTAAATGACGGTCCATATAATAGGAGCGTTAAAATAGCGCTTGGTGCAAAAGCCAAAAAAGGAGATGTCCCTCCTCTCGGCATATACAATCCATTTGAAGAAATGGCCAAAAACGGAATGGGAACAATCGCTTTTCGGGATGCTTGGGACATTTTTGACCAAATTATGGTTTCAGGATCCTTATTAAAACTAGATAAATCTTCCTTTTCCTTTTGGAAAGCCGGAATTTACAACAAACCTTTTTTAATTCAAACCAGTGGACAATATAAAGGGTATCCTTTGAGACATTCACCTACTGAAATTGGTTTTAGCGACCATTTTCCGGTCTATATTTATTTAATTAAAGAAAAAAAATGATCCTGTAAAGATGCACTGAAGTTCATCTCTAACTATTTTTTCTTTAATATTTGAGGCATTTTAAAAATATAAGTTTAGCACCATTAAAATTTATTGCAACTTATATGGTCTTATATTTCTTAAATGATTTCATCTATTTTTTATATTTCATAACTTTACATTTAAAATTAAAAAACATGGCAATAGCAAAACCTTTCAACCTCAATAATTGGATAGAGGAGAACCGTCATCTTCTTAAACCACCGGTAGGAAACAAAAATTTATATACAGAATCAGGGGATTATATCGTCATGATTGTTGCAGGTCCTAATGCCCGAAAAGACTATCATTATAACGAAACCGAAGAATTGTTTTACCAACTCGAAGGTTCTATAAAAGTAATTGTACAAGAAGATGGGCTCCGAAAAGAAATGGAACTTCATGCAGGGGATATGTACCTTCATTCAGGAAAAATCCCGCATTCTCCGGTACGTTCCGAAGGTTCCATAGGTTTAGTAATTGAGCGAAAACGTGCTGGGCAAGGCTACACAGATGGTTTATTGTGGTTTTGCGATAAATGCAACCATAAATTACACGAAGTCTATTTTGAACTTCATGATATCGAAAAAGATTTTCTACCTCATTTTGAACATTTTTACAATTCAGAAAAATTGAGAACTTGTGAAAATTGCGGAACTATTATGGAAGCCGACCCGAAATTTGTAAGCCAAAAATAATATTTAGGAGCTATTCCCGCTTTCCGTTAAAAGTCCTCATCCCGTTGGCAACATTTTTAAAATAACTTCAAAAGCTTCCTCTGGTCGCTTTGTCGTTATAAAAAATGTAAGCCAACGAGACTTTGGGCTTTCCACTTTTATCGGGGCTAAACACTCGATGTACTAAAAAAACTTTAGGTTACTCTATCGCAATTTTTGTGAAACCCTGCAAAACATAAAAAATCGCATTCAATGGTTACTTTTTCGGGTTTATATAATATCTTTACAAAAAATATAACAATTTTTATTAAAAAAGTTACAATGATAACAATAGCAGATCAATTTGGAATGAAAGAAGCATTGGCGCAATTGGGTGTAAAAGCCATAAACGAAGGAACTTCAACGGGTGTAAACCATTTTTCAAACGGAGAAATTCTTGAAAGTCATTCGCCAGTTGACGGACAATTAATCGCATCAGTAAAAACAACTAGTGCTGCCGATTACGAAAAAGTAATGCAAACCGCTACCGAAGCATTTAAAACATTCCGATTGATGCCAGCGCCACAACGTGGTGAAATCGTGCGTCAGTTTGGAGATAAATTACGTAAAAACAAAGAAGCTTTAGGCAAATTGGTTTCCTACGAAATGGGGAAATCATTGCAAGAAGGATACGGAGAAGTTCAGGAAATGATTGATATATGTGATTTTGCAGTGGGTCTTTCCCGTCAATTGCACGGATTAACGATGCATTCAGAACGTCCGGGGCACAGAATGTATGAGCAATACCATCCAATGGGAATTGTCGGAATTATTTCGGCATTCAACTTTCCAGTGGCAGTTTGGGCTTGGAATACAGCACTAGCTTGGATTTGTGGAGATGTTTGTGTTTGGAAACCTTCAGAGAAAACACCACTTTGCGGAATTGCCTGTCAAAATATAATTGCCGAAGTAATCAAAGAAAATAATCTTCCAGAAGGAATTTCTTGTTTAATCAATGGTGATTATAAAGTAGGTGAAATGTTGACTAACGATAGACGCGTACCTTTAATTTCTGCTACAGGATCTACTCGTATGGGGAAAATCGTTGCGCAGGCAGTTGCAGGTCGTTTAGGAAAATCATTATTGGAATTGGGTGGGAACAATGCAATCATTGTGACTTCCGATGCTGATATTAAAATGACAGTTATCGGGGCCGTTTTTGGGGCCGTAGGAACAGCAGGACAACGTTGTACTTCAACTCGTCGTTTGATTATTCACGAAAGTATTTACGATAAAGTAAAAGATGCTGTCGTATCGGCTTACGGACAATTGCGTATTGGAAATCCATTGGACGAAAACAATCATGTTGGACCGCTAATTGACAAACATGCTGTCGAAATGTACAATAATGCTTTAACAAAAGTCGTTGCCGAAGGTGGAAAAATCCTTGTAGAAGGTGGCGTACTTTCTGGTGAAGGATACGAAAGTGGTTGTTATGTGAAACCTGCAATTGCAGAAGCGGACAACTCATTCGAAATCGTACAACACGAAACTTTTGCGCCTGTTTTATATTTAATTAAATATTCCGGAACCGTAGAAAACGCTGTTGATGTTCAAAACGGAGTGGCTCAAGGATTGTCTTCAGCGATTATGACTAACAATTTAAGAGAAGCAGAACATTTCTTATCTGTTGTAGGTTCTGATTGTGGAATTGCAAACGTAAATATTGGAACTTCTGGAGCTGAGATTGGTGGCGCTTTTGGTGGAGAAAAAGAAACTGGAGGAGGAAGAGAATCTGGTTCAGATGCTTGGAAAATCTACATGAGAAGACAAACCAATACTATCAATTATACTACAAGTTTGCCATTGGCACAAGGAATAAAATTTGATTTGTAAATAATTAATAAGCATAATAAAAAAGGCAATTTGAAATTTCAAATTGCCTTTTTTAGTTGTAAAAGATATTAATGAGAATCATTTCTGACTCTTTAAACCAATATTACAAATTGAAAGAAGCTCCAATATTAAACACAAATTGGTTGTTTAATTTATCAAAACCTACTGGGTTAGTTTTATAACTTGCAATTGGAATTCCAGCTTCTGTAAAAATACCAAAGCCTTCTGTGAAGAAATAACGAAATCCTAAATGCGCACCAAAATTTCTTAAACCTAAATCAAGACCTGGATAAATATCCATTTTTTTATCAAGCTGAAAAACATTTCCTAAATTAGCATTGAATCTGAATTTTGCATCGATTCTATCTCCAAATTTAGGTTTGTTACCTAAATCATCTGAACTAGCAGACAGTAAGTAAGAAGCTGCAAAACCGTATGACATGTTTTCTCCAAGTCCAAAATCGGAAGAGATCCCAATTCCTGCTCCACCGTTTTGAATATTTGCACCAACATCAAATTTAACGTCTCCTTTTCCTTTGAAAGCCTGTGCATTTACGAAACTAGCTGCCAATAATAATGACAATGTAATAAACCTTTTCATATTCTTAAACTTTTAAAATTTAGGCAAAAATAGTTTAAATAAATTAATTCCTACCTTTTTCATTGGCGTATAAAGACGGTAAAGGTTCGCTCTGCCAGAATTCTTTCGTGTCTACATCCATAATTGTTAACGGACCTTTAAAAGCTGCTCCAGTATCAAGATTCCAAACGCAAGCCATTTGAACCGGGGTAGTTCTGCCAATTCTGGTAACTGGCGTGTGGCCAATATAAATCTCTTTATATAATGTAAATCGTTTGGGATACAACAAATCATCAATTTTCATATTTTTATCTAAAGCCAAAGCAGTTTCCCACAGCGTTCTGTCCCAGTAAAAAAGTTTGGGAAAATATTCAAAATCAATTCCGTTCATATTGGTAAAACCAGCATGGATAAACAAACGGTTGTCGTCATCCAGATGATAATCCGCTAAAGCATGCAGAAATTCAATGTGTTTTAGTTTGGTTGCCGCACTTACCGTAGCGTAAGCAAGAACAGTAGCTTCGCCGCCGTGTTTATACCATAACAGATTGTCTTTGCTTTCATCAAGCCAGGTGCGCAACAATTCATCATGATTTCCCCTAATGAAAACGCAGTTGTGTGTTTTATTTAATTTAATTAAAAAATCAATCACCTGAGGAGATTGACTCCAGCCATCTACATAATCTCCCAAAAAAATCAAGTTGTCTTTTTTGGTAACGGCTGCTCTTTCCATTATTTGGTGTAATGCGTGTAAACCACCGTGTATATCTCCTATGACGAGTGTTCTCATTTCTTGTAGTCTCAATTTGTTCTTTTACAAAAATAGCAGAAAATAAGTATTGTGTTACCTAGCTATTTAAAAAAGTGTTTGTTTGGTGATTTTAAACAATGGTAAAATATTCAAATCCTCGACATTTTGTTTTGGCTATTATGCTCAATTGCATTTCCATTTCTTCAGGAGTTAATTCCAAAACTAAAGCTTCAGAATCTGGTCGAAATTTTCCATTATTTCTTTTTGCAAAAATTGAATGTATATTTTCTTCAGTGTCCTTATAATTCTTACAGTTCAAAATTGCTTCACTCAATATCATTTCTTTCGATGTTGTCTTTTAGTCGTTCGTTCCTCAAACATCGCACATAACGTCCCGATGCTTTGAGATGGCTGGAAGTTCGTAACCGCTCAATTTTCGGCTGAACGAAAACTTGATGTGAAATGATAATTCCACTGAATTCCAGCTAGCTCAAAACAGCTGTTGTGCGTTCGTTTATTTCACACCAAAACGTTGATTTTTATAATCAATTATTATAATATTGTTTAAGAAGTAAGCATTTCCTGTAATTCCCCATATATGTTCTTTGTCATAAAATTCGTCGTGTTTGTTGAGTTTGTCGTAAAATACTGTCGCAGGATTAAGTTGTTTATTTCCAAATTTTATTTTTGAGTTTACCTTGCGACCATAAACCATATAGAATACACCCCAACTTGAAGTTTTTAATGAATCAACTATTTTATTAGCTGATATTTTATTTGCTCTTTCTTCGGTAGTCATTAATGCGAATAAACTTGCTCCTGTGTCAAATAATAAGTTTTCTACTTTATTATTTATATTAAAAGGGATTTTAATTCTTCCATCTTTAATTATAAATGGCTGAAAGTTTGCTTTGGAGAATTTCTTTGGAAGCTTTTTTGTGATACTAATTCTTTTATTGGGATAATCTATGATTAAAATTTTGTCCTGAAAAATATCTGGTGCAAGTGTTCCGATATGTTTTTCTGATTTAGTATTAATAGAATCTTTTGGTATTTCCTCTCCATAATTTTTAAATATTCCGATGTTTATTTTCCCAATATTTACTTTTCCTAGTTTTAATTCAACATTTTTAAGTTTAAAATGTGTTTTGTTAAACATTTTAAACTTAAAAATGTTGTGTCTATTTTATTTTTCAAATTGCTATATTTCTCTAAATATGGATTTATAGAATTTTCGTAAAAAATCGTATTATATGCTCCTAAATCAAGTTGTAAATTAAATTTATGTGGCAAATTGTCGACTGTGACTGGAATTATAATAGCGAATTTATCAAAATATTTGCCGGAAACTTCAGCTCCTAGCCAATTGAATGGAATCCATTCTAGTTTTTGACCAAATGTTGTAAACGAAATTAGTAGAATTGTAAATAGAAATAATTTTTTCATTGTTTATGTTTAGTGTTTGTTATTTATTTTAAAAAAAGGTATTTTTTATGAAATGGTTTAATTAGTTTTTGGCTGTTTTTTAAATGACGCACAACGTTCCCTTGCTACAAGAGGTTTGGGATTAAATTAAGCCTTATTTTCGGATTTGCCTAAACTCCCCAAATACAAGACCATTTTCAAATTAAGCCAATTGCCCAAATTTCTTGTAGCAAGTGTTATGGGCAGTTATTTTTTTACTCAAAATTCAAGTTCGTCAAAATTCTTAATTTCAGATAATCTTAATATTTTTTTCTTTTTTATATTTTCCCAAGTTTCTTTAAAATTATCTGTAGTATATTCATCTCCGTCTTCATCCTTATTTAGATTATCCCTTGTTAGTTTCTTATTAGTCAAAAAATTTATACTCACTTCATATTGCGGAACTGGACCACGACTTGAATAAGAGTCATAACCGATTAATTCCATATCGCCATTTTGATGTCTAAATGTGTAACCCCAATTTCCGTATCTACCGTGTCCATAACTGATGTATAATTTCCCTTTTTTTATTTCAACATAAAGTTCAGGAGCAAAATATACTCCGCCATCTTCGTTTTCAGAAGAAAAACAATCATAATTTTTTGTGACTAATTCATAAAAACCTCCTTTATTGAATAATACAATAATACCTCTACGATTTCGGTCTAATTCACTACGATTATCATCTTTTATGATTTTACTTTTATCAGTTCCTTTAATTATAAGAACGATGTCTTCCAATCCGTCTTTGTTCAAGTCTCCTTTTATTTCGTCCCAACTTCCAGACGAAATTCCGCCTTTATACTTATGAATTACATATCCTTTTGGTATAAAGTCAGTTGGAGTTTTCTTTTGTTCAACTTGTCCAAAAACAGTAATTGTCAAAGTCAGAAATAAAAATGTTAGTTGTTTCTTCATTGTGTGGTCATATAATTGCCCATAACGTCCTGCTAGTAGGCGATGGTCGGGCTAAGAAAAGACAATTTTTCGGATTATCACACTATTTCCCAAGTACAAAACCATTTTCATTTCAGCCTAATTCCCGACTATCGCTTACTAGCTGTTATGGTGTGTAGTGACACGTCTGAAAATCACGGTAGATATACCACTCCAATTTCGGTAACTTTTACGCTTTCCAATTTCAGTTTCAAATAGTCATCGTTTTTCCAATTTCAGCTAAATCTCAAAAAAAACCCGAAAAAAAATTTCGATTTCGGTCGTCCGAAAAGTGATTGACATTTGATTGTCGGCAACAATTTCCTTTTAGTTTTCAGTTTAGTTTCAGTTCGGTTTTTCCATTCAGATTTCTTTCATCTCGGTCGCTACTTCATTATTATTTTTCGGTTAAAATCTTGATTAATTTTCGATGTTTCTCTTCAACGGAACTATACACCATAACGTTCCCGCGCTACACGCAGTTTGGGACTGAATTAAGCCCATTATTCGGATTTGCTAAATCTTCCAAGTACAAAACCAACTTCATATTAAGCCTAAAACCCAAATTGCTTGTAGCGTGTGTTAGGTAGCGTAACTTTATGTGCAAATCTTTTCCGTTTTAATTTATTTTCCACGTTGTAATTCTGTTTGTACAAGATTAGTTTGAGTATTTTCTACTTTGCAGAAAGATTGTTTTTAAGTGTTTTTTTTTAATAGATTTTCAGAATGAAATTTTTTATGCAAATTTCTAAATTTTAAAAACCTGATTATTTTTAGTTTGGCGGAGTTATTTCTTTTTCAATTTCTTCTGAAATCAACATCATCTCATAAGTTTTGGTTCCACGATAATAAGAATAATAGTTCCATTTTTTATCTTTTTTTAAACAGGCAATTATAAAATCATCTGCGCCTATGTTTTTTTTGAATCTAATTTCACCTTCTTCAAAATGATAAGCTCTGATAAGGTTTCCAATATTTGACTCATCGGTTTCATTAAATTTTACCCAGGGTTTTTCTAAAGATACTTCTGTTCCTACCATCATTATCGTTTCTGGTTTAGTTAGTTTTAGGAAAATAAAAAGGCCAATAATGATTACCAAAAATACTAATCCAAAATACTTTAACTTTTTCATAAGGTGATTATTAAATTTTACGCTCTGAGGTTATGCTACCTAACTTGTATATACTCGCTACAAAATAGCGTATATACACCCATAAATGGGTAGATTGTCGCTATTGGCTTGCGCTTTGTATTTCAAATATATTTAATTTTTCTTACAAAGTGATACTAAATAACATAAATGCAATTAATACCACCAAATCCCGCATGAAGGATGGCAGCGGAAATCCTCCCGATTTTTCTTCGGGAGATTGCAGCGAACAGCCTGACGCAGCTGTAACGCAGAGAAAGCTGGGGCATGTCCAAAAAAAATCCCTCTTGAAAATGTCAAAAGGGATTGGTTTATTTTATGGTTGAGGGGAAATTATTCGGTTTCTTCCTCGTCTTTTTCTTCTTTCTCCACTGCATCTTTATAATCCGGATACAAAAACTTATTATATGGAAAACGGGTGATGTGAATGTGTCTTACCGCTTCATAAACGCGTTCTCTGAATTCCTCGAAATTCTCTTTGTGCGTTGCCGATATAAATAACGCATTTTGTTCTCCAACCTTATTCATCCAAGTCGCTTTCCATTCTTCTAAAGTAAAATGCCTTGGCGTTTTTTCGGTTATTAAATCATCTTCATCAATGGTCAGCGGTTTGTAAGCATCTATTTTATTAAAAACCATAATGACCGGTTTGTCATTACATTTAATATCCAATAAAGTCTTATTTACCGATTCTATCTGATCTTCAAATTCAGGATGCGAAATATCTACGACATGCAATAGTAAATCAGCTTCGCGAACCTCATCGAGCGTACTTTTGAAAGAATCTACCAGTTGTGTTGGCAGTTTTCGAATAAAACCTACGGTATCCGAAAGCAAGAAAGGCAGGTTTTTGATGACCACTTTCCGCACAGTTGTGTCCAATGTTGCAAAAAGTTTATTTTCTACAAAAACATCACTTTTGCCAACGGCATTCATTAAGGTTGATTTTCCAACATTAGTATATCCCACCAGAGCCACACGAACCATAGCGCCACGATTGCCACGCTGTGTTCCCATTTGCTTGTCGATACTTTTTATTTTTTCTTTCAATAACGCAATTCTATCGCGAACAATACGTCTGTCTGTTTCAATCTCGGTTTCCCCAGGTCCACGCATTCCAATTCCCCCTTTTTGACGCTCTAAGTGCGTCCACATTCCGGAAAGTCTTGGTAATAAATATTGACATTGTGCTAATTCTACCTGCGTTCTAGCATAAGAGGTTTCGGCACGTTGTGCAAAAATATCAAGAATAAGGTGTGTTCTATCCAGGATTTTACATTCCTCAATTATTTTAGAAATATTTTTTTGTTGAGAAGGTGACAATTCATCATCAAATATCAAGGTAGAAATAGCATTCTCTTTTACAAATTGATGAATTTCTTCAATTTTTCCAGTTCCTACAAAAGTCTTGGGATTTGGGCGTTCCATTTTTTGTGAAAAACGTTTCACCACTTTTCCACCTGCGGTAAAAGTTAAAAACTCTAATTCGTCAAGATATTCACGCAGTTTCTCTTCACTTTGGTTTTGAGTTACAATACCAACAATGGCCGTTTTTTCGAAATTTATTACTTCTTTTTCTAACATGTCTTTGAATAAGCTACAAATTTAATGATTTGACCCGTACTTCTATAGTTATGTTACCATAAAAAGTGGGAAGCTGTAAATAATGATAGTTTTTAGTCGAGCCAAAAATTAGATTACTAAAATATTTTGCCGCTTATAAAATAAATTCATCCACAGATTTCTACAGATAAAACTATTTTTTTACTTTAGAATGAAAAAAATTTTGCCACAAATCAACATTTTATTTCAAAAAAAATTAGTGAAAATACGGGTAATTCGCGCTTAAAAAAATTTAAAAAATTTGGAGAATTTGCGGTTATTTTTAAAATTATTGTTTTTGACTTGCTCACATTAAATACTAGTTCTGTTTTAATAAATTACATCATTTGAAAACAGCCTTCAGCAATGATTTTGACTTATTATTAAATAAATTGAACAAAACAGTACATCATTTCAAATTTTATTCCACTGGAAAGAGTGTGAAATAAACAATAAAGAGGTTACTTTTGCTTTCACACTATTAGAATTTGAATTAAAACCGTTGCGTTTTTAAATAAATCGATTTCTTAAAAAAAATATCCGAATGCTAATTCCAAATTTGGATTAATTATTAATTTATATTTTAAAAAATGAAGCAATTTCTTTTCACAGCCTTACTTTGGCTCGCTTTTTTTAATACTGCAAATTCACAGCAGTTAAAATCACCGAATGAAAAATTTGTAATGACCTTTTCATTACAGAACGACGGAACGCCCAGTTACAGTTTAAATTACAAAGGCAAAGCAGTTGTAAAACCAAGTAAATTGGGTCTTGAGCTAAAAAATGATGAAAAATCATTGTTAAATGATTTTGCTGTTATCGATACTAAAACATCCACTTTTGATGAAAACTGGAAACCAGTTTGGGGAGAAGTAGAATCAATTCGCAATCATTATAACGAATTAGCGGTAACCTTAAATCAAAATGGAACGGACAGACAAATCATCATTCGTTTTCGTTTGTTTGACGATGGTCTTGGATTCCGATATGAGTTTCCTTCGCAAAAAAACCTTACTTATTTTGTAATTAAAGAAGAAAGAACCCAATTTGCAATGACAGGAGATCACACCGCATTTTGGATTCCTGGTGATTATGACACCCAAGAATATGATTACACTACCTCAAAATTAACTGAAATTAGAGGATTGAGTGAAAAAGCAAAAACGGCTAATGTATCACAAACTTCTTTTTCTACAACAGGAGTTCAAACCTCGCTAATGCTAAAAACAGCAGACGGATTGTATATCAATTTGCATGAAGCGGCTTTGATTAATTATTCTTGTATGCATTTGAATCTGGATGATAAAAACATGGTGTTCGAATCCTGGTTGACACCAGACGCAAAAGGCGACAAAGGATATATCCAAGCTCCGAGCCACTCGCCTTGGCGTACCATTATCGTAAGTGCTGATGCAAGAGAAATTCTGGCTTCAAAAATGACATTAAACTTGAATGACCCTAGCAAAATTGAAGATACTTCATGGATAAAACCTGTGAAATATGTAGGTGTTTGGTGGGAAATGATTACCGGAAAAAGCTCATGGGCTTACACGGATGAATTTCCTTCGGTACAACTTGGCGTTACTGATTTTGCAAAAGCAAAACCAAATGGCAAACATGGTGCAAATAATACTAATGTGAAAAAATATATTGATTTTGCAGCAAAAAACGGTTTTGATGCAGTATTGGTCGAAGGTTGGAACGAAGGCTGGGAAGACTGGTTTGGACATTCAAAAGATTATGTTTTTGATTTTTTAACTCCTTACCCGGATTTTGATGTTAAAGGCTTACATGAATATGCCAAATCAAAAGGGATTAAAATGATTATGCACCATGAAACCTCAGGTTCTGTTCGTAATTACGAACGTCACTTGGATAAAGCGTACCAATTCATGAAAGACAATGGATACGATGCCGTAAAAAGTGGATATGTTGGTTCTATCATTGAAAACGGCGGAAATCACTATAACCAATTTATGAATAACCACTATCAATATGCCATCGAAAAAGCTGCGGACTATAAAATTATGGTTAATGCGCACGAAGCTGTTCGTCCAACGGGAATTTGTAGAACGTATCCAAATTTAATTGGAAACGAAGCGGCAAGAGGAACGGAATATCAGTCATTTGGTGGATCTAAACCAAACCACGTAACGGTATTGCCTTTTACACGTTTAGTAGGAGGACCGATGGATTACACTCCGGGTATTTTTGAAATGGATTTAAGCAAAATGAATCCTGATAATCACTCTCATGTGAATAGTACATTGGCAAATCAACTGGCTTTGTACGTAACAATGTACAGTCCGTTGCAAATGGCAGCCGATTTACCGGAAAATTATGACCGATTTGCTGATGCGTTTCAGTTTATCAAAGATGTAGCGGTAGATTGGACAGACAGTAAATACCTAGAAGCGGAACCAGGCCAATATGTTACCGTTGCACGTAAAGCAAAAGTGACCAGCAATTGGTTCATCGGTAATGTAAACGGAGAAACTCCCCGTACTTCCGCTATCAAATTTGATTTCTTGGAAAAAGGAAAAACGTATGTAGCCACCATTTACGCGGATGCCAAGGACGCACATTATAAAACAAATCCTCAGGCCTATACAATTCGTAAAATGAATGTGACCAATAAATCAAAATTGGAACAGTTAAGTGCTCCAGGCGGAGGATATGCTATTAGTATAGTTGAAACCAAAAAATAATTAATTACAAAAGGCTGTCCTAATTAGGGCAGCCTTTTGATTACTACAATTTATTTATACACTATTTGGAAGTAACTGTTTTGACAACAGTCTTACCATTAGTAGTAATCAGAAACGTCTAATTGTGATTTGGTATGTTACTTATACCAAATATCTTACCCACATTCACTTCACCAGATAAAATTTCATAATATAGCTCTGTGTCTTTTTAATTATAAATTTTAACAGTACCAGGTGCTTTACTTGTGTTTAACTTATTAAATGTTATTGTTCCATTTTTGTTTACCAAAACTGAGTTATACACCTCTGAAATTGCAACAACAGATAGTTTGTCAACATTATAAGTAATCTCAATTTTATTTCTTTATATTTTAAAATCACTTTCAGCTTCTAAAAAATAAACTCCTTCTGGAAAAGCAGTTAAGTCGTACGTTCTGTTACTATCGTCATCAGAAGTAACCTTTCTTAGATAAATTAAATTATCACTCGTATCATAAATCGACAAATCGATTTTCTTGATTTCTCTTTAAGTAAAACATATAATCTTTTCTTCTTCTTTTTCTAATCTAACGAAAATTAGCGTTTCCTGCATGTTCTTTTACGGCATGTAATGCTACTGCGGCTAACACTAAACTAAATTTTAAAATCTTTTTCATAAAAGTAAATTTTTAGATTGATTATTTATCTGTTGCTAAATTACCTTAAGAGATTAATTATGAAGTACTAAAGAATTTTATAATTTATTTTCTATTTTACCTTTTATGAAATCGATTAAAGTTAAAAAAGATAATTCTTTACTTATTTTAGGTAATTTTGTACTAGTTTTAGATTCCTGATCGATGAAAATAGTTGAAAATGCTATCAGCAAAGCTTACCTATGGCATTATCATCCTGAAATCGAGCTCGTCTTTGTAAACGGCGGTTCTGGAAAACGCCAAATTGGAAGCCACATATCCTATTTTACGGATGGTGATCTGATATTTATTGGAAGTCATATGCCTAATTGCGGGTTTACCAATGAAGAAAAAAGAAACAAAAACGAAACGGTTATCCAAATTAAACAGGATTTGTAGGAAATGAATTTTTTTAATATTCCTGAAATGAAAACATTTAAAATCTCTTTAGTCAAGCCAAAGCAAGACACAAAAAAGCCCTAAAATAATAAGAGAAAACAATACCTATACTGGTTTTTTCCTTTACTTTACAGATAAAACCACAAAGTGATTTCTATCAAATAACAAACTGCTTATGAGAACCGGAAAACAAAAATTAATTATAGTAATAAAAGTACTTGCTGTATTATTTGTAGCTCTAATTATTGCTTTTTATATCTTCCGCGATGCAGTTTTACAGCAAACCATTACTAAGGTTTCTAATACAATGGAAATCGATTACAACAGTACTTTTTCAGTAAAAAAAGCTTCTTTTGACGGATTCACTGGAGTAAACCTCAGTGATGTGGTTTTAGCACCAAAAAATACAGACACTCTTTTTAAAATACAAAAATTAAAAACAAGTGTCAATATATGGAAACTACTAATAGGTGATGTACAACTTGGAACTTTAGAAATAAAGAATGGTTTTGTGCAGCTTATTAAGAAAGGAAAGGTAAGAAATTTTGATGCTTTTATAAAAAAAGACAAGCAAACAGAAGTAGGCAACGAAAAAAGAGATTACGCCCAATTTGCCTATAGAATTATCTCAAAAGCGCTGAATTTAGTTCCTACCGATATGGTTTTAGACAATCTTTCTTTTCGGTTAGATGACAACGGAAAAAAAGCAACTATAAATTTCCAAAAAATGCGATTGGTCAACAAGCAACTGGAAACTTCAATAACAGTTCAAACCAATACTTTTACTCAGCGTTGGAAAATAAAAGGATTTGCCGATCCAAGAAATAAAAAAGCCGATATTCGTTTCTTTAATATAGATACCGGTGCTATCAAAGTTCCTTACTTTGATGAACGTTACAATCTAAAATCGAGTTTTGATTCCATTCGATTGAATATTCAGAATATGGATCAAGATGGAGATGAATTACATATCGACGGTTTCACCTCTATTAAAAATTTAAAAATAGATCATTCTAAAATTGCCAGTAAAGATGTAATTATTGAAAATGCGCGTTTTGACTTTCGATTCTTGTTGGGTTCTGATTTTATTTCGATAGACAGCACTTCAACAGTTCAGTTCAATAAGGTGAAATTTCATCCTTATGTTGCTTACGAAACCAAAAAAGATACCGTTTACAAACTCAAAGTGAAAATTTCAAAGATGAAAGCGCAGGATTTCATCTCCTCACTTCCTGATGGCTTATTTACAAATTTTCAAGGAATGGAAGCGGAAGGAAATTTTGATTATAATTTAAATTTCTCTTTCAACAAAAACAAACCTGATCAGCTGGTTTTTGATAGCAATATAAGGAAGGAAAATCTAAAAATTACAAAATATGGCAAAGCGAATCTCAACAAACTAAATGGAGAATTCATTTATCGAGCACTTATAAAAAATGTATTGCAACGTCCAATTTTGGTTGGTTCTGCCAATCCAAATTACTCGCCTTTAAACCAAATATCGCCCTACTTAAGAAAATGTGTTCTCACTACTGAAGATCCTTCTTTCTTTTCACACCATGGTTTTATCAATGAAGCTTTTAAGCAATCAATCATAAAAAACATTAAAACCAAAAAATTTTCCCGCGGCGCCAGCACCATTAGCATGCAATTAGTAAAAAATGTTTTTCTTACCCGAGAAAAAACAGTGTCACGTAAACTAGAAGAAATCTTGCTAGTTTACATTCTTGAAAATAACAAAATTGTAAGCAAGGAACGCATGCTGGAAGTATATTTTAACATCATCGAATGGGGCCCAAATGTATATGGAATTGGTGAAGCTAGTCGCTTTTACTTCCAGAAAAGTCCATCAGAATTAAATTTGAATGAATGCCTTTATCTCGCCAGAATTATCCCAAGTCCAAAGAAATTCATGTACCAGTTTAACGACCAGGGAATGCTAAAAGATTTTGCAACCAGACAAGAATCTTTTTTAACAAACATTATGTTCCGGAGAGGATTGTTAAGTCCTGACGACACCATTTATAAGTCACAACATATCATCATTTCTGGTCCAGCAAGGTCTTTTCTAAGAATAAAAACCCGAGATACCACGCAAATTAAAATCGATTCATTATCCGTTGATGAAGAATTTGATCTTTAAAACCAATTATTTTACCCCAAGATTCACGAAGAAATTACCAAATTCACGAATGTTTGAATTTACTTTTATATTGTAATTTAGACAAAGGAGGAATGCCATTGTGTGAGATTCCTCCTTTGTCTAAAGTACAAAAAATGGTTTTTTAATTTACGGTGCCGGATCAGGAATCACTGCCTGAACTTCGTCAATTGCTTTTAAAATTTCATCAGAAAGGGAGACTTTAATGGAGTTTATATTTTCTTTTAATTGTTCCATAGTTGTTGCTCCGATAATTGTGCTGGTTAAAAACGGCTGTTGTTCAATGAATGCCAAAGACAGTTCCGTTAAGGTCAATCCGTTTTTCTTGGCAATTTCCTGGTATAATCTAGTTGCTTCTGTGCATTGCTCACTATTGTATCTGGAATACTGCGGAAACAACTTGATTCTGGCATTTGGATGATTTTCGCCAGTTAAGAATTTACCGGACAAAACCCCAAAAGCCATCGGCGAATAGGCCAATAACCCTACATTTTCTCTCATGCAAATTTCGGTTGACCCATTTTCAAAAAGTCGATTTAATAAGGAATAGGGATTTTGAATTGTTTTTATTCTTGGCAAATTATTGTATTTGCTTTCCTCCAGAAAACGCATTATTCCCCAAGGGTTTTCATTAGAAAGTCCGATATGTTTGATTTTCCCTTCTTTGACGAAACCGTCCAACGTTTCCAACACATTGTGAATGTTATCTTCCCAAGCATCGTCTTGCACTTTGAAACCGCGTTGTCCAAAATAATTAGTTTTGCGTTCCGGCCAATGCAACTGGTACACATCAATATAATCCGTTTGTAAGCGTTGTAAACTTTGGTCTAATGCAAATTGAATACTAGCGGGCGAAAAATCATTTGTCTCGCGCATGTAAGTAAAATTAGGATTTGGTCCCGCAATTTTTGAGGCCAAAACTACGTCTTCTCTTCTACCCGATTTTTTGAACCAAGTTCCAAGGATTTTCTCTGTACTTCCGTAGGTTTCCTGACGCGCCGGAACAGAATACATCTCCGCGGTATCAAAGAAATTGACTCCTTTTTCCATCGCGTAATCCATTTGAGCGTGACCATCAGCTTCCGTATTTTGTTGTCCAAAAGTCATGGTACCAAGGCAAATTTTGCTGACTTTTATATCAGTATTGGGTAAAGTAGTGTATTTCATTTTTAAGGAAATTATATTTTAATTTTCGAAAACAAAGATAAAATTTGTTTGTTGTTTAAATTTGCTGTTAACACAAAATTGAGAAACGTTTATTTAAGAAAAAATGCGATATTTAAAAAAATAAAATCGCAAAATCGCAAATTAGAAACCGTTAATCGACAGGTAGAATTTACGAATTATCGGTAAATGAAAAAGGTTCTTTTTTCAAATCATCAAGAAATTAAGCTTCATTAAGAATCAACACTTAATTCTTAAGGACAAAACTTATAAATACTGGATATTCTGTAAATAATTCATTTTAACTAAAAAAGGTTCAAAGCATAAACTCTGAACCTTTGCAACTTTAAAACTTTTCTTTTTTTTAATTAATCTCATTCAACATCTTAGAAATTTCGTCTAATCTTGGTGTAAGGATAATTTCGATTCTACGATTTTTTGCTTTTCCTTCAGCGGTTGAATTACTTGCTAAAGGCGAAAATTCTCCTCTTCCGGCGGCCGTAAGATTTTGCTTGTTGATTTTTTTGTTTTCCCCTAAAATTGCTACAATTGCAGTAGCTCTTTTGGTAGATAAATCCCAGTTGTCCGCAATTGGACCTGAAGCCGTAAAAGCATCATCATCCGTATGACCTTCAATAAGCACTGAGATATCTGGATTGTCGCCCAAAACTTTACCTACTTCAATAACTGCTTTTTTTCCTTCAGAACCTACTGCCCAACTTCCGGAATTGAAAAGTAGTTTGTTCTCCATAGAAACATATACTTTTCCATTTTTTTGTTCTACTGTCAAGCCTTTTCCTTCAAAACTATTCAACGCTTTCGATAACGTTTCTTTTAGTTTTTTCATGCTCGCTTCTTTAGCAGCAATCAAATTTTCTAATTCCTGTAAACGCTGTGCACTTTTATTTAAACTTTCTTGCTCTACTGCTAACGCTTTCCCTTTCTCGTCTAATTGTTCCAGCAAATCACGATTTTTTTTCATGTTGCTTTGCATAGCGTCGCTGCTGTTTTTTTCTAAAGCAGCGTAAGAATCCTGCAACACTTTAAATTTATTTTGAGCTGCTGCATAATCCATTTTTAATTTATCCAGCTCCGATTTTGATTTACTTAAATCCATTTTTACAGCATCGCGATCTAATTCTAATTGGTTTTTATCCCTCAGCAATTCAGTATTATCATCAGCCAGACTTCTGTTTTCTTTTTTTAAATCGGTGAACTTACTTTCTAAATCATTGTATATTTTCTTAGATACGCAAGAACTTGAAAGTGCCAGTATTAGTAATCCGATGGAAACTCTTTTTATCATTTTTGTTGGTATTTATGTTGTTTCTGTTGTTGTTTTTGAAAGCAAAAATTCAAAATATATTCAAATGCCCTAGCCCCGATAAAAGTGAAAATCCTTTTCTCTTGTTTTTTAACGAGAGAAAAGATTGTAACGGATAGCGGGAAATAGCTCCTAAATGCTACTCTAATTCCACCAAAACAGGGCAATGATCTGAATGGACTGCATCAGGAAGAATAACGGCCCTTTTGAGTTTATGTTTTAGGGTGTCGCTCACTAAATTGTAATCGATGCGCCAGCCCTTGTTGTTTCCTCTAGCTCCAGCGCGGTAACTCCACCATGAATATTGGTGCGGCTCACTGTTGAAGTGGCGGAAACTATCCACAAATCCGGACTTCATGAATCCGTCGAGCCAGGCTCTTTCTTGCGGTAAAAACCCAGAAATGTTCTTATTTCTTATAGGATCATGGATGTCGATTGCTTCGTGACAAATGTTATAATCTCCGCAGATAATTAAATTTGGCGTTTCTTTTTTGAGTTCGTCAATGTAATTCTGAAAATCATCCATGAACGTGAATTTATGATCCAATCGATCAATATTTGTCCCCGATGGCAAGTATAAACTCATCACAGAAAAGTCATCAAAATCAGCCCGAAGGTTTCTTCCTTCAAAATCCATGTGGTGAATTCCGGTTCCGTGAACTACATTATTAGGCTTTATTTTTGAGAGAATGGCCACGCCACTATACCCTTTTTTAGTTGCTGAATAATAATATTGATAGGGATAACCCGCTTTTGTAATAGCATCGACCGGAATTTGCTCTTCGGTTGCTTTAATTTCCTGAAGACAAATAATATCTGGATTTGCGTGTTGCAACCAATCAATAAATCCTTTTGAAATGGCAGCTCTAATTCCGTTGACGTTGTATGAAATAATTCTCATTGATTTATTTTTAGTGTTTCAAATGTAACAAAAAAGGATAAGTTTGACTCAGAAAAAGAGAGAAAATGGAGTTTTTTGCTATCTTTGTTTCTTGCTCAAAAAAAATTAAAGATACATGGGTTTAGTAACTGCCAAAGAAGTCGCAAAAGCGATAAATGCAGATAAGTACGGGGTTTTAGGTACTTTTTCAGGCTGGATGCTTATGAAGGTGTTAAAAATTTCTACCTTAAACAAAGTATACGACAGAAATAAACATTTAACTGATGTTGATTTCCTGAATGGAATATTAGATGATCTACAAATAAAATTTGAAATCCCGGAAGAGGATTTAAAACGTTTACCAAAAGAAGGCGCTTATATCACGATCTCCAATCACCCTTTGGGAGGAATTGACGGTGTTTTATTATTGAAATTAATGCTTGAAAGAGAACCTAATTTCAAAATTATTGCCAATTTTCTTTTGCATCGAATTGAACCACTTAAGAAATATATCATGCCGGTTAATCCTTTTGAAAATCATAAGGATGCTAAATCAAGCGTGGTGGGAATAAAAGAAACACTGCGTCATTTAAGCGATGGAAAGCCGCTGGGAATGTTTCCTGCCGGGGAAGTTTCTACTTACAAAGATGGTAAATTAATGGTAGATAAGCCTTGGGAAGAAGGCGCTATCAAAGTAATTAGAAAAGCGCAAGTTCCAGTTGTACCTATTTATTTTCATGCAAAAAATAGTCGCTTATTTTATTTACTTTCTAAAATAAGCAGCACCTTTAGAACGGCAAAACTGCCTTCGGAAGTGTTTAGCCAAAAACATCGTGTGATAAAAGTGCGCGTTGGTAAACCGATTTCTGTAAGTGAACAAAATGAACACACAACACTAGAGGAATATTCAGAATTTTTGAGGAAGAAAACCTACATGCTTGCTAATCCTTTTGAAAAAGAAAGTCCTTTTTTACCTACACCTACTTTAAAAATTCCTAAAAGTCCGAAGAAAATTGTTACTGCCGCTAGTCAGGACAAAATGATCAAGGAAGTAGATGCATTGCGAAGTACAGATTGCCGCCTTTTACAAAGCAAAAATTACGAAGTGTTTCTTGCTGGAGCAAAAAAAATACCCAATATTCTTCACGAAATTGGACGTCTTCGAGAAATTACCTTTAGAGAAGTGGGCGAGGGAACAAACGAATCCATTGATTTAGATAAGCACGACCAATATTACCGCCATCTTTTTTTATGGGATAGTGACGCCAATAAAATTGCGGGAGCTTATAGAATGGGATTGGGTTCTGAAATTTATCCAAAATACGGAATAAATGGTTTTTATCTGAATGATCTTTTTCGATTCGAACCCGAATTACATGACATGATGCACAAATCCATAGAAATGGGGCGCGCCTTTATCATCAAAGAATACCAGCAAAAACCAATGCCGCTTTTCTTGCTTTGGAAAGGAATTATGCATACCACTTTACGCTATCCGGAACATAAATTTTTATTGGGAGGCGTAAGTATCAGCAATCAATTTTCTGATTTCTCAAAATCATTGATGATTGAATTCATGAAATCGAATTATTACGATCCGTATATTGCGCAATACATTCACCCGAAGAAAGCGTACAAGGTCAAACTAAAAGATGGTGATAAGGATTTCATATTTGACGAAGCCGAATCAGATTTGAATAAGTTTGATAAAATTATCGATGAATTGGAACCTGGAAGTTTGCGTTTGCCGGTTTTGATTAAAAAATACATCAAACAGAATGCAAAAG
The DNA here is from genome assembly GCF_900108015.1 of Flavobacterium urumqiense. GTDB lineage: Bacteria > Bacteroidota > Bacteroidia > Flavobacteriales > Flavobacteriaceae > Flavobacterium > Flavobacterium urumqiense. The sequence goes on along the minus strand of NZ_FNVP01000001.1, from coordinate 536,297 downwards.
TGGTTGCTTTTAATGTAGATCCGCTGTTTAACAATGCCGTTGACGGATTGATGTACATCCGAATTGCAGATATTCCGGAAAGTACGATGAAACCAGTAATGGAAGAATTTCAGGCCGAACTGGAAAGAAAACTGAGCGAAAAAGAAGATTGATCTGATTATAGATTATATAAAAATCCCGTTCTGAACGGGATTTTTTAGGTCTTAAAACCAGCCTTTTTTACCTGCCTGATAGGTTTGGTAAAACTCTTCGTCTGATTTTGTCAAATAAATTACCCCTTCAACAATTCCGATCAAAGCTCCTAAACCACATAAAAAACTAAGAAAAAATTGAATAATTCCTTCTTTAGTATATCCTAAAATAAATTTATGAATACCCAATCCTCCTATAAGAATAGCAAGAAGTCCTGCTGCAAGTTTTTTGTTGTCTTGTTGAACTGGCCGTGGATTATTCCATTCTTCATTCTTCGAATTTTCCATAATTAATTGTTATAAGGTTGTTTTTCAGCGTTTAAAAATATAAAAAATTATTGAAATACATTATTAATTGGTTTCCGTAGTTCTATCTTATTTCTTTCGCTATCCAGAATCCAACCAAACTTTCCATAACCATAAGTCTTCACATCACCCACAATTGTTACACCTTCATCAGATAATTTTTTAAATAATTTTTCTAAATCATCTACTCTGAAATTTTGTATGAATTGTTTTTCGCTTGGCGCAAAATAAGTAGTATCATCAGCAAAAGGGGACCATTGTGAGGAACAATCATTCCCACCTTTGTCTTTCCACCAAAAAGTACAGCTATAATCATCCGTTTTTAAACCCAAATGTTTTTCGTACCATGCTACCAGTTCTTTTGGATTTTTTGATTTAAAGAAAAAACCACCAATTCCAGTAACTCTTTTCTCCCGCTCAGCAACTTTGGTTTAACCAAAATATTTCGCTTTAATCTTATCTACAATTACTTGTGCTAATCGCTCGTGACTTTCGAATGTCCATCCGGCAATATGTGGGCTCAGAATCACATTCTTGGCTTGCAATAAATACTGGAAAGCTTCTGGCGTATTTTTATCTTGAAACAGCGTTTCGAAAGACAATTTCTCATATTCCAAAACATCTAAACCGGCTCCAAGTATTTTCCCGGATTCCATCGCCGAAACTAAATCGGCGGTAACAATATTTTTACCCCGTGAGGTATTTATAATCCAAAAGGATTTAGCAAACCCATTTATAAAATCAGCATCCACCATTTTATCAGTTTCAGGCGTCCATGGAATATGAAGACTGACAACATCCACTTTTTGCTGAAATTCTTCCAATGAAGCTTGCTTGGCATTACTGTCTCCTACATTTTCCTTAATGTCATAACATAAAACATCCGCATCAAAACCGCGGAGTTTTTTTGCAAATGATTTTCCCATATTCCCGTAACCAATAATTCCTACGGTTTTTCCATCGAGTTCATAGCCACGATTGCTTTCCCTGTTCCAATGTCCGGATCGTATCTCGCTGTCGGCTTGATTCAATTTATTAAAAAGAGACAAAATCATTCCTAATGCATGTTCCGCTACAGCGTTCCTGTTTCCTTCCGGTGCTGCGATAAGCGTAATATTTTTTGACAAAGCATATTCGCAATCAATACTTTCTAACCCTGCTCCTACGCGCGCGATAAATTGCAAATTAGTTGCTTTATCCAAGAATGTTTTATCAATTTTGAATCGACTACGAATTACAATTCCCTGGTAATCTTGAATTTTGGCTTCGATTTCTTCTTTGGTTGATGTAAAATCGCTATGATTAGTAAAACCAGCATTTTGCAATTGATTCCAAAGTAAAGAATGATTGCTATCGATATGAAGAATTTTGATGTCCATAATAAAAATATCTAACTTTTAATAGCCCAAATTAACAAAAAAATAGCTCCCAAATGTGTAAATTAGCATTCTTTCTGTTTTGGAGATACTTCTCCCGAATTCAGTAGTACTAAAATTCAAAAAATGAGATTAACAAAAACATTCAAGGCCTTTTTTGAAAGCGAAAAAGCCGGAGGGATATTGTTGCTTTTTGTAACCATACTCTCGCTTTGTATCGCTAACTCCCCATTTCAAAAGGAATATATTTCATTTTGGGAAATACGATTGGGCCACCACTCTATCACACATTGGATTAATGACGGACTAATGACCATCTTTTTCCTGTTGATAGGTTTAGAACTAGAACGCGAAATTTACAAAGGTGAATTGTCCAGCATAAAGAATGCTGCGTTGCCTATTTTTGGCGCTTTAGGTGGAATGCTAGTTCCTGCCGGGATTTTTTTAGCGCTAAATTTTGGAACCTTAACTCAAAACGGAGCCGGAATCCCTATGGCAACCGACATCGCTTTTGCCATTGGTATTTTATCACTGCTAGGCAATCGTGTTCCTACATCACTTAAGGTATTTCTAACTGCACTTGCGGTAATTGACGATTTGGGTGCCATAATTGTCATTGCCCTATTCTATACCTCAACAATTGCATTTGTGAATTTATTCATAGCCTTAGGTATACTTGGTGGCCTATTTATAATGAATCGAATGAAAGTTCATAGCTTATTCCCGTATTTAATTGGTGGTGTTGCCATGTGGTATTTCATGCTTAATTCAGGAGTGCATGCTACTATAACTGGTGTTTTATTGGCTTTTGTGATTCCGTTTGGAGATGGAGGCAAAAAAACATCATCGTATAAAATTCAGCATTTTTTACACAAACCCGTAGCCTTTCTTATTCTCCCTTTATTTGCTGTAGCCAATACGTGTATTGCGATAAATTCTAATTGGCATGAAGGACTGAATCATCCTAACACAATAGGAATTATTGCAGGACTTGTTATTGGAAAACCGCTTGGGATTTGGCTTTTCTCCTTTTTAGGCGTAAGTCTGGGAATTTGTGTTCTGCCCAAAGATTTACAATGGAAAACTATTATTGGCGCAGGAATGCTGGGCGGAATTGGTTTTACGATGTCCATATTTATAACATTGCTTGCATTTAAAAGTGAAGGTGAAGAAGTAATTACCTATTCTAAAATTGCTATTCTGATTGCTTCCTTTACAGCCGGAACAGCTGGATTTCTTTGGTTGAAATATACTTTGAAAACCTCAATCAAAAAAATGAAGGTTAAATTAATGGTTTAATTAATTTATCCAACAAAAAAGGATGTTTAGCTATAAAGCTTAACACCCTTTTTTATTGAAACTTGTAATTGTAATTGAGCTGTTTATAAGCTACATAAGCTTTACTTATTATGACCGTCCTTTACTCCTACCAAGCTACATCTAATAAATAAAATTTAGCAGTTTTGCAATTTCGACACGGACAGCCCTATTATTTATTGGCCCAATAATCAAACACCGTGACTTTATCAGGAGCAGGATTTAACAGCGCTACAAAAGCTTTGTGATCTGGATGAATAAGATACGCATCTCTATCACTTTCGCTGCTGAATGTCAGTATAAAGCAATGTGTCAAACCATTGTTCAAGTTTTCAGGGCTGTTATTGGTTCCCCATTCAAATGATTTAATGGTTGGGATTTTATGCTTCAAATTATTCAAAGCTGTTACCACTTTAGCGATATATAAGGCATCCGTTCCTTCTTTCCATCCAAACATCACTACGTGTCGAAGCACTTGTTTTTGTTTGCCTTGTTGAGCGTTTACGCTATAGGTTGAAAGTAAAATGAGGGTTATTAGCAATAGTTTTTTCATTGGTTTTTTTTTGAAATATACGAATTATTTGAGTTCGATTTATAGGAGAGGTTGACATTGGAGTAAATAATTACCTGCTTTATTTGCCCATTTTTGTGGGCGTAAAATCAGAGGCGTTTGCGCAGCATAAAAGATGAAGGATTTGCGAAGCAGGGCAGTTTGACGGAGTTGCTACAGGATGGCAAGCCTATACTTTCGACTTACTATATTTGAATATGCAGGGAAGCTTTGGTTACAAAGTTGCTCAAGCTGGAATATAACTTGCGGCTTTACTTTATAAAGTAGTTTATATTCTTCCCTTCGGTTGGCTTTGCGCTATAAATAAAGTTTATTCATTCTTTATCAAAACTAATGATTTGCTTGTATAAATCTAATCTCGCTAACAAATCTATCAAAAGAAAACCCCTAATTTATAGTTTCCCTTGCAGATGTAGAGAACTGAACACGATACCAATTGCAGTTCCATGAGCTATAGTAGCAAGCTACCTTGTAGCGCGAATGTCCAGACGGTTCGGGATGACGCCAATAAAAAAAAGGTCTCTCAACGGTTACGCTGAGAAGACCCTTTTTTTATTGGGGGCACCGCTCAAATGACGTTTATCCCTTGATTTGTTTCAAAGAAGTTTTGATTCCTCGTATCAATGACGAACTGAATCCGTGCATTTCCATTTCGTTCAATCCTGCAATAGTACAACCTTGTGGTGTGGTTACACGGTCAATTAATTGTTCTGGGTGTATTTGTTCTTCCATAATCATTTCGGCAGCGCCTTTTACGGTTTGTGCAGAAATAGCTAGTGCCGTTTGCCAGTCAAATCCTATTTCGATTCCGGCTTGCATCGATGCACGAATATAGCGCAAGGCAAAGGCTGTTCCGCTGGCCGCAAGAACCGTTGCTGCATCCATTAATTTTTCGTCAATTATTGGAGCTGTTCCTAAATTCTGGAAAAGAGATACCACATTTTGTGCCTTCTTTATGTCCTTTTCATGAAATGCAATACAAGTAGCCGAAGCGCCAAATTGTGATGCAATATTCGGCATAATTCGGATAGCGCTATTAGAAGCACCTATCTTATTTTGTAAATTTTCAATAGACAATCCACTCACCGCCGAAGCGATTATTTTATTAGAAATTACAGGTAGAATTTCTGCCAAAACAATATCAATCTGATAGGGTTTTATCGTCAGAATAATAATATCTGCGTCTTGAATTTCATATTTATTATCTGTAGAAACGTTTACGCCTAGTTGCTCAAGATAAAGAATGCTTGATGTATTTCTTCGGGTTATGGTGATTTGATTTCCATGCGAAAATTTTGACAATCCTTTTGCAATAGCAACGCCTAAGTTTCCTCCGCCAATTATGTGAATTTTCATTCTTGTTGTGGTTATTGTGTTAGTTAATACTTCATGGATTCACACCCTTTTTATAACAATTTGCCTTTTAATAATAAAGAAGCAATTGAAAAATAGATAACTAAACCAGTTACATCAACTAAAGTAGCGACAAATGGCGCTGATGATGTGGCAGGATCTAGTCTAAGTTTTTTTAATAGAAATGGAATCATTGAGCCTGAAAGGGTACCCCATAAAACGATAAAGACTAGCGAAAGTGAAACCGTCATTGCAATTGCAAACCAATGAATTCCATATTGATACAATCCAGTTTGTTGCCAAATCATAATTCTAATAAAGCCCACGATCCCTAATATAGAACCCAGTAAAAATCCTGATGCGATTTCTTTTTTCATTACAAACCACCAATCTTTTAAGTCTAATTCTTTCAATGCCATTGCACGAATAATTAAAGTCGCGGCTTGTGAACCAGAATTTCCTCCACTCGAAATGATTAGAGGAACAAATAGTGCCAAAACCACTGCTTTTTCTATTTCTCCTTCAAAAAAGCCCATTGCAGAAGCTGTGAACATTTCTCCTATAAATAAAACAACCAACCAAGTGGCGCGTTTTTTGACCATTTCGAAAAGTCTTGTTTGGACATAAGGCAATTCAAGGGCTTCCAAACCCCCAAATTTTTGAATGTCTTCAGTATCTCTTTTTTCGATCTCATCTTTTATGACGTCTATAATATCATCGATGGTTATTCGACCTACCAAACGACCCAATTCATCCACAACCGGAATAGCCTCTAAGTCGTACTTGTCCATAATTCGAGCAACCTCAACATCTGCCGTTTCGACATCTACATAATTTAGTTTGCGGATGTAAAATTCACTAATCGGCGTTTTAGTCGTGGGAGCGGTCAGCAGATCCTTTAATGACAAACGACCCTTAAGTTTGTTGTCATCATCCACCACATAAATAGAATGCACTTTGGAGATGTTTTCTGCCTGAATTCGCATTTCCTTCACGCATGTTAGCACATTCCAGTTCTCGTTAACTTTCACCAATTCTTTGTGCATGATTCCCCCGGCCGTGTCCTCATCATAACGCAGCAAATCAACAATACCTTTGGCATGTTCTACATCTTGAAGCTCAGATATTACTTCTGCTTTTCTGTCCTTGGAAAGCTCTCCAATAATATCAGCGGCATCATTACTATCGAGTTCGTCAAGCTCTTCGGCAATTTCTTTTGGTGAAAGTCTGCTTAATATATTTTCCCGCAAATCATCTTCCAGTTCCAGAAGAATTTCAGCGGTTTTTTCACTGTCTAATACTTTAAAAATATAGGTCGCTTCATTTATATCAATTTCGTCAAGAATTTCTGCAAAGTCAGCATGGTGCATATCATTTAACAGAATTTCCAACTGCTGGTTGTCCTTAGCTTGAATGAGCTGAGCTATTTGTTTGATTAGCTCTTTGCTGATTTTAAACTCCATCGGCTTCTATTTTTTGAGTAAGTTCTATGAACTGTTCTACATTAAGTTGTTCTGGTCGAAGGTCAAAAATAGGGTCTTCTCTCAGTTTGTCTGACAAATTTAAGGTTTTCAAACTATTACGCAAAGTCTTTCTGCGTTGTTGAAAAGCCGTTTTCACCACCGTGAAAAATAATTTTTCACCACAAGGCAAACTATAGTCTTCTTTTCTGCGCAAACGTAAAACCCCTGATTTAACTTTTGGCGGCGGAATAAATACATTTTCATCTACGGTAAATAAATATTCCGCATCATAAAACGCCTGTACCAAAACCGACAGAATTCCATATGCTTTAGTTCCCTTTTTTTCACAAATGCGTTGCGCCACCTCTTTTTGAAACATCCCTGCAAATTCTGGAATTTGGTGGCGATATTCTAATGTTCTAAAAACAATTTGTGTCGAAATATTATACGGAAAATTCCCAATGATAGCGAATTGTTTTCCTTCGAAAATTTCGTTGATATTGTATTTCAGGAAATCCTTAGAAATGATTTTATCCTTTAATTTTGGGTAATTTTCGTCTAAATATGTAACTGACTCTGTATCGATTTCTATAACGTATGTATTGATTGGTTTGTCCAATAAATATTTAGTCAAAACACCCATTCCTGGTCCTATTTCTAATATATCATCATATCCCTCTAAGTTCAAGGTATCGGCAATGTCTTTTGCGATACTTTCGTCTTTCAAGAAATGTTGTCCGAGGTGTTTTTTGGCTTTTACTTTTTCCATTTTGTTTTTTTCTTGCAAAGACGCAAAGGCGCAAAGCAATTATTTTGTTTTGTGTTACTTCTCGAGGCTCGCGAAAATAGATTCCTATTAATAATCCGCAATCAATTCTAATTCGGTTCTAAAAGCAAGCATTTTCTCACCAAATAACTTCGCTCCTTCTTCACGAAAAGCCGGTGCGTCCTCCAGATAATATTTCTCCAAAGTTTCTCTGCTGTCCGTTGTGTATTGCACCGAATAAGTTACTCCTCCCATTTCTTCTTCAATCAAAACCCGAACCATTCTTGCCGCTGAGAATTTCCCTGTCGCCAAAATTTCAGGAATGTGTTTGTGTTGCATCCAAATCATCCATTGATCGTGAACGCTTTCATGTATGTTTGTAGTTACGTTGTATATTATCATTTCTTACTTTTTAAATCGATTAAACAATAATCAATTAAACTTTTTTATAAATTAGTATCGCCTCGCAATTGCCTAAATGTCTTTCTGGCATCAACAAAATAAATACTGTCCTGATGATTGAAAATTATTTTCTCGTACAAGGGTTTTGCCTTTTCGGGCAACTTTAATTGTTTATTATAAATTTCTGCCGAAAAAAACAAAGCTTCATCTACATAAATTCCGTCACTATGATGGTCTGTAATATTTTGGTATTGGCTTAAAGCCAAAGTAAAATCACCCAGTTTTTCGTAAATTCTTCCTAAACGCAATAACGTCACGGCCTCTATTTCCTGACCTTTATAATTTTTTAATATCATCTGAAATTGAGCTTCCGCTTCCTGATTCCTGTTTTGATATAAAAGATAATCACCTTTTGCAAATTGTTTCAATGCTGTTTGTGTCGAATCAGCAACGGTATTGTCATTTATCAAAAGAAAATATTCCAAAGCATCATTTGCAATCAATTGTGTATTGGCCGATTTTAATTCCTTGAATTGTTTCAATGCCCAGACGAAATCAGTTTTAAAATAACTCGTTTTTGCTGATTTCAAACTGGCTTCATGCGCTATTACATCATTTTTTAAATCCAATTCAATTTGGGAATAATAAATCAACGCTTGATTGAATTTTTCTTCATAAAGCAAAATATCTGCTAATTCCATTTTGGCCTGAGCCACGTCAAAATCATCCAATTGCAACTCCAATGCTTTTTTAACTATTGCTTTCCCATCTTCTGGTTTTTTTAAATTAAAAGCAACGAAATGGGCTTGAATAAGCTGCAAAGATAAGGTAAAAGGACTTATTTCATATTGTTTCAATAAAGCCTGTAATTCTGTGTTGATGGCTGCAAAATCTTTTTCCTTTGCCTTCCCTATTTTCATTTTCATCAAATAGGAATTTGCTTGAATCAACAGCTCTAAATCTTTGGTGTTTTCCAAAACAAAACCAAGAATTTCCTTAGCCGCTTCCTGATTGTCTTCCTCAATGGCAAGCTGACCCAAATTCACAATATTAGAAAGTGATTCCGGATCGCGTTTATAAATCGCTTTTTCTTGGATAAATGCTTTTTCAAATTCTTTTTGCTGCACATAATACCAACTCAAATACCTATTCCAAAAAATATCTTGATTTTTTTGAGCCCTGATAATTAATGACTTGCGCAAGGTTTCATTAAAGTTGGCATCTCCCTCATCAACCATAAAACGAGCCAATTGATTTTGAATCATTATCGAGTTTTGAGGATTCGCGTAAGCTTCATTCAGGAAGGTCGAAATCATCATTTCGGCATTACCCAATTGCCCATAAAGCAGTGCTATTTGATAATTAAAATTAAAGTTGGGATCTAGTTCTGTAGCGCTTTGGTAGGATTTCAAAGCGTAATCCAACAATACTTTTTTCTCAAAAGAATTAGAAATACCATAAACTTCATTTGGATTTTTCTTGATTCGCTCTAATGCCTGATCGTAGAAATTTTTGGCTTCTACATCGTTTTTTTGCAACTGAAAATTATAGCCTAACTCAACGAGAAGATTTCCTTGTTTGTATTTATCCAGTCGCTCTTGTATTGTTTTTTCTGCAACATCAAATTGCTTTAATTGTTGGTAACAATCTATTGTTCTTAAAAAATATTGTGTGTTTTGGGGTACGTTTTCTAATAACTCCTCATAACTGATTTTGGCTTTTTCAAAATCGCCTTTATCATAATAATACTGCGCCAATTGTTCGTTTTGAGCAAAACAGACTAATGAAAAAAACATGATAATATTTAGAAGGAGTTTTTTCATTGTTAAATACAATTTGTTTTATCAAACATCAATTTTTTTAAACATATAAGTCATACACGACATTTTGCATCACCTTCATTTTAGAATTTTGCAAAAACTTATATGACCTGTATGTTAAAATTTTTAGTTTATAATATCAAATCCGCAATATGGACGTAATACTTCTGGAATTACAATTCCTTCCGGAGTTTGGTAGTTTTCTAAAATTCCGGCCAAAACTCTTGGCAAAGCCAATGCACTTCCGTTTAAGGTGTGTGCCAATTGGTTTTTTCCGTCTTTGTCTTTAAAACGCAACTTCAACCGATTAGATTGGAAAGTCTCAAAGTTAGAAACCGAACTAATTTCTAACCAACGATCTTGCGCCGTAGAAAACACTTCGAAATCATATGTTAAAGCAGCTGTGAATCCCATATCACCGCCACAAAGACGCAATATTCTATAGGGTAATTTTAGTTCTTGCAATATATTTTTAATGTGTTCGACCATACCGTCCAAAGCTTCGTATGATTTTTCTGGATGTTCTACACGCACGATTTCGACCTTGTCAAATTGATGCAAACGGTTCAATCCACGTACATGCGCGCCATAAGAACCTGCTTCTCTTCGGAAACATGGCGTGTAAGCGGTTGTTAAAACTGGCAATTCGTTTTCGTTAAGGATTACATCACGAAACAAATTCGTCACTGGAACTTCAGCTGTTGGAATTAAGTATAAATCATCGGTTTTATCATGGTACATTTGTCCCTCTTTGTCCGGCAATTGTCCCGTTCCGTAAGCCGATGCTTCATTTACCATGTGCGGAACCTGAACTTCGTTATACCCCGCAGCGGTATTTTTATCCAAGAAATAATTGATTAAAGCGCGTTGTAATTTTGCTCCTTTTCCTTTATAAACAGGGAATCCAGCTCCAGTTATTTTTACTCCAAGTTCAAAATCAATGATGTCGTATTTTTTTACCAATTCCCAATGAGGTTGCGCGCCTTCGTGCAAAACTGGAATTTCACCTTCTTCAAAAACGTTCAAGTTTTCCTCTGGCGTTTTTCCAACTGGAACGATATCTGCCGGAAGATTGGGTAATGTATACAATTTCTCTAAAAGTTCTGCAGCAAGAACATCAGCAGTTTCGGATAATTTCTTGCTTTTTTCTTTTAATAAAACTGTTTTTTCTTTTAAAATTGCGGCTTTCGATTTCTCTCCCGCTTTCATCAATTCGCCAATGTCTTTGGATAATTTATTAGATTCGGATAAAATGCCGTCTAGCTCCACTTGCGTAGCGCGACGATTTTCATCTAGTTGTACCACTTCTTCAACAACACTTGTAGCATCGATGTTTCTCTTTGCCAAAGCGGTGATTACTTTTTCTTGATTCTCTCTAATAAATGCGATTTGTAACATAGCTTGATTTTTTTAACGCTAACTTTTATAATAATGGAAGCAAATTTAAGGAAATGTTTAATAGAAATGAGTGAAAGTTTGTCCAAAAGTCGCAAGTCTTAATGTCTTAAAGTCAAATGCACCGATTAGTACCTGATTAGTATCGTAGATTATTTGCCATCAATAGAATAAAGTCGGCAACCAACTAAACGCAATAAGAATGAGACTTTAAGACTTTCGCCTTTTGACTTTAAATTACTCTCTTTTAATCTCGTGCCCCACAAATTCTTCTAAGGCGGCAAACATGTCATCTACAGAAAGGACCTCGAAATCGGGGTGGGTTTTTAAGAAAGTAGCATTCAGCGTAACTAGGTTTTCTTCTAATTCGAAAAAAGTGTCGTTATTGAGCAAATCTCGGATAGGATTTACGCCTTCCAGTTTCCCTTTCAGGAATTTATTGAGTTTGACACTGCTCATTAATTTTACTTTTTTGAATTGCTGTTGGAACAATTCCAAATGTTTTTCGGCGCCAATAAGTGCCAAACCTTCTTCTATCAATTCGTTTAGTTCTTTGTCCCAACCCGAATTGTATACAAATTGAGCAAAATTCCCTTCTGTATATTGTGACGTATAATAATCTAAATAATAACTCATCAAAGCATCTTCATGAATCAAATCATCGCTAACCCCTTCCTCTCGCATTAAGTTAATTACCGAAATATTGGAGTGAATCACATCTTGGAAATTTTCACTGTTCATTGCTGTTTCTGAAATAATTATTCTACCGAATTCCATTGGTTTTGTGTTTGAATATTTGCTGCAAATTTCGGGTAAATTATTACAGAAAAGAAATACAATAATAATTTATATGCTATCCGATTCGTCACCAGTCTTTTTCTGATTCATTTTTGTAACCAATGCTTTCAAACGTAATGCTTTTTCTTTTTTCTCCTCCTGAAATTTAGTCTTTTTCCGATTGAGCAATTTGGAATGTAAAGCCTTATTTTTGGTGTTTTTTTCGGGTCCTTTGGGCATGATTTATTCTCTCTTTAATTACGTTAACAAAAATATAAAAGCGACTTCACTTTCTGGATGTGTTTAGTGAAAAAATAGATTCTTTAATTCTTTTTTATTAAAGGTGTCGAGTCGGGATACTTCGCAAAGCGTGGCTATTTTATTAAATTATCGATAAGATGCTTTTGATCTTTTGATCTCAACGTTTTTTATATTCAAAGTTTCTAAATAAACAGAAATTGCAGAAGATAAGACTGTATTTTTGGGACCTATTATCACTTCCTTTATGGGGAAATTTTTCTCTCCATTTGAAAAATCAATATCTAAATAGGTTTTTGGAGCATTCTGAGACATTAAAAATTTGATTTCCTGTGCAGCAAAATCTTTTCCGAAAGCTATTCCTCCTGGATCTACAATTTTGAGCGAATTGTTACTTTTTATGAAATTAACTAGATGCACTAATCTTACTTCTTTTTCCTCCGAAAATGCAGGGTTTTTATAAGAAGTTAAATCATTTGCAATCTCTATACATGCATTTATGAAATCTTCACCAAATTTTTCGTCTTCAGACTCTTCTACTTCGTGAAGAGCTTTTATCATTGCCTTAATTTCTTTGATTTGTTTCTTTTCGTTGTATTCAACTTTTAATCCTTTTATGGGTAACCTAAGTAAGTCTTTTGCTCTAAAACCTAATACATACCCATTACCATCATTTGAATATGCTCTCCATTGACTTAAAACATCTCCATCTTGTGAAAAGCAAGATGCTAATGCTAAAGCTTTAAGTCCAGAGATGTGGAAAATTGCATCAAGGAAATCTTGTCCTAATTCAGGTAATAATTCTGACGCTGATTTTTCCCATATTGAATATCCCCAATGCATTTCCATAAAATCGTTCATAGAAAAAACATCACAAAAACGTAAAGTTTTATTTGTACAAATTGCGTGAAATGTATTTGCATCACAATAGTGGTAAATTAGTTCGTTCGATTTTGGTTTATATTGTCTTGGAATTAGCATATTTTCTTTTATATGGATTTCACAAAATGGCTCATAACTTTTTATATGCGTTATGAAATCACACAAAGCCTCCCTATTTAAGGTAGACAAGTATGACAAATGTCAAATTTGATTATTCTCTAAATGTATAAAAATATCTTACGCAATGATTGTTTTTCCAAATCTTTCAGAAAACATTAAACCCGATTCCCTAGCCGCGATAACAGTGCAAATCCTTTCTATTTTTTCTTTGAAAATAGAAAGATTGCAACGGATAGCGGGAAATAGCTTCAAATAAAAATTCTATTGCTTATTTTTGCACTCAATAAAATAGAATCATGATACAGAATCCAAAAAGATATACGATTACAGCTGCATTGCCTTATACGAACGGACCGATTCACATTGGCCATTTGGCGGGTGTTTACGTGCCTTCGGACATATATTCCAGATATTTAAGATTGCAGGGAAGAGACGTTTTGTTTGTTTGCGGAAGTGACGAGCACGGCGTGGCGATTTCGATGAAAGCCAAAAAAGAAGGCATTACGCCACAGGAAGTAATCGATAAATACGATGGAATCATCCGTAAATCGTTCTCTGATTTTGGAATTTCTTTTGATAATTATTCCAGAACTTCAGCTAAGATCCATCATGATACAGCTTCGGAATTTTTTAGAAAATTGTATGAACAAGGTGATTTTATTGAGGAAGTAACCGAGCAATTGTATGATGCGAAAGCAGACCAATTCTTGGCAGACCGTTTTGTGGTGGGAACTTGCCCAAAATGCGGCAACGAAGAAGCATACGGTGATCAATGCGAAAAATGTGGTTCTACATTAAATGCTACGGATTTGATTAATCCAAAATCGACAATTACGGGAGAAACTCCAATTTTGAAATCAACGAAACACTGGTTTTTGCCTTTGGATCGTTATGAAGATTTCTTGAAAGAATGGATCCTTGTTGGACATAAAAACGACTGGAAACCCAATGTTTACGGACAAGTAAAATCATGGATTGACGGCGGTTTAGAGCCTCGTGCAGTAACTCGTGACCTCGATTGGGGAATTGATGTTCCTGTTGAAGGTGCCGAAGGAAAAAAATTATATGTATGGTTTGATGCGCCGATTGGCTATATTTCTTCTACTAAAGAATGGGCTTTGCGCGAAGGAAAAGATTGGGAACCGTATTGGAAAGATCAGGATACTAAGCTGGTTCACTTTATTGGGAAAGACAATATTGTTTTCCATTGCATCATTTTTCCTGCAATGTTAAAAGCCGAAGGAAGTTATATTTTGCCGGATAATGTGCCTGCAAACGAATTCTTGAATTTAGAAGGAAATAAATTATCGACTTCTAAAAACTGGGCGGTTTGGCTTCACGAATATTTGGAAGAATTCCCCAATCAGCAAGATGTGTTGCGTTATGCTTTGACATCGAATGCGCCAGAAACAAAGGATAATGATTTTACCTGGAAAGACTTTCAGGCGAGAAATAATAATGAATTGGTTGCGATTTACGGGAATTTCATTAATCGCGTGGTGGTTTTAACCAACAAATATTACACCGGAATTGTTCCGCAACCAAATGTGTTGTCAGAAGTTGATGAACAAACCCTGGCTGAATTGCAAGCATATCCGGCTGTGATTTCAAGTTCTTTAGAGCGTTACAGATTTCGCGAAGCCTTGAGTGAATTAATGAATGTGGCACGTTTAGGAAATAAATATTTGGCCGATGAAGAGCCTTGGAAAGTCATCAAAGACAATCCGGAACGCGTGCAAACTCAAATGTATGTGGCATTGCAAATTGCAGCTGCGTTGAGTTCACTTTGCGAACCGTTCTTGCCATTTACAGCCAAAAAATTATTAAGAATTCTAAAAATAGAAAGTCCATTGAACTGGAATACTATTGCTCAAACTTCTGATTTAATTCTGGCGGGACACCAAATTGGAGAAGCGGAATTATTGTTTGCAAAAATTGAAGACGAGGAAATTCAAAAACAAATAGACAAACTCGAAGCTACAAAAACAGCCAACAAAGCCGAAAATAAAATAGCCGAACCACAGAAAGAAGAAATTCAATTTGAGGATTTTGCCAAAATGGATATTCGTACAGGAACGATTTTGGAAGCCGAAAAAATGCCAAAAGCCAACAAGCTTTTGATTTTGAAAATTGATACCGGAATTGATATCCGCACGATTGTTTCAGGAATTGCCGAGAGTTTTAAACCGGAAGACATTGTCGGGAAGAGAGTTACTGTTCTAGTGAATTTGGCACCAAGAAACCTTCGTGGTGTTGAAAGTCAAGGAATGATTTTGATGACCACAAATGCCGAAGGAAAATTGGTGTTTGTAAATCCGGATACCGATGGAGTTGCCAATGGAGAGACTATAAATTAAGAAAAACCAACCTCTAATTCGCTAATTAATATGTATTTTATACTATATTAATCAGCGAATTTGTGGTAAAATCAATCAAATATGAACCTAAAAGTAATTGCTTTCGACGCTGATGATACCTTATGGATTAACGAAACGTATTTTGATGAAACCGAGAAAAAATTCTGTGGTTTAATGGAAGATTATTTATCGCATCAAGGAATTTCCAAAGAACTTTTTAAAGTAGAAATTGATAATTTAAAATTATACGGATACGGAATCAAGGGGTACATACTTTCTATGATTGAAGCAGCAATGACTATTTCGAATAATACTCTTCCCATAGAAATAATTGAAAAAATCATTCAATACGGAAAAGAACTACTCGAGAAACCGATTGTTTTATTGGATGGCGTGGAAGAAACGTTGGAAACTTTACACGGCAAATACAAATTGGTTGTTGCCACCAAAGGCGATTTATTAGATCAACGCCGAAAATTACATAATTCCGGCTTAGGTCATTATTTTCATCATATTGAAGTGATGTCAGACAAACAGGAAATTGATTATTCTGATTTGATTAAACGACTGGAGATACAACCTGAAGAATTTTTCATGATTGGAAACTCTTTAAAATCTGATGTCTTACCAGTTCTAGCCATTGGCGGACACGCAGTTCATATTCCGTTTCACACAACTTGGGCACACGAAAAAATCGACCATAAAGTGGAACATGTAAACTTCAGTGCTTTCGAAAAAATAACTGATGTTCTAAAAAGACTGAAATAGCTCTATACTTTTGATATGTAGTTAAACAACATTAAAATTAGACGATTATACAGTTTACAAAAGACTGTTTTAATCCAAATTACTTGGATAAATTGATTTGATTATTGGCATCTGAAATATAAAATCTGTTTTTAACCGTTTTTTATAATATTAACAAAAAAAAATATTCTTGCATTACTATTATTAAAACATTGATTTTCAGTGTATTAGGTAAATTATCTATTTTTTATCATCACAAAACAAATATTAATTCTTATATAATTAACTGTTTGTTTTTTTTAATTAAATATTGTGATGTATTTTTGCGCTAAATTAAATTTGAAATAAAATGAAAAAAATCATACTTACGTTAGTATTTGCTTCTGTTATGACCACGATGAGTGCTCAAACAGAAACTGTTAAAAGCACAGAAACTACAGTTGAAACTCCTTTTAACAGATGGTCTGTAGAATTAGCTGGTGGTTTTAACAAACCAACAAGATCAATGACAGCTGGTTATAGAACTGCTGTAGTTAGTCCTTATGTTGCTGATTTAGGAGTTCGTTACATGTTTAACAACAAATTCGGTATGAAAGCTGATTTTGGTTACAACAGTTTTACAGAAGGAGATAATTCTAAAAATTTCGACACAAAGTACTACAGAGTAGATTTACAAGGTGTTGCTAACTTAGGAAGAATTATGAGCTTTGAGACTTGGACTAAAACAATTGGTTTATTAGGTCATGCTGGTGTAGGTTTATCATTCTTGGAAAAAGAAAATCCTACTTATTCAAAAGACAGAATGGGTAACTTAATGGCTGGTATAACAGGTCAAATCAAATTATCTGACAGAATTGCCTTGACAGGAGATTTCACTACTCTAATTCACGGTAGACAGAATCTTGCTTTTGACGGTGCTAGTTCAGTTACTCCAAGAGGTTTGTCTGGAGTTCTTTTTAACGGTACTGCAGGTATTACAGTTTACTTAGGTGAAAATGTAAAACATGCTGACTGGGTTATCGATAACGAAGGTAAATTTGATGCAATTGACGCAAGATTTATGGCTATCGAAAACAAAATGTTAGATACTGACAATGATGGTGTAGCTGACTATTTAGATCAAGAACAAAATACTCCTGCTGGTCAAATGGTTGACACTAAAGGAAGATCTATTGACAAAAACAACAATAACGTTCCTGACGAAACAGAAGCTTACATCTTGAAAAATTATGCTAGTAAATCAGGTGATACAACTACTGTTTATGACAACGAATTAATTAAAAGTTTAATTAATGGTGGTTATGTAGCTGTTTATTTTGATTTCGATAAATCTAAGCCAACAAACGTTTCTTCTGAAGGTACTGATTTTATCTTAACTTACTTAAGAAACAATCCTTCTGCTTCAATTGACATTATTGGTCATGCTGACGAATTAGGAAGATCTGCATACAATGATAAATTATCTAATGCAAGAGCTAATAATGTAAAAAACACTTTAGTAAAAGCTAATATCGATGCTTCAAGATTGAATGTAATCGCTGCTGGTGAAGACACTTCAGTTGATAAAGATTCAGATGCTGCAAGAAAATTAGTTAGAAAAGTTACTTTCAGAGTAAAATAATCTAATTCATTATATCAAAAAGCCCTAAAAGAAATTTCTTTTAGGGCTTTTTTTATGCCTCAAAACTTCCGTTTTTAGGTGCTTGCATTTCAGTACCGATTTACAATTAAAATTTCTGAAAATGAATTTAAGGATTACTAGAATAACTGTACTTTTGACAACAATATAACGTTACACCATCTTGAAAACACTTTTAGATATAGAAAATTGGAATAGAAAAGAACACTTTCTGTTTTTTAAACAAATGGAAGAACCTTTTTTTGGTGCAACTGTCAAAATAGATTGTACCAAAGCTTATAAGGCAGCAAAAGCCTTAGACACCTCGTTTTTCATTTATTACTTACACAAAACATTAATAGCGGTTAATACGATTGAATCGTTTCGTTACAGAATTTTAGAGAATCAAATCTTCATTCATGACCAAATCAATGGCTCGGCAACAATTGGACGTGAAGATGGTACTTTTGGTTTTTCTTTGATTCAATATAATGCTGATTTTACTGTTTTTGAAAAAACTGCTCGCGCAGAAATTGAACGCATTCAAAATACAACAGGTCTTTTTACAAGAACTTTTGAAGAGGATAATGTAATTCATTTTTCATCAATTCCTTGGCTGAATTTCACCTCGCTTTCACACGCAAGAAATTATAGTTTTCCGGATAGTTGCCCTAAAATTTCTTTCGGTAAAATGATGGTTGCCGAAAATGGTAAAAAAACCATGTCTCTCTCGGTTCATGTTCATCACGGATTAATGGATGGTTTACATCTGGGGAAATTTGTAGATTACTTTCAGGAATTAATGAACACCTAAAAAAAATACCGCTTTTTGCTGTAGTTTTTAATTTATCATAAAAAACTACAACAAAAAGAGGTATTTAATTCTAAAGGCTATCGGAATAACAAGCCGAAATCTATTTTCCTAAAAGCAACACATCGTTAACCGCAACTTCTGTGATATATCGTTTTTCACCATTTTTATCATCGTAACTTCTGTGAGTCAATTTACCCTCTATGGCAATTTCTTTTCCTTTAGTTACGTATTTTTCTATGATTTCGGCAGTTTTCCCCCAAGCTACAAGTTTGTGCCATTGCGTTTCCTCTACTTTTTCTCCTTTATCGTTTTTGTAGCTTTCGTTTGTCGCTATTGTAAAATTGGCAAGTTTTTTTCCTCCGTCAAAAGTTTTGATTTCCGGATCATTCCCTACGTGTCCAATTAACTGTACTTTGTTTCTTAATGCATTCATGGCGTGTAAAATTTAAATGTTAGTGTATATAAGTTATTTATTGAAACGTTCTTTCGTATCAACATTGCAAAGATGCGGTGGCTTCAAAAATTTATTCGGTAGATAACTACTTACTTTCGGTTGTAACTATTTGTAAACGTTTGTAAATGGAATATTTTGATTATATTTGATGGAAATCAACTTTTTATGCAGTCAAAAATAAAAAAAGTAGAGTTACGAAATTTACAGATTGAAGACTATAAGGAGTTAAAAAAGTCAATGCTAAAATCCTATCCGGAATTAGAAGACTCGTATTGGAAAGAACAAGATATTGAGCAAATACTTTCCATGTTTCCTGACGGCCAACTGGTAATTTTAGCAGATAAAAAAGTGGTAGGTGCAGCCTTTTCGTTAATTGTAGACGAAGTTTTAGTAGATAAAAATTCTGATTACGCTAAAATAACAGGGAATTTTACTTTCTCGACACACAATCGCAAAGGGGAAATCTTATATGGAATTGATGTATTTATTCATCCGGATTATAGAGGTTTGCGTCTTGGCAGAAGATTGTACGATGCTAGAAAAGAATTATGTGAAAAATTGAACCTAAAGGCAATAGTTTTTGCCGGAAGGATTCCAAATTATAACAAATTCGCTAAAGAACTGACTCCGAAAAAGTATATCGAAAAAGTAAAACGAAAAGAATTGCATGACCCAGTGCTCTCTTTTCAATTGAGTAATGATTTTCACGTAATGAGAATTATGAAAAATTATCTCTCAGGAGACACCGATTCCAAAGAATTTGCTGTATTATTAGAATGGAACAATATTTATTATGATGAAAGTCCCCAATTAATAAATACTCAAAAAAGCATCATAAGAATTGGATTGATTCAATGGCAAATGCGTCCGTTAATAAATCTGGAGGCATTATTTGAACAAGCTGAATTTTTTATTGATGCCATATCCGGTTATAAAAGTGACTTCGCCCTTTTCCCGGAGTTATTTATTGCCCCACTTATGGCAGATTACAATCATTTATCAGAACCTGATGCCATTAGAGAGCTTGCGAAATATGCAGATCCCATTCGCAAAAAATTTCAGGAACTTGCCATCTCTTATAACATTAATATCATTTCAGGAAGTATGCCTTATCTAGAAAATGGCACTTTGTATAATGTTGGGTTTCTTTGTAAAAGAGACGGAACCTCTGAAATGTATTATAAAATTCATATCACTCCAAATGAAGTCCTTCACTGGGGAATGAAAGGCGGTTCCCAAATTAAAACTTTTGATACTGATTGCGGAAAAATAGGAATTATGATTTGTTATGATGTTGAATTCCCTGAACAATCAAGAATATTGGCCGATGAAGGAATGAACATTTTATTTGTACCATTTTTAACAGATAACCAAAGTGGCTATATAAGAGTAAAACACTGCGCGCAAGCCAGAGCCATAGAAAACGAATGTTATGTCGCCATTGCCGGATGCGTTGGAAATCTTCCAAAAGTGAACAATATGGATATTCAATATGCACAATCTGCTGTCTTTACGCCTTCAGATTTTGCATTTCCGAGCACCGGAATAAAAGCGGAAACGACTCCTAATACTGAAATGACTTTGATAGTAGATGTAGACCTGAATTTGCTTAAAGAGCTTCATGAACATGGAAGCGCCAGAATCTTAAAAGACCGCAGAACCGATTTGTACGAAATAAAAAGAATCAATCCATGAACAAAACCTGCTTAGAATGTGGAGAAAAGATTGTAGGCCGCGAAGACAAAAAGTTTTGTAGCGACGGTTGCCGTAATGCCTACAATAACAAGATAAACAAAGACAGCACTAATTTTATGCGCAACATCAACAATAAGTTGCGCAAGAATTACCGCATTCTATCCGAACTCAATATTGAAGGAAAATCAAAAACCACTCGGGCAAAACTATTAAGCAAGGGTTTTGATTTCGAATTTTTTACCAATATTTTACAGACTAAAACAGGAAATACCTACTATTTCCTTTATGACCAAGGCTACATGGTTTTGGACAATGATTTTTATATGTTAGTTAAAAAAGACATTTAATACCACAACCCCAAAATCTATCTAACCAATAATGAAAAAAGATTATTCCTCATTTTTTGCCAGTTTATTTATCCTAGTGATTCTGGGATTGATTTACTTTACAATGATGCCTCATTGGACTTCTAGCGAAGCAGAATCCCTTTCTGGATTTTCAACCAAAAGAGCATTGACCCAAGTAGAAGCCATCTCAAAACAGCCTCATTATGTAGGTTCGGATAATCATCAAGTAGTGGCTGATTATCTTATAAAAGAACTCCATAAATTAGGGTTAGAAACTTCCGTCCAGGAAGGATTTACACTAAGCGATTGGGGAAATCTAGTGAAATCTAAAAATATACTGGCTCGTATAAAAGGAACCAATAGTTCTGAAGCCTTGCTTTTGCTTTCGCACTATGACAGCGCACCACATTCCTACTCGCATGGCGCAAGTGATGACGCATCAGGCGTAGCTACCATCATGGAAAGTGTTCGCGCTTTCTTGTATACTAAAAAACAGCATAAAAATGATATCATAATTCTCTTTTCGGATGCTGAAGAATTAGGGTTAAATGGTGCCGCACTTTTTGTAACCCAACATCCGTGGGCAAAAAACGTAGGTTTGGTTTTGAATTTTGAAGCGCGCGGTTCCTCGGGTCCAAGTTATATGCTGATGGAAACCAACAAAGGAAACGCAGGATTGGTGAAAGAATTCGCTGCAGCAAAAGCGACTTTTCCTGTTTCGAACTCGCTAATGTACAGCATTTATAAAATGTTGCCCAATGATACGGATTTGACGGTTTTTAGAGAGCAAGGTAATATTCAAGGTTATAATTTTGCCTTTATCGATGATCATTTTAATTATCACACCGCCCAAGATGATATGAATCATTTAAATACAAATACATTGACACATCAAGGCTCGTACTTAATGCCCTTGCTGAATTATTTTTCGAATGCTGATTTGAGGACTACAAAAGCTACTGAAGATTATGTTTATTTCACCATTCCCTATACTTTTATAAGTTATCCATTTGATTGGGTTTTACCAATGGCAATAATCGCTTTGGTATTCTTTGTATTTTTACTGTTTCTAGGAATTGCAAAACGCATTTTATCATTCCCTGAAATTTTAAAAGGATTTATTCCGTTTTCGAGTTCCTTAATTATTACCGGATTAATCACTTTTTTTGGATGGAAAGCATTGCTGAAAATCTATCCGCAATACAATGATTTACTCAACGGATTTACCTATAATGGTCATGCCTATATTGCTGCTTTTGTTCTTTTGGGCATAGCAATTAGTTTAGCGTTTTATCAGCTTTTTTCAGCCAAAAAAGTGACGATGAATCATTATGTTGCTCCGTTATTTTTATGGATTATCATCAACGGAGGTCTTGCTATTAGTTTGCAAGGTGCAGGATTTTTGATCATTCCCATTTACTTTGGACTATTTTCTTTTGGAATTTTTATTATTACGCAAAGGTCAAATAAAACACTAAATCTTATTTGTAGCATCCCAGCCTTATTAATCATAGTGCCATTTATTCAAATGTTTCCTGTCGGTTTGGGATTAAAAGTATTATTTGGAAGTGCACTACTTACTGTTTTAACTTTTGCATTATTATTACCTGTTTTTGGGGCTTTCGCCAAAAAAGGATTGTGGTCCTTATTGTTTTTTGCACTCGCTATTGGCTTTTTTGCGAAAGCACATTATAGTTCCGGTTATGAATTTGGCAAAGCCAAATCAAATAGTTTGTTGTATATCTATAATGCCGATACCAACAAGGCAAGTTGGGCAACTTATGACAGTAACCTTGACTCTTGGACCAAAAACTATTTGGGTGAAAACCCAAAAGATGCTAAGGATTTGAATGAAACACCTTTGTTCAGTAAATATAATTCCGGGTTTACTTATTCAAAAGAAGCTCCAATAAAAAATCTTAAAAAACCAAGTATCGAATTTCTGGAAGATAGAATTGTAGGTAATCAAAGGTATTTGAAAATAAAGATTTCACCCAACCGAAAAGTAAATCGTTATGACATTTATGCCAATGAAAAAATGACTATTTATAATTTCAAAGCAAATGGGGCGAGCACTTTAGGACAAAAAAGTTCTAAATATCAACGAAACGGAAAGAAAATTTTGAGTTACTATGTGGTAGACAATTTTCCTTTAGAAATGCAGTTCAGTATAGATGCCACAACTCCATTGAAAATGGAATTAATGGAAAGTTCTTTTGATTTATTGCACAATCCATTATTTAATATCGTAAAAAGAGAAGATTGGATGATGCCAACTCCTTTTGTTTTGAATGATGCCGTGGTAATTAAAGAAACGATAAAACCAAGCCCAGTTGTGGCTGTAAACACTTTGAATATTGGCATTGTAACTCCTATTGTAAAAGACAGTTTAATGGTTGCAAAAGACAGTTTAAAAGTCAAATAACTTAAAAATAAAAATGACAAAAATTAGCATTCTAGGTTGCGGTTGGTTGGGTTTGCCTTTGGCGAAAGCCTTATTAGGAAAAGGATTTTCGGTGAATGGATCGACAACTTTTACAGAGAAACTTTTAGCATTGGAAAACGAAGGAATTAGTCCTTTTTTAGTTTCGCTTGACAGCAAAAGTGTATCGGGTACTGTCGAATCGTTTTTACAGGAAAGGAGTACTTTAATCATTGATATACCACCAAAATTACGAGGAAGCAACAAAGAAAATTTTGTTGAAAAAATAAAAGTATTAATTCCATTTATAGAAAAATCATCTGTTAAAAATGTTCTTTTTGTTAGTTCCACTTCCATTTATGGAGAAGAAAATGATATTGTAACCGAAGAATCTCCACTAAATCCAGATACGGAAAGTGGCAAACAATTAGTCGAAGCAGAACAGCTTTTGCAAAGCAATAGGCACTTCAAAACTACTGTTCTTCGTTTTGGTGGCTTAATTGGCGAAGACAGACATCCTGTGAGATTTCTAGCTGGTCGTGAAAACATCGATAATCCTGAAGCGCCAATAAACCTTATTCATCAGCAAGATTGCATTGGTATTATTCTAAAAATTATTGAGACCAATTCTTGGAATGAAACTTTCAATGCGGCAACTCCTTTTCATCCTACACGAGAAAATTATTACACCCAAAAAGCAATGGATTTGAATTTAGCGTTGCCAAAATTTAACCATGAAAATGTTTCTATTGGAAAAACCATTTTAAGTGATAATATACAGACTAAATTAAATTATAATTTTACCAAACCAAATTTATAACGTGAAAACTAAAATCAAAAATGCGGTTTCGTCTAAAGTCAACTCCATTGGATTACCAATATTAGCTTTATGTTGGGTCAGTCTTTTTTGGGGTACCACTTGGATTGCTTCAAAAGAAGGTGTAAAACACATGCCTGCTTTACAACTCGCCGCTATTAGACAATTTATTGGCGGTTTTCTCTATATTTCCTTTTTCTTGTTCAAGAAGACTCCTTGGCCAAAAGGAAAGCAATGGAAAACAATCCTAATTCTGAGTGTCCTAAATTTTGTTTTGAGCAACGGTCTTAGCACTTGGGGAGTAAAGTATATCAGTAGTGGTTTAGGAGCGATAATTGGCGCTATTGTTCCATTATGGATTGTTATAATAAGCTTTTTTAGAGGCGAAAGACTGGCAAGATTAGCTGTAATTGGTTTAATAGTGAGTTTTGGTGGTATTTGTCTAATTTTTTACGATCATTTGAGCGATTTTATAAAACCCGATTTTAGATTTGGGATTTTTATTTCACTTATTTCAACTTTAACATGGGCTTTTGGAACTTTGTACACTAAGAAAAAAGCAGCAAGTTTTAATCCTTATTTCAGTTTAGGATTACAGATGTTTCTCTCCAGTATTTTGCTTTTTGCTTATACTGGCGCTACTGGCTCGTCCGTATCGTTAAGTTCTATTCCAGCTATTTCCTGGTGGTCAATTGCTTATTTAGTTGTTTTTGGCTCTGTTCTTACTTTTATTGCCTTTATTTATGCACTGCAAAATTTACCAGCACAAATAAGTAGTATTTATGCATATATAAACCCAATTATTGCCGTGATTTTAGGTGCCATAATTTTTGGAGAAACGCTCAATGCTTCCATTGCTATAGGCGGTGGGGTTACCTTATTTGGATTATATATGGTGAATTATTCGTTGAGAAAAGGACGGAATCAAAAAGTAGCTAACAAATAAAAAAGGTCCCATCTGCTTACACAAATGGGACCTTTTGCTATTATAGAATAATTATTACCAGATTCGTACTCGTTTTTCCGGTGCAATATACATTCCGTCATTGGCTTGAATATTGAAAGCCTGATAGAACGTATCTACATTTTGCAAAGGAACATAAGCACGATACATTCCTGGTGAATGTGGGTCTGTTTTGACTTGGTTTTTCAATGCTTCATCACGTGTTTTTGAACGCCAAATTGTAGACCAAGAAATGAAGAAACGTTGTTCTGGTGTGTATCCGTCAATTAATCCCGGATTTCCATTTTCTTTCAGATACAATTGCAAACCATCATAAGCTGCATTCACTCCACCTAAATCTCCAATATTTTCTCCAAGCGTAAATTTACCATCCACAAATGTTCCCGGTATTGGCTGCAAGGCACTATATTGTGCGGCAAGCGCTCCTGTTAAAGCGGAAAATTGTTTCAAGTCTTCTGCTGTCCACCAGTCTACTAGATTTCCGTCAGCATTGTATCTCGCTCCTGAATCATCGAAACCATGTGAAATTTCATGACCTATAACGCCTCCAATTCCACCATAATTTACCGCTTCATCGGCTTGATAGTTGTAAAAAGGCGGCTGTAAAATAGCGGCCGGAAATACAATTTCATTATTAGATGCATTGTAATATGCATTTACAGTTTGTGGTGACATTCCCCATTTTTCTTTATCAACTGGCTTGTTCAATTCGGCTATGTTTTCATCAAAACGCCATTTTGCCATGTTTTTTGCATTGTCAAAATACGTTCCGCCTTCTTGTGGACTTTTAACTGTCAAGGCCGAATAATCTTTCCATTTATCAGGATAACCGATTTTTATTCTTGATTTGTGCAATTTAGCAAGCGCACTAACCTTTGTTTCCGCTGACATCCATGACAAATTATTGATACGGTTTTCAAAAGCAAGGAATATGTTTTTAATCATTTTTTCTGCTTTGACTTTGGCTTCAGCAGGAAATTTTTTCTCTACATATAATTTCCCTAAAGCTTCTCCAACTGCGCCATTGATCGTTTGAAGTGCTCTTTCGTCACGTGGTCTTTGACTAATTGCACCCGTTAAAGTTCTTCCATAAAACTCCCAATTGGCATTTTCTATATTTGTTGATAATTGGCTAGAAGCTCTATTCAATAAACTCCAACGCATGTATGCTTTCCAATCTTCTACTTTATTTTCTTTAAAAATAGTTTCTAGAGCAGCCATGTATTTAGGTTGCGATACGATTACTGTATCTGCTTTTGCCAAACCAATTTTTGTGAAATAATTATTCCAGTCGATAGATGGAGTTAATTTCTGAAGATCCTTAATGCTCATTGGATTATAGGACTTACGACGGTCCCGTCTTTCTACTCTGTCCATCCTTGGTTTAGACATCGCAATTTCAAGCGCTAGAATTTTTTCCGCATTCATTTTAGCAACTGCTGGTTTATCACCAAGATACTGCAACATTTTAGCAACGTGTAAAACATATTTTGCACGTTTCTCTTTTGAATCGGCATCATCAGAAACATAATAATCTCTATCTGGTAAGCCTACGCCCCCAGGACCTAAATTAATTACGTTTCTATTACTGTTCTTTGCATCCGTTCCAACAGCGGCACCCATAAATCCAATGCCACCGATAGGTTCCATTTCGATCAATAATGCTTCTAAGTCTTTAGTGTTTTTTACTGCATTTATCTTTTTTAAATAGGGTTTTAACGGATTTATACCTAATTTATTTCTTCCAACAGTATCTAATATCGATTTGTATAGATTGATCGCTTTTCCTTGATCAGTATTGGACTTATACGCAGGATTTGTTGTGGCCTCTTTTAAAATTGACAAAGCATCATTATCGGTCTTTTGACGTAATTCATCAAAACTTCCCCATCTAGTCCTGTCACTTGGAATCTCCGTATTATTTAACCAAGTTCCATTCACATACCGAAAGAAATCATTGTTTGGTTTTACACTTTTATCCATGTAATTAACATTAATTCCTGGCTCTTTAGTTATCAAAGTATTCTGAGCCTGACTAATTGTAAAACCTAAAATTGCGGGAATTACAAAAAGTAAATGCTTATTCGTGTTTTTTTTCATTTTTAATAGTTAATTAGTTATTGGGGTAATCTCTTAATACAATTTTAAATTAATAATAGGAGATAAATCGATTTTATGCCGTGTTTCGTGAATTGAATTTTTTTTTCAAAATAATATCAATTACCAAATTTTCACTCGGTTACTTGGTTCAACATACATTCCATCACCTTTTTGAATTCCAAAAGCTTTATAAAATTCATCCAGATTTTGAATTGGCACATAAGCACGATACATTCCCGGAGAGTGCGGGTCTGTTTTTACTTGACTTTTTAAAGCCTCGTCACGCATTTTTGTACGCCAAACTGTTGTCCATGAAATAAAGAAACGTTGTTCAGGAGTAAAACCGTCGATTAATCCTGGATTTCCATTTTCTTTTAAATACATCTGCAATCCATCAAAAGCAGCATTTACCCCGCCTAAATCACCTATGTTTTCGCCTAAAGTAAATTTCCCGTCCACATGAATACCCGGCAATGGCTCCAGAGCGCTGTATTGGTCGGCTAATGCTGTACCAAGAGCAGTAAATTGTTTTAAATCTTCGGCTGTCCACCAGTCTACAAGATTTCCATCTGCATTGTATCTAGCACCACTATCATCAAATCCATGAGAAATTTCGTGTCCGATCACCGCTCCAATTCCACCATAATTTACCGCTTCATCCGCTTGATAATTATAAAAAGGCGGTTGTAAAATAGCTGCAGGAAATACAATCTCATTATAAGAAGGATTGTAATATGCATTTACCGTTTGAGGAGACATTCCCCATTCTGTTTTATCAACTGGTTTTTTAAGTTTATCTAACGATTCTTGAAAATTCCAACGAGAAAGGTTTTGAACATTTTCAAAGAAACTTCCTCCCTCTTCAGTACTTGCAATTTTCAAAGCAGAATAGTCTTTCCATTTGTCTGGATAACCAATTTTGATCGTGATCTTATTTAATTTTTGAACTGCTTTAACTTTAGTTGCCTCAGACATCCAAGTCAAATTGTTGATTCTGTTTTGGTAGGCCAAAATCACATTTTTAATCATTTTCTCTGCTTTTGCTTTTGCTTCAGCAGGAAACATTTTCTCAACGTATAATTTCCCTAAGGCTTCGCCAATAGTGTTATTAACGGTTTGCAAAGCTCGGTCTTCACGAGGTCTTTGTTTGATTGCGCCAGTCAACGTTTTACCGTAGAAATCAAAATTAGCAACTTCAATTTTAGTAGACAATTGACCACTTGATTTATTAAGCAAAGACCATTTTAGATATTCTTTCCAGTCCGCTACTTTGTTTTCTTTAAAAACAGTTTGCAGCGCTTTCATGTATCTTGGTTGGCTAACGATTACCTGATCTAATTTTGAAAAACCAATACCTGAAAAATAATTTTGCCAGTTGATTGCCGGAGTCATTTTCTGTAAATCGGCAATAGTCATCGGATTGTATTGCAATCTATCATCTCTACGTTCTACTCTATCCAATCTTGGCTTGGACATTGCTGTTTCTAAAGCTAGAATTTTAATCGCGCTTTCCTTCGCTTTTGCAGGGTTTTCACCAATAAACTGTAGCATTCTCTCAACGTGAAGTACGTATTTATCTCTTTTTTCTTTCGAATCTTTATCCTCAGAAGAATAATAATCTTTATCCGGCAAACCTAATCTTCCTACTCCAAGACTCACGGAATTTTTTTTGCTGTTTTTTTCATCGGCACCAACTCCAACTCCAAAAAAGCCAATTCCTCCAATTGGTTCCATTTCAACCAATAATTTTTGTAAATCCTGAATGTTTTTTACCGCATCAATTTTTGCCAAATACTTTTTTAATGGTTCAATTCCTTTTTTATCTCGTGCTACGGTATCCAAGACAGATTTAAAAAGATTAATGGCTTTCCCTTGATCCGTACTTGACTTGTACATCGGGTTTTTTGAAGCCTCCTTCAATATATCCAATGCATCTTTATCCGTTTTTTTAAGCAATTCATTAAAACTTCCCCATGAAGTTCTATCACTTGGAATTTCCGTTTTA
Source organism: Flavobacterium urumqiense (assembly GCF_900108015.1). Taxonomy (GTDB): domain Bacteria; phylum Bacteroidota; class Bacteroidia; order Flavobacteriales; family Flavobacteriaceae; genus Flavobacterium; species Flavobacterium urumqiense. The sequence goes on along the minus strand of NZ_FNVP01000001.1, from coordinate 506,960 downwards.
TCAAGCCAAGCTCCGTTGACGAAGCGGAAAAAATCATCGTTTGATTTAATTTTTTTATCCATATTGGAAATGTCAATTCCTGGATTCATTTTTACAGGAACATTCTGAGCCTGACTGACAGTGAGTCCAAAGATTGCAGGAATCACAAAAAGAAATTGTTTATTAAACTGATTTTTCATTTTATATAATGGTTTAAACGTATACACAAACTTATCAATAAAATTTTTAAATTTTGTTAAATTTCGGACTAAAACTGCATTTTGCTAAATACTTCAAATTAAGAACTCTTTTTGTATTTTTGTACCAAATTACTTTTATGAAATCTATTTTATATAAATACCGAAAGTTCTTTGGTGTTTTATTAGTCTTCTCTATCCTAACGATTTACTTATTTTATGTTGCTCTTAAACCTAGCAAATCGCTGCCCATCTTTAATCCTGCAGACGTAAATCCTGAGCTGGTCGACAGTACCGTTCAATACATCAGTAAATATCACACTATTGCTGATTTTTCTTTTGTAAACCAAAACGGAAAAACGATCACCCAAAAAGATTATGAAGGTAAAGTGTATGTTGCTGATTTTTTCTTCACTACCTGCGGTTCTATTTGTCCAAAGATGACCACTAATTTAGTCGAAGTTCAAAAAGCAATCATTAATAACCCCAAGGTAATGTTATTGTCACATACGGTTTTTCCAGAAACTGACAGCGTTCCCGTTTTGAAAGCGTATGCGATCAAAAATGGAGTTGTTGACAGCAAATGGAACTTGGTCACCGGAGACAAAAAAACGATTTATACGATGGCCAGAAAATCCTATTTGGCTGTCAAATTAGGAAAACCGGAACAATTGTATGATATGGTTCATACCGAGAATTTTGTTTTGGTTGACACCAAAAGAAGAGTAAGAGGTTTTTATGACGGAACAAATAAAGAGGATATGAAACGTTTAATAGAAGATATTAATTTTTTATGCACAGAATAGAAGACAATTAAAAATTTGGATTTCAACCGTTTCAATTCATTATTAATTCAATAAGAAGCTGAAAAATAGTAGCTTTGATTTACCCAAAAAAAGTACAAAAATGATAATTATCATTTATTTTGGTATAATAATATGTACTTTTGCAATCTTAATTCAATCTAAATAAGATTTGCGAACTACGATACATTCTCTCAAAAAAGGCGAAAAAGCCATTATCAAAGATTTTGATATTGACACTGTTCCCTTGAAGCTATTAGAAATGGGTTGTTTACCAGGAAACATGGTGGAATTACTTCAAATTGCTCCTTTTGGAGATCCTTTATATTTGAATATCAATAATGGTTCCCATGTTGCTATTCGGGTGGAAACAGCCAGAGAAATCGAAGTTGAAATAATCAAAACCAACTTATGGTAAGCAATCGAAATATTAATGTCGCTCTCATAGGAAATCCTAATGTAGGGAAAACTTCGGTTTTTAATCAATTGACCGGTTTAAACCAACAAGTGGGTAATTATCCCGGAATCACCGTTGAAAAAAAGATGGGATTTTGCAAATTACCTACTAATGTCAAAGCTAATATTCTGGATTTACCCGGAACGTATAGTTTGAATGCCAGTTCAATTGATGAGAATGTAGTTATTGAATTGTTATTGAATAAAAACGACAAATTATATCCTGACGTAGCTCTTGTGGTTACTGATGTCGAAAATTTGAAACGTAATTTGCTGCTTTTTACCCAAATAAAAGATTTAGAAATCCCAACTATTCTAGTCATAAACATGGCGGATAGAATGGAGTATAAAGGAATAACACTAGACATTCCTTATCTTGAGCAACACCTAAAAACTAAGATTGCACTAATTAGTTCAAGAAAAGGTTTTGGAATTGATGCCTTAAAAAAATTGATTGTCACTTACAAAATAATCTCCACAGAACCATGTTTGAATGCATCCAGTATTGATCCTGAATATTTTAATACACTTCGCAAAACATTTCCCAATCAATTATTATATAAATTGTGGTTGGTGATTACACAGGATGTAAACTTCCTGAATTTAGATCGTAATGAAATCAGAAGTTCGTTTACCAAATCGCACTCAGACTTAAAACGTTTGCAACAAAAAGAAACCATAAAACGCTATCAGTTTATCAACGATGTGCTGAAAGTAGGATTGAAAATTGATGAAACCGTCGCCAAAGATTTTCGAAGCAAACTGGATCGTGTGCTCACTCATAAAGTTTGGGGCTACGTTATCTTCTTTTTGATTCTATTTGTAATTTTTCAATCTATTTTCGAATGGTCGAAAATCCCAATGGATTTTATCGACAGTACTTTTGCATCCTTAAGTGCTTTCACCAGCGAAAAATTACCTGCCGGAGTTTTAACCAATTTAATTTCACAGGGAATCATTCCCGGAATTGGCGGAATTTTAATATTTATCCCACAGATTGCTTTCCTATTCATGTTTATTTCCATTCTCGAAGAAAGTGGCTATATGAGTCGAGTAGTTTTCCTAATGGATAAAATTATGCGAAAATTTGGTTTATCAGGCAAAAGTGTGGTGCCGCTTATTTCTGGAACAGCCTGCGCAATTCCTGCAATTATGGCAACTCGAAATATAGAAAACTGGAAAGAAAGATTGATTACCATTTTAGTAACCCCTTTTACAACCTGCTCAGCAAGATTACCTGTTTACGCCATTATTATCGGATTAGTAATCCCTGACGAACGTGTTTTTGGGATTATAAATATGCAAGGATTGACCTTGATGCTATTGTATCTTTTGGGTTTTGGTATGGCTATATTTTCTGCATATATTTTAAATAAAATTCTGAAAATAAAAGGAAAAACCTATTTCGTTGTTGAAATGCCTAACTATAAATTGCCCCTTTTCAAAAACGTTGGGATTAATGTTATCGAAAAAACAAAGGCATTTGTTTTTGGAGCAGGGAAAATTATTTTAGCAATTTCAATTGTTCTATGGTTTTTAGCCTCTTACGGTCCTGGAGAAAATTTTAATCAAGCGGAAAAAATAGTACTTGAAAAAACGAAAGATAAGCCACTGTCAAAAACAGAATTTGAAAATGCAGTAGCTTCACAAAAGCTAGAAAATTCTTATATTGGTTTAATGGGAAAAACTATTGAACCTGCAATTTCGCCTTTAGGTTACGATTGGAAAATAGGCATTGCCATTATTAGCTCATTTGCTGCCAGAGAGGTATTTGTTGGTACATTAGCCACAATTTACAGCGTAGGCGGTAACGAAAATGAAGTCACCATAAAAAATAAAATGGCAGCCGAAATCAATCCTGTAACTGGAGAAAAGATATTCAATTTCGCCTCCGGAATATCATTATTGCTATTCTATGCTTTTGCTTTGCAATGTGCCAGTACACTTGCCATTACAAAAAAAGAAACAAATACATGGAAATGGCCCTTAGGACAATTAATATTTATGAGTGGCTTTGCCTATATTGTCGCCTTGGTTTCATATCAAATTCTAAAATAACAAATTATGGATATTCAGAAAATTATAGCCTTTGTCGCACTAGCAGTTGCTGTGGCTTTTTTAATTAGAAAATTCTTCTGGAAGAAAAAATCTAAAAAAAATTGTGGCGATGATGATTGTGGTTGTCATTAAAATTGTTGTTTCAAATTTATTCTTTTTTAAACCTTAAAAATAAAAAGACAATGCAATTGTACTATTTTAAAAAAAGCATTAAAATAAATTTAAAATAAATCTACCTGTTAATTTAAGTTTTTTCATTAAAAGTAACTAAACTTACATAGTACAAAAATGTATTTTTACATCCAAAATCAGTCATTTACATTTTAACTCAAAATAATGGTTTCTGATTTGAAATTGAAATTACGATGTATTTCAAATATAATTTCAGGACTTTTAGCTTTACTCCTAACCAGCAATTGAAATTATAGAATTACTATGGAATGTTAATCAGTATCTTCTTAATAATTTAAAAGGAGAAAACTATAAGGAACCTCGATTTAGCACCTGTAATTATGAAAAAAGCAAACTGTCTTTTTTTTAAAATCATTGATTTCATTGGCTATTTTTCAAAAAAAATTATTATGTAGAAAATGAGCACATCTTGCATTTATTATGTTGCAATTGATTTCAAATCAAAATGAACCAATATCAACTAATTATGAAAAAGTTAGTTTTATTGTTATTTACGCTAAATGTCACGTTTCTTTTTGATTAAAAGGGATTTCTGATATTGTAATAGACAATTCTGCTACTGCTATTCCAGGTGTTAATAGCACCGAAAGAACTGACAGCAACGGGACAAAGCACTTTTGATAAAGTATTTCAGTATAGAATCTCCTCTTTTAACACGGTTCAAACTCCTGTAAATGAAGCTACTTCATTACTTGATCTGTACGAAATTAGAAACATGCGCCCCAGTAGAACTTTGACACCAATTAACGGAAAAAGGAAAAACTTAAGTTCATTACTTTATGTTCAAACATCCCTAGGTCAAGGGGAAAAGGGTGCCGCTATTTCTGGACACAAATTGATGCTATCGAAGGCGTCGAGATTCTGTGCGATGGAGCATTTCCTCAATAGGGTTCTAATACGATAGCAGGGTAATAAGTATTATTTAAAAAAAGAGAAGTGAGGATGAAGCAGCAATTATAAGAACAGGAATTACCGCTCTGTTGCCACATATTTTATATATCCAATTTTTATATAATAATCTTTCTTGTCAACGACTACGCCTTGTTTTGGGTAAGGAAAAACACCGACATTTTTTATTTTACTTTGCTTTTTTGGAAGATATTTAGAGAACCATTTTTTGTTTTCCTCAATGTTTTTCATTGAAAAAACCATCGTATTATCCTCAATTAGTTTTGAATCTCTATACACTGAAACGATAGCTGAAGCTTCGCCAGCCCAAATACAAGTAACGCCGTCAGGACAACGGGAATCACTTACTAATTCTTTAAAAACAATTTGATAGCCTGTTTTCTTAAGACACTTTTTCTGCGCAATTTTTACATATTTAATATTTTCTTTGGGCGTGTTTTGTCCGAATGCCAGCATATTAAATAAGACTAGAAATAACAGTAGTGCCTTTTTCATAATTGATTGTTTTTAGTATAGTTCTTTCAAAGATAACGCCAAATTTCCTAATTCAACTTCACAAAAAGATTACTGGCAATTTTATTTGAAATAGTCAAATCTCTACTGTCCACATTAATTTTTAATGATAAGTCGAAACTTTCTTTTGCTACTATTTCAATCAAAGAACCCAATGCAATTCCTTGCTTGTCTAAATATTTTAGAAATTCTGAAGAGGTATCTTTAACGCCAACGCAAATTCCCATTTGATTTTCATGTAATTCAGAAAGCAATTGTTTTTCAATTTTAATGATTCGTCCATTAACATCCGGAATGGGATCGCCATGTGGATCTTCTGTTGGATTTCCCAGAAAATCGTCCAGTTTATTGATGAGTTTCTCGGATTTTATGTGTTCTAATTGTTCTGCGATATCGTGTACCTCATCCCAAGAAAAATCCAATTTTTCAACCAGAAAAACTTCCCAAAGTCGATGTTTTCTCACAATCATTTTTGCAGATAGTTTCCCTTTTTCGGTCAATGAAACACCTTGGTATTTTTTATAATTTAGTAAATCTTTTTCAGCTAATTTTTTAAGCATATCCGTCACAGATGATGCTTTGGTTTCCATCATTTCAGCGATGGCATTAGTGCTTATTTCTGAATCTGAAACAATCGTTAAATGATATATAGTTTTAAGGTAATTTTCTTCTGAAAAAGTCATATTGATTAGGGTTGAAGATTAGTGATTTAGATTCTTATCGGAGTTCAGTGAACTTCTTTTGTAGTGGAAATCCTTTACTGTTTTTCTGTAAACGACAAAGAGTACAACTGATAGCGGGACACGAGCGAAGCGAACTGACGAAGTAAATAGCTCCTGAAACTGAAATAAATTCAGCACAAAAATTTAATTCTTTACTATTAGCAACGGAATGGAAATTTTATGACGCAATTTATTTACGGTAGTTCCAAAGACTAAATCTTTGAATCCAGTATGACCATGAGTTCCCATGACCAAAATATCGTAATTCCCTTCATTAATGATGTTAGGAATCACTTTGTTTGGTTTTCCAAATCCCAATTTTATTTCTACTTTAAATCCTTTTTCCAACAGCATTTCTCGGTATTCTTTCAATAGTTTTTCGTCTATCAAAGTTTCATGGTCATCAATATTTTCACCATAAACCATCGCTCCTACCGTTTCTACGACGTGAATCAAAGTGTATGCAGCATCAATTCCCCCTAATTCAAAAGCGTTATTTAACGCCACCTCATCTGCACGGGAGAAATCGACAGAGACCACAATATTCTTTTTAGTATAACTTCCAGTTTTGGAAAATTGTAGTTTTAAACTATGTGGCGAATGATTTTGAATATCTATTTTTGCTCGGGCAATAAAAGGCTTGAATACAATATAAAGCAACAATACCAGGAATCCAAAAGCTAAAGGAACCACCGTAAACCATAATAATAGTGGGTTTTTTGAAGTTTCCAGCCAACCGTTTATTTCATCAAAAACCAGTTTGGCATTCAGTGAAACAATAATCGTGGCAACAAGCCAAGAAGCAATTTGGGTGACTCTGCCAATGTGAAATCCTTTCATTTTTGATTTATCGCTTACAAAATGAATCAACGGAATAATTGCAAAACCAAGTTGTAAACTCAAAATAACCTGGCTTAAAATCAGTAATTTTCCGGTAACTCCTTCGCCAAAAATAGAGATTACAATTACCGCTGGAACGATCGCTATTAATCGGGTAATTATTCTTCTAACCCAAGGTTGAATTCGCAAGTTCAAATAGCCTTCCATAATAATTTGACCAGCTAAAGTCCCTGTAATTGTCGAACTTTGTCCTGCCGCAATCAAAGCCACTGCAAATAATATGGGCGCCCATTTACTTCCTAAAAGCGGTGCTAAAAACCGGTGTGCGTCCTGAATTTCAGCTACTTCAAACATACCGTTTTTATAAAATGTGGCTGCTGCCAATATTAAAATAGCGGCATTTACGAAAAAAGCCAAGTTTAATGCAATTGTGGAATCTATGAAATTATATTTTAAGGCCTGCTTTATTCCTGCTTTACTCCGATCGAAGTTTCTGGTTTGCACTAATGAGGAATGCAGGTATAAATTATGAGGCATTACCGTTGCCCCAATAATCCCGATGGCAATATACAGCGCCGCTTCATTGGGCATTGATGGGATTAAACCGTAAATCACTTTCCCCATTTCTGGCTGGGCAAAAATCATTTCAAAAATAAAGGAGAAGCCAATAATTGCAACTAAAACAATGATGAAAGCCTCCATTTTTCGGATGCCTTTATTGATTAGAAACAACAATAAAAAAGTATCTAAAACGGTTATAATCACCCCTTCAATAAGCGGAATATCAAATAGCAAATTAATACCAATGGCCATTCCTAATACTTCGGCAAGATCACAAGCTGCAATAGCAATTTCTGCAAGAAAATAAAGAATATAATTTATAAACGGGGAGTAGGTTTCTCGTGAGGCTTGCGCCAAATCACGTTGGGTAACAATCCCAAGTCGGGCACTTAAACTTTGCAATAAAAGCGCCATCATATTACTCATCAATAAAACCCAAAGTAAAGCATAACCAAACTGGCTTCCGCCGGCAATATCCGTTGCCCAATTTCCGGGATCCATATAACCAACGCTAATTAAATAGGCAGGTCCGAAAAAAGCTAATATTTTTCTGAGTACTGATTTCTTATTTTGTGTGACGACCGATCCGTGAACTTCTTCTAAAGATTTTCCCATGGCTGAATTTAAATTATTGATACAAAAGTAATTAAAAAATTTGTTTTGCAAAATATAATTTTTAGCTTTACCTAAATTTAATTTAAGTACCGTGAAAAAATTAGTTATTGTGTTTATTTCTCTTGTTGTAAATTTTAGTTACGCACAAGAAAAAACTTTTGTATCGGGACTCGTTTCATCAGAAAAAAATGGTGTTCCGGGAGCAACTATTGTCATAATGGGAACTAATCATAAAACCGAAACAGATAGCTTAGGTAACTTTAAATTAGAAAACATCCCAGAAGGAAATTATAAAATTCAGGTGATCGCCAACAGTTTTCAAACCTCAAAAAAAAATATAATTGTCAAAAAAGAAGAAAATACAATCCTAGATTTTGAACTCACTACTATTGAAAATCAACTGAACGAAGTGGTTGTATCGGGAACATTGAAAGCGGTAAAAAGATTAGAAAGTGCCGTTCCTGTTGAAGTTTATTCCCCAATATTTTTCAAAAAAAATCCTACTGCAAGTATTTATGAAGCATTGCAAAACGTAAATGGAGTACGACCGCAGCTTAATTGTGGCGTTTGCAATACGGGTGACATTCATATCAACGGATTAGAAGGTCCGTATACTTTAGTTTTAATAGACGGAATGCCAATCGTGAGCAGTTTATCAACTGTTTACGGATTATCCGGAATTCCAAATTCTTTAGTAGAAAGAATTGAAATTGTAAAAGGTCCCGCATCCTCATTGTACGGTAGTGAAGCTGTAGGAGGTTTAATTAATATCATTACTAAAAACCCAATAAATGCTCCTTTATTCTCCGCGGATGTTTTTACCACCTCTTGGCTTGAAACTAATGTAGACTTAGGGGTTAAATGGAATGTTGGCAAGAAAGCAACGGCATTAATAGGAGTAAATTATTTCAAATATAATAATAGAATTGACAACGATAAGGATGGATTTACTGATGTTTCGCTCTCAGATCGGATTTCACTTTTTCAGAAATGGACTTTTAACAGAAACGAAAATCGATTATTCACTATAGCGGCACGTGCGGTCTATGAAGACCGTTTTGGCGGTGACACGCGCTGGGAGAAAAAATACCGTGGAGGAGATGAGATTTACGGTGAAAGTATTTACACGAAACGAGCGGAACTAATAGGAAGTTATCAATTACCATTTCAAGAAAAATTTACGCTTTCGTTTTCTGGAAACGTACATTATCAAGACAGTCGTTACGGTTTAACAAATTATATTGCCAACCAAAAAATTGGTTTTCTACAATTAATTTGGGATAAGAAATTAGGAAAAAATGATATGCTTGCTGGAATTGCGACCAGATATAATTATTATGACGATAACACCCCTGTAACATCAGTTTCAGGAGAAAACAATCCAGAGAAAACCTGGTTACCGGGGATTTTTGTTCAGGATGAAATTACGTTCACTGAAAAACACAAATTATTATTAGGGATGCGTTATGATTACAATTCTTTTCACGGGAGTATTTTGACACCTCGCGTAGCCTATAAATGGAAATTGAACGACAATAACATCCTTCGTTTGAATGCTGGAACGGGTTTTAGAGTTGTCAATTTATTTACCGAAGATCATGCTGCTTTAACAGGTGCTCGGGAAATTGTAGTTGCTAATAACTTGAAGCCGGAACAATCCATAAATGTTAATTTGAATTATATCAAGAAAATTAATTTCAGCAATGGAACATTTATCGGAATTGAAACCGCTCTTTTCCACACCCGATTCAGCAATAAAATTGTTTCCGATTACAAAACCGATCCCAATAAAATAATTTATGACAACATCAATGGATACGCCATAAGCCAAGGAATTAGCACAAATATAGACGTCAATTTTCCTAACGGATTAAAGATTATAACAGGCGCTTCGTTTCTTAATAATAAAAATGTTGAAAACGGCGTAAAAGAAACGCCCTTTCTAACCGAAAATTTTACTGCTACATGGAGTGTATCGTATAAAATAAAAACAATCGATTTGAATATTGACTATACCGGAAATGTATACGGACCAATGAAATTACCATTATTGAGTACTTTAGATCCTCGAAGTCCAAATTCGCCCTGGTATAGTTTACAAAACATACAACTCACCTATTCTGGTTGGAAAAATTTTGAGTTCTATGCCGGAATTAAAAACATTTTGAATTTTCTGCCGAAACAGAATAATCCTTTTTTGATTTCCAGAACAAATGATCCTTTTGACAAAAATGTAGAATATAACAATAACGGACAAGTACTGGCAACACCTGAAAATCCTTACGGATTAACATTTGACACTACTTACGTTTATGGCCCTAACCAAGGTATTCGCAGCTTTTTCGGGCTGCGCTATAATTTAAAGTAAATGAGAAAAAAATTTCTAATACTAATGTTGTTATTTTCGGTGAATCCATCTGGTTTTGCGCAGCTAAACTTGGTTTCCTTTGAACAAATAGATAGTCTTCAAAATATTGAGAAAAGGAAAGTTGTCATTTTTATTCACACGGATTGGTGTCAATTTTGTCATGCGATGAAAAACACAACTTTCAAAAACGAAAACATCATAAAGGAATTAAACGACAATTTTTATTTTATTGATCTTAATGGGGGAGAAGAACGAACAATTACTTTTAACGAAGCTACTTTTAAGTTCAAATCCACAGGTAATAATTCCGGAATACATGAACTGGCTTTACAATTAGGAACCGTCAACAAACAGCTGAACTATCCCGTTTTATGTGTTTTAAATAGTGATAACGAAATCATTTTTCAAGACAACAACTACATAAAACCGAAAGAGTTTAAAATAATTTTAGAGAAACTAAAAGAATAAAATGTCTATTTTTGATGTAATTGTCAATTTTTCAAATGAAACACTTCGATTATATCTTTACTGGAACCGGCTTGTCCGCTATGATGACCGTTTATAAAATGATGCAATCCGGTAAATTTAATAACAAACGCATTTTGTTATTGGATGAAAACACCAAAAAAACTAACGACAGAACCTGGTGTTTTTGGGCAAAAGAAGAAGTAATTTGGGAGAAGTCTATTTCCAAAAAATGGGATTTGGCATTATTTGCCAATAAAAACTTCAGAAGAAATTTAGATTTAAAACCGTATCAATACAACATGGTGAAAGGCTTGGATTTTTACAACCAAGTATTTGATTTGATTGCGAAACAAGAAAACATCACTTTCCTCAACCAGAAAGTAACTGCAATTGAAGAATCGGAAAATCTAATTCTGATACAAACTGATTCTGAAAGTTTTTCCTGTTCCAAACTCTTCAATAGCATTTACACCAAACAAAAGGTAGAAAATCAAACCAAATATCCTGTTTTACAACAGCATTTTATTGGTTGGTTTATCAAAAGTGAACAAGAAATTTTCAATCCAGATCAGGCAACATTCATGGATTTTTCGGTAGAACAAAAGGGGAACACTCGTTTTATGTATGTTTTGCCCACTTCTAAAACGGAAGCTTTATTAGAATACACTTTGTTCTCTCACAATCATCTTGAAAAAGCGGAATATGAAACTGAAATTGAAAATTATATCCAAAATCTTGGCATTAGTAATTACGAAATCATAGAGAAAGAAAAAGGAAGTATTCCTATGACTTGTTATCCTTTTTGGAAATTGAATACCAAAAATGTAATAAATATCGGTACTTCCGGTGGTTGGACTAAAGCAAGTACCGGTTATACTTTTAAAAATTCTGATAGAAAATCTACCGAATTAGTTACGTTCCTTCAAACTGAAACGGACTTCACGAAGTTTCACAAAATAACCAAATTCTGGTTTTATGATTTGTTATTATTAGATATTTTAGATCGAAAAAATGAATTGGGTTCCTCTATTTTTTCTTCGATGTTCAAAAAAGGAAATCCAACATTAATTTTCAAATTTTTAGATGAAGAAACTTCATTAAAAGAAGATATTCAGGTCATTCTAAAATGCCCAAAAATGCTATTCATTAAAGCTATTTTTCAAGTGGCTTTCAAAGCAATGAAATAGAAATCAAACTATAACAAAACTTTATAATTGAACTCCTATACTTGATTGTAAACTTTGTAACTTTGCAACTTAAAGTTATTATTTATTTAAAATAAAAAAAATATGTATCCAGAAGAAATGGTAAAACCAATGCGTGCTGAATTAACTGACGCCGGTTTTCAAGAATTACATACAGCTGAAGCAGTAGAAAACGCAATAAAATCTGAAGGAACGACTCTTGTAGTAGTTAATTCTGTTTGTGGCTGTGCGGCAAGAAATGCACGTCCAGGAGCAAAAATGAGCCTAGATAACATTAAAAAACCAGCTCATTTAATTACAGTTTTTGCAGGTGTTGATAAAGATGCTGTAGATGCAGCAAGAGGATTTATGTTTCCTTTTCCTCCATCTTCACCAAGCATCGCTTTGTTCAAGGACGGTGAATTAGTTCACATGTTAGAGCGTCATCACATTGAAGGTCGCCCAGCAGAATTAATCGCTGAAAACTTAAAAGACGCTTTCAACGAGTATTGTTAAAAATTCTATTTTAGAATGTACTAACCCTTTCTGAGTTTTAAACTCTGAAAGGGTTTTTTATTTATAAACTACGTGAACTTTGTATGATTTTTTTATTTGGAGCTAATCCTGCTGTCATTCCAATCTATGCTAAAAAGCATAGGATTTTCCCTTCCATCAGGGCTAAAAAACACAGGCCCTCGACAACTTTGCAACGCAGCAACTTTTTCCTTACTTTTGCAAAAATAATTTTTTCAACTTAAACTGTTTATAGCATGCAACTGTATAACACATTAAGCGCAGAAGAAAGAGCCATCATGATCGATGATGCCGGAAAGCAAAGATTAACTTTGTCTTTCTATGCTTATGCGCAAATTCAAAATCCAACACAATTTCGTAACGAATTATTTCTAGCGTGGAATCCTTTAGAGGTTCTGGGCAGAATTTATGTAGCCAGTGAGGGGATCAACGCCCAATTATCATTGCCTGCTGATAATTTCTATGCGTTCAAAGATTCTATTGAAGCCTATGATTTCATGAAAGGCATTCGGTTGAATATTGCCGTAGAGCATGACGACCACTCCTTTTTGAAACTCACCGTAAAAGTCCGTGACAAGATTGTGGCTGACGGTTTAGTCGATGAAACTTTTGATGTTACTAATATTGGAATTCACTTAAAAGCTAAGGAGTTCAACGAATTGCTCGAAGATCCTGACACCATTGTGGTTGATATGCGTAATCATTATGAAAGCGAAATAGGACATTTTACCAAAGCCATAAAACCAGACGTAGATACGTTCCGTGAAAGTTTACCAATCATTGAAGAGCAACTTTCAGAACACAAACAAGACAAAAAAGTACTGATGTATTGCACCGGAGGAATTCGATGCGAGAAAGCCAGCGCCTATTTCAAACACAAAGGCTTTGAAAATGTGTACCAACTTGAAGGCGGAATTATTGAATACACGCGACAAGTAAAAGCGGAAGGTTTAGAAAGCAAATTCATCGGAAAAAACTTTGTGTTTGATCATCGCTTAGGCGAAAGAATCACAGACGATATTGTTTCTCAATGTCACCAATGCGGAAAGCCTTGCGATGTGCATACTAATTGCGTGAATGAAGGTTGTCATTTGCTTTTCATTCAATGTGAAGAATGCAAATCTGCTATGGAAGGTTGTTGTTCTTCAGAATGTATGACTGTAACGCATCTTCCGGAAGAAGAACAAAAAGCCATTCGAAGAGGAATCAAAAACGGGAATATGATTTTCAAAAAAGGGAAATCAGACGTTTTGACTTTCAAAAATAACGAAGAAACTCATGGCGTTTTTGTTGCAGACAAACCGAAAACTGCGCTTAAAAAAGAACAAAAAGTCAAGAAAATATACATTGGAAAAGGAACTCACTTTTTTCCAAAACCAAGTATTGGCCAGTTTCTTATTGAAGAAGATGAAATCAAAATTGGCGATAAAATTCTAATCAAAGGTTCTACAACCGGCGAACAAGAAATGACAATTGAGAATATGTTTGTTAATGAAGTCGCTTCAAAAATTGCCATTTCTGGAGACACATGCACTTTCAAATTGCCTTTTAGGATTCGATTATCTGATAAATTATATAAAATTTTAGACTAATTTATCATGACCCCAAACAATAAAATTGAACTTATGGCTCCCGCCGGGAACTTTGAGTCTCTTCAAGCTGGAATAGACAATGGTGCAGATTCTGTTTATTTTGGAGTAGAACAATTGAATATGCGAGCACGCGCAACGGTAAATTTCACCATGGACGATTTACCAGAAATTGCCCGTCGCTGTAAAGCAAAAAAAATCAGAACCTATTTGACTTTAAACACGATAATCTACGACCATGATTTATCAGTGGTTAAAACTTTATTAAACAAAGCCAAAGAAGCAAACATCACCGCTGTAATTGCATCGGACCAAGCAGTGATTGCCATGGCGAGAGGCATCGGAATGGAAGTTCATATTTCAACTCAATTAAATGTAACTAATATTGAAACCATAAAATTCTATAGTTTGTTTGCCGATACGATGGTTTTAAGTCGGGAATTGAGTTTGCGCCAAGTAAAGAGTATCACCGAACAAATTAAAAAAGAATCTATAAAAGGACCAAACGGCAACTTGGTAGAAATTGAGATTTTCGGTCACGGTGCTTTGTGTATGGCGGTTTCAGGAAAATGTTATTTGAGTTTACATTCTAATAATTCTTCAGCAAATCGTGGTGCCTGCAAACAAAACTGTCGCAAAAAATATACGGTAATTGATCAGGAAACTGGTTTTGAAATCGAATTGGACAACGAATACATGATGTCGCCAAAAGATTTGTGCACCATTGATTTTCTAGATCAGGTTGTTGATTCCGGCATTCAAGTCTTGAAAATTGAAGGTCGTGGACGTGCGCCCGAATACGTGGCCACCGTCATCAAAACCTATCGCGAGGCGATTGACAGTTATTACGAAGAAACCTTTTCTAAAGAAAAAGTGACTATTTGGATGGAAGCGCTGAACACCGTTTACAACCGTGGTTTTTGGGCCGGATATTACCTCGGACAAGAATTAGGCGAATGGAGTGATGTTTCCGGATCTTTGGCAACGCAGAAGAAAGTATACGTTGGAAAAGGAACTCATTATTTTCCAAAAGCAACTATTGGCCAATTCAAAATCGAAGCTTACGACATAAAAATTGGAGATAAAATTTTAGTAACGGGACCAAGTACAGGCGCACAAGAAATGATTATCGAAGAAATGTATGTTAATGATGCTGTTGCGGACAAAGCTACAAAAGGAGATGACTGCACTTTCAAACTGCCTTTTAGAATCCGAATGTCCGATAAATTATATAAAATTGTAGAAGCCTAATGGTCATTGTAACCCTGCAAAGAGACAAATGCATTGGCTGCAATTATTGCGTGGAAATGGCACCGGCACAGTTTCAAATGTCCAAAAAAGACGGGAAATCGGTTTTAATCCATTCGCAAAATGCAAAGGGTTTTTTTACGTTAAAATCGCATGATCACACAATTACAGAACATTGTGAATTAGCCGCAAAAGCGTGTCCCGTGAAAATAATTACAGTAAAAGAAACGTGATATTTTTATAAAAAATCCTGTAAAATTAACCCATTATGAACCAAATCATAATGGTTTTTTTTATTAAAAATTTATGCTTTTTTGAGGTTTTAAGTCATTGTAACTTAAAATTAAAAAATACTATCTTTACACATTAATCTTTTTAAGAACTTAAGTTGCTATCATTGCAACACTACATATAAAATTATGGCATGTACAAGTTGTTCAACTTCTGATGGTGGTACACCTAAGGGTTGTAAAAATAATGGGACTTGCGGCACCGATAGCTGCAACAAATTAACGGTTTTCGATTGGCTTTCTAACATGAGTTTGCCTAATGGCGAGGCTCCTTTTGACTGTGTTGAGGTACGTTTTAAAAACGGAAGAAAAGAGTTTTACCGCAATACTGAAAAGTTGACTTTAAGCATGGGAGACATTGTAGCCACGGTTGCTTCTCCAGGTCACGATATAGGAATTGTCACCCTGACAGGGGAATTGGTCCGAATCCAAATGAAGAAAAAAGGAATAAATTCTTCCAGCAACGAAGTTCCAAAAATTTACAGAAAAGCATCTCAAAAAGATATTGACATTTGGTCAACTGCGCGCGATAAAGAAGAACCAATGAAAGTTAGAGCGCGTGAATTAGCGATTGCTCAAAAACTGGAAATGAAAATTTCCGATATTGAATTTCAAGGTGATGGTTCTAAAGCCACTTTTTATTATACGGCAAACGATCGGATTGATTTTCGCGCTTTGATTAAAGATTTTGCGAAAGAATTCAGTACCAGAATCGAGATGAAACAAGTAGGTTTCCGCCAAGAAGCGGCACGTTTAGGCGGTATTGGTTCTTGCGGAAGAGAATTATGCTGTTCCACTTGGCTAACGGATTTTAGAAGTGTAAATACCTCAGCCGCGCGTTACCAACAATTGTCATTGAATCCTCAAAAATTAGCTGGACAATGCGGCAAATTAAAATGCTGCCTGAACTATGAGTTAGATACTTATATGGACGCTTTGAAAGGTTTTCCTGATTTTGAAACAAAATTGGTAACTGAAAAAGGAGATGCCATTTGTCAAAAACAAGATATTTTCAAAGGATTAATGTGGTTTGCTTATACTAATAATTTTGCTAATTGGCATGTATTGAAAATTGAACAAGTTAAAGAAATCATTGCTGAAAACAAGTTGAAAAACAAAGTTTCTTCATTGGAAGATTTTGCAATAGAAATTGTTGTGGAACCAGAAAAAAACTTTAACAATGCCATGGGTCAAGAGAGTTTAACTCGATTTGATCAACCAAAAGCAAAGAAAAAACATCCTAAAAAACGCAAACCAGGTGAAAATGCTATTGTAGCAAATAATAATAACAACCCCAACAATAAGCCTGCAAATAACAATAGACAAAACCCTGTTGACAAAAACATTGCTGACAAAAAACCCGTAATCGCAAGAAAACCTATAATTATTACTAAAAATGAGCCTAAAAAATAGCGCTTTAATTCTTTTGGTTATATTACTTTTTTTTTCATGTGATAAAAAAAGAGTTTTTGATGAATACAAATCTGTTGGAAGTGCGTGGCATAAAGACAGTATTGTGACATTTGATCTGCCGGAATTAGATTCAACAAAACGATATAATTTATTCATAAATTTGAGAGATAACAACAATTATAAATACAATAATCTGTTTTTAATCGTTGCTGTTGAAAGTCCAAATGGCTTTACAAAAGTGGACACTCTTGAATACCAAATGGCAAATCCGGACGGATCGCTGCTTGGCGATGGATTTTCTGACATAAAAGAAAGTAAACTCATTTATAAAGAAAACGAAAAGTTCAAAGGAAAGTATAAAGTTCACATTAAACAAGCTGTTCGGGAAACTGGAAAAGTTCCAGGTGTAATATTTTTAGATGGGATTACAGAGGTTGGTTTTAGAATAGAAAAAAAAGATTAAAATAGTATTATGGCTGTCAAAAAAAACAACAATCAGACTAAAAACATAGAGAAAAACATAACCTATTATAAAAAGAAATTTTGGAAAATCTTCTTTTATGGATTAGGTGCTATCGGTTTATTTTTCTTATTTGCTTCGTGGGGCCTTTTGGGTTCAATGCCTTCTTTTGAAGATTTAGAGAACCCCGACTCCAATTTAGCAACGGAAATTATCTCTTCTGACGGCGTGGTCTTAGGAAAATATTTCGAAAAAAACAGGTCACAATTAAAATATTCAGATTTACCAAAAAATCTGGTTCAAGCTTTAGTGGCAACGGAAGATGCGCGTTTTTATGAGCATTCCGGTGTAGACGGCAGAGGAACTTTGAGAGCCATTGCCAGTTTAGGAACAAGCGGAGGAGCGAGTACATTAACGCAACAACTCGCCAAACAATTATTTCATGGTGAAGGCTCTAAATTTTTACCCTTTAGAATTGTCCAAAAAGTAAAAGAATGGATTATTGCAATTCGATTAGAAAGGCAATACACTAAAAATGAAATCATTGCCATGTATTGTAACGTATATGATTTTGGTAATAATTCTGTAGGGGTTAGTTCTGCTGCAAAAACCTATTTTTCAAAAGAACCGAAAGATTTAACAATTGACGAATCAGCAATATTAGTTGGAATGTTTAAAAACTCGGGATTATACAACCCGGTTAGAAATCCAGAAGGAGTAAAAAATCGCAGAAATGTGGTGCTTCTGCAAATGGAGAAACAAAATATCATCACAGAAGATCAAAAAGTAAAATTACAAAGTTTACCTATCACCTTACATTTTAAATTAGAAACCCATAAAGATGGAACGGCTACTTATTTTAGAGAATATTTGCGTGATTACCTAAAAAAATGGGCTGAAGAAAATAAAAAACCAGATGGTTCTGATTATGATGTTTACAAAGATGGCTTAAAAATTTATACTACCATAGATTCAAGAATGCAGTTGCATGCTGAAGAAGCAGTGGCTGCTCACATGGCAAACCTTCAAGAAGAATTTTTTATTCAATCAAAAGGAAATAAAAACGCTCCCTTTGTTAATATTTCAACTAAAGAAACACAGCGAATTCTGAATCAGGCCATGAAATCCTCACACCGTTGGGAAGTTTTAAAATCACAGGATAAAAGTGATGACGAAATTATAAAATCGTTCAACGAAAAAACAAAAATGACAGTCTTTTCTTGGAAAGGAGAAAGAGATACTATAATGACTCCGCTGGATTCTATCCGGTATTACAAGCATTTTTTACAGTCTGGACTTATGGCTATGGAACCACAAACGGGTAATATAAAAGCATGGGTTGGTGGTATTAACTACAAATATTTTCAGTATGACCACGTAGGACAAGGAGCAAGACAAGTAGGTTCCACATTCAAACCATTTGTTTATGCAACAGCTATCGAACAATTGAACATGTCTCCTTGTGATTCCATAATAGATTCACCATTTACAATTCCCGTGGGACGTCACCATGTTACTGAATCTTGGACACCAAAAAATTCTGACAACAGATACCGAGGAATGGTCACTTTAAAAAGAGCTTTGGCTAATTCCATAAATACAATATCTGCAAAATTAATGGACAAAGTAGGTCCTGAAGCAGTGGTAGATTTAGCGCACAAACTTGGGATTAAATCAGAAATTCCAACACAACCTTCCATCGCATTAGGAGCAGTAGAAATCACCGTAGAAGATATGGTTGCCGCTTACAGCACTTTTGCTAACCAAGGTGTTTACACAAAACCACAATTCTTAAATAGAATAGAAGATAAAAGTGGCACAGTAATCTACGAACCAATACCTGAATCGCATGATGTTTTAAATAAAGACATCGCATTTGCAGTTATAAAATTACTTGAAGGAGTAACTGAAGGTGGATCTGGAGATCGATTGCGCACCACCTATGGAGGAAATGGCGACAATCGTTGGACTGGTTATCCATATCAATTCAAAAATCCAATCGCAGGTAAAACAGGTACTACCCAAAACCAGTCCGATGGTTGGTTTATGGGAATGGTTCCTAATCTTGTAACGGGTGTTTGGGTTGGCTGTGAAGACCGTTCCGCTCGATTCAAAAGCATTACTTACGGACAGGGTGCAACTGCAGCATTGCCGGTTTGGGCTTATTTCATGAAACTTTGTTATGCTGATTCAGGTCTTAAAGTCTCTAAAGAAGATTTCAACAGACCCCCGAATCTTTCCATAAAAGTAGATTGTTATTCTGCACCAAAAGTAAAAGACACCACTAATATACAACAAGACACTGAAGAATTCGAATTGTAAAATTGTTGTCTAATGGAGCTTTTTCCGCTCTACGTTACCAATGAAATTCACTGAACTCCAATTAAAATAAGAACATAGTGAAGTAATCTTTTTATGGTCAAACTTTACGGGATTTGCCCATAAAAAAGATTTTCGCTCTTATCAGGGCTAAGACAATTCGTTTCAAAATGGTTCGATTTTTAAAAATTCAAGAATAAGCAACTAATTATATGATCAATAAAAGAGTAAATAACGTTCAAGACGCACTTCAAGGAATTGAAAACGGCATGACTGTCATGTTAGGTGGTTTTGGATTATGCGGTATTCCAGAGAACTGTATCGCCGAATTAGTAAAAAAAGAAACTACAGATTTAACCTGTATTTCAAATAATGCAGGTGTTGATGATTTTGGTCTAGGATTGCTTTTGCAAAAGCGTCAGATCAAAAAAATGATCTCTTCTTATGTAGGTGAAAATGCGGAATTTGAACGCCAAATGCTTTCTGGGGAACTAGAAGTTGATCTTATCCCTCAAGGAACATTAGCGGAACGTTGTCGTGCCGCGCAAGCTGGAATTCCCGCTTTTTTTACCCCTGCAGGTTACGGAACCGAAGTAGCAGCCGGTAAGGAAGTTAGGGAATTTAATGGAAAAATGCATATCATGGAACATGCTTTCAATGCTGATTTTGCTATCGTAAAAGCTTGGAAAGGAGATACCGCAGGGAACTTAATCTTCAAAGGAACAGCTAGAAATTTCAATCCTTGTATGTCAGGTGCAGCGAAAATAACGGTTGCTGAAGTGGAAGAATTAGTTGAAGCTGGAACACTTGATCCCAACCAAATTCATATTCCTGGAATATTTGTACAGCGCATTTTTCAAGGAGAGAAATACGAAAAGAGAATAGAGCAACGAACCGTTAGAGAAAGAAAATAAATAGTAGACAAATAGATAGTAGAGATAACTCTTTATTTATTAAACTTAATGAACCTAAATTTCTTAATGGTTTAAAAAATCTAAACAGTTTTATTTATGTTAGACAAAATAGGAATTGCAAAAAGAATTGCACAAGAATTAAAAGACCGTTATTTCGTGAATCTTGGTATCGGAATACCGACGTTAGTAGCAAATTATATCCCACAAGGAATTGACGTTGAATTTCAAAGCGAAAATGGCGTTCTTGGTATGGGACCATTCCCATTTGAAGGAGACGAAGACGCTGACATCATCAATGCCGGAAAACAAACAATCACAACCTTACCCGGCGCCAGTTTTTTTGATTCGGCACTGAGTTTTGGAATGATACGTGGACAACATGTTGATTTGACAATTCTTGGAGCCATGGAAGTTTCAGAAAATGGTGACATCGCTAACTGGAAAATTCCAGGCAAAATGGTTAAAGGAATGGGAGGCGCGATGGATTTAGTGGCTTCCGCCGAAAATATTATCGTTGCCATGATGCATGTCAACAAAGCTGGAGAATCAAAAATCCTAAAAAAATGTACACTTCCATTAACAGGAGTTGGCTGTGTCAAAAAGGTAGTTACTGAATTAGCCGTAATGGAAATAACTTCGAAAGGATTCAAACTTTTAGAACGTGCTCCGGGAGTAACCGTAGAACATATAATTGCTTCCACCGAAGCAAATTTAATAATTGAAGGTGAAATTCCTGAAATGATCATTGGTTAAAATTAAATTATTTTTGATTTACATTACACTAAAAAAATGCATCCTATAAACGGATGCATTTTTTTTGCTTTACAATTTTTGAGAATTCGCGCTCTTAATCGTGGCTTAAACAAATACAAAGTTCTCAGCGTTTTATGGGTATAGGTAATAAAATGTGGAATTATTTAACAAAAAATGACTGTTGTGTTATTTTTTTGTTAAATTCGTCGCCAGAACTAACCAAAACCACGAATACATGAAAACAAAATTACTTGGAAAAATTGCCTTGTTTGCATCTGTTTCTTTTTTAGCTTTACAAGCAAACGCACAAGAAGCAGGGAAAAATGTACAACAAAAAATTACTGATGAGAGAGGGAAACCTTCATTAATCGTTTTTAATGAAAAATCAACCTACAAATCATCAGATTCTCAGAAAGCATTTACAGAACAATTAGGATTAAAAGTTAATTCTAATTTCTCTAAAACAAAATCAGAAACAGACAAATTAGGATTTTCGCATGACAAATTCCAATTGTACCACGAAGGAATAAAAGTAGAATTTTCTACTTACACCCTTCACTCCAAATCTGGAAAATTACAATCAATGAGTGGTGATTTTTATTCATTGGATAAAGTAAATATTCAGCCTGTTCTATCAAAAGAACAAGCTTTTGGCCGCGCATTGAAAAAAATTGGCGCTAAAAAATATCTTTGGGATTCAGCAGAAGATGCTACAGCAATGAACTACCAAAAACCAACTGGAGAGTTAGTTTTACTTCCTATGTTAGATGGTCCAACTTCAAAGTTAAAAGACAACAACTTACGTTTGGCTTATAAATTTGACATTTATGCTTCACTACCACTAAGTCGTGGCGACGTGTATATTGACGCTGTTACAGGCGAGGTATTACTCTACAATGCAATTATCAAACATCTTGGTGAATATAGCAACGGCAGCCATGCAACTTCTGCGGAAATGTCAAAAGGAAAAGCGAGCACTGTTGCTTTCGTTGCTGCTAATGCTGCAACACGTTATAGTGGAACTCAGTCCATTCAAACTACATTAAGTGGTTCATCGTATATTTTATCTGATGCGACCCGTGGTTTAGGAGTTCAAACCTATAATTCGGCGAGAACGGCTACCTATCCTACAACTAATTTTACCGATGTAGATAATAACTGGACCGCTACGGAATTTAATAATACAAATAAAGATAACGGAGCTTTAGATGCACATTGGGGTGCCGAAAAAACATACGACTATTTTTCGACTAAACATGGTCGTAATAGTTATGATAATGCCGGAGCAAAAATAAAAAGTTATGTCCATTATAACTTAATTGCGGCTGGATATCCAGACAATAATAATGCTTTTTGGAACGGTTCTGTAATGACCTATGGAGATGGTAGCGGAACTGGTGGATTTGACATATTGACGGCATTAGATGTTGCTGGTCACGAAATTGGTCACGCCGTTTGTAGCAATACAGCCAACTTAACTTACTTAAATGAGTCGGGTGCAATGAATGAAGGATTTTCAGATATCTGGGGAGCTTGTATTGAGTTTTCAGCAGCACCAACGAAATCAACTTGGTTAATTGGCGAAGATATCGAAAGAAGAACAGGACATTTGTCATTACGTTCTATGAGCAATCCTAATGCTGAAGGACAACCAGATACCTACAAAGGTACATATTGGTATACAGGAACTGCAGATTCAGGGGGTGTACATACTAATAGTGGAGTATTAAATCACTGGTTCTATATTTTATCTATTGGTAAATCAGGGACAAATGATATCGGAAGCGCATATAATGTAACTGGGATTACAATAGCTAACGCGGAAAAAATAGCCTATCGTTTAGAAAGCGTTTACTTGACCGCAAGTTCTACTTATGCTAATGCAAGAACATATGGTATTCAATCAGCAGTCGACTTATTTGGAGCTGGTTCTGCTGAAGTAATTGCTACTACAAATGCATTTTATGCCGTAGGGGTTGGTGCCGCATATGCTGGATCAGCTGATACTATCGCACCATCTACACCAGCTGGTTTAGCAGCTTCAGGAACTACTTCAACAACAACAAACTTATCCTGGACAACTTCTACTGATAATGTAGCAGTTACAGGATATAATGTTTATCAAGGGGCTACTTTAAAAGCCACAGTTACAGGAACTACTTATGCTGTTTCAGCATTAACTGCTGCTACAGCTTACACTTTCTCTGTAAAAGCAAAAGATGCTGCCGGTAATTTATCTGCTGCAAGTAATGTAGTAAATGTTACAACATCAGGAACTACAGTAACGTATTGCGTTTCAAAAGGAAGTAATGCAGCGTCTGAATATATCGACTATGTTGGTTTAGGTGGAATTGCTAATACAAGTGGTGCAAATGCAGGATACGGAAACTTTACAGCTTTGACAGGAAATGTACCTTATGGTTCAAACACCATTTTATTTAGCGCAGGTTTTAGTGGCTCAGCATATACTGAATATTGGAAAATCTGGATTGACTATAACAAAAACGGTGTTTTTGAAACTGCCGAACAAATCGTTTCTGGATCTTCTTCTAGCAGCGCTAACTTAACAGCGACATTTAATGTTCCAACAACTGCTTTGGCAGGAGCAACAAGAATGAGAGTTTCTATGAAATACAATGCAGCTCAAACTGCTTGTGAAACTTTTTCTTATGGAGAAGTAGAAGACTATACAGTAAATATTGGAGGTGCGGCTATCACAGCATTTAATACAAGTTTTGCAGGTGATTTGGGTAACGAAAATAACATTTTTGATTATACAATGTCTCCAAACCCCGCTAATGAATTCTTAAATGTTACAATGGCAGATAACAGAAATGCTTCTTATAGTGTTATGAATTACTTAGGTCAACAAGTTGAGTCTGGTAAAATTTCTGAAAACGCAATCAATGTTAGCAAATTAGGAGCTGGAATTTATCTCTTGGAAGTAAACGACGGTCAAAAAAGAATGACTAAGAAATTTATCAAAAAATAATATTTATTTTTTCTTCGATGAAAAGGGGGTTGTCTTAAAAAGATGCCTCCTTTTCTTATTTACTGATACCTTGCTGCATCAGCCTTGACACTACTTTATTGATAAAAACTCCTTTTATTTTGCATTAAATAAAAAATAAAAACAGTTTTTAATAACATAGTATATGTTTTTTGTTAAATTTGAAAAATTAATTTTTTAATTTAACGAATCAAAACTAACCAAAAACCCAAATTAATGACAACAAAACTACTTGGAAAAATTGCAGTACTGGCTAGCGTTTCTATTTTTGCTTTTGAAGCAAATGCACAAGATGCTAACAAAAATGTGAAACAAAAATTCACAGATGAAAGAGGAAAACCATCCTTAATCACCTTTAATGAAAAATCAACTTATAAATCTACTGATTCTCAAACCGCATTCGTAGAACTTTTAGGTTTAAAAAACAATTCTAGTTTCTCTAAAACAAAATCAGAAACAGACAAATTAGGAATCTCACACGAAAAATTTCAATTATTTCACCAAGGAGTAAAAGTGGAATTTTCAACTTATACCCTTCATTCGAAATCTGGGAAACTAGAATCAATGAGCGGAGAGTTCTATCAATTAGACAATGTTAATACACGCCCTTCTTTATCAAAAGAACAGGCATTTAACCGTGCGCTGCAACAAATTGGAGCTTCAAAATATCTTTGGGATTCACCAGCTGAAGCCAAAATAAACAACTATCAAAAACCTGCAGGGGAATTGGTATTGCTTCCACTTGAAGATGAAGATAACAACGGTAAAAAAACGGAACAACTTCGCTTAGCTTACAAATTTGACATCTATGCTACAAATCCAGTAAGTCGTGGAGACATCTATGTTGATGCTGTAACTGGAGTAACTTTATTATACAACGCTACTATTAAGCATTTAGGTGAATTCAGCAACGGATCAAAACCATCAGTTGACAAAAAAACAGAAAATAAAACTCTAGCTACCGCTTTTATAGCGGCTAATGCTGATACCCGTTACAGCGGAACGCAAGCTATTCAAACTTCACTTAGCGGAGCGTCATACATTTTATCTGATGCAACTCGTGGAAGCGGAGTTTTGACTTACAATATGAAAAAGGGAACAAGCTACACAGCAGCTGTTAATTTTACTGATGTAGATAACAACTGGACTGCTGCTGAATTTAATAATGTTAATAAGGACAATGGAGCATTAGATGCTCATTGGGGAGCTGAAAAAACTTATGATTACTGGTTTACCGTTCACGGAAGAAATAGTTATAATAATGCTGGAGCAGCAATAAAAAGTTACGTTCATTACAGCAATGCTTATGACAATGCTTACTGGAATGGGAGTGTTATGACTTATGGTGATGGAAGCGGAACTTATTTCGACATCTTGACATCAATTGATGTAGCAGCGCACGAAATAGGACATGCAGTTTGTTCAAGTACGGCAAACCTAGCATACAAAAATGAATCAGGAGCCATGAATGAAGCTCTTTCAGATATTTGGGGAGCCTGTATCGAATATTTTGCAGCACCAACCAAACAACGTTGGTTAATTGGGGAAGATATTGAAAGAAGAGCAGGACATCTTGCTTTACGTTCTATGAGCAATCCTAAAAGCGAAGGACAACCAGATACTTACGGCGGTACAAATTGGACAAGTCAAACGAGGTGCAGACCAACTTCAAGCAATGATCAATGCGGTGTTCATAACAATAGTGGCGTTTTAAATCACTGGTTTTATATCTTAACGGAAGGCAAAACGGGAACTAACGACAAAGGAAGTTCATATAGTGTTACAGGAATTGGAATTGATAAAGCAGCTAAAATCACTTACCGTATGGAAAGTGTTTACATGACATCAAGTTCTACTTACGCAAATGCAAGAACATACGGAATTCAAGCCGCTACAGATTTATATGGCGCAGGTTCTCTTGAGGTGATCGCAACGACTAACGCATTTTACGCTGTAGGGGTAGGGACCGCTTACGTTTCAACAGCTAAAATAGCCCTTGCAAAAACATCAAAAACTGAAACTATTAACGAAGCATTTGTACTATATCCAAATCCAACTTCGGAAGTATTGAATGTTTCTGTAAAAGAAAATAAAGTAAGCTCATACAAAATCTTCAATTCTCTAGGATTCCAAATTCAAACTGGAAAAACTTCTGGTGGTGAAATTAATGTAAGCAATTTAAGCAAAGGAATCTATTTCTTCGAATTAAACAATGGTCAAGAAACTGTTGTTAAATCATTTATTAAGAAATAATCATTTTCAAATAAGTTCAAAAGAAAGCCTCACAATCATGGAGGGCACTGAAAAACTAACGATAAATAAAAAGGCTTAAACTTTAAATTAGTTTAAGCCTTTCTCTTTTTTATATTTTTGAATCAAACGTTTTGAATCTCAATAAATTGATTATCAGAGCGTTTATTTCATTTTTTCATCATGATTTTGTCTCTATTTTTTATATGAGGACTTTTTCAGTGGCCTCCATGATTGTGAGGCTTTTTATGTTTATTTGAAACGAATAATATTATATTACAAATTAATTTAATATAATGTATACCGTTTACCTTTTCTGTATATAGAATGCCTCACAGCGAACTTTGACTATGTGCAAGTTTCTTTTCATCGTAGAAAGAATATGAAATTATCTTCTTAATTTTTTGATCAATAAAAAAAGGAGATAACAAAATCCAAACAACATTAAAAGAATAAACATTTGCCAAGCAAAGAGACCTAGTGAAAATTCATTAAAACTTTTGTTCATGGGGAAATCTATTTATATCATTTTGAATTTAAATGGAACCAAATAATAGTGGTGTTCTTAAAAAAACCAAGTCGCCACAAAAATTGCTGTGATTACACAAATCAAATCTACTATAAGCATCGTTCCTAGTGCATAACGCGTGTTTTTAATATTTACAGAACCAAAATAAACGGCAATCACATAAAAAGTACTTTCGGCACTGCATTGAAAAATACTACTTAATCTTCCAGTCAAGGAATCAGCTCCAAAAGTGTTCATCGAATCAATCAAAAATCCTCTTGACCCTGCAGAACTAAAGGGACGAAGTAAAGCGACCGGTAAAGCATCCGTAATTTGCTTACTTACACCCATATTTGAAAAAATGAAAGCGATCCAATTGCTAATAATTTCAAATAAACCACTGTTTCTGAATAGAGAAATGGCAACTAGCATTCCCAAAACATAAGGAAAAATAGTCACTCCGGTTTTCACACCATTATTGGCTCCTACTACAAAAGTCTCAAAAACGGTTGTAGATGCTTCTGTAAATTTCTTTTCATTTATAAATGAAAAAATCAATGTAAAAGCAATTATTCCAATTAATATTAAAGCGGAAAGATTAGAAGTGAAATAGTTTTTTCCAATTAAATCCAAATGGTTCACATACATCAACAAACCAACAATTGCGGCTATTAATGTCATCAATACAATCACTAGAGAAGCACTTTTGAAATTGATTCTTTGTTTGATTCCAACAATTAAAAAGGCTGCAATTGTTCCTATAAAAGAAGTGATAATACAAGGCAACATCACATCAGCAGGATTGCTTGCATTAGCCGCAGCACGATATCCTATAATAGAAGTAGCGATTAAAGTAAGACCCGAAGCATGCAAACACATAAACATAATTTGCGCATCACTTGCCTTATCTTTCTCTGGATTTATTTCTTGCAAACTCTCCATGGCTTTTAGACCAAAAGGAGTTGCAGCAGAATCTAAGCCCAGAAAATTAGCAGCAAAGTTTAAAGTCATGTAGGAAATAGAAGGGTGATTTTTTGGAATACTCGGAAACACTTTTACAAAAACAGGACTCAATGCTTTAGCCAACTTTCCAGAAGCTCCGGAAATGATTAAAAGTTCCATCAAACCACAGAAAAAGGCCAAATAAGCCATCAGCGGAAGAACTAAATCTAGCAAAGTACTTTTACAAGTTGGTAATAAACCATCTGATTTTTGAACACCACTGTAAATTTTTACGGTTTTATTCTTAAAAACATAAGTCGTATCCGCATTTAGCGTATCCCGATTGATAATCATGGTTTGTTCTGGCGCTGTCTTAATGCTGTCTTTAATAAAAGCAGGAAGTTCTTCGGCAAATTTCTCCGAAACCAGAATTGGATCATCTTTCTTTCCGTTCAAAACGTGGTCAATGGTATAACTGTCTCCAGAAAATAAACTAAATAGTACAAATACAATTGCTGAAATAAAAATGACCAACCAAAATCTACTCAATACCATAATTCATAATTTTTGTAAATGTAATAAATCAATTGCAATGACAATAGCAAAAAGACAAGGTCAATATCAAACCCAAATCTATATGTTACGCAGTAGTATTGATTTTCGAAATTGAAATTGCCATTGATTTTTTATACATGAATAATCTCGTCCTCAATTAACAATTCTTCTCTGCGTAATCTCAAAAAAATCTGTGCAACGGCAATCGTGTCTTTTTCACAATAGGTTACAATGCGGTCAATGTCTTTGTCTACGTAAAAAACATGTCCCACCTGACTGCCATCAATATCTCCTTTTGGAGAAGGAATTCCGAGAACTTTACACAACAATTTTAAAGAAGTAAAATGTTTATAATCTCCAAATTTCCATAATTCCAATGTGTCTAAATGTGGTATTTCCCATGGTTTTTTTCCAAATAAGTTCAACTTGTTGGGAATAGCAATTTGGTTAATAATCATTCGTCTGGCGATAAATGGAATATCAAATTCTTTAGCATTATGACCACACAAAACATGTTGTGGCTGGTTGAAATGAGTGTTTAATAAATTATTAAAATCTTGAAGAATTTTCTTTTCTTCACCAAAAAAAGAAGTCACCCTAAAATTTCGAATATCGCCTTTGATTGTAAAATAACCTACAGAGATACAAACGATTTTCCCAAATTCGGCCCAAATTCCCGCTCGATCATAAAAATCCTCCGGCGTGTATTCGTCTTTGCGCTGGTATTGGGTTTTGTGCTCCCAAAGGTCTTTCATTTCAGAATCTAATGTATTGAAATCCTCCGCTTCCGGAACGGTTTCTATATCAAGAAATAGGATATTATTGAGGTTTATTTTTTCTATCATTTTAGGGCACGCAGATGACGCGGATTTTACAGATTGGAACGGATTTTCTTAAACGAATATAAGAAATTTATTCACAAACAACTAAAAAAGACTTTGTTGTGTTGTAGGATTTTCGTGTTCTAATAACCATTTATTGCGCCACAAACCTCCTGCATATCCTGTTAATGAACCATCAGTTCCAATGACTCTATGACAAGGAACCACAATCCAAAGCGGATTTTTCCCGTTGGCAGAAGCCACGGCTCGAATGGCTTTAACATCACCCAGTTTTTTGGATAAATCCATGTAAGACATCGTTTTCCCAAATGGGATTTCCAGTAATCCCTTCCAAACTTTTTGTTGAAAATCAGTCCCTTTCGGGTTTAATTTAAAATCGAAATCATTTCTTTTTCCTTCAAAATAATCGTTAAGTTGCGAGACAGCATCCTTTAAAATCGTTGGAATGATTGTCGAAATTTCTCCTTTATCCGAGACTGAAATTACCAAAATTCCATTTTCATCACCAATAATTGTAGCGATTCCTAAAGGCGTTTTGATGTATGCTGTTTCCATAAAATAAAAATGAACTGCAAAATACACAAAGTTTTAGCAAATTTCACAAAGAAAAAAAATAATGGATGTAAAAAAACCACTCGCAGAGACGAATGGTTCTTGTTTTTTAGCCCTGATGGAAGTGGCATCCTTTTCTTGCTTCGTTTTTTAACGAGGCAAAAAAGATATAACGGACAGCAGGAATAGCTCCAGAAACTGAAACGAGTTCCGTATAAACTATTTTAAATTACTATAAATGTACGCTTCTAATCCTTTTAACTCCTCGTCAGACATCTCCTCGGTAAGTGCAAAATTAGTTTTCATTACTTCGTACTGACTTGGATCAACTAATGGTTTGGCATCCTCTTTCAGGAAGGCGATGATATTACCATTCTTTTCTTTGTATATTTTTGCAATATCCTGAAGGCTGGGACCAATTAGTTTTTTGTCCACTTCATGACAGGAAATACAATTTCCTTTCCCTTGAAAAATTTCCTTTCCTAATTCTTCCAGATTTTGGGTCGTTTCCTTTGCAGAAGTTGGATATAAAGGCTCCTTTTGGGGTTCTTCTTTCTTACAGGAAATGATGAGTAAAAAGGCGAATAAGAATAGTATTTTTTTCATGAGTTATTTATTTAAAAGTATCGCAGCTTCTTTGGCAAAATAAGTTGAAATCAAACTTGCTCCTGCTCTTTTGATACACATTAATTGTTCCATCATAATTTTATCGTGATCTAACCAACCTCTTTCAGCAGCGGCTTTAATCATCGCGTATTCACCCGAAACATGATAAACCGTTACAGGAACATTTACCGCATTTTTAACCTCGCGAACGATGTCTAAATAAGCAATTCCTGGCTTTACCATCACCATATCAGCGCCTTCTTCCACATCCCACAACGCTTCTTTGATCGCTTCAATGCGATTGGCATAATCCATTTGGTATGTTTTTTTGTCTTTTGGAATTTCAGTGGCGTCAACAGGAGCGCTGTCTAACGCATCACGAAACGGCCCGTAAAATGCCGAAGCGTATTTAGCCGAATAACTCATGATGCCTACGTTATGAAAACCGGCAGCATCAAGACCTTCGCGCAAACGCAACACGCGTCCGTCCATCATATCCGATGGTGCCACAAAATCGGCTCCGGCTTGCGCATGAGAAACAGCCATTTTGACCAAAGCATCATTTGTTGCATCATTTTCTACATCACCGTTTGTAATAATTCCGTCATGTCCGTAAATAGAATAAGGATCTAAAGCTACGTCTGGCATTACAATCATTTCAGGACAAGCGGCTTTGATGGCACGAATGGCATTTTGCATTAATCCGTTTGGATTCCAAGCTTCCAGTCCTGTATTGTCTTTTAAATTTTCACTGACTTTCACATAAATATTTACTGCACGAATACCTAAGGCGAATAATTCATGAATTTCTTTTACCGTCAAATCGATGGAACGACGAAATATTCCTGGCATTGAAGCAATTTCTACGTTGTAATTTTCTCCTTCAGCAATGAACATGGGAAACATAAAATCCGATGGACTTAAACTGGTTTCACGAACTAAACTTCTAATAGATTCATTGGTTCTTAATCTTCTGCCTCTGTGTAATGGGAACATATATTTTTGTTTAAAGTTAAACTTTAATTTATTTGTTTGAACCGTTAAGAAATTAAGGTTCATTAAGGTATTACATTTAGTTTTTCTTAATTTCTTAATGGTTTAAGTATTTAAATCCAATCAACTGGTTTTTCTAATACGTTTACTAATTTTTCTTCCTCGCTTCCAATTTCCGGATGATGGTCATAGATCCATTGCACATTGGGTGGCAAACTCATCAGAATACTTTCGATTCTTCCGTTGGTTTTTAGTCCAAATAAAGTGCCTTTATCATGAACCAAATTAAATTCGACATAACGACCGCGACGTATTTCCTGCCACGTTCTTTGTTCTGGCGTATATGGTAAGTCTTTTCTTTTTTCTACAATAGGAACGTAAGCTTCAAGGAAACTATTCCCCACTTCTGAAACGAAATTAAACCAGTTCTCCATAGTCATGGTCTCCGTTTCTTTACAATAATCGAAAAATAATCCGCCAATTCCTCGTGATTCATTTCTATGTGCATTCCAAAAATAAGCATCACATTGTTTCTTGTATTTTGGATAAAATTCCGGATTATGTTTATCACAGGCCGTTTTACACGTTTGATGAAAATAAATCGCATCTTCTTCAAACAAATAATACGGTGTTAAATCTTGTCCACCACCAAACCATTGCTGAATCACGTTTCCGTTATCATCGTACATTTCGAAATAGCGCCAATTGGCATGAACCGTAGGAACCATTGGATTTTTTGGATGCAATACCAAACTCAATCCACACGCAAAAAAATCAGCTTCACCTACGTTGAACATTTTCTGCATAGCTTCGGGTAACTTCCCGTGAACTGCCGAAATATTAACCCCGCCTTTTTCGAAAACTTTTCCATTTTCGATCACGCGGGTTCTTCCTCCTCCGCCTTCCGGCCGTTCCCAAAGGTCTTCCCGAAATTTGGCTTGACCTTCAACTACTTGTAATCCTTTACAGATTTGGTCTTGCAGGTTTTGTATGTAAGTGTAAAATTGTTGTTTCATTTTAAGTTAAAAGTGTTTAAATTATTTTTCAGTTTTTTTTAAACCACTAAATAATAATGCTTTAAAAATAAAAGCGACTAAAAAGTGACTAAAAAGCAACTAAAAAGCGACTAAAAGTATCTAAATTAGTTCCCAATAATACCCAGGTGTACACTTTATTTTCCCTTCCTTCCCTAAGGAAAAAAGAAAATTAGCTACTTTCTTTTTCTTTTTCTCTTCTGTAAGTATAGCGGAAAGTTTTGGAATAATTAAATTCTCAATTTTATCTCTTTTTGTTTTTCCAAATTTTCTTAAATATTCAAGAATCATATCTTTGAAGTGAGAATCATCAAAACTTCGATTAGCCAGATATTCAACTTTTAAATCTTCGTCATTCGTAGATTCAATAATTTTATATGATAAATAAATATTAGGTCTTCTACCTTCAACACACTTTAATTTTTTTAGATGCTTAAATTCATTTTCTGAAATTTCTTTGTGTTTTTGAACTTTATCCAACAAAATGATTTCATCTAAACCTAAATTTAAGTTTTTTATAAGAATTTTAGCAAAGTTTTCATCTAAAATTTTGCCCGTTATCGTTACTTTAACTTTATTATCTTCGAAATTATAATCTGGAAGTGGAAAAAACCTTTGTTTTTGGAAGTTAAATATTTTTCGAATACCACCACCTTGGGTTTCAATCATATCTAAATTTTTCATTGCTTCAACCAAAAATGGATTCCGATACACTTCTTCGGGCGTATCATTCAAAACCACATCCTCAACTGATTTTGGTAAAAATGAGCCATAATTAGAAAACACTAAATGATCATCTTCAAATTCAACAACATTAATTCTTGCCCCTTTAGAATAATCCTGATGCGCAATAGCATTATTTAAAGATTCTCTAATAATAAATGGCTCGTATCGCAACACTTCGTCTGGAAATAATGTCCCATCACGTAAATAGCGGTATTTTAAATTTCTAATCTTTTTATAAACTTCATCTACAGATAATATGAATGGAATAGAAAATATTTCAAAATCTTTATCTTGATTATCAATCGTTTTTAGATTCCATCTGATTTTCACAGAAGAACCTAAATAATGTTCTGATTCATCTTTTCCTAAAAGAATTAGAGCTGTTCTAGTTATCTTTCCTTTTATCGTAAGTTTTGCTTTATTTAAAAAATCCAAATCATTCCAATTGTCAACTTCATCAGAATACTTAGGATTTCTTTTTTTAAATTCAACCCTAGCTTTTTTCATAGCCTCTGAATCTAAATCTTCTAAAGATGCTTCTGGAATAATGCCTTTAGACCAATCTTCGTTAACCTGAACTTGTTCAAGAATTGCATCCAATCTTGCTTTGGTCATTTCGACCAAATTATCATCAATACGTTGCCAAGTTTTTTTATGAGCATAAACCGGCAATCTAAATTGATGTTTCGGTATATGAAATACCCAAACCGCTTTATTTGTATCTGAAGAAATGAATTGTTCAACCTTAAAAAGATCTGCATTTAGATTAGGGCAGTTACCAACAACTCTATATCTGATGTTTTCAATGGTATATTCTGCAAATTCTTGAATTCCTATTACAGCATGTGTTTGATCTTGAATCCCAATTACTAAACTCCCTCCTTGCATATTTGCAATCGCAGAAACATAAGAGATGACATCATCACCAGTTCTTCCTGAAACAGCACTTTTTAAGGACTTAAATTCTTTCCACTCACATTTTTCATTTTCGATTGGATAGTTTGTCTTTAAATAATCATGTAATTCTTTTTCAGTCATTATTTGGTGCATTTGTTAATTACAAATATAGAAAGGAAAATTTAGTTTTCAATTCTACTAAATAATTAGAAACTTCTAATCCTTTACAGATTTGGTCTTGCAGGTTTTGTATATATTGGTAGAATTTATTTTTCATTCATATGTTCATATAATTCCATATCTAATGGAGCTTCATTAATAGGAGTGAATTCATTTAGCAACGTTTTTTTCCAAATAAAATTAGAATTTTGAGCAACTTTTACACTTGCAAGATTCGTTTTATGAGCAATAATTTGAAGTATTTTCAAATCTAATTCATTGTAAGCGAAATCTGAAATGGCTTTAACTGCTTTTGTAACCAGACCTTTTCCTTCAAAATTACTTCCGATGCAATAAGCAAGTTCACCAATTCTTTTTGTCCAATCAATCTTTTTAATGATAATCAATCCAATGATTTTTTGGGAATCTGTTTCTCTAATGGCAAAGGTGAAATTTACTTTTTGTTGAATTTCTTTCTCTTTAATTTCAATATATTCTGCTGATTTTTCTACTGTTGCGTTACTGGAAAGTGTAAGCGGAAAAAATCTGCGAAATCGTTCCGCATTATTCATTATAAACAAATGCAACTCATTGGCATCTGAAGATTTCAATTTATCAATAATGAAGTTCTCGGAGGTTATCATCTATAAATTTACTTTTGCAGCAGCTATTTTACTATTAATTCCAAATGAAAACACTTTGCTTTCCTGTTGGATATAATTATAAATGACAATCGATTTTTCAGAAAAATTAAACTGCTTCTCTTTTGAAAAGCCAATCAAAAAATCAGCAAATTGCTCTAACTGATTCCAATCTAAATGGCACCGTAACAAATGCGTAATTAAATCCGTTTCATTTAAATCAATCAGACTTTGAATGTTTAAACCAAAGTCTTTCAATTGATCTTCTATGTTGATTTTATCTTCTAAATTCCAAAACTTAGGCACAGAAACTAAAGAAAGCAACGTTTTTAGCACATTGTCTATTCGAATACTTTCCTGATCTCGTAATCCTTCGTTTAGCATTTTATGAAATCTTATTGATTGTATTCTTTAACCGCATCAATAAACGCTTTGGCGTGATCCACAGGAATATTTGGTAAAATTCCGTGACCTAAATTCACGATGTATTTATCTTTTCCGAATTCATCGATCATTTCGTGTACCATTTTCTTAATCACCGGAATCGGCGATAATAATCTTGAAGGATCAAAATTTCCTTGTAAAGTGATATTTCCACCAGACAAGTATCGTGCATTTCGTGGAGAACAAGTCCAGTCAACACCTAATGCTGATGCTCTACTTTTTCCCATTTCACCAAGCGCAAACCAACATCCTTTTCCAAAAACAATTACTGGCGCATCATCGGCTAAAGCTTCAATGATTTGGTTGATGTATTTCCAGGAAAATTCCTGATAATCCACTGGAGATAACATTCCGCCCCAAGAGTCAAAAATTTGAACGGCATTTACTCCCGCTTTTACTTTTTCTTTTAAATATAAAATAGTGGTATCGGTAATTTTTTGCAATAAAACATGCGCTGCTTCTGGATGTTGGAAACAAAATCCTTTGGCCATATCAAAACTTTTAGAACCTTTCCCTTCCACGGCGTAACACATAATTGTCCAAGGTGAACCTGCAAAACCAATTAACGGCACCTCATCATTCAACATTTCTTTGGTCAATTTGATAGCGTCAAAAACGTACCCTAATGTTTCATTAACATCTGGAACGATTACTTTCTCCACATCCTGAATCGTACGAATTGGATTTGGTAAAAAAGGACCGAAATTTTCTTTCATCAACACCTCTATTCCCATTGCTTGTGGAATTACCAAAATATCCGAAAACAAAATGGCCGCATCGGGAGCAATTCTACGTATTGGCTGAACCGTAATTTCGGCAGCTAATTCTGGCGTTTGACAACGGGTGAAAAAATCATATTTATCACGCAAAGCGATGAATTCCGGTAAATATCTTCCGGCTTGACGCATCATCCAAACTGGTGGACGTTGTACTGTTTCTCCTTTTAGTGCTCTTAAAAATAGGTCGTTCTTAATCATGTATTTAAATTTTAGCAGATTGCTAGATGCTTTCCGTTGTATAATATTCAATAACTTCCAAAATCACCTCTTCGATAGTTGGTGTTTCAGCAATTACTATGTTTTTAATTTTCTTTGCTTCTAATGCTGATGCTGTAGTAGTGCCTACGCAAAAACAAACTTCATTCTTAATTTTATTATTTGTCAAATAACTTTCAACGGCAGATGGGCTAAAAAATAAAATTCCGTCAAAATTTTCTTGGTCTGATATTTTAAAAGGTGCCAATGTTGTTTGATAAACTTCGATTTCATTAAAAGTTATTCCGGCACTTTTTAATGCTTTAGGCAACGTTTCTTTACGCAAATTTCCGCTCAAAAAAGTATAACTTTCCTTATTGTAAATTAAAGTGATTATTTCGGCTAATTCAGAGGCGTAATCTAAATAAACATCAACTGTAAAACCATGTAATTCTAGTAATTCCTTGGTTTTAATACCGACACAAAAAACAGGTTTAGTCTTTAAAACTTCCCAACCGTTTTGTTCTATCAAACTTAAAACAGCATTTTGGCTACTAAAAATCAAGTTGTTGTTGATTGTATTGAGTTCGAAAAGATTGTTTTTTATTGCGATGAAATCCTGTTCTAAAAGATCAAAATTAGCATCAAGAAATACTTGCCTTTGTTCTGCCGACAATGTTTTGGTGGATAATATGCTTGTTTGGCTCATTATTTCTTCAAATTGTTTTTAATTTCTGACATCAATTTTATCCCGCCATTTTCTAAAATTTCTTTGGCACAATAAAAACCTAGTTTTTTCCATTCTTGGACTGGAACGGTTTTTTCGATTTCGATTTTTTGCTTTCCATCGATAGAAAATAAAACGCCTTTGAACAAAATATCATCTTCTACAAAAACTGCTAAAGCGCCAATTGGTGCGGTGCAACCACCTTCGAGTGTTTTTAAAAACTGTCTTTCAATGTGTGTACACACTTCGGTTTCTATGTCATTCAATTCCGAAACTGCTTCTCTACAAAAATTGTCATTTGCCATAGCGACAATGACCATTGCACCTTGAGCCGGCGCTGGAATCATCCAATCCAAATCAATATAATTAGAAGGTTTCAAGTTGATTCTTTCTAATCCTGCTGCCGCAAAAACGGCTCCGTTCCAATCACTTTGCTGCAATTTCTGCATTCTCGTGTTTACGTTTCCGCGCAAATCCACTACCTTGTGATTTGGATATTTATTGAGCCATTGCGCTTGACGACGCAAACTTCCTGTTGCTATTGTACCTTCTCCAATAAGAAAATCAAGGTTTCCTTTATATACCAAAATATCCAAAGTATTGGCTCGTTCCAGAACGGCAGCCTGCGCAATTCCTATTGGCAAAGCCGTAGGAACATCTTTCATGGAATGCACTGCAATATCAACCTGACCGTTGATCATGGCGATATCGAGAGTTTTGGTAAAAATTCCTGTGATTCCTAATTCGTAAAGTGGTTTGTCAAGAATGATATCTCCTTGTGATTTTACCGCTATAATTTCGGTTTTATATTCTAAATCGTTCAGTCTTTTTTCGACGTTATGGGCTTGCCAAAGCGCGAGTTCACTATCGCGGGTTCCTATGCGTATTGTTTTATTCATTATCTTGCGGTAGCTCCAATTTTAAAAACTTTTTCAATCCATTCTATACTTTCGTCCACCATAGTGTCGTCGTCTTTCAAATGATTGGCAAAGTGAGTTGTTATTTTTTGGATAATTCTGGCACTGATGATTTCGGCCTGTTCTTCATTAAAATTTGAAATTTTTCTACTTTGGAAATCCAATTCTGAATTTTTTATGGCATTCAGTTTTGCTTTCAAAGCATTAATAGTTGGAGCAAATTTTCTGCCTTTCGTCCAAATATTAAATTCTTCTTTTATTTCTTCAATTATAACTTCCGCTGCCGGAATATGTTTTTTCCTGTTTTCTAAAGTTTCATCTGTCATTTGAGATAAATAATCCATGTGAATCAGCGTAACCCCTTCTAAATCCAGAACATCTTCATTTACATTTTTTGGAATGGATAAATCCAAAATCAGCAATGGTTTTTTCAAATTCAGAATCGCCTTATCGATAGTTGGATTTTGGGCTCCGGTAGCGACAACAACAACATCTGCTTTTTGTAATTCCAGATGTAGTTCAGAATAATCTTTTACAATTAAATTCAGTTTCCCAGCTAATTTCTCTGCTTTTTCTTTAGTTCTGTTGATCAAAGTGATGTGCTCGTTTTTAGTATGTTTAACTAAATTTTCACAGGTATTTCTACCAATTTTCCCAGTGCCAAACAAGAGTATATTTTTGTTTCCAATATCTTCTACATTCTTAAAAATATAGTGAACTGCAGCAAAAGAAACCGAAGTAGCGCCTGAGCTAATCTGTGTATCAGTTTTTATTTTTTTACTGGCTTGGATAACGGCATTCACCAATCTTTCCATAAAGGCATTGGCCAAACCGAAAGATTTTGATTGAATAAAACTAGTTTTTATTTGGGAAATAATTTCGAAATCCCCTAGAATCTGACTGTCTAAACCGGTTCCTACACGAAACATATGACTAATTGCTTCTTGGTTTTTATATACAAATCCTACTTTTTGAAATTCTTCAACAGAGCCCTGACTGTTTTCACAAATCAGTTTTATTAATTGAAAAGGGTGTTCTGCAAAACCATAAATTTCCGTGCGGTTGCAAGTAGAAGTTACGATTAAACTTTCTATTCCTTCAGTCTTAGCTTGTTCGAGTAAACGGTTTTTTGCAGTAGCATCTAAACTGAATTTACCTCTGATCTCAGCATCTGCCTTTTTATAACTCAATCCAACGGAGTAAAAATAATGATGCTTTAATTTGTTATTGTTTTCCATATATGCACTTTTCCAGAAAGTGGAACAAAATTAGAACTATAGTATTTATAAAAGTAACGCTAGAAGTACTTTTTGTGTCGCTATGTGATTTTTTAGTTTTAAATCGTTGTTTTATTATAAAAACCCTTATTTTTGTAGCAGAAACGCGTTTTTTTGAACGCCTTATTCAGAACGTTTCTAAATAAATAAACTTGTTAATTATCATTTTCATATTAAAAAAATATCGCTATGGGTTCTCAAGAAATCATAAAAATTGAAGATGACTTTACGCTCATTCGCTTTCAGAATGACAGCACCGATGCCTTTCAAGCCCAACGTGAAGTAAGCAGCGGATTGATTCAGTTTCATTTTGGATTAAAAGGAAATGCGAAGTTTATCTTTAATCAAGGAAATTATGCATTGGAATTGAAAGAGGAAAAATCATTGCTATTGTACAATCCACAAAAAGAACTGCCTTTAAATCTGGAATTGGCGCCAAATTCATGGGTGATTTCTGTTATTATTTCCATCAAAAAATTTCATGCTTTATTTTCAACCGAAGCGGACTATATTACTTTTTTAAGTGCTGACAATAAGGACAAAAAATATTATAATGAAGGAAACATCAGCCCATCTATGGCAATTGTTTTGTCGCAACTGTTTCATTACAGCTTGCATCCTTCGATTAAAAACCTGTATTATAAAGGAAAAGGATACGAATTATTGAGTTTGTATTTCAATAGAACCGAAGATCCAAACGCAGAACAATGTCCATTTTTGATAGACGAAGACAATGTAATAAAAATCAAAAAAGCGAAAGAAATCATCATTGCCAATATGGCCGAACCGCCTGGATTACAAGAATTGGCCGACGAAATAGGTTTGAATTTAAAGAAACTTAAAATGGGTTTCAAACAAATTTATGGCGACACCGTTTACGGATTTTTATTTGACTATAAAATGGATTTTGCTCGAAAATTACTCGACAGCGGTTCTTATAATGTAAACGAAGTGGGACTGAAAATTGGATACAGCACCGGAAGTCACTTTATAGCGGCTTTCAAAAAGAAATTTGCCACCACGCCTAAGAAATATTTGATGTCAATCAATCCAAATATGCAGTAAACAATTGATTTCTTATATTGAACAATAAATAAAAAATAGTTAATCGCAATTTATAAAAAAGTAAGTTTATTTACTTTTGTAGCAACAAAAAAAGACAACATGAAAGGTGTATTATTAGTTAATTTAGGTTCTCCGGAAAGTCCAACTGCTAAAGATGTTAAACCCTATTTAGATGAATTTTTAATGGACAAATACGTAATTGACGTTCCGTTTTTGTTACGAGCATTATTAGTTCGTGGAATAATTTTACAAACAAGACCTAAAAAATCGGCTGCCGCTTACGCAAAAATATGGTGGGACGAAGGTTCTCCGCTTGTGGTTATCTCCAAAAGAATGCACGCCAAAGTAAAAAAATTAGTTGATGTTCCTGTTTCCCTAGCGATGCGTTACGGAAATCCTTCGCTTTTGTCAGGCTTACAAGAACTGCACGACAAAGGCGTAAATGAAGTACTGCTTTTTCCATTGTACCCACAACACGCAATGGCGTCTACAACAACCATTTTAGAATTAGCTGAAGAACACCGTAAAAAATATTTCCCAGAAATGAAATTTACCATTGTTCCTGCGTTCTACAACAAACCCGATTATTTACAAAACCTAGCTGATTCGATTAAAGGACATTTAGCTGGTTATGATTACGATCATTTGTTATTCTCCTATCACGGAATCCCGGAGCGTCAC
This sequence comes from Flavobacterium urumqiense, assembly GCF_900108015.1. Lineage (GTDB taxonomy): Bacteria > Bacteroidota > Bacteroidia > Flavobacteriales > Flavobacteriaceae > Flavobacterium > Flavobacterium urumqiense. The sequence continues at coordinate 465,775 of NZ_FNVP01000001.1, read as the reverse complement.
ATTCGCAAGACTGATATCACCAAATCCCATTGTAAAATAGACGGTTCTTGTTGCAACACGCCGTCACCTGCACATGAATTTTGCTACCGCCACCAATGTTACGAAACCACAAAACAAGTGGTGAAATTATTGGGAATTCCAGAAGGTAAATACAGCCAAACTTTTCAATCTCGCTTAGCGGGAGACAAATGGTTGACGCCCTACACAGATATTGAAGTAAACAAAATGCCTGAAAAAGGAATTAAAAATCTTGCTGTTGTAACGCCGGCTTTTGTATCTGATTGTTTAGAAACTTTGGAAGAAATTGCCATGGAAGCCAATCATGAGTTTAAAGCTCATGGTGGCGAAAATTTTATGGCTATTCCCTGTTTAAATGATGGCGACGATTGGTGTAAAACGGTAAGTAATTGGATTACAAATTGGTCGAACGCCTCATCATCCGTTAACGTTGACTCCGAAAAAATAAACGCTTAAATGACTGTTTCTGCCGATGAGTTAGGAACTCAGGACATCAAAAAACTTTTGATAAAACAAGCAGTTCCGTCCTCCATTGGTATTTTGTTCATGTCGGTCAATATTTTAATTGACACCATTTTTGTTGGGCAATGGATTGGTTCTTTGGCCATTGCAGCGGTAACCGTAGTTTTGCCCATCACCTTTTTGATTTCTTCTCTGGGAATGGCGATTGGTGTGGGCGGAGGCTCTGTTCTTTCGAGAGCATTGGGAGCAAATAACAGGGAAAAAGCAAAAACTACTTTTGCCAATCAAATTATGATGACTTTTTTATTGTCATTCATTTTTGTTGCTTTTGGCCTTTTCTTTAGCAATGAGATGCTGTTGCTTTTTGGTGCAAAAGGAGCTATTATGAAACCCGCAAGAGAATTTTTCTTTCCGATCATAATATCGGTTCCATTCTTAGCACTTTGTATGATGGGCAACAATATTATTCGAGCGGAAGGCAAAGCTAAATTCGCCATGGTTGCCATGATTATTCCTGCTTTCATAAATATTACATTAGATATTATTTTTATAAAATATTTGGATTTAGGAATGTTTGGCGCTGCTTTGGCTACAGCCATATCCTATTTTTCATGTTTCTTGTTTGTCTTGTGGTTTTTTCTTTTTAAAAGTGAATTAAAACTGCGAACAAGACATTTTAAGTTTAAACTTCTAATTGTAAAAGAAATATCGGAACTGAGCATTGTCACATTTTCCAGACAAGGCGTGGTTAGTATTTTAGCCATAATTTTAAATCATATTTTGTACACTTATGGCGGTGAACATTCCGTTGCTATTTACGGAATTATCAGCAGAATGTTGATGTTTGCTTTGTTTCCAATTCTGGGAATTACGCAAGGTTTTCTCCCTATTGCTGGTTTTAATTATGGCGCTCAAAATTATGAAAGAGTTAAAGAAAGTGTACAGCTTTCGATAAAATACGCAGCAATTTTAGCTTCACTTATTTTTGTAGTCATCTTACTTTTTGCTAAACCTATAGTATCCGTTTTTACCACAGACCCAAAAGTAATTGCAGAAACCCCCGAAGCGTTACGTTGGGTTTTTGCGGCTTCCCCGGTTATTGCTATTCAGTTAATTGGTGCAGCCTATTTTCAAGCTGCTGGAAAAGCAAAAAAAGCCCTGTTATTGACTTTGAGCAAACAAGGATTTTTCCTAATTCCGCTGGTGCTGATACTACCAAATTTTTTAGGTATTTTTGGAATATGGATTGCATTCCCAATTGCGGATATCTTATCAACAATACTGACCGGCTATTTTCTAAAAAAAGAAATAAATACTAAATTGATTCAAACTACCAATGGAATATTATAATTACCTTAAATCTTTGCACCTCATCTTTGTAATCACCTGGTTTGCGGGATTATTTTATATTGTCCGCTTATTTGTTTACCAAATTGAAGCCGCTCAAAAACCTTCTCCAGAAAAGGAAATTTTGCAAAAACAATACAAAATAATGACGTATCGTCTTTGGTATATCATAACTTGGCCATCGGCAGTTTTAGCGAGTATATTTGCTTTTTGGATGTTGTTATTTACTGATTTAGGTCAAGCTTGGTTAAAAATGCCGTGGATGCACGTAAAACTTGGTTTTGTATTTGCATTGTATTTGTATCATGGGAAATGCCAACAAATATTCAAACAATTGCAAAACGATGAAGTAAGATACACAACAACTTTTATGCGATTATGGAATGAAGGCGCAACTATTATCCTTTTTGCAGTGGTATTTTTAGTCATTTTAAAAAATGCAGTCAACTGGATTTACGGCGTAATTGGGATTTTTCTTTTTTCAATTTTAATTATGCTTGGGTTTAAATTTTACAAACGCATTCGAGAGAGAAATCAATCTTAATTATGTTCAAGAACTTTAAAATGTCGATGCTTTCCTTACGAATCAGGATTTTCCTATCCATGATTGTATTGATAATCATGGCCTCCATTTTGTTAGCTTCTATTTCGATTATCCAATTCAAAAACGAAGCCAAAGAATACCATCAAGAGCGCTTAGAACGAAAGGAAGATGCAATAAAAGAACATATAAATTATGTGCTTTCTACCACAACGTATCCTTTGACAACTGAGAATTTAGGTTTGATTTTTAAAGATAAAATTCATGAACTGGCTCAAATCCATAGTATTGAAATTAACATTTACAGTTTAAACGGAAAATTGCTAAAATCATCCAAGGAATCATTTTCTGTAGACAAAGTATCGCCTCCAATACCAAAATACATCCTCAAATTAGTTCGTTCCTCCATAGAAAAAAGATATGTAGACATTAAAACTATCAATGGAGTAAAGAATCGATCGTCTTATAGTCAGATAAAAGATGACAAATTTAAAACGCTTGGGATTTTGAATCTCCCTTATGTGGAAGATGATGGTTTCTATGAAAATGAATTAAACAGTTTCTTGATTCGTTTGGGTCAGGTGTATTCTTTTATGCTGATTGTGGCTTTTGCCATAGCCTATTTTCTTTCGACTTATATTACAAAATCGCTAAAAACGATTTCAGACAAGTTAAGCGAAACTAGTTTGAATCAAAAAAATGAAAAAATCGTATTAGAAGCCAGTAGCAAAGAAATCAATCTGTTGATAAAAGCGTACAACGGAATGGTGGATAAACTGGAAAAAAGCGCAATAAAATTAGCCCAAAGCGAACGTGAAGAAGCTTGGCGCGAAATGGCGAAACAAGTTGCACATGAAATCAAGAATCCACTGACGCCAATGCGATTGACAGTGCAAAGTTTTCAAAGAAAATTTGATCCAAATGATGTAGAGGTAAGACAAAAGATGAAAGATTATTCTGAGACACTGATTCAACAAATTGATACAATGAGCGCCGTTGCATCGGCATTTTCAAATTTTGCTTCGATGCCGGCACAACAGAATGAAACACTAAATGTCGTTAATGTAGTAGACTTGGCAATGGACATTTTCAATGAAGAATATATTGTTTTTAAAAGTGATTCACCTGAAATTATCTCAAAAATAGATCGAACACAACTCATTCGAATAATTACAAATTTGGTTAAAAATGCGATTCAAGCCATTCCTGAAAACCAAGAAACCAAATCTATAATTGTAACTGTAAAAAAAGAGCAAAATAACGTCTTAATAACTGTTGCTGATAACGGGATTGGAATTCAGACGAAAGATATCAGTCGCATATTTGAACCAAAGTTCACTACTAAAAGCAGCGGAATGGGTCTTGGACTTGGTATTATTAAAAACATTATAGAAAATTACAAAGGAACGATTACCTTTGAGTCTAAATTTGGAAAAGGAACTACTTTTACGGTTTCACTGCCAATAATTAACACCTAAAATCATAATTATGAACTACGAAAGTATTTTAATTACAACAGAAAATAATATTGCAACGATTACCATTAATCGTCCTACAAAACTAAATGCACTGAATGCAACAACTATTTCTGATTTGCATAAAGCAATTAAAACATTAGGTAAAAACAATGAAATTCGTGTTATCATTTTAACTGGAAGTGGCGAAAAAGCTTTTGTTGCCGGAGCAGACATTGCAGAATTTGCTAACTTTTCTATCGAAGAAGGAATGCAATTGGCCGCTGAAGGACAAGCAAAATTATTTGATTTTATAGAAAATTTAAAAACTCCTGTAATCGCAGCTGTTAATGGTTTTGCTCTTGGTGGCGGATTAGAATTAGCCATGGCGTGTCATTTCAGAATCGCTTCTGAAAATGCTAAAATGGGGCTTCCAGAAGTTTCACTTGGATTGATTCCGGGTTATGGAGGAACACAACGTTTGCCACAATTAGTAGGCAAAGGTCGCGCAATGGAAATGATTATGACCGCAGGAATGGTAACCGCACAAGATGCTTACAGAATTGGACTGGTGAATCACGTCGTTCCTGAATCCGAACTTTTAGATTATTGTGTAAGTGTGGCCAATAAAATAATAAAGAACTCTCCGTATGCTGTTGGCAAAGCCATAAAAGCAGTCAATGCCAACTTTAAAGAAGGCAACAACGGCTATGAAACCGAAATAAAAGCTTTTGGAAAATGTTTTGGAACCGAAGATTTTAAAGAAGGAACGACAGCATTTTTAGAGAAAAGAAAAGCGACTTTTAAAGGGAAATAAAAAACAAATAGTCCGGATTGACGGGCTTTGATTGATCCTTTACGAAATATAATACAATATCTTAAATTCAACTTATGTCTTACCAACCTGTATTTGCCCAATTTTGGGAAAAGGTAAAAGAAAGCATCCAAAATGGAACTTACGCTAAATTAACTTTGGCCAAGACTATTGGTGATACCGAATTAAAAAACATTTACGTTCGCCCCGTGTTGAATGATGACATTTTTAGTCTTTCGATTACGGCACGTTACAAAACAGAAGAAGCTGAAAGTTTCCACACTATAGATGAGACTTTTATTATATTAGCTCCCTATATGAATAACCCTTTTTTGACCGCTCTCCTATTTACAACGGAAAATGACATAACCTTTAAACTCAATAAAAAAAGAGTGGGAAGTATTGTTGAACAAGCGCCAACTTTTAAAAACGCTGCAGATGTAATTATAGAAATGAAAGCAAAAGGAATTATTTAAAAATAATCACGTTGTAGAGACACACTGCAGTGCGTCTCTACATATCGTGGATATTTATTTTTCCCCTTCCCATTCCGCATAAAACTGAGAAAGAAACCCTTGCATATAATTATGTCTTTCTTGTGCAATTTGTTTCCCAGTCTCGGTGTTCATCTTATCTTTAAGCAGTAATAACTTTTCGTAAAAATGATTTAAAGTTGGAGAATCATTCTTTTTGTATTCTTCCTTTGACATCTTAGCTTTTGGGGCAATTTTAGGATTATAGAGCGCTCTATTCTTAAACCCACCATAATTGAATGCTCTGGCAATTCCTATAGCTCCTATGGCGTCTAAGCGGTCTGCGTCCTGAACAATATTCAATTCAATAGAAGAGAATTTCTTTTCGAAATTACCGCCTTTATAAGAGATGTTTTCAATGATATTTACTACGTGTTCAATGGTTTCTTCGGCCGAGTTTTGAGATTCTAAAAATTCCCGGGCTATTCTGGGACCAACTGTTTCATCTCCATTATGAAATTTACTGTCCGCAATATCGTGAAGCAAAGCACCTAAACGAATGATTATTGGGTCACAAACTTCATTTTTGGAAATTAAAACAGCGTTTTTGTACACTCTTTCAATATGGAACCAGTCGTGTCCACCTTCGGCATTTTCTAATTTTTCTTTAACAAAAAGAATGGTTTTGTCAATTATATTTTCGTTAATCATTTGTGAAATTGGTATTTATTAAAAATGTTGAATCCTGAAGCAACAACTTCAAAATTCAACATCATTATTCTTAGTTCGAACTCAGAAATCTATCTTGCTAAAGCAGGCTCTACCCATTTGAAAATATGAGATTCTTGTGGTATTACCATTCTTTCTGAAATTTTAGCCATTCTTCCCGGCAATTTTATCAAATAATCACGAGCTTTCTCCGCTTCATCGGTCAAACCTGAAATCTTATCAATTTCCCATTTGTCAATTAACTTTTGCATAATATCTACATAATCCGCAGCGGTATAAACTCCAATTCGTTGCGCCGAATCAGAAAACTGTTCAAAAGCAGTACTGATTTTTTGCCCTGATTCTCTCAAGAAATGAGCTGGCATAACAATTTTTGCTTTCATCATATATTGAAAAGCAAGCATCATTTCGCTCGGGTCAACTTGAAAAATTCGGTTCACAAATTCGCTGTAGGCATGATGATGGCGCATTTCGTCACCAGCAATCATTTTACACATTTTAGACAGTTTGTTATCCCCATATTTCTTCGCCATTTGTGCCACTCTATTGTGAGAAACATAGGTTGCCAATTCTTGAAAACTGGTATAAACAAAGTTTTTATACGGGTCTCTTCCGGTACCAATATCAAAACCATCATTTATAAGGTGTTGTGTCGTCATTTCGATTTCACGCATGTTCACACGACCGGACAAATACAAGTATTTATTAAGCAAATCACCGTGACGGTTTTCCTCACCGGTCCATTGTCTGATCCATTTAGACCATCCATTTCTCTCAACGTTATCAATACCATCTACATCCATTAACCAAGATTCGTAGGTTGGTAGCGCTTCTTCGGTTATGGTATCACCAACTAAAGTTACCCAGAAATCATAAGGTAATTCTTTTGCAATTTCACGTAATTCCTTAACCTCATCAAAAAAAGTATCACTTTCAGAATTAGGCAAAAAATCAGAAGGTTGCCATATTTTTTCTACTGGGATTAGATACTGATCAACAAAGCTATCCACGTTTTTTTCCAAAAACTGCATTACTTCTAATCGAATGTTTTTTATTGACATTATATAATAAATTAAATTTTTATTCCTTGAACAACAGTTTTTTCTGTTTTTTCCATTAGCTCTTCAAAACTATAATCTTTCACTGCTAATGGTTTATGAATTACAAAGGTAAGGTGATTTCCTAAACCTAGGGGAAAAAATCCGTATTTAACGATTTTCCAAGAATTGTTTATAGTTATCGGAACCACATAAGCAGATGGTGCATATTTACATAATATTTTTAGCCCGCTTTGGGAAAACTCCTTTGCTTTACCGGTTTTACTTCGCGTTCCTTCTGGGAAAATAACGGCTGAACGCTTATATTTTTCAATATATTCAGACAAACCTTTAATAATAGGAATGGCCTGTTTAGGGTCTTTACGATCAATCAGTACGGAACCTCCATGTCGCAAATTATAAGAAACACTTGGAATCCCTTTTCCTAATTCTTTCTTGCTTACAAATTTACAATGAAAACGCCGTAAATACCAAATCATCGCGATAATATCGTAAAGACTTTGATGATTTGAAACAAATATCAAAGGGACATTTTCAGGAATATTTTTTATATTTTCAAATTTATAGCTAGTTCCTAAAATATTGGTACATCGCACTAAAAGAAAATTCATGTAATCCACACTTTTTTTGTGCGCCTGATAACCAAAAAAAGTAAAACAAAACCATTGAATAGGATGAAAAATGACCAATATAAGACCAAAAAACAAGTAATAAATTATAGAGATCGGATACGAAAATAGTTTTTGCATGCTTAAAAAATTAGCCACAAAAGTAAGAAATATATTTTTAGCCCGATTTTAAATCCCAAACAATATACAGACTCATGGTTTAATTGTAACTTTGTGGGCTAAAATCCATGTCTTTTTTCTCCTAAAATGAACTTCACTTATCCAAAAAACGAAAAGCTAAAAAGTAAAATTACCATTGGCTTATTATTTTCCGAGGGGAAATCTGTATCTAAATATCCACTTCGTTTAGTCTATTATTCTGGTTCATTGGAGAATTACGAAACTTCGGGACAAAAAATCAAGATGGGGGTTTCAGTTTCAAAAAAACACTTTAAAAAAGCCGTTGACCGAAATTATTTCAAACGTGTGCTACGCGAAACCTACCGACTCAACAAACATCTATTGCTGGACAATCTGGATAAACCATATGCATTTATGTTATTTTACCAAAGCAAAGACCGTTTATCTTATGAGGAAATTAATACTAAGACAATTCAATTGTTTGAGAAATTTGTGCAACAAAACATAAAAACTTCATTACCAGAAAACATCCCGGGTTTACAAGAACTATAATTTTTATCTTACCCTAATTAAGCAATATAACCTTTATATACAATACTTTAATTATTATTAACTATTTATTCTTATTTTAGCGGTAACAAATTTAGTTAAACGAAACCCATGAACTTCTTTTTCCAAAAAAAATTCATAATTCCAGTTGCTGCCTCAGCATTTCTATTTATTGGAGCGAGTTTCAAGGACGATTTTTTTGAAATTGCAAAGCAAATAGAGATATTCACAACGCTTTTTAAAGAAGTCAATAAGAATTATGTTGACGAGACGAATCCTGGTGAGTTAATGGACAAAGCCATCAATGGAATGTTAGGAAGTCTGGATCCTTATACCGTATATTTCAATGAACAGGATGTCGTAAAATTTAAAATTAATAATACAGGAGAATATACTGGAATTGGTGCTTTATTAACTCGGAAAGAGGACAAGCTTACGGTAAAAGAAATATATAAAAATTTCCCTGCCGATAAAGCAGGACTCAAGCCCGGTGATGAAATTATTCAAATAGGCGATGTGCTATTGTCAGATTTCAAAGAAGATGCCTCACAACTCTTAAAAGGCGCAAAAAACACTAAGGTAGACATAAAATACATCCGCCAAGGCAAAACAAATATTACCCAAATTGTACTTGACGAAGTTGAAATAAAGTCGGTGCCGTTTTTTGGAAAAATTGACGCAAAAACAGGCTATATCGTTTTATTGCATTTCAATAAAAAGGCTGCCCTTGAAACAAAAGAGGCACTAGAACAATTAAAAAAGGAAGGTGCCGAAAGAATTATCTTAGATTTAAGAGACAACCCAGGCGGACTTTTGAATGAAGCTGTGAATATTTGTAATCTCTTTGTTCCAAAAAACGAAATCATTGTAACTACAAAATCAAAAATAGAAAAACACAATAATACCTACAAGACAACCAAAGAGCCTGTTGACACTGAGATACCATTAATTATTATCGTTAATGGCAAAAGTGCATCTGCTTCTGAAATTGTTTCCGGTGCCTTGCAGGATTTGGATCGCGCAGTTGTATTGGGCAGCAGAAGTTACGGAAAAGGTTTAGTGCAAAGACCTGTTGATTTAACTTATGGAACGCAACTAAAAGTTACAATTGCACGTTATTACACGCCTTCAGGAAGGTGTATTCAAGCTTTAGATTATGCTCATAAAGACAAAAATGGCGTGGCTCCAAGAACTGAAGAAAAAAAATATAACGCATTCAAAACCCGAAAAGGAAGAACAGTTTATGATGGAGGTGGTATTCAGCCAGATATAGAACTTACTGAAACAAAATTAAGTCCAGTCACTAATGCCTTAATCAAAAATGACGGGATTTTTAATTATGTAACTCGTTATTATTATAAAAATCCAACTTTAGGGGATCGCATCCCATCGATTTCTGATTCCGATTATTCAGACTTTAAACAGTTTTTAAAATCCCAAAAATTCTCTTTTGACACGGAAACCGAGTTGGCATTGAAAAATACTTTGGCTATAGCCAAAAAAGAAAAGATAGAGGAATCTATCACCGTAGAATACCAACAATTGCTTGGCGCACTTCAAAAAAGCGAAGACCTATTATTGGATAAAAATCAGAAAGAAATCAAGAATCTTATTTTAGATGAAATTATAAAAAGATACCAATACCAAGAGGGTTTGTATCAATATTACATCAAAAATAATACAGAAGTTAAAAAAGCTATTACGATTTTAGATAACAATTCAGAGTATAAATCTATTTTGAAAATTTAATGAATATTATTTTCCGAATACTAGTTTTATTGTTTTTTAGCCATCTAAAAGCCCAAGAAAAACCGGTTCAGACCGTGTATTTTGAATTTGACAAATCTGATCTTTACAACCAACAAATTAAAACTATTATTGATTTTGCAAAAAATGCAGATACTTCTAAAATAGAATCTATTCAAATTTACGGGTATTGTGATGACCGAGGAGACAACGATTATAATTATAAATTGTCAAAAAGCAGAGTAAAAACGGTCCAGGACATTCTAACTTATAATGGTTTTAATAAAAATAAAATTGTCATTATTGAGGGAAAAGGACGTGTAATTATACAAACGGACTCTATTGATAACCTAACAGAAATCCGTTATAAAAACAGACGAGTTGACTTATTTGTTGTCAAGAAAAATAGTTATGGTAAAGGCATTTATAATTCCTTTCGAGAAAACCAAAAGGTTGGCGATCGTATCTATTTAGAAAACATTCTTTTTGCATTAGGAAGAAGCGAACTCACTTTAGTATCAAAAAAAGAATTAGATAAAATTGCTTTGCTGTTGCAAAAACATCAAACACTGCAATTTGAAATTAGAGGCCATGTCTGTTGCACACCCAGTAATTTTGACGATGCAATAGATGAAGCTACTCATGAAAGAAAACTTTCACTGAATCGTGCCCGGAATGTCTTTAAATATCTAATATCAAAAAATATTAACAGTCTTCGGATGAGCTATAAAGGTTGCGGCAATAAATTCCCTCTTGGAAAAGAAGAATCTTTGGATAGAAGAGTAGAATTTCTTATTTTGAAAATATAATTACTCTCTTTTCATCTCAATATGCGGAATATCATCTTCTAAATACATTTCGCTGGTTTGAATAAAATCATGACTTTCGTAGAATTTTTTCAAATATAATTGAGCTCCAATGGTGATTTTGCTTTCGCCAAAATGAAGCAGAACACCAGTAATGGCTTCATGCATTAAGTCATGACCCCATTTTTTATCGCGATAATTCGCATCAACGGTTACTCTGCCAATGGAAGCATTATCAAAACTGATTCCTGCCTTAAAAAGTCTGGCATGAGCTACAATTTTCCCTTCGAATTCTCCAAAGAGATGCAATGCCACCTTATCCTTGCCATCAAGGTCAAGATAAACACAGTTTTGTTCTACTACAAAAATTTCGCTTCGTAATCGTAACAAATCATATAGTTCGTGAACAGAAAGTGCCTCAAAAGGCTTTATACTCCATTTTAACATCGTGCGCTTTTTAAACTATTTATAAAATGCAAATTAAAGAAAATAAAAATCAATTTTTCAAAACAACAACCGATTTTATGATGGATTCTAATTCATGCATCAAATCCCGTTTCTCTTTTGAAGGCGCGTAACAGAAACCCTCCAACACCAAAAATCTATTATTTTCCTTGTCAAAAATGGCATAATTGATAAAAGGTCCCGCCATAAAATCATTTTTTAGCTCCCACGTTCCTTTAGTCTCATACGTTTTTTTTCCATCAAGTGTAATTTTGAAAAGATAAGGTGCATAAGCCTCTTCCGTAATCATATTAGATTTTGGCTCCGTACCACTAATATATAAATTAGCAATTGAATCACGCATTTTAATAATACTGACAATTAAATTGGAATTCTTTTTTATGGAAGTTATTGGAACTTCATAAATCAACAAACTTGTATTACCGCCGATAATTTCCTTTTTTAACCACATAAATTTACTTTTATGAAGTATATAGGCATAGTTAGAAGGAATTTGTAGTGAAATATGGAACTTATTGGCAATAAGTTTCGGATTTAATAGTGATTGGCTATTAATTCTCTGGCTTTCGGCAATTTCTGTTTCCTTGATTAGCAAAATCATTTTTGGAGCATTCTTTTCGAGGATTTCTATTATATCAGTTCCTGTCTTCCCTGAAATATGAAACACATTTTGAGGTGATGCGTACTTATTTTTCTTTATTTCAAACTTATTTTCATCTCCTTTTTTTACTACTATAATTGCTCTGTTATCGGTCATGAAACCTTCCAGTAGTTTAATCGGATATTGATTTATGGAAAAAAGAGGTTCTTCTTGAGGTAGACCAATAACTGGTGAAGCAAACTTATTTCGGATACTGTCTCCCACTTCTCCATTCCATAACTGATCGTCAATAATAACAGAAATCGTATTAATTTTCCCAGTTGTTATTCGAGGTAAATTATCATTTTTCTTTTCACAGGAAAAGAAGATGAAGAAAATAAAAAGAAATAAAAAATGGGCTTTATTCATTATAATTTAATTGTGAAATAAAACCCAAATTTATAGAAGTTTATTGTATTATCTGTATATTTTTAGCTTCATTCCAGGTTTAATATCTTCCCCACGAATATCATTCCATTTAGTAAGGTCTGAAATTGCGAACAGCTAAATTATCCTATTATTTTAAATTCGCTAAAATAATTTCAAATTTGAATTATATTATTCGAGGATAGCAGCAATTCCCGGCAATACTTTACCTTCCAGCATTTCCAGCATAGCGCCTCCACCAGTAGAAACATAACTCATCTTATCTTCTAACCCAAATTGTTTTACTGCAGCAACTGAATCGCCACCTCCTACAAGAGAAAAGGCGCCATTTTCTGTAGCAGCTGCAATATATTTACCAAGAGCAATTGTTCCATTAGCAAAACTCTCCAATTCAAAAACGCCTAATGGTCCATTCCAAAGTATAGTTTTAGACTCCATGATTACTTTTTTGAAGTTTTCCAATGATTTTGGTCCAGCATCAAGTCCTTGCCATCCATCAGGAATTTCTTTTACGTCAACAATTTGAGTATCGGCAGTATTTGAAAATGCATTTGCAGCAACGACGTCAACAGGAATATGGATTTGAACTCCTTTTTCTTTAGCTAATCTCAAAATTTCCAATGCCAATTCTTGTTTGTCATCTTCACAAATAGAATCTCCAATTTTACCTCCTAACGCTTTCACGAAAGTAAATGTCATTCCACCACCAATAATCAAGTGGTCTACTTTATCCAAAATATTCTCGATAACCGTAATTTTAGAGGAAACTTTAGATCCACCAAGAACTGCAGTTACTGGTTTTTCGCTATTTTTCAAAACTTTGTTTAAGCTTTCGATTTCTTTAGCCAATAATAATCCGAAACATTTTTCAGTTGGGAAAAACTGAGCTATAATTGTAGTCGAAGCGTGTGCTCTGTGTGCTGTTCCAAAAGCATCGTTAACATAAATATCACCAAGTGACGCTAATTCTTTTGCAAAGGCAACATCTCCTGCTTCTTCCTCGCTATGAAAACGTAAATTTTCTAATAATAAAACTTCCCCAACCTGTAATTTAGCAGCGGCATCTTTAGCGACAGAACCAATACAATCTGAAGCAAACTGAACTGGAACTCCAAGTATTTCTGACGTAGTTTTTAGAATATGTTTCAATGAATATTTTTCTTCAACACCTGATGGTCTGCCTAAATGAGACATTAAAATTACGCTTCCGCCCTGAGCAAGAATTGCATCAATTGTAGGTTTTGCAGCTTCGATACGAGTGGCATCTGTCACATTAAAATTTTCGTCCAAAGGCACATTAAAATCTACGCGGATTATGGCTTTTTTATTTTTGAAATCAAAATCGTTTAAAGTTTTCATAAGGTCTATTTTTAGTTTGTTTGTTTTTGAAATGATAACATATATAGAACTTTTAGACTATTAATAAATTTGATGAAATCAAATAAATCCCATACTTAGTAACGAAATCGATGTAAATTAATAAAAAATGTTTCTTTTTATAAGTATAACTGTTTTTTAATCCTGAAATATGTTAATTTAAATAACGAAAAAACATCTTGATTCAACTGTCATTTTACAAACTTCCTAACGTGAAACTTTGCGCCCTAAAATTTTAGACTAAACCATTTTCTTCTATCTTTGCTTTATGCAATTTTCAGAAATTTTAGGTCAGGAACATATTAAAAGTCATTTGACAAAAAGTGCTAATCTGGGCAGAATTCCCCACGCACAATTGTTCGTTGGTCCTGAAGGAAGCGGCACTTTAGCTATGGCGATCGCTTATGCGCAATATATTATTTGCAGCAATCAAAACGCAGAAAACTTGGGTTCAAACGAAGCGTGTAACCTGAAATTCAATAAAATTTCTCATCCGGATTTGCATTTTATTTACCCGACCGTAAGCACAGAAGAGGTGAAGACAAAGCCAAAAAGCATTGATTTCATTACAGAATGGCGACAGTTTTTAACCGAAAATCTTTACGGAAGCTTATTTGATTGGTATCAAACTCTTGGCGTTAAAAATAAACAGGGGGAAATTAGAGTCGACGACGCACAAGAAATCCTAAAATCTTTGGCCTTAAAATCCTATGAAGGAGGATATAAAGTAATGGTTATTTGGATGGCTGATAAATTAAACACTGCCGCTTCCAACAAATTATTGAAATTATTGGAAGAACCTACTGATAAAACCGTTTTTATCTTGATTTCGGAAAACGAAGAAGATATCATTCAAACGATTCGTTCCCGTTGCCAGGTTTTACATTTTAATGGTTTACCAGAAAAAACAATTGCTGAAGCCCTAGTTTTAAGAGAAAATATTGACTCTAAAACGGCTGTAAAAATAGCGCACCAAGCACAGGGAAATTATAACAAAGCACTTCAATTACTGCAACCGGACAGCGAATCTGTTTTTTTTGAAAAATGGTTTGTTGATTGGGTTCGTGCCGCTTTTAGAGCCAAAGAAAATGCCGCAGCAATTCAGGATTTGATCCGATGGAGCGAGCAAATTGCAGCTTTGGGAAGAGAGACCCAAAAGAAATTTTTACACTTTTGTATTGATATGTTCCGTCAAGCATTGTTGTTGAATTATCAAACTCCAAGTTTAGTTTATATAGAACCGCAAGTGGAGAACTTCAAACTCGAGAATTTTGCCCCCTTTGTCAATGGCAATAATATAAATGATATCTTTCAGGAACTTTCGGATGCTATGTATCATATTGAACGCAATGGAAATGCAAAAATAATTTTAACCGATTTATCAATCAAACTTACCCGTTTAATTCACAAAAAATAAAAACATGAACAACATTACTTCTATTTTAATTTTAATTTTTTTGGCTATTACTTTTCTTCAATCCGGTTACGACAAACTGTTTTATTGGAAAGATAATGTCGAATGGTTAAAAGGTCATTTTGCAAAAACCCCTTTAAAGAATCAAGTGCCTTTGGCCTTGCTGAATATTTTAATTTTAGAATTAATCTCTGGTATTTTAAGTGTTGTTGGCTGTATCGAATTATTTGTAAACAACGGAAGAATTTTTGGCTTTTATGGAGCTGTATTTTCTTGCGTCACCTTACTAATGTTACTTTTCGGACAACGACTGGCTAAAGATTATGATGGCGCCAAAACTATTGTTATTTATTTTATTCCAGCTATAATGGCAGTTTATTGGTTAAACTAAAAAGTACAAATTACATTACAAGAAATAATTACATTGATAAAAAAAATGATACCAAAACATCCTTCCGAATCTTTAACTACATTAACCGATTTAGTTTTACCAAGCGAAACCAATCCTTTGAATAATCTTTTTGGCGGTGAATTATTAGCCCGTATGGATCGTGCAGCAAGCATAGCGGCAAGAAGACATTCAAGAAGAATTGTAGTTACAGCATCTGTAAATAACGTGGCTTTTAACAGAGCCATTCCTTTGGGAAGTGTTGTAACTGTTGAAGCTAAAGTTTCCAGAGCGTTTAAGAGTTCTATGGAAATATACATTGATATTTGGGTAGAAGACCGGGAATCTGGCAACAAAACTAAGGCTAATGAAGCTATTTATACTTTTGTAGCTGTAGATGACACCGGAAGACCTGTAGAAGTTCCCCAAATTGTTCCAGAAACAGAACTGGAGAAACAACGTTTTGACGCCGCTTTACGCCGCAAGCAACTGAGTTTGGTTCTGGCTGGAAAAATGAACCCTCACGACGCAACTGAACTGAAGGCATTATTCCTGTAAAAAAGAAAATAATTTATTCTCTTTTAATATAAAATAAGGGTTGAGAAATATTTTCGGAAGAGAAATTTCGCATCAAAAAAAGAACTATTTTTACGAAAATATATGTTACTCTAAATTAAATTTTCAGGGGAATTATTCATCCTGTCAGTTTTTTACGATTTTAAAAAATAATACAAATAGATGAAAGAAAAGGTAAAAGAGAAGATGAGTACAGAGAAAGAAGCTAAATTGAAAGCGTTACAACTTACGCTAGACAAATTAGATAAAACCTACGGAAAAGGTACTGTAATGAAAATGGGAGACAAAGCCATTGAGGAAGTAGAAACTATTTCTTCAGGATCTTTAGGTATCGATTTAGCCTTAGGAGTTGGTGGATATCCAAGAGGAAGAATCATTGAAATATACGGTCCGGAATCGTCTGGAAAAACAACTTTGACACTTCACGCGATTGCTGAAGCTCAAAAAGCGGGTGGAATTGCTGCATTTATAGATGCGGAGCATGCATTCGACAGAAATTATGCGGAGAAATTGGGCGTAGATATTGAAAATCTAATTATTTCTCAACCAGATAATGGAGAGCAAGCATTAGAAATTGCTGAAAACTTAATTCGTTCAGGTGCAATTGACATTGTTGTCATTGACTCCGTTGCTGCTTTGACTCCAAAAAGTGAGATTGAAGGTGAAATGGGAGATTCCAAAATGGGTCTTCATGCCCGTTTGATGTCTCAAGCATTAAGAAAATTAACTGGAACAATCAGCAAAACACATTGTACTGTTTTCTTTATCAATCAATTGAGAGAGAAAATTGGAGTAATGTTCGGAAATCCGGAAACTACAACTGGAGGAAATGCACTGAAATTTTACGCCTCGGTACGTTTAGATATTCGTCGTTCTACTCAAATAAAGGACGGTGACAACGTACTTGGTAACAGAACTAAAGTAAAGGTGGTTAAAAACAAAGTGGCTCCGCCATTTAAAATTGCTGAATTTGACATCATGTATGGTGAAGGTATTTCAAAAACTGGAGAGATTTTAGATCTTGCCGTAGAATTTGAAATCATCAAAAAAGCGGGATCTTGGTTTAGTTATGGTGAAACCAAATTAGGACAAGGTCGTGATGCTGTTAAGTCTTTAATAAAAGACAATCCAGAATTAGCTGATGAGCTTGAAGAAAAAATTAAAGCTAGAATAAAAGAATTAGCAGAAGCATAAAACTAAAAAAGAGTTCACCAAGGTGAACTCTTTTTTTTATATCAGTTACTAAAAAGCAAACTTATTTTGATCTCCAGTCCTCTCAAATTCCTCTAATTGAGAATAAATGATGTCTCTAACTTCTTCTCTCATCTCTTTTCTATTCTCCCCTGTCTTTCCCAATGTCTCTATATGAGAATGAATTTTGACCCTCATAAAACCAGGACTACCACTGAAAAAAGTATAGGAAAATCTTTTTTTATTGTCTGCAAAAGTAATGGGAACAATAGGGATTTTATGTTCTATAGCCAAACGAAAAGCACCGTCTTTAAAAGTATCTAATAATACCGATTCATCTTCGGGGACACCGCCTTCAGGGAAAATGCAAATACTTAGCCCTTGATTTATTCTTTTTTGAGCGCGATTAAAAACACCCATTTTACTTTTAGAACAATTCCTGTCCACCAAAATACAGGTTCTTTTGTAGAAAAATCCAAACAAAGGAATTTTTGACAGTTCTTTTTTGCCTACAAAAACAAATGGATTTTTAATCGTTGCGAGCATCAGCATAATATCTACCATCGAGGTATGATTGGCCACTATCATATAACTTTTATTAGATTCCAGCTCTTGGTTCTTATCAATTTTATAATAAAAACCCATTCCGAAAAGAATGAATTTTGCCCAGATACGAGCCATCTTAAAAAAATAAGGATAGCCACTTTCAGTTACTATAGAAAGCACTAAAAAAGGAAACATCAGCAATATGGGAATGGTCATTAAAACATAAAACCATACGCGCCAAAGTGTCCAAAAAATAATTTTTAATCCTCTCATAAAGTCAAAAGTAAGGAATCCAATGTAAATAGCGCTAAAAGAATTCAATTTGGCTACTTTAGTCTTGGAAAAAAATTACAATCCGTGCAAACTTTGCAAAAAACTTTGCGAACTTTGCGGTTAAAGTTAAAATTACGATGGCAAAAATACTTACCGGCGTACAAAGTACCGGAACACCACATTTAGGCAACTTACTTGGCGCAATCATTCCCGCAATAGCATTATCAAATAAATCAGAAAATGAATCGTTTCTTTTCATTGCCGATTTGCATTCCATAACGCAAATAAAAAACGGTGAAACCTTACGAACAAATACCTACAGCACCGCAGCGGCTTGGCTTGCCTGTGGTTTGAATGTTGATAAAGTTGTTTTCTACAGACAATCTGATGTGCCACAAACAGCAGAATTATCATGGTATTTAAGTTGTTTTTTTCCTTTTCAACGTTTGACATTAGCCCATTCATTCAAAGATAAAGCAGATAGACTGGAAGATGTCAATGCTGGTTTGTTTTCGTATCCAATGTTGATGGCTGCCGATATTTTATTATACGATGCCCAATTTGTCCCTGTTGGAAAAGACCAATTGCAACACCTCGAAATTACTCGTGATGTGGCCTCTCGTTTCAACCACCAAATGGGAGAAACGTTTGTGATTCCTGAAGCGATAATACAAAAGGACGGGATGCTGATTCCGGGAACCAATGGCGGAAAAATGAGTAAATCAGCGAATAATATTATCAATATTTTTCTGGATGATAAAGCGTTGCGCAAACAAGTGATGAGTATTGAAACTGACAGCACGCCGCTGGAAGATCCAAAAAATCCAGAAACTTGTAATGCGTTTGCTATATATAAATTATTAGCAAATGAAGAACAAATAGCCACAATGACTGCCAATTATCTGGGTGGAAATTATGGTTACGGTCACGCCAAACAAGCCCTTTTTGAATTGATAACAGAAACTTTTAAAACCGAAAGAGAAAAATACAATTACTACATGAACAACCTTCCTGAAGTTGATGCTTTGCTTCAAACTGGAGCTGGTAAAGCAGCAGTTGTTGCCAATGGCGTTTTAAAAAGAGTAAGAGAAAAATTAGGATTTGAGGTGTAACAATCTATTTTTAAAACATGTAAGTCATATAAGTTTTTTTTTAAGTTTAATACTATTTCACGAAAGCTTAAATGACTTATATAATTAAATCAAATTGCCTCAAACAATTTCCCCGGCAAAGGTCGAATCACGCCTTTGAGTTCCATATTCAACAGCATGCCTGAGATTTTATAAATAGGGAAATCACAACGTAAGGCAATAATATCCATCAGTTCTTTTCCCGTTTTTAAAAGGTAATCATATACTTTTTGTTCGTCATCCTCTAAAGTCACAAACAATTGCTTTTGCACTGATTTAGTTTCTTTTTGAATATCCCAATTCAAAATATAAATCAAATCGGCTGCACTGGTCAAGACGTTTGCTTTTTGGGTTTTTATCAGGTTGTTGCAACCCTGACTGTATTTGTCCGTAACACGACCTGGGACGGCAAAAACATCTCGGTTGTAATCATTGGCCATGTTGGCCGTAATCAATGAACCTCCCCTGTCTGCGGACTCAATTACAATGGTTGCTTCAGACATTCCAGCTACGATTCTGTTTCTTTTTACGAAATTTTCTTTGTCCGGATTCGAGGAACTCCAAAACTCGGTCATGAAACCGCCGTTTTGCTCGACTTTAGCGACATATTTTTTATGGGTTTTCGGGTAAATTTGGTTCAAACCATGAGCCACAACACCTATCGTTTGTAAATTATGTTCCATTGCCAATTGATGCGCCACAATATCAACGCCGTAAGCAAAACCACTCACGATTATAGGATCAAGCGGTGCTAAATCTTCTATTAATTTTCTACAGAATTCCATACCGTAAGACGTAATTTGTCTTGTCCCCACGATGCTGATTATTTTCTTATTTTTTAAATTAATATTTCCTGATGTGAACAATAAAAGTGGTCCGTCGATGCAATGTTTCAACCGTTCGGGATATTCTTCATCTTGGAAATAAACCGCATTGATTTCATTCGCTTTTATAAACTCCAGTTCCTGAGTCGCTTTTTCGAAAACTGATTTATCTTTTAAATTTTTCAACAAAACAGATCCTACTCCATCAATAGCAGCAAGTTGCGATGCTTTTGTATTAAAAACAGCTTCCGCACTTCCAAAATGGGTAAGCAGTTTTTTTGCCATTATATCTCCCACTCCTTCTATTCTTTGCAATGCCAATAAATAAAATAAATCTAGTTCTTTCATGCTAATTATTTGAAATTGAAATGTATAAAATTTAAAGCGGATTGTTAATAAAAATTGTGAATAAAATTTTGATACCTATATTCGTTGTATAACTTTGTAAGTATGAAAATCGAACTATACATCGCGCAGCTCTTATACCGTTATCAATGTGTAACCGTTCCGGGTTTAGGAGCTTTTTTGACCGAAATTCAATCGGCTCAACTGAATGAAAGCTCGAATTCATTTTCTCCTCCAAAGAAAATGATTTCTTTCAATGCCAACCTTAAGAACAATGACGGTTTATTAGCCAATCATATCGCTCAAGCTGAAAAAACTTCTTATGAATATGCCGTAAGCGCTATTCAGTATGAAGTTTTCAATTGGAAAAAAGCATTGGAAGAAAATGGTGTTCATTCCATAAAAAATGTAGGTGATCTTTGCCTGAATGCCGATTCGAATTTAATATTTACTCCATACGACCAAACCAATTATTTGACTAATTCTTTTGGTTTAAGTCCGTTTGTTTCTCCACTTGTGAAAAGAGAAATCTTCGAACAAAAGATACAGGCAATTGAAGAAAAAGAGCCAATTGTTTTAATTCCGGAAACAAGAAGAATGAATCCGTATTTAAAATACGCTGCTATTTTTGTTTTGGGACTGGGTTTAACCGGAAGCGTTGGTTATCCAATATATCAAAACCAAATCGCAACCCAAACTACACTTGTTGAAACAGCTGTTCAAAAACAGGTCCAAAATAAAATACAAGAAGCTACTTTTTTTATCGAAACTCCAATTCCGGCTGTAGTACTATCTGTAAAATCAGCTACGGAAGTAAAAATGTCCTATCATATTATGGCAGGAGTTTATAGAGAAGAAAAAAATGCACAAAAAACATTTAATCAATTAATTCATTTAGGATACAAAGCCCGCCGAATTGCTACTAATAAACATGGATTATTCCCGGTACTTTACGGAAGTTATGCCACAATTGCAGAGGCTGAAAAAGCAAAACAAGAGATTCAGAAAAAACACAATCCTGAAGCTTGGATATTGATTCAATCACTATAAAACAAAAAACCTATTCTTATCGAATAGGTTTTTTTATAGCCGTTCTTTAACGATCCTTAATTCAAACTCGCTTTGTACATCCTAGCTTCTTCCCAAGAGAATTTATGACCGTGTTTTTCCATCAAGGTATTCAGTGATTCTTCTTTGTATCCGGCAAAAGCAGTTGCTAAATCTTGCATTTTATCCTCCGGTAAAACTTCCGAAATAGATACCGCTTTAGTTTGAATAAGCTTTACAAAATGCGAATAAATGGTTTGTTTAGTTAATACTCTGATTGTGGCAATATCTTCAATTGATTTCTTTTCGACCCACAATTCATAGGTTTCCTGAACCGTAGATTTCTTGGGTATTGCTGTTTTTGATTTTTTCGAAGTATAGCGTTCTACATCTTTCTCATCATCAATCAAAGTGACATTTACATTTTTGAATTCTTCCCGAATCGCATCCGTTTTTTTGGTTATATATTGCTTTATCTCTGCTGATGTCAGTTTTTCTTTCGAAATAGTTTCGCCGGAGACAACAGTTTCTATTAATAATTTGGCCTTCATCAAACGCAAAACCGCTTTGGTTTGCAATTCTTCCAGAATAATTAATTCATCGTAAAACGCTTTTACTTTCTTGATTCGTTTTACTTCTTCAATTTTCCAAAGGATTTCAAAAACCAGATCATCCATTGGTTTTAAGAA
The DNA here is from genome assembly GCF_900108015.1 of Flavobacterium urumqiense. GTDB lineage: Bacteria > Bacteroidota > Bacteroidia > Flavobacteriales > Flavobacteriaceae > Flavobacterium > Flavobacterium urumqiense. The sequence continues at coordinate 443,737 of NZ_FNVP01000001.1, read as the reverse complement.
ATAACCGAAAGCAGCTTGAATACGTTCAGAAACATGATTCAAATCGACTGTTTCCTGACCAAAAAGTTTATTCAATTGTGATATAAATTTTTTTGATGGATCCAATAGTTGTTCGATGACTTCCGTTTGCTTTTTGGCCCAAACCGCATGTTTGGATTTCTCTGATATTTCTGATTTATCGTTGTAACTGTATTTATGATTGCGCCATTCTTGCGCTAAATCTTGCCAATCGAAGGTGTTAATCAGGTAATTATGGATGAAATTTTTAGTTTCGAAATGCAATGCATTCTTTAATAGTTCATCAGAAGCCTTATTTAACGAATAATCCATCACATCCTGATCATTCGAAATGCCATTCATTCGCAGTGGAGACAGCAAAATAAGCCCTTCTAACGAACGCAAACGCGATAACGCCACGTATGCCTGTCCTGGAAGAAAAACTTGCGAAACATCGAGCGCAGCTTTATCAAAAGTTAATCCCTGACTCTTGTGCACCGTTATGGCCCAAGCCAGTTTAATGGGATAATGAACAAAAGTCCCTAAAACTTCTTCAGCAACTTCTTTGGTCGTTTCGTCTATTTTATAGCGAATATTTTGCCATTCGTATTTTTCGACTTCTATGGTTTTGTTTTCTTCTGGAAAATGAACGAGAATTTCATGGCTCGAAAGGGATTTAATAACACCCATTTTTCCATTGAAATAATTTTTATCAAAAGACAAATCGTTTTTCACAAACATTACTTGCGCACCAATTTTGAGTTTCAAATGTTCCTCCACCGGAAATATCTTATCGGGAAAATCGCCCACAATTTCTGGATTGTACGTCACTTCTTTGCCCACTAAATCTTCCAAAGCTTGCGCATTCATCGTATCTGCTTTAACATTGTGTGTGGTTAAAGTAATGTAACCTTTGTTGGCTTTTAAATCAAAATCCGGTTTCACGTATTGATTTAAAGCTTGAATATCTTCCTGTGAAATCTGATTGTTTCTCAAATTATTTAAGACGGCTATAAACTTATCATCCGTTTGACGGAAAATTTTAGACAATTCTATGTATAAAGGCGGATTTTGCTGCACGACATGAGAATGGAAAAAGAATTTTCCTTTGTAATAATTGCGCAGTGTGCGCCATTCTTCATCACGGATTACAGGAGGTAATTGCAGCAAGTCGCCAATAAATAATACTTGTACACCGCCAAAAGGAGTATTCCTTTTACGAACGGTTTGCATCATATAATCCATGGCGTCCAATAAATCAGCTCGAAGCATACTCACTTCATCTATAATCAGCAATTCCATATTGCGTATGACCGATTTCTTCAAACCGCTCATTTTAAAATGCCTGCGCAACGTATCTTTAGATTCAAATTTTACGCTTTCTGAAAATTGAGAATCTACATTGAATTCCGGAATAAAACCTCCAAAAGGCAACTGAAACATCGAGTGAATCGTAACGCCCCCTGCATTTAGCGCCGCTATTCCCGTAGGTGCGACAACTACGGTATTCTTGTGAGTGGTTTGAATAATTTCTCGCAGCAACGTCGTTTTCCCGGTTCCTGCTTTACCAGTCAAAAATACCGATCGATGCGTTTGATTAATAAATTGTAAGGTGTAAGAGGCGGCTTCAGAGATTGTTTGCATTTGGCGTGTATAGAGATAGCTAAAATATTGAAAATAGAATTACTATTTTAGTTTTTGGAAAATATTTTTGATTTGATTCCAATGTTTTTCAGCCCCGATTGTAATGGAAATACTCGAGATTTGGAAAGCAATTTTTTCTAAGCAGAAAAGAGCGACCGCAGGAAGCTCCTTTTATGGGTAAGAAAAAAGCTTTATAAACGAGAGATTGAAATGAAAAGCGGGATTAAGCTGCCAAAAAAAAAGCCTCCAATCTAAATATTAGATGAAGGCCATATTTTGAATTAATAGTTAAAAATATTATTTTTTAGCTTCTGCATCTTTTGGAGTTGCAGATTTATATTTGTCATTCAATTCTTTAATAATCTCTTTTGTGATATCATATTTGTCTTCAGCATATAAAATAGAGGCAGCATCACCTGTACCATATATGTAAGTGTATCCTTTTTCTTTCCCGTACGTTTTGATGAATTTTTTTACACCACTAACCAAAGAATCCATTTCTTTTCCACTTTCTTGTTGCAACTCTTGTGCTAATTGTTGTTGTGCAGCACCTAATTGTTGTTCTCTTTTTTGTAGTTCAGCTCCTTTTTGTTGTGCCCAAGCTTGTCCGTTTGCTTGTGCTTGTGCTTGAAAACCAGCTGCTTCTTGCTTGAATCTTGCAATCTCAGCATCTAGTTGTCTACCTTTTTCCTCTGATTTTGCTTTGTATTTAGCCTCAAGATCTTTTGCTTCGGTATATTCTTTCATTAACACTGAAGTATCTACGTAAGCTGTTTTTACTTCCTTAACTGCAGTTACTGGTTTATTACAAGATAATATTGTAATTGAAAGTGCGATAATTACTAATGCTTTTTTACTCATATTTTTAATATTTCTTTTTTGGTATTCGTGAATCTTCGATTTCATTTGGTGAATTTCTTATTTTTTAAGTATGTGTGACAAAAATATAAAAAAATAAGTAGCATTGACATAAAGTTTTTAAAATGCACCTTTATTTGTGATATCAGTTTTTGTTATTGTAATTGTATTATTAATAATTTAAGTTTATCAAAACCCGATTCAATAGCTTTCATATAAAATAACTTCTCAAAAAAGACAACAATAGACTTGATTCAAGGCAAAAAACAGGCTTAAATACGCTTAAAATAAGATTTAACTGTTTTTTAGGATATAAATATGGGATGAATACTCCAAATTCTTCTTGGCTTTCCAATTCGACTGTAATCCGACGAAAAGTGCTTTTATAAAATTCATTTTACCCGTTTTGTATTTTTCTGAAAGCAAGGCAACATAAAAAGAATCAAACTTCATTGGAAGTACTTTTACCAAATTCATTTTTTCTTTTTGAAAAAGAGATTGTATCGCCGTTTTTGAAAAATGCCAAAAATGAATTGGCACATCGTAAGCCGCCCAAAATTTTCCGTAATGTTTTGCGTCGAAAGATTTGAAATTAGGTACTGCAATTATTAAAGTCCCATTCGGTTTTAGCAATCGTTTCAATTCTTTTATCTGTTCGTCCAAATCAGGAACGTGTTCCAAAACGTGCCACATCGAAATAACATCAAAAGATTGATTTTCCAATTCTGTTGTTTTTTCGACAAAGGAAACACCTTTGTTTTTTGCAATCGTTTTTGCTTTATCGCTTGGCTCTACTCCTATTGTCTGCCAACCGTTTTGTTTTGCCACCGATAAAAAATCACCTGTCCCCGCTCCGATATCCAAAACCCTTCCTTTATCAGGCTGCAATGAATTAATCAAATCAAGTTTGTTTTTAAGCGCGATGCTTTTTACAAAATGATATGCTTTTTCAAACAAGGATCGTTTGCTGTCTGTATGTGAAATGTAATCTACACTTTCGTAATACTCTCCTAAATTTTCTAAACTGGGTTGCGGAGATGTAATCAACATGTCCAACTCTTCGTCATGATACAATTCAAATGTTTCTTTAGAAACGGAATAATCTTTAACGGTTAAAAAATGCTTTTTGTTTAAAATGTCCATTTTTAGTTTTCAGTGGTCAGTTGCAGTTTGCAACTGAATCCCTTTATATAAGATGTAAATTAGATTTTGTTTCACGTGGAACGTATTGATAAGCATTCATTTTTTTACTGAACACTGCCTGTAAACTGATTACTTTCTCATCGTCCCATATAAATCAACAACACCGAAACATCACTTGGCGAAACGCCACTAATTCGCGAAGCTTGAGAAATAGTTACAGGACGAATCTTACTTAATTTTTGTTTAGCTTCTATTGACATCGATTTGATTTTATTATAATCGAAATTTTCTGGGATTTTCACATCTTCTAATCGAAGCAATTTATCAGCATTATTTCGTTCCTTTTCAATGTATCCAGAATACTTCACTTGGATCTCGGCTTGTTCTAATATTTCTTGATCCAAATCGTTTTCTGCAATATAAGTCGCCACTTTTTCAAATTTCATTATATCTTCTAAATCAATTTGCGGACGCGAAAATACTTTAAACATTTTATCGCCTTGTGTAATTAGCGCCGTATCTTTTGACTCTAAAATAGGATTTGCCTCTGCAACTGAAACACTAGTTTCTTTGAAGAAAGCAACCATTTTCTCAGATTGATTTAATTTATGCTCCATTCTACGCAAACGCTTTTCAGAAGCCAACCCAATTTCATATGACATTGGTGTTAATCGGAAATCAGCATTATCCTGGCGAAGTAATGTTCTGTATTCAGCACGAGAAGTAAACATTCTGTATGGCTCTTCTGTTCCTTTTGTAATTAAGTCATCAATTAAAACACCAATATATGCTTCATCTCTTTTCAATATTAACGGCGCTTTTTCATGCACTTTTAAATGCGCATTAATTCCTGCCATCAAGCCTTGAGAAGCTGCTTCTTCATATCCAGTAGTTCCATTTATTTGACCAGCGAAATACAAACCTTCAACTAACTTGGTTTCCAAAGTATGTTTTAATTGTGTTGGAGGGAAATAATCATATTCAATTGCATATCCTGGACGGAAAAATTTCACCTTCTCGAATCCAACAACAGAACGCAACGCTTTAAATTGAATATCCTCAGGAAGCGAAGTGGAAAACCCATTTACATAAACCTCACAGGTATTCCATCCTTCTGGCTCAACAAACAACTGATGTCTTTCTTTATCAGCAAAACGATTAATCTTATCTTCGATTGACGGACAATATCTTGGTCCAAGACTTTTTATTCGACCATTAAACATTGGCGAACGATCAAAACCTTCTCTCAAAATATCGTGAACATCAAGAGAAGTATAGGTCATGTGACAAGATCTTTGATGAATCAAAGGCGCAGTAATATCCGAATAAGAAAACTTATCAGGTTTAGCATCTCCCTTTTCTTCATTCATTTTAGAATAATCCAAAGAACGACCATCCACTCTTGGAGGCGTTCCTGTTTTCATTCTTCCCGCCTGAAAACCCGCATTCACTAAATCTTCAGTAATTCCATAGGCAGCACTCTCTCCTGCTCGTCCCCCGCCAAATTGTTTCTCTCCAATATGAATTAAACCATTCAGAAAAGTTCCATTGGTCAACACAACCGATTTAGATCGAATCTCCACTCCCAGTGAAGTTCGAATCCCCTTTATCTTTCCATTTTCTATAATCAAACCTTTCACCATTTCCTGATAAAAATCAAGATTCGGGGTTCCTTCTAACATCATACGCCACTCTTCAGCAAAACGCATACGGTCACTTTGAACCCTTGGCGACCACATTGCGGGACCTTTGGACTTGTTCAACATTTTGAATTGAATCGCTGTTTTGTCCGAAACAATTCCAGAATAACCACCCAAAGCATCAATCTCTCGAACTATCTGTCCCTTAGCAATTCCCCCCATGGCAGGATTGCAAGACATTTGGGCAATATTCTGCAAACTCATTGTAACCAATAAAGTTTTGGAGCCCAAATTTGCAGCTGCAGCTGCAGCCTCTGAACCGGCATGACCGGCACCAACAACAATTACATCGTATTCTTCTTGAAACATTTTTTTATTATTTAGTCCTGAGAAAACTCAAAATTAAGATTGAAGCAATTTTTGAATCGCCTGAACCTTGGTTTTGTTTTATTGTTCCACGTGAAACATTATACACCAACACAAATCCTTTTTAAGATTGTTCCACGTGAAACAATCCTCTTTTGTCATTAAAATTTAATCTATAGTTCCACGTGGAACAACGCGATTTTTTCATCTTCTTTAGAACGCATCAGCAGTTCTTCCGCTTCGCCTTTATCTTTATAACCACAATAGTGCAGAATGCCATGAACCAAAACGCGTTTCAATTCTTCTTCAAAAACAACATTGAAATCTTTAGCATTATCGTTTACACGTTCAATAGAAACAAATATGTCCCCACTCAACTCATTTCCCATTGTATAATCAAAACTAATGATGTCGGTTAATGTATCGTGATTTAGATATTCTAAATTGATTTTGTGTAAGTATTCGTCATCACAAAAGATATAATTTATTTCTCCCTCTTTCTTGTTTTCTGAAGTAATAACGTTAGTCAACCAAGCAGCAATTGCTTCTTCGTTGTCTAAAGTAAAATCAGTTTCATAATTAAAATTGATCATTTTTTATTAAAATATTCTTGAACTTTTTGATTAAAATTCGAGCGCAAAGGTAAGGATTGTCTATTTAATATTTCGATGCTATTCAAATAATCTAATAAAGCAGATGGCAATGCGTTAGATTGATTGTTGAATTCCTTTTTATTGGTTTCCGATTGACGCTTATTTTCCTGTCCTTGTTGCTGAACCGCTGTGTTTAATTTCAATAATTCTTGTTTTACATTCAGGATTTTTTGAAGCGTCTCGTTTTTAAAACCTATATTCAAAAGCTGTTTCTCTATTTGCTTCATTTGCTCTAAAGCACTTTGACCGTTTCCTCCTAATCCTTGTTTATTTAATTCGTTTTGCAACGCTTCCCTCAATTGCTTTTGTTCTTTATAAATTTCCATAATCGCTTTGGCATCTCCTTCACCATCCTCCCCGTTTTCTCCATTTTGTCCAGAACCTTTCTTCCCTTTTTCTCCATCTCTTGGTTTCTGGCCTTCCCCTGGCTTACTGCCTTTCTCTATTCCTTCTTTCATTTTTTCTCCAAGTCCTTCCTGCTTTTTAATAATGTCCGACAATTGCATTCCTTTTCCCTGTCCTGGCTTCGGTTTACCGGAACCCATTCCGGACAATGACATCTGCATGCCACTAAGAATTTCGCTCAAAAAATCCGCTAATTTGTTGGCAGCCGAAATTGTATACTGCTGATGCGACAGACCTTTTGGAATTTGTGAATCCGATAGAGTCTCCAGCGATTTATCAATATTGTAATGAACATTACCTATTTCTTTCGTTACCTCCTCCGCAATTTTTTGGTTTCGCAAAGACATCGCAAACAAACTGTCATCAACATGCTTGAATTGTAGTTTTAAATTTTGCTGTACTTTAATGTTTTTATTAAAAGAAGGAGAACCCGATTTCAATCCTTTAAATTGAAGCATCACATCTTCCTGAGACAATGAAAATGCCAACAAATTATCTAAGATTTGTCTCAACATTTTGACATCTTCCTCTAATTGTTCCTTCTCGGAACCTTCCATACTTTGTTCCATTTTCATGGACATCTCTTTCATTTTTTTTGCTGCGCTTTTTTGTTTCGGTTTTGCTTTAGATTGATTTTGCTTTTTTAATTCTTCGGAAGCTTTCTTCAAATCTTCATCTATACTTTTTTCCTTCTCTGCATCTTTTGGAAGATCCATTGGAGATTTCAATTCCTTATTTTCTTTTTCTAAATCTTTTAAATCTTCTTGAATTTTATCAAAAGCATCATTTATTTCCTGCTGCTTCTCTAATTTATTGTCCTTTTCATTCTCCGACAACTTATCTTCTTTCTCAGAAAGCTTATCTAATTTATCCCCAATTTGTTCTGCTTTTTTATCTACATAATAACGCTTAGTAAGTTCAACTAATTGTGCTAAATTTTTAGTTTGGTTTTTACTATTTTGCTTGAATTTTTCTAATTTATCAAGTAGGTCTTCATTCTTAATCTTATCATTTAATGATTTAAGTTCATCCAATAATTTTTGATTTTTCTCAAAGTCTTTATCGGCTTTGTCCAAACGTTTTTGCAAATCTTCTTTTAGTTCGTCCTTTTTATCCGTTTTAAACTTATCTAAATTATCTTTCATTTTTTCTGCAAATTCCTGCATCATTTCATCCTGCTGTTTTTGACGCTGGATAAAGTCATTTACTTTTTGTTGATCATTGAATTCCAAATTACTTTTCTCTTTACCACTCTTTTGAATTTTTTCAATGGCAGAAATTTGTTTGTCCTGATTTTTTAAAGACTTCTCTAAACTATTAATATTATCATTTTGTTGCTTCAAAATCTGGTCTTCCTTTTCTTCATCTGTAGAAACTCGATTGGAGAAAACCGATGATTTTGTGCTTTTAAAGTGATGGATTGCGTCATTATCAAAAACCTCAAAATAGTAATCATAAGACGTCCCTTGTTCTACCGGAAGATTTCCAGGAAAAGTAAATACGAATTGATCAAATACTAATGCCTTAACAACAATTATTCCACGTTTAGCAGTTTGCGGCTTGTCTCTTTCATAATAAACCACTTGCAGTTTAGACAATCCATAATCGTCAGAAATTTGACCTAATACATACTTTTTTTCTACCTTCAAACTGTCAGGAGCAGTATTAACTTTGATCGTTGGGAACTGATCTTTGATTATTGTTAGCTGGTAGTCCAACTTTTCATGGTTTTTTACTTTATCATTAGAGATAAGAATTTGATATTCTGTATTTTGAAGAATATATTTTGAAAAACTGAATGTGTTTTCTGCTTTCGAAAAAGGAAAAACGGATGATACATCCTTCCAAACCACATTTTGAGTCGCTTGAGTGTTCATTTTCCAGGTAACGCTGGTTCCTTCCGGTATAATGGCGTTTCCGGTTCCTTTAATATATTCTGCTTTTCTATTTAGATAAGACGGAAAGTTTAATATCATTTCAAAATTAGAAATAGTAGGCACTGTCACTACTTTCAATTCATAATCTTCAGAAGAGATTCCATTAGCCTCCACGTGAAACAAAACGTTTTTGGCCGGTTTTGAAACCTTAAATTTAAAATCCCCGGACTTAGTGGTTTCCATGAAATAACTTTCATCATCAATAAAGATCGTGGCATTTTCAGGGACAACTTTTCCTTCGGTTTTTATATGAAGGACGAAATCTTTGTTTTGTTCTGTTTGCAGATTAGTACTTAAAAGAATGAATTTAAATGGTGCCGGAGGCAAAAATGGCGAATTGAAATGCACTACTCTATTCAAACTTTGAGAAATTATTGTACTGTTACCCGACAAATAAAAGAAGGATAAAACCACAACAGGAAATAATGCAAGAGGCAGGAACTTTTTGTTCTTATTTAAATTAATCGCGTTTCCAAAAGGAATCGGTTGCAAGGTTCTCGCTTTTTGTTCTATCGAGGCCACTAATAATTCCGACTTATGCTGTTGACTATCAGCATCTGATAATTGCAGAAAATTAGTTAGTTTATCGCTTACTTCCGTAAAATGATTTCCGATAATACCTGAAGCTTGTTTGTAATCAATTCCTTTTTGGAGTTTGAATAATTTAAATATTGGAAACAAAATCAATCGGAACAACAGGAAAATTTCAAAACAAATAAAAGTCCAAAACAAGAACCTTCTTCCCATTGGCTTAAGCCAAAGAAAATACTCTACAAAAAGCGTAAATAAAAAATACAACAAGCCTAAACCGACGAAGAATAACAATCCCCGAATCAGTTCATTGGTATAATACTTTTTGATAAAAGCCTCCAATTTTTGAAAAATAACATTTCCTGCTTCCAAAATTTCTAACTTCTTATTAATAACCGTTAAAAGTACAAATTTATCTCAATCAGAAAACGTTAAAAAAATAGGCAAAATTAAATAGTTGGAAAAACCGATACGATTTAGTAAATTTATGCAAATCTTTTGATATGAAATATTTATGGGCATACAGTATTCCTGTTGTTGGTATTCTAGGAATATATTTAGGTGATTTTTGGTCGTTCTCTGCACTACTCTTTACTTTTGTTATAATTCCTTTTTTAGAGTTCCTTTTGCCAGTAGACCAAAAGAATTATGATCAAGAAACCGTTTCGGATAGATTAAAAAATAAGTTTTTTGATGTTTTACTTTACCTGAATGTTCCCATTGTTTATGGCGCAATATTTTTTTGTTTGTATAAAATTACCCAACCTGGAATATCCAAAACCGAAATCATTGGGATGACATTGAGTCTTGGAGTTATTCTTGGAGCTAATGGCATTAACGTCGCCCATGAACTGGGTCATAGAAAGAATCATTTCGAAAAAATTCTAGGAAAATTTCTTTTAATTCCAAGTCATTATACCCACTTTTATATAGAACACAATCACGGACATCATTTACATGTTTCTACCCCTGAAGATCCATCAACGGCAAAATACAATCAAAACCTGTATGCTTTTTGGTTTCAAACCGTGATAGGAACATATAAAAAAGCTTGGGAAATTCAAAAAAAATTAAATATCATTGATAATCGTTCCTTCTTTTCTGTTAAGAATGATATGTTTTGGTTTACGATAATTCAAATTAGTTATTTACTATTAATTTTTTTGTTTTTTGGTTTCAAAGGTTTTTTGTTTGTTTTGTTTGCTGGAATTGTTGGCTTTCTTTTACTGGAAACTATCAATTACATTGAGCATTATGGATTAAAAAGAAACCGCCTTGCATCCGGAAGATTTGAACGAGTTTCAGAGAAACATTCTTGGAATTCAAATCACGTTCTTGGAAGAATTATTCTATATGAACTTACTCGCCACAGCGATCACCATTTTAAATCTCAAAAGAAGTACCAAATATTAGAATACCATGACGTTTCCCCGCAAATGCCTTATGGTTATCCCACATCTATGGTTTTATCCTTTTTCCCTCAGCTATGGTTCGCTGTAATGAATAAAAGAATTCCTGTAGAAATGAGGTAGCTTTTCATACTTTCTTTATTTATCTAAAAAAAGAGGAAGTCTACCAATCTACAAATCCATTTAATTTATCTTTGCACCAAAATTTACAAAAATGTCGAAGCAAGTTCGTGTGCGTTTTGCACCAAGTCCAACTGGACCTTTACATATTGGCGGAGTTCGTACCGCATTATTCAATTATTTGTTTGCCAAAAAAAATAATGGTGTATTCTTTTTAAGAATTGAAGATACGGACCAAAACCGTTATGTTTCTGGTGCCGAAGAATATATCATGGAAGCACTGGAATGGTTAGGAATTGCGCCAGATGAAACGATTGGAAAAAATGAGAAATTTGGTCCTTACCGTCAAAGCGAAAGAAAACATTTGTACAAACAATATGCGGATCAGTTAATCAATTCCGGTAATGCGTATTATGCTTTTGATACAGCAGAAGCTTTGGATGCACATAGAAAATTAGAAGAAGAACAAGGAAATACTTTTATATACAATCACCATAACAGAGAAAAACTGGACACTTCATTAGTGATTTCTGCAGACGAAACCGCCAAAAGAATCGCTGATGGAGAACATTATGTGATCCGTTTTAAAACTCCCGTAAACGAAACATTGCATATGCATGACATCATTCGTGGTGATGTGAAATTTGAAACAAATCTTTTAGACGATAAAGTTTTGTTTAAAAGCGATGGAATGCCAACCTATCATTTAGCTAATATAGTGGATGATCATTTAATGGAAACTACTCACGTGATTCGTGGTGAAGAATGGTTGCCCTCTATGCCTTTGCACGTTTTGTTGTACCGAGCTTTTGGTTGGCAAGCACCTGAATTTGCACATTTGCCATTGATTATGAAACCTATCGGGAACGGAAAATTATCAAAAAGAGACGGTGACAAAATGGGATTTCCTGTATTTCCATTGGACTGGAAGACTGAAGAAGGTGTTTCATCAGGATACAGAGAAAAAGGGTTTTTCCCGGAAGCTGTAATCAACTTTCTGGCTTTATTAGGTTGGAATGACGGAACTGAAAAAGAATTATATACACTTGAAGAATTAGTGGAAGCATTCGATTTGAGTCGAGTACATAAAGCCGGAGCTAAATTTGATCCAGAAAAAAACAAGTGGTTCAATCACCAATATTTGGTGAAACAGAAAGATGAAGATTTGGCGAAAGCCTACGCTCCTATTTTGGCTGAAAAAGGGTTTAATGTTGATCAAAGTGTTCTAATAAAAGTGGTTTCTTTAATCAAAGAACGCGCCCATTTTGTTTCGGAATTTTGGGAATTAAGTGATTTCTTTTTTGTGTCTCCAACATCGTATGATGAAAAAGCGCGGAAAAACTGGAAGGACGAAACGCCAACATTGATGCAAGAATTAATTTCTGTCGTGGAGGAAATCACCGATTTTACCTCCATGAATATCGAAACCATCGTAAAAGATTGGATGACGAAAAACGAAATTGGAATGGGTAAAGTAATGCAACCGTTTCGATTGAGTATGGTTGGTGCATTGAAAGGTCCTCACCTATTTGATATCGTTGAAGTAATTGGAAAAGAAGAAACGATAAAGAGAATTCAGAAGGCAATAGCTGCTTTATAAAAAACAAGAAAGCTCCCAAATTTGGGAGCTTTCTTGTTTTTTATAAATAAAGAATCAAATCTGCATTGATAATTCCCGGATTTCCTTTGAAATTTACGCCTAAATTCTTCGTGTTCAAGTTACCCAGCATATTGTTCAGACCATATTGATACGAGACATTAACTCGCAAATGACGAACTCCGGCAGTTATTCCAATAGTTGGATAGAAATTAAATTTAGAAATATCCACAATATCTTTGGCTAACAATGCGGTTCCGGAAATGTTGTTATTTTCTTTGTTCGAATCAATTTTAAATTTTCCGTTTACTTGAACTAAAGGACCAAACTCAACACTCAAATGATTTTCGATCAATTTGTAACTCAACTGCAATGCTATTTGAGCTGATGGCAGTTTGTAATTCACGGCTTCATTTGTTAAAAAAAAGCTTTTTGTGGCTACTGAAAAATTGTTTTCACTAAACTGCAATGCATAAACCATATCCCAATCATTATAGAAATTTCCTCTAACGGAAAGTCCCCCGTTCCATCCTGAGCCAGCATTGGTCTGGAAATTATTAGTATTCAATGTAAACTGATTTACTCCAAAAGTAATCCCAATCCTGTTAGCATCTCTATAATTATATTGCGACAACGCTGCTATTGAAATCAGTATAAAAACAGTAGTTAATGCTATCTTTTTCATGTTTTAAAATTTAATCAGGACAAACCTAAAGTTTTTTTGTAATTTAACGGTAACTTATTAATTAAATTATTCATACTATGAACATTACACTAATTATTATTATTGTCTTCGGATTATTTATTTTACTTTCTTCTTTTTTTACCGTCAAACAACAAACCTCCGTCATCATTGAACGCTTTGGCAAATTCTTGAGTGTGAGGCAATCGGGGCTTCAACTTAAAATTCCTTTAATCGACCGAATTGCTGGACGCGTTAATCTAAAAATTCAACAGTTAGATGTTATCATCGAAACCAAAACGAAAGACAATGTTTTTGTAAAACTAAAAGTATCGGTACAATTCATGGTCATCAAAGAAACCGTTTATGATGCTTTTTACAAACTGGAATATCCTCATGACCAAATTACATCTTATGTATTTGACGTTGTTCGTGCCGAAGTTCCAAAATTAAAACTGGATGATGTTTTTGAACGAAAAGATGATATTGCAATTGCGGTAAAAAGAGAATTGAATGAAGCAATGACCACTTATGGCTATACAATTATCAATACTTTGGTTACTGATATTGACCCGGATATTCAAGTAAAAAATGCCATGAATAGAATCAATGCCGCCGATAGAGAAAAAACAGTAGCAGAATTTGAAGCAGAAGCATCCAGAATTAGAATTGTGGCTAAAGCCAAAGCAGAAGCAGAAAGCAAACGCTTACAAGGACAGGGAATTGCGGATCAGAGACGTGAAATTGCAAGAGGTTTGGTAGAAAGTGTAGATGTTTTAAATAAAGTGGGGATAAACTCCCAGGAAGCTTCAGCACTAATTGTTGTGACGCAACATTATGATACGCTGCAAGCCATTGGCGCAGACGCTAATTCTAATTTAATCTTGTTACCTAATTCTCCACAGGCAGGAAGTGATATGTTGAATAATATGGTCGCTTCTTTCAGCGCCTCCAATCAAGTGGGGGAAATGATGAAAAATAAGAATAAAAAAAGAAAACCAAAAGCCGATGAGGAACATCATACAGGTCATCAAACACCTCCAGCTTCTGAAGAACCCGAAACAGAAATATAACACTACATAAAAAAAGAGGCTTAATTGCCTCTTTTTAGTTTTGATACCCATTTGATAACCTTTGGAAAAGCCTTGGAAACAAAAGGAACTGCTTTAGTAACGTATGGAATTGCTAGATTTATTAGCGTTCCGTAATTACCAGAAAAAGCATTCAATGAAGAACCTATAACACCACTAACAATGTTTTGCGGTGTCAAACTCTCTTTGGTTTTTTTAATCCCGAAAACTAGTTTTTGATAACTAATTTCTTTTTCAATTTTTAAAATTTCCAATTCCCTATCTATCTGAGCATAGGACGAATATCTTTTTGTTTCCATAATTTAATCGTCGTTAAAAAATATTTCAGAAAATTTCTCTAATACTGACCCTTCAAAAAATCTATCTCTAATGGTGAATAAAAGACCTGTTAAGACAAGGTATGCTCCTGCAATGATTAAAAATCCCAAAGGATAATTATCTAAATATTTACCAATTGCAAAAGCTCCTGCTATAGAACAAAATAACAAAACCATGCTAAAACATATAAATATCAAGGTAAACTTAAGCATCATGGTGGTTGATTTCATTGCAACCTTAAAACCCCGTAATTTATAATAAGCCACGTTGCTTTCCAAAAAAGACTGCAGCTGTTCATGAATATTCTCTGTGTTTTCTTTTAATTCTTCAAAAGCCATATCTCTATTATTTTAATATCAATTAGTAATGGTAACCAATATTATTTTTGAAGCTTCGCATTTTGCTCTTTCAAACTAGCCAATTTTTCTTCTAAAAAAGAAATTACATCTTCCGTTTTATGACTCACATTGGAAAGCATCTCATCATAAGTTTCCTGTAAATTATTTTGTTTGAAAAGAGAAATTTTATGCTTCAACTCTTCAGCTGCATTTTCATATTTATGTTTTAAATTATTTTTGGCCTCATCATATCCATCGTTAATTTTTTCTCTGGTTCTGGAACCTTTGTCTGGTGCATATAAAATTCCGAATCCAGCTCCGATAGCTGCACCGGTTAATAAAGCCAATAATGTACTTCCTGCGTTATTTGACATAATTTCTGTTTTTGTTGTTAATAATCTAAAATTACGAATTTTATTAACATCGTGTTGTTAACAAGCCGTTAAATTGTTTTTTATAAGACCAAAACAGTAAATAAAGCACGATGTTGTTCAAAAAATAACCTACGATAAACCAAATGGTAAAAGTTAAAAAAATGCCTTAAATTTCATTAATATAAGTTGTTTTTAATTACTAAATCTTATGTTTTTTATAATCTTAATAAGAATTTACTATAACAACAAAAAGCGCCTTTTACGGGCGCTTTCAATTAAAAAAATCTATAGGATTAATCGAGTATTATAATTTTAAATCATTTAGTAATTTCAGAACTTTCTCGTTTTTTTCAACATTTTTAATTTCCGAAAGTTGAGTTTCAAAAAGACTGTAATTATTTAAATCATTTTGTAAATTCTGAATAGCTAAAATTCTAACGGTAGCCATTTGACTTTTTAAAGACATCGAATACAGTTTAGTCAACGACTCTTCTTCTATGTCTTTAATTTTAACTTTATCAGAATAGTGCAAAATCAAATTAGAAAACAACAGGGAATTATTATCATTCTTGATATTTTTGACAATTGTCTGAATAATTAAACTGTAATTATCAATACTTTTTATGTTTTCAATGATAGAATTTAAAATCAAATCAGCATTATTCTCGTCTTTTTCCTTTACATATTTATTGATTTCTTTTTGAGTGTTCATCAATAAATTTTCTTCTTTCTTGCCTTTTTCTTCCCAAGCATCTTTCAATCCAACGGTTTTATTAAAGACAATTTTACCTTCACTTGAATCTTTATCAACATTAAAATAACCCAAACGTTGAAACTGAAATTTTTCATCCGCTTTTACGTCTGATAAACTTGGCTCAACAAATCCTTTTACAATTTGTAAAGAACTAGAATTCATAAATTCCAAGAAATTTTTCTCTTTATGATTGTCCGGCGCTTCATCGATAAACAAACGATCATACAAACGAACTTCGGTTTCTAAAGCATGTTGGATAGAAACCCAATGCAAAGTTCCGGCCACTTTTCTTTGACTAGCTTCACTCCCACTTCCGCTTCGGCTGTCTTCATCATAAGTAACATGTATTTCCGTAATATTTCCAGCGACATCCTTTACAACACTTTCACCTTTAATGATATAAGCATTTTTAAGACGAACTTCTCTGCCTAAACTCAAACGAAAAAATTTAGCTGGTGCTTCTTCAAGAAAATCTTCTCTCTCAATATATAATTCTCTTGAAAAAGGAACTTTTCTAAATCCTGCACTTTCATCTTCCTGATTATTTTCGGCTTCAAGCCATTCTTCTTTATCTTCTGGATAATTAGTGATAATCAATTTTATTGGATCCAAAACTGCCATAACTCTGGGAGCCGTTTTGTTTAAATCTTCACGCAAGCAAAATTCCAAAAGTGAAACATCTATGACGTTTTCTCTTTTGGCAACACCAATGATATCACAAAACTTACGAATAGAAGCAGCTGTAAAACCACGTCTTCTCAATCCGGAAATGGTAGGCATTCTGGGATCGTCCCAACCATTTACAATATTTTCCTGAACTAATTGTAATAATTTGCGCTTGCTCATTACGGTGTAATTCAAGTTCAAACGCGCAAATTCGTATTGATGTGGTCTAACTTTTAAATCATCATAAATTTGGTCTAAAAACCAATTGTATAATTCACGGTGCATAACAAATTCAAGTGTGCAAATAGAATGCGAAATTTGCTCGATATAATCACTTTCTCCATGTGCATAATCATACATTGGATAGATATTCCAATCGTTACCGGTTCTGTGATGATGACGGTGTAAAATACGGTACATTAAAGGATCACGCATCAACATATTAGTTGATTTCATGTCGATTTTGGCACGTAAAACATGGCTTCCTTCTGGAAAATTGCCACTTTTCATTCCTTCAAATAAAGTAAGATTATCTTCTACAGAACGGTTTCTATTAGGACCATCAACACCTGGTTGTGTTGGAGTTCCTTTTTGAATCGCCATATCTTCAGATGATTGACTGTCAATATATGCTTTACCATTTTTGATCATCGCAACAGCCCAATCATATAATTGTTGAAAATAATCAGAAGAGTATAATTCTTCCGTCCAATTAAAACCCAACCATTTCAGATCTTCCTTGATAGCGTCGACGTATTCCTGCTCCTCTTTCGCTGGATTAGTATCATCAAAACGCAGGTTAACTGGCGCATTGTATTTTAATCCTAAACCAAAGTTCAAGCATATCGATTTGGCATGGCCAATGTGCAAATAGCCATTCGGTTCTGGTGGAAAACGAAAACGCAATTTATCCTGAGGAAAACCGCTTGCTAAACTGTCTTCAATAATTTGTTCTATAAAATGGAGCGATTTTTCTTCGGTTGACATATTTTTGTTTAATTTAAGCAAAGATATAAAAAGTTTATAGTTCGTGGTTTATGGTTTGTAGTTAGATTCGCCATAAAGAACAAACTATAAACAAAAATTTGTATTTTTGTACGAATATCAAAGGTCATGAGACAAGTAACAGTTACAATTCCAGACGATTTTTACGAAACTTTTATTAGTTTTTTCAAACATATTCCTGACGTTTCTATAAATGACAACACAGTGAATGAAGTTCCGCTATGGCAACAAGAAATGGTTTTAGAACGAATGAAAAACGCTAAACCCGAAGATTATATTCCTTTAAAAGACGCTTTGAAAGAATTAGACAAAAAATGGCTTTAAAAGAAAATTATAAAATCACCATTCTTCCTAGAGCAAAACAAGAAGTTAATGAAGCAGCCGAATATCATGAATCTACAAGAAAAGGATTGGGTAAATTATTTTATAAAGAGTTCAAAAACTATGCTTTAACGTTAACTAACATTCCATTTTTTGAAGTAAAATATAACAAAATCAGAATATTACCGCTTAAAAAATTCCCATATACAATCCATTTTACAGTTGATGAATTAGAGAAAATTGTTTCGATTCAAGCTGTAACCTCCAATTACCAAGATTCAAACACCACAAGATTAAAATTATAAAAATGGGATTTATAAAATTAAAAAATATCAGAACCTTCTCGTATCACGGTTGTTTAGTTGAAGAGAGCAAAATAGGTTCGGATTATAGAGTAGATTTAAAAATAAAAACAGATTTACGACAGTCGTCATTATCAGATGAATTGAATGACACCGTAGATTATGTGCATTTAAATCGAATTGTAGAAGAAGAAATGGCTATTAGATCCAACTTATTGGAACATGTGGCACAACGCATAATCAGTAGGACATTCAAAGAAATTCCTTCTATTTCCAGAGTAATTTTAGAAGTTTCAAAATTAAATCCTCCTATTGGCGGTGATGTTGAAGCAGTTACCATAGAAATGGATGAAACTAGAAGTTAAGTTAATTACCAATTAAGAATTAGTAATTACGAATTTTCAAAACTTTGTCGTTATTGGCTTTCCTTTTTTAACTTTTTTAGTATATTTGCACACCAATAAATAATTGGCGTCGTGGCCGAGTGGCTAGGCTGGGCTCTGCAAAAGCTCCTACTCCGGTTCGAATCCGGACGATGCCTCTAAACCTTCAAAGTAATTTGGAGGTTTTTTTATGTCAAATTTTTAAGAAAAATTAAATAAAGTTATAGTTCGAATCCGGACAATACTCTAAAACCTTCAATGTAATTTGAAGGTTTTTTTATGTCAAATTTTTAAGAAAAATTAAGTAAAGTTATAGTTCGAATCCTGACGATGCCTCTAAACCTTCACAGTAATTTTGAGGTTTTTTTATGTCAAATTTTTAAGAAAAATCAAGTAAAGTTAGAGTTCGAATCCGGACGATGCCTCTAAAAGAGATACATTCCTGTATCTCTTTTTTTTGCTTAACTTTTTCTTAAAAAATAAAGAAAATATCAATCAGAAATAAAATTTATTACAGTGCTTTTTTAAAACTTATATGCCTTATATGTTTAGAATTTCAAACCATATAAGGCGTATAATTTCATTTAAGAAACTATCATTTTTTGTCATTCGGCCGAAGGAGCAATTTCTTTTAAAGATTAGTTTTTCTACTTAGTCGCAAATGATAATTTACAAGATAAAAAAAAGCCTAAATCTGAATATTTCTATCTGATTTAGGCTTTTCAATTTTTGAAATAAAAGCTTCTTTACTTATTTTTCAATCTTCTCAAAAGCATTTTTTACCATTTGTTTTTCCTTAGGAAACCAACCTTGAGTGATTAAAACAACACCAAAAATCATTAGAACAATACTAATCCCTTTTTTGATTTTAAGAATATTATTGGGTGTCAATTTATTTTTTAACTGTTTGGCTAATAGAATTTTAATACAATCTATAAATAAATAAGATAAAATTACCGTTGCAAAAAAAGTGATCATTCTGGAAGTCTGCATTTCCAGTTTTGGTCCAACAGAAATGATAATTGCCAGCCAAAAACCAAGAACACCAATGTTGATGATATTTAAAAAAAAACCTTTTATAAACAGACTTCCGTAATTCTTCTTAATAATCTCCCGGTCAATTATATCAGTATTTACCTTTTCTTCTTTTTTTAATTGCATAAAAGAAATAATACCATAAACTAACATCAATATTCCACCAAAAATAAAGAGGGCCGGTTTATCTTTTAAACTTTGAATTAGTCTATAGCTGCCTAAATAAGCAATTCCTATAAAAACAATATCACCTAATATTACACCTAAATCAAATACTAATGCCGCTCTAAATCCTTTTACAATGCTTGTTTCCAATAAAATAAAAAAAACAGGACCTATCATAAAACTTAAAAAAATTCCCCATGGAATACCGGATAAAATATCGTTTATCATTAAAATTTAAAATTTATCAAATAGAATTACAAAACTATTATTTTTCGATGATAGTTCCACCAATGAAAACTTCTTTATTAATTTGCTTAGGTTTTCCGTAAATATAAACAGCTCCTCCGGCTTTCACTTTTACATCTACCAATGCTGTAGCATAGATATCCGCTTTTCCTCCTGCAGAAACGCTTATTGATGTTTGTGTAGTATGTAAATCCTTTGCTTTTAGAATTCCTCCTGAAGTAATAACAACATCTTGATTTAATGCTGTTCCTGATAATTCAATTATTCCTCCTGCATTTGCTTTTACATTCACTTTTTCAACATTTATGTTTATGTTAATCTCCGCACCTGATTTTGCATTCAAATTTAATATTGTTTGTTTAAAATCAGTTTCACTTGAAACATAACTTCCTTCACTTGCGCTAATACCCTCAATCTTTTTAAAATATAATTTCACTATGATATCATCACCGGATAATAATTGTGGAAAAGGCATTCTAATTTTTAAAATACCGTTTTTATTCACCACTTCTACTTCATTCGCTCTATTTCCTGTAATGATTGTTTTATTTTCTGAAGCAGGAATCAGTTTTAAATTGATTTTGTCAAATACTCTGACGTCATCAAAATCTCCTAAGTTTCTAGTTACCTGAGCATTTGTTAATTGGCTTAATAATACAACTGCAATAATGACTAATTTTTTCATTTTTTTATTTTATTGGTTCTTCAATTCTTCTTAAAAAATTAAAATCCAGCTGTTTTTTAACTAAATCGGCGTTTTTTACTTTAACGTAAATTTCATCTCCCAATTGTAATAATTTTCCAGAAGTTGCGCCAGTTAATGCATATTGTTTTTCGTCAAAGGTGTAATAATCGTCTTTTATATCTCGGATTCTACACATTCCTTCACATTTATTTTCGATAATTTCAACATAAATTCCCCACTCTGTAACACCGGAAATTACACCCAAAAACTCCTGATCCTGATGATCTTGCATGTACTTTACCTGCATGTATTTTATAGAATCTCGTTCCGCATTTGTTGCTAAACCTTCCATCGTGGAAGAATGAACACATTTTGTTTCATACGTTTCTTCATCTACTGATTTTCCGCCGTCCAGGTAATGCTGCAATAATCGATGCACCATTACATCGGGATAACGACGAATTGGTGATGTAAAATGAGAATAATATTCAAAAGCTAAACCGTAATGCCCAATGTTATCGGTAGAATATTTGGCTTTACTCATACTTCTAATCGCAAGAGTATCAATTAAATTTTGTTCTTTTTTACCGTTCACTTCTTCCATTAAAGCATTTAATGATTTTGAAATATCACCTTTGTTTCTAAAATCAATTTTGTAACCAAACTTTGCAATTAAAGTTTGCATGGCAATTAATTTATCTTCATTTGGCTCATCATGAATCCTGTAAATAAAGGTTTTCTTTTGTTTTCCAATGAATTCTGCAACTTTTCTGTTTGCCAAAAGCATAAATTCTTCAATCAGATGATTGGCATCTTTTGATACTTTAAAATAAACACCTTGCGGTTCTCCATCAGCATCTAAATTGAATTTTACTTCCACTTTATCAAAAGAAATAGCGCCATCAGCCATTCTTCTTTTTCTAAAAATTTTAGCTAATTCATCCATTTTTAGCGTTGCAGCAACGATTTCTTTCGAAACTTTAGACGAACTTCCAGTTATAGAAATTGCTGATGGTATAACATCGTCTTTCGTCTCTATGATGTACTGTGCCTCTTCGTAAGAGAACCTTTGATCCGAATAAATTACAGTTCTACCAAACCATTGATTGACTACTTGCGTGGTTTCCGTTATTTCGAAAATAGCAGAGAATGTATATTTTTCTTCATTTGGACGTAACGAACAAGCAAAATTTGACAACACTTCTGGTAACATGGGTACTACTCTATCCACTAAATAAACAGAAGTGGCTCTTTGATACGCTTCATCATCAAGGATTGTTCCTTCCTGAAGATAATGGGAAACATCAGCAATGTGAATTCCAATTTCGTAATTACCATTTTCTAATTTTTTGAATGATAAAGCATCATCAAAATCTTTAGCATCTTTTGGATCTATCGTAAAAGTCAATGTATCACGCATGTCACGACGTTTCGCAATTTCACTTGCTTCTATCGAAGTATCTATTTTTTGTGCAAATGTTTCTACTTCTATAGGAAATTCTGATGGTAATCCGTATTCCGCAAGAATGGCATGAATTTCGGTATCGTGTTCTCCTGGTTTCCCTAATACTTTTATTACAGAACCAAAAGGACTATCGGCTCTGGCTGGCCAATCTTCGATATGAACCAAAACCACATCTCCTTGCTCCGCCTCGCCTATTTTATCTTTTGGAATAAAAATATCAGTATACATTTTTGGATTGGCTGTAGAAACAAAAGCAAAATTAGCTTGAATGTCAATTACACCAACAAAGTCGGTTTTATTTCTTTCAATTACTTCAATTACCTCACCTTCTGGTTTTTTACCTTTTCTTTTGTTGTAAACATATACTTTTACAATGTCTTTATCTAAAGCGTGATTCAAATTATTTGTTGGAATAAAAACATCTTCTTCCAGTTCAGAACAAACGAAATAAGCTGTCTTACGACCAGTCATATCAATTTTACCTTCGTAATAATCTTTACTTACTGCTTTAACTAAATATTTTCCGGGTTCTGATTCGATAATTTTATCTTGGGAAGCGAGAATTTTCAAATCTTTAATAATTTGATTTCTGCTTTGGGTATCATCGAGTTCTAGCTTTGCTCCTATTTGTTTGTAATTGAATGCTTTATTAGCACTTTGCGATAATATTTTTAATATTTTATCAGAGAAATCTTTCTCTTTTTTTATCGGCTTTCTTAATCTTTTGCTCATAGATCTTTTCTTATAAGCTATAAAATTACGAAATAGTTAATGGTTATCAATAAATGGTTAACAGATTTAAAGAAAATATAACTTTACAGAATAGTTGTATCTTTATAAAAACAATTAAAATGGAAGACTTTCAAACCATTGCTATTTTCAATTACTCACATGAAATTGTTATTCTAAAACATATTTTAGATCAGGAGGGAATTCATTATTTTTTTGAAAATGAAACTACATTAGCGGTTGCTCCTTTTTATTCTGCAGCTTTAGGCGGGATTAAACTAAAAGTACATCCAAACGATTTTCAAGCGGTTCAAGATATTTTAGACAATCTGAATAACAATCTTAGAATTGTTTAATTAATTCATAGCGTTTACATTTCTAAAACATGATTTTAAATTTTTTAAAAGTTAAATGTTATCAACATATATTAATATAAACAAAAAGAAAAATTAAATTTAAATTATTTTTTGGTTGTTATTATAGCTTGTTAATAATGGCAATAAATTTATTTTAAAATGTATTGAAATGAAGTTTTAGGATGTTATATAGAGTTATCAACATACTTATTTTATGATAAAGGTTTAGTTTTAAAGTGTTTTTAAATTTTAATTAACAATGGTTAATAATGTAAAATGAATCGTTTTTGTAAATAAGTATTTTTAAATTTTTTGTTAATAAAGTACTTTTTTATAATGATAACTATTCTAAAAATTCACCAAACAAAATTTGGATTTCTAATGTGGGTTTTGGATTACTTATTTTTTGGTTACAACCCAAAAAAACTTCTAATATTCTATCTAAAGTTATAAACAATGTATGTTAATTTAAAGTTAACTGAATATCAAGTGATTAAGTTTTGCTATTAACAATGTAAAAAATTAACAATTTTATTATATAATCTACATTGATTTACAGTCATTTGTAGATTTAATAGAATTGTTAATAAAGCCTAATCTAATAGCAATCTGATAGTTATAGAATCTAAAGCACACTTTAATTTTAAGGACTAGTTTAGATCAAATTACGCTATTAAAGAAAGCGAGAATTAAATTCAACAAAACTAAATTTCTTTATTTAAATTTGTAGCACACAACTTAACTCTTTTACAAATGAAAATCTCCATAGGAAACGATCACGCTGGTCCAGAATACAAAAAAGCAATTGTTGAAATGCTTAAAGCAAAAGGACATGAAGTAACTAATCACGGAACCGATTCTGTAGATAGTGTAGATTATCCTGATTTTGCGCATGCTGTTGCAAATGACATATCGGAAGCAAAAGCTAATTTTGGAATCATTATTTGCGGAAGCGGAAACGGAATCGCTATGGCAGCCAACAAACACGAGAAAGTTCGTGCCGCTTTGTGCTGGATCAAAGAAATAGCAACTTTGGCTCGCCAACACAATAATGCTAATATAATCAGTATTCCAGCTCGTTTTACTTCTATACCGCAAGCAGTAGAAATGGTAGATGCTTTTTTAAATACTGAATTTGAAGGTGGAAGACATCAAACAAGAGTGGATAAAATTTCTTGTTAGAAATTTTTTATTGACTGAATTTACATTTATTCAGTCAATGCACTGACTGAATTAATGTAAATTCAGTCAGTGCATTGACTGAATTACTATTTTTTGATTATATTTGGTTTAGATTTTTAAATTAAATAGAATGGAAAATTATTTAAAAAGAGCACTATTTCAAGATTTTGGTAAAAAAGTACTACCAAACAAAGTTTTGATTTTACTGGGCGCTCGTCGTGTTGGGAAAACTGAACTAATAAAAAATTACCTTCAAACTATTCCTACCGGAAGTTATTTGCAACTGAACGGAGAAGATATCAATGACGCTAATTTGCTCAAAGATCGTTCCGTAGCTAATTACAAGCGATTATTACTCAATATTGATTTACTAGTTATAGATGAAGCCCAAACTATTCCTGATATTGGTTTGATTTTAAAACTAATTGTAGATTCTATTGAGGGAATCAAAATAATTGCGACAGGCTCCTCCGTATTTGATTTAAATAATCATCTTGGCGAACCGTTAGTAGGACGAAAAAACACTTTATACCTTTTTCCATTAGCACAAATAGAATTTTCGGTACAAGAAAATTACAAACAAACTGTAGAAAATTTAGAACAACGATTGTTGTTTGGCGGTTATCCGGAGCTAGTTCAATATCCAGACTGGGAAGATAAAAAAGACTATTTATTTGAAATCATTAATTCCTATTTACTCAAAGATATTTTAGTTTTTGAAGGAATAAAACATGCCGATAAAATTTATGATTTACTTCGTTTGATAGCGTATCAATTAGGAAAAGAAGTATCGTTGCAAGAATTGGCAAATCAGTTGCAAATGTCTAAAAATACCGTTGCTAATTATTTAGATTTGCTTTCTAAAGTGTTTATTGTCTTTAAAGTAGAAGGATTCAGTCGCAATCTTCGAAAGGAAATTGTGAAATCCAGCCGTTGGTATTTTTATGACAATGGAATCAGGAATGGAATTATCAATAATTTTAATCGATTGGATTCAAGAAATGACGTTGGAGATTTATGGGAAAATTATCTCGCTTCAGAGAGGATAAAAAAGCAAAATTATCACAAAACGAAAACAAATAATTATTTCTGGCGTACTTACGATCAGCAAGAATTAGATTGGTTAGAAGAAAAAGCTACTGTTTTGGCTGGTTTTGAGTTTAAATGGAATGAATATAAAAACACAAAAATTCCAACAGCTTTTGCAAAAGCATATCCAGAAGCTACTTTTGAAGTAATTAATAAAAGTAATTATTTAGATTTTATAATGTGATTTTCATTTAAAATGCCAAAATAAAATAGGCATCCAATAATTAATATTTGGATAAATACAATTCTGTAAAACTTAAAGAGATAGTATTTTTTAGAAGTTTTATGACGGAAAATATACATGGCTAATGCCGAACCAATTGTGCCGCCAACAGCAGCGAACGTTAAAAGAGTTTCTTCAGAGATCCTTTTTTTTTGCACAATCGCCAATCGTTTGTCATAAGCGGTAATTATAAAAGCTAAAATATTTAAGGTCAAAAAACTATATAATAAAGTCATAATTGATATAAATTTGAAGTTAAAAGCTATTATTTTAGCTAAAAATTAATTAGACGATTTCATTTTTTCTAATTAAAACTTTTTCAGAGTAATGCATTTAAAATTATCTAATTACAGGATGACCAATATACAATTTATAGCCAAATATGTTTCGACGGAAGCAATTAATATTCAAAATACGGTTCAATTATTAAAAGAGGATTGTACGATTCCGTTTATTTCCCGTTATCGAAAAGATACAACTGGAAATCTCGATGAAGTTTTTATTGAGCAAATTGCCAAATTCCAAAAGGATTACGAAGTTATTGTAAAAAGGAAAGAAGCAATTTTAAAGTCTATTCAGGAACAAAATGTTCTTAGCCCGGAATTAGAAAAAAAGATCCAAATCAGTTTCGATTTACAGGAATTAGAAGATTTTTATTTACCCTATAAAAAAAAGAAAAAAACCAAAGCCGATGTCGCTCGTGAAAACGGATTAGAACCATTGGCAAAAATCATTATGGCGCAAAATAATGATAATGTCGATTTTATTTCTACCAAATATTTGAATAAAAATATAACCAATGAAGATGCAGCCCTACAAGGTGCGCGCGATATTATTGCCGAATGGATTAACGAAAATATTTATGTTCGAAAACAACTTCGAAGATTGTACGAACGTAAAGCAATCATTACAACAAAGGTGGTAAAAACAAAAAAAGACGATGAAGGCGCGCAGAAATTCAATCAATATTTCGATTGGTCAGAACCGTTGACTAAGGCGCCATCGCACCGATTATTAGCGATTCTTCGTGCGGAAAATGGAGGTTTTATTAAGTTTAAAGTAGAAGTTGATATTAATGAAGCCTATCATATTATTGACGCATTAGTTTTAAAAGGTCAAAATAAAACTACACCACACGTACAGTTGGCAATTGAAGACAGTTATAAACGATTGTTGAATCCGGCAATTTCCAATGAAGCTTTGCAGGAAGCAAAGGTTAAGGCTGATGCCAATTCGATTCAGGTTTTTGCTAATAATTTGGGGCAGTTATTATTAGCACCGCCTTTGGGTGAAAAACGGATTCTGGCGATTGACCCTGGATTTAGAAGCGGTTGTAAAATTGTTTGTTTAGACGAAAAAGGAGATTTATTATACAATGAAACGATTTATCCACATGCACCTCAAAAAGAGGAAGCCATGGCGATGAAAAAAATCCGTTCGATGGTGAATTCCTATAAAATCGACGCTATTTCTATAGGAAACGGAACGGCTTCTCGTGAAACCGAATTCTTTATTAAGAAAATAGTTTTTGATAAACCGGTTCAAGTTTTCATTGTTTCCGAAGCTGGCGCATCTGTTTATTCCGCATCTAAAATTGCAAGGGAGGAATTTCCTAATTATGATGTAACGGTTCGTGGCTCGATTTCTATTGGGAGACGACTTTCTGATCCCTTGGCCGAATTGGTAAAAATTGATCCGAAAGCCATTGGCGTAGGCCAATACCAGCATGACGTTGATCAAAATAAGTTAAAAGAAGAACTCGATAACACGGTGATTCGATGCGTGAATTCAGTGGGGATAAATATCAACACGGCGAGTAAACATTTATTGAGTTATGTGAGTGGAATAGGAGAGAAGCTGGCTGAAAATATTGTTCAATATCGTTCCGAAAATGGTCCTTTTACAGATCGAAAACAACTAAAAAAAGTACCAAGATTAGGTGAAAAAGCATATCAGCAAGGTGTGGCTTTTATCCGAATTTCGAATGCAAAAAACCCTTTGGATAATTCAGCCGTGCATCCTGAAGCGTATGGTATTGTGGAAAAAATGGCCAAAGATTTGAAATTGACCGTCAATGATTTGATTGCCAATACAGAAAAAACGACTTTAATAAAGCCCGAAAATTACATCACGCCTGAGATTGGTTTACTGGGATTGAAAGACATCATTAAAGAATTGGAGAAACCGGGATTAGATCCCAGAAAATCAGCCAAAGTTTTTGAATTTGACCCAAATGTAAAAACGATTAAAGACGTAAAAACTGGAATGATTTTGCCTGGAATTGTGAATAACATTACCAATTTTGGTTGTTTTGTAGATATTGGAGTGAAAGAAAGCGGCTTGGTTCACATTTCCCAACTTAAAGCGGGTTTTGTCAGCGATGTGAATGAAGTGGTTAAATTACACCAGCATGTTCAGGTAAAAGTAACGGAAGTTGATGACGATAGAAAGAGAATTCAATTGACAATGATAATTTAAACCACAAAAAAAATGGCTTTTCATTTATGAAAAGCCTTTTTTTATTTTGTTTCTTCTTCTTCTTTTTTATCGGCTGCTTGACCGTCTTTAGCGGCGTTTTTAAATTCTTTAATTCCGCTTCCTAATCCTTTCATTAATTCTGGAATTTTTTTACCTCCAAAAAGTAATAAAACAATCGCCAATATAACAAGGATTTCTGTAACACCTAATCTTCCCATGATTGAATAATTTACGCCGAAGCAAATTTGTAATAAAAACTAGTGACAAAGATAATTATAAATTAATTAATAGAAACTCATTTTAAGGCAATTATTTGGTTTGGCCAACGTTAAAAGTTTATTAAAAAAAAATTACAGTTTTGTGAAAAGCGTTGAAATTATACAAATAACATCAATGACATTAATTGTTTATATTTGTTCAATAATCAAATTAGATGTCCAAGAAAAGACAAAAGCGTAAAATAATTAAAGAAAATTTATTCAATAAAAGACGTTTAATAATTCTAAACGAAGATACTTTTGAAGAAACATTTTCTTTAAAACTTACTTTGATGAATGTTTTTGTATTTATTACTTTGAGCACCATAATTATTATCACGGTTACTACTTTTATCATTGCCTTTACCCCTTTACGTGAATATATTCCTGGTTATTCGTCTTCCCAACTTAAAAAAGATGCCACCCAATTAGCCTTAAAAGCAGATTCTTTATCATTTGCATTGAAGAAAAACGAAGCGTATATTAAATCGATTCAGAAAGTATTAACCGGTGAATTGGAATTTGCCAAATTCAATAAAGATTCCATTCTTTCCGCAACTGAAGAAATTCCTTCGCCCGTTAATCTATCTCCCTCAAAAAAGGAACTGGAATTAAGGGAACAAGTGGCGAAAGAGGAAAAAAACGTAAAATTCAATTTATCCAATAAGAAATCTAAATAATTTATGAATTGGATTCATCAACGGCTCGAAATGCCATTATTTTGTGGAAGTATTTTTATAATAGTGGGTTTAGTTTCCTATTTATTTCCTCCCAAAAACAGCAATTATCTTGATGGTTACAGGACTTCAAGTTCTATGAAAAATCTTGAAGTTTGGGCTTTTTCTCAAGAATATGCTACTATTAAAATTACACAAGCCGGATTTATAGTACCAGCAGTTAGTAGTACCATTCTTTTTTTTGCAATAAAAGAGAATCAACAATTAATTTTAGGGATTTTTTCTTTACTCTTTCGCCCTATTTTTGTTTTCTATTTCACAGAAAAAGCAATAAAAACTAAATTTACAAATTTTTTAAAATGTCAATAAAATCAGTCGCTGCAAAACTATTTGCAAAGAAAATATATAAAGAAACACAGGCTTGGTCTACTAAGCCTGTTGCAACCCAAAACAAAGTTTTACAAAAATTAATTAAAGAAGCTAAGGGAACGCAATTTGGCATTGACCATCATTTCGATACAATAAAATCAAGCGCCGATTTTGCCAAAAATGTTCCAGTTCGTGATTACGAAGGGTTAAAATCCTATGTGGATAGGGTGGTAAAAGGGGAGGAAAATGTGCTTTGGAAAGGGAAACCACTCTATTTTGCCAAAACATCGGGAACAACTTCCGGAGCAAAATATATTCCGTTAACTAAGGAATCGATGCCTTTTCATATTGAAGCGGCACGAAATGCGATTTTGCATTATATCCATGAAACGGGAAAAGCGGATTTTATTGACGGCAAGATGATTTTTCTTCAGGGAAGCCCAATTCTAGAGAAAAAGTATGGTATAAAACTGGGCAGATTATCTGGAATTGTAGCTCATTTTGTTCCAAAATATCTGCAAAAAAACCGAATGCCTTCGTGGGAAACGAATTGCATCGAAGATTGGGAAACCAAAGTAAATGCGATCGTGGAAGAAACATTCAACGAAAATATGACGGTGATTTCCGGTATTCCTTCGTGGGTGCAAATGTATTTTGAAAAACTGCAACAAAAAGGAGGGAAGCCAGTTGGCGAAATCTTTAAAAACTTCAATTTATTTATTTACGGCGGTGTCAACTACGAACCGTATCGCGCCAAATTTGAAAATTTAATTGGTCGAAAAGTAGACAGCATAGAACTTTTCCCTGCTTCGGAAGGATTTTTTGCGTACCAAGATTCCCAAAAAGAAAAGGGAATGCTGTTGCTGTTGAATGCGGGAATTTTTTATGAATTTATAAAAAGTGACGAATTTTATACGGATTCCGAAGGTTCGGGACCAAGACGTTATACGATTGGCGAAGTAGAATTGAAGGTAAACTATGTTTTGATTATTTCTACTAATGCGGGACTTTGGGGATATAATATTGGCGATACCGTTCAGTTTACTTCATTAAAACCGTATCGAATTATTGTTTCCGGAAGAATCAAGCATTACATTTCGGCTTTTGGGGAACATGTGATTGGCAAGGAAGTAGAAAGCGCGTTGCAGGAAGCAATAATTGGGACGACTATTCGGATCAATGAATTTACTGTCGCGCCTCAGATCACGCCAGCAGAAGGATTGCCTTACCATGAATGGTTTATAGAATTCGAGAACGAACCGGAAGACAGCGGAGCTTTTGCGGAAGCAATAGACGATGCCATGAGAAAACAGAATATGTATTATGACGATCTGATTGTGGGGAATGTATTGCGAAAAGTAGTTGTAACAAAAGTGGCAAAAAATGGATTTCAGGACTATATGAAATCAATAGGAAAATTAGGCGGACAGAATAAAATACCAAGACTTTCTAATGATAGGAGTATTGTGGATTTATTAAAACAATAAATAAAAGAATTACATTTACGGGTTAGAAAATAAAAAAGAATGAAAGAGACTAGAAATATATCAAGATCCAGAGCACAAGAATCATCGGCGGCTATTGAAAAAATGTACATTACCATGCGTCATTTATTCAATAGAGGTTTTTATAAACCAATGGGAATTTCTGGAGACACATTAAGAGAAGCTTTATTGGCGCTACGCCCAGAAATATATGGAAATATTGGTGAAGAAAAAGTAGAATTAAACGGACTTTTATATGTTATTGAACGCCTTCCACTAGGAATTGAAGAATGTCGTTTTATCAATTTAACCTCGGAAGAAGGGTATTCAAAATCTCATTTTAAAGCGATTGTTCCACCTAAAAGACGACGCAATTGTTATCGAATTGATGAGGAACAAATGAATGTGGAAATTACCCGCGGACGTTCCGATATTTATGATATTTTGACGCATTTGACCTTTATTTTCATCGAATCCCATAAAATCAGAAATAGAGTTTTGCTGGATGACGCCGGTGAAGTATCACGCGATTGGTTTAAACTCGAACAAGCGGTTTCCCAAAATAAAAAACTGACGCTTGTAGAAAAAGAGAAAGCGATTTCACATGCAGCGAACATCTTAGGACGAACATTTGAAGAAGTATTGGACATTTACGACGCATTTGGTTCGGCTGCTTCACCGGATCGTTTTTTGCACGTGATTTTTTGGTTAGGAAAATTGGCAATAGAAGAAGTTGTTGATGATAATAAAAGGACGATAACTTTCAGTCCTATTTTGCGAGAACGTTTAGGACATCATATTCATGGTGAAATATGGGCAACAAATATCAAGGAGGTTTTGAAAGAAAACAATCTTTTAGGTCGTCCAATTCATGTTATCAGTGCCAATATGCATAGTGTAATGAACTCTATTTTTGCAACGGAGGTTTTAAAAACCAAATTTAAAGGCAAATCAGATTTCTTTATTTATGAAGAATTAAGCAAGTCAGGCGCAAATGAAGTTCGCAATCAAGTTGAAGAAGTAGCTTTGAAATGTGGAATGATTTCGTTACCAGACACATCTGGAACGAATATTGACGTTCAAATTTTTGATACAGCCAAAATGGATTGGGCTAAAACTTCGTTTCCAAAAGCTAATACAAAAACTAAACAACCAGTATTAATAGTCATGGATTATGCTTTTGGCGAGCAAGCCTATGAAACTATCGATGAATTATTGAAACCGTACAAAAAAGAG
The DNA here is from genome assembly GCF_900108015.1 of Flavobacterium urumqiense. GTDB lineage: Bacteria > Bacteroidota > Bacteroidia > Flavobacteriales > Flavobacteriaceae > Flavobacterium > Flavobacterium urumqiense. Next base: position 411,527 of record NZ_FNVP01000001.1, on the reverse strand, counting down.
ACTTTGCTTAATGTAGAATCCGTTTCTATAATGGGGAAAGCAGGAATCTTGGAAGGTGGAAAAGGAGATATTATGATTCCTAATGCGCATATCAATGAGGGAACTGCAGATAATTATTTTTTCAAAAATGAATTAACAGCAGATATGTTTGAAGGTAATGGAATTTCAGTTTTTGCAGGACCAATGGTTACTGTACTTGGAACATCATTGCAAAACAGGGATTTATTGAAGTTTTTCCACGAATCAACATGGGGCGTAATTGGTCTGGAAATGGAAGGTTCATATTATCAAAAGGCCATTCAGTCCGCTTCCAAAATCAGAAAAAGCGTTCCATTGGATGTTAAAGTTAGATATGCATATTATGCTTCGGATAATCCACTAGAAACGGGTAGCACACTGGCTTCTGGCGGACTGGGAACAACAGGAGTAAAGCCAACCTATTTGATTACCATTAAAATATTGGAACAAATTTTCAACGTAAAATAAAAACAGAATATGAGTGCAAACTTACCCCAACATAATCCTGATGATCAGGAAATTGATTTAACACAAATTTCCAAAAAGATAAGAAGTTTTTTTGAAGGAATTAGTACTTTGATATTCAAATGCATTCGGTTTTTTGTGAAAAATGCAATTATAATTATCATTTTATTGGTTGTTGGAGTCGGTTTGGGAATGTTTTTAGACGAAATACAAAAAACATACGATCATCAAATTATAGCGACCCCAAATTTTGGAAGCACCGATTATTTGTATTCTAAAATAGATTTGATTGAATCTAAAATCAAAGAAGGAGATACTGTTTTTCTTAAAGATGTTGTTGGGATAAAAAAGCCTAAAGAAATACTAAAAATAGATGTCAAGCCAATAGTAGATGTCTATAAATTTATTGAGAATAAACCTGAAAATTTTGAGCTAATCAAGTTAATGGCTGAGGGCCGAGATATTAATAAAATTTTGGAAGATAATATGACCAGTAAAAATTATACCTCTCATGCAATTACTTTCAAAACCAAAAGAACAATAAACGATTCGGAAACTGTTGAGCCTATTATAAACTATCTGAACGAAACAGATTATTATAAAAAGATCCAGAAAGAAACGGTTAATAATATTCAAATAAAGATGATTCAAAATGACACTATTATTTCACAAATAAATGGTATTTTGAATGGGTTTTCAAATATGGTAAATGGCGCTCAAAAAAGTGATAAACTAATCTATTATAATGAAAATACGCAACTGAATGATGTTATTAAAACCAAAGAGACTTTAATTAACGAACAAGGAATATACAGAGTAAAATTGGTTGGATTAAATAAAATTGTAAAGGACAACAGCACCACATCAAATATTGAAACTACGAACTCGGTCAATGGAAGATTAAAATTGATTTTACCAATTTTGTTTTTGCTTTCCTTTATTTTTATTCACTTATTTTTAAAGTATTATAGAAGTCAAATGAAAAAAGAAAAATTGGCGTAAAGCCTTTTTAGGCAGTTTTTAAGATAAAACTGAATCCAAAAGAAATTTATTTACTACAAGGACTTCAATTTCCTAAAATTTTGAAAAAAAATCAATATGGGTTTCAATAAAATAAAAAAAAATCCATTTGTTTTACAGAGTTTAAAAACGATGTTTTTAAGAATTGTAGGGATAGTCACTCTTTTTGGATTTTCCTTATTTTTAACTCATAATTACGATCCAAAAATCATTGGTCAATATGACTTTATAAGGATGGTTTTATTAGTCCTAAGCAGTATTTGTGTTCTAGGTACAGATCAATCCATATTATATTTTACCGGGATATTAAAAAGCACAAATGAAACCCAAAAATTAAAATCAATTTACAAAAAAATTATAGTGCTTATTTTTGTATTGTGTTTACTGGTATTAATTGTGTTTTTCAGCATTGGATCAAATAGAATTGCTGTTTTTTTTAATGATAAAAGCACTTATTTGCTGATGACAAAGGCAATTATTGCGTTATTTTTCTATTCGATAACTTTATTTAATACAGAAACAATTCGGGCATTAGACAAAATTTATATTGCTGAATTATTTAGAAATACTTTTAAGTATGTTTTTGTTATTATTGGGGCGGTCGTATTGTTTCATTACCATCAGGAAACCTATTTGGTAGATACTTTTTTGATAGGATTTGTTCCACTTTCGATAATAACAACGATTATTATTTTTCGTCTTTTCAAAAAGCAAAAAAACGATTCAATATTGCTAAATGACACCAATCCATTTTCGTACTCCTTTATTGCTCACAAATCATATCCGATGGCTATAAGCAATTTAGCTATTTTCTTGATGATGACTTTTGATGTGGTGTTTTTGAAAAAATTAAAAGGCGATGAAACCGTTGCCTACTATGCTGTTGCAATGAAGTTAGTTTCGATTTTGTTTATGATTAATAACTCAGTGTATATTTCTGTTTCTTTAAAAATCGCACAACATTATACGGACAAGAACCGTACAGAACTATTAAAGGCATTGAAACACAGCGCCAGAATAATTGTTTTGTTGACATTACCGGTGGTTTTATTTGTTTGTTTGTTTTCCGAAAATATTTTATATTTCTTTGGAGAAAATTACACACAAGGGAAACAAGCACTTTTGATATTAATGGTGGGTCAATTAATGGCTTCTTTTTTTGGAGTATCAGCGATATATTTGAATATGACGGGAAGACAGAGTATTTTTCAAATTGTCTTAATCTTTGCGGTATTGGTCAATTTAATTCTAAATATTATATTAATTCCAATATATTCTCTTACCGGAGCGGCAATTGCTTTTGTTTCGAGTTTACTTTTTTGGAACATAGTTACAGCAATAATTATTTATAAAAAAGACAAGGTAGTAGTTCTATTTCATTAGAATAGACTGAAAAAAAAAGCTTTTTGTTGTATGATTGTTTACAAACAAAATAAGATTTTCCTATAAAAAGCAAAGATGCGAACATTAATAAAAAAAAATAAGGCAGTATTTACAGGGTTGTTTTTTTATAATTTAATAATTGCCTTTCTGACGCCTTATATTTTGCCGGAAAGATATTTTAATGATACGGTAATAATCGTATTTGATAAGGGTCACGAAATAGGCTGGTTAGGCAGTTATCCGTTCGCGATTATGTTTTACAAACTTACAGGTTTGCGGCATCTTCCTTTTTTTCTTATTGCCCTGATTCAATTTCCTATTGTAACGTACATATTATATAAAATAGGCGTACCTTTTAACTTCCATAAGCTGAACGTAAAAAATATTTTGGTCTACATTGCCTTGCTGCTTTTAGGAATATACATGTCTATGCCCACTAAGGAATTTATTACTTTTTTGATGTTTTGTACCATTCCTTTTATTTTTCAGTCCAATAGAAAACCGTTGTTTAAAATTATTTTTTCACTTTTTTTAATCGCTTGTTTTTCATTTTTCAGACCGTATTATCTTTTAATGCCAATACTTGCGGTGGGGATGTATTTAGTATCGTTTATCAAATTTGAGAACAAAACATTTTCTACTATTTTTTATGGATTATTGATTGCCATTTTTTTATCCTTGAGTCATGGAGTTATAAAAGGAGAATATATTTCAAAGCAAACAAGGGAAAATTATGTTACTAATGCGAATAAAAACAGTATTAATACGGCAATCGTATCACCTATTTCGCAAGACACTTGGTATGGAGAGGCATTTGGAATTGTTTATGGTTTTATGGCTGTAAATGTCCCTGTTGTCGAGGCAATAAAGCATATTTTATCTCCGCAAGTACTCGCTTTCGTAATCTGGCAATTATTGATTTTTTATATTTTATTTGTCCGGTTTTCCAGATGTTTAAAAAACAGAAAACAATATCAATTTGAGTTGTGGACCTTATTAATTTTATTTGCTTACTTTATAGTTCAAGGGATATTTGAACCAGATTTAGGCACTTCCATCCGACATAAAATAGGACTTTTTCCTTTAATATATTTTGCATTGTATTATGAAGATTTCAGAAAAGACATTCGACAAAGTATTTAATTTATTTTTATTTTTAATTGCTATTACATTAATTTTCAGAAAACTATGTACAGTTTTCTTAATCGTTTTTGTAGTTTTTAATTTATTGTTTTTAAAAAAAATAAAAATTTCAAAAAGCCAATTACCGATTATGTTGGTAATAGCATCTCCATTTTTGATGGAAATATTGTTTTTTGGAACTAATAATTCTTACGATCTTGGTTTAAAATCATTGGAAAAAAGTCTATCACTGCTCTTTTTTCCACTTTTTATAATTGGAAACTATCAGCGAATTCAATTTCATAAAATTTTGAAAGCCTATTGCATGGGTACAACTTTTATTATGACTTTCTTTTTTGTGCGTTTTATAATACTGGATCCGGAGCATTTTTTCAAATACCTCAATGGAATTCATCTTTGGGAAATGGGTTATGTGTTTTCTGACAGTATTGGGATTCATGCTCCCGCGCTCAATATGCATTTGGCTTTTGTCGCTTTTTCTAATATTTATTTTTTGTTTGAACCTTCAAATATAAATGAGAATAAGTGGTTTAAAATTAGAAATTTAACCCTTTTTATTCTCTCGTTCTTCTTTGTCTTATACGTGAATACCAGAATGGCTTTACTAGCTACTTTGGTTGGTTTTATGACGGTTGGATATTTTCAAATTTCCAAAAGGTATAGTTTTAAAGTTATTTTCAAAAAAGCAATAATAACACTGATTTTGAGTGGTTCCGTTTTATTTTTATTCCTACAAAAGGATCCTTACATGAAAGAAAAGTATTCGACGCAGATTTTTTCGAATATGGACAAAGTAGGTAAATTAGATGAAATAAATCATCCTGAAATAGCCGTATACAGTTCGTTTGTAACCCGATTATCAATCTGGAAATCAGCTTGGGAATTGTCTCTTAAAAATCTTCCCTTTGGAGTAGGAGCATCAGATGGGAAGACAGAATTAATTAAGTATTTTAAAGAAACAAATCAAATATTTTTGACAAAATATGAGTTTCCAACACACAATCAATTTTTAGATTATTTATTAAAATTTGGAATATTGGGACCAATTGTTGCTTTGCTTTATATTGGATTTATTGCTTTTATGGGATTTAAAACGAAAAATCCAGTCATAATTTCTTTCTTTTTCCTGTTTTTTACTTCAAACCTTACAGATGACTTCCTTCTTCGTTTTGATGGAATTGTTTTCAGCGGGTTATGGATTTCTATATTCGCCAGTTATTGGTTGCAACAAAAGAACAAACTTACTGTTACGTAATATTTTTAGAATAAAAAAACCGCTTATTTAGCGGTTTTAATTACATCTTTTTTAAATTCCAGTTTTGGAAGAATTTCTCCAACTTCTGAAAATTGCTGCAATGTCTCCATAGGAACATTTTTTACAACATAATCTTTGCCGGGAGGAAGCGTTTTGATATAATCATCTGTAGCAGCCACAGAATTTGTTCTCCAGCGAACCCCTTCTTTTATTAAATACCATTGACCATTAGTTCCCAAAACAATTTTGCCTTCGTAACGGTCAAAGTCAGTAACTTCAATTTTTACTTCATTATTCGCTGTAGGCACAACCTCTTGAATGGCATCTTGCTGGGTCGTTTCCTCTTTCTTGTTTCCACAAGACAATGAAAATAAAGCAACTAGAGTCGCAATCATAAACGTTTTTTTCATTTGAATTTATTTAAATGGTAAAAATTAAAATTTTGGTAAATATCGTTATTTTTTTTAATCAAAGAAACTGAATATATTTTATAAATGTGATTTGCCTTTAATTGAAAGCAATACTTTGTAATTATTAAATTTGTGATACATTTGAATTTTTAACTATAATTACGCAAGAAATAAATAACGATTATTATTTTTTTACATCAGAAAATGGCAAAACTAAAGATCGTTCATTTATTACATTCGATAGGCGGAGTTGATGTCTATTTGAGACTTATTTTAGAAAATATGAATATTGATTCGTTTGAAAACATCGTTATTCACGGAACAAAAGACACTATTAAACCTTTTTTTGATAAAAATGGAAATAAAGTAAAAGAATACAGAGTTTCTATTTTTAGAGATATTTCAATAGTTGATGATATTAAATCACTTTTTCAAACGTATAAAATTCTAAAAAAAGAAAAGCCAAATGTAATACACGCACACAGCGCTAAGGGTGGAATTGTAGGCCGAATTACGGGAAGATTATTAGGAATAAGAGTAATTTATACGCCGCACGCTTTCTCTTATTTAAGTACGCAAAACATCCTGAAAAGAAGTTTTTTTTTAAGTATTGAAAAGTTTCTTGCCAATGGAAACAGTCTGCTTTTAGCTACATCACGATCAGAAAAAAAGCGCGCTACAGAAGAAGTTGGGTATAAACCAGAAAACGCGATAGTTTTCAACAACTGTATTGAACCAATAACTAAAATACATCCCTTAACGATTCCTAAAACGTGGCCGGATGAATATATTTGTACCGTTGGTCGACCGTCCTATCAAAAAAATATTGAGCAAATGATACGAGTGATGCATGAGGTCAATAAAGAAAATAAAATTCATTTAGTCATAATGGGAGTTGGTCCGGTATCAGGGCAGTTGAAATCAGTTAAAAGTTTGATTCAGGAGTTAGACATGAGTAATGACGTAACACTTTTAGATTGGACAGAAAGAACCGATGTTTTTAATATTATCAGTCATTCTAAGTTTTATCTTTCAACCTCAAGATATGAAGGAATGCCGTATGCTGTTATTGAAAGTTTGGCACTGTCTAAAGCTTGCGTAGTTACGAATTGTGACGGAAATAAAGATTTAATTATTGATAATCATAATGGGTTTGTTGTTGGTAACGAGGATATAAATGGTTTTAAATGTAGAATTTTAAAGCTATTGGACGATAAAGAATTATTGGATAAATTCTCAAAAAATGCTTTCCATTTGTATGCTGAAAAACACAACATCAAAAAAAATATTTCTGAACTAGAATCTATTTATTTGAAATAACAGTGATTGAATTACTATCGAAAAAAAGAATTTTAATGTATAAAGAGTTTATCAAACAAAAGATTAAGAAAGAAAAATTCCATCCCGGAATTATCGGGTTTTTCATCAATTATAATTTTTTGATCAGGAAATCGATTCGAAATGCCATAAAAAAAAATGCGCATAAACTTGATGGTTCTTTGTTGGATTTTGGTTGTGGAACGAAACCCTATAAAAAACTATTTGTAAACGTAAAGGAATACATTGGCGTAGATTATAAGATTGAAGGAAGAGAACAAAATTATAATGAAGTCGATGAGTTTTATGATGGCAAAAAAATTCCATTTGAAAATGAACAATTTGATTCTCTTTTATGCACTGAGGTTTTAGAACATGTTTTTAATATTGACGAATTATTAAAGGAATTTAATAGAGTTTTGAAGAAAAATGGAACAGCACTGATTACAACTCCTTTTATGTGGGAAGAGCATGAAATGCCCTCTGATTTTGCAAGATATACAACGCCGGCTTTAAAACATTTGTATCAAAAAAATGGTTTTAAGGTGATGGAGAATTTTAAAACAGGAAATTATATTGAAGTGATTTTTCAATTTAATTTAAATTACATAAAGAATATTCTCCCTGATAATAAAAATGTAAGACAGGTATTTCTTATTCCTTTCATCATCTTTTTCAACTTTTTTGGAGTTCTGTTTAGCCTATTATTGCCAGTTGATAAAACAGCCTATTTCAATAATGTATTTGTTTTAGAAAAAATAGAATAATTTTAATCCTTTCTGATTAAAGATAATCGATTATAAAAAAATTTTTACTTATATTTCTTTCACAATCCTAAGGATAAGGTTATTTTTGACAGCAATCTCTTTTTAACGAAAAAGAGTCCAATGTTATTTGAAGTAATCCGTTTACTTTTTTAATAAATTATTTCGTACAATAAAAGTTTATATGAAAAGAATACTTATCACCGGAGCAGCAGGATTTTTAGGATCGCATCTTTGTGACCGTTTTATAAAAGAAGGTTATTTTGTCATTGGAATGGATAATCTTATCACTGGAGATTTAAAAAACATAGAACATTTGTTCAAACTGGAGAATTTTGAATTTTATCATCATGATATTACCAAATTTGTTCACGTTCCGGGTCAATTGGATTATATATTGCATTTTGCTTCACCGGCAAGTCCAATTGATTATTTGAAAATTCCTATTCAAACCTTGAAAGTAGGTTCACTGGGGACACATAATCTTTTAGGTTTGGCACGAGTAAAAAAAGCTAGAATTCTTATTGCATCTACTTCTGAAGTTTACGGAGATCCATTAGTTCATCCTCAAACAGAAGAATATTATGGAAATGTAAACACGATTGGGCCAAGAGGTGTTTACGATGAAGCCAAACGTTTTCAGGAATCAATAACAATGGCTTACCATACTTTTCACGGAGTAGAAACTAGAATTGTTCGAATTTTTAATACATACGGTCCAAGAATGAGACTCAATGACGGTAGAGTTATTCCTGCATTTATAGGTCAGGCGCTTCGCGGCGAAGACTTGACTATTTTTGGCGATGGAATGCAAACGCGTTCTTTTTGTTATGTTGATGATCAGGTCGAAGGAATTTTTAGATTATTGCATTCTGATTATGTTCTTCCCGTAAATATTGGTAATCCGGATGAAATTACCATTAAAGATTTTGCTGAAGAAATTATAAAACTGACAGGGACGAATCAAAGAGTGGTTTATTTTCCTTTACCAATAAATGATCCATTGCAAAGACAACCGGATATTACAAAAGCTAGAAAATTGCTAGGTTGGGAGGCAAAGGTAGATCGCGCTGAGGGAATGAAAATCACCTATGACTATTTTAAATCATTGTCAAAAGAAGAACTTTCTAAAGAAGAGCATAAGGATTTTTCGGGTTATATAAAGTAGAGAAATTTATTTTGAGACAAATTGTACTTTGTATCTTTTGTGGTTATATAGCAGGATCAGCACCTATAAATAGTTTTTTTTATAGATTTGTTTGATAAAGAGGATATAATTTAGTGCATTAGAAATTAATTTGAAGTTTATAAGGGATTGTATAGTTTTACTATACGTTGTATCTTTCATAAAATAGAAAAATAGCAACATATTTACATATTGTAATTTTTGGTGGTTCTGTTCGCCTGCAAAACAAATTAAATTTTATGTTGGAAAGTCAAAGTGAACCGATTGTAAATAATGACTATTACCTGTGGCAATTTCAAAACATTGATAATAGAAATTTTACAAAAATAAAAGAAAAAAAACCCAATAGGTTATACGCGCTCATTATGACTGCATCTCAAACAGCAAGATATTCAAAATACATTAGGCCAATAAGTGTTACAATAGATCTATTAGTTATTTCTGTTATGAGTGTATCTTTCTTTAGAGGGCTTAATTTAAACACGGAACTATATCTTGTTTATCAAACGATTGGATGGATCAGCGCAGCTATTTTTATACAGTTTTATGAAGTGTATCGCTTTAGTACCCCAATAGAAATTATTTCAAAAATAGTTAAACAGTCTGTTCTGTTTCTATTAATCGTTATTGCCTATTTTCCATTCGAAAAACAAGTTGTTTTCAGTGGTTCTGCTATTGCTTTTTTTATGATTTCTAGTGTAATGTTGATTTCTTTATCTAAATTTTTACTGTTTTATTGTTTAAAGGAATACAGAATAGTAACAGGAAGTAATTATAGAAGTGCGGTAATTATTGGATATACTCCTGAAGCAATTCGGTTGAAAGATCTTTTTGAAAGAAGAAATGATTATGGCTATCGTTTTTTTGGATATTTTTCAGACAAGAAATCAAATCAAAATATAAGAGGAAAGTTAGCTGATTTGAAACCTTTTGTACTTCAAAATAGTATTGATGAAATTTATTGTTCATTGAATGAAATTTCCAATTCGTATTTGAAAGATTTAATAGATTTTGCAGATGAAAATAATAAGACAATTAAGTTCATACCTGATACTAAAGAAATTTTTTCAAAAAACTTAAAAATTGATTATTACGATTTTTTCCCAGTGCTGTCCTTAAAGAAAACGATTTTACATGAGCCTGTGATTAAAGTCCTCAAAAGATCTTTTGATGTTGTTTTTTCATTATTTGTGATGATGTTTATTTTGTCTTGGCTAATGCCGATATTAGCAGTTTTAATAAAATTAGAATCAAAAGGACCCATTTTTTTCAAACAAGGAAGACCAGGAATTGATGAAAATGAATTTTTTTGTTACAAATTTCGCTCCATGAGAATCAATAGGACAACGGAAAATGAGGCCTCAAAAAATGATCCACGCGTGACTAGAATTGGAAAATTCATGAGAAAAACTAGTATAGATGAAATGCCACAATTTTTGAACGTTTTACTTGGCGATATGTCAGTTGTTGGTCCTCGTCCGCATCTTTGGTCTCAAAATAAATCATATGGAAAAAAAATAAAAAAATATATGGTTCGACACTGTGTAAAACCAGGCATTACAGGTTTAGCTCAAGTTAGCGGGTGTCGAGGTGAAATAGAAACTGAAAAAGACATGATTAACCGAATTAAATTTGATATTTTTTACATCGAAAACTGGTCGCTTATCTTAGATTTGAAAATAATTTCACAAACGGTTGTCAATGTTTTAAGAGGCGAAGAAAAAGCATATTAAAATGGAAATACCGCTAGTTTCAATTATAACACCGTCTTTTAATTCTGAAAAATTCATTACTGAAACGATTCAATCTGTCCAGAATCAAACCTACAAAAATTGGGAAATGATTATTGTGGATGATTATTCTTCCGATGCAACGATTTCAATTGTTACAAAAATTGCACTTCAGGATAATAGAATTAAACTTTTTCAATCCGAAAAAAATTCAGGTACCGGAATAGCACGAAATACTGCGTTAACCAAATGTAAGGGACGGTATATTTCTTTTTTAGACGCAGACGATTTGTGGAAACCAAAGAAATTGGAAATTCAAATTAATTTTCTTAAAAATAATAATTTGCCTTTTACTTTTTCTTTTTACGATTGCATTAATGAACAAGGAAAGGAATTGAATAAAAGAGTGGAGGCTCCCAGAAATCTTTCTTACAGACAATTGTTTTTTTGCAATTACGTTGGGAATCTTACGGGTATTTATGATGTAAATTATTTTGGGAAAATAACTATTTCTTCGATCAGGAAACGTCAAGACTGGATGTTATGGCTTACAATCCTAAAAAAGATAAAAAGTGTGCAGCCTATTCCTGAAAGTTTAGCTTTTTACAGAATTAGAGAAAACTCCATATCAGCTTCTAAACTTAATTTGTTAAAGCACAATTTTGCCGTTTATAGAAGATTTCACGGGTTTAATTTAGTATTTTCTTTACTTTGCATGACGGGTTTTTTATTTACTCAATTGCTAATTAAACCACGCTATATAAAAAACACTAAAGCATCGATTTAAACTGTTTTAATTTTCCGCGATTGCTTCTTTCTAAAGTTTCTTTTCTGGTAAACTTAAAATTCAAACCAGGTTCCAGATATAATTCAATAGCCTTTTTAATTTTTTTAATTTGTGCCAAATTTAATTCGGTTTCACATACATACTCAATTTCAAAAGAATCTATTTTTGTTTGTTTAATAATGAATTCCTTTACGTTTCCATCGTCCTCAATGATGCTTTTGGTCACATAATAAAAGGTCAATCCAGGAGATTTTTTTCCGCTTGGTAAAATAGCAACATCATTTGTTCTACCAATTAATTTCTTGAGAATGGGTTTTTGCAAGGTGCTTTTTTCATCCAAAATCCCAATATCACCAATGTCGTAGCGAATAAATGGATGCGCTTTATTGAATAAGGAAGTAATGACAATCCGCCCAAAAGTACCATTTGGGACAACTTGATTATCGTCATCCAAAATCTCGACAAACAAAGTTTCGGAATTTACCTGCCATTCGCCATTTGGGTTTTGGAAAGCTATCAAATCCAATTCCGAAGCACCGTATTCGTTAACAATTGGAATTCCAAATTGTTTCTCTAACAGGATTTTATCGTCCTCAAAAAGCATTTCGGAAGTCACCATGCAGACCTTCAAACTGGGGCAAATTGCGGATAATATGATATTTTTATTCTGTAAAAATTTGGCAAACATAACAATTGAACTCGTATATCCGTTTATATAATCGAATTTTTTGGTTCGAAAATTTTGTAAAAAACCTTCCAACACATCATCCGATAAATCAAAAATAGAAAAACGAAAGCGATTACTCAATAAATCCTTAAAACGTTCTTTTTTATTGCCAATAAAATCCATTGGAATCCCATAGAAACGGGCTTGATAAGAACTATTAAAATTAATTCCGTACCAATCAAAACGATAGATATTAGAAGCCCAAGTCAAGGCATGACAGTATTTATCCTTGGCAAATACAAACGGATCACCGCTGGAGCCGGAGGTTTTATTGACGTAACTATTTTTAGTAGAATATCCTTTTGAAAGTCTTTCCAGTAATGGTTTTTGTAAATTTTGTTTATTTAAAACCGGTAAATCATTCCAGTTTTTATAATTTTTTGATCCGACTAATTCTTTATAAAAAGGATTATTTTGCAAATGAAAATCAACAATTTCTTGTTTTTTATTTTCGACAAAATGGTTGTGTTCTTTTTCTGAAAAAGCGACAATCTTTCGCAGTTCGGCTTTAGCTTCCTTCATTGGAAAACCATTTATTTGGAGCGTTAAGTCAAAAATAGGAATCATTTTAAGGGTATATTTCATCAAAAATAATGTTTACCAGCAAGTAATGGCCAACAACCGGTAACTTTTTGAAAATTAATTATTTTTTACGTTCAAAAGCAATTATTTTTGCAATACAACTAAAGAAAACTACACCATGACAATTTTACTACTAGGTTCAGGCGGAAGAGAACATGCATTTGCATGGAAAATGATTCAAAGTCCGCTTTGTGATACACTTTTTGTAGCTCCGGGAAATGCCGGGACAGCTTCAATAGCTAACAATATCGACATCAGTCCAACTGATTTTAACGCTATAAAAGCTTTTGTTATTCAGGAAAAAGTAGAAATGGTTGTTGTGGGACCTGAAGATCCATTAGTAAAAGGAATTTATGATTTCTTTTTAAATGATACCGAATTAAAACATATTCCTGTTATTGGACCGTCGAAAATTGGTGCTCAATTAGAAGGAAGTAAAGAATTTGCCAAAGAATTTTTGATTAAACATAATATTCCGACTGCGGCTTACGACAGTTTTACTGCCGTAACAGTTGAAAAAGGATGTGAATTCCTGGAAACATTACAACCGCCTTATGTTTTAAAAGCGGATGGATTGGCAGCTGGAAAAGGTGTTTTGATTATTCACGATTTGGCGGAAGCCAAAGAAGAATTACGAAACATGTTGGTGCATAAAAAATTTGGTGCTGCCAGTTCAAAAGTAGTTATCGAAGAATTTCTGGATGGTATAGAATTAAGTTGTTTTGTTCTTACTGATGGAAAAAGTTATAAAATTTTGCCAACTGCCAAAGATTACAAACGTATTGGCGAAGGCGACACAGGATTAAATACAGGCGGAATGGGAGCGGTTTCTCCAGTTCCTTATGTTGACGCTGTTTTGATGGAAAAGATCGAAACGCGCATCGTAAAACCAACCATTGATGGTTTCCAGAAAGACGGAATTCCGTATAAAGGATTTGTGTTTATTGGATTGATAAATGTGAATAATGAACCAATCGTAATTGAATACAACGTGAGAATGGGTGATCCGGAAACAGAAGTAGTTATCCCAAGATTGAAAACGGATTTAGTTGAATTGTTTTTGGCTGTAGCCAATGAAAAACTAGATGAAATTACGCTGGAGGTTGACGAAAGAAGTGCTACTACAATTATGGTAGTTTCTGGCGGATATCCGGAGGATTTTGAAAAAGGAAAAGTGATTTCAGGATTAGAAAATATTACGGATTCGATTGTTTTTCATGCGGGAACAAAATTGGACAACGGAAATGTAGTTTCGAATGGAGGAAGGGTTTTAACCGTGACTTCGTATGGGAATGATTTTGAAGAGGCCATAAAAAAATCTTACCAAAACATAGACAAGCTAAATTTTGATAAGATGTATTTTAGAAAAGATATCGGAAACGATTTAAAATAGGTTCCAATTGCCGTTCACTTTTTTTTAAAATTATTATTTTAAGAAAGAGTGAGCTGTTGTATCTTGATTTTCTTCACCATTATCTTGGTGAAGTTTCAATTGTATAATCCAATACACCATTGCAGATGCACAAATAATCATGAAAATCCAGTTGATTGTGTTAGCTACAAACCAGGATTTTAACTCTAAAGAGCGTAAAAAGTCTAGGGGAGCAAATAAAATATTTACAAATAAGTATTGTATTCCTTCGAAAAATGCTTTCATAATGTATAAAATTAATTTTATTAATTGTTTTAAAGATTATCTGCCAGTCAGAACTTCTTCATTTATAAAGAATATTTTGAACTTACAACCGTTCCTTTTAAACAAGTATTATATTTACAATCACAAAAGTATAAAATATCCTTATGATAACAAGTGTTTTTAAGAAATCTACACCATTAAATTTTTCTCTGGTTGTTATATTAATGCTGGTTTTCTTTTTAATGTACCAATTTCAGGATATTTCTTGGATGAATTCAGGTATTTTAATTTTAAAAAAAGCAGCAATTTTAAGTGTTTTATTAGCGTCGGTCTTAATTACAAATTTCGTTGCTAAAAAAAACGGATTGAGTAAAGACAGCACTTACACCATCTTTTTCTATTTTTTATTTCTACTTTTTTTTCCGTCTGTACTGGATAATATTAATTTGGTTGTATCGAATTTCTTTATTTTATTGGCATTAAGACGATTAATCTCTTTACAATCTCTCAAAGCTTCCAATGAAAAAATATTTGATGCTTCATTGTGGATTTTTGTAGCTAGTTTATTTCATTTTTGGAGTATTCTCTTTATCATATTGGTATTTATTTCTATCCTTTTTCATGTTGCAAGGGAGTTTAAAAATTGGGTGTTGCCTTTCATAGCCTTTTTTATCATTGGAATTATTTCAATTCTTTTAGCAATGATTTTCAATGTTAGTATCATAGAATTTATAAATAAAAATGCAACAGCTAATTTTGAGATTAATTATTTCACTAATAATTATCAAAATGGTGCTTTATCTATTTATGCAACTGTAGCGTTATTTTTTGTAATATCTATGTTTGCAACACTATCACACAGGCCATTGCTTTTGCATACCTCCTTCAAAAAAATAATTGTTTCCTTTTTTATTGCAGTGTTAATCTTTGTTGTTTCGCCAAATAAAAGCAATGATTTACTACTATTCACTTTTGCCCCTATGGCAATAATGGCTACAAGTCACATAGAAGTTGCGCAACTGAAATTGAAACAGGAAATGGTGTTGTTTGTACTTATAGCATGCAGTCTTTTTGCTTTTTTCTCCCAATTATAATTTTTTTCCAAACGCTAAATCTCCCGCATCTCCCAGACCTGGTACGATGTAGCTTTTCTCATCCAGTTTCTCGTCTAGTGCGGCTATCCATAGATGACAATTAGGCGGCAAGTGTTTTTCCAGGTAAGCAATTCCCTCTGGTGCAGCAATAGTTACAGCAATGTGAATTTCTCTTGGTGTGCCTCTTTCCATTAATCTGTTGAAAACAGCAACGATAGATTGTCCAGTGGCAAGCATAGGATCTATCAACAATAAATTTTTATCATTGATATCAGCGATTGCTTGATATTCAACTTTAATATCGAAATAAGCATCGTTGTTTGGATGGTGTCTGCAGGCGGAGACGAAACCATTTTCGGCACTGTCAAAATAATTTAAGAAGCCCATATGCAAGGGTATTCCCGCTCGCAAAATGGAACATAAAACTAATTGATCCTTAATTTGAGTCGTTTTTTTAATGCCAAGAGGAGTTTGGATTTCGATATCGGAATAATGTAATTCCTTACTCAATTCATAGGCCATTATTTCACCAATACGCTCAATGTTTCTTCTAAAACGCATGCTGTCATTATGAACATTGATGTTTCTGATTTGTCCTAAAAAATGATTCAGGACGCTATTGTTTTCTGATAAAATATGAATTTGCATGATTTGAATTTTGGAATTAAACTTCTAAAAGTTTTTTTAATCTATAAAAGTATAAAAAAGTATCTTTGCGTTATAAAATATAAAGATATGTTTTCAAAGTTAGGTTACTCCGTTTTCGAGCAAAGTATTAAAGATTATCACCAGTTTGATACTGTTGAACAACCAATAAACAACCCTTTTCCTAAGGATAAATTCGAACATTTATTATATTCTAAAAATTGGGTAGATACCGTGCAATGGCATTATGAGGATATTATTAGAGATCCAAATATTGACCCGGTTGAAGCATTGACATTAAAACGCAAAATAGATGCCTCCAATCAAGTTCGTACCGATATGGTGGAATATATAGACAGTTATTTTCTTCAAAAATACAGTCATATAGCTGTAAAAGAAAACGCTAAAATCAATTCTGAAAGTCCTGCTTGGGCATTCGACCGATTATCAATTTTAGCTTTGAAGATTTACCACATGAATGAAGAAGCCAATCGTGCCGAGGCTTCCCAAGAGCATAGAGATAAATGTCAGGAAAAATTGAATGTTTTATTGGAACAAAGATCAGATTTGTCAACTGCAATCGATGATTTGTTACAAGATATCGAAAACGGTGATAAATTCATGAAAGTGTACAAACAAATGAAAATGTACAATGATGACGAATTGAATCCTGTTTTGTACCAAAGCAAGAAATAATTCTGCATTTTAAATTGTCCAAAAAAATCCAGCATATAGCCGTCATGAGACTTTCCGCAATGGGAGATGTCGCCATGACGGTTCCTGTTTTACGGGCTTTTACAGTTCAACATCCGGAGGTTAAAATCACCGTAATTTCCAGACCTTTTTTTAGACCTTTTTTTGATGGAATTCCTAGTATTTCTTTTTTTGCTTTCGATGAAAAGGAAAGGCATAAAGGGGTGGTAGGATTGTTGCGTTTGTTCCAAGATTTAAAAGGATTGCATATTGACGCTTTCGCCGATTTGCATAACGTTTTACGTTCTAAAATCGTCAGAAGTCTTTTTGCTTTAAGCGGGAAAAAAGTAGCGTCGGTAAATAAAGGAAGAGCGGAAAAAAAGGCTTTGACACAAGCCGAAAATAAAGTTTTCAATCAACTACCCACCATGTTCGAGAGACACACCAACGTGTTTAGTGAACTTGGTTTCACAGTTGATTTGTCTCATATAGTATTTCCCAAAAAAGCAGTTTTAGATAAAGAAATTTCAATTATTCTAGGAGAAAACGACAAAAAATTAATTGGAATTGCTCCTTTTGCACAATATAATTCTAAAGTATATCCGCTGGATTTAATGCAGGAAGTTATCAATCAATTAGCTGAAAATACGAATTACAAAATACTACTTTTTGGCGGTGGAAGAAAGGAAATTGAAATCTTGGATTCGCTTTCAGCCAATAAAGAAAACGTCATTAATATGGCGGGGCAACTCAAATTTCAGCAAGAACTGCAACTCATCAATAATTTGGATGTGATGCTTTCCATGGATTCCGGGAATGCTCATATTGCAGCGATGTTAGGCGTCAAAGTCATTACGCTTTGGGGAGCGACACATCCGTTTGCAGGATTTTCACCTTTCAATCAACCAGTAGAAAATGCTTTGGTTTCCGACAGAAAATTATTTCCAAAATTACCTACTTCGGTGTATGGAAATAAAAAAGTAGAAGGATATGAAGATGCCATGCGTACGATTACGGTTGACTCTATAATAAAAGTTTTAAATGCCAGCAAACAATAAAATAAGATTTATACTTAATATAGAATTTTAATTTCTCCTAGTTTTGTGGTTTTTTCATAAGAATATTTTTAAAATTTTAATAACAAAAAAACCTATGATTTAATGGGGGGAAAGTCGTTGATAGAATAAAAAACAAAGGATTGTTACATCTATGGCGAGGATAAAGAAGAAAACAAAAGACAAAAAATATCTTTTTGTGGGATGCTTTTTTATAATTCTTTACAATTTAATTTAGAATCGTGTTTTAAAGTTGGTTTCACAAAATAGCATTACGGAAACAAAACTTTTTTCAGTTGTAGCTTTTGTTTACTGCTCTCGTTTGTGGGCACAGAATGCGCTATCAGTGCATGATTAGGCAATGCAAAGGATTTCACCAGAGAAAGTGGTTTCTACTATTGAGTCGCAGCTTATCGTTTAGAAGATAAGTAGGGGCAAGTTGAAACCACCTATTTAAGTTATGTTTATGCGTCTTTTTTCTTTAGACAGCGTCCCCTCGGCTCATCACCCTCATGAAGCACAATTTCAGAATGTAGGAATTGCGCTGCCTCTGCTGAATCTTTCACTTTAGAAGCCGAGCGTTCTAACATTTCGGATTCAAAGTCAGTTAATACACTTTTTCTTATTCCAGCTTTTCTCCATTGAGATAAAGAGTTACATCCTTTTGAGATTCCCCGAGCTAAAAGGAGTGCATCTAGCAACGCTTGATTTGCCCCCTGTCCTTTGAATGGACTCATTGGGTGCGCCGCATCTCCAATCAGAGTCACTTTTCCCCCTTTCTCCAACAATTCTGATTGCAGTAATTCGCGGTCATACACGGGATATCCAGAAATCTGAGCTTCCAGAGTCGCCGCTAAAATGGCAGGAATGGGATCGTGCCACTGCGTTCTACGACATGCTTCTTCCTTGAGTGCTTGAGGTCCTTCAGCACTTAAAGCCTTAGCCTCTTTTTCTGGCATTGGGAAACTAAGTTGCCACATCACCGAGTCTGATGTATAAGGCATTATGTAGATTCGCTCATTGCCATTGGCGGTTTGAAATACGGTTGCCGAGTCCAACAAAGAACTATAAAGCCCTTCGAGAGCGCTCAAAGGACAAATGCCCAATATCACAATGCAACCTAGGTAACGTAAAGGGGTATTATCATCACCAATCAGTAACCTCCTAACCGAACTACGAATACCATCGGCTCCAACCACAAGATCCGCGTTGGAATGCTGAATCTTCCCGTTTACTTCAAAAGTCAGATCAACACCTTCACTCTCAGATGCCGCAAAATCTACTAACTGATGCCCCCATTGTACCGCATCATGTCCGCCGAGTTGCTCAATTAGCGCTAAGCGTAAAGACTGCCGTGCGACATGCACATTTGTACGTTTTGGATACGTTTTTTCATCAGTTTGCGTCCATTTTCTGACACCCCATTCACCAATCACTTTTCCGTCTTTGGTATGAACCACATGTCTTGTTGAAATGACCCCTTCTTCTAACGAAAAAATACCCAATCCTTCGATTGCTTTACTGGCTTGCTGCAAAGTGAGTCCATAGCCCTGAGATCGGGCATCGAAGTTGCTATCACGCTCATAAAGTGTAAAAGGAATTCCGCGGTGTAAACAACCCACAGCTAGAGCCACTCCGCCTATACCGCCACCAATAATAGCAACGTGTGGGTAGTTTTCTTTATCTGGTATTGGATGACTGGCAGAAGGAAGTAATCCGGATCCGTTACAATTCAAGCAGGTGTATAGGTGACCTTTAGGATGAACTGGTGCCGTTCCTTCGCCTTTCGTTTTTTCAAATTGATCGAATGCTATCTTATATTGGCGTCGCGCTTTCATGCTGAGCCCCCGACTTTTTTTGCCGCGTCCCTGACATTCGGGACAAATAGTCCAGCTTACGGCTGCATTTTTAACCTTTTTCACTTCCTAATTTATTTTACTTGATTTTGACTACCCTCCATAAGAAAAAACTTAGCCGATTCAATTGATGATGGTACTTGTAAAGCAACGAGTATTACTTTCATTACTATTATATAATTTGAAGTGAGAATATTTTTCAGTTTTCAGTCACAGTTTATCGTTTAACAGATAAGTAATGACTAGTACAATATATCTTTTATTAATTTTTAACGTCCCGCGGCTCTTCAATAAGTTAGGGTAAAACACTTATAAACTTTACGGATAATCCCAGATTTCGAAAGTACGCAACAATATTTAGATTCACGACTTAAACCCCAATTTTTTGAGGCTGCTGTTAGCCACAAGCTTTATTTTATTATTGAGTAAATTGTAAATATAATTATTAAAAATAACGACTAAACAGCATTTTTTTTCTTTTTGTCTGATACTTTTATTTTTTCATGATATTCAATAGCATTCTACTCTGTCAAAAAATATCCTCTCCATGCATTATCTGGTATTGACATTACAAACTTTTCTTTGCAAGTATTGCATTGATAATACATTCTGAAATCTATTAATCCACTTTCAATTTCGTTTTTTGATTCCAATAATTTAATTTTTTCAGACTTACATTTTAAATCTAAAATTTCCTCAAACTTTTCAAATTCAGCTTGTGAATGAAAATCATAATACTGTTTATCAAAACAATCTTTGCAAATTTTTATTCTTTCGTTTGGTATTTCGTAATTGATTTTCGGGTTCGATTTTTCAACTTGTGGCTACTTGTTTTTATATATATAATGGAGTCATACAAAGCTATCCAAAATTAGACGTTTAAACATGACTGGATCACACAAACCTATCCATAATCTTATAGATTACGATTGTCCTATTATTCTGCTAATGTATTAAAAATCAAAACCTCGCTAAAATAAAAAAACCTCCCTTTTCAGAGAAGTTTTCGATATCAATTGGACTATTTTTCTAAACGTCATCGTAATCTACATAAACTGCGGCAGAAGTTGGATGTGCCTGACAGGTAAGTATCAATCCGTCGGCAATTTCTTTATCGGTAAGAATGGAGTTTTTAGTCATTTCGACAGTTCCTGAGGTAACACGTGCCAGACAGCTGCTGCATATTCCGCCTTGACAAGAATAGGGAGCATCAAGACCTTGTTTTAAAGCTGCTTCAAGGATAGTTTGTTTTTGTGACATTTCGAAAGTCGTTTCTTCATCATCCACCATAACAGTGATTTTTGAATGTCCTTCCAGATTTTCTTTTATCACATTTTCATGCGAAGAAGTAGTGAACAGCTCAAATTTTATTGCCGATTCTTTTACGTTTTTTTCTTTTAAAACGTTACTTACCAGATTAATCATTTCTTCTGGACCGCACAAATAGAACTTATCAAATTCCAGTTCCTTGTGTTTGTTGTTTAAGACAAAATTCACCGCTGATTTTTCTATTCGGCCAAATAAAGTATTTTCTGCTTTGGCTTGACTAAAAACATAATGCACAAAAAAGCGACCTACATATTGTAATTGCAAATCGTGTAATTCTTGGTAAAAGATAGTTTCTTCGGGAGATTTATTTCCGTAAACAAGTACAAAAGAGCTTTTAGGTTCATTTTTCAAAACCGATTTTAGAATGGATAAAACAGGTGTAATCCCGCTTCCGGCTACAAAAGCAACATAGTTTTTTTGTCGGTCCGCTTGAGGATCAAAAGTGAATTTCCCTTCTGGTTTTCCTACTTCCAGAACGTCGCCTGCTTTTAGTTTTGTATTGGCAAATTGAGAAAAAGCACCATTTTTTACCGCTTTAACGGCAATTCGTAATTCCCCGCTTTCTGGAGATGAACATATAGAATAGGCACGACGAATTTCTTTTCCGTCAAGTGTTAATCTTAAATTTACGTATTGACCTGCAATAAATGCATAGTTGGGTTTTAATTCTTCGGGAACGTTGAAAAGTATTGAAACCGCTGTTGCAGTTTCGTGTTTTACTTCTTTTATAATGAGTTTCAGGAATGAAGACATGTGATTATTTTTTTACAAAGATAGTAAACCGATATGTTTTCTAAAAGTGATAAATTTTGAAATTTTAATACCTAATTAAGTTATGTATAAGAATCTTATGTATATTTGTTATTCAAAATGCAAATGCAAATGAAAAATTCACAATTATATAAAGGAAGTTTAAATACCATAATCATGAAATTGCTGGAGGAAAACGGCAAGATGTACGGTTATGAAATTACTCAGAAAGTAAAGGCGATTACTCAAGGTGAACTCAATATCACCGAAGGCGCTTTGTATCCGGCCTTGCATAAACTGGAAGCTGAAGGTTTGTTGGATGTAGAGATAGAAAAAGTGGATAACCGTATGCGAAAATATTATAAACTGACGGAGAAAGGAACTACTGAAACGGTAAATAGACTTTCAGAATTGGAAGATTTTATCCGAAACATGCAGAGTTTAGTAAATCCTAAATTAGAATTTTAATTTTTTGAAGATGAAACTAACCACCGAACAAATAGAATATGTATCCAATTATATCAAATCCTTTAATATCAAATGGTATGAATTGCAAGTGGAGCTTACAGATCACATGGTAACTAGTATGGAGGAAATTTGGGAGAAAGAACCTGAACTTACGTTTCATCAAGTGAAACAGTATGCTGAAAATCGTTTTGGTCGAAATGGATTTAAGAAAGTTGAAAAAGAACGAAGAATAATTTTGCACAAGGAATTTAACCGAAGCCAATGGAAAATGGTAGTCGAGTATTTGAAATTTCCTAAAATTGTAATGAGTATTTTGTTGGTCGTTTTTGTTTATAGAATATCCTTTTATTTTGAGGATATTTTATTATACATCAAAATTTTATTTGGAATTTTGTTAGTCACATCAGTTGTATCAATCTTTAATTGGTTTCTATATAGGAAAATAAATGGCAAAAGATTCTTGGCACTGGAAACAGCATTCAGTGTCAATATTGGTTCAATATGGTTTTCTTACTGGGGTATATTTTTAGCAAAAAATTTTATAAAAAACCTGCGCGAAAATCATTTGTTTTTTCTTCCTTTTTGTTTTTTTTGGGTTTTGGGTTTTTTGCTTGTAATTACAGGAAAACACTTAACTAACAAAGTCGCTTCCAATATCAAAAAACAATACCAATTAAAATAATTGAGATGAAATTAACAACGGAACAAATTGAATATATATTCCATTATGTCAAATCCTTTGATATTAAATAGTTTGAGCGTCAAGTAGAATTGACAGATCATTTTGTTTCGATTATGGAGTAAATTTGGGAGAAAGAACCTGAACTTACTTTTCATCAAGTGAAATATAGAGCGGAACAAACTTTTGGCAGGAACTATTTTAAGAAAGTTGAAAAAGAAAGAAGAATAATTTTACATAAAAAATTTAAGCGAAGCCAATGTAAAATGGAAAGCGAGTATTTAAAATCTCCTAAAATTGTAATGAGTGTTTTATTGGTCGGCTTTGGTTATAGGATATCCTTTTATTTTTAGTCCTTCTTGTCCTAATGATTTTCATCATTTTCAAAATTATCCCATCTAAGGCGGAAGATTACTTGGTGGCTACTTATCCAGAATATAAATTAGAAATAATGTAACTTTTTTCCTGTTTCTTCTACTTACTCTAAAACCAAACCACCATATTATGTTTAAACGTTTTATTTATCTCGAATGGAAGGCTTTTACAAGATCAGCCTCTTTCGCAACTAATTTGGGATTAAAGATTTTAATGCTCTTTCTTATTGCTTATTTCTCTGTTGCTTTTCTGGCCTTAGGAATTGGAGCATTTTATATTCTTAAAAAAATGCATCTTGATCCGTTGGTAACTGTAGATAAATTTCTGATTTATTACTTCTTGATGGATCTGATAATTCGACTTTTATTACAGGCTATTCCAGTGATGAACATCAGGCCACTACTGACTTTGCCCATAAAAAAACCAACAATTGTACATTTTTCTTTAGGGAAAACGGTCTTGTCCTTTTTCAATTTTGTCCATGCTTTTTTCTTTATTCCGTTTTCGGTTGTTTTGATTATAGAAGGATATGATTTGGTAAGCGTAATACTTTGGCATTTGGCAATGGTTTCGTTGATTTACATCAATAATTTTTTGAATATTTTATTGAACAACAAAGACAACTTGTTTGCCATTTTCGTTGGAATAGTGCTTGTTCTAGGAGGTTGTCAATATTATAAGTTTTTTGATATTACGAATTATACTACTTTATTCTTTGACGGATTATTTCATACAAAATGGATGTTTCTTTTTCCAGTTATGGCTTTAATAGGATTGTATTATGTAACATTTCATTATTTCAAAAACAATTTATACCTAGATGCGGGTCTTTCGACCAAAAATAAAATCGCCAAAACCGAGGATTTGACTTGGTTAAACCAATTTGGGACTTTAGGAACATTTTTAAAAAATGATATCAAATTAATCAAAAGAAACAAACGTTCAAAAACCACTGTTATCATGAGTGTGGTGTTTTTATTTTATGGTTTTCTATTCTTTACCAATAAAATCGAAGTTTACAATAATCCCATAATGCACATTTTCGCAGGAATTTTTGTTTCAGGAGGTTTTTTATTCACTTTCGGTCAATTTGTACCCAGTTGGGACAGCTCTTATTACCAATTAATGATGACACAAAACATTCCTTACAAAGGATATTTGAGTTCAAAATGGTGGCTAATTGTAATAGCAACAGTTATTTCGACTCTATTGGCTTCGTTTTATTTGTATTTTGGATGGCAAGTGTACCTTACTATTGTTGTGGGCGCGATTTATAATATTGGAGTTAATTCGCATTTGGTACTTCTTGCCGGCGCTTACACAAAAACGCCAATAGATTTAGATTCCAGCAAAGGAGCTTTTGGAGATAAAAAAGCATTTAATATGAATACCATGCTGATTTCGCTCCCAAAATTGTTATTGCCTTTAGGACTTTATTGGATTGGTTCTAAAATAATGAATCCCAATTTAGGATTAATTATGGTAGCTGTTGCCGGACTAATAGGTTTTGCTTTGAGAGATAAAGTTTTTTCTTTAATTGAAAAGGTTTATAAAACCGAAAAATATAAAACCATTGATGCTTACAAGCAAAAGGGTTAATAGTCGATTTTATAAACGATTAACCAAATCATAAATAACTGATTAAACTTTAAAAAAATGATACAAGTAAACAAACTTTCAAAAACATATAACGGAACTACAGTTCTAAACATTGAAACGCTTGAGATTCCAAAAGGACAAAGTTTTGGATTAGTGGGTAATAACGGAGCAGGAAAAACTACTTTTTTCAGCTTGTTATTGGATTTAATCCAACCTTCAACGGGAAATATTATTAATAATGATGTTCAGGTAAATACCAGCGAAAATTGGAAACCTTTCACCGCATCTTTTCTTGATGAAAGTTTTTTAATTGGTTACTTAACACCCGAAGAATACTTTTATTTCATAGGTGATTTACGCGGTCAAAACAAAGCCGATATTGATGCACTGTTAACTAAACACGAAGATTTTTTTAATGGAGAAATCCTTAAAAACAAAAAATATTTACGCGATTTATCCAAAGGAAACCAAAAGAAAGTGGGAATTATTGCCACACTGATTGGAAATCCGGAGGTGATAATCTTAGACGAACCCTTTGCAAATTTAGATCCGACAACGGTTAGCAGATTAAAAAGGATTATCAAAGAACTTGCCGAAAATCCTGATATTACTGTGTTGGTTTCAAGCCATGATTTAATGCATACTGTTGAGGTTTGTGATAGAATTGTAGCATTGAATAAAGGCGAAATTGTAAAAGATATTCAAACATCCAGAGAGACACTTCAAGAGTTAGAACTGTTCTTTGCAGTTTAAATTTAAATTGGGCGTGACCCGGAAAAGAAAAATTCCGGGTCGGGCTTTTGTTTCAAATAAAATGTAATGAGGAGTCCTTGTTTAAAACAGCAATGATAATTACCTAATAGCCACTGGCTGTTCTCCTCTTAATCTCAAATCTCACGCAAAACCGCGAATCAAAAAGAAACCTAATAATTTCCACGATATCAAAAAGAAACGTATTTTTACAAGTCATTATACTAAAAAGTATTTTTAAAAGTTAATTGATAAAAACGTTTACCATTGAAAACCAACACATTTAGGCAACTAATTTCTATAGGATTTTTGTTATTTTTGATAGCATGTTCTACCAAGAAGGATACTTTTTTGGCTAGAAAATCTCATGCTTTAAGCACGAAATACAATATTTTATACAACGGTCAAATAGGTTTAGAGAAAGGTGTAGTGGGCATAAAAGCAAATAGCAAGGATGATTTTTGGAAGCGGTTGCCTATCGAAAAAATGCAAATTAAGGAGGATTTTGTTGTAGGTGAAAAACCCAAAAATGCTGATTTTGAATTAGCGGAAACCAAAGCTACAAAGGCAATTCAGAAACATTCCATGAACATTGGCGGAAGAGAAAAAAACAGCCAGATTGACGAAGCTTATTTATTGCTTGGAAAATCTCGATATTACGACCATAGATTTGTTCCCGCATTAGATGCTTTCAATTACATTTTATACAAATATCCCAATAGCAGTACTATTTATGAAGCCAAAATTTGGCGCGAAAAAACCAATATGCGTTTAGGAAACGATGCTTTGGTAGTTAAAAATATATCCAAACTTTTAGACGAACAAAAACTTAGCAATCAGGTTGTCGCTAATGCGAATGCGCTTTTATCAGAAGCTTTCCTGAATCTGGAGGAAAAAGACAGTGCTGTGGCAAAATTAAAAATCGCCGAAGAATACACTAAAATTAAAGTTGAAAAAGCCAGATATCGTTTTATACTGGGACAATTGTACGAAGAATTAGGAAAGAAAGACAGTGCAATTTACAGTTATAAGTCCGTTATTGACATGAAAAGAAAAGCGGCAAGAGCGTATGTTATTCAAGCGCAAGCCAAAAAAGCGCAATTATTTGATTATGAAAAAGGAGATACAACGGCTTTCTTAAAAACAGTTAAAACGCTTATTGCTGATCGAGAAAATCGACCATTTTTAGATGTAATTTACTATCAAATGGGAGTGTTTCACGATAAAAATAACAACCAGAAACAAGCCTTAAAATATTACAATTCTTCTCTTAAAAAAGCAACTACAGACCAATATTTAATTGCCTCTAATTACCGAAATTTAGGGATTATGTATTTTAAAAATGCAGAATATCCAATCGCGGCAAAATATTATGACAGTACACTTGTACAACTGGATACTAAAACCAGAGAGTTTCTTTCGATTCAAAAAAACAGAAAAAATCTAGATGAGGTTATACAATATGAAGGTATCGCCAAAAAAAATGACAGCATTATTCATGTCGCTTCTTTGTCGGAAACGGACAGAGTTTTATATTTTGAAAATTACATTGATAAATTAAAAAAATCAGACGAAACCAAGAAAATTTTAGCAGAAAAAGAAAAAGAGAAACTGGAAACGATAGCGAGAAATGCTAAACCAACCAGTATTGATCCCGTTGTTTCCGGACCGGATTTACCGAAACCCAAAAAAGCATCATTGGCACCTCCTTCGATGGCAGATGCGAGTATGAATCAAGTAAGCGTTTTTTATTTTTATAATCCTACTACAGTCGCTTTTGGAAAAGTAGAATTTAAAAAAACATGGGGAGCACGTTCCTTAGGGGGGAATTGGAGATTATCAACGGGCAAAACTGATTTAAAAGAGAACGATACTATAAATGGAAAAACACAAACTGCTGAAAATGCATTGGTGCAAGAAAAAATAATACAAGAATATACAACTGATTATTATTTGAAACAACTTCCGGTATCGCAAACGGCAATGGACAGCATCGTTAAAGAGCGTAATTTCGTTTATTACCAACTTGGAGTAGCGTACAAAGAAAAATTCAAGGAATACGATTTGGCCAGCAATAAACTAGAACAATTACTGAAGAATAATCCGGAAGAAAAACTAGTTCCTCCTGCGATGTACAACTTGTTTAAAATTTACCAAATTACAGATGTAAGCAAAGCAGAAGAGATGAGAAGAAGAATTTCTGCTCAATTCCCGGATTCTCGTTATACGCAAATAATAAACAATACAAATCCGAACGAGGCTTTGGCCAATGAAACTCCTGAAAGTGAATATAATAAATGGTATAAACTCTATAAAGAAGAGCAATTTTTGATTGTGTTAGAAAAATCAGATGCTTTGATTAATCAGTTTTCCGGAGATGAAATTGTGTCTAAATTTGAACTGCTAAAAGCAAACGCAATTGGAAAATTAAGAGGCTTAGCAGCTTATAAAACCGCTTTGCAATATGTTGCAGATAATTATCCAAATAGCGAAGAAGGGAAGAATGCACAAGAAATAGTAACTACTCAGATTCCATTTTTAGAACAAATGAATTTTAATACTATTGACACTAAAAACTGGAAAATTCTTTATAAAGTTGGAAGTCGAGAAGATAAAAACGCAAAAGCAATTGAAGAGAAAATTAAACGATTCATTACCGTTGAAAATCATCAAAATTTAACTTTTTCTAATGATGTTTACACGGACAAAGAAAATTTTATAACCATTCACGGCGTTACTTCAGAAGTTTATGCAAACGCTATTGTTAAAGCATTAAAAGAAGATAAAAAATATAAAATCGAGGAACCTACTATTGTACTTTCAAATGAAAATTACAAAGTAATTCAGATTAAGAAGAATCTTGATGTATATTTAGCACCGAAAAATCAATAACCATGTTTGATAAAAAGCCAAAATCATATACAGACCTTCTAGGGAAAACCAACAGAATTGTTGAAGGGACTGCTATAAAAGGAGATATTATTTCTCAGGCGGATTTTAGACTGGATGGAGAATTAATTGGTAATTTCCAATCCAGCGGGAAAATTGTTATTGGACCTGCAGGAAGTGTTACCGGTGATATTATATGCAGAAATGCAGATATTGAAGGGAAATTTGAGGGTAAGATTCAAGTTACAGAAATCCTGAATGTAAAATCAAAATCAAGTATTCATGGAGAAGTCATCTGTGGAAAATTAGCAGTAGAGCCAGGTGCTGATTTTAGTGCTTCATGCACTATGAAAACCAATATGAAGAATCTAATGCCAAATGATGGACAACAAACCCAACAAAAAACAAGCTAGTAAATGGCTTGCTCTGATTAATATCCCAATTCAAATGGGGGCGATAATCTTTCTGTTTTCCTATCTTGGAAACTGGTTAGACGAAAATCATCCCA
The DNA here is from genome assembly GCF_900108015.1 of Flavobacterium urumqiense. Classification (GTDB taxonomy): domain Bacteria; phylum Bacteroidota; class Bacteroidia; order Flavobacteriales; family Flavobacteriaceae; genus Flavobacterium; species Flavobacterium urumqiense. Next base: position 382,414 of record NZ_FNVP01000001.1, on the reverse strand, counting down.
ACCCCAAAGTATATTACAATAAGGTTTTAGTGATGGTTGGAGTCGCATTAGCCTTATACAATGTTATACGACAAGTAAAGGAAATCAACAAATCAGAATAAATTCCAATAAAAACAAAACTAAAACCTAGAAAATATCGGGAGTTCTTTTGACTTTCGGTAAAAGACAATCTGATGAATTTAAAAAATTACAAACCGCTTATAAATTTAGCATTGCTGGTAGCAGTAGCTTATATACTACATAAAATTATTTTTTACAGTTTTAATATAGATGATACAGCGTTTCATTATTCGATAGAAGTACTTTATTTATTATTTTCAGTTTTGTCTGTAATAGTCCTTGCTGTTTTGTTGAAAGTAAAGGAACAAAGTTTTGACAATATTGGAATGTCCTTTCTATTGAGCACAAGTATTAAAATGGTTGTTTGTTATTTGATTCTAAGGCCAGTATTACAAGCGTCAGGGCAGAATAGCAGCATAGAAAAAAGGAATTTTTTCGCGATGTTTATTCTCTTTTTAGCAATGGAAACCATACTTACGATACGAATATTAAACAAAAATCAATAAATAAGGAGTTTTATACGCGGAATGCCCGAAAAATAAATTTTTTATATGCTTTTGAATATTAATAAAAAATGTACATTTGCACCAAATTTTAGAAACGTAATAAATTAAGATATTTAACTGTTATGGTGATTTCAAACAAACCACTTAGATTTATAATAGCGACATTAGTAGCGTGCCTTCCATTAATTAGTTTTGCAAATCCGGAAATGGATTCTGTAAAAGTAAAAACCGAAGTTGCACATGAATCTGCGGAAGCGGCTCATGCTGAACCAACAGATGTAAAATCTAAAATCAAGGAATTTATTAATCATCACCTTTTGGATTCGCATGATTTTACACTATCTGTAAATGAAGAAACAGGAGAGCATTACGGTGTTTCCTTACCAATTATTCTTTGGGATAATGGTTTGCAAGTATTTTTATCTTCAAAATTTCATCATGGTGAAGAAATAGCGGAACACAATGGTAATTACTATGTGTTACACCATGAAAAAATATACAAAACTCAGGCGGATGGAGAATTAACAGAAGGAGAAAACGGTTTTCCGACAAATGTTAGACCCATAGATTTCTCTATCACTAAAAGTGTTATTGGTATAATGCTGGTTTCCTTATTTATGTTTTTGTTGTTTGGTAGTTTGGCAAAATCGTATTCTAAGAACAACGGAATCGCTTCAGGAGTAGGACGTGTTTTTGAACCTTTAGTTTTGTATGTACGGGACGAAATTGCAATTCCAAATATTGGAGAAAAAAACTATAAAAAATACATGAGCTACCTGCTTACTATATTTTTCTTTATTCTTTTTCTTAATATTTTAGGATTGATGCCACTTGGATTTAATGTAACTGGAAATATCGCTATTACAGTATCATTAGCAATTTTAACGTATATCATTACAACTTTAACAGCTAATAAAAATTATTGGGGACACATTTTCTGGATGCCAGGTGTGCCAACTCCAATGAAATTTATCTTGGCGCCGATAGAATTGCTAGGAACAATCATTAAACCATTTTCGTTGATGATACGTTTGTACGCTAATATGTTAGCAGGTCACGTAGTTTTGATGAGTATTATTGGTTTAATGTTTATCTTTAAAAGCTGGATTGGAAGTACATTATCTTTTGGATTAGCATTTGCGCTTTCTATCCTTGAAATATTGGTTGCTTTTTTACAAGCGTATATTTTCACAATGTTATCTGCACTTTATTTTGGAGCAGGAAATGAAGAGCATCATCACGACGAAGCTCACCATTAAGTCGAAAGTCAAACGTTGAAAGTTTAAAAGTCACCTTGACTTTATGACATTCGACTTTAGAACTTTAGACTATTAATAAGAATGTTTAATTTTTAATATATATATTATGCAAATTCCAACTATTGTAGGAGCAGGGTTAATTGTAATCGGAGCAGGTTTAGGTATTGGTAGAATTGGAGGTTCAGCAATGGACGCTATTGCTCGTCAACCAGAAGCTTCTGGAAAAATCCAAACAGCTATGCTTATTGCAGCTGCACTTATTGAAGGTATTGGTTTCGCTGCGTTATTCGCATCTTAATTAAAACTAAAAAAGCAATAGTTGCAACGGTTGGTTGTGACTATTGTTTTTAAAATTAAAACATAAAAAATTTATAATTATATATAATGGATAAGTTAATAAATGATTTTTCGTTTGGTTTGTTTATTTGGCAAGTTTTAATATTTGTTGGATTAATATTCTTATTAAAAAAATTCGCTTGGAAACCAATTCTTGATGCAGTTAATGATAGAGAAGAAGGAATCAAAAATGCATTACTTTCTGCTGAAAATGCTAGAAAAGAAATGCAAAATCTTCAGGCAGATAACCAACGTATTTTACAAGAAGCAAGATTAGAGCGTGACAATATGCTTAAAGATGCTCGTGAAATGAAAGAGAAAATGGTTGCGGATGCTAAAAACGAAGCTCAAGCTCAAGGTCTGAAAATGATCGAACAAGCGAAAGCAGCAATCGAAGGTGAAAAAAATGCAGCAATGGCTGAATTGAAATTACAAGTTTCTACTTTATCATTGAGTATTGCAGAAAAATTATTGAAAGACGAATTGTCTAACAAAGAAGCTCAAACTAAATTAGTTGAGAAAATGTTAGGTGACGTAAAATTGAACTAATTATGGCAAGTACAAGAGCAGCAATTCGTTATGCAAAAGCAATTTTAGATTTAGCAACCTCAAAAGGTGTTGCTGAAGTTGTGAATAACGATATGAAATTGATTGCTTCAACAATCAACGGAAACTTGGAATTAAGTACTTTTATTCAAAACCCAACGTTAAAAGTTGAGGTAAAAGAGAAAGCACTTTTAGAAGTTTTTGCAGGTATTGATGTCGTTACTCAAGGGTTATTTCATTTGTTATTTGAAAACAAAAGATTCGAAATTCTTGAAGCAATTGCTACAGAATACAGTAAATTATCTGATATTATGAATGGTGTTGAAGTAGCCAAAGTGATTACAGCTATTCCTATGGATGCGGCATTAGAAGCTAAAGTTTTGGCTAAAATCGCAACCCTTTCAGATAAAAAAATTACAATAGAAAATATAGTAGATGCTTCAATCATTGGAGGATTTATTCTAAGAATAGGCGACAAGCAGTACAATGCGTCAGTAGCCAACAGATTACAAGTATTAAAAAGAGAGTTAAGTAATTAGTTTTATTACACATTTAAGTGTCTAAATTATAAATTAAGATGGCGGAAATCAAACCTGCTGAAATTTCAGCAATATTAAGAAAGCAAGTAGAAGGTTTTGAATCTGGTGCTACATTAGAAGAAGTAGGAACAGTACTTCAAGTTGGAGATGGTATTGCTCGTGTTTACGGGCTTTCTAATGTTCAATACGGAGAATTAGTTGAATTTGACAATGGATTAGAAGCTATTGTTTTGAATCTTGAAGAAGACAATGTTGGTGTGGTACTTTTAGGACCATCAACAGGAATCAAAGAAGGTTCAACTGCTAAAAGAACACAACGTATTGCTTCTCTTAAAGTAGGAGAACAAATGGTAGGTCGTGTAGTAAACACACTTGGTTTTCCAATTGATGGAAAAGGACCAATTGGCGGAGACTTATATGAGATGCCTTTGGAAAGAAAAGCTCCTGGAGTTATCTTCCGTCAACCAGTTACTGAGCCATTACAAACGGGTATTAAAGCAGTAGATGCTATGATTCCAGTTGGTCGTGGACAACGTGAGCTAGTTATTGGTGACCGTCAGACAGGTAAATCAACTGTTTGTATCGACACTATCTTAAATCAAAAAGAATTTTACGATGCAGGAAAACCTGTATTTTGTATATATGTTGCAATTGGACAAAAAGCGTCAACTGTAGCAGGAATTGCTAAAATGTTAGAAGAAAAAGGAGCAATGGCGTATACCATTATTGTTGCTGCTAATGCTTCTGATCCAGCTCCGATGCAAGTTTATGCTCCTTTCGCAGGTGCTGCAATTGGAGAATATTTTAGAGATTCAGGTCGTCCGGCTTTAATTGTTTATGATGATTTATCTAAACAAGCGGTTGCATACCGTGAGGTTTCTCTTTTATTGAGAAGACCACCGGGACGTGAAGCATATCCTGGAGACGTTTTCTACCTTCACAGTAGATTATTAGAACGTGCTTGTAAAGTAATTGCAGATGACGGAATTGCTAAAGACATGAACGATTTACCAGATTCATTGAAATCAATCGTAAAAGGTGGTGGTTCTTTGACGGCGCTACCAATTATTGAAACTCAAGCTGGTGACGTTTCTGCTTATATCCCAACAAACGTAATTTCGATTACAGATGGTCAAATTTTCCTAGATGGAGATTTGTTTAACTCTGGGGTTCGTCCGGCGATTAACGTAGGTATTTCGGTATCTCGTGTTGGAGGAAACGCACAAATTAAATCAATGAAAAAAGTAGCAGGTACATTAAAACTAGATCAAGCACAATTCCGTGAATTGGAAGCGTTTGCTAAATTTGGTTCTGATTTAGATGCCGTTACTTTAAATGTAATTGAAAAAGGAAAAAGAAACGTTGAGATCTTGAAACAAGGTTTGAACGATCCTTATACTGTTGAAGATCAAGTTGCGATTATCTATGCTGGTTCTAAAAACTTATTGAGAAATGTTCCTGTGAACAAAGTAAGAGAATTTGAGAAAGATTTCTTGGAATTCTTGAACAACAAACACAGAGCGACACTTGATGCTTTGAAAGCAGGAAAATTAACAGACGAAATTACAGATGTAATCGAAACTGTAGCAAAAGAATTATCAGCAAAATATAACTAATTAGGTTTATAGGTTTTGGGTGTTAGGTTTTAGATTTTTCTAAACCCAACACCCAAAATTCACAACCCAATACCCACAATAAAATGGCAAATTTAAAGGAAATCCGTAATAGAATTACTTCCGTTTCATCTACGATGCAAATTACATCGGCAATGAAAATGGTTTCTGCAGCAAAGCTAAAGAAAGCACAAGATGCAATCACAGCGATGCGCCCTTATGCCGAAAAATTAACGGAATTATTGCAAAATCTTTCTGCTACACTTGATGGTGATATAGGAGGAGAATTTACCACACAACGTGAAGTAAAGAAAGTGTTAATCGTTGTTGTAACTTCAAATAGAGGTTTGGCAGGGGCTTTTAATACTAATGCAATTAAAGAAGCTAAAAACCGTGCTGCATTTTATGCGGACAAACAAGTTGATATTTTTGCAATAGGAAAAAAAGGAAACGATGTTTTAAGCAAAACACTTTCAGTAGTTGACAATCAAAGCGCTATTTTTGATGATTTGACTTTTGATAATGTGGCTTTAATTTCGGATTTATTAACTCAGAAATTTGTTTCAGGTGAATATGATAAAATCGAATTGATTTACAATCAATTTAAAAATGCAGCGACACAAATTGTACAAACAGAACAATTTTTGCCACTTGCACCTATTAAATCGGATAAACCAGTTTCAACAGGAGATTATATTTTTGAACCTTCAAAAGAAGAAATCGTGATGACTTTGATTCCAAAATCATTGAAAACACAATTGTATAAAGGTATTCGTGATTCATTTGCATCTGAGCACGGCGCTCGTATGACTGCCATGCACAAAGCAACTGATAATGCAACCGAATTGAGAAATCAATTGAAATTGACGTACAATAAAGCACGTCAGGCTTCTATTACTAATGAGATCCTAGAGATCGTCGGTGGAGCTGAAGCTTTGAATGGATAAGAATATTTATTCTATATATTTTAAAGAGCCACGCTATTGCGTGGCTCTTTTTTTTAGTAATTTTATACTTTAAAAAAACAAAAGAAATAATGCCTTTAATACTTAAAGAACTGACCACAATAGATGAAATGCTTGCTAATATTGAAGTAATGAAATATTTGTATCCTACATTCACTCTAGAAAAATATAAATCCTATCTGATTGAAATGATTCCGCATAATTACAAGCAGGTTGCCGTATTTGAAAATGAGATTTGTGTTGCCGTTTCAGGATTCTGGTCAGGAACAAAACTTTGGTCGGGAAAATATATCGAGATAGACAACTTTATTGTGCATCCGGATCATCGTTCTAAAGGTTTGGGTAAGATGATGACAGATTATGTTGACGCCTTGGCTAAAGAAACGGGCTGTACAATGATTGTTTTGGACGCATTTACAGGAAACTTCACTGCACACCGTTTTTATTACAATCAAGGGTATGTTCCAAAAGGATTTCATTTCTTAAAAATATTAAACGAAGAGGGATTAAGTTAAATCGCAGAAAGATGAAGACTTCACTACAAATTTTATTCTTGTTATTAATTGTAATCATTCTTGGTTATTGTGCTCCAAAAGAAGGCATAAAAACCAGCTTCCCGCAAAAGATAAAATCAGTTTATTTTCAGAAATGGATTGAAGGAAAAGAACCTAAAGGAAGGGTAACTCTTTTTTATATTGAATTTGAAGCACCGCTTTCTAAAGACATTCAATTGCAGAAAATCTATTTTAAAAATCAGGAAGGCAATTTTGAACAGGCAACAAAAAACACTTTTGTTGCTCATTTGGCTCCAATACATTCAAATCCAGATTTAATTTTGCATAAAGATAGCCGTAAAGAATATGGTAACCGGGCGCCAATTATAACGAAACCTAAATTTGTTTTGAAACCTACTGAAGCAGTATTGGAATATAAAAGTAACGGTAAAAGCTACTTTTTCAAAATAAATAACCTCAAATAAAAGCCAATGATTGCGTATCCTAGTGTGATTAAACCAAAGAAATAGTTATTTTTGTTTCATACAAATTATAATTTTCAAGCCCATATATTTTGAGTTTATACAAAAATCTTTTTAAACAAACTGCCATTTACGGACTCGCAACGGTTTTGCCGAGAATGTTGAGTTTCTTATTGGTACGATTATACACAGGAATATTGCCCACTGCCGAATATGGCGAAGTTTCCATTCTGCTGTCTTGGATGGTTTTTTTCAATGTGATTTTGTCTTACGGAATGGAAACCGCTTTTTTTCGTTTTTATAATTCCGAAAAAGACAAACAAAACGTAATCGCGACAACTACAATTTCCATATTTTGGTCCTCAATTTTCTTCCTTTTTGGAGCCTTGATTTTCAGGAATTCTTTGGCCGCTTGGGCCAATGTCGATGTGCAATACATTACCTATTCCATTTGGATTTTGGCACTTGATGCTTTGGTAATAGTTCCGTTTTCAAAACTTCGCGCCAATCAACGTCCCATAATGTATGCTGTCATCAAGATCGGAAACGTGATGGTCAACTTGATTCTTAACATTTTCTTTTTGTTGTTTTTACCAAAATTGGCCGCTTCACATCCTAATTCGTTTATTGATAACTTATACATCGAACACTATGAAATAGGGTATATTTTCGTGGCCAATTTATTAGCAAGTTTATTGACTTTGATCGTGCTTTCGCCAAATTACTTCCATTTGAATCGAAAATTCGACAAAGAACTTTGGAAAAAAATGATGAAATACGGCTTGCCAATTCTTGTAGCAGGAATCGCTTTTGCGGTCAACGAGCATTTTGATAAAATATTATTGGGCTATTTGCTTCCAGAAAATATTGCAAAATCCGAAGTTGGAGCCTATTCTGCCTGTTACAAACTCGGATTGTTTATGGTTTTGTTTGCCACCGCCTTCCGATTAGGAATCGAACCTTTCTTTTTTAGTCATTCTGGAAATGAAAACGCACCTAAAACTTATGCTGTCATCACTAAATATTTTGTGATTATGGGCTCTTTAATTCTTCTTAGCGTTATTGTTTTTGCTGATGTTTTAAAGTTTTTGTTGCTCGACAATAAAGCGTATTGGGAAGCGATGAAAGTGGTGCCCTTAATTATTTTGGCTAATTTTTTTCTGGGAATTTATAACAATCTTTCGGTTTGGTATAAACTCACGGATAAAACTAAAATTGGCGCTTATATTTCTATTGTTGGTGCAATACTGACTTTAGTTTTAAACTATGTTTTAATTCCAAAATACAGTTATTATGGCTCGGCAATTGCAACCATTGCCGCTTACGGAAGTATGATGATTATTTCATACATTCTCGGAAACAAATATTACCCAATTCCCTATGATATGGAGAAAATAGGTGCTTATTTGGGATTATCTATCCTGTTTTCAGCCATTTCTTTCTACGGTTTTCGCGAAAATTATTATGTTGGGATTTCATTATTACTTGCATTCATGTATTTCATATATTTCAACGAAAAAGAAACATTATCTAGAATTTTAAACACCAAAAAGAATTAATTTTATTGTAATGAATTTTAGGAGCTATTTCCTGCTATTCGTTACAATCTTTCTAGTCCTGAAAAAGTTCAGGACTAGAAAGGATTTTCACTGCTATCAGGGCTAAAAAACAAATCAATGACAATAAACATCATCAATAAATCACATCATAGTTTACCAAACTATGAAACCAAAGCTTCGGCAGGAATGGACTTAAGAGCCAATTTGACTGATTCTATTATACTGAAACCACTGGAAAGAGCCATCGTAAAAACAGGCCTTTTTATTGAATTACCTATAGGGTACGAAGCGCAAGTGCGCCCAAGAAGTGGACTGGCTGCCAAAAACGGAATTACCGTCCTTAATGCTCCCGGAACTATTGATGCCGATTATCGTGGTGAAATAGGAGTAATTTTAGTAAATTTATCCAACCAAGCATTTGTGGTCGAAAACGGAGAACGCATAGCACAACTCATCATCGCCAAACACGAACGTGCCGAATGGGTAGAAGTTCGGGAATTAACGGAAACTTCGAGAGGTGAAGGTGGTTTTGGAAGCACAGGAGTGAAATAGATTAATTTAATAATTTAAAGATTTAATAATTGAAAGATTTTTGATTGTAATTTCTCAATCTTTTAATTTTTCAATCTTTTAATAAAAAAGAACATGAAAATAATTGTCCCTATGGCTGGTCGTGGATCACGCCTTCGTCCACATACGTTAACTATTCCTAAACCGTTAATTCCTATCGCTGGAAAACCAATCGTTCACCGACTGGTAGAAGATATTGCGGGCGTGTTGAATCAAGATATTGAAGAAGTAGCCTTTATTATTCACGAAAGTTTTGGTAAAAAAGTAGAAGAGGAATTAATCGCTATCGCACAAAAATTAGGCGCCAAAGGAACTATTTATTATCAAAATGAAGCTTTAGGAACCGGTCATGCTATTATGTGTGCCAAAGATTCTTTGAGTGGACCAGCTGTTATAGCGTACGCCGATACTTTAATTCGTGCCGATTTCGATTTAGATCAAAATGCCGATAGTGTTATTTGGGTGAAACAAGTAGATTATCCAGAAGCTTTTGGTGTGATCAATTTAAACGAAGCGAATGAGATCATCGAACTGGTTGAAAAACCGAAGGAATTTGTTTCAGACCTTGCCGTTATCGGAATTTACTATTTTAAAGATGTTTCCGTCTTAAAAAACGAACTTCAATTAGTATTGGATAATAATATCATTCACGGTGGAGAATATCAAATAAATGATGGAATAAAACAAATGATGGCAAAAGGCATGGTATTTGTTCCCGGTAAAGTCGACGAATGGATGGATTGCGGAAATAAGAATGTAACGGTAGAAACAAATTCTAGAATGTTAGGTTTTTTACATAATGATGGAACGCATTTAGTGGACTTTGATATTAAGTTAGAAAATTCAACTATCATTCCGCCATGTTATATTGGAGAAGATGTAGTATTAATAAATGCAACCGTTGGACCCAATGTGTCATTAGGAAATGGATGTCATGTTGTTAACAGTACCATAAAAAATAGTTTGGTGCAAACCCATTCGCATATAAAAAACGCCAATCTGGATAATGCTATGATAGGGAATCACGCCAGTTTCGATGGTAATTTTACCAGCATTAGCATCGGCGATTACTCGGTGCTGGAATAGATTTCACTCAACCTTCCTAAAGTGGAGAAAATAAAAACTAATGAAAAAATTTTCATTTTTATTTATACTTTTTGTTTTGCAATGCAATTCTACTTTGTTATGGGCACAAACGGAACCCGAAGAAATTAAACAGGATGCAAATCAGTTTGAAGACTCTTTTTATGAGTCTTTGCTTCAAAAAGGAATTGAAAACCATGATAAGGCGATCGTTTCTTTAGATAAATGTTTAAAGTTACAACCTAACAATGCGACGGTCTATTTTGAATTGGGAAAAAATTATTTAGCATCAAAAGACTATAAAAATGCCTACAGTTCATTTGAACGCGCCACTCAAATCGACCCAACTAATGAATGGTTCTGGGTTGGCATGTATGATGTGAGTTATGAAACCAAGAATTTCAGTCAAGCGATAGTGGTAATTAATAAATTGATCACATTCGATACTAAATATAAAGAAGATTTGACGTCACTTTACATGGCTACAAATCAATTTGACAAAGCGTTGGATCTCATCAATGAATTAAATGTGACCTCTGGAAAAACGGAAAGACGGGAATTATACAAAATACAGATTTTGTCTGAAGGAAAATATCAAAACACGGAAATATCAAATTTGATAACCCAAATTGACAAAGACCCAAAAGAAGAGTCTAATTACATTGCCTTAATAAATTTGTATACGAGAAATAACGAAGAGGAAAAAGCATTTGAAACCGCCAAAAAATTAGCGGAAGCGATCCCAACATCGGAATGGGCACAAGTGAGTTTATTTAAAAATTATTTGGAGAATAATGAGGCTCAAAAAGCAATAAACGCTATGAATATTTCTTTGGCAAGTGCCAAAATAGATTCGAAAATACAGCACCGAATGCTAAATGAGTTTTTAATTTTTACCGATAAAAACCCGCAGTATTCCGCTGATTTAGAAAAAGCAATCGCTTATTTTGATTCGGACAAAGAAGTTAACGTAGCCAAGGAGGTAGGGAAGTTTTACCATAATAAAAAACAATGGGATAAAGCAATTAAATTTTATGAACGGGCGCTAAAAAACGGAGATTCCGAAGAGATCGAAACTAATTTGCTTTTGCTTCAAGCGTATACTGAAGTGAAACAATTTGAATTGGTAGGTAAAAAAGCCATGACAATGATAGAGTCTTTTCCATCGCAACCTCAATTTTATTATTATTCGGGTTTGGCAAACAACCAATTACACCAATTTAAAAAAGCGAAGGATATACTGGAAATGGGTTTAGATTATTTGGTAGACGACAAAACAATGGAGATAAATTTTAATATCCAACTTGGAGAAGCATATAATGGTTTGGGAGATGACAAGAAAAAAGAAATATATTTTTCCAAAGCGAATCAATTATTAAAAGAAAAAAAATAATGAAAAAAATAGCAATACTAGCAGTGGTCGTTTTAATGATGTCGTGTAAATCGAAATCGGTTGTGGCTGAGGCAAGTGTAAAAGCAACCCGTTTGACCGCAGATAAAATTATAGAAAATCATTATAACAATAAAAACAATTTTTCTACATTATATATTAAGTCAAATGCGCGATATGTCGATGACAAGCAGATACAAAATGTTACGGCAGAAATAAAAATCAAGAAAGACGAACAGATTTTGATAAGCATTCGTTTTCTTGGAATTACAATGGCAAAAGCATTAATTACGCCAACATCAGTAAACTATTATGAGAAAATCAATGGCAGTTATTTTGAAGGAGATTTTAGAGGATTGAGTAAATGGTTAGGAACTGATTTAGATTTTAATAAAATCCAAAACATGCTGTTAGGAGATGCAATGGATGATTTGAATAAAGGAAAATATACGGAGTCACTAACAGAACAAACTTACAGATTAGACGACTTTTCGAATAACAATACGAAAAAATCGTTTTTCTTTGATGCCGATAAATTTTTGATAAAAAGACAGGAAATAACACAAATCGCTGAAAACAGAACGATAAAAGTAGCGTATTCAGACAGTAAAGTATATAATGAGGCTACGTTGCCTTCTAATGTTTTAATAAACACTTTACAGACAAAAGGTAAAACCGAAATAAATTTAGATTATAACACCGTATCCTTCAATGAAGAACTTTCTTTTCCTTATAGTGTGCCTAATGGGTATAAAAGAATTATAATTAAGTAAATTTGTAAAAAATATTTTTTTAATATGCCAAAATTTCTCCTTAGCCTAATTTTTATATGTACGACTTCACTGATGTGGAGCCAAGAATCACAACAAGAAAAATTAGAAGCACGAAAAGCTCAAATCCAAAAAGAAATACGCGAAAACGAAAAACTTTTGCAGAGCGTAAAGAAAAAAGAAAAAAGTGCGATCAATGTAATTGTTATCCAAAGCAATAAAATAAAGCTAAAAGAAAAATTAATAAACACCACCGAAAAGCAAACCAAGCTTTTGGGAAATGACATGTATGTTAATCAAGTAAAAATCAATAAGCTTAAAAAAGAATTGGAAATCCTCAAAGCAGATTATGCTGAGATGATTGTGAAATCCTACAAAAGCCGTTCTGAGGAGAGTAGAGCCATGTTCTTATTGTCTTCGGAGAATTTTTTGCAGGCTTATAAAAGAGCGCAATACATGAAGCAGTATACCAATTATCGAAAAATGCAAGGCGAGGAAATAAGTTCAAAATCAAACCAACTCCTTGATTACAACGGTAGATTAAATGTGCAAAAAACGGCCAAACAAAAACTGATCGTCGAAAAAGAAAAAGAGCGTTCGTCTTTGGAAAAAGAGAAACAAGTGCAAGAAAGATTAGTCAGTACTATTAAAAAAGACAAGAATAAAATTCAATCGGAAATTAGAAAAAAACAACAAGAGTCCCGTTCTATCGACAAACAAATTAATAGAATAGTTCGTGAAGCCATTGCTGCTGCCAATAGAAAAGCAGCGTTAGAAAGAGCCAAAGCGAATCCAAGTGCGCCAGTTTCTAAAGTAGCAGTGTCCTCATCAAAAATAGAATTGACCCCGGAATCAAAATTAATTGCGGATAACTTCAGAGCCAATAGAGGAAGATTGCCTTATCCAGTAGAAAAAGGATTTATTTCATTGGGTTACGGAGATCAGCCGCATCCTGTATTTAGTACGTTGACTATTCATAACAGTGGTGTGGAAATCACGACGGAGCAGGGTTCTAATGCCAGAGCAGTATTTGGCGGCGAAGTAACAAGCGTTATAGTTTTATCTCCTTTAAATAAAGCCGTAATGATTCAGCATGGAGATTTCTTTACCGTTTACCAAAACTTAAGTTCGGTTTCTGTAAGTAAAGGAGATAAGGTAAGTATCAAGCAAAGCTTAGGTAGGGTGAGAACCAATAATGAAACAGGAAAAACAATCATCAAATTTTTAATCCTTCAAAATACTACCTACAACAACCCGCAGAGTTGGTTGTCACCAAGGTAATCAGTTTAATAAAAAGATAGGAAGTGAATTTATTGATTCCATTTTCTTTTTTATTTCCAAATAATAAACAAACAGCATCTCCGAAATATACAATTCAGGATGCTGTTTTTTTGTACCCATAAACATTCACTTTTATTAGTGATTACTAGTTTTCATTTTAAAAGTTAAGACAAAAAAACACCCTATTCTCAACACAAGAATAGGGTGTTTCTATTTTATAGACTAGAATAACTAACTTCTGTACTTTTTACAATTGCTAATTGAAAGAAGATTTTATAGCTTTCATTGTACTTGGAGTAGACCATTGACCAGCAACAATAATACGTCTGATTGTATACAATGGATCAACAGAATCTCTTTTTGTTGCTAAAATATAAGCCATTTGGTATTCGCTCTTTTTTAACTCAGGAATAGCTGCTTTATTCCACAATCCGAATGGATAAGCAAAATAAGTCACCGGCTTGCCAATGATTTCTTCCAATTTAGTTTTGGGTTTTACCAATTGTGTATTCCAGTCCTCACCAGCATATTTTGTTACCATGTGATGGTCCCAAGTATGTGCTGCAACGACATTTCCACTATCAGATAAACTTTTGATTTGCTCTTTACTTAAATAGTTAGGACGACCAATCGAAACGGTCATTACAAAGAATACTCCTTTAAACCCGTATTTTTTCATTTCTGCAGCACCAATGCTAAATTGTTCTTCCCGAGTATCGTCAAATGTGATCATTACCGGATTTGAAGGTAATGGAGCGTCATATACGAGATAGTCATACAGTTGATTTGGTAAAATACTGTGATAGCCGGCATCTGACAAGGCTTTCATTTGCTGCGCAAAATTTGCTAGTGAAACAGTATATGTTTTTGTCATTTCGCCATCACCCGCTTTAAGTTCTTTAATATTGTGATAGCATAATATAGGCACTTCTTTTTTGGAAAGAATTGTTGCCGCGTCAGCCATTGTTTTTTTTGGTGCTATTTTTTTAATAATAGGCGCAACAGATAGAACGATCCCATTTTTGGTTTTACCGGTTTCAGAGTGACAACCTACTAGTAAAAAAAGACCTGCAAAAACTAAAAAAGCACTATTTTTCATAAATCGAAAATTTATTTAAAGGAATTATTGGTATTGAATGTAGCTAGGTTTAGGTGTAAATTTCACCAATTCTTCCGGAGTGTACATCACCCAATTTTTTCTAATATCATTTTTATAAAATAATTTAAACCCGGTAAATTGAACTGGTTCTTTATAAATATAACTCACATAAGAATCCTTTTTTAGAACTTTATCACCAAAACCATCCATGTCCATTACTATCTGAACTTCTGGCACCTTTTTAATATTTTTATAATTTTTCACCATGCCTTGTGTAAAACGGTGAACAACAAGTATTTTTGGAGTTAGTTTGTTTTTACGTACAACGTCGGCTAAAATATCAATAGCATCATTGATGTCATCAGCAGTAAAAGTTCCAATTTTAGAACCAGGAATCTCTCCATTTTTCAATGAAAATTCAGGATCAATTCCCAAATGAACATTAGGCATTGAAAGGTATTTTACAAGCGTAGTAACTTCATCTTTCACATTACTGTGACCCACTTGAATATCTAAAAATACTAAAGCATTAATAGGTTTTGCCCAGCTTAAAATAGTATCTATTTGTTTAAATGGCATTCGCATGCGGTGCTTATTGTCTTTACCAGGTGCGCCTTGGGCTGTAGTAGCAATATAATGTAACGCTGGAATAGCTTTCACAGATGGATCTGCAGCTTGCCATTTAGCCACTTCTCCTTGTAATTTTTTAACCATCTCAACTCTTGGTATTTCTCCTAAAATCCCCATTCTTTTAGAATATAGATTTCCGTAATAAGCAATTATTCTGTTGTATGGCAATAATGCTCCGGCCAAAGGGTAAGGTGCTTTTACAGGCCATCTTCCCGTGGTATCGTTATTGCTCAAAGCCACCATTCTCTTGTTGTAATCAACCGTGTCGATGGTTTGAACTATTGGTTCTTTTACTGAATCAGTCTGAACGTTTGTAGTTTTTTCTTTTCCGGTTTCTATGTCAGCCGCTTTTCCACGATTGCAACTGGATACTAAAAACACTATTGGAAGGATTAGGAATGCAAAAAGTGGCTTTTTCATAAATTAAGTCTAATTATTTTTCAATGCAAATATAAAGTATTTTAAGAACGGCTGGTCCATTAGAATAGTGTTCCAAGGTAGAATTTTTTATATAATTCACAGATAACTGCGGCTTTAACGTTATATTTAATGGCGAGCTTTTTATGTCCTGATTAATAGCCAGCTCCGGTTAACGCTACTAATCGTACTAATTTGAAAAGGCCTCCTTTTTGGAAGCCTTTTCAAATTAGTACACTGTCTTTAAAATAATAGTTGCCGAAAACTATTGCCGTCAAAAGATAGGCTTATTGTATTATTTTGAATAAAAAGCAAACCATACCAACAATCAATAAGTATAGAATTTTTATCATAACATTTAAATTTATAGTTGTTACCTTATATAATTTATACAAAAAAACGAGTAATATTTTATTTATGCAATACCCACTTTTAGTGATATTTCTCAAATATAATTCTTTTTGTTAAGAATTCTATTATTTTCTATCGGTTCCACTTCCTTTTTTGCCTTTTCCAATCGTTGTAAACAAAAAAGACTATCCTTACAGACAGTCTTCTTTTCACTTCACAACACTGATTAACCAAAACCCCATTATAACATGGAAGTCGCAAAGCAATACAATATTTTAAAAACAAACTTTGGAGGGAAACTTCTTAAAGTCTCGATTAGCAAAGTGTTTCAGTCAAGAACAAATTACAAATGGATACGGTATTGAAACTTCCCTATATCAGCATGCTATTTCCAAAGGTTTAAATTTTTGTTTTCTGGATTATTGGGTTTTTTGCTTTACAAACATAATTATCTATATTGTAGCTATTTTACGGTTTCCCGTAAACGGTTGATTTTTTTTTAAATTAAATAATAATCAGGAGTATCATAGAATTATCGTTTAGTAATTGAATAGCAATAAATCGTACTGGATCTTCACGATAAACCAAATTTCAACCTGTAAGCTCTTTTATAAGATAAAAGAAAATGCTAACTTTATAAAAGTTTTTACTCATCTAAATACTTAACAATTGTTCAAAAAATCCGTTTCTTTCCTCCTTTTTTTATGTAGTGCGACTGCTGTTTTTGGACAAATAAAAAAAGATACGATTGCACTTTCAGAAATCACATTGATGGGTTCGCCAATCAAAAACATACTTCAAAATACGGCTTCTTCCATTTCAGTAATTACTATTGCCGACATCAATAAAAGTGACGGAATTATACTGACTCCAATTTTAAACAAAATCCCGGGCGTTACGATGCAACAAGGCGCTTTGAATACCAATAGGATTACGATTCGTGGTATTGGCGCCCGATCTCAATACGGAACCAATAAGATAAAAGCCTATTTTGATGGGATTCCATTGACTTCCGGTGAAGGTGAAACTACGATTGATGATATTGATTTAGCATCGATCGAAAAAATTGAAATTATAAAAGGGCCAAATTCCACTAGTTTTGGTTCCGGTTTGGGCGGTGTAATCCAATTGTTTTCACGAGAAACGCCTTTGTTGGAATCATTCGGGAAATCAACGATTACCTTTGGAAGTTTTGGGTTGTTGCAACAACGTCTTTCGGCAGGATACAGCGATTCCCAAACAAATGTATTTACAAGCTTTACGGATTTACAAAGCGACGGATTCAGAGCAAACAGCTCCTACAACAGAAAATCATTGAACCTGCATGGTAAACAAAAAATTGGTTCCGCCGGCACTTTGTCATTTTTAGGAACGTTCACCCGACTGAAAGCTTTTATTCCAAGTTCTATCAATGAGACTGATTTAAAAAATAATCCTGAGAAAGCAGCCGCAACTTGGGCAGCCGCGCAAGGTTTTGAGTCGTATGACAAATTTATGTTCGGATTAGGATACGACCATCAATTTTCTGAGAAGTGGTCTATACAAACCAGTGTTTTTTCTAATTTCAAAGACGCGTACGAACCCAGACCTTTTGATATTTTGGATGAAAAAACAAATGCTGCGGGTTTTCGTTCCAATGTAAATTATAAAGACCAAATGTTTTCCTTGCCATTTGAACTGAGTTTTGGCACCGAATTATTAACTGAAAAGTACGAGTATTCTCTTTTTAAAAATTTGTACAAATCGCAACCGGGTCAAGGCAGTATAAAAGGTGACGAATTTAGTGCCATCAAACAAAACCGGAATTACACCAACTACTTTTTAGAAATGGAATTTTGGATTTCAGAAAAACTGCATCTGGAAACCGGAGTAGCGTTAAACACAACCAAATATTCGGTAGAAGATGTTTTCGAAAATAATTCTGGAGGTCAAAAGATGCCTTTTACTTTTGGAAACGTTTGGTCGCCAAGAGTTGGCTTTTCGTACAAAATAAGCAAAGGGAAAAATATATTTACGTCGGTTAGCAAAGGATTTTCGGTGCCTTCAGTTGCGGAGACATTGACTCCTGAAGGTCAAATAAACACCAATTTAAAACCCGAAATAGGTTGGAATTACGAACTGGGTTTCAAAGGAAATTGGATTACAAATAAAATATATACGGAAGTAACGTTTTATACCACACAAATTAAAAATTTATTGGTGGCACGTCGCACCGCTGATGATCAATTTGTAGGCATTAATGCGGGTAGCAGTTCCCATACAGGGTTGGAATTCTTGATTAATTATAAATTTTTGGAATTGACCCAACTTCAAATTACACCTTATTTTTCAGGAGCGGTGAATACTTTTAAATTTAAAGAATTTTTGGATGGTGACGCGAATTATTCGGGAAACCAACTTACTGGAGTTCCCGAAAAACAATTCAATTTTGGTGTGGATTTAAATACAAAAAAGGGATTTAGTGTTAACACTTCTTTTCGAACGATGGGTAAAATTCCGTTAAACGATTCCAATACAAAATACAGTGAGCGGTATTCGTTGCTTGACATCAAAACGACGTATGTTTTTACGAATCTTAAAATCTTAAGAATAGAGATGAATGCTGGAGTTAATAATGCATTGGACACTAAATACGCAGCGAACATTCTACCGAATGCTGTAGGTTTTGGGACTGCCGCCCCACGCTATTTTTATCCGGGAAATCCTGTCAATTTTTATGGAGGTTTTTCGGTGTCTTATGTTTTTTAGAGACCAATCCTAAGTCCGAATTTTATTTTTTAATGGCTGCGACTTCTTTCTCGGTAACGATTTTGGTTTGTTTATTACTCCAAGAAGTCATGATGTAATTCATCACATCGGCAACTTCCTGATTCGTAAGTCCCATGGCTGGCATGCTGCTGTTGTACTTGATTTTATTGACAACAATTTCGCCACTTTGTCCAAATTTTACGGCAGCGATACTTTGATTTCTCTTAGTTTTTAACCAATCAGAACCGGCAAGAGGTGGGAAGTTCTTACCATCTCCTTTTCCATTTGCGCCATGGCATTGCATACAAAAATCAGCATAAATTTCTTTTCCGGGTGACTGAAATTTTGAAACGACTGCGATTTCAGTATTCAAGTCAATATAGTTGTCTGGAGAAAATGGGTTTGCAATTGAGAAGCTTCCCAATACAAATAGTCCAAATCCTAAAAATAATTTCGTTGTAAACATAGTCTAATTAGGTATGATTTTAATAATTCCTTTTCCTTCTACGCCCATATAAATATAGCCATCTGGACCTTGTGCCACATTACGTACACGACCAATATCGGTTGCGATTTTTTGTCTGCCGATAACTTCATTGCCTTTCAACTTTAGCAATTCAAGATATTGAAATTTCAAAGAGCCTACCAACAAATGTCCTTTCCAGTCCGGATATTTATCACTGGTAACAAAAGTCATTCCGCTTGGGGCGATAGAAGGCAACCAATAATAAATAGGTTTTTCAATGCCTGGTTTTTCATTTTCTTTACTGATAGTTGTTCCATCGTAATCAATACCATAAGTGACCACAGGCCATCCATAATTTACTCCTTTTTTTATTATGTTGATTTCATCTCCACCTTGAGGACCGTGTTCATGTGCCCAAATTGCGCCTGTTACAGGGTTTTTTGCCATTCCCTGAGGATTGCGATTCCCATAAGTGTAAATTGCTTCTTTTGCTCCAGTCTGGCCTACAAATGGATTGTCTTTAGGAATGCTTCCGTCATCATTTAATCGATATATTTTTCCACCGTCGCGTTTAATATCTTGCGGATTTACAAAATGTTCGCCGCGCTCTCCAATAGAGAAATATAAATAGCCATCATTATCAAATATAATTCGGGAACCAAAATGCTGTCCTTTTGTGGTATTCGGAGTGGCTTTGTAAAGCGATTCAATTTGTGTCAGACTTCCGTCCAATAATTTTGCTCGAATGAGTTTTGTGTGACCGCCAGTTCCTTCCCCTTCATCGGAAGCATACGTCATATAAATCCAGCCATTTTTAGCATAATCAGGATGCAGTACGATGTCTAACAATCCGCCTTGTCCACGAGAATATACTTTAGGAACATTTTTGATTTCCTTTTTTGTACCGTTTTTGACTTGATATAAAATACCGCTTTTTTCAGTAACTAACATGCTGCCGTCTGGCAACCAAGTCATTCCCCACGGAATAGCAATATCTGAAGCTACGGTTTCGAGCGTATAGTTTTTTACTTCGTCTTTAAGGGGAATGTCATTGGATTTGACTTGCGCATCGCAACTGAAAGAAAGGAATGATATAATTGTAAGTGAAACTAATTTGATTTTTTTCATGAGTTTTATTTTTGGGCATTTTAAAAAAAAATAAATCTTTTAAAGATAGTAAAAGAGGATTTAAAAATTTAAAAAGGTGTATATTTTTGCTTAGAATTAACAAAACATAATTATTGAAGTCCTGTTTTTGCTGTCAGAATTCAAATAGCTTTTTATAGTCTTCTAAATCTGAATATAAAATTATTTTTTACGACACATTGAAAATAAATATTTTATTAATTTTGGAATAAGAAGTTGAAACAAAATTAATATTGCCCTTCTAAGCTTTATTTTTACTGCCGATTTGAATTATTTGTTTAACTTTGCATCAATATTATTAAACAAAATAGCTTTTAAAATGTACGTTTTGAAATTTGTAAATCCATTTTTGCTTTCAAGAGAATTTTGGTAGAAATAAAAAAGTATTGTACAAACAACCATTTTAAACTCATTTTAAAAATTATAGATGAAATGTTACTGATTGATTCTTCGGAATTAATTGAAAAAAATAAATTAAAATTTGATGAAAAATAAAAAACCAGATAATGTCGTATATTCAGTTGAAAAAGGTTTTAATGCGAATGTATTGCCTTACGCTACAAATGTTGGAGCCCCGGTAATTAGGGTTGATGATGTGGTTTCTTGGAAAAGTAGAGGGATTGACAATGTGAATAAAGAGCTTGGAAATAAGTTTAACGAACTGAAGCTGCAATATCAAAAGTTGATGCAAGAATACGAATGGAATGAATTAGTGTACAGCGCTAAATTTTCATTTGAACCCGTCATTGGTGAAATTTATCATTTGTACAGAGATGCCACAGGCGTAAATTTTCTTTCTTTAATAGGACCTGATGAATGGAATAAGGAACATATTGGCACCTTTAAACTGAACAGTGATAAAAAATGGATTCTCCTGAATGCACAAGATTCCCATCTCTATTAAATTAGAATAAGCGAGGTAATATGGATATTTAGCGTTTCTTCATATTTCTAAAAACAGAATTGATTTACTGAAGTGAATTATCTAAGAGAGCATAATCCCTTTTCATTGATTTTAGTCGGACTGATTACAAACAAAATTGTGATTTTTTCTTGGTTGATGTTTCCAATTGATTTTGAGTTAAACAATTGGCATAACAATTCGGAATTTAAAATGGGCGCCTCGAGATTTTAGATGGGTACCTTAGAGGTAAATATTAAAGAGCTTTTTAATTTTTTAGTCCTCTTCTTTGTCTATAAAATCTAATTCTCTAGTAAGAAAATATAACATTAATAGAGCTTCATCATTTATAGTTTTTTCATTTATTAAATAGTATATAAGCCTGTAAACATATAAATTCTTGATTATTACCCGAGGAACAATTGCTACAGGTTTTTCAAATTTTTCGCAGTTGTCATCTAAGTTTTCTCAAAAATCTAAATTTCTAAAACAGTCACATTTTGATAATGGACAAGTAACCTTATCAGGGAAAGTAAAGCCAAATTAAAATTTTTGCTTATTGAGTCGTTCTGCTCTATGGAATTCCAATCCCAATTGTCTCTGTATTTTTCCGTTAAGGGATAATTCCATTTGATTTTTGAATTGTATGAAAGGATGTTAAAATCCAACTTGTCATTGTAAAATTCAATATCATCATCTATAAATGGATAAAGTTCTGCAATACTATCTTTTAAGAATTGCATTCTTACTTCTCTCGTTAAACATATATAATTTTTGAATTGTCCCATCTTTAAATTAAGGCAGTCTTCTGAGCAGAGCATATTTAGTAAATACTACTTTATCAGAAATTTATTAAGTAAAGTTTGTTTATCTAAATGTGTTTATTTAAAATTTACATTAAAATTATTCACGGCTTTAGATCAACTTAAGATTATATCTATTACATTTCTTTTGGTTATATATCTAAAATAAATTTATCAAGTTGCAATGAAGTAATTTAAAAAAATTAATCTGTGTAAACAGAATTTCCAGCACTCTTCAAGGTTGCTAAGTCTATTATACCTTGACCTGTGGGTGGCGCAGGAGGATTTTGTTGGTTTAGAATTATGTATTTTCCGGAAGTTGGTGTTACGTTTAACAATCTATTTAAAAAGGTATTTATAAATGAACTTGGTAAGGCATTATTACTAAAGATAAACTCTGAACCGCTACCGATAGAAGTTAAAGCAGGTAAGTCAATAGTGGAAAGCAAAGGATTTGTTCCAACTAGACAAGTCCCATAAGTTTCAGAGAGATATTTTAGATTTATCCTTGTCAGATTCATATTGTTTGATATTCTTAATTCTATTAATTTCACAATCATACTCAAATCAATATAAGTTAATCCTGTTGTGTTATTGATGAATATATTTTCAGTATGAGGACCAAATTCTGCTGCTATTTGAGCAGCTGCTTGTGCATCGGTAATCTTTCCACTAATCATTATAGATGGTTTTCCCTTGTTTTGGCTGACTGCACCTGTATCAGACACACTCCCATCAGCCATTAAATATTGTGAGGCAGTACCTCCAGTTTTAACAAATGCCTTACCAGTATAATTACCGCTGGTACTCACCGAAGTTACATTTGTGTCTCCTAATTGTATGGTGTTACTTGTGGAAACTTTCGCACCATTCCCTATTGCGGTTGCATTGGTTAAATCCCCTATGGTATTAGCCCAATAACCAATAGCTGTGTTGCCATTTCCCAAGATGTTAGCGCTAAGCGCTTGCGCACCAATAGCCGTGTTGTTACTTCCCGTGGTATTTTTAGAAAGGGAACTAACTCCGTTTGCAATATTGTTTGATCCTGTGGTATTGTTATTGAGTGAAAATCCTCCATTTGCAATGTTTTGAAATCCAGTGGTGTTTTTAGTAAGCGAAGTGGTTCCAATAGCAATATTGGTATCTCCCGTAGTGTTGGATTGAAGCGAGGAAACTCCAATAGCAATATTATCATTTCCAGTAGTATTGTTATAAAGAGCATTGTCCCCAATTGCATTGTTATCATTTCCAATGGTATTTTTCAAGAGTGCCTGAAGCCCTATAGCAGTATTACTACTTCCTGTGGTATTCGCTTTAAGAGCAGTATAGCCATTTGCAGTATTCCATTGTCCAGTTGTATTAGACGCAAGAGAATTTGTACCAATAGCCGTGTTGTAGATATTGTTTCCAGTTCCTTTACCAACTGTAGCACCATTAACATTCAAATCCGAACTAAATGTTTTAGCACCAGCTATGGTTTGTATACCTGTAGTGATTATCCCTCCGTTAGTTGCATCTGCAGGAGATAAGTTTAATTCTCCAGATGTAATTGATGCTCCATTGACTGTAGAAATAGCGCTAATTGCTCCTACGGTTGCATTTGTCCCAGAACTTTTAGCATATAATGCATAAGGAACGCTCAGTAACTGTGTTGTTCCCATAGCTACATAACCACTTCCTGTATTAAGTTCAATCCCTAAATAGTAATTCCCATTCCCCCAATCAATGTTAGGAAATGTTCCTGTAGTTGCTGTGCCTTTCCCTATAACTAAATTGACAGCGCCTAAATCATCGGTGGGTGCAAAATGAGTTTCTGAAAAGACAGGAACACTTGTTGGTGTGTTTTGCATCACGTTAAATTTGAAATTAACGTTTTGGTTTGTAATTAATCCACCTGAACCATTTCTTACTGTGGCTTGATAATTAAATCCCTGTGGAGCTTGTGCTATTAATATTGTACTTTGAATTAATAATAAAAGGAGTAAAAGTTTTTTCATAATCTAGACAGTTTTATTTTAAGGCTATTTTTTAATGATTTTGTACGTATTTTTCTTTTTGGTTTGCAAATCTTGGACTTGTATGATGTAGATTCCTTTTGAAAAATTAGTAATATCAATCTGTCCTCCAGAGTTGATTTTGTTTTCTAACAAGACCCTTCCGTTAATATCTACTAAATTTATTGCTAATTGGTGCTGGTCTTTTTGTTCTGCATACAAATAGTTAGAGGTCGGATTTGGATAAACCCTAATGGCTACTTCCATTGTGAAATCTTGTTTTGATAAGGCTTTAACATCCAACGAAGGATAATACCCATTCCCTAATTGATTCCCGCCAGCACTCATTAACCCAACTATAGGCTCCCCTGCTGTCCAAGAAACAGAAATACCTCCATTTGTTTGGGTTTTACCTGCCATACCAATCACAGCCTTTGAAATACTTTGAGCGTAACTGAAGAAGGTAAGTAGTAAAAAAACAGTCAGAATTGTGTTTTTCATAATTTTAAACAACTTTAAGGTTAAAAATCTAATATTAATGGTAACAGTAAGGACTAATTTTCTTAGCCAACAATATCCGTTTAAAGATATATTTTAAATTTCATATAATTAACACAAAGTAATTGTATTTAAAAATCACTTCTTTACGGCTTTCCTCATTTTTAGACAAATAGTTTTAAAAAGTTTGACATATTTAACAAATCAACGTTTATTAGTTAATCTACATAATATCCACTTTTAGTGATATTTACATCTATAGATTTGCATCAATTCTTAATTTTAATTTCTTCATTTCTTCACTAACTTTCTTTTGCACCACCTTCCCGTAACTTTCTTGTGTAATCACCATATTTTTATTACCTAATAGTTCTGATACGATTTCCATTGGAACATCGTTGAACAGCAAAACTGTAGAAGCAAATGTTTTTCTGGCGATATGGTGTGTCAACCTTTTCTCAATCCCTGTTATGTTAGCAATCTCCTTGAGATACGAGTTAAATTTCTGATTGCTTATAGATGGGAACACGAGATTATCATTATTTGAATACTTATCAATGATTTCTTGTGCTTTTGGAAGGATTGGAATGGAGATTTGACGTTGTGTTTTCTCACGTTTCATCTGTATCCAATTAATTCCATCGAAACCTAATTGAATATTCTGTTTTTCAAGATTTGTCATTTCATTGTATGCTAAATCTGTGTAACAGCAAAAAATAAATAAGTCTTGAATTGTGCTTAATCTTTTTTGTTGCAATACAGCTTCTTCAAGGGTTTTGAGTTCTTCTGTAGTAAGGAATATAACGGTTTTACGGACTGTTTTTGACTTATGAAGTATGAATGAATCTCTGTCTAAATAACCCTCCGAAATTGCTTGTTTTATAGGTGTTCTAAGCCTTTGAATGGTTTTGTTAATTGTAATTTGTTCTTGCTTCTTCTCAGTCTTTAAATAGTAGTCAAAATCATTTAAAAACTGTAAACTTAAATCTTGTAGTGGGTAATCTGCTTTCTTGTATTTACATTTTAGGAATGCTTCTAAATGGTTGCCTACATAAACGAATTTGTTATAGGTGTTGTCTTTGATTTCTAAACCTACCAGTTTTTTAATTTTGGAGAGATACTGTTTGTAGTAGGAAAGAACAAATTCACTTTTTTTTAGTTCTTTGCCTAAGTATTTGTCATGAATGTCTTCAACAGAATAAGGATTTTCCTGTAATCTTAAAATCATGTAGATGCTAATGACCTTAGATTTTATTTTGTCAAGTTCAGAGTTGTATAGAATTGCAGATTTATGGGATTTTAGAATTACTTGGTTTTTAGAGCCCAATGCTCAGTTTCAATATGAATACCTGTACTGAGCTGTTTCCTGTTCCCATTTAAGGTTAATCTGCAATACAATGGAGATTGATTCTTCTTGTTTGTTCTATTCTTTCCTTGAATAAATAGAATTTTGAAATTTTCTGATGTCATAACTTTTAGTTTAAGTCAGACATGCAAATGGTTACGATAAAAAAAGTGTTGCCTTTTAGAAAAAGAGGTGTTTCCTAATATGTTGCCTTTTTTTGCAAAATAAGTTGGCAAGTTGGCAGAAGTCAAAAAATCTCTATTCTCTACTGAATCGCCGTGAAGTCCCGATTTCACTAACGCTTTAAAACAAAAAAGACCTTACATTGCTGTAAAGTCTTTTTAAAAAGCTCCCTCTCTTGGGCTCGAACCAAGGACCCTCTGATTAACAGTCAGATGCTCTAACCAACTGAGCTAAGAAGGAAACTGTATATTTTTATTCTGATAAGGAATGAACGTTTTTTGCTGCTTTATTATGATGAATGTTTCACTTGTAAAGCGGTGCAAAGATAGGGGTAAATTTGATTTCTGCAAGCAAATTGTAAACTTTTTTTATTTTTTTTTACTTCCCTACAATTGCCTTGTAAATGTCATTTCCGTTAGCAAATAGTAACAGTGTTATAAGTAATACGAAACCAACCATTTGCGCATTCTCTAGGAATTTGTCACTTGGTTTTTTGCCGCTGACGATTTCATATAATAAAAACATTACATGACCCCCATCAAGTGCAGGAATCGGCAATAAGTTCATTACTCCAAGCATTATTGATAAGATTGCCGTAATTGACCAAAAGGTTTCCCAACTCCAGTTACTAGGAAAAATATCAAATATGGCTTTAAAACCACCTACTTGTTTGTAAGCGCCAGTACTTGGACTAAAAATCATTTTTAATTGTTTTCCGTATCCTACCAATTGGTTTTTACCTTTTGTAATTCCAAATGGAATAGACTCCAATAAACTAAATTCTTGTTTGCTCACTTTGTAGTAACCTAATTTTTCTAGTGAAGCCATTCCTAATCCACCTAATTGCACTCCTAGCGTACCTTCTCTGGAAACGACAACGTTAATACGTTCTTCCTTTTGATTTCTTATAATGGTAGCAGGAATAGTTTTATTTTTGTTTTTTTCTAAAACAACTTTTGCCTCATCAAGATATTTTGTTTTTTCACCGTTTAGGGAAAGAAAAATATCCTTTGGCTGTAATGTTATATTTTTAGATTCGGATTCAACAGCTCCAATAACAAAGGGTATTCTAATTCCTACGATTGGTGCTTTTTCAACTTTTGACAATTGATTTACAAAATCATTCGGTATTTTGATTTCTTGTTGGATTCCGTTTCTTTCAACAAGGACCTGTTTGCCCATTACAATTTTTGCATTAATATCATTGTCGAATTTGGCTATTTTTTCACCATCAACTGCCAAGATTTTATCTCCCGTCTTGAAACCTGCATTTTGCATCGCTTTATTCTCGATCAAAAGGCCGTCTTTCAAGTCTGAATTAGCAATATAAGTATCGCCATAAGCAAATGCCATTCCTATATAAATAATAAATGCCAAAATGAAATTCACAGTAACACCGCCAAGCATAATAATCAAACGTTGCCATGCTGGTTTGGAACGAAATTCCCATGGTTGCGGAGGTAAAGCCATTTGTTCTTTATCCATGCTTTCGTCGATCATTCCGGATATTTTTACGTAACCGCCTAAAGGCAACCAACCAATACCGTATTCGGTTTCGCCAATTTTCTTTTTAAGAAGGGAATATTTAACATCAAAAAACAAGTAAAATTTTTCGACTCTGGTTTTGAATAATTTAGCAGGAATAAAGTGTCCTAATTCGTGAAGTATAATAAGTAATGATAAGCTCAATAAAAATTGAGAAAGCTTTATAAATATGTCCATTTTTTAATTTTAGTTCTTTTACAACTTACAAAAGTAAGGTTTTCTATTTATTTAATTTACAATAATTGTTCCATACCGTTTAAAAGTTTGTTAATTAATAGAATTTCAATTTTTACTTTCATCAATGTCCCTTAACTTTACTTTTTTGAAACGATATTTCTCGTTATCTTCACTTTAAAATCAACTTTATGTCTTCAAAATTATTTTCTCCTCTTCAAATAAAAAGTATTACGTTTAAAAATAGAATTGTTATTTCTCCAATGTGCCAATATTCAGCAACAGATGGTTTTGCCAATGATTGGCATCTCGTACATTTAGGCAGTCGTGCCAGCGGTGGAGCGGGATTGATTATTCAGGAAGCCACTTCAGTTTCTCCCGAAGGCCGAATTTCTCCGGGAGATTTAGGACTTTGGAAAGACGAGCAGATGGACAAGATGAAAATTATAAATCAATTTATTCTCAGTCAAAATGCAGTTCCCGGAATACAATTGGCGCATGCCGGAAGAAAAGCCAGTTCTGCATCTCCATGGGAAGGCGGTAGAAAAATAGATGTAGCTCTTGGGGGATGGGAAACCGTGGCTCCAACTGCTGTAGGATACCACGAAAACGAAGAAGTACCAATAGCGCTTGATAAATCCGGAATTCAAAAAGTCGTTTCTGACTTTGCATCTGCTACGAAAAGAGCGGTCCAAGCAGGTTTTCAAGTAATTGAAATTCATGCTGCACACGGTTATTTATTACATCAGTTTCTTTCGCCTTTGTCCAATTTTAGAACCGATGAATACGGAGGAAGTTTCGAAAATCGAATCCGATTGACTCTGGAAGTGGTGGAAGCCGTAAAATCCGAATGGAAAAAAGAGTTGCCTTTATTTATCAGAATATCAGCAACTGACTGGGCTGAAGGCGGATGGAATATTGAAGAATCAGTACAGCTTTCGAAAATACTAAAGGAAAAAGGTGTGGATTTAATAGATGTTTCTTCGGGTGGAGCGGTGTCGTTTCAACAAATTCAATTGGCTCCAAATTACCAAGTACCTTTTGCTGAACAAATTAAAAGGGAAGTTGTAATTAGAACTGGCGCCGTGGGCTTGATAACCGAAGCCACTCAAGCAGAAGAAATTATTGCCTCAGGTAAGGCAGACTTGGTCTTGTTTGCCAGAGAATCGTTAAGAAATCCGAATTTAGGGTTGACATTTGCTTCAGCACTTCATGCCGATGTGTCGTGGCCAAAACAATATGAAAGAGCTAAAAAGTAAGACTCTGATTTTTAAAACATATAAGTCATATAAGTTTTTTCTAAGATTTCTTATATGACTTATATGTTTTAAAAATAAACGCCACTAATTTGAAAAATGATACCATGCAAAAAATAAGAACGGCTTTGCTTTCCTATGGAATGTCCGGAAAAGTATTCCATGCTCCATTTATATCATTTCACCCCGGATTTGAACTGATAGGTTCCTGGGAAAGAAGTAAAAAACTGATACGAGAGGATTACCCATCGGTTAAAAGTTATTTTGCAATTGAGGCTCTTCTCGAAGACGATGTCGATTTGGTAATCGTAAATACACCGGTAGAAACGCATTATGAATATGCCAAAAAAGTATTGCTTGCCGGAAAACATGCCATTGTAGAAAAAGCATTTACCACAACCGTTGCCGAAGCGATGGAATTAGCAGCATTGGCAAAAGAAAGGGGAGTGAAATTGGCCGTTTTCCAAAACAGGAGATGGGATAGTGATTTTAAAACCGTTCAAAAAATTATTTCGGACAAAGTGCTTGGCGAAATCGTGGAAGCCGAATTTCATTTTGACAGATATAATCCACTTTTAAGTCCGAAACAACATAAAGAAACCGCTAATTCCGGAGCTGGAATTCTGAAGGATTTAGGTCCTCATTTAATTGATCAGGCACTGTGTTTGTTTGGTTTGCCACAAGCTGTTTTTGCAGATATCCGAATCACTAGAGAACATTCTTTAGTAGATGATTACATTGATATTTTATTATATTATCCTGATTTTCGCGTCCGGTTGAAAGCGGGGTTTTTTGTTAGAGAAGCCAATCCTGCTTATGTGATTCACGGCAAAAAAGGATCTTTCCTGAAACCGCGTGGCGATGTGCAGGAAGACGATTTGAAATTGGGAAGAAAACCTAATTTAGAGGATTGGGGAACAGAACCTAAGAGTAAAGAAGGGCTTCTCCATACCGAGTTTCAGACTAATATGTTACTGGAAAATGTAACAACACTTAAGGGGAACTACTACTATTTTTTTGATGAGGTTTATAATTCCATTTTTAATGATCAGCCAGAACCTGTAACAGCTCAGGATGGCGTTCATGTCATGCAAATTATTGAAGCCGCAATTCATAGTAACGCCCAGAAGAAAGTGATTAACTTATAAAATTAACCGCGAATTCGCTAATTTTTTTTAATACTTGTTCAATTGTCGAATTTACGATGATTACTTTTTTAACCAGAATTTGTAATTTTTATAAACAATAACGATGTAATTATGGACAATTATTTTGTTTAGACACGAGGAACGGTTACTTTTTGTAATTTTGAAAAATTAATTTCAAAACGGACGTCACTTGATTGATTTAAATTTTATATCTCGGTTTAAAACCAAAGCAAAATACAAGAAAACGTATAAAAACGCGAAACTTTCTTATTTGAAAAGAATTCGTTGGGCTGTATCCATGTTTTATTTTGGTATGGGATTGTGTTTTGCCACTTGGGCCAGCAGAATTCCCGATATTAAAACCGAATTGCATTTAGGATCAGCAGAATTAGGAACTATTCTGTTTGCAATTCCTATGGGACAACTGATTATTATGCCTTTTTCTGGAAAATTAGTGACCCGTTTTGGGAGTCATCGCATCCTTGTATTTTCCCTGATATTTTATGTTTTTAGTTTAGCAAATTTAGGATTGGCTACCGCTTCTTGGCAACTTTCCTTTGGATTATTATTATTTGGAATTTTCGGTAACTTGTCTAATATTGCCGTAAATACACAAGGTGTTTACACCGAAGAACTTTTTAAAAAAACAATAATGTCTTCGTTTCACGGCATGTGGAGTTTAGCGGGTTTCATAGGCGCTTTAGTAGGTTTAGGGATGCTGGCATTAAAACTTACTCCCCTGATTCATTTTACGATTGTTGGCGGAATTGTTCTTTTATTGTTAGTTTTCAATTATAAATTTTTGATAAAAGCCAAGGAAAAAATTAAAAGCGAAAAGAAAAAATTATTTACAAAACCAGACAGTGCTTTAATTTGGTTGGGCATAATTGGTTTTTGTTGTATGGCAAGTGAAGGCGTGATGTTCGATTGGAGTGGCGTTTATTTTAAAGATGTTATCAAAGCGCCTGGACCATTAGTGATTTTAGGATATACATCGTTCATGATTATGATGGCGGGAGGAAGATTTTTTGGAGATGGTTTGATTCATAAATTTGGAAGAAAATTAGTAATGCAAATCAGCGGAGTTATAATTTCAGCAGGTCTTTTTACGGCCGTATTTTTCCCGTATTTAATTCCGTCCACAATTGCATTTATGTTTGTTGGATTGGGAGTTTCCACTATTGTTCCTACTATTTACAGTATTGCGGGAAAAAACCCAACAGTTCCTCCCGGTGAAGCATTAACAATAGTTTCAAGCGTAAGTTTTCTTGGCTTTTTGATGGGGCCGCCAGTAATTGGATATATTGCCGAATTATTTGGTCTGCGATTTTCATTTGCTTTTATCGGTGTTTTTGGAATTCTGATTGCATTTATGGTTTCCAGAATCAAAGCCATTCAATAAATTAAATTTATTTTTTAGAATTTATTTTAAAAAATCCGAATCGTTTGTAAACCGATTCGGATTTTTTTATGAGAATTATTTTACTAAAACGAATTGTTTTACAATTTTTTTCTTATTTTTATTGGCAGAAATCCAAAAATGCAGTTTTTTAATTTTGTTTAGGATTTTAAATACCACACTTTTCCAAAAAACATTTCCCTTTAATTTCCAAACTATTTTACCTATTTGGAAAACCATTGCAATGGTTTTAATTGAATCCAAAAACTATTTTATTTAAACAATTACTTTCAAACGTATTTATATAACCAGCGACTATTTATGAATAAATTTTACCTCACGCTTTTCTTGATAATACAGTTTAAATTTGCTTTTGCACAGCAGGAAAAGGGAATTTTAGGTAAGATTATCGATATTAAAACCCAAAACCCGTTAGCTTTAGTTGTTGTTACTATTCAAAACACCAATTTGATGGAACTCACCAATACGGCAGGTATTTTCAAATTTGAAACAGTACCTGCTGGCAATTTTTTAATCCTCATTCATAGCCAAGGTTTTAAAGATGCTTTGTATCCGATAGATATACTTGAAGGGCAAATGTTGGACCTGGGAACAATAGCTTTAGAGGAAGACCAATCTATAGAACAACAAGGGAGTTTGATTGCGCTTACTGAAAGTGATTTTAGTGATGACAATAGCGGTTCCGAAAATACATCAGGGCTTTTGCAATCTTCTAAAGATGCTTTTCAACAGGCTGCGGCCTTCAATTGGGGACAAGCCCGATTCCGGATTCGGGGACTAGACAGCGAACATTCTACGATGATGATTAATGGTGTTGTGATGAATAAATTATATGATGGAAGACCGCAGTGGGGCGATTGGGGCGGGCTCAACGATGTTACCCGAAATCAGGAATTTTCCGTGGGAACTTCACCATCTGATTATACTTTTGGAGGGATTTTAGGTACCCAGGAAATCAATACACGCGCTTCCATTTACAGGCCAGGTTCCCGTATTTCATTTTCCGGAACGAATACCAATTACAGTTGGCGCATGATGGGAACTTATGCTTCGGGAATGAATGATAAAGGTTGGGCATTTGCTATTTCCGCAGGAAAGCGACTGGCGACCGAGGGCTATTTTGAAGGAACAAATTACGATGCGAATTCTCTTTTTTTAAGTGTCGAAAAAAAAATAAACGATTTCCATTCCCTAAATATAACTGCTTTTTACACACCAAATTCAAGAGGGAAAAACGCTCCAAATACGCATGAAGTTTCTCAATTAACAAGCGAAAAATACAATTCTTATTGGGGTCTCCAAGACGGCAAAAAGAGAAATGCGAGAATGAAAACTATCGAAGAACCGATTGTGATGCTAAACCATTATTTTAAAATAAATGATCACACCAATTTGAATTCCAGTTTAATGTATCAATTTGGGAAAATAGGAAATTCTAACCTCGATTATCAAAATGCCAATAGTCCGGATCCAACATACTATAGAAAAATGCCGAGTTATTACAGTTCGTTATATGCAAAAGATAATGGTGAGTTTTCAGGTGGATTTACACCTGATTTTGAGAATGCGGAGAAAAGTAAAGTGTTGTTTTTAGCGAATCAACAAATCGATTGGAATGCGATGTACCGAGCCAATCAAAACCCGATTGTAGATACAAATGGAATAATTTCAGGATACGAACCCGCCAGAAGCAAATATGTTTTGTACGAAGACCGAACTGATGATAAAACTATTGTTGCGACTTCGATATTTAACACACAATTGAATGAGACTATTTTCCTGAATGCAGGAGCATCTTTTAGAAATTTGAAATCACACAATTACCAAAAAGTTTTGGATTTATTAGGAGGTTTGTATTTTGACGATATCGATGGGTTTTATACTGGAAATCAATCCCAGTCTGATTTAAATAATCCAAATAGGCAAGTGGTTGTAGGGGATAAATATGGTTATAACTACAATTATGCGGCCAATATAGTAGATGCCTTTACGCAATTTAAATTTTCGTATAACAAGGTAGAATTTTACCTGACACAAAATTTCTCCAGCACTATTTATCAAAGAGAGGGCTTGTATAAAAATGGAATTTACGGAACCAATTCTCTGGGTAAAAGTGAAAAAGTGCTGTTTGAAAATTTTGGATTCAAAGGAGGAATTACCTTTAAAATATCAGGGAAAAAATTATTGGTTTTTAATGGAGCGCATCTGACAAAAGCCCCAACAATCAGAAATACTTTTCCTAATTCAAGATTGAATAACTCAATCATAAACGGACTGGAAAGTGAAAACATTAGCAGTTTAGATGCTAGTTATATTTTTCATTCTCCCACTTTCAAAGCACGCATTACTGCTTATTACACACTGATAAAAAATGCAACTCAAACTTCTTTCTTTTATGCCGAAGGAATTTTTGATGACGGTGCTGGGTATAACAACACCAGCGCATTTGTGAGTCAAACACTGACGCATTTGAACAAGAAGAATTTAGGCGCGGAGTTAAGTTTGGAATATCAGATGAATCCAACTTTAAAAACCACTTTTTCGGTGGCTTTTGGTAAATTCAGCTATGATAGCAACCCAAATGTAACCGTAACAAATGATGCCGAAGCTTCAATAGAAAATACGAATCCAGTTTTTAATTTTGGAACAGCGCTATTGAAAAATTACAAACAAGCAGGAATGCCACAGCAGGCATATGCTTTAGGAATTGAATATCGTGACCCAAAATATTGGTGGATTGGAGCTAATATAAATTATTTAGCAAACAGTTATATTGATGTTTCTCCAATTGCAAGAACGAATCATTTTTACACCAACCCAGCAAGTGGTTTCAATTTTCCTGAAGCGACCGAAGAAAGAGCCAGAGAACTTTTGCAACAGGAAAAATTTGATCCTACGACTTTGTTAAATCTCACGGGTGGGAAATCATGGAGAATATATGGGAAGAATGTTGGGCTTTTTGCGAGCATCAATAATGTGCTCAATGCGGCTTACAAAACGGGTGGTTACGAGCAAGCCAGAAATGCCAATTTCAGGCAACGCAATCAGGATGCTTCCAGTGGAACACCCTCTTTTGGCAACAAATATTTTTACGGCTACGGAAGAACCTATTTCATCAATTTGTCTATCAATTTATAAACACAAACGGATTACGTTATGGACGCAAACAATTAATATATTCTAAAATTTGTACCGAGTTATACTTCTTATATGGTTCAAAAAAACGACTGGGATGTGTGAATTATAGAAGAAATGTAAGCTCATGTGAATAATAGATTTCAGAAAAATCATTTTTAACAATAAATAGTCATTTATGAAACCAATTTTCAATTTCCTATTTTTTTCTATTACAATCGTCATCCTTTTTACAAGTTGTGTAAACGATGCAGTTGATGTTCCTAGACTAACTTGTACCCAATCGGATTTAACTGTAAACCGAACCGTTGCGGAAGTGAGGGAAAATGCTAATGCAATTGTAACCCAATATCAGTATGACGATATCATAGAAGCTTACGTTGTTTCCAGCGATGAATCGGGTAATTTTTTCAAGTCTATTTCCTTTCAAACTTTGGCAACAGCCACAACACCAGCAATAGGTTTTAGTGTTCCTGTGGATGCCAGTAATTTGTATATTGATTATAGACTGGGCAATAAAGTGTATATAAAACTAAAAGATCAATACACTGATATTTCGTTTGGAGGCATGCGAATAGGAAGTATTTTTGTCAATTCTTATAATGAAGGTGGAGTGGGGCGACTTTCCCAAAATGACTATAAAAATGTGTTGAATGCTTCTTGTACAAATGTAAAGGAGGAGCTTCTGATAAAGACAATTTCCATGCAAGAACTATTGAGTGATTCTAATTTGAATACTTTGGTTGAATTATCTGATGTCCAGTTTACGGCTGATGCTATTGGTCGTCATTATTTTGAGGAAACGAATAATGTGGGTGGCGCAACCAACTGGGGTTTGATGGATAAATTAGGGAATCAACTGTATTTTAGAACCAGTAGTTTTGCTGATTTTTCGAGTAGTTTAGTTCCAAATGGAAGTGGAAAAGTAAGAGGAATTTTAACAAAATATGGGACGGATTATCAATTATTACCACGGTCGGAGAAAGATGTTGTGATAACTGGAACAAGAACAGCTCCATTTTTCTCAGAAGATTTTGAAACGGTGATTAATAAATCAAATTTGAGTATTCCGGGTTGGGCAAATATTGTCCAAAAGGGAGCGCTTTTCTGGAAGGGAACAGTGTATTCCGGAAACGGGTATGCCGAATTTAATATTTCAGGCGCAAAGGTAGTTTCGAATGTGGCTTGGTTGATTTCTCCAAAAATAGACATGGACAAGCATACTAATGAAGTCTTGACTTTTAGAGCTGCCCAGCATCACTTGGATGTTGATTCCCCTTTGAATTCTTTAGAAGTTTATGTTTCCACAAATTTTGACGGATTGAATGTAGCGACTGCGACTTGGATTCCGGTTTTGGCGAAATTACCTAAACAAGCCACGCCCTGGTATCAATTTATAGGAAGTGGCGCAATAGATTTATCTTCATATAAAGGTAAAATCAATATTGCTTTCAAATATACAGGTTCCGGAAAAAATCTGGCTTTGGATGGCGCTTTTCAAGTGGATAATGTGCAGGTTTTCGAAAATTAACACTAGTCATATAGCCATTGAAAATACAATTTATGTAACGTGTATTTTATATATTTGCAACCTTACAAATTAAATTAAAATTATGAAATTTATTTTATTACCATTAGTTTCCATACTATTTATTTCTTGCTTATCAGATGGTGGAAAATCTAAACCAGTTGATTATACCGTTCAAAATGAAAAAGAAATTGTTGATTATGTCGCTAAAAATCATTTAACTGCTCAAAAAAGCGCTACAGGTTTATATTATGTGGTTAGTGAAGCCGGTACTGGAGCGCAACCTATAGCAACTTCAAATGTAACAGTGGCTTACAAAGGTTATTTTACTAACGGAAATGTATTTGATCAAAGCAAAGCGGAGGGTATTTCTTTTGGTTTGAATCAAGTGATAAAAGGTTGGACAGAAGGGATTCCTCACTTTAAAACAGGTGGTAATGGTATTCTTTTAATTCCGGCTCATTTAGGTTATGGTAGTAATGATAGTGGCCCTATTCCTCGTGGTTCTGTACTTATTTTTGAAGTTAAACTTATAGCCGTGAATTAGGCATTTGTTTTTCGTTCCTAATAAGACTAAAATAAAAAGGACCCATTTTTGCACTGCCTCCAAAAAGTTAGACATTATTTGAATGTATTTTTGTGGAAAGAAAAGTGAAGTATGCTTGTACATTCAAACTTGAATGTACATTTTTAGTAACAGTTCAGTACTATTCATGTGAATTGTATCTATGAAAAAGGAATCAATGAGCTTAAAATTAGTAAGTGGAATTTTTTAGACTGAATTTTGCAATGTTGGGTTGTTGTTACTAAGGAATCGGGTTTGTTCCATTGACTTTAAGCAAAAAGTAGCACTATCAATTGATAAGTATTTGTTGTCATAAAAGTAGCAAATATAAAATTTCTACAGACTTAACTATTATCAAACGGGAAAGAGATTTTAATACCTTTATTTTGAAAACATTACAACCAAAATCCAAAGGAAGACCTAAATCTAGGAGTAATTTTAAACGTAAAAAACGCAAAGCAGACAAACCTATAACTAAAGAAAAAGAACTTCTTTTAGCGAACGAATCATTATGTTGTGAGGATGAGTTGCTAAAAAAGTTACCAGCCTTACTTCAAGTCGAAGTGAAAAGTGTAAGCTGTAATGGAATAACGTATTAATGTATCCAATACCTTTTTTTAATAATAATTTCCTGTTTATTGGGATTGAAAGATGTTAATAGAGTTTAAAAATACAATTTTTATAAAGGAGAACAGAGTAAAATAGCTTCTGATAATGTAGTTCGAAATTTTAAAGCATCAGTAGCTGATCAAAATGGGCAACCGATTTTTACGGTTTCAATTTCCTGGGGAAGAAATTGTATTTATCACCTATTACTTATTTATTTATTCAAGAAATAATTAGTTATGAAATGAGAACGATCAGCATTTAATCTTAAAAAAGCTTTTAAGAAATTACCAAAAGGAATAGATCGAATATCACATTCTGTTTATGCGGGTAATATCAAATGAAACAATATCACTAATTATTGAAAGAAAAAAGAATTATACAAAGCATACCCAGAAAAAGGAATTGCTCCGATAATGCCATTATAGAAAGTTCTTCGGGATACTTAAAACGGAGTTGTTTATTTTTAAAAATAAATATTAGCAGACTAGTTAAAAAAGTTGATAAATGAATATCTAGACTATTACAATAAAGTAAGCATTGTATTAATTTTGATAATAATGAGTTCGATATTTTATCTAGTTCATTATTATCAAAATTAATTATGAGTTTGTTTAAAGTCTTCAGCGCAGTTTTAGGAGTGCAGAATTTTTTTTAGTGAAATTATCTCTAAACAGTGAAGTAATCTAGCCCAAAATTAGGATTTTAAACTATGAAACATAGAATTTTTTAACTTTGGCAACAATCTCATTTAAGGTCATTTTATCTGCTGTTTCAACTGCTTTTAATTTATTGGCAAATAATTTTTCACCCTGAATTTTTTGTTCTAGTTTGATCTTTGTTTCGGCGGGGCCAAAGACAAAAAGCTCATCTGCTCCTTTGACGTACGATAGTACTTCTTTTATAAAGAAATCTAGTTGTTCTTTTTTTCTGTTATCAAATTTTGTCTCGCTGTTGCCATGATGAACTCCAGAAAAGGTCCCTTTGTTACCTTCCTTGTCGTGGTAAACCTTATTTTCAACAGCAGAGTCTATTTCGGAAATTTTTTCTTCTTTACCACCTTCAAGAGTGACAATAATTGCCTTTGAGGTGTCTATCCAGATGCCAGTTTGTCTTTTCATGTCTTTAATTTTTTATTATTAAGGTAAATGTGATTAAGTTTTCAAAAAGCTTTATTTCTGATTGAAGAATAAAATTATTTGTTTTGATTAACTACAACGGTATTAAAATCGAATTCAAATGAATTATTAAAGCTTATTCTGAATTGTTTTTCCCTGCAAAATAAGATGCAATTGCACTGCTGTTTTTAGAATTAATGCATTAATCTATGGAGTGAACAAGTGTTGGTGTTCTACTTTGAAAATTTTAAAGTCGGCAATCACTAGTTCCAATTTCCATTCATGGGCGACCAGCCAGTCAAAAACAATTTCGATTTTATAAGCGGTGTCATCGCCAAATTCATTAAAACTATTTTCCAGCGGAAGCCATTCCTTGTTAATGATTTGTTTCAATTTCTCAATTTCTTCTTTACGAATTGTTTTGTCTATGGCCGCAATAGAATAGAACACTTTGCCTGAGTGTTCGTATAAGTAAGTCATAACTTGGTGTGAAAGTTTTATTTTATTTGCGTAACGAATTGTTAAATATAAAATTACAAAAAATAGTGAATCCTTTTTCTGAATTGTGGTTTTTCTTTAGAATAAGGAATATTAATTAAGGAAACAGATAAAGTAATAGATGAAAGTCCGTTACTAATACCAAAATTTAATTTTGTTATTTCGACGAATGAGAAATCACATAACGAGAGTAACTAATGAGATTTCTCCTTTGTCGAAATGACAAAACAGCTAAATTTTATTCAGAAGATGTACCTTGATATATTATTCCAACGCTTTTTTTGCAAAGAAGCGTTTGTTAAAATCATGAAGTTCAGGAATTTGAGGGAATTTTTTGTGAAAAAGCATTTCGTAATATGCTTGCCACTCTCTTTCATTTTTATCTTCAATCATTTTCTCTTTCGTTTTTTGACTCACGTGAATCATTTCATGCATCAGCAGGTTAAGCATTAAATGCAGCGGACATTCGAAAGTGTTTGCAGGAATGCGGATGATTTGTGGTTCGCCAAGAGCGCCTTCGGGAGTCATCAGGATAAATTCCGGTTTGGCTTTTTCCCTTAATTCGAAGCCTTTGAAATTTGGTTTTTCTAAACCATATTCTTCAATTAAAAATTGGGCAGCAGTAATGGTTTCTCGAAGTTTATGAAAGGTATTGACGATTTGTAAGTGTTTTCTATTACACTAATTGCCCAAATCAATTGCAGTAAAGGTTGATAACTGGTTTTACAATTTAATTGTTAAGTAGTATTCTGTTATTCTCAATATTACAAAACAAATAAAAGCAATAACTAATTTGATCATAAATTTATATTTTGGAAGTGGAGATTTATTGTAATTCATTAAAGCCTTTATGCTTTGAACAACTTTGTCTTTATTTAACCATAAAATCATTAGAATTAAAAATTGATATAGAATCGCTGCTTTTAGAGCCCCAAGATGCACTTCGAAATATATGTCTTGTAAAATCACATTTACAAGTATAGTTGATGTGAATAAACAACCAATAATTCTGGTTTTTTTAATCAACATCAATGTTCCTCCAATTATCTCAAAAATACCTAAAGTCATTGCGTATGATTTGGAATAACCATAAAAAGCCCACATCAATTCCATTCCAGTCATATCTGAAACTGTTTTGTTGATTTCAGAAGCTCCGTCAAATTGTACTAGTTTTGCTCCACCATAAATAAACATTGCAAATACAACAATCCAAGTAATGGCATTTTCAAATATTTCTATTTTATCTTCTCTATCGAATTTCATTCTTTATGTTTTCTTTCATCTTCTTGCCAAACGGCTCTTAGCGGTTCGATCTTGTTGAAACGAAATTATGTATTTAATTCTTTTGCTTTCTCTTTTTTTCTTATTTCGTATAGATTCCCGCCATTCAGTAGGGTACACTAAACGAATATATAAATAATATTTTTAGTACAAAACATCAAAAATATTATTTATTTCCTGGATGCTTTTTGAATATAAATAGTTGAATACAAGGTAGGTTAGTATTTGCAATCGGTTCCCACAACGATTGAAAAAATTGAATGGAAAATTTCAAAACAAATCAATACTACAACTTCTACTTCATTCATTCACAAAGCACAATTTATGGCAGCGCTAAATGTATAAGTAGGATAACGATTTTAGATTTGTCAACAAATATCATCCAAACAATTCACTCGCCACATCTTCAATTTTGGCTACCAATCTAATTTTAATTCCAGTATTTTTCACCGCAATTTTATTGTATTTGGATACAAAAATGGTTGAAAAACCTAACTTCTCCGCTTCCTGAATGCGCTGGTCCACGCGGTTTACCGGACGTATTTCGCCTGAAAGTCCTACTTCGCCGGCAAAACAGAAATCTTTATTGACCGCAATATCTTCATTCGAGGACAAAATAGCAGCTACGACAGCCAAATCTATCGCCGGATCATCTACTGAAATTCCTCCGGTTATATTGAGGAAAACGTCTTTGGCGCCAAGCCTGAAACCGGCTCTTTTCTCTAAAACAGCCAAAATCATATTGAGTCTTTTGGCATTGTAACCCGTCGTGCTGCGTTGCGGTGTTCCATAAACTGCGGTGCTTACCAAGGCTTGAATTTCAATCATCAACGGGCGCATACCTTCTAAAGTGGACGCAATTGCTGTTCCTGATAATTGTTCGTCTTTGTGAGAAATTAATATTTCTGAAGGATTAGAAACTTCGCGCAAACCATTGCCCAGCATTTCATAAATTCCTATTTCTGCTGTCGAACCAAAACGGTTTTTTAAGGAACGTAAAATTCGGTACACGTGGTTTCGGTCGCCTTCAAATTGCAAAACCGTATCCACCATGTGTTCCAATATTTTTGGTCCGGCAATGTTTCCGTCTTTGGTGATATGCCCAATCAGAATCACGGGAATATTGGTTTCTTTGGCAAATTTGATAAGTTCGGCAGTGGTTTCCCTTATTTGAGAAATACTTCCTGGAGTGGATTCAATATAATCCGTATGCAATGTTTGAATAGAATCGATAATCACGATTTCCGGTTGTATGGCTTCAATTTGTTTGAAGATGTTTTGGGTTTTGGTTTCCGTAAGAATATAACAATTGTCGCCGCTCGGCGTGATTCTTTCGGCACGCATTTTTATTTGCTTCTGGCTTTCTTCTCCAGAAACGTATAGGGTTTTATAAGGTAACTTTAAGGAAATTTGAAGTAAAAGGGTGCTTTTGCCAATGCCGGGTTCGCCGCCCAAAAGAAT
The DNA here is from genome assembly GCF_900108015.1 of Flavobacterium urumqiense. GTDB lineage: Bacteria > Bacteroidota > Bacteroidia > Flavobacteriales > Flavobacteriaceae > Flavobacterium > Flavobacterium urumqiense. The sequence continues at coordinate 340,645 of NZ_FNVP01000001.1, read as the reverse complement.
TAATGAACCGGGAACTATTCCGCCACCCAACACGCGATTCAATTCCCCATCTGTGGTGTCCATTCGGATTTCTTGTGCAGAATCAATTTCGTTTATTCGTAAGGGTCTTGGTGCTTTACTGTTGGTTGAAGTTTCGCTTTTCCAGGCTACTTTTTCTTGTTTCTGAATAATTTCTTCCGCTATAGTATTCCATTCTTTGCAAGAGTTGCATTGTCCTTGCCATTTAGAATATTGGGCTCCACAGTTCTGACAAAAAAAAGTAGTTTTTACTTTTGACATTATTTTTTTGGTATTAGACCCTGCATTTCATCAAATTTTTGAAACATCATGTCTTTTGTTAAAGCTCCAATTTCGTCTAATTGAGAGGCGTTTTGATATTGTTTTGCCGCTTTTTTTGAATCGCCTGTTTTTTCATACATCAACCCTAATTCATAATCACTCAACATCGATTTTGGATGGTTTTTTCGGGCTATAACCGCTAGTTTTTCCAATTCGGGATATGCTTTGTTTTTTAAAATAGCGGCTTCAATTGCTTTGAAATCATTTACTCGAATAGGGATATTTAATCCCAAATTTTTAGATAAAAGATCATATTTGGCGGTCAGATAATCAACATATCCAGCTGGGAGTATGGCAATTTTATCGGTGTATTCCGTTGATGAAATTGGTTTGTAGGAATCAAAAAACTGGTATAACGCGTTGGGAATTGAGTTCAGCACTAAGGAGTAATGAGAAGCGCCTTTGAAGTAATCAAATTTATAATTGAGCAACGGATTGGTGACTTGTTTTAAGTTTTCATCCAACTTTTTTATTGGCGCTTGCAATTTTTTCACATCGCCATCTGCTGTAGATTGGTAATAAAAAACGGGTTGTTTTAGGTTACTAAGTTTTTCAGGAATGCGATTTTCCATTTCCGGAGCAAGTTCAGGACTTAATGAAATGTAGGCGTTAAATATTGGAGAATCTTTATAAAGAAAAAAGTTTAAATAACCAGCCGTGGTATCATGTCCGGCGATAATTCGGAAAGGAGCCACGCGGTATTTTTTTTCTAAATAAGGCAGTAGTTCGCCTCCAATGAATTCGAAAAACTGAGCACCTTTTCCAGAAGGAACGCCTTCAATTTCATCATAATTACTGTCTTCTGTTCTTTCGTCTTTTTTGTTTTGATTTATGCCAACGACGATTGTTTCCGGCAAATCATCCCAATAAGCTCCATAGTTTAAAGCTCCAAAAAAAGGGTCAAAAAGGTAATCTCCATCAAGTAAAATAAGAATTGGATATCTTTTGTTTGGATTTTTCTCGTAGGATGCGGGTAATCCAATTGTAATTTCCCTGTTTTCACCCAGCTTTTTTGATTCGAAAGGTTGTGTGGTTTTTTGGGAAAATACTGAAATAGAAAAAAATAATAAGAGTAAAATCTGTTTCATAATTTTAGTTGTTTTAGAAATTAAATTAATTCTAAAGTGAGTACCAATATAATACTTTATTTACTTTTATAAAAAACAGGACCAACAAAAACACCCAATATAAAATTTGAGAAAAAAGAGCTAAGTCGCGTAAAGAAAATTATTAAAATTCTTCTGAAAATCTGTAATGGGATTCTTAATGCATTTATTTTTCTGAAAAATTACGTCAAAGAATTGTCATTTTCATTAGGGAAAATTATCCAAGGTTTAAAGGTTTTTGCTTCTTCAAATTCTAATGTGGCATACGAAATGATGATTATAATATCATCCTTTTGTACTTTTCTCGCAGCAGGTCCATTAAGGGTTATTACTCCAGAGTTTTTTTCGCCTTTGATGGCATAAGTGTCAAAACGTTCTCCATTGTTGATGTTTACAATAGAAACTTTTTCTCCTTCGATTATATTAGAAGCTTCTAATAAAGTTTCATCAATAGTAATGCTTCCGATATAATTTAAATCAGCTCCAGTTACTTTAACTCGATGAATTTTTGATTTTACGACTTGAATTTGCATGCTACAAAAGTAATTAATTTAATGAAATAGTGTCAATCAAACGAATATTATTGACAACGATAGCTATAAAAGCACGGCATTTTTTATTTTTATTTTTTCTTAGACAGGGTAGTAGTGTAGCCTCATCTGCAATTACAAAATATTCTAAAATAAGCATCGGATTTTTTTCGAATGATTTTTGTACCCATTCACTTACTGAAGTGGCACTTTTACTCTTAAATTTTTCTTTTGCAATTTTTAATGTTTGAAAAATGATTGCAGCAGTTTCTCTTTCATGGTCGGATAATCGCTCATTTCTGGAACTCATGGCCAAATTATTGGGTTCTCTATAAATGGGACAACCAACAACATTGACTTTTAAGTTGTTTTTTGCGACCATTTTTTTTACAATTTGTAATTGTTGAAAATCTTTTTCACCAAAATAGGCGTTAGTTGGTTCCACAATTTCAAAAAGACGTTTTACTATGGTTCCAACGCCATTAAAATGACCGGGTCTGAATTTTCCTTCCATTTGATTTTCCAAACCATCAAAATCAAAAGATTGAGAAACAGGTTGTCCATCATAAATATCTTCAACAGTTGGAGCATATAAAATAATTTTTGGACTTAAAGCTGTAAGTTTTTTTACATCTTCTTCTAATGTCCTTGGATATTTTGCTAAATCTTCCGGATTGTTAAATTGGGTTGGATTCACAAAAATACTGACAACCGTATGTTCATTTTCATATAGTGATTTTTGCATTAATGCCAGATGACCTTGATGCAGAGCGCCCATAGTTGGAACAAACCCAATAGTGGAGTGAGTAGTTTTAATAGATTTCAGAAAGTCTATCAAAGCTGCTTTTCCATAGAATATATTCATAATGGTATTGTTAAAATTAGATGCAAACTTACTATTTTAGTTAATAACTGCATAAATTTTTGTAATTTTGCGTGGTTTTTATTACCAATAAACTAAGTAAATTACAATATGAAAGATAAGAGGATATTATATGTATCATCTGAAGTGGTGCCTTACCTTGCTGAAAATGAGGTTTCTTTAATGTCTTATGATGTCCCTAAAATGGTCAATGATCAAGGTGGACAGATAAGAATTTTCATGCCTAGATATGGAAATATTAATGAAAGAAGACACCAATTACACGAAGTAATCAGACTTTCAGGGATGAATTTGGTAGTGAATGACTTGGATATGCCTTTGATCATTAAAGTTGCTTCAATACCAAAAGAAAGAATTCAAGTTTATTTTATCGATAATGACGAATATTTTAAGCGTAAAGCAACCTTTGCGGATGAAGAAGGCGTTATGTATCCGGATAATGATGAGAGAGCTATTTTCTTTGCAAAAGGAGTTGTAGAAACCGTTAAGAAACTTAATTGGGTTCCAGATATTATTCATGTTCACGGATGGATGGCTGCGATGTTGCCTATTTATTTAAAACATTTCTATAAAAACGAAGCGCTTTTTTCTGAAACAAAAATTGTTACTTCTGTTTACAGTCAGTCTTTTGAAGGAGTTTTGGATGTTGAAATGATTAATAAAGTGAAATTTGACGGTATTCCTGATGACGCAATCGCTGAGCTTGAAACACCTGATTACGAACATATTATGAGAGCGACTATTGTCCATTCCGATGCAGTGATTATTGCATCCGAAAACCTGTCTCCAAGTTTAACAAAATTTATAGAATCTTCAGGGAAACCTTTTTTACCTTTCGCGGCGAAAGATAAATTCGCGGAAGCGTATACTAATTTCTATAAAAACGAGGTTCTTTAAATTCAACTTTTATTATTAAATATGTACAATAATTCTTTTTTTAAGAAAATGCTAGTTTTAGCAAGCATTATCCTTTTGTATTCGTGCGATAAAGATTACAATGCAATTGGTAGTGATTTAATTGGCGATAATCATTTTGATTTTAGCACCTATACTTCAAACGTAATAGCCTACAATCAAAAAATTGGAGCTGTACAGTCCAATGACCTTGCTGTAAACGGTTTGGGAATATATACAAATCCTGCTTTTGGGACGACAACTGCTAATTTTGCAACACAATTAAGTCTAAGTTCTTTAAGCCCTGAAATTGGAAGTAATCCGCAAATTGAAAGTGTTGTTTTAACGGTGCCCTATTTTACTGATGCAACCAAAACGGTTACAAATGCGGATGGCAGTCATGTCTATGAATTAGATTCTATTTACGGAGGAAGCCCTGCAGAAATTAAATTAAGCGTTTATGAGTCAGGATATTTCATGAGAGATTTAGATCCAGCAACGGGGTTTAAAGAGGCGCAAAAATACTATACAAATCAGAATGTTAATTTTGACAATGCCAAGGTTGGAAATCGCTTGAATGATGATGTAAATGTTGCTCAAAACGACGGTTTCTTTTTTAGTGCAGCTGAATATAGTGAAAAAACAATTGATGAAAAAACAAAAGTAGAAACGACAACGCGTACTGCTCCAGGAATGCGATTGAGCTTGAATAAAAGTTTTTTTGACTCTAAAATTATACATGCTCCATCAGTTAAATTGGCTACAGCGGATGTTTTTAAAGACTATTTTAGAGGGCTGTATTTCAAGGTAGAAAAATCAGGAGGTAATTCAGGTAATCTAGCTTTATTGAATTTTAAATTAGGAAAAATTACTATAAAATATAAAGAAGATTTGTCTACAACAGTTGGTACTGTTGTTACTGTCACCAGAGTTGATAAGTCTATAATACTTAACATGGCTGGAAATTCGGTGAGTCTTTTAGAACAAACCAATACAAATGCTTTGTTTACCAATGCTACAACCAATGCAAATACCATCGATGGGGATGAAAATTTATTCTTAAAAGGCGGTGAAGGTTCAATGGCTATTCTTAATCTTTTCAGTACCCCTGGTGAGCTTACAACTTTGAGATCAAAAGGTTGGTTAATTAATGAAGCGAATCTTGTTTTTCATATTGATACAGAAAAGATGAAAGATATTGGTGGGGTTAAAGTATTTGAACCGAATAGGATCTATCTATATGATTTGACCAATAGTAGACCGGTTGTTGATTATTTTAATGATGGTACTACAGGTAAAAACCCTAAAAACGGGAAATTGATTTACGGAGGTATGATCAATAAAGAAACTTCGACAAATGGAAGAGGTTTGAATTATAAAATTAGAATTACAAATCAGATAAGAAATCTATTAAAAAATGCTGATTCAACAAATGTTAAGTTCGGTCTTGTGGTTACCGAAGATATAAACATGGTAACTTCAAATTATTTGAAAACACCGAATTCGTTTACTTCGCAAGTGCCAAAAGCTAGCGTTATGAATCCGTTAGGGACTATTCTTTACGGAGGAAAATCGTCTGTTCCTGTTGACAAAAGATTAAAACTTGAAATTTTTTATACAAAACCTAATTAAGTAAAAGTATGTGTGGAATTGTTGGATATATCGGTTACAGAGAAGCTTACCCTATTATTATAAAAGGTCTGAAAAGGTTAGAGTACAGAGGATATGATAGTGCAGGAATAATGCTGTATGATGGTGAGAACTTGAAAATTTCTAAAACTAAAGGTAAGGTTGTAGATTTAGAAGCGAGAGCATCGAAAGAAATTTCCATTAACGGGACTATAGGAATGGGACATACGCGCTGGGCTACACATGGTGTTCCGAATGATGTTAATTCTCATCCTCATCTTTCTAATTCGGGAAATTTGGCAATAATCCACAATGGAATTATCGAAAATTATGCGCCTTTGAAGGTGGAGTTAATAAAAAGAGGATACGTTTTCCATTCTGATACAGATACAGAAGTATTAGTAAATCTTATTGAAGAAGTACAAAAAAAAGAGAAATTAAAGTTAGGTAAAGCGGTACAGATTGCATTGAATCAGGTGGTTGGTGCATACGCTATTGCAGTTTTTGATAAAAATAATCCAGACGAAATTGTGGCTGCCCGTTTAGGAAGCCCGTTGGCAATTGGAGTTGGAGAAGGGGAATATTTTATTGCATCTGATGCTTCACCATTTATAGAATATACATCGAATGCGATTTATTTAGAAGATGGTGAAATGGCAATTATCAGATTGCACAAGGCTATGAAGGTTAGAAAAATTAAAGATGATTCTTTAGTGGATCCTTATATTCAAGAACTTCAAATGAACTTGGAGCAAATTGAAAAAGGGGGTTACGATCACTTTATGCTTAAGGAGATTTATGAACAGCCCAGTGTAATTAAAGACACGTATCGTGGAAGGCTTCATGCAAATGAAGGAATTATCAAAATGTCTGGTGTAGAAGACAATTTGGAAAAATTCTTAAATGCTGACAGAATTATAATCGTGGCTTGTGGTACATCATGGCATGCCGGTTTAGTAGCTGAATATATATTTGAAGAATTTGCTCGAATTCCGGTAGAAGTAGAATACGCCTCTGAATTTAGATACAGAAATCCAATTATAAGCAGTAAAGACGTTGTTATAGCCATATCGCAATCTGGTGAAACAGCCGATACTATGGCGGCTATAAAATTAGCCAAAGAAAACGGTGCGTTTGTTTTTGGAGTATGTAATGTAGTTGGTTCTTCTATTTCAAGAGAAACGCATGCAGGAGCTTATACTCATGCTGGACCAGAAATTGGTGTTGCATCGACGAAAGCATTTACTACTCAAATTACGGTTTTGACAATGATGGCATTACGATTGGCTAAGGCTAAAGGCACTTTGTCAAAAACGGATTTTCATAGGTATTTGCAGGAATTAGAAATTATTCCTGAAAAAGTTAGAGAAGCTTTAGAAACAAATGAGAGAGCTAAAGAAATTGCAGCTACTTTTAAAGATGCACCTAATTGTTTGTATTTAGGAAGAGGGTATAATTTCCCAGTTGCATTAGAAGGAGCTTTAAAACTTAAGGAAATATCGTACATACATGCGGAAGGTTATCCAGCAGCAGAAATGAAGCATGGTCCAATTGCTTTAATAGATGAACATATGCCAGTGGTGGTTATTGCACCAAAACAAGGGCATTATGATAAAATTGTTAGTAATATTCAGGAAATTAAATCCCGAAGCGGAAGAATAATAGCTATTGTTACTAAGGGAGACACTCAAGTTCGTGAATTAGCGGATTATGTGATTGAAATACCGGAAACTTCAGATGCTTTATCTCCGCTGATAACTACAATACCATTACAGCTTTTGTCTTATCATATTGCAGTTATGAGAGGATGTAATGTTGATCAACCTCGTAATCTTGCGAAATCTGTTACGGTGGAATAATACGCAGAATAAATTTTACGAAAGGCCTCGAAAGATATTTTTTTCGAGGCCTTTTTTTTGGAGTCTGTTCGGGCAGGATTTGCAATTTTTTTTGGTTTTATTAACTTTTATCAAATAGCTAAAATTTAATAAAATTTCTAAGATTAATGCATTTATTATATGCGTGCATAGTGTAATTCTATTATTTATACTTAATTTTTAACAAAAAACCAAAGCAAAAAAATACAGAATAATTTTAATTGAGGTAAAATCACTGATAATTATGAAATTTTTAACGTCCTTTTTTATTGATATTAAAAATATTTGTACTTTGGCAGCATAAATCATAAAATTTTAACCAAATGAGAATGTATTTACTTTTTTTGTCATTGTTTTTTTGCGGCTTAACATTTGCTCAAAATACAATTTCAGGTGTTGTTACAGATAGTAACAATCAACCTATTATGGGAGCCAACATTAAAATTGTTGGTGAAACTGTCAGCAGCATTTCCGGTCCTGATGGTTCATTTGCTTTGAACTCATCAAAAAAGCCACCTTATTTAATCAATGTTTCAAGTGTGGGTTACGAAGCTCAAAAAGTAACAGTTTCATCGAATAACCTAAAAGTAACAATTAAACTTGTTGACGAGGAGACCAAATTGAATGAAATTGTAATTTCTGCGTCAAGAACACCTGAAAGAGTGATTGAGTCGCCCGTTACAATTGAACGAATGGGAATTCAACAAATTAAAAGTAATACGGCTCCGACTTTTTATGATGGTTTAGAAAATCTAAAAGAAGTGCATTTTAATACTAGTAGTATTTCATTTAAATCAATCAATACTAGAGGGTTTTCAAGTGTTGCTAATACACGTTTTATGCAATTGGTGGATGGAATGGATAATTCTTCTCCGGCGTTGAACTTTGTATTGGGGAACTTAATTGGACTTTCAGATATAGACGTTGCTAATGTAGAACTTTTGCCCGGTGCTTCTTCTGCGCTTTACGGAGCAAATGCGTTCAATGGTATTTTATTTATGAATAGTAAAAATCCTTTTACGAATCAAGGGATTAGCACTTATGTAAAATATGGACAAACTAACCAAGAAACAGCAGGAACGAATGATTATTTCGATTTTGGTTTAAGAGCTGCAACAGCTTTTAGTAAACATTTTGCTGCAAAAGCAAATTTTAATTTTATGAGAGCGACCGAATGGATTGCTTCCGATCAAAGAAGTATGACAGGGGGTTCAATTGGACATGCAAACAATCAAAATTATGACGGATTAAATCTTTATGGTGATGAGGTAACTACGTTTATTACAAACGTAGGGCAAGTAAGCAGAACAGGATATCGTGAGCAAGATTTAACTGATAATAAAGTAAAAAATGTTAAGGCTGATTTCTCTTTGCATTTCAAGCCTTGGGCAAATGAAACTGAAATAATCTTGCAACATAAAATTGGACTAGGTAGCACAATATATCAAGGAGCCAATAGATATGCTTTAGATGATTTCTTTATGCAACAAAGTAAATTAGAGATAAAAGGGAAGAACTTTTTTGCAAGAGCATATATGACTAATGAGGACGCAGGTAATTCTTATGATATGCGTTTTGCTGCATGGAATGTAAATAGAGCTGCAAAATCGGATACGGAGTGGTTTACAAATTATGCTACGGCATATCAGTTATCAGGAGCTGTTTTGGGAACTAATGCAGGCCAATCTGCTGCTTTAGCCCGAAATTATGCAGACTACAATATCAAACCTGCAGGATTGCCATTTTTACCTACGCCAACAGGAAGTGCAAGATTTGAACCTGGTTCTTCTGCATTTAATAATGCTTTAAAAACGGTAATCGCCGATCCAGATTTTACTAAAGGGGCTAAATTCATTGATCATTCTACAATTTATCATTCTGATGTAAATTATAATTTTAAAGATTTATTGAAATTTGCTGAGATTCAGGTTGGAGGTTCTTGGAGACAATATGAAATGAACTCTGAAGGAACCATTTTTACCGATTTTGATGGTCCGTTAAGATATACAGAATATGGTGCTTATACTCAAATTGCAAAAAAATTCATGGATGACCGATTGAAATTTACGGGTTCTGTTCGTTATGACAAAAGTAAAAATTTCAATGGGAATGTTTCTCCGAGAGTATCATTTGTTTATTCTGCAGGAGCAACTAAAAGACATAATTTTAGAGTTTCTTATCAAACTGGATTTAGAAATCCAACTACTCAAGATCAGTACATTGGTTTAGATTTAGGACCATTCGCTTTAATTGGTTCTGCCCCTGAGAATTTAGATCGTTTTACGGAAATTAGAAACGTTAGTGCTGCAGGTCAGGCATTAGGAGTTCCTTCTAATTTAACATTAACGGGTCAAAATGCCTATACTAATTCGTATACTTTACCATCAGTTCAGGCGTTTAGCGCGGCAATAGCTGCAAATCCGACCAATATTCCGGCAGCAGCAGCTTTACTAAAGACCGCTAATGTAGGTTTGGTGAAACCTGAAGAAGTTAAGGCATTTGAAGTGGGATATCGTTCTGTTATCAATAATGATTTATCAATTGATATTAATGGATATTATAACTTATATAATGATTTCATGAATACGTCAAGAGTTATCAGTCCTTATTATGGGAATGTTAATACTACTTTTGACTTTGGAAACCCAGCTACATTAGCAACTCTTTCTGCATTAAGCAATGGAGACAGAAGGGTGTATCAAGTATATACTAATACAACTGCAAAAATAACTTCACTAGGTTTCGGTGTAGGCTTGTCTAAAAAGGTATACAAGGATTTTGAATTGGGTGCAAACTACAATTATGCTGAATTTAAATTCAATCAATCAGAAGATCCAGGTTTTGTTGCAGGTTTTAATACTCCAAAACATAGAATAAAAGCATCTTTTGGTAATGCTAAATTATTTGAAAATTTTGGTTTTAATGTAAACTTACGATACAATACAGAATATTTATGGCAATCTTCTTTTGCTGACGGAATGGTTCCTGAAAATACAGTTGTGGATGCTCAAATTAACTACGCAATACCAAAATTGAAATCAGTACTTAAAGTTGGAGCAACTAATATTGGAGGAAAAGATTATATCCAAGTAATAGGAGCTGGAGCAATTGGTCAACAATGGTTTGCAACTTGGACAATCAACCCATAATTAAATAAAGCACAATAATTTTAAAATATAAATCATGATAAAAAATTTCAAATGGCTGCTGTTGATTTCACTAACCTTCGCAGCATGTAACAATGATGATGAGGTAGTTGTTGAAGAGCCACTAACAGCTGGTACAGCAAATTTCTCTAAATATGTGGCTTTAGGAGATTCATTTGCGGCGGGATATAGTGATGGCGCTCTTTTTAAAGCAGGTCAAAAAAATTCATACCCAAATATTTTAGCAGAACAATTTGCTTTAGTTGGCGGAGGTGTTTTTACAAATCCATTTATGGCAGATGACAATAGAGGAGGATTTTCCATTGGAGGGAATCAAATTCCTCAATTCCCAACACGGTTGTATTTTAATGGAGCAGCACCTGTAAATGTTAGCGGTGTTTCAGGAACAGTGCTTGGTGCTAGTATTTCTGGAGCTTATAGTAATATGGGTGTTCCGGGAGCCAAGGCGATACATTTAGGAATTGCAGGTTACGGACAGGCTAATCCATATTTTGGACGATTTGCAAAAACAGCAATGTCAAGTGTGCTAAAAGATGCCACGGATCAAAATCCAACTTTTTTCTCTTTATTTATTGGAGGAAACGATGTGTTAGGGTATGCGACTAATGGTGGAATACCTACTTCTCAAGATCCTGTTTCAGGAAATGATATTACACCAGCGGCAACTTTTAATTCCGCTTATAATGCTTTAGCAACTGCTCTTTCAGCTGGAGGAAGAAAAGGTGTTGTTGCCAATTTACCTTACATCAATAATCTTCCGTTTTTCACTACAGTTCCTTATAATCCAGTTCCTTTAAATGCTGCAACTGCAGCGCAGTTAAACACACAGTTGTTGGGGCCAGTAAAACAAATTCTTACGGCTCTCGGCGCTGGAAGCAGAATTAAAACACTAACGGCTTCTGCTACGAATCCTTTGTTGATAAGAGATGAAACTTTGGTGAATTATAGTGCGCAAATTACTGGGGCATTGGTGATGGCTGGTGTTCCAGCTGCTCAGGCAGGTTTAATGGGCAGTCTATATGGACAGGCACGTCATGCTAATGGTGGTGCAAATGTTGCTGATAAAGATTTTATATTACTTACCACAAGAACCGTGATTGGAACATCACAAGTTGGGGTTCCCGCACCTTTTAATACCGTTGGGGTAACTTATCCTTTGCAGGACAATAGAGTTTTAACAGCTTCGGAGGTTTCTGAAATAAAGTTAGCCACTGATGCCTATAACGTAACTATAAAAGCTGCGGCAGATGCCAACAGTTTGGCTTTTGTTGATACAGCTGCAATATTGAATCAGTTGAATAACGGAGGAATTCGTTTTGGTACTTTTCACATGACCGCTGCTTATGTGACTGGTGGTACTTTTTCTTTAGATGGAGTACATCCAAGTCCTAGAGGGTATGCTTTGATTGCCAATAAATTCGTAGAGGCTATAAATGCTAAATACGGATCTAATTTGAAAGGGGTTGATTTAGGCTTGTACGCCATTCAATATCCGGCTATTATTCCGTAATTAACTGGTGATTTTTAATAAAATAACCACCCGTTTTGTGACGTGGTGGTTATTTTTTTTTGCGGATATTGCCATATTTTATCCGTTATAAAGCCTTTTCATGATTATCTATTAAAATTATCCTTTTTTTTATAAAAAAAATTATTGATTTTATATTTTAAAAAATTATCTTTGCACACTGAAAAAAGCATTTAATCGATACGTTTCGATTGGTTCTATTTCATAAACCTAAATAGCTATTTAATAAATACATAAGTAATGTCTAAAGTAATAGGAAAAGTTGCCCAGATCATTGGCCCAGTAGTTGACGTTGTTTTCAACGGTAAGGATGTTGAACTTCCAAAAATTTATGATTCATTAGAAATCACAAAAAAAGATGGTACTTTATTAGTACTTGAAGTGCAATCTCACATTGGTGAAAACACAGTACGTACCATTTCGATGGACTCAACAGATGGTTTGAGTAGAGGTTATGAAGTAGTTGGAACAGGGAATCCTATCCAAATGCCAATTGGAGCCGATGTTTACGGTCGTTTGTTCAACGTAATTGGAGATGCCATTGATGGTTTAGGAAACTTGCCAAAAACAGGTGAAAACGGAATGTCTATTCACAGACAAGCACCAAAATTCGAAGATTTATCTACTTCTTCTGAAGTTTTATTCACAGGTATTAAAGTAATTGATTTAATTGAGCCATACTCAAAAGGGGGTAAAATTGGATTGTTCGGTGGTGCTGGAGTTGGTAAAACAGTATTGATTCAGGAGTTGATTAACAATATTGCAAAAGGTCACGGTGGACTTTCCGTATTCGCAGGAGTAGGGGAAAGAACACGTGAAGGAAATGACTTGCTTCGTGAAATGTTAGAGTCAGGAATTATAAAATACGGGGATGAATTCATGCACTCTATGGAAAATGGAGGATGGGATTTATCTAAAGTAGATATGCTAGGAATGAGAGAGTCTAAAGCTACTTTCGTTTTCGGTCAAATGAATGAGCCACCAGGAGCTCGTGCTCGTGTGGCACTTTCTGGATTATCTATCGCTGAATATTTCCGTGATGGAGCAGGAACTGATCAAGGGAAAGACGTATTGTTCTTTGTGGATAATATCTTTCGTTTTACACAAGCAGGTTCTGAGGTTTCAGCACTTTTAGGTCGTATGCCATCTGCCGTAGGGTACCAACCAACATTGGCTACTGAAATGGGTGCGATGCAAGAGCGTATTACATCAACAAACAAAGGTTCTATTACATCTGTACAAGCGGTTTACGTTCCTGCGGATGATTTAACAGATCCAGCTCCGGCTACAACTTTTGCTCACCTTGATGCTACTACTGTATTATCTCGTAAAATTGCTGAGTTAGGTATTTATCCTGCGGTTGATCCATTGGATTCAACTTCAAGAATTCTTACTCCTCAAATTTTAGGTGATGAACACTATGACTGTGCACAAAGAGTAAAAGAAATTTTGCAAAAATACAAACAATTACAAGATATCATTGCGATTCTTGGTATGGAAGAATTATCGGAAGAAGATAAATTGGCCGTTTCAAGAGCGCGCCGTGTACAGCGTTTCTTATCTCAACCTTTCCACGTTGCAGAGCAATTTACAGGATTAAAAGGAGTATTAGTTGATATCAAAGACACTATAAAAGGATTTAATATGATTATTGACGGTGAATTAGATCACTTGCCAGAATCCGCTTTTAATCTTAAAGGTACTATTGAAGAAGCTATCGAAGCTGGAGAAAAAATGTTAGCGGAAGCATAAATTAATGTTCAGTTTACAGTCTCAGTATTCCGTACTGTGACTGTAAACTGAGACTGTAAACTAAAAAATATGTTATTAGAAATAGTATCACCAGAAGCAAAATTATTTTCAGGAGAAGTAACTTCGGTTACATTGCCAGGAATTAACGGAAGTTTTCAAATATTAAATCATCATGCTCCAATTGTTTCTATATTAGGAAAAGGTGTTGTTAAAATTGCAGCTTCGAGCTTTCACTTTGGCAAAGATGTAGCGAGTAAGTTTACTAAAATAGATGATCAAAATTACACACTTGCTATTGTTTCAGGAACAATTGAAATGAAAGACAATAAAGTAATTATTTTAGCAGACTAAAATAATTTCGATAATAAAATCAAAAGCCTAACGTAAGTGTTAGGCTTTTTTTTGGAGCTATTTCCAGCTATGCGTTTCAATCTTTTGCTTTTTAAAGAAAAAATCAAAAGGATTTTCACTGCTATCTGGGCTAGACATTTTCCTTTTCCAGATTATTTTTCCTCTACAAACTCCATAATATCTTCAGGCTGGCATTCCAGAATTTCACAAATCAATTCTAAAGTTGAAAACCGAATCGCCTTTGCTTTTCCGGTTTTTAAAATAGAAAGGTTAGCAGTAGTGATTCCCATTCGTTCCGCTAGTTCATTGGAGCGCATCTTTCGTGTAGCGAGCATGTTGTCTAAGTTGATGATAATAGACATTGTTATATTGTTAGATTATTTTCAGTTTCTATGATATTTCCTTTTTTAATAACATCAGAAAAAGCTAATAACCCAATCCCAATTGCAAGTAATAATAAATACAAAATAATATCAGATAGTATTTGTTCTTTTGGCGATTGATTCATGCCCAACAGTCTAATTATGATTCCAAAAACACTTAACAGCAATAAAAGATATTCACTTCTGTTAAATCTTTCAGAGCTTTTAAAATTAAAAAAACCTTCTTTAATAAATGCTTGTACCCCTTTTTGAATATTAAATAGCGCCAGTATTAATACAGCTATCCGTACTGACATTATGTAAGGACTAAAATTACCGAAAATTGATGCCTTGTACATTAAAGTTATTGCTTCGCCAGGCATATTATATCACCGTTTCAGGGAAAATTCATTTTTAAATAATTTTTTTATAAAAAAAGCCTAACAGATTTCCAACGTCTGTTAGGCTTGGGGTTGATAAAGCTTTATTGTAAACAAACCATTAAAACAAATTACCAATTAATTATTAAAGTTATTCGGCTCCATCAGTAAGCGCTCTCTTAACAGCAAAACCTCCTACTTTCTCGCCTAATTCAAGTCCTTTTTCGCAATCGCTTCTGTAATGAATACAGCCAAACATTCTGGAGTCAGATGCTTCTTTTGCCATATTTATAAAACTTTGCGCTTTTGCAGGAATTATATGTGACAAAACCACACAGGCAGCACCACTAAAAGTAGAGTGTCCGGACACATAGGAAGGAAAATTAGGAACTCCGGTCCTTGTTTTTATAGAAGGATCGATTTGAGATGGTCGTGGGTTAAAGTAAGTGTATTTTGCATCCCAGCAGCTAATAGCCGCGTCCATCATTGCAATATTCAATAATGCCATATTTCTAGCCCAACGTACTTCACTATAATTTTGATCTACAAATAACTCACTCGCAATCGCATTCCAGTGCCCGGGAGGGGTGTAGGTTCCAACACCATCAGCCCAAAAAGAAACAATTTCCATATTCTTTCTAGATGGATTATTACCGTAACTTTTTACTTCAGCTAATTCTTTTGCAAATTGTTGTGATTTAGTAGAAGGTGGTGCCACAGGGCGATTAGCCGTGACCATTGCAGGTGTCATCAGGAATGATTTTACTTTTCCAAACAAAGGCAACATAGGTGGTCTTGCCGGTAAATCTAATGACAACCAAGGCGTTTCTCCCGTAGCAGCAGTTTGCGTCTCCAGTTGAGTCCAAAGTGCCTGGTTTCCTATAGCAGCTCCTGCTCCATCGGCTCCCGCTCTTGTTATGAATTTTGCTACAATTTTTCTACCTAGAATGATACCTGATTCTACATCACTTCGAACGTTGGCACCGCTTAGGATACGATAAAGTTTTTGTTCTTCAGCTTTTCCGTCAATGTATGCGATTTCAGTTGGGAATAATAATTTTAATAATTCAACTGTAACACCTGATAAAACACCATCTTCTGAAGGATAGGAAGGCATTGAGCTTTTTGGAATTAAAACTTGTATAGTTGCATCCACCGTAAAAGGTGCTGCTCTGTTATATAATTTTTTATAATACCAAGTGGCGACCATTGCGTCATATTGCGCCGCACTTACATAAGCATAAGCTCGGGCAGCATATGGTGGATTCGAAAATGGAAATTGCGGATTCGCAAACGGGTTCGCCCCAGATGGTGCAGAATACGTGCCGTCTTCATTTTGATATGGGGGACGATTATGTCTTGCTACTAAAGTTCGCATGATTTCATTCCAGCGTAAAACTCCACCAGCACTCCAATATTTCACTATTCTTTTTTGATCTGCTGATATATTGTTTTGGTAACTCTTTATCTCATTTATTTCTCTTGTAAATGCAGGCGTATTTGTAGCTAAGGGTAAATCTAAAGAAAATTCGTCTGGAGCAGTCAGCAAAAATGTTTTCCAGGTTCCGGCCAAAGCATCTATATTGGTAGGATTTAAGGCGTGAAATTGTTCATTTCGTTCTGTAATCTCATCACTACAGGAATAAGTACAGGCAAGAAATAAAGCCAAAATACTTTTCAAAGCTGTTTTTTGTATATTATTTTTCATCTTGGTTGTTCTTTTTTTCAAAATTAATTACATAAAATAGCCCACCATAGAAGGTGTTTGATTTCCCAACATTTCTTCCTTCTACTACATAATTATAACCACCTAAAAGTGATAATTGAGGTATTTTTTTAAATGTATATTTAGAATTAACGCCATATTTTAATGCATTCATTGTATTACTTGGAAAAGGCATATTATTTGTTGTAATGTCAAATCCTCCCGATTGTGTTACCCAATTGTCTATAACAAATTCAGCAATCAATCTACTAGATCGATATCCCGTTCTGAAATTTACTGAAATAACATCGGGCATGTTGACTTCATTTGTGTAATGGATTTCGCTAGTGAGATAGGCGTTTCTATCGATATTAATGTTGGTTCTTTTTACATACGCTCCAGATAAAGTCGAAAAGAAGTTTCCTAGTTGAAAATCGCCCATCAATCGTAAAGCTGCTGTTTTGCTTTGTAAACCAATGCTTAACGGTAAATAATCAGCGGAATAATTGGATACAGGAGTCGAAAAACTTCCTAAGGCATATAAGGAATAGGTAGCGTTGCCAGTTGTTTTTTCTAAAGGCATATATTTTACCGTTACCGATAAATCCTGCATTCCTTTTTGTCCCTCCATGGTTCCAGCAGAGGCTTTCGTTTCTACATAAGGCAAATTGAAGAGAATATTTAATTTATCAGTAATTCCATAATTCCCCATAATTCCAAATGACTGTGTCGATACAGTTCCCAGATTTAAGTTCTCTCGCTTGAAGCTTCCTTCCCAATACTGATTCCAACTACTGTATTGATAGATTGATCCAACACAAAAGTTGTTTTTGCTCATCATAATACCATCAATCTCTGTTTGAGCGCTCATTAAAACAGGCGCAAATAATAAGCAACTTAAGTAAAATTTTTTCATGTAATAAAATGGTTTAATTATAGAAAAGGACAAGTAATCTTTATTTTTTTTCTACTTTAAATCTCATGCTTCATATTCACAGTCATTTTTTTGTGTAAATTGAAGCGATAAGAATAACCAACATTAATAGAATAATCTGCAAATGCAGCGTCACCTTGTACGTGTGCGTATTTGGTAGGATCTGTAATTACTGAATTTTGTAAATTTTGATCCGCAATGTCAGCAGCACTTTGAATACGGTTTTTAACAACATTGTATGGTATGTACAAGCTTATGCCGTGCTTTCCTATACTATAAGAAAAGCCATATTCTACAGCAATTACATATCCGGGACGTCGGTACGCCACTTGACCACCAAAAGCATCATAGGCAGGAATACCTTCAAATCTTCCTGCCAATGAAACAGTGAAGTTTTCTTTTTTGTCAATGGCAGCCATAAAGCCGGCACGTCCAAAATATTGATCAGGAGATGCGTAAAAATTGTATCCTTCCAATCCTGGTTTTGGAGCTGATTTAAAGGTGCCATTTGATTCTCTTGGGTTAAATAAATAATATCCATTAGCAAAACCATAAAGTCGCCCTGTCAATTGTCGGAATGCTTGAAGTTCTAAGGAATAACCAACCCCTCCATCACCGGGTTGAATAGCTTGATCCATTACAACGTTTTTGGTAGTTCCATCAATTTGTGGCGCATCATCTCGTTCGTCATGGCTTCCTGTATTTAGCTTTACTCCTAATCCTACCATTAGGTTTCCTTTTTTAGCTGTTTTAGGATCAAAAACCCAGTAGTTAAAGCTCATGCGTGCATCAGCAATTCCTTGTGCATAAACATTATAACGGAAAGTGTTTTTTACTGGTGCTGTTTGTTTTAATACTTGAGAACGTTCATTGTTTACATAAGGTAATGTTACATTCAACTGAAGTCGGTCTGTTAATCCGTAGGAAATATTTAAGTCTATTGCATGAGAATAGATATTAACGGCATTACCGCGTTCTTTCCCGTTTTCGTCAAAACCACCTCCAGTAGTTTGACGTTGCGGCTGCTCTTCTTTTCCTACAAAGTGTCTCCAAGAATGAAAATAACGATAATTTGTTCCTACCTGAAATTCCCCTTTTTCTAAATTATAAGAGTTGGAAGAGTTCCTGTTTTGACCTCCCATTTGGCGAACCGCTACACAGCCTTGAGCGGTTATATTTTCTGAAAGAATGGAGATAAAAAAAATTGTAATAAAAATAAAAGAAGATAAAAAGGATGAAGTTTTCAAAATTTGGTTGGTTTTGTAATTAAATAGTATTGTAATAGATAAGAATAACAACTTTTTCCACTATCTAAAAAGTTGTTATTCAACAAGAAATAATTTTTTTTTTGGTTCTAATTGTCAATAAAACAAAATAGTTTTATGGCTTTCGCCAAAATTTTTCATCTTGTTTATTCGAGGTAAATGAATGAATGAAAGTAATTTGAAATCTACTTTGTTTGCGAATTATTTTAAGTCGTGATTTTAGAAAAGGACACTGCACTGTGTTTTTAAAAATATAAAAAATATACTTCCTCTCTCTCCACTAAAAAGATGAATTAAGAAACACTAAAAATTTTGTGTTGTTAAAAGTTGAATATTTTAATAAATGTTTGAGAATAAACAGTTCATCTTGACTAATAAACAATCACGAATTATCATGAGTTTACATGTACCTAATGAATGCGAATGTTTTCCATTGAACAACAAGAGTAATTAAACGAAGTCAGGGGGTGTATACGATAAAGAAAGGTATACGGAATTTAACTCTTTGTTTGGAGTGATAATTGGTTCACGAGAATTCAAATCCGTTTTTGCCGAAAAATCAATACAAATCATTTTGTTTGGAATATAATCCGGAAGAGAAGATTTCAGAAGTTTTTTAGTCGGTGATTCTTTTGAAGGCGTACTATTGAATAATTGATTGTCAACAATTTCGTTTAAATCTTTACCGATTACATCTCCATAGGAATTGCGCAAATAGTATAAACTGATTATGTTGTTTTGAATTCTTTTTTTAAAAATATGGTAACTTTTATTTTTAATTATTACATTTTCATTTACATATTCAAAATCAGTGTCTTCAATGAAAGAATATACAGAAGCATTCAAACGTATTACTTGAAACTTAGAACTAGGAACTTTCTCCATACTAGATACCCATCTTTGCTCTTTTTGGTAGGCAAACATCGCGTAGTATCCCAGGACATTGTAAAACAATGTTGTTAGTAAGAAAAGAGATGCTATTCGTTTCATATTTGTCGAAAGTAGAAAACTATTTAATATCAAAACAGCCAAAATTAAAAAAATTAGTATTTTTTAACACAAGTTTAACAAGAAATAAAATCGAAACCGTTTTCGTAAAAATTTATCAATTTTATTTTGATTGGTATTTATTCAAATGTTAATTATTAAAGAATTGCGTTTTAATTAGAACATTGTATATTTTTTCAACATTATCATCATAGGATCTAGGAGTTTATTTCCAAAAATTAATGAACGGTAAGGATATAAATCTATGAACCGAAAAAGATGCTTATTTTTGTGCGGTATGAGAAAATTTCCAGAAAATCTATCCGCTAAATTAGAGCGCCGAAAGCAAAATAATGCTTTGCGACAATTGCCTTTATCAAGTAAAGGAATTGATTTTGCTTCCAATGACTATCTCGGATTATCTAAATCAAAAACAATTTTTTACGAGACGCACCGGTATTTAATTGAAAACAATGAGATTCAAAATGGTGCGACAGGTTCCAGATTATTGTCTGGAAATCATAAACTGTATCTAGAAACCGAAAACTTCATAGCACAGTTTCATAAATCAGAGTCGGCATTAATTTTTAATTCAGGCTATGATGCCAATGTTGGCTTTTTTAGTTCGCTTCCACAAAAAGGGGATTTGATTTTATACGATGAATTGTGTCACGCTTCCATTCGGGATGGGATTCAATTGTCGAATGCCAAAGCTTATAAATTTAATCATAATGATTTTGAGGATTTAGAACGATTAATTCTTCGAAATCAAAATTCAGTTATTTATATTGTTACCGAATCCGTTTTTTCGATGGATGGAGATACACCCAATCTTGAGGAATTAGTACGAGTATCCGATAAATATAACTGTTATTTAGTTATTGATGAGGCTCATGCTTTGGGTGTTTTTGGTTCAACAGGGGAAGGATTAGTCCAAATGTTAGGTTTACAAGAACTGGTTTTTGCCCGGATTATGACTTTCGGGAAAGGATTGGGATGTCATGGAGCTGCGATTTTAGGATCTCAGGAATTGAGGGATTATTTAGTGAATTTTTCCCGAAGTTTTATTTATACAACGGGACTTTCGCCACATTCGGTTGCCACGATTCTGGTTGCGTATCAGCATTTAAAAAACGATTCGGCTCCAATTTTAAAATTAAGAGAAAACATTGTTTTTTTTAATCAGCAGAAAAATCTTTTGAGTTTAAAACCACTTTTTGTCCGAAGCAAATCAGCCATTCAATCAGCTGTTATTCCGGGAAACGAAAGGGTAAAATCCATAGCCAATCAATTGCAGGAAAAAGGTTTCGATGTTAAAGCCATACTGTCTCCCACAGTTCCAGAAGGGCAGGAGCGATTGCGATTTTGTTTGCATAGCTTTAATTCAAAAGAAGAAATCTCCGAAGTATTACGATTCTTGAGTACTTTTGTATTTTAGTTCAAAAGAACCTGTCAGGGTTTAAAACGCATAAAGGGTAAAATTATATTAAATGAAACTATTCATCACAGGAATATCTACCGATGTTGGTAAAACCATCGCGTCAGCAATTATAACAGAAGCTTTAGAAGCCGATTATTGGAAACCCATACAAGCGGGCGATTTAGAAAACTCTGACAGTCATAAAGTCAAATCGTTTTTGTCTAATAAAAATACCGTGGTTCATGCTAATAGTTATGCTTTGAATACACCAGCAAGTCCTCATCTGGCGGCTGAAATAGATGGAATTGTAATTAATTTAAAGAAAATTATTGAGCCCAAAACAGAAAATAATTTGGTCATTGAAGGAGCGGGAGGTGTTTTTGTTCCATTAAATTCAAATGACTGCGTTATAGATTTAATTCAGCCCGATTATAAAGTGATTGTTGTTTCCAGACATTATTTGGGAAGTATCAATCATACTTTACTCACAATTGAAGCATTGCAAAACCGAAAAATTACTATTGCCGGAATAATCTTCTCAGGCGAAGAAAATAAGGCTACGGAAACAATAATTCTGAACAAAACTGGTATAAAATGCATTGGAAGAATAGAACAAGAACCCTATTTTGACCAAAATGTAATCAAAGAATATGCTGATTTGTTTCTGGAGAAACTATTGGAGTTGTAACTTCTAATTTTGAAATCTGAAGTAAGGAATTGTTAATCAAAAATCAAAAATTCAAATGACTTTAACCGAAAGAGACAGCCAATATCTTTGGCATCCTTACACGCAACACAAAACTGCAGCATTGCCCATTGCCATCAAAAAAGGAGAAGGCGCTTTGCTCTGGGACGAAAATAACAAAGAATATATTGATGCAATCGCTTCCTGGTGGGTGAATCCGTACGGGCATTCGAATAAATTCATTGCCGATGCGATTTACAAACAACTCACCACATTAGAGCATGTTCTTTTTGGCGGATTTACGCATGAGCCTGCTGTTTTGGTTGCCGAAAAATTGATGGAAATTTTACCAAAAAATCAACAAAAAATATTTTTTTCTGATAATGGTTCTACGGCGGTTGAAGTAGCGATAAAGGTCGCATTACAATATTTTTTCAATACAGGAGAAAAGAGAACGACGATAATTGCTTTCGAAAATGCTTTTCATGGCGATACCTTTGCGGCAATGGCGGCAAGCGGAATTTCATTTTATACGCAAGCTTTTCAAGGAATGTTTATTGATGTGGTTCGAATTCCAGTTCCGGTTAAAGGAGAGGAGCAGAAAAGTTGTAATGCTTTAGAATTAGTTATAAAAGAGAATAACTGTGCCGGGTTTATTTATGAACCACTTGTTCAGGGAGCGGCAGGAATGGTGATGTATGAGCCGGAATCGTTGGATCAATTAATGCGAATTTGTCAGGAAAATAGAGTGCTCACCATTGCTGATGAAGTAATGACCGGTTTTGGAAAAACAGGTAAAACCTTTGCAACAGATTATCAGGTAGAAAAACCAGATATGATGTGTTTATCAAAAGCGTTAACAGGCGGTACTATTCCTATGGCGATAACCACTTTTACCCAAGAAATCTTTGAAGCTTTTTATGATGATGATATTAATAAAGCATTGTTTCACGGACATACATTCACAGCAAATCCAACGGGTTGTGCGGCGGCTTTGGCAAGTTTTGAATTGTTGCAAACTAATGAAATGCAAGCTAATATTGTTCGTGTAAATAAAAGACATTTAGATTTTCAAAAACATATAAAAAATCATCCAAAAGTAACCACAACTCGTGTGCTGGGAGTCATTTTTGCTTTAGAAATAAAAACTGAAAGCGCTGCCAGTTATTATGGAACCTTGCGCAACAAACTCTACGATTTTTTTATCGAAAACGGAATAATCCTGCGCCCTGTTGGAAATATAGTTTACATTTTGCCGCCATATATTATCACTGATGAACAATTGAAAAAAGTATATCAAGTGGTTGAAAAAGCACTGGAGATCGTTTAAATTTATAACAATTAGGCATATTTAAGTCTATATATTTTTCATAACCTTCGTGAACTTTGCGAAAAACTTCGCAACATTTACGCTTAAATAACAACTATTTTGTCTCAAATAATCTCCATAACAGCAATCGCTTCCATTTCACCTTTAGGGAATAAGTCAGAAATGATTTGGGAAAAATATCTTCAGGACAATCATTGTTTCACCGCGCATGATTTAGACCATAAAAAAACAGTCGTTGCAGTGCTCGATGCGGATTCAAAACAAATAGTTGAAGACTTAAAACAATCAGACAATAAGTATAAATCCTTAGACAAATCAGTTCTGTATGCTATGGCAGTTTCGCGTAAAGCAATAGAAAAAGCAGGGTGGACTCCAAATGACGTTTTTGGAATTAATATAGGTTCTTCTCGCGGTGCAACAGATTTATTCGAAAAACACCTTCAAGAATATTTAAAAACGGGAAAAGCGCATACACTTGCTTCGCCTACAACAACGTTGGGGAATATTTCCTCGTGGGTGAGCCATGATTTGCAAAGTGCAGGTCCGGAAATCTCGCATTCCATTACATGTTCAACAGCTTTACACGCTTTGCTTAACGGTGTGGCTTGGCTCAGAGCTGGAATGGCTGATAAATTTCTGGTGGGTGGTAGTGAGGCTCCGTTAACCGATTTTACAATTGCGCAAATGCGGGCGCTAAAAATTTATTCGAATAGTGAAGAGAAGTATCCCAATCGCGCTCTTGATTTAAAAAAGAAACAAAGCACGATGATTCTTGGTGAAGGGGCGGGAGTTTGTTGTCTTGAAATTGGTAAAAAAGAAAATGCGCAGGCTTATGTCGAGGGAATTGGTTATGCAACAGAAGTTTTAGAACATAATATTTCTATTTCGGCAGAAGCGACCTGTTTCCAGAAATCAATGAAAATGGCTTTACAAAATACGAATTTATCCGAAGTTGATGCGATTGTTATGCACGCTCCAGGAACGCTAAAAGGCGATTTAACCGAATATAGGGCGATTGAGAAAGTATTTGCTGAAAAACTTCCTTTATTGACTACCAATAAATGGAAAATTGGACACACTTTTGGCGCTTCAGGAATACTCAGTATGGAATTGGCCATTATGATGATGCAACACAATAGATTCATCGGAGTTCCTTTTACGGAAGCACAATTACAGACAAAACCGATTAGAAAAGTATTAATTAATGCCGTAGGTTTTGGTGGAAATGCGGTAAGCGTACTTTTGAGTTTGTAATTGGCTAAAAAGATGGCGCACGAATTGAAAAATATAAAATGGGTGTTAATTCGATAAATCCATGTCATCTGTGTTTCAATTCTCCAGCTCTTTAACTTTTTCAAAGACCATATTGCTTTCAAATCCTCTTCGTAGCATATAATCACAGAATTTTTTCCGTTTTTTCATCAAATTAGTTTCTCGTAAGAATTCCCAATTCCTTTCGGCTAACGTGTGAAAAGTTGTTGCATATTCTTCTGGAGATATCTCCCTTAGTGCAATGTTAATAAGAGTTTGTGTTATTTTTTTGGACTTTAATTCGTTTACTATCCTGATTTTCCCCCAATGTTTAATTCGGTGTTTTCCTCTGGCGAAACTGCATGCAAAACGTTCTTCGTTGAGAAAATTATCACTGATGAGATGAACCATAATGGTGTCAATTTCTTCCGAATCCATTTTCATGCTTCGCAATTTTTGTACTACTTCTTCATGACAGCGTTCTTGATAGGCGCAAAAATGTTCTATCTTATTTACAGCTTCTTTTATGGAATAAACTTCTTTCATTGTCGAGTTTTAAAGTTTGTAATTTAAGAATTTATAATTTGTAAAAGCGAGATATTGGTTTTGAAAACGATTGTAATTATCTTAAATAAGTTTTTAGCGATCAATTTCGAAATTATTTTTTATCACAAAAATAGATTATCAAAATCTTTAAAATCAGTATCATAACAGATGTAAGTGCATGTTAACGATTTTATTGTGTGCTAATATTTTTTTTTACTTAAAGTAATATATGAAAATGATTTCCCCCAAATCTATACTATTATGAAAATAAAATTGCTACTTACAATTTTATTAGGATTGACTCAAACCTTTGTTTTGTCGCAAAGTACTGGAGACTAAAGATCTAAAAATCCAGACTATGGAATTATGTATTTATTTGGCAATATTACGACCGATCTTATTGGGTTATACCTTCAGTAAATTGCACCCAAGGATATCCAAGTAAATATTCTGCAACTGCAGGAGCAGTTTTAATTCAATCCGATCATACTATAGTTATAAATAAGTCTGCATCAGGAAGTGTAGCCATAACTACCCAATTAATGGGAACTGTTACAATTTGAGGAACATTAACCTTTAATGGGTATGGTAATTCAACGATTGATTTTATATTAAAAAACACTTAAAATTATTGTAACTCCAATAAAAGTACTATTACATAATGGACAAATTATTACCAGTAAAATTATGAAGTAATTAATTTGTTTATCATAATTTTTGTAAGATTAAGTTAGATAAAATTGGACACTTACCTAAATTTTTTTGACATATTGTTTTAAAAAACAGTTGTTTAACTGATAGTTTTGCATGTTGTCGATTTTATTGTGTTTTTTGAAATTGTTTTTTTTATTTTAAGCTTTAATGTAAGTTTTTTCTCTTTGAAAAGCTTTTGTTAAAACTAATTTAATTATAAAAAAAATTATTGTCATGATTAAAAAAATACTTTTTACTCTTATAATAGTCTTAATTCATACACTCGGTTTTGGTGCAACTAAAACATACAATGGCCCCTCCAGTGGAGATTGGAATACAGCTGCAAATTGGTCTCCGGTCGGAATACCATCTTCTGCTGATGACATAATTATCCTATCGGGGAAAACGGTGACTATTAGCTTCGATGCAGTAGCAAAAAGCATCAGCTTATCCGGAACTTTGAAAATTAATGACGGTAAATTGCTAACAGTGGGGAGTAATTTGGTTTCAGGTGACTTTACGGTTAATGCCGGAGGTAATTTTTCGATGGGGTCTGGTAGTGACTTAGCGACTCTCGCTGTCTATGGTAATTATATAAATAATGGAATTACAGATTTTTGGAAAAGTGATGTTGTAATTTTGGGTGATTTGCTAAGTCCCGCGACTTCAACATTACAAAAGCAAGGTAACGTTGTTGTAGGTGGAAATATTATTGGAGATTTCAACATTACCGGGAGTGCAGTTGGAGTAATTTATGCTGTGAATACAAATGCTACGGTAACAATTACCCCAACATCAATTGATCAAAATGTTATACCGGGTACTCCAGTTCCACCTGAGAATACCGCTTTATTGGCTTTAGTTAATTCTGTAATTTACGGAAGTGACTGTCCCTTTACTATAAATGGGACGACTTCTGTTTCTGCATGTTTGGGCAATACTGCAACATTTTCAAGTTCAATTGCAGGAACATCTGGAAGTACACCTTCCTACCAGTGGGAGGTTAATATGGGTTCGGGTTGGAGCGATGTGCTAAATAATTCTGTTTATTCTGGTGTAAATACCGCAAATATTACAGTTAACAATATCACGTCAGGAATGAATAATTATAAATTTAGAGTTAGAATTACAATATCTGGTTGCACTGAAAAGGGAAATTATGGATTTTTAACAGTTAATCCTTCACCTACTATTACAACTCAGCCAGTAAACCAATTGGATTGTGAGGGAAGTATCGTTACTTTTAAAGCAGTAGCAAGTGGAACTGGGACACTGACCTATACTTGGCAACGTAAAAGACTTTCAGATGCTAGCTTTTCCGCTATTCCCTCTGAAACTAACGTTACTTATCCAATTCTAGGGGAAATAAAACTTGAGAATGTGGGGTCATCACTTTCCCCAAATGGAACGCAGTATCAAGTTGTTGTTTCCAATGGTACTTGTAGTATAACTTCTAATGCTGCACAACTTTTAGTAAATGAAATAACTAATATAATTTCACCGTCACTAACACCTTTTCAATCAATAACAGATGTAGCGCTATGTTATGGATCTAATTATTCTTACAATGTTGCAATTTCAAATCCCTCAAATGGACCTGTTTCATTTCAATGGAAAAGCCAGACACTATCTGGATCATGGAATAATGTCGTTGATGGAACTCATTTTTCGGGTTCTACAACAGCAACCTTGAATATAATTAATGGGACTCCTGCAGAATCTGCTAAATACCGTGTTGATGTTGTATATAGTCGAACAGGTGGAAATTGTAGTGTAAGTAGTTTTTCAAAAATCCGATTATTAACTTTTCTTCCGCAATTATTAACACCCGCTACAGTAATAACTCAGCCAACCTGCTTAGTTCCTACAGGGGTTATAAATGTGACCGTTCAAAGTGCAACAGATATGTATAGTTTTGATAATGGGGCTAATTACCAAGCCAGTAATGTCAAATCAGATTTAGTTACTGGGACATATAAGGTAATTATAAAAAATATTGGAAATTGTATTTCCTTAGTTACTAATTGCGTCATAACTGGGCCAGTTGTGTCTATGTGGAATGGAATTGCGTGGTCGCCGAGCATTCCTACAAGTATTGATAAAATAATTTTTAATGGAAATTATCTTTCATCTGGGGATTTATCGGGCTGTTCTTGTCAGATAAATTCAGGGGCGGTTGTTATCAATTCAGGTCATAATTTGTCATTAACCAATGAACTTACAGTCTCTGGAGGAACATTGACATTCGAAAATAATGCAAGTTTAATTCAAACCAATACTGGATCAGCAATTAATACAGGTAGTATAATTTATAAGAGAAACTCGACTCCCATTATTAATGATGATTACACTTATTGGTCATCTCCAACCAATGGAACGCAGTCTCTATTGAATTTCTCTCCGTTTACACAAGGAGATAAATTCTTTATTTTTAATAATGATTGGATAAACGTAGGTACCTCTAGTGCATTTTCACCAGGAATAGGCTATTCTATTCGCGCTCCCGAAGGAATAAGTGCCAGTGCTGCGGCAATTGTGCCTTTTCAGTTTGCAGGAATTCCTAATAATGGTACAATAGCAGTTCAGGTGACTTCTCAAAAAGATGCTGCAGGTTTTGAAGAAGGAATTCGGTTAGTGGGAAATCCATATCCATCTGCAATAGATGCGGATGCTTTTATTGATGCAAATATAACTGGTACCGGAACAATTAATAAAACAATAACTGGAACACTGTATTTCTGGACACACAATCATACCTTAAGTGGCAATGACTATTTAGCTACCGATTATGCAACGTATACTAAATTTGGAGGAACTGGAACAGGTTCAGCAATTTCGGGAACGGGGAATAGCAATACCCCAGTAAAATATATAGCTTCAGGACAAGGATTTTTTGTTGAAGTAGACGCTACAGGAAACGTAACTTTTAATAATGCGATGAGAGGCGCTGCAAACAATGCTAATTTTTATAAAACAGCCACTTTAAAAACAGCTTCACCAGAGTCGCATAGAGTTTGGCTTAATTTAACCAATAATTCAAAGAATTTTAGTCAGGCATTGATGGGCTATTCGTCCATGGCTACAAACGATTACGATCCTGGTGTTGATGGGATGTCTTTTGACGGAGATCAACATTCGATTTATAGTTTGATTGGAAAACGTATTTTAGCTATTCAAGCTAAAGGGTTGCCATTTGATAATACAGACACTATTCCTGTTGGTTATGTTGTAAATGTCGCCGGTAATACATCAATCAGCATTGATCATGTTGATGGAATATTTGATAAACAACAAAGTGTTTACCTAGAGGATTTAGTCCTAAATATAATTCACGATATTAAAATAGCTCCATATAATTTTAGTTCACAAGCAGGTACCTTTAATGATCGGTTCGTGCTGCGATTTAAAAATACAGGTAAAACTTTAGGAACTAATAATTTTGATAAATTAAGCAACACAGTTTTTGTTTCTAATAAAAACAAACAAATAAAACTAAATTCTTCGATTGAAATGATTGATAAAGTGCAGATTTATGATTTATTGGGAAGACTAATTTATCAAAAAATGAATGTTAATACAACAGAATTTCTTATTTCTAATTTGGTATCGAATCACCAAGCCTTATTGGTTAAAATTATATTACAAAATGGACAAACAGTCACCAAGAAAATTATTTACTAGAAGAATATTTAATGCTACTTTACATAAATGCCCTTTCGATTTCAAATATCGAGGGTATTTTTTTATTTCAATTTAAAAAATATTTTAAATTGAAATTTGTAAAAAGCCGAGAAAAGTTTGGGAAATATTAATTTAGAAAAATTAGAATCATAATTTTTCTGTTTTAAATATAAGTGCTATTTATTAAAAATAGAGAGAGTTTAGTCTTGCTTTCTTTTAAGAATATTATTTATCAAAAATTGGTTTTGAGAGTACAGAAATAACAACTTCATATCTAGGCTTCGTTGAACAAATATTATTTTTTATTATTAAGGAATGGTTAAATATCAAAAAGAACAGCTATTTACTAAGAAAGACATCAGGATTGCGAAACTTCTGTATTTATAAACGAAGTAAATTTCTATTTAATAGTGTATTTCAACAGATTTTTGTGCACTTCGTCGGTTACATTAGGTGTTATTTAAAAAATGGTCCGATATTGCAACATTAGCTAATTTCCTATTTTTTTTTGATAAAAAATCAATTTAATTTTAATGGATTTGGCGCTAAGAAATATTAATACAATAATATATGAAGAAAAATTACTCTAATTTTAAAATAAGTTTGTTAACATTAAAACCATCAAAAGCAATTTGTTTGTTTTTGATGGTTTTGTTTGTTTGTCTGTTTTCGAATGTTTTGAGTGCGCAAACGAATACTTTTATCGCGAATACTTCAGGAAATTGGAATAGTGTTGCGAATTGGTCCTTAAATTTGGTGCCTACAAATATTCACGATGTAGTTATACCGTCGGGACTAACCGTTACAATTAATGCAAATGCTGTTTGTAAGAGTTTGGTTATTAGTGGTTCTATCATCGTTGGGAGCAATAATACCGATAGAAATTTAACGGTCTCAGGCAATGTAACTGTAAATAGTGGAGCTATTTTTAAATCTGCTGGTAATGGAGGTAATAGTTTAACGATAGGTGGAAATCTTGTTAATAATGGGACATTTGATATGAACATTAATGCTGCTGATACTGATGTAAATTTTAATGGAACTTTAGACCAAACTATTAGTGGTGTGGGAACTACAATGGATTTTAATTCTTTAACGTTGACCAATACTTCTGCATTTGTTATCAATAGAGATATTAACATAGATAAGAATTGGACAAATAACGGAAAGACGGTTTCAGGTTTGGGAATCGTAACATTGACTGGTACTGGTAGTATTTTAGGAACAGCAGTTACGGCTTTTCCTAACTTGACAATTACGGGAACAATAATACAAGGAATAAATACGACTGTACGTGGTGATTTTAAACTAACGGCAGGGACTTTTCAATTAAATAATGCAACGAGTTATTCATTAACAATACTGGGTAATTATCTTCAAACGGCTGGAGTTTTTAATTTTAACGCTGGAATTTCTGGTACAAGTACTATGAATGTTGCAGGAAACTTTACTAATTCTGGAGCTGCCGCTTCCATTAAGACGAGCGGAGCAGGAGCTCCAAATGGAAATATAATATTTAATGGGTCGACATTACAAGTCTTAAATATTCCTACGACTGCCGCCTCTGCTTTCGTTAATTATATAATCAATACAGCGAGTAATGTAGCTCTTTCTTCAAATCTATTGCTAACAGGTGAAAATACCACTAACAGAAAATCTCAAGTAATAATAGCTGGTATTTTAGATTTAGGTGCTTATACAGTGAACGCCGCAACGACTTTTCCAAATGGTGCTGCGTTTACTCTAAACTCAGGAGCAACTATAATTACAGCTAATGCAACGGGAATAGACGGATCTATTTCATCAACTAATATAACACGTTCATTTAGCATCGGAGCTAATTACGTTTTTAATGGAACGGCGTCTCAAATTACGAGTTCAGGAATGCCAATAACGGTAAGCAATTTAACGATGAGTAACACGGCAGGAGTAACTTTGGGGCAAGCTACAACAATAACTAACAATTTTTCTAATACAACTGGGTCAAAAGCTAATCTGGGAAATTTTACGCATAATGTTGCAGGAAATTGGACCAATAATGGGACTTTTACCGCTGGAACTAGTACGATTAACTTTAACAGCACTATTACGGGGAAAACAATCTCAGGGACAATAAGCGGAGCAGCAGGACAGTTTTATAATCTAACATTTAACGGAGTTGGTGGGGGTTGGATAATTAACAGTAATTTAGATGTAGCGAATACGTTAACTGTAACGAATGGCGCCGTAAGTATGAATGGTATTATGACAGTTGCAGGTACTACGTCGTCTTCATTTACAGTAGCTTCTCCAGCAATATTATCTTTTGAAAATAATGCCAGTTTACTGCAGTCCGGTTACACTGGAACTAATAATCCTAGCAATATAAATGTCAAAAAAAATTCGACACCTATCATTAACGATGATTTTACCTACTGGTCATCCCCAACATCTGCAAATCAAACATCCGGAGCTCAAACATTATTAAATTTTTCTCCAAATGCTCAGCTTGATAAATTTTCAATTTTTGATAATGACTGGGCAAATGTAAATGCTGCAACTACAATCTTTACTCCAGGAATTGGATATGCGATTCGTTCTCCTGAAGGTATAAGTGCTATCATTCCAGCAGCTATGCCTTTTCAATTCACGGGAGTTCCTAATAACGGTGCAATAGCTGTTCCGGTGACGGCAATAACAGATGCATTTGGGCCAGCGGGACTTCGGTTGATAGGAAATCCATATCCATCTGCATTAGATGCAGATGCTTTTATTGATGCAAATATTGTGGGTTTAGGTACAATAAACAAAACCATTACTGGTACCTTATATTTTTGGACACATAATCATTCTTTAACAGGCAATAACTATTCAGCTACGGATTACGCAACCTATACTAAATTGGGAGGGACTGGAACTGTTGGAGTACTTACTGGAATTGGTAACAAGAATGTCCCGACGAAATTTATTGCTTCAGGTCAAGGATTTTTTGTAGAAGTAGATGCTACGGGAACTGTGACTTTTAACAATGCAATGAGAAGTGCGGTCAATAATGCCAACACGAATTTTTATAAAATAGCAAGCAAAAAAACAGAGTCATTACAGTCACATAGAGTATGGCTTAATTTGACAAATAATTCTGAAAATTTTAGTCAGGCACTGGTTGGTTATGCGGCTGAAGCTACAAATCTATATGATCCAGGTTATGATGGAACATCTTTTGGCGGTGAAACGTATGGTTTATACAGCCTTCTCGGAAAAGATGAACTGACTATTCAAGCAAGAGCTTTGCCATTTATTGATACAGATATTGTACCATTAGGTTATACTATAAACGCTGCAGGAAATGCAGTTATAACTATAGACCATGTTGACGGAATTTTTCTGAACGATCAAAAAGTATATCTTGAAGACAAATTATTGAACATCATTCATGATGTCAAATCTTCCCCTTACAATTTTAGTTCGGCAGCGGGGACTTTTAATGACCGTTTTGTATTGCGATACACTGGCAAAACGCTAGGAACAAAAGATTTTGATTTAAATGAAAATACGGTTTTAGTTGCTAAAGACAGAAATGAATTAAAAATAAAATCCCAACAGGAAAATATAAAACAAATTACGGTTTTTGATTTACTTGGCAGAAAAGTGTTCGATAAAGAGGCTATCGATACTAATGAATTTCGAACTTCAAATATTACTGTTAAAAAGCAAATGGTAGTTGTAAAAGTTACTTTGTCAAATGGTCAGGTGATTTCCAAAAAAGTCATTTTTTAGAATATTTGACAGTTTTATAAGCTTAAAAAAAATCCCATTTTGTTTTGAACAGGATGGGATTTTTAGTGTTTAATGATAATGTAACAATATAATGGTACTTAACTAAAATTTTTATTAGTTGTAATTAATGCTTTTTCGTTTTTATAATCAATCCATTTCTGGCCTTTTCTTTTTTTCATAAAATTATCAATGTGTCTCATGATAAATACGTTGTAAGCTGCTTTTGATAATTTAATAATACTTCTGGGAAAAGCTCTTAAACTCATTGAAAAACCTGGAGTTAAGTATTTCATATAATGCCAATAGCCTTCTGGCATGTAAAGCATTTCTCCATGTTTTAATTCGGTGACATAACCTTTGGCTTGCTTCAAAGCAGGAAATTTATTGAAATTAGGATTATCAAAATCAATGTCTTCTCTGGAAATTAAAGAAAAAGGTATTTTGTATAGATAAGGCGTTTGGTCCGGCGCAAATAACACACATCGCTTCTGTCCATGAAAATGAAAATGTAGAATATTGGAATAATCAATATCAAAATGCATGAAAACTCTTGAATTTTCGCCTCCGAAGAACAACATAGGAAGTTGTTTAACAAGTCTCAGTCCAATGTCAGGCCAATGGAAGTCTTTTTTTAATAAGGGTACTTCTTGCATCAAATTATATAGAAAAATTCTAAAGTTCGTAGGTTTTGAATTAAGGAGATCAATATAATCAGCCATTTTCATATTTGCATGCGCTTCATTAAATCCATCTTTGTATGAAACAGGACGGTCATCATATAATGGAACGATTTTATCACCGGCAATTTCTTTGATATATTCTAAATTCCATTTTTTATAAGCTGGCCAATCAGATGTTAGCTGCTCTACCACGACAGGTTTTTGCTTTTTTACAAAATTGGTGAAAAAATCTTCTTTTGAAATGGTTTTTACACGTTCAATTTCAGTCAATTGTAATGGCATAATAAAATATTTAAATTAAAAAAAAAGCTCCTAGTATTAAACTAAGAGCAAATTAATAATGCTTTATGCAAATGTAAATGAAATATATGTGATACTGTTTTACTTTAACTTTCCTTTTTTGATGCTTCTAAATTTCTTTCTATTGTATGTCCTGGTCTTGACCATTTTGGTTTTTCACCTAATGGAGTAAACTGGGAATTAGCTGCTTCAACAGTTTGCGGTTGAGAAACTTTAGTAAATGCTTTTTGTGGATTTAAACCTAACATTTCAAACATTTTCATATCTTCATTTACGTCTGGATTCGGGGTTGTCAGTAATTTATCACCCGCAAAGATTGAGTTAGCACCTGCAAAGAAGCACATGGCTTGACCTTCACGGCTCATGTTCATTCTACCGGCTGATAAACGAACTTGAGTTTCGGGCATAATAATTCTGGTAGTGGCAACCATTCGTATCATTTCCCATATTTCTACGGGCTTTTCTTCTTCCATGGGTGTTCCTTCAACAGCAACTAGTGCATTTATTGGTACTGATTCTGGCTGAGGGTTTAATGTAGACAATGCTACTAACATCCCGGCTCTGTCTGCAATACTTTCTCCCATTCCAATGATACCACCACTACAAACAGTAACATTCGTTTTACGAACATTCTCTATGGTTTGCAAACGGTCTTCAAATCCGCGGGTTGAGATTACTTCTTTATAATATTCTTCGGATGTGTCTAAATTATGATTGTATGCGTATAATCCTGCTTCTGCTAAACGGTGTGCTTGGTTTTCAGTAATCATTCCTAATGTACAACACACTTCCATGTCAAGTTTGTTGATGGTGCGAACCATCTCTAATACTTGGTCAAATTCAGGACCATCTTTGACGTTTCTCCAAGCCGCGCCCATGCATACGCGTGATGAGCCACTTGATTTTGCTCGCAAAGCTTGCGCCTTTACTTGACTTACGGACATTAAGTCGTTACCTTCAACGTCAGTGTGGTATCGCGCTGCTTGTGGGCAATAGCCACAATCTTCAGGACATCCTCCTGTTTTTATGGATAATAAAGTGGATACTTGAACTACGTTAGGATCGTGATGTTCTCTATGTGTAGAGGCTGCTTCAAAAAGCAAATCCATCATAGGTTTATTATATATTGCAATAATTTCGTCTTTCGTCCAGTTGTGTTTTGTAATGCTCATTGATACAATTTTTTGATGCGTCAAAAGTAATCAAATTGTTCTAAAGAAGCAATTTAATAGTTTTTAAAAAGCCTGGTGGAAACAATTTTAAAAGCGATGGTTAATCTGTTGAAAGCCGGTTGTTCCAGTACAACATCAATAACAGTGTAACAATTACAGATGATGCCATTCCTTCAAACAGCAGGCAAATCGAGTAGGTAGTTACCGATGGATTTCCACCAAATAAAAAGGTTTTAGATAAGGATTGGACGTAAGCATCACCTCCTTTTGAGTAGCTGTATATTACTAAACCTACGATGCTTAAAAGCACACCAATAAGCGATGTTGCCATTGCCGATACAGCATTGGAGACAAATTCTTTTTTGCCTTGAGAAATGTTCATTTCGATAGTTCTGTTGACACCATAAAAAATAAAGATTACATTCAATAAACGCAAATAAAACAAATCAGCAAGACCAAAAACATTCATTAATAAAAAAAAGATTCCAATTCCGATAAAAATAATACTTCCGTTTACTACTTCTTTTGGTAATCTCATGGACTAATTTTTTTTAAAAAAGGTTTCGAAAAAATTAATATGGATTTCTATTTTAAAGAATCAAGAAATGTGTTGCGATTTCAGAATTAAATTTGATGTTTATCTGAAGCGTAATGAGTTTCCCAGATTAACAGGAGAATAAATGTGACAATTACGGCAGAAACTACTCCTTCAAAAAGTAAAGAAATGGAATACGTCATTACTGATGGGTTTCCACCAAATAAGAAAGTTTTCGACAATGATTTTACAAAAGCATCGCCACCTTTTACGTAACTGTAAGCGATGAGCCCCAGAATGCTTAAAAATACGCCTGTAAGGGCGGTGAGGAGGGCTCCACCGGCATTAGAAACTAAGATGACTTTACCTTCCGTAAAATTGGTTTTTAAAGTTCTATTGGTGCCGTAAAAAACGAACAAAACATTAAATAAACGTAAGTATATCTGATCGGCAAGGCCCAAAACCTCCATTAATAAAAAGTAAGCACCAATTCCGATGAAGATAATTAATCCATTTGAAATTTCTTTTGGCAGTTTCATACGACTAGTTTTTAAAAAATTAAAAAAATATCTATTTGAGAAACAATACATTGATTTTCAAATTTACAGAAAATATACCAATATTTTATAAAATTGTATAAAAAGAATTTCTAGTAAAACTACAGTTTCTTTGTATAAGCGTTGGCAGTTAATGCATCTTTTTCAAGTTGCTCTTTTAAAAGTGATACCGATTCAAATTTTTGCTCTGAACGAATTCTGTGTAACATGGAGACCCTTATTTTTTGGGAATATAAATCGGCATCGAAATCAAAATAATGAATTTCTATAGACTGATTTTGTCCGCTTACAGTGGGATTAAATCCAATGTTCATCATGCCGAAAACAGTTTTTTGGTTGATGATACTCTTTACAATATAAACGCCGTTTTGTGGAATAAGCTTATAGTTTTCTTCGATTTGTAAGTTGGCAGTTGGAAAGTTTATTGTTCTTCCCAATTGTTTTCCTTTAACAACAATTCCAGTTAGGAAATATTCATATCCCAAATATTTATTGGCCAAATCCATGTCTCCTTCTAATAATGCCATTCTGATTTTGGTGGAACTCACCGAAATGTCATTTATTTCCTGGACAGATATTTGCTCTACCTCGAAATCATATTCTTTCCCAAAAGTAATAAGATCGTCAATATTAGCCGTACGGTTTCTGCCAAATCGATGGTCGTGACCGATAATTATTTTTTGAATATGAAAGCGATCTATAAGAACGGTTGTAACAAACTCTTCAGCGGTTAATCTCGAAAAAGTCTCGTCAAAAGGATGAATAACAAGATTTTCAATACCTATTTGCTCCAGTAAATCTATTTTTTCGTTTATGGTATTGAGTAATTTTATATCGGAATGTTCCTGTAAAACCATTCTTGGGTGAGGGAAAAAAGTAAGAACTAAACTTTCATAGTCTTCGTTTTTTGTTTTTTGTATAACCCTTTCCAGAATTTTTTTGTGGCCAATATGAACGCCGTCAAAGGTGCCCAACGTTAGGATTGTTTTTTTTGTGGAACTGAAATCGTTTATAGAATGAAAAATCTTCAAAGCAATTGTTTTATAATGGTGCAAATTTATACTATCTATATTAAATGTAACCGTTTGAGTAATTGATTTTCTCAGATTGATTCCATTTTTCAAATAATAGTTATAAATTAATGGATTAAATTACTTTTTTGTTCAAAATAATAGCCAATGAACTTCAACATTAACATAAATGATTTAATTTTGAACATTAATTAATTCCAGCCATGAAAAAAATTATACTATTCTTTATAATTGTTGTTTGTAATTCAACGATGAATGCACAAAATAATTCTCCTTGGACGAGAATTAATCTGGACAATAATACTATTTCAGATAGAAATAATATAAATCTAAATTTGGGAAGGCAACTGTTTTTCAAATTTGATAATACAATTTTGAGACAGTCGTTGCTTTCCCTAGAAAGTAAGGTATCCAAAATAAACAAAGTGGAAATTTTGATTCCAAATAAAAATGGAAAATTAGAACAATTTTCGGTTTGGGAATCTTCAAATTTCGAACCTGAATTACAAGCTAAATACCCGGACATTCGATCTTATGCAGGGATTGGAATTACAGATAAAAATGCGTCTATAAACTTTAGTATATCGCCAAACGGAATTCAAACTATGATTTTGAGAGCTGATGAAGGTTCTGAATTTATAGAACCTTATGCTAAAGACAAGAATATTTATATCCTTTTTGATTCTAAAAATAGAGAAAGAGGAAATTTACCTTTTAGTTGTAAAACAGAGGATTTAGTTTTAAATAAAAAATTGCTGAGTGTAACAAACAAAATAGCAGCTAATAACGGAGTTTTTAAAACCTTGAGATTGGCTTTGTCATGTACAGCGGAGTATACAACTTATCACAGGGCAATTAAAACAAATTCATTTGGAACTAAAGCGGATGCATTGGCTGCAATGAATAATACTATGATTAAGGTGAATGGTATTTTCAATAAAGATTTAGCAGTAAAATTGGTTATAATTGCAAATGATGAGGATGTAATATTTACAGATGCAGCTACTGATCCGTATTCTGATGCGGCGACTGGATTAACCACAATCGCGGGTTGTACTGAGAAAATTGTCAATGGTAATGACTGTCCAGGGACTTGGAATGTTGAATTGCAAAATACATTAACTAATGTTATTGGAGGATCAAATTATGATATTGGTCATTTATTTGGCGCTTCAGGAGGGGGAGGAAATGCCGGATGTATTGGATGCGTCTGTGATCCGCTAAGAAATACGAATACAACTCCAGTTTATAATATTGGAAAAGGAAGTGGTTTTACATCACCTAGTGACGGTATACCACAAGGAGATACTTTTGATATCGATTTCGTAGCACATGAAATGGGGCATCAGTTAGGGGCAAATCATACCTTTTCGTATGATAGCGGTGAGAGAACCGGGGTAAACGTTGAGCCGGGTAGCGGTTCTACGATTATGGGTTATGCCGGAATTACAACGAATTATGATGTTCAAGCTAATTCTGATGATTATTTTGCCTATGCAAGCATTAAACAAATACAAAATAATCTTTCTTCAAAAACGTGTCCTATTAGTACAATACTAAGCAATAGTGCACCATTAATTAGTGCGGGTTTAGATTATACAATACCTAATGGTACCGCTTTTAAGTTGACAGGTACTGGTTCCGACATTAATGGTGATACCATTTCCTATTGTTGGGAGCAAAATGATACGGCCATAGCGCAAAGTGGAGCAGATAGTTTTGCTGTTTCTACAAAAACAGATGGACCTCTTTTTAGATCAATTTATCCTAGCAGTTCAAAGTTCAGGTATATGCCAGCTTACGGTTTAGTTTTATCTAATCGATTGACCTCAGCATGGGAATCTGTAGCTTCTGTTGCCAGAACATTACATTTTACTTTAACAGGGAGAGATAATGCTATACAGGGTACCGGACAAACCAATACGGATGAAATGATAGTAAATGTAAGCGGAACAGTCGGTCCCTTTGCCGTAACCTCGCAAAACACAGATGATTTAAGTTGGGTTAAAGGATCTTCACAAACGATAACATGGAGTGTAAGCGGTGCAAATGCTTTAGCTGGATCAGCAAATGTAAATATCAAACTTTCTATAGATGGTGGTTTGACGTTTCCTACACTTTTAATTGGCAATACGCCAAATGATGGTTCAGAAACCATTACTGCTCCAAATGTTGCTGCTACAAACTGTAGAATTTTGATAGAGCCAACAGCAAATATTTATTATGCCCTAAATAGTAAAGCTTTTGCTATAGGATATTCTGTGGCTTCCTCTTGCACTAGTTATGCTTTTGGAGCTCCTTTTAATATACCTGATGCTTCAACTATTTCTAAAACTGTAAATGTTCCAGCTTCAACAGAAACAATAGTCGATGTGAATTTTGCTGTTAGTTTTACGCATAAATATTTATCAGATGTACAATTGGAAGTGGTAAGTCCACAAGGTACTATTGTAAAATTATTCGATAGAAGTTGTGGGGCGTCTAACAGTAATTTAGTGTTGAATTACGATGATGCTGGAGTAGCGCTTGCTTGCGGGACAATTACGGCTCAAACTGTAATTCCATTTAATCCTTTAGCAGCTTTTAATGGGCAAAGTAAACAAGGTGTTTGGACATTTAGAGCCAGTGATGCTCAGGTTAATGATATTGGTAAAGTAGATTCAGCGGCTATTACTATTTGTACACAAACGTTTACACTGGCTGCTCCTGAGTTTCAAATTAATGATTTTGTTTTGTATCCAAATCCAAATAAAGGGAATTTTAATATACAGTTTACAAGCAACTCTTCTAATGGAATTAAGGTATTAGTTCACGATTTGTCAGGAAGAAAACTATTTGAAAATGAATTTAAAAACAAGTCAAATTTCAATGAAAACATTCAGTTGAAAAACGCGCAGCCGGGAGCTTATTTATTGACGGTTATTGACGGAAATAGAAAAGATGTTAGAAAGATTGTGATTGAATAATCAAAATATAATTTACTAAAAAAGGGAAACGTTTTAATAGCGTTTCCCTTTTTTTATTTTCCGTTGAATGCGGTCATGGTGTTTTCTAATCCCGCAGTTCCAAATGATTTTATTATTTCTGAAGCTAATTCCAGTCGCTCCGGAAGTGCCGTTTTTTCAGTATCGTCCCAGTCTCCAAGAACATAATCTACTTGTTTTCCTTTTTTGAATTCATCGCTGATGCCAAAACGGAATCGTGCGTAATTTTGTGTATTCAGCACAAGATTAATATTTTTTAACCCGTTGTGTCCACCATCGCTTCCTTTTTGTCGGATGCGAATGGTTCCAAAGGAAAGATTCAAATCATCGGTAATAACCAGAATATTTTCAAGCGGAATATTTTCTTTGCACATCCGATATTGAACTGCTTTGCCGCTCAAATTCATATAAGTGTTGGGTTTGAGTAGTAAAAAGGTTCTTCCTTTGAATTTATATTCGGCCAGTGCGCCTAGTTTTACGGTTTCGAAATTGATTCCTTCTTTTCGAGCCAGGAAATCCACTATTTTAAATCCGATGTTGTGTCTTGTGTTTACATATTCGGCGCCAATGTTGCCGAGTCCAACTATTAAAAATTTATTACTCACGCTTTCTATATTGTTTTTTTGGTGTTCGTGAACCTCTGGTTTCATATAATCTGTAGTGTCTCCTGTTTTTATTGATGAGAATAAATTTGAAATCCATTTTATCATGCTGCAAAAATAGACTTAATTAGAGTATTGGACTATTAGATTTTTAGAAAATCGCTATTGAGAACAAAATAGTTCTGGATAGCCCTGATGGAAGTGGCATCCTTTTTCCTATTTACCGGGTCAGGATTTTGAATCCTAAACAGGTAAATAGGAAAAAGATACAACGGACAGCAGGAAGATTCGCGCTTGAAATGGAGCTATTTGTGCTCCTGATAATAAAAAAGTAATACGCATAAAAAAAGCACCAGTTTTACAACTGATGCTTTCTTGAATGATTGAAAAAATATTATTTTTTCTTTCCTTTTGCAGGAGCTTTCGCTGCTTTTGCTGCTTCTTGAGCTGCTTTCATAGCTGCACGAGAGATTCTTACTTGAGCAACAACAGTGTTGTCAGGGTGAATCAATTTGTAGTTTTCGTTAACTAATTTAGTAACGTACAATTTGTTCCCCATTTCAAGTGGAGTAATGTCAGCTTCAATAAAATCTGGAAGATTTTTTGGTAAAGCTTTTACTTTAAGTTTACGGGTGTTCAAACGTAAAACACCACCAGCAAGAACTCCTTTAGATGTTCCAACTACTTTTACAGGAACTTCCATAGTGATTTCTTTGTCATCAAATAATTGAAAGAAGTCAATATGTAAAATCTTGTCAGACACCGGGTGAACCTGGATGTCTTGTAAAATAGCGTTAAATGATTTTCCTTCACCAAGATCGATCTCAACTGTGTGAGCGTTTGGAGTGTAAACCAAGTTTTTGAAAGCCATAACTTCTGCTGAGAAATGAACTGCCTGATTTCCTCCGTATAATACGCAAGGAA
The DNA here is from genome assembly GCF_900108015.1 of Flavobacterium urumqiense. Classification (GTDB taxonomy): domain Bacteria; phylum Bacteroidota; class Bacteroidia; order Flavobacteriales; family Flavobacteriaceae; genus Flavobacterium; species Flavobacterium urumqiense. Next base: position 298,809 of record NZ_FNVP01000001.1, on the reverse strand, counting down.
CCAATCCAGCATTACGTAGGGCTTTAGTCGCAACTTTACCCACGCTTTCTCTTTCTGATCCTTTAATTGTAATCGATTTCATTGTAAAAAAAATATAGTTATTAAATAATATTACTTGTTTGGCTTCTAGCTTTTGGCTATCAGTATGACTTTATAATTTTAAGACATTTGACTTTACGACTAATGTATTACATTATAAACTTTCCACTAATGGAATTGTTGTGGTGAACCATGTGCATAACTTCAGCAAAAAGAGGCGCACAACTCAACACTCTTATTTTTTTTGATTCTTTTTTTAATGGAATCGAATCGGTAACTATTAATTCTAATAATTTAGAATTCTCTATTTTTTCGTAAGCACTGCCGGATAAAATGGCATGAGTACATATTGCTCTAACGCTCAAAGCGCCTTTTTCCATCATTAAATCTGCGGCTTTCGCCAAAGTGCCACCGGTATCAATCATGTCATCTACTAAGATTACGTTTTTACCTTTTACTTCACCAATCAATTCCATGGTGTCAATAATATTGGCCTCTTTTCTTTGTTTGTAACATATAACTACGTCAGATTCTAAAAATTTAGAATAAGCGTAAGCTCTTTTAGAACCACCCATGTCTGGAGAAGCAATTGTTAAATTGTCTAATCCTAAACTTTTTACATATGGCAAAAAGATTGTCGATGCAAAAAGGTGATCTACTGGTTTTTCAAAGAATCCTTGAATTTGATCTGCATGCAAATCCATAGTCATTACTCTTGTCGCTCCAGCGCTTTCTAATAATTTAGCCACTAATTTAGCTCCTATTGGAACTCTTGGCTTGTCTTTTCTATCTTGTCTTGCCCAACCAAAGTATGGAATTACTGCTGTAATGTGTCTTGCCGAAGCACGTTTTGCAGCATCAATCATCAGTAACAATTCCATCAAATTATCTGCCGATGGAAAAGTCGAACAAACGATAAAAACACGTAATCCTCTGATAGACTCTTCATAAGAAGGCTGAAATTCACCGTCGCTGTATTTTGACATGGTGATTTTCCCTAAAGGGATTCCGTATTGCTCTGCTATTTTTTCAGCAAGATAGACACTTTGTGAACAAGCAAAAATTTTAGCTTCTGGTTCTAGGTGTGACATTTAATTTGTTGTTTTTATTCCGCTGCGGTCCATACAGTTCGGCTTTCTCATTCGTATAAAGCCTGATGTTTGTATACGCCTCGGGTGTAGTTAGTTGTGTGTTCCGTTTTTAACGAGGTGCAAATTTATAAAATTTATTCAACTCTGAAAGGAAAAAATTAAGTATTTTTAGTTGAATTTTTAATATTATTTTTTACATTTGCACCGTGTTAAAGGAATTGATGGTTGATTTAAACACAATCACCTCTTTTATTGCGTTGAGATAACTGTCGTTATTTCATGTCTGCTAAGCCCGGATGGCGGAATTGGTAGACGCGCTGGTCTCAAACACCTGTGGGAAACCGTGCCGGTTCGACTCCGGCTCCGGGTACAAAAACCGCTTCGAAAGAAGCGGTTTTTTTGGTTTAATGGGTTTTTAAAAGTTTTGTTTAGTTTTTATAATTGCAAGTACTACATGAAATAAGAAGATGATTATTATAAAGTGATTATTTTGTAATAATGATGGCTCAATTAAATGTATTAAGAGTATCGTTATTTGGAAAATTAATAAAATTGCTTTTGCCAATTTTTCTTTTTCTCTTCTTGGGAGTGATCTTTTAGGCTTTTTTGGTTTGAAGTTTTTTAGAAAGTCATCGAGAATTACTTTTACATCGACAATAATTTCTTTTTTTAATTCTTGAGGCGAAGTTGCCACGAATTGAATTTGTTGCATATCTCTTTTAATTTAAATGAACTGTAAGAGTACTAATGCAAAATCCCCACTAACTCACCACTGGGGTGTTGATGGGGTAAAAATTTAACGTTTTTATGTCTAATCAGGCCTAATATTACTTTATGGATACTTTATTTTCTATCCAGTTTGTTAGTGAAATTTCTAAAACGTTAATTAGTGGTGTAGGTGTGTTTGTCCTATTTCTAATCTCCTTCAATTTATCACTTTCACTAAAATCTTTGACATTAAAAAAAAGTTTCATTCGCTCAAATATTTTATTTTGAAGAAATTCAGGATTCAATTTTTTTGACATAATCAACGCCTTAACTAATTCCGCAAATTCTAATTCTGATCCTTGCCAGTTTAAAGTATTTTCTACCTTCATAATCGGATGAGAATTTGTTCCAATTCCTGATTTTTTAGTTTCTAAAAATGAAATAATTTTTGTAAAACTAGTAGTTAATTGGTTGCAAATTTCTAAATTGTAACCATCACTAAGAAACTTACTATCATCTTTAATTAGATTTTTAATATCATAGTTTTCATTGATATTTGAGTCTATTTGATTTATATCGTTGTATTCGAATTCATTTATATAACGGTATTCATATTCTGTATAATCTTTGTTGTTTACAATTAGTCTTTGCTCTGTAACATTTGCTGTTTCATAACATATTTGATAGAATTCCAATTCACTATTTATGAAGTGTAATTCGTCATAATCTTCATAAACTGCGTTGTGGTTTTCTAAACCATTGTCGTATGACTCTTTGTATTTTTTAAAGGTTGTTATTAATTCTTTATCCATTTGCCTGTATTTTGAACTTTAAAATTAATGGTTAATTGCAATATTTTTTAATCATTTCATATGCATATTCATCTCCTAACTCTCCTGCTTTGCTAAAGTCTAAACAGCCACTATTTTTTTGTTTTAATTTTATTTTGACGTCTCCCCTTGATAAATAATAATCAGAAACATTTGGGTCAAGTTCTATTGCTTTCGTGTAATCCAATATTGCGCCTTGATAATCTTTTAATATCTCCTTTGCAATTCCTCTAAGGTAATACGATGGATTATCGAAAGGAATGATCGAAATCTGTTTTGAGTAATCTAAAATTGCTCCTCGATAATCGTTTAATTTGTACTTTGCAAACCCTCTATTCCTATATGCAATTTCATCGCTAGGTTCAATTTCTATAGTCTTGTTATAATCTACTATTGCGCCTCGATAGTCTTCTAATTGATTTTTTGCAACTCCTCTACTACGGTAGGTTTCAGAATCATTTGGGTCAAACTCTATTGCTTTATTAAAATCTGCGATTGCACCGTGGTAATCTTTTAAAGTTCTCTTTGTATTACCTCTGTTATAATAAAAGGCTCCAAAGTTTGGGTTGATTTTTATTGCTTTGGTATAATCACCTATTGCTCCTTGATAATCCTCTGACTTTTGCTTTGTATTGCCTCTATTATTAAAAGTACTTTCGTTTTTAGGGTCAAGATCTAATGCTTTGTTGTAGTCTAATATTGCTCCGTGATAATCTTCTAGACTTGACTTTGCACTTCCTCTATTTTCAAATGCCTCTGCGCCATTAGGATTGAGTTCTACAGTCTTGTTGTAATCTACTATTGCTCCTTGATAGTCTCCCGAATCGTTCTTTGCTTTTCCTCTAAAATCATAATTAATGGCAGAACTAGGATTAAGTTCTATTGCTTTCGTGTAATCAGCAATTGCTCCTTGATAGTCTTCTAAATTATATTTTGCAAGTCCTCTATTATGATATATGCTTATGTTATGTCCTACGTCGTTAGAATTAACATCAAGGGCTTTGGTGTACTCTGTGATTGCACCTGTATAATCTTGTAAGCTGTCCTTTAATTCACCTCTTTTATAAAACTCTTGATGTGTCTGGCTATAACAATTTGCAATTGTATAAAAAGTAAAAATCAATAAAAATATTTTCCGCATAATTTTCTATTTAAATTTAATAATTAATATATTCTGATTACTTTTTATTAACTTCTTCATTTTCAATTGCACTTTGTTCAATTTCATCTTTAGTTAGCATTTCATAATTGTAACTAAAAACTATACTTGCAACTTTAATTTTTGATATGTGATATTTTTGAGAAATGGTGTCAATTATTTTATCAACTTTAGATGCATCGGTAACAAGTGGAAATGTTTTCTTTAAATATTCTTTTAAAACAAGACGTAAGGTGTCGTTTGGTGTGTTTTTTATAATCGATAATAAGGCTAATTTTTCACCATCAAAATCTAATAACACATCTGTTAAAGAATGAGCCTTATCATATTCCTTTTTTATTTTTTCTTGTGATTCAAGAAACTCAGTTTCTTCCTTGTCTTTACATCCAAAAACTATCAAGATCAATATAAGTAATATTTTTTTCATTGTTTTAAAGATTTAGATTAATAAAACTCAAATGTAATCCATTAAAAATCACCTGCTTTGAGGTTTTCCGTAAAGGACTTGAATATTGAGATATTTTACTCATTAAAAAACTCAAATAACAAATTATTTATAGCCGTTCTCAACGTTTTTGCAATTGTGCCATCAGTTTTCACGATGCGGCTTTTGTCAATACTTTTTATATGATCAAAACACAATTCACCTTCAATGTTTTTATGATTTGTCAGTATTCTAAAGGGGTACCCTTTTGGTTTTGAGGTAAACGGGACTACAACAATAGTGTTCATATACGTATTGACACTATTGGGCGACACTATTAAACACGGCCTTATTTTTGATATTTCACTTCCTTTGGTTGGGTTTAAATCGACCAATACAATATCCCACTTTTTACAAATCATCAATGCCATCTATGAGGGTTGTATCAAAATCGTTAAAATCGTCTTCGGGTTCTATCTTCATTTTAGCGAGAATGCTTGCCCATTCGCTTCGCGGTGGTGTAGTTGTTTTTATGGGCTTAATAATCAAAGTGTTGTCTGTTAGTTCTAAGACGACCTCTTTGGTCCCTAATGCATTTAGGAAGTCTTTAGGAATTCTAATTCCATTAGAATTGCCTATTTTTATTATTTGTGTTTGGCGGACTTTTATCATACAACAAATGTAATTACTTTTGTGGTTACTTTTTAGTTTTTTTGTTTTTTTAACATGTTATTTCAAAGGAGTTTATAGAATTCAGTTCATCACAATGAATTCCTGATAATCAACGCACTTTTGTTCTCAATTTGCTCTTTTTTGCCTTTCAAAATCATTTGTGCCAGTAACTTTCCCATGATTTCAAAATTCTTTGAAATTGTTTTTTATAAAAATGAACATTTGCCTCATTTGGTAGGTGTTAAAGAAGGCGCCTACACGGCTGTGTTGACGTTTCTTCGAACTGGTTTGAAAGGATTGTCTGTGGCAGCTTTAAATGCGTCTATTGTTGCATCTTTAGCGCATAAAGTAAATAGTATTTCAACTATTTACACGCTGGATGTTCATAAAAAATACATTCAAAAAGACGCAACTGATAGAGTTCAGGTAAACATTGGTTGATAGGCGGTTTTTGCGGCCATGCTTCTCACTGTTGTATTCACTTGGAATGATGTTCTTGGAATTGGTGGTATAGGAGGTTTTACCTACGTTCAAAAATATACGGGGTTTATTAGTTTAAGTGTATTTGCCATGTTCTTCCTTGGAATGTTCTGAAAAAGAACGACAGGTATGGCGGCGATTGTCGGTATAATCTCGGGTTTCTTATTATCTGTTTTGTTTAATGAATTTGCACCGGCTTTATTTGGGAATGAAACATTATTGTATACAGCTTACGCCAATGTGAAAGGTGGATTTGAAATACCGTTTCACATCTCTAGGGGACTGTCATTTGTAATTACCATGCTTCTTATGATTGTCATCAGTTTTGCAGGACCGAAAGTGAATCCTAAAGCATTTGAATTAGATAGTGATATGTTCAAATTTTAACTGCAAACAACAGTACTACTAGTGATTATATAGTTGACTATTTTTGCTTTGTATGCTAAGTTTTGGTAGCGAGAAAATATAATATTGTTAGTTACACATTTTAGTGCTTTTGGATTTTCTATTGGGGTTTTAAAAAAAGCTTTATTATGGTCAATACAGAATCATTATCGTCATTCAAAAAAGGATTCAAAAAATGGTAAAAAAAAAGCTTTCGTCTAAAACGAAAGCTTTTTTTTAAATTTAAAAAAGTAATCTAATCTCTGTTAGCTAATGCCTCTTGTTTCCAGTTTTTAACGGAAGCTATTCTGTTTTTAGAATAGTCAACTTCACTTAAACTGTTGAACCCATTGTCTTCATTTTGAGACCAAAAAAACCATTTTCCGATTTTTTCTCCATTTTTATATTCTCCAGACGAAATTTTGTTTCCTTTTTCATCAAAAGAAACCCACATTCCTTCTAATTTTCCGTTTTCAAAAAAACCTTCTTGTTGCACTTGACCGTTCTCAAAAAAGTAAGTTGCTCTAAGCTTTTTTCCAAAAGGTTCCAATACTGGCTTTACTTCTTGTGCAAAAATTATCCCAGAGAATAACATTGCTACTAAAAAAATACATTTTTTCATATCGTTAGTTTTTTATGTGTTATAGATTTGTTATCCAAAATTAAATAATATTTTACATTTAAAACACATTTACATAACAATTTAATAACATTAGATAAAAGCTTAACATTGGAAAATTAAATAATACAAAAAAAGCCAGTGTTTACGCACTGACTTTGTTTTTTTAAATTCTTGATTACTTCAAAAGAGCATCTAATTGAATCTGTAATTCCTTAGAAGATGGTCTTGCTGCATCAGCACTTATGATTTTGCCAGCGGGATCTATCAAAATAAATCTTGGAATACTGTTTACTCCATAATCCTTGATGAATTGAGAATTCCAATTATTATCTGCAAAAAGCTGTACACCGCCCAATTCTTTTTCTTTGATTAAAGCTTTCCATTTCTCTAAATCTTTTTGTACATCAACAGAGATGCTTACAAAAGAAATATTTTTGCCATGGTATTTTTCTTCTGTTTTTTTCAAAAAAGGAATTTCAGCACGACAAGGGCCACACCAAGTCGCCCAAACATCGATGTAAACATACTTTCCTTTAAAATCCTCTAATTTTGTTTTTCCTCCGGCATAATTATCATAATTAAAAGAAGGAGACATCGTGTTTGCCAATTTGCTTTTAGCTAAATTAGCTTCATAATTCATTTTGTAATACTTTACTATGCCATTATAATTTTCATCAATACTCTTCTTTTGAAAGTCAATAAAAATAGGATCTAATTTCGTGTTTTCTAAACGTTTTAAATCATCTGCTTTTTTCTTATCAAGTCCTCTAAAAAAATCAACTTCGCTTGCAGCAAGTAAACTGCCCATATCGGTTTGTTCTTCAAATAATGAATTCTTTGCTAAAAAATTATTTTCTAAAGCCCCTTTTCCAGTGTACGTTATCGATTCATCAAACATTTTAGTGTCCATTTTTAAGGCCAAATCAAATCCGTTTTTCAAATATACAATCGTAAATTCATTACCGTCAGATAAACCATATCTTCCTGGAACAACATGGATAGTGTCTTTAAAAACACCTTCACTACTAATCTGAATTTTTTTAATCAATTTGTTTTTGCCATCAGTGATATAAATTGCATCGCCATTCTTATTGGCTATTTTGCCTTGAAAAGTCATGTAATTGTTTTTTTGAGCGAAACCACTCAAAGTTGTTATTAACACAAGTGCAGTAAAATATAATTTCTTCATGAGTATTGGGTTTTTAATTTATAGCGTCTCAAATCTAAAGAGATTACCGATAAAAATTTTAAACATTAACATAATTTTTCATTTTAAATTCCATCTACCTGTATAGTTTTCTGAATTAATTTGATTTTTGTGTTTACTTTTGCAATCTAAAATTTAAATCATGTACAGAAGTCATAATTGTGGTGAATTAAACGCCTCACATATCAATACAGAAGTTACCCTTTCCGGTTGGGTTCAAAAATCACGCGATAAAGGATTTATGAATTGGGTAGATTTACGTGACCGCTATGGAATTACCCAATTAATATTTGACGAAGGCCGTTCTGAAAAATCCGTTTTCGAATTGGCAAAAACCTTAGGTCGTGAATTTGTAATTCAGGTAAAAGGAACTGTTATTGAGCGTGAAGCCAAAAATAAAAATATGGCCACAGGTGACATTGAAATTTTAGTTACTGAGTTAAATATTCTGAATGCGGCGCTAACACCTCCTTTCACTATTGAAGATGAAACAGATGGTGGCGAAGATATTCGAATGAAATACCGCTACTTAGATATTCGTAGAAATCCAGTAAAAAATAACTTGCTGTTTCGTCACAAAGTAGCCATGGAAGTTAGAAAATATCTTTCTGATTTGGATTTTTGTGAAGTGGAGACACCTTATTTAATTAAATCTACGCCTGAAGGAGCCAGAGATTTTGTTGTTCCTTCTCGAATGAATGAAGGACAGTTTTATGCTTTGCCACAATCACCGCAAACTTTTAAGCAATTGTTAATGGTGGGTGGAATGGATAAGTATTTCCAAATCGTGAAATGTTTCCGTGATGAGGATTTACGGGCAGACAGACAACCGGAATTCACACAAATCGATTGCGAAATGGCTTTTGTGGAACAAGAAGATATATTAAATGTTTTTGAAGGTTTGACTAGACATTTGCTAAAAGAAATAAAAGGTATTGAAGTAGAGAAATTCCCTAGAATGACCTACGAACATGCCATGAAAACATACGGAAATGATAAACCGGACATTCGTTTCGGAATGGAATTCGGAGAGTTGAATGAAGTGGCAAAAAGCAAGGATTTTCCAGTTTTTAATGCAGCAGAATTAGTTGTTGGAATTGCTGTTCCTGGAATAGGAAGTTATACCCGTAAAGAAATTGACGGATTAATTGACTGGGTTAAGCGTCCTCAAGTAGGTGCATCAGGAATGGTGTATGTAAAATGTAACGAAGATGGAACCTATAAATCATCTGTTGATAAATTCTATGATCAAGCTGATTTAAGCAATTGGGCAAAAACAACTGGAGCGCTACCGGGAGACATGATTTTTGTTCTTTCTGGACCGGCTGACAAAACCCGTTCTCAATTAAGCGCTTTGCGTATGGAAGTTGCAACAAGACTGGGTTTGAGAAAACCAACTGAATTTGCGCCACTTTGGGTTGTTGATTTTCCGTTATTGGAATTTGATGAAGAGAGTGGTCGTTATCATGCCATGCATCATCCTTTTACTTCTCCAAAGCCAGAAGATATGCATTTATTAGAAACTAATCCTGGGAAAGTTCGTGCTAACGCTTACGATATGGTTTTGAACGGAAATGAAATTGGTGGTGGTTCAATTCGTATTCATGATAAAGCGACACAGCAATTGATGTTCAAGTATTTAGGTTTCACGGAAGAGGAAGCCAAAGCTCAATTTGGATTCTTGATGGATGCGTTTCAGTTTGGAGCTCCGCCACATGGTGGTTTAGCTTTTGGATTGGATAGATTGGTAGCCATTCTAGGAGGACAAGAAACAATTCGTGATTTTATTGCTTTCCCAAAAAATAATTCAGGAAGAGACGTAATGATTGATGCGCCATCAATAATTGATGAATCACAATTAAAAGAGTTGCATATCAAATTAGACGTTGTGTAGTTAATCGGTTAAATTTGTTAGAAAACGTTGAATGTCAATATTTTTGCAAAAAATAAATATAATATTATCTTTCGTATTATATTAAAGGTTACATTTGCTTCATTATAAATTATTATTACTATTACAATGCGTACAGGTACAGTTAAATTTTTCAATGAATCTAAAGGTTACGGATTCATTACAGACGAAGAAACAGGAAAAGACATTTTTGTTCATGCATCAGGAATCAACGCGGAAGAATTGCGCGAAGGTGACAGAGTTAGCTATGAAGAAGAAGAAGGAAGAAAAGGAAAAGTTGCTGCGAAAGTAGCAGTTATCTAAGCAGAAAAACTCATTTTTATTGCTAAGAATGTTAAAAACGTTTCGATTTATTTCGAAACGTTTTTTTTTTAGTCATATCGAAATTAATAGTATAAAAACAAAAAAAATTTTCCTTATTTGGAATCAATAAAAATTAGTCGGTAATTGTATTTTCGTTTAAACTAAAAATTGTTTTAAACTTGTGTTTTAAATACTTGAAACCTATCTTTGTGGCTTATTCTCATTCATAAATATACGTACTATGCAATCCGATCAATTAAATTATATCCCAATTTTAATGCAGTTCATTTTGGCTGTAGGATTTGTAGTTGGCACCATATTGATTTCTGGAAAATTAGGTCCAAAAAGGAGGTCTGAAGTCAAAGATAAAAACTTCGAATGTGGTATCGAATCTGTAGGTAATGCAAGAATTCCGTTTTCAGTAAAATATTTTCTAGTAGCAATATTATTTGTTTTGTTTGATGTTGAGGTGATTTTTCTTTACCCATGGGCAATCAATTTCAAGGAATTGGGAATGGAAGGGATGTTTAAAATGGTAATTTTTATGCTTTTGCTTCTGGTAGGTTTTTTCTACATTATCAAAAAGAAAGCTTTAGAGTGGGAATAAAAATTAATTGCGAATTAGAAATTACGAATTGTAAAAATTTTTAATTTCTAAAGTATTTAAAAGGATGTTTTTAAATTTTAAACTTAGAATTCATAATCCATAATCATAATTTTATAAAAATGACTGATTCAAATATAAAAATGGTTGAGCCGCCAGAAGGGGTTGTTGGGGAAGGTTTCTTCGCAACAAAACTGAATGATGTTGTGGGAATGGCTCGCGCTAATTCCTTATGGCCATTGCCTTTTGCAACATCTTGTTGTGGAATTGAATTTATGGCAACCATGGCTTCGCATTACGATTTGGCACGTTTTGGTTCTGAGCGTGTGAGTTTTTCTCCGCGTCAAGCCGATATGTTAATGGTGATGGGAACAATTTCAAAAAAAATGGCGCCAATTTTACGTCAGGTTTATGAGCAAATGTCAGAACCTCGTTGGGTTATTGCTGTTGGTGCTTGTGCTTGTTCCGGTGGGATTTTTGACACGTATTCTGTTTTGCAAGGAATAGACAAAGTAATTCCTGTAGATGTTTATGTTCCGGGTTGTCCTCCAAGACCAGAGCAAATAGTAGATGGTGTAATGAAATTGCAAGAATTAGTAAGAAATGAATCTGTAAGAAGAAGAAGTTCTCCTGAATACCAAGAATTATTAGCTTCTTATAATATCAAATAAATAATGGCTTTAGAAACGATACAAATTCAAGATAAACTAACGGAAACATTTGGAGAAAATGTTTCTCATTACAGTCAAGAAAAAGACATATTTTCATTTGAGATAGCGGCCGATAAAATCACTGCGGTAATCCTTTTTTTGAAAAATGATCCAGAATTACGTTTTCATTTTTTAACAGATTTATGTGGGATTCACTATCCTGATAATGAAGTAAGCAGACAATTTGCGGTAGTTTATCATTTGCATAATTGGTATGAAAACAAACGGATAAAAATCAAAGCATTTATTGATGGTGAAAACCCTCAAATTAGAACCATATCTAATATTTTCTTAAGTTCTAATTGGATGGAAAGAGAAACATTTGATTTCTATGGTATAAATTTTATTGGGCATCCACAATTGAAACGTATTTTGAATATGGATGAAATGATTTCTTTTCCAATGCGAAAAGAATTTCCAATGGAAGACAGCGGAAGAACGGATAAGGATGACCGTTTCTTTGGAAGAACGACAGACAATTATTAAAAAAAAACTATTATAATTTTTCACATTAAATAAATGTCAGAACTATTATTACCACCAGAGCATAGATATGCTAAAAGAATAAAAGAGCAGCTAAACGAAGACGGAAGCGAGCTTTCGATTCTTAATTTAGGGCCGACACACCCAGCAACTCACGGTATTTTTCAAAATATTTTGTTGATGGATGGGGAAAGAATTCTGGAAGCGGAGCCAACCATTGGTTACATTCACAGAGCTTTCGAAAAAATTGCTGAAAATCGTCCTTTTTACCAAATCACACCTCTTACTGATAGAATGAACTATTGTTCATCGCCTATAAATAATATGGGTTGGTGGATGACATTAGAAAAATTGCTGGATATTGAAGTTCCTAAAAGAGCGCAATATTTAAGAGTGATTGTAATGGAGTTGGCAAGAATCACGGATCATATTATCTGTAATTCAATCCTTGGTGTCGATACAGGAGCCTACACCGGATTTTTATATGTGTTCCAATTTAGAGAAAAAGTCTATGAAATCTATGAAGAAATTTGTGGTGCTCGTTTGACTACTAATATGGGAAGAATTGGTGGTTTCGAAAGAGATTGGTCACCAGAAGCTTTTAGAAAATTAGATGTATTTTTAGAAGAATTTCCTGCAGCTTGGAAAGAATTTGAAAACTTATTCGAAAGAAATAGAATTTTTATTGACAGAACGGTAAATGTAGGAGCGATAACTGCCGAACAAGCTATGGCTTACGGTTTTACAGGCCCAAATTTACGTGCTGCCGGAGTTGATTATGATGTGCGCGTATCGCAACCGTATTCTTCTTACGAAGATTTTGACTTTATCATTCCTGTTGGGAAATCAGGCGATACGTATGACCGTTTTTGTGTTCGTAACGCCGAAGTTTGGGAAAGTTTGAGTATTATTCGTCAAGCATTGGCAAAAATGCCGGAAGGAAATGACTTCCACGCAGATGTTCCGGATTATTACCTTCCTCCAAAAGAAGATGTTTACACTAGTATGGAATCGTTGATTTACCATTTCAAAATTGTTATGGGAGAAGTTCCTGTTCCAGTTGCTGAAATATATCATCCTGTTGAAGGTGGAAACGGAGAATTAGGTTTCTACTTGGTGACTGATGGGAGTCGTACTCCTTACAGATTACATTTCCGCAGACCATGTTTTATTTACTATCAAGCGTATCCAGAAATGATTAAAGGTTCATTACTATCGGATGCAATTGTTATTTTGTCAAGTTTAAATGTTATTGCCGGAGAGTTAGACGCATAAAGATTTCAGATTATTGATTACCGATTTTAGATTTTAAAATAAAATTTTGTGACTTTGCGCCTTCGCGGCAAAAAAAATAAAAATGGAAAGAACGTATCACAAACAAGAAATAAATATGACCGAAGCATTGATTACTCGCATCAATGAATTGATAAGTCATTATCCTGAAGACAAAAGAAAATCAGCTTTGTTGCCTGTTTTACATGAAGTTCAAGATGCTCATGAAAATTGGTTGAGTATTGAATTAATGGACAAAGTAGCTGAAATTCTTTTAATCAAGCCAATTGAAGTTTACGAAGTAGTGTCGTTTTACACTATGTACAACCAAAAACCAATTGGGAAATACATGTTCGAATTTTGTCAAACTTCACCATGTTGTTTGAATGGAGCAGAGAATCTAATGGATTACACGTGTGAAAAATTAGGAATTAATCTTGGCGAAACAACTGAAGATGGAAATTTTACAGTAGTTGGGGTTGAATGTTTGGGTGCTTGTGGTTATGCTCCCATGATGCAATTAGGCGATTTTTACAAAGAACATTTAAACGAAGAAAAAATCGACCAGTTGATTGCAGATTGCAAAGACAATAAAATAGTTTTACACGATAAATAATATGTCACAAAAAATATTATTAGATAAAATAAACGTTCCGGGAATTAAAACCTATGAAGTTTATCGTCAGAACGGGGGTTACGCTTCTGTTGAAAAAGCATTAAAAACCTTAACGCCGGATGAATTGGTCGAAGAAGTGAAAACTTCCGGATTACGTGGTCGTGGTGGAGCGGGTTTCCCTGCCGGAATGAAATGGAGTTTTATTGATAAAAAATCAGGAAAACCAAGACATTTAGTTTGTAATGCTGATGAATCAGAACCGGGAACTTTTAAAGATCGTTATTTGATGGAATTTATTCCTCATTTATTGATTGAGGGAATGATTACTTCCAGTTATGCATTGGGTGCAAACCTATCATATATCTACATCCGTGGGGAATATATGTGGGTTTATAAAATATTAGAAAGAGCCATTAATGAAGCAAAAGCTGCTGGATTTTTGGGTAAAAATATATTAGGTTCAGGCTACGATTTAGAACTTTATGTTCATTGTGGTGCAGGTGCTTATATTTGTGGTGAAGAAACAGCGTTAATTGAATCCTTGGAAGGAAAAAGGGGAAATCCTCGTATAAAGCCACCATTTCCTGCTATTTCAGGACTTTGGTCAAATCCAACGGTTGTGAATAACGTAGAAACGATTGCCGCTGTGCCTTGGATTGTTAATAATTCAGGTGCGGAATATGCTAAAATTGGTATTGGACGTTCTACAGGAACCAAATTAATTTCAGCGTCAGGGCATGTTAAAAACCCGGGTGTTTATGAAATTGAATTGGGTTTAAGTGTTTACGAATTCATGAATTCTGATGAATATTTGGGCGGAATGAGTTCTGACAGACCTTTAAAAGCTTTTGTGCCGGGAGGAAGTTCTGTTCCCGTTTTACCAGCCCATTTAATTTACAAAACTGCCGCTGGCGAAGATCGTTTAATGTCCTACGAATCGTTAAGTGATGGTGGATTTGCAACTGGTTCTATGTTAGGATCAGGTGGATTTATCGTTTATAATGATACGTCTTGCATCGTTCGTAATACTTGGAATTTCTCTCGTTTTTACCACCATGAAAGTTGTGGGCAATGTTCCCCTTGTCGTGAAGGTACCGGCTGGATGGAAAAAGTACTGCACCGAATAGAAAATGGTCACGGTCGTGAAGAAGATATTGATTTGCTACTGAGCATTCAAAGCAAAATAGAAGGGAATACAATTTGTCCATTGGGTGATGCGGCAGCTTGGCCAGTGGCAGCAGCAATTCGTCACTTTAGAGATGAGTTTGAATATCACATTCGTTTTCCGGAAAAAATAAAAAACAGAGACCATTTTGTTGCTGAACCTTTTGAAAAAGTAAAGCATTTGGTTTCTAAAGAAATGATTTAGGATCGACAATTAACGATTTTTGATTTCAGAATTAAAATACTCCGTAGGAGTTAAATATTGGTAGATAATGAAAGTAACAATAGACGGACAGTCAATAGAAGTAGAACCAGGAACAACAATCCTGCAAGCAGCACGTATGATAGGTGGAGAAGTAGTTCCGCCAGCAATGTGCTATTATTCTAAACTAAAAGGAAGCGGCGGAAAATGCCGTTGTTGTTTAGTGGAAGTTGCAAAAGGAAGTGAAGCCGACCCAAGACCAATGCCAAAATTAATGGCTTCTTGTGTAACCGGTTGTATGGATGGAATGGAAGTGAATAGCAAATCTTCTGAAAGAGTAACTGAAGCCAGAAAATCGGTTACAGAGTTTTTATTGATCAATCACCCGTTAGATTGTCCCGTTTGTGACCAAGCTGGGGAATGTGATTTGCAAAATTTAAGCTTTGAACACGGGAAATCAGAAAGTCGTTTTATAGAAGAGAAAAGAACATTTGAACCTGAAAACATTGGCCCAAATATTCAATTGCACATGAACCGTTGTATTCTTTGTTACCGATGCGTAATGGTGGCGGATCAATTAACTGATGATCGGGTACACGGAGTAATGGATAGAGGCGATCATTCGAATATATCGACTTGTATCTCAAAAGCGATTGATAATGAGTTTTCTGGAAATATGATTGACGTATGCCCTGTAGGCGCTTTAACAGATAAAACGTTTAGATTTAAATCTAGAGTTTGGTTTAGCAAGCCTTATACTGCACACAGAGATTGCCCTACTTGTTCTGGAAAAACTACCGTTTGGATGTTTGGTGACGAAATCCAACGTGTAACAGGAAGAAAAGATGAGTATCATGAAGTAGATGAATTTATTTGTAATGGATGTCGTTTTGATCACAAAGAAATTGCAGATTGGACGATTGAAGGACCGAGAGCATTCGAAAAAGATTCGGTGATCAATCAAAATAAATACAACAGAAAATTACAAAAAGTAGAAATCGCTACCGAAGATCATATCCTTTTAGGTAGAGAAGAAGACCGCAAGAAAATAAGCATGGCCGAAATTCCATTGACCGAAGAAGACATCATTAATCAAAAAAGCTTGGGTAATAATGGATAGTACAATTATCATAGAAAAAAGTGTCATTATTGTTGCAGTTTTTGCTTTGACAATGTTGATGGCAATGTATTCCACTTGGGCTGAACGAAAAGTAGCCGCTTGGCTTCAGGATCGTGTTGGACCGAATAGAGCCGGTCCTTTTGGACTGTTTCAACCGCTTGCCGATGGTTTAAAATTATTTTCGAAAGAAGAATTTGAGCCAAACACTCCGAACCGATTTTTGTTTTTTGTAGGCCCGGCAATTGCTATGAGTACTGCTTTAATGACGAGTGCCGTAATTCCTTGGGGAGACAGACTGCATTTGTTTGGAAGAGATATTTTACTGCAGGCCACTGATTTAAACATTGGATTGTTATACTTTTTTGGTGTTGTTTCCGTGGGTGTTTATGGAATTATGATTGGTGGTTGGGCGTCGAACAATAAATTTTCATTGATTGGTGCCGTTCGAGCTGCTTCGCAAATGGTATCGTATGAAATTGCCATGGGATTGTCCATAATTGCATTATTGATGATGACCGGAACGTTGAGTTTAAGAGAGATCTCTGAACAGCAAGCGGGAATGAATTGGAATGTGTTTTACCAACCGTTATCTTTTATTATATTTTTAATTTGTGCTTTTGCAGAATCAAACAGAACTCCTTTTGACTTAGCGGAATGCGAAACAGAACTTATTGGAGGATACCACACCGAATATTCATCGATGAAAATGGGATTTTATTTATTTGCTGAATATGCGAATATGTTTATTTCCTCTACGATTTTAGCGATTTTATTCTTTGGAGGTTATAATTATCCCGGAATGAGTTGGGTTGTTGAAAATTGGGGTGTAAATATTGCTAATATTTTAGGATTTGCTGCTTTGTTTATCAAATTGTGTGGATTCATATTTTTCTATATGTGGGTTCGTTGGACTATTCCAAGATTCAGATACGATCAATTGATGCATTTGGGTTGGAGGATATTAATTCCATTAGCGATCATTAATATTATCATCACCGGAATTGTGATTTTGAGAGCAGAAATTGCTACTTATTTAGGATTTTAATTAATACCGAAAAAGCCTAGCCCTGATAGCAGTGGAAATCCTTTATTGTTTTTTCTTTAAAAAACAATAAAGATTGAAACGAATAGCAGGATTAAGCTTCAAATAAAAATAAAAAATGTCAATAGAAAGTATATCCTTATCGGGAAGAAAAAAGCTGGTCTCTAACAAGGAGATGACTTTTTGGGAAAGAATGTATCTTATTGCGATTGTCAAAGGTTTGATAATTACGATTCAGCATTTGTTTACCAGAAAAGTAACGATTCAATATCCGGAGCAAGTACGTGAAATGAGTCCTGTTTACCGAGGTCAACATCAATTGAAAAGGGATGAACAAGGTCGTGAAAACTGTACGGCTTGTGGTTTATGTGCCTTATCCTGTCCTGCTGAAGCCATTACAATGAAAGCTGAAGAGCGCAGAGGAGATGAAAAACATTTGTACAGAGAAGAAAAATATGCGTCGATATATGAGATTAATATGTTGCGTTGCATTTTCTGTGGTTTGTGTGAAGAAGCTTGTCCAAAAGACGCTATTTACCTGACTACATCCAAAGTATTGGTTCCCTCCAGTTATGATAGAGAAGATTTTATTTTTGGAAAAGACAAATTGGTCATGCCTTTAGATATCGCAATGAAAAATGCTCAACTTAAAAACGCTAACTAATGTCTACAGTACTTATTATATTTTGTGTATTATCAGCTATAACGCTGTCAACTGCATTTTTGACAATTTTCAGTAAAAATCCAATACACAGTGCCATTTATTTAGTGATTTGTTTCTTTACGATTGCAGGTCATTATCTATTATTGAATGCGCAATTCTTGGCAATGGTTCACATTATTGTTTATTCTGGAGCGATTATGATTTTGTTTTTATTCACCATCATGCTAATGAATTTGAATGAGCAACGGGAGGTTTACAGACCTAGGATTACAAGACTGGGTGCAATTGTTTCTTTCTGTTTGATATGTTTGGTTTTGATAACCATATTTATAAACTCAAAACCCATTGTTGGAGAATACACTTCGACTGGCGAAGATTATCAATCTATAAAGGTATTGGGTAAGATTCTCCTAAATGAATATATGGTTCCTTTTGAATTTGCTTCTATATTGCTTTTGGTTGCTATGATCGGTACTGTTTTATTGTCTAAAAAAGAAAAATTAGAAAAGTAATATGAACAATATATTAAACCAAATTGGTATTGAAAACTACATATTCCTTAGCGTAATACTTTTTTGTATTGGCGTTTTTGGAGTGTTGTACAGACGAAATGCCATTATCGTATTTATGTCAATCGAAATAATGCTGAATGCAGTGAATCTTTTGTTCGTGGCATTTTCTACTTATCATCAGGATGCCCAAGGACAAGTTTTTGTGTTTTTCTCGATGGCAGTTGCCGCTGCTGAAGTTGCTGTTGGATTGGCAATATTAGTTTCAATATTTAGAAATTTAGGCTCAATTACTATCGATAATCTAAAAAACTTAAAAGGATAAATTTCAATGGATACCAATTTAGCTTTAGTCTTATTATTTGCACCCTTTTTAGGATTTTTAATAAATGTTTTCTTCGGAAAAACTTTAGGGAAATCTATTTCTGGAATTATCGGAACGCTTTCTGTTGCGATTTCTTTTGCTGTTACAATTTATTTTTTCTTACAAATAAACCAAACTAAACAATCGATCAGTATTGATTTATTTGATTGGATTCAAATTAGTAATTTCAAAGTAAGTTTCGGTTTTCTTTTAGACCAACTGTCGCTTTTGTGGTTGCTTTTTGTGACCGGGATTGGCTCTTTGATTCATTTGTATTCGATCAGCTATATGCATGACGATGAGAAAATGCATACCTTCTTTGCGTATTTGAATCTGTTTGTATTTTTTATGATCACATTGGTAATAGGAAGTAATTTATTAGTGATGTTCATTGGTTGGGAAGGCGTTGGTCTTTGTTCGTATCTGTTAATTGGATTTTGGTATAAAAACCAAGAATTTAATGATGCGGCAAAGAAAGCATTTATCATGAACCGCATTGGCGATTTAGGATTATTAGTTGGAATTTTCATTATTGGAAATTTATTTTCTACTTTAGATTATGCTACTTTAAAAACGGCTTTTGCCAGTGCAACTGATCTTAATATGTATTGGCTTTCTATTGCTGCTTTTGCTTTATTTATTGGAGCTTGTGGTAAATCGGCTCAAATTCCATTGTATACTTGGTTGCCGGATGCGATGGCAGGTCCAACTCCGGTATCTGCATTGATTCACGCAGCTACTATGGTTACTGCGGGGATTTTTATGATTACAAGATTGAATTTCTTGTTTGATTTGACTCCGGATGTTCAATCTATAATTGCGATAGTTGGAGCTGTAACTGCTTTGGTGGCCGCAACAATTGGATTGGTCCAAAATGACATTAAAAAAGTATTAGCTTATTCTACCGTTTCTCAATTGGGATTAATGTTCTTAGCTTTAGGCTTAGGCGCTTACGAAGTGGCCGTTTTTCATGTAATCACACATGCTTTCTTCAAAGCTTGTTTGTTCTTGGGTTCGGGTTCTGTGATTCACGCTTTGCACGGAGAACAAGACATGCGTAAAATGGGTGGCTTGAAAAAAGCGATGCCAATTACCTTTGCAACGATGTTGATTGCTTCTTTAGCAATTTCAGGAGTTCCATTATTCTCTGGTTTTTTCTCGAAAGACGAAATCTTATTAGTGGCTTTTCATACTAACATTCCGTTATGGGTTGTGGCTTCGGTTGCTTCTATCATGACCGCTTTCTATATGTTTAGATTAATGTTTTTAACTTTTTTCCAAGATTTCAGAGGGACAGCGGAACAAAAGCATCATTTACATGAAAGCCCTTCCTTGATCACTCTTCCTTTAATCGTTTTAGCAATATTGGCAACAATAGGTGGTTTGATTAGTTTACCAGGGAACAGTTGGTTGAATGAATATTTAACGCCAATTTTACCAAAATTAGCAAACGCAGAACACCATTTAGGAACTACGGAATATATCTTGATGGCTATTGCCGTTGTAGGCGGATTAGTAGGAATTGGTATTGCTTACGCCAAATACATCAAACAAAATGCGGTTCCTAGCGAAGATGCTGCAATTACAGGTTTTTCAAAAGTGCTTTACGATAAATATTATGTAGATGAAATCTATGATGCTATTTTTGTAAAAACGATTAATGTAATGTCACGTTTTTTCAGAGACAATGTTGAAACGACTTTGTCAGCTTTGGTTTTTGGATTCGGAAAAGTAACCAATGAAATAAGTTTTCAAGGAAAGAAAATTCAAAACGGAAGTATCGGGCTTTATCTTCTGGTTTTCGTACTAGGGCTTTGTGCCATTGTTTCTTATTTATTTTTAGCTCAATAATTTTATACTATGAATGTATCTCTAATATTAATTATACTTTTAGTTGGTGCGTTTGCAACTTTTCTTGCAGGCGATAAATTAGCTTCAAAAGTGGCTTTGTTCTTTGGTCTGGCTGCTGCAGGCTGTTCTATTGTATTATTAAATCACTATAATTTAGGTGAAAACATCAGTTTCATCAACCAGTGGGTTGTGCAGCCTAACATTTCTTTTGCTTTGAAAGCGGATGGATTATCAATGGCGATGCTTTTACTGACTGCAGTTTTGACTCCAATTATTATTTTCTCTTCTTTTGGGAATGACTATAGAAATTCAAAATCATTTTATGCATTAATCTTGTTTATGTCATTTGCAATGGCAGGAACATTCTTGGCATCAGATGGGCTTTTATATTACATTTTTTGGGAATTATCTCTTATTCCTATTTACTTTATCGCATTAATTTGGGGTAATGGAGATGCTGAAGAACGTAAAAAAGCAGTAGTTAAATTCTTTATCTACACATTTGCAGGATCCTTGTTTATGTTAGTGGCATTTGTTTATTTGTATCAAAAAGCGGGAAGCTTGCTAATTGAAGATTTATACAAGTTGAATTTATCAGCAAAGGAACAATTATGGATATTCTTGGCTTTCTTCTTAGCATACGCCATCAAAATCCCATTAATTCCTTTCCATACTTGGCAGGCTAATGTGTATCAAAAAGCACCAACTGTTGGAACCATGCTTTTATCTGGTATCATGCTAAAAATGGGATTGTACAGCGTCATCCGTTGGCAATTGCCATTGGCGCCGCTTGCTGCTAAAGAATACATGTTTATATTTATTGGTTTAGGAATAGCTGGTGTAATATATGGGTCGATCGTTGCTTTGAGACAAAAGGATTTAAAGAAATTATTAGCGTATTCTTCATTGGCACACGTTGGGTTAATTGCAGCTGGTACGTATACATTAACATTAGACGGATTGCGTGGAGCTGTTTTACAAATGATCGCTCACGGTTTTGTAGTTGTTGGATTGTTCTTTGTTGCTGAGATTATTTTCAGAAGATATGAAACCAGAGCAATTGCTGAAATGGGTGGTATTCGTTACCAGACACCAAAATTCACTTCGATGTTTTTAATCTTGGTTTTGGCTTCGATAGCGTTGCCTTCTACTTTTAACTTTGTTGGAGAATTTACCGT
Source organism: Flavobacterium urumqiense (assembly GCF_900108015.1). Taxonomy (GTDB): domain Bacteria; phylum Bacteroidota; class Bacteroidia; order Flavobacteriales; family Flavobacteriaceae; genus Flavobacterium; species Flavobacterium urumqiense. The sequence continues at coordinate 277,199 of NZ_FNVP01000001.1, read as the reverse complement.
TTTATACGGCTTATCTCAAATTAATATTTGGTTTGCGATTTTAGGAGGAACAACCATAATCTTAGGAGCGTATTATATGTTGAAAATGTTTCAACACGCGATGTTGGGCGAAACCAATACAAAAATATTTGCAGATGTAACTTTCGGAGAAGGAACAACTTTAGTAATAATAATTGCCGTTTTATTCTTTTTTGGAATGTATCCAAAACCAATTATAGATTTGATCACACCAAGTCTTCAAGAAATTTTAACTCAAATTAATAGAATTAACTAGTCAAATAAAACAATGAATACATTAATAGCTATAATAGGATTAGGTGTTTTATGCCTTTTATTTGAAATTTTTAATTTAAGAAAAGCCATTGTGCCTGTAACAATCATCGGATTGTTAGGTGTTCTTGGCCTAACCATCTCTGAATTTAATTCGACAGAAAGTTATTATAATAACATGATTGTTGTAAGTAAATTTTCAACTACATTTTCTGGTTTGTTTATCATACTTACTATTTTCTTGGTGGCTTTAAGTCATAATTTTTACGAAAATCACCAATCAAAAATATCAGATTTTATTGCCATAAAAGTTTTCTTATTAGCGGGATCTGTTGCAATGGTCTCTTTTGGAAACTTGGCGATGTTCTTTTTAGGAATCGAAGTATTATCAATATCACTTTACATTCTTGCGGCAAGTGACCGTATGAACTTAAAAAGTAACGAAGCGGGAATGAAGTATTTTCTTATGGGATCTTTTGCTTCGGGAATTATTTTGTTTGGTATCTGTTTAATTTACGGAGCGATGGGAAGTTTTGATGTTACCGAAATCAGTGAATTATCGCAGTCTGCTGAATTACCAATTTGGTTTCCAATTGGAATTGTATTGGTAACGATTGGGATGTTGTTTAAAATTGCTGCAGTTCCTTTTCATTTTTGGGCACCGGACGTTTATGAAGGTTCTCCTGCTTTGACAACAGCATTAATGAGCACCTTAGCAAAAGTAGTTGCGATGGCAACATTATACAAATTATTATCGGTTATGAATGCTGATATTTCTGAAGCATTCAAAATGGTTGTAGTAGTCCTTTCTATGGCTTCAATGACAGTTGGAAATATTATGGCTTTAAGACAAACGAATGTGAAACGTATGTTGGCCTTTTCAGGAGTTTCTCATGCTGGTTTTATGTTGATGACTTTATTGAGTTTATCTTCTTCTGCAGGAAGTTTGTTGTACTATGCCTCCGCTTATTCTTTATCTGGTATCGCTGCTTTTAGTGTGATTTTATACGTTTGTAAAAATAGAAATAACGAAGATATTACTAACTTCCACGGACTGGGAAAAACCAATCCATTGTTAGCAGCTATTCTTACAGCGGCTTTACTTTCTATGGCTGGTATTCCAATTTTCGCTGGTTTCTTTGCTAAGTTGGTTTTGTTCAACGAAGTGATTCAAACGGGTTATTTAGCTTTAGTGATTGTTGCAGTTGTGAATTCTATTATAAGCGTTGGATACTACTTCAAATTGATTTTGGCGATGTATACTAAAGAATCAAATGAAGAACGAACAGGAAAACCATTCTTAATTTATGCGGTAGCAGTTGTAGCGATTGTATTGAATATTGCTATAGGGTTGTTTCCTTCTTTAGTTTTGGATTTATTGGCTTAAACCAAAATTTTAAAAATATATCAGAAACCACCAAAAGCAATTTTGGTGGTTTTTTTGGTTTATTGAAAATTCGCAATTTATTCTAGTAATTATATATATTATATTTACTTCGGTAAAAGTTCAATCTAAAAAAAGATATAGATTTTAAATCACTTAGAAATGATTGGTAAAAACAGTAAAGTAGGAGATATTCGTTGGGGAATTGTGGGATGTGGAAATGTTACCGAGGTAAAAAGTGGTCCTGCCTATCAGAAAACCTCAGGGTTTCAGCTCACGGCAGTTATGAGAAGAGACGGAGGCAAAGCTGCCGATTATGCCAGAAGACACGGAATTGCTAAATATTATACGGATGCAGATGCGCTAATCAACGATCCCGAAATTGATGCGATCTATATTGCGACTCCTCCAGACACTCATAAATACTATGGACTTAAAGTAGCATTGGCAGGAAAGCCCTGCTGTATCGAAAAACCGTTAGCGCCGAATTATAAAGATAGTCTGGAGATTGTTGAAGCATTTACAGCTAAAAATATTCCTTTGTTTGTTGCTTATTACAGGCGGTCGCTTCCTCGTTTCAAACAGATAAAAACATGGCTTAGTACCGATGAAATTGGTGAAGTGCGACATGTAAGATGGCATTTAAGTGCACCCGCAACCCCGGAAGATTTGTCGGGAAACTATAACTGGCGTACCGATGCGGATATCGCCACAGGTGGTTATTTTGATGATTTAGCGAGTCACGGGATTGATTTATTTACACATCTATTAGGTGACATAAAGGAAGTTTCCGGCATTAGTCTTAACCAGCAGGGATTGTATTCCGCAAAAGATGCTGCTACCGCTTGTTGGTTACATGAGTCAGGAATTACGGGAACAGGCAGCTGGAATTTTGGGTGCTATGAGCGGGAAGATAAGGTAGAAATATTTGGGAGTAAAGGTAAAATAGCTTTCTCTGTATTTAATGAGGAACCGATTGTTCTTTCAAACGCGCAAGGAAAAACGGAACTTTTTATTGCGCATCCGGAAAATATTCAACTGTATCATGTAAAGCAGATTCGAGAACATTTGGCGGGAAATAGCAGGCATCCTTCCACTGGTTTGACAGGAACTCATACAAGCTGGGTGATGGATAAGATAATTGGAAATATTTAGGAAAATTGAAAGTAAGGCAGGGTTTATTGTAAAAGTCCAAAAAGTCTAAATTGCCAATAAAAACCTAAAACTCAAAAAGCTCAAAACGGAAATGATTAATTTTACAACATGGAATAATTTTTGAACTTCATTAAAAAAATTAAGATGGAAAATAAATTAAAAATACAAATCTGGTCGGATATAATGTGTCCGTTTTGCTACATTGGGAAAAGAAGAATTGAGGAAGCATTGCGCCTTTTCGAACATAAAGATGCTGTCGAAATTGAATGGAAAAGTTACCAACTGGATGCCAGTTTTATAGCCTCTACTGAAGATAATATGGTAGAACATTTGGCAGAAAAGTATAGAAAGGACAATGATTGGGCTCAAAATATGCTCGATAACATGACTCAAAATGCAAAAACAGCAGGACTGGATTTTCATTTTGAAAAAGCAATTCTTGCTAATTCTTTTAATGCGCATCGATTGTTGCATTTGGCTAAAAAGTATAATCTGGCAAATGAATTAGAAGAACTTTTGTTCAAAGCCTATTTAACCGAAGGAAAGAATGTTAATGATCTCGATACTTTGAGTAAACTGGGGATTGAAGTAGGACTGGATGCTGAAGCTATTGCTCAGGTCTTGAATTCTGATACTTATGGTGCCGAAGTGAAGAAAGACCAAGAAGAGGCCAATACTATAGGTGTTCAGGGTGTTCCTTTTTTTGTTATAGATAATAAATATGCGATTTCCGGAGCGCAACCCGCAACTGCATTTTTGGAAACTTTAGAAAAAGTGTGGCAAGAAGGCAAATTTGATTCGAATGTGACTTTATTAAATACAACAACTGAGAATAGTTGCGACATTAATGGTTGTGACTAAATATAATAAAACGTTTTATTTACAAACAAAAACCCCGCTGATACGAATACCAGCGGGTTTTTTTAATTAACGATGTAAACTTAACTAACGTCTTTTATCAATTCTGTTATCTAAACTTCCTACTACTTTGGCGTCTTCTTTTTAGTCTTTAGTGCCGTTCTTTTTAAAATAGTATTGATCCTTATCGTTTGAATTTTGGTCATAATCATTATCACGATCGTCACAATCATCATGGTCATGACCGTTGTTGCCATTGTTATTTTGGTTGTATTGATAAGCTCTGCCACCTTTTACAGTTCCAATCATATCAACAATTTGACCACGACGGTTGTAGATAATTTGTAATCCACCTACTTGTTCTAAGGCATAACGGTTGTAAGTCATGTATACAGAACCAACTCGTTTAATTCTATCATTCGCATCATAGTTGATCATCACATTTCCAATACGTCTTACTCTACCCATATTATCGTGTTCCACTTTTACACTATAGTTTTCGTTTCGAGAATTTGTTGGAGCGCCATAAGTTCTATTCACAGCACTACTTCTGGTAAATTTATAATACTGGTCACCACCGGTTGATGGGCGTGTATTGAAATCAAATTGTCCATCAGGAAACACGAAGAACTCAACTCCTCTTTCTGTGAACACAATTGGTTCCGCATTTCTAAAATCAACAGGTAATCTTCTCTGATGAGAAAAATTGTTTTTCTCTGTTGCATTCGCTACACCAATTCCAAATAAGAGGATACTAGCTACTAAAAAGGTAATTTTTTTCATAATAAATGTTATTTGTGTTTTGCCTACTCTTGAGCTTTTCGGCTTTCGCTTTTTTACTTATTTGTTTAGGTATATTCAAGTAGCATGCCAAAGTTTTGAATCACAGTTTCCTGATTTTAGACTATAAATCAATTTTTTATATTTAAATAATTTAAAATCAGTAGTTTAATATTTTAAAAAATAAAAATAATTTTTTTTAAATAGCGAACATTAATATTTTTTCAATGCAATTCCTGCTGTGTTCTTATTGTTTTGTATCCCAAGAAAAGAGAAATTTGCTAATACTGAATACTATTTTTGCATAAAACTATTTATCAACAATCCTAAAATTAACTTTTGTTATTTACTCGCATATAGACATATTGAGTAATTTCAGAACGTATATGCTTTAATAGTTGTAACAATTTTATGCTTCTTGCAAAAGGGTTTTTCAGTCGCAATTCGCATTTTAAAGATATACTCGAAACTAAATGTCTATAAGCAAAAATCAAAAATTAAGTTTTTTTGCCTGATTTTGAAAGTGAATTAAAAATTCCTTTTATTTCAGAAGGTGTTTCGGCGGGATTCCCGTCACCAGCTGCTAATTTTATGGAAGCGAATATCGATTTAACCAAAGAACTAAGTGAAAATTCATTGGCCACTTTTTACATCAAAGACAAAGGGAATTCTATGATTGATGCGGGAATCAAAGACAAAGATGTTCTCATGGTTGATCGAAGTTTATAACCGCAGAACAATAAAGTTGTGATTTGTGTTATCGACGGAGAATTTACCGTAAAACGCATTCAACTAGAAAAAGACTGTTTGTATCGCATGCCTGAAAACACTAATTATGCTCCTTTAAAAGTCACTGAAGAAAATCAATTAATCATTTGAGAAACTGTAAGGTACGGGATTAAGCAAGTATAAAAGTTAGTTGTAGCCATTATTAAAATGGGATTCCTATTGGGATTTTAGCCATAAAAAAACCTGTTCAAACTAATGAACAGGTTTTTGTGTTTTTAATATGAATTATTTTATAAAGTATGTTTTGGATTATATCCATCTTCACTCAGTTCTTTATGGTCGTAATCGGCTACCATTTCAGCTTCGTAATCTGTTTTTTCTCCTTTTGTGAATTTGTAAATTAATTTCTCCATGATTTCATAAATCACAGGAACAATAATCAAGGTTAGGAATAATGAGCTAATTAATCCACCAATAATTACCCATGCCAAACCATTTTTCCATTCGGCACCAGCACCAGATGCTAATGCAATTGGGAACATACCAAATACCATCGCAATCGTGGTCATCAAAATTGGACGAAGACGTGCGTGATTTGCTTGAATTAGTGCTGTTCTTATGGTTTCACCCGCAGCTCTTCGCTGATTCGTGTAATCCACCAACATAATTGCATTTTTACAAACCAGACCAATCAACATAATAACCCCAAGAATCGTAAATATATTCAACGTATTATTGGTCAAAGCCAAGGCTAATAAGGCTCCGATAAACGAAAGCGGAATAGCAAATAATACTACAAATGGATGAACAAAACTGTCATACAATCCTACCATTACGAGATAAACCAATATAATCGCTGCTAATAAAGCAAAACCTAACGTCCCAAAACCTTCACTTTGATTTTCCTGATCGCCACCCCAAATGTAATTTACACCTACTGGTTTTTTCATTTTAGTTAATCTTGCTTCAAGTTGGGCAACAACAGTTCCAACCGGTACCCCAACCGTTTGTCCTTTTACGGTTACAGATGCTGTTTTGTCTCTTCTTTCTAATTGACTTGGCCCGGAACCTTCTTTTACAGTTGCAAATTGTGACAACTTAATTTGTTCTCCTCTTTCATTTATAAAAAGAAGATTACTTACATCATCTATGCTTTTTCTGTCGAAACTGCTGTATTTAATGTTAATATCATACTCATATTCTCCGGCTCTGAATTTTCCGTCCGTATTTCCGCTGTAAGCCGTTTGCATGGTTAAACCTACGGTTTGTAAGGATAAACCAAGGGCAGCCATTTTATCTCTGTCGACCTGAACGTTAATTTCCGGATTTCCGGATTCTACAGATAATTTTACACCGGTTGCTCCGGGAATTTTATTCAATTCTGCTTCGGCTGCTTTCGCAAAAATCATAGCGTTGTCTAAACTGGAACCCGTAACAATTAAAGCTATTGGAGCGTCTTCTGCAGTTCCTAAAATACCTACGGGAGTTGTTTTTACTTTGGCACCAACCAATATTTTTTCTAACTGACGTTTCATTTTAGCGGCATAAACGGACGCATCATCCGATCTGTCTTTTTGATCAATCATTTTCACATCAATCTCTGCTTTGTATGCAGTGGCTTGAGACGAGCCCATACCTTCACTAGTTTGACCAACTTTAGTAATCAAACTTTTGATGTATTCCTGAGTATTTAAATAGGCTTCTGCTTTTTGAGTCATGAAGTTACTTTGTTCCAATGAAGCATCTTTAGGCAATTCTATTTGAACTAAAAACTCTCCACTATCGGAATGGGCAAAAAACTCGCCACCAATAAACCCTGCAGGAACAAGGGCAACAGATCCGAAAAACAGTGCTAGAACAACTAATAGCGTTGTTTTATAATGATCAAGACACCATTCTAGTAAACCTGAAATCCAGTTTGTGAAACTCGTTAATTGTTTTTCGAATGCAAGGATTATTCTTCCAAAAACATTTTTACCTTCTATATGTTCCAGTTTTCCAAAACGAGAAGACAACCAAGGGATTATCGTAAACGAAGCTAATAGAGAGAATAATGTTGAAATAATTACCGTAACACAAAATTGAGTAATGATATTTGAAACTAGTCCGGTACTCATTGCAATGGGTAAAAATACAACTACAATTACTAAGGTAATCGAGGTTACTGTTCCACCAATTTCTGCAGTTCCTTCGTAAGCGGCACGAACACGGTTTTTACCCATTTCCATATGCCTGTAAATATTCTCCAAAACTACAATCGCATCATCTACAAGAATACCTACAACAAGAGATAAACCCAGCAAACTCATTAAATTCAGCGTATAACCAAGGTAATAAAATCCAATGAAAGTAGATATTAAAGAGGCAGGGATAGAAACCATTACAATTAGGGAGTTTCTAACACTGTGTAAGAAAAACAACATTACAAATGCCACAAGAAACACCGCAATCAATAAATCATGAATTACAGAATCAGCAGCTTCCAAGGTGAAAACCGTACTGTCATTAGCTACATTAAGTTTTACGCTATTGGCTTTATAATCATTTTCTAATTTGGTAATCGTTTTTAGAACTTGCTCACTAACGGCAACTGCATTTGCATCCGATTGCTTTACGATTTGTAAAATGATGGCGCTTTTTCTATCAATACGTGCTATTTTTTCAGCTGTTTTTTGAGCATCTTGCACATCGGCAATATCAGCTAAACGAACTTGGATACCATTTTTTGATGATACAATCAAGTTTTTTAATTCTTCAACATTTTTATATTTTCCAGCTAAACGAATCAGGATTTTTTGTTCACGAGTCTGAATATTTCCTGTTGGAAAATCCAGATTTGAAGACAAGATTACTTGTTGCACTTGCGGAACAGAAAGTCCATAACCCTGCATTTTTACTGCATCAAGACTTACTTGAATTTCTCTTTCTTGTCCACCAATGATGTTTACCTGAGCCACACCGGTCACACGGGATAACACAGGAGCAATTTTTTTGTCAATCAAGTCATAAAATTCTACTTCATCCATTTTACCATTGGCACCAATAGTCATTATGGGTAAATCACTCAATGAGAATTTGCTTAATGAAGGCGTTTTGGCGTTATCGGGCAAATCACTAATTATGGCATTAATTTTTCGTTGTGCGTCGTTCAACGAAATATCTACTTTGGCTTTTGTATTTAAAGTGATAGATACTGTTGATAAACTTTCGTACGAACGAGAATCAATTTTTTTTATGTTTTCCAATGATGCTACGGCATCTTCTACTTTTTTAGTTACCGTGTTTTCGACCTCACTTGGTGAAGCTCCGGGATAAACGGTAGCAATCGTAATTACGTTTTGTTCAAATTTCGGAATCAATTCATAGCCCAATTGGCTGTAACTGAACAGTCCACCAAGGATTAGAATCGTGAACAACACAATTACTAATGAAGGACGTTTTATGGATATTTCTGCTAATTTCATATATTTACTTTTTAGGTCTTAAAGTTTACGGTATAAAGTCTTAGTTTTTCTATTTTTGACTTTGCAACTTTTGACTTTATGACTTTCGACTATTTTATAATATCCACTTTTGATCCGTCTTGAAGATTGATTTGACCCGTAATAATTACTATTTCTCCATCAGAAAGTCCATTTATAATTTCTACTTTATCACCAAGTATTCTTCCGGCAACTACAGTTTTCATTTTAGCAACACCGTCTTCTACAACGAAAATTTGATTACTGCTGACACTTCCTACAAAGGCATTTCTGGGAACAATCATTAACGATTTTTTTTGTTGATTGGATGCAAATTCAGCCGTTCCGTACATTCCAGCTTTTAAATCATTTGCAGCGTTATTAGCAATTTCTATTTCTACAGGAAAGTTTAAACTTGTATCTGCTTTTGGAGCGATGAAAGTAATTTTTCCTGAAAATTTTGAATCAGGATAAACGCTGGCACTAACTTGGACAATATTACCTAATTTCAAACTTGCTACTTGACTTTCATTAACAGTAACTTTTAGTTTAAGTTTTGAAACATTTACAATGTCAAACATCTGTGTTGCCACACCAAGAACTGATCCTGGCTCAATATATCTTTTATTTACAATACCATTAATGGTGGCTTTAATATTAGTATCTCCAATATTAACCCTAGCTTGTTGCAATCTGGATTTTGACGTTACTAAACCCAGCTTTGCTTGATCTAATTGTTGTTTGGTAACGCCGCCAGTTCTGAAGGCATTCTCAAAACGATTGTAGTCCGCCTGCGCATTTTGGTATGAAGCCTCTGCAGTTTGTAGGTCAGATGAAATTTGCTCACTTCTAATAATTGCTAAAGTTTGCCCAATTCTCACATAATCTCCTTCTTTTACAAGAACACGCACCACTCTGCCTGATTTCTCTGCAGAAAATTTTAATTCCTGTAAAGGTTCAAAATTACCATTAGCAGAAAAATCTAGGGAAACATCTTCCGTTTTAACAGTTCCAACTTTAACAGAAACGCTGGCATTTTTCTCAGCTACAATAGCTGTTTTTGCTTCATTTTCTTTTTTATTATTCATTAAAGTGTAAGAAATAATTGCTAAAGCGGCTATGATTAATCCTATGGTTATTATATTTTTTTTCATTTTGTTAGTTATTTATTAATGTTCTTAATTCTCCTTTTGATTTGATCAATTGAATTTCTGCCAGTTTGTAATCTAATATCGCAGATGTGTAGTTATTTTGTGCCTCGGTTAATGAATTTTCAGCATCCAATAAGTCAGTTAAAGAAGCTAATCCTTGTACGTAGTTATTTCTTGTGTTACTCAAAACGTCCTGAGCTAATTGCGCATTTGTTTTTTGGTTTCCAATGGTAATAATGCTGTTGTCAATTTGTATTTTGGCATTTTCATACGCTAAATCAAGTCCTAATTTGGTGTCGTTTATATCTTCCTTTATTGATCTTAGATTAATATCCGCTTGTCTCACTTTTGCTCGTGTTGCAAATCCTGAAAAAATGGGCACTTTTAAATTCAAACCAATCGAAGAGAAATCTGACCAGTAAACACCATCAGCTGGTTTTGCTCCCCACGGTATTTTTGGGCCCTGACCGATATAGTTGTAACCTGCAGATAGATTAAGCGTTGGGTAATAAGCTGCCTGATTTGCTTGCTTTTGAAAGGTTAATAATTGTTCTTGTTTTTTCAAAAGCAAATATTCCGTTCTGATTTCCGTATTTGGGGTTTCAGATAAGGCCTGAGGGGTAACTTGAAACTCCGTTTGAGGAATGATAATTTTTGTTTCAATAGGCATTCCAATATAAAATTTCAAGGCGTTTTCCTGCAGTTGAACTGCGTTCAAAACTTGTTGACGTTGTGTATTGATATTTGATATTTTTACTAAAATCCGGTCTAAATCAATTTTTTTAGCCAATCCATTATCAAATTGCCCTTTAATTATGTTTTTTACTTTGTTGGTGTTTACATAATTATTGTCCAAAACATTTAATTTTTGTCTTTGAACATATACTTGGTAGTAGTTGTTAGCGACTCTCTCTATTACCTGCTCTTCAGTTAATTGATTGTTTATTTGGTAAAATTCTCTAGTTGATTTTGCCGCTTTTAAACCTGTAAAAACAGATTGGTCAAAAAGGGCTTGATTCAACGATAAACCAGCTGTAGAACTCCATTTTTGTCCAAAATTAGCTTGAATTGTTTTTCCTTTCTCACCACCAAAGGAACCTGCATCCAGAAATGTTGTTTGAAGAATGGGATTGTAAGTTAATCCTCCATTAGCGGATATTTGGGGTAGTGCTTTAGAACGAACTTCTTGGATTTGGTATTCGCTGTTTTCTACTTTTAATTTTGCTTTTTTTGCATCTGCTTTATTCTCTAAGGCATAGGTAATCGCATCTTTTAGTGTGAGCGATTTTGCTTCTTGTGATTTTGCGGTAATGGCAAAAACCAAGAATGTGATTAAGATTAGCTTATTCATTATATAGTATAGTTTAGTAAATGTTTTTCAAGTTCAATTAATCCTTTTGGTGTTGCCATCGCTCGGGTATGGTATTCTAATATTTCAAGTTCTATTTTTTGGCCTTCTTTTTCCGAAACTATGCTTGCTTTAATGCTAAATACTAGCTGATAATAAAATTGAATATAACTATCAATGTTAATGTTTTCCCGATATAATCCTTGTTGAATTCCTTTTTTGATATTTTGTTCAAAAGCGGAATTGCATTCATTGATTTCTCTAAGCATCACCTTTTCATATATTTCGGGATAATGTTTTTTTAATTGATATATTGGAGAGGTGTCAGATGATTTAAACATCTCTTTAAACATTTTTCTGATCTCAAAATTTTCCTCAATTGCATTGTGGTTTTGTCTGATGATGGCATCAATAATTTCATGAATTTCTCCATGAATGGCAGCTGTACTTTCTTCGATAAGTATTTCTTTATTGCAGAAATACTTGTAAATCGTTTTTTTAGAAATGCACATTTCTCCTGCAATATCATCCATAGTAATGCTCTTAAAACCTAGTTTTAAGAACATGTCGCTTGCTTTTGATATAATTTTCTCTTTCATTTTTTTGTGCTGAACTCTTTTTAGTATTTTTTAATTATCTCAAATTCATCATTTTGAATAGGTGAATTTAGAGCACAAATGTAGTAAGGAAACTTTGAATACGAAAATAGTTTCCAAATTATTTACATAAATTTAACATTTATATAAACTCGTATTTTAAGCAGTAAATTCTAAATTGGCAATTAATTTAATATCTTGCCCTTTTGCTAAACCTCCAGTTTGTGTAAAATAATTATACTTTAAGCCAAAATCTTTACGGTTTATTTTCCCAACAATCTCAAAAGCGGCTTTTTCAATTCCGTTGGTAGTGTTAATTCCAATGAATTCGGCGTCTAGTTCAATAACTTTAGTGATATTTTTAATCGTTAGATTTCCTTTCAAAAAATTAATATTCTTGTTTACTTTTTGAAACGAAGTCGACTTAAAGCTGATCAGCGGATATTCATTGGTATCAAAAAAATTATTCAGTCTTAAGTGCGTGTCTATTTGTTCCAGTTTTATATCTGTATTATTTATATCTAAAGCAAATTCGATCGAAGCATCTTCAAGTTCATTATCCTGAATGTCAACATGACCCGCAAATTTATTGATTGTGCCATCCAAATAAGCAATTATGGAATGTCTGTTTTTAATCATAATATCTGATTGGCTTGAATCAATTATCCATTTTGTTTTCATAATAATTGGAAAAGTTATTTTATGTAGAGGAAATGTTAAAATTTCAATTGCAAATGTAAAAAGGAAACTTTGAATACCAAAGAAGTTTCCGTAGTATTTTTATTTATTTAACATTTCCTTAAGAAACGCAGTTTGTAATCTCTTGTGAATACTGTAAATTAGCCAAAAATTAATTTTTATGCATAGCATTTATCAGTATCAGGAATTTATTTCAGATTATTTGCAATCACAATATGAAATAAAAGAGCCTAAAAATCTATATGAGCCCATTCATTACATATTAGATCTTGGAGGAAAAAGAATCCGACCGGTACTTACTTTATTGACCGCTGAAATTTTTGATGCTGACTATAAAAAAGCGTTACCCGCGGCCTTAGCTGTTGAAGTTTTTCATAATTTTTCATTGGTTCATGATGACATAATGGATGATGCTCCTTTAAGAAGAGGTCAGGCAACAGTTCATGAAAAATGGAATGTAAATACAGGGATTTTATCTGGTGACGCTATGCTTATTTTAGCCTATCAGTATTTTGAAAAATATCAACCAAAAATATTCCGAAAACTGGCCAAATTGTTCAGCAAAACGGCGCTTCAGGTTTGTGAAGGACAACAATGGGATGTGGATTTTGAAACTCGTATTGATGTTACAATCCCGGATTACCTGAAAATGATTGAAAATAAAACAGCAGTTTTAGTGGCTGCAGCGATGAAAATGGGTGCGATCATTGCGGAAACCTCTAAAGAAAATGCAAATTTAATATATGATTTTGGATTAAATTTAGGGTTAGCTTTTCAGTTGCAAGATGATTATTTAGACGCTTTTGGTGATCCCGAAACTTTTGGGAAACAAGTAGGCGGTGATATTATCGAAAACAAAAAAACCTATTTGTATCTAAAAGCATTAGAATTTTCGAAAAAAGAAGAAGCGCAGCAATTGACTCAATTGTTTTCTATCCAACCGGATGAAAATTCAGATAAAATTAGTTCCGTAAAAGAAATTTTTAACAGTTCAGGCGCTTCAAAAGCTACTCAAGATGCTATTCAGGAATTTACGTTTAAAGCATTTGAAATCGTTGAAAAAATGAATATTGACGATGATAAAAAATCAATATTGCGAACCTTTGGAGAAAATTTAATGGGTAGAAAAGTGTAGATTTCTGATGTAAGATTAATGATATTTGATCTCGGAAGTTTTTACTACGAGTGAATAATTTTTAATCCTAAAAATATAAACCGAAATTGTGCCAAATCAAAAAGCTGAATTCGCTAATCTAAAAATCAAAAATTAAATGTTCGTAGCACCTAAAAATGTTGATTTGCTTATTTCGGAAGCCGAAAAAGAAGCCTTATATTTAAAGTTAGTAGAACAAATGAATAAGGATTTTAATCTTGCTAATGAAGCAATTGATTTTCCCATGAGCATTTCTCCTGCTGAATTGAAACTGCAATTACACGAAAAAATTTACAGGCTCATACAGTATAAATTTACAGAATATCTTAATCTGCTTTATATAATTGATGTTTCTGAGGAACAAATAAAAAAACTGGACGGATCAGATTTAGTACTCCTAGCTGAGCAAGTATCTTTCTTGATTCTAAAAAGAGAATGGCAAAAAGTATGGTTTAGAAATAAGTATTAGTTACTGCAATTCTTTTTTAAAGATTGATTTACTCCACAATTCATTTCCTTTTATATCGAATAAAGTAAGTTTCATTTGTCGCTCTTCTTTTGAACCTAAAAAGGAAATTGTCCCAAAGTTGTTCTGAACAAATGCACTTCCTAAAACCTTATATTTATTGTCTTCACTTAATACTTTTTTGGAAACAATTCCGGCAGTCAGCGGTGAAACGGTCCAGTCGAAAATAGGATAGGTATTTTCACGGGGAAGCATTGACATTTCTGCAAAATGCCTATCACCAGTTAGAAAAAACACTCCTTTTATTTTATTAGCTGTTATTTCGTTGAGTAATTTTTCTTTTTCTAAAGGAAAGCGACCATAATTTTCGGTGTCCGGAACAGCATTTATCACTTGGCCACCGATTACTATTATTTTAAAACTAGCGTCTGATGTACTTAAAGCATCAATTAGCCATTCCAATTGTGTCGTTCCTATCATGGTTCTTACTCCGGTAATTCTATTATCAGGAGATCTGAAAAAGCGATCGTCTATTAGAAAAAACTGCGCATCACCCCAATTAAAAGTTGAAAAAACACCTTCATTTTGATCTGGACTTATTCCGTAACTTTTATTACCCCAAAAATCCTTAAATGCTTTTTGAGTGATATGTTTGTTGTAAAAACTGCGGTCACTGTCATCCGGACCAAAATCATGATCATCCCAAATTGCGAAATTTTGTGTTTTTGCCAGCAAAGGCTGAATTTCCTTGATTGATCTCGAATGCGTGTTTCTATAATAAATACCGGTTTTACTATCCCAATCTGCTTCTCTTAAGTAGGAATTATCTCCACCCCAAATCATAATATCCGGATTTTTTTTAACAATGCTTTCAAAAATAGAATAGCCACTTCCATAAGGCTTTCCCGGTCTGTCAAATTCAGTATCATTGATGTACATGCAACTGCCAAATGCTACCGTGAAATCAGGTGCGTCTTCACGCCATTGCCATAATTTTTTTGATGAAAATGAAGTTTCATAAGGCAAGTTGATTTTTTTATTATTTATGAAAATGTAGTAGTTGTATTTCTTGCCAGGTTGTAATTGGTCTAAAATAACATGGTATGTATATCCAGAATCTTTTGAAGAAGTGTAATTGTTAGAATAAAATACTTTGGATGGATTATCGGTTGAGAAATAGGCTACCTTGACTACGGCTTCTTTATTGGTTTGTAACCAAATAACGGCTTCTTTCATTTCGCAATAACCCACCATAGGACCGGATTGTAAAATGTTACTTTGTGCAAAGCAAGAACTTATAAATAAAATACATAACAGTTGTAAAGTCTTTTTCATGATGCTAAATTAAAAATAAACCCTGACAAACGGCATGAATGCGTTGCCATAAACATTATTGTTATCGCTTAGCACATTATAACGTGCGCCAATAGTCACATTTCCAGTTTTATAGCCAGCTCCCAGAAACAAACCGGTATTCCAATAGTCTTGGGAATTGCTATCAGAGCGGCTTAAATTAACATTTACTCTTAATTCTTCCAATTCTGCCGAAAGTTGGATTTGGGATATTGGATTAAACAACCCAATAATACTTCCTCCATATAAGTTGGATGCATAATAATTTTTTTGCTTTACATACCTGTATTGCGCGCCAAGACCCAACGCTACATATTGATTAAAATTATAAATAGCACTTGGTGCCAGCGAAATATCGGTGTATCCGGAACCAATACTTAATCCGATGCCTCCACCTAATTGTACTTTTTCCCAGAAATCACTTTGAGCTTTTGGTGCTGTTGTTTGTTGTTGTGCCAATAAAAACCCGGAAAAGAATAGGGATATGAAAATCAAAGTAAACTTTAAAATGGGTAAAAGGTATATTTTTTTCATATTTCGTTGGTTATTTTAACAAATCTTTACGTAAAAGTAGGTAAAAAAAAGATTTAGATTTAATTGATTATTGTACTTTTGTCAAACTATTTAACAAAAAAGTACAGACACTAACGATATGGATAGGTTTTCATTTTTAAACGCAGCACACACCGAATTTTTCGCACAATTATACGATCAGTATTTAGTAAATCCAGACAGCGTAGAGCCAAGTTGGAGAAGTTTTTTTCAGGGTTTCGACTTTGGGATGACAACTTATACTGATGAGAATCCAGTAACCTACATAGCAAATGTTGCTTCTGGGAATATGGAGAGTGTTCATGTGTCAGAAAAACTTCAAAAGGAATTTAACGTACTTAAATTGATTGATGGCTATCGATCTCGAGGACATTTGTTTACAAAAACAAATCCCGTAAGAGACAGAAGAACAACATCTCCTACATTAGATATTGTTAATTTTAATCTTTCTGCAGCCGATTTAAACACGGTTTTTGACGCGGCTAAAGTTATCGGTATTCAACCTTGTACACTTCAGGAAATCATAATGCACCTTGACACTATTTATTGTCAGCATATTGGGGTGGAGTATATGTATATTCGTAAACCAGGAGTGGTAGAATGGATCCAGAAAAAATTAGGGAAGAATGACAATCAGCCAAATTTTTCTGCAGATGAAAAGAAAACAATCTTAGAAAAATTAAATGAAGCAGTTTCTTTTGAGAATTTCTTGCATACAAAATATGTAGGTCAAAAACGATTTTCACTGGAAGGTGGGGAATCTATTATTCCTGCGCTTGATGCTTTGATAGAAAAAGCTGCAGAGCAAGGAGTGGAGCAATTTGTTATGGGAATGGCACATCGTGGTCGTTTAAATGTTTTAGCCAATATTTTTGGTAAATCCACTCAAGACATTTTTGGTGAATTTGACGGAAAAGATTACGATCAGGAATATTTTGACGGAGATGTAAAGTACCACTTAGGGCTTACTGCTGAAAAAGTAACCAGATCAGGAAAAAACATAAATATTAATTTGGCTCCAAATCCTTCGCATCTGGAAACAGTAGGTGCCGTGATTGAAGGAATTACAAGAGCAAAACAAGATAAGTATTTCCCTAATGATTTCTCAAAAGTATTGCCAATCGCCGTTCACGGAGATGCAGCAATCGCTGGACAGGGAATTCTTTATGAAATTGTGCAAATGGCACAATTGGATGGATACAAAACGGGAGGTACAATTCACATCGTAATCAATAATCAAGTAGGTTTTACAACTAATTATCTCGATGCTCGTTCATCAACGTATTGTACGGATGTTGCCAAAGTAACGCTGTCGCCGGTATTGCACGTAAATGCGGACGATGCTGAAGCAGTAGTACATGCTATGTCATTTGCGTTGGATTTCAGAATGCAATTTGGTAAAGATGTGTTCATCGATTTACTAGGATATAGAAAATATGGTCATAATGAAGGGGATGAGCCTCGTTTTACTCAGCCTGTTCTTTATAAAATTATTGCAAAACATCAAAATCCGAGAGATATTTATGCAGAGAAACTTTTGTCAGAAGGAGTTATTGATGCCTCTTATGTAAATGGTTTAGAAAAAGAATACAAATCAAATCTTGAAGTAAATCTTGAAGCATCTCGTAAAAAAGACTTGACGATTATTACTCCATTTATGAAAAATGAATGGAAAGGTTTCGAGCAGGTTACAGACGTTCAAATGCTTTTAAATGTAGATACTTCTTATCCTAAAGATGGGCTGACTGATGTTGCAAATGCAATTTGCAATTTGCCTTCGGATAAAAAATTCATCAGCAAAATCCAAAAATTAATAAACGACAGAAAAACAATGTTTTTCGAAACTAATAAGTTGGATTGGGCTATGGCCGAACATTTAGCTTATGGGTCATTATTAAAAGAAGGATATGATGTTCGTATTTCTGGACAAGACGTAGAAAGAGGTACTTTTTCTCACCGTCATGCCGTAGTAAAAGTCGAAGATTCTGAGGAAGAGGTAGTTTTGATCAATAATTTAGAAGGTAAGGTAGGGAAATTTAACATTTTTAATTCCCTTTTATCTGAATATGGTGTTTTAGGTTTTGATTATGGCTATGCGTTGACAAACCCAAATACACTGACTATATGGGAAGCACAATTTGGAGATTTCAGTAATGGAGCCCAAATTATGATTGACCAATATATTTCTTGTGGAGAAGATAAATGGAATAACCAGAACGGAATCGTTTTATTATTGCCTCACGGATATGAAGGACAAGGAGCGGAGCATTCATCTGCAAGAATGGAGCGTTATTTACAGCTTTGCGCCAGACAAAATATGTATGTTGCCGATTGTACTACGCCAGCCAACTTCTTTCACCTGTTGAGAAGACAAATGAAAACAACTTTCCGTAAGCCGCTTATTGTTTTTACGCCAAAAAGTTTGTTGCGTGATCCAAGAGTAGTTTCTACTGTTGAAGAATTTGCAACTGGAAGTTTTCAAGAAACATTTGATGATGTAACAGTAAATAAAGCAGAGGTAAAAACATTGGTTTTCTGTACGGGAAAATTCTATTATGACATCACTGCCGAAAGAGAAATCAATGGTCGTAAAGATGTTGCTGTAGTTAGAATCGAACAATTATTTCCATTACCCGTAGAGCAATTAAAAGCTATTATCGCTAAATATCCAAACGTTGATGATTATGTTTGGGCGCAAGAAGAACCAAAAAACATGGGAGCTTACAGTTTCATGTTGATGAACTTTAATTTAGTAAAATGGAGATTGGCCTCCCTAAAAGCGTATGCAGCTCCAGCGGCAGGAAGTTATACAAGAGCAAAACGTCGTCAGGCGGATGCTATTAGAATGGTATTCGATAAAAATTTATTTAGATAGTTATTGCGACGAGTTGTGAGCAACGTGGCAAAGCAATCTCACTAAAATAATTATTTTTAGGAGCCAGGAACCTACTTTACGTTGCAATCTTTTTATTTTTAAAAAAAAACAAAAAGGATTTTCACTGCAATCAGGGCTAAAAAACAGTTCATAAAATAAACATAGGTTGTTTTAGAACAATTTAAAACTTAAAATTCATAATTTAAAATAATAAGACATGATTTTAGAAATGAAAGTCCCATCACCGGGGGAATCAATCAAAGAAGTTGAAATTGCAACATGGTTAGTAAAAGATGGAGATTATGTAGAAAAAGACCAAGCAATTGCTGAAGTTGATTCTGATAAAGCAACCTTAGAATTGCCAGCAGAAGCAAGCGGAATTATTACACTAAAAGCAGAAGAAGGTGACGCAGTTGCAGTTGGTGCAGTTGTTTGTCTTATCGATACAGACGCGGCTAAACCATCAGGCGATGCACCAGTGGCTGAAGTAGCAAAAACAGTTAATCCCGAGACTTCAGGACCAAAAGTGGAAGTTAAAGCTGAAGCTCCAAAAGCGGCTCCGGTAGCAGCAGCACCAGTAGCAGCAACATCAACTTACGCTACAGGAACTCCATCTCCAGCGGCAAGAAAAATATTGGATGAAAAAAATATAGCTCCTGCAACGGTTACAGGAACAGGAAAAGATGGAAGAATTACTAAAGATGATGCCGTAAATGCAGTGCCATCTATGGGAACTCCTACAGGAGGATCTCGTGGTACGGAAAGAACTAAATTATCTATGTTGCGTCGTAAAGTCGCAGAAAGATTGGTTGCGGCTAAAAATGAAACAGCGATGTTAACTACATTCAATGAAGTAAACATGACGCCTATAAATACATTACGTAATGAATACAAAGATGCATTCAAAGCGAAACATGGTGGAATTGGATTGGGCTACATGTCTTTCTTTACCAAAGCAGTAACAAGAGCGTTAAAATTATTCCCAGATGTTAACTCAATGATGGACGGTGATCACAAAATTGCTTTCGATTTTTGCGACATTTCAATTGCAGTTTCAGGCCCAAAAGGGTTAATGGTTCCTGTAGTTCGTAATGCGGAAAACTTGACGTTCCGTGGTGTAGAATCTGATATTAAGCGATTAGCAATAAAAGCGCGTGACGGACAAATCACGGTTGATGATATGACTGGTGGAACGTTCACAATTACCAATGGTGGTGTTTTCGGAAGTATGTTAAGTACGCCAATTATTAATCCTCCACAATCTGGAATTCTTGGAATGCACAACATTATTGAGCGTCCAATTGCAGTAAATGGGAAAGTGGAAATTCATCCAATGATGTACGTAGCTTTATCTTATGACCACAGAATTATTGATGGTCGTGAGTCAGTTGGATTCTTGGTAGCGGTAAAAGAAGCTTTAGAAAACCCAATGGAATTATTGATGGACAACAATCCTAAAAAAGCTTTAGAATTGTAAATCTATACTTTTGTCACTCGACAGAGGAAAAATACTAATCCCGTCTTGTTTTTGCAAGACGGGATTTTTTTATTATCTAAAATCGAAATTGTAAATGTGTATTTAATTTTGCTTTTTCTTGTGTTTACGTCTTTTTATTGTAAAAAAAGTAAGATTAGTATAAGTTAAAAAAATTAAAAATGAGAATCTACCATTACACCACCACAACATTCAAAAAATAATCAGAATTATAAGGTTTTTTTGGTGTTATCACTAAAGCTAGCAAAATTGATGCATCGGCAATGCTTAATTTTCATATTGATGTTTGGACACCAAATGTAACCACATTTAAAATCAAAATAGTAGATTTTGGGATTAATGGATCTTACCAGGGAGGAGATGATAAGTAAGTTGAAGTAACTCGTACATTAATGCTCTCTTTTTTTATGACTATTTTTTACTTCATCAAATACAAATAATGATTGTAATAATCCACAATCGCTTTGCCTTTCATTAAAATATCTGCCCCTATAATTCCTTGTACTGGTTTTGATTTATGTTGTTTTAAAGCTTCATTTACATGGGATAAATCAAAAATTATAATCTCAAAATCAAAATCTTTCCAAGAACCAAGCTGTAGTAGATTTCTTGTGGCTATTTGTGTAAACATTCCTGTTGCTCCTGCGCCAGAAGCTTTTGTTGTTGATTTTTTGGCTTCCAATAAAAATAAATCGACACTTTCAAATCCGATGCAACTGTTTGAAGCTCCTGTATCTAAAATGAAGTTTCCCATGACGCCATTGATTTTTGCCTTTATCAAAAGGTGTTGTGTTTTTGTGATTTTGAATTTTACTTTTTTGTAATTTTCTTTTTTTAGGATATCGTGCAGATTTTTCATTTATGCAGAATTTATTTCAGTATTTACTATTCTTGTTTCACAAAGATACTAGGAGTTTTCTTCATTTTATAAGGGAATTTTGTGAATTTGATTTTTCTGATGAAACAGCTTTTCCCACTAGTTTTATTCTCGTAAATTTGTATTCTTAAACTTTACCCTTGGAAACAAAAACAATTATTACCGATACGCATACGCACCTTTATAGCGAAGAATTTGATCAAGACAGAACCGAAATGATACAACGTGCCATAGATACTGGAGTTACTCGTTTCTTTATTCCTGCTATTGATTCAACGTGTACGAAAGCAATGTATGAATTAGAGAAAAATTATCCGGAGAATGTTTTCTTGATGATGGGTTTGCATCCAACTTATGTAAAAGAAAATTATCTGGAAGAATTGCAGCATGTGGAAAATGAATTGCACAAAAGGAATTTCTGTGCTATAGGTGAGATTGGTATCGATTTATATTGGGATAAAACCCATTTGCAAGAACAACAAATTGCTTTTAGAACTCAAATCAGGTTGGCGAAACAGTACAAATTACCTATTGTCATTCATTGTCGAGAAGCTTTCGATGAAATTTTCGATATTTTGGAAGATGAAAAATCGGATGATCTTTTTGGTATTTTTCATTGTTTTTCAGGGACTTATGAACAAGCTTTGAGAGCGATCTCTTATAACATGAAACTAGGAATTGGTGGCGTTGTAACATTTAAAAATGGAAAAATCGATCAATTCTTGCATCTAATTGATTTAAAGGATATCGTTTTGGAAACGGATTCGCCGTATCTGGCGCCAATTCCCTTTCGCGGGAAACGTAATGAAAGCAGTTATTTAGTCGCTATAGTTGATAAGTTAGCGCAAATTTATAACCTTTCGGCAAATGAAATTGCGAAGGTAACAACTCAGAATTCGAAAGCTATTTTTGGTATTTAAAAGAGAATTGACATTATTTTAATATTTTTTTTGTTCATTTGCCCACACAAAAATTGAGAACCAAAATGCAAAAATTTGACGCTATTCGACCATTTTACGATTCTGAAGTAAATGAGGCACTTCATAATGTGATTCATCATCCTATGATGAAGGCATTAATGAACTTTACTTTTCCTGACGTGGAAGACGAAGTTTGGAAAGAACAACTCAAGAAAACGCATTCTATACGTGATTTTCAATGCAATTTTATATACCAGTCTGTCCGAAAAGTGCTAGAAAAAAGCTCTGAAGGTTTAACGACTTCAGGTTTTGAAAATTTAGAAAAAAACACTTCCTATTTGTTTATATCAAATCATAGAGATATTCTTTTAGACACAACTTTGTTGAATACCGCATTATTCGAGCATGGTTTAGGAATGACAGCTTCGGCGATTGGGGATAATCTGGTCAAAAAAGCCTTTTTATGTACGTTAGCGAAACTGAATCGTAATTTTCTGGTGTTACGCGGATTGACTCCCAGAGAAATGCTGCAAAGCTCTAAATTACTATCAGAATATATTGGAAATTTATTGCTTCATGAAAATCGTTCGGTTTGGATTGCACAGCGAGAGGGAAGAACAAAAGATGGGAATGATGTGACAAATCCCGGTGTTTTGAAAATGCTTGGAATGGGTTCTGACGAGAAGTACTTGATGGACTATTTCAAAAAAATCAAAATCGTACCGGTATCGATTTCCTATGAATATGATCCAACTGATGCTTTGAAAATGCCTCAATTGATGGCTGAAGCCAATAATGAAATTTATATCAAGGAGAAAAATGAAGATTTCATGACGATTCTTAGTGGAGCTATGGGACAAAAGAAAAGAATCCACATTCATGTTGGTAAAGTTTTAGATTCTGAAATTGATAAAATTACGACTGAAAATGACAATACAAATAAGCAAATACAAGCTTTGGCCCAAGTTATAGATGATGCAATATTGAGCAATTATAAATTATGGACTACGAATTTCATCGCTTACGATATTGTAAATAAATTGAACACGTATTCGCATTTATATACTGAAAACGAAAAATTACTTTTTGAGCGCAGATTAGAAATGAGAATTGACCATGATAATCCAGTAGCTTTAGAAGGTTTTCTGGCCATGTATGCCAAACCTGTTGTGAATACATTAAAATATAAAAATGTTGTCTAAAGCCAAAATACTTTTGATTTATACTGGTGGAACTATTGGTATGAAAAAAGATTTTGAGACTGGTGCTCTTAGAGCATTTAATTTCAGTAAGTTACTGCAAAGAATACCGGAATTGAAACAATTGGACTGTGAGGTAGAAACTATTTCTTTTGATAAGCCAATTGATTCATCCAATATGAATCCTGAAAAATGGGCCAAGATTGCGACAATCATTGCTGATAATTATCCTTCATTTGATGGATTTGTCGTGCTTCATGGTTCAGATACGATGTCTTATTCCGCTTCCGCTTTAAGTTTCATGCTGGAAAATTTAGCTAAACCAGTTATTTTTACAGGATCCCAATTGCCTATAGGTGATTTACGTACTGATGCGAAAGAGAATCTAATAACTGCTATACAAATTGCTTCTTTGCGTGAAAACGGGAAACCAGTTATTAGTGAAGTGTGTCTTTATTTTGAATATAAATTGTACAGGGGCAATAGAACTACTAAAATAAATGCGGAACATTTCAAAGCATTTACTTCGCCAAATTACCCTGATTTAGTAGAATCAGGAGTGCATCTAAAACTGAATTCGGAATTGTTTTTGCCTTTAAAAAGTAATTTGCAATTGAAAGTCCATAAAAATTTAGATAAACATGTGGCTATCATTAAAATGTTTCCAGGAATTAGTGAAGTCGTTTTGACAGCAATTCTAAACATTCCAAATCTTAAAGGAATTATTTTAGAGACTTATGGTGCCGGAAATGCTCCTACAGAAGATTGGTTTATTAAGCTCTTAAAAAAAGCCATTAATAAAGGATTGCATATCATCAATGTGACCCAATGTTCTGCCGGAAGTGTGAGTATGGG
Organism: Flavobacterium urumqiense; assembly: GCF_900108015.1. Classification (GTDB taxonomy): domain Bacteria; phylum Bacteroidota; class Bacteroidia; order Flavobacteriales; family Flavobacteriaceae; genus Flavobacterium; species Flavobacterium urumqiense. The sequence goes on along the minus strand of NZ_FNVP01000001.1, from coordinate 253,023 downwards.
ACAATATGAAACAAGCACTTCGTTGAAAGAAATCGGAGTTATATCGGGAAAAGATATCACCACTGAGGCAGCAATCACGAAATTGATGTATTTATTAGGTCAAAAAATAGCTCCCAACGAGTTCAAAAAGATCTTCGAAACATCTTTACGAGGTGAAATGGTATAATAATTAGATTTTACTTTTGTAACTCATTTTTTTTCGTGTTCTTTGCAGCCTTAAATAAAATAGAGAGGTGTCCGAGTGGCTGAAGGAGCTAGCCTGGAAAGCTAGTATGTGGGTAACTGCATCGTGGGTTCGAATCCCATCCTCTCTGCAAAAAAACTATTGCTTCCTGAAAGGGGAGCATTTTTTGTTTGGCTAAAATTATAAAAAAGACTCAGGCATTAAATACCAAGCATTAATTTTTTAAGCGCTACTTCTGAGATTAGTAAAATTACTTCTTTTATTTACAAATACCTTAAAATTTTTATCGCTAACAAATATGATATTTGCGGCTTTTACCATTCTTAAATCTTTTCGATTTCTGATTTCTAACCACATTTTTTCATTTATAATTGAATTTTTTTGTTGATTCGTCATGAAACGTCTCTGCTTATTTTTTAAAATAACATTCGTCGCGTAAATTAAGTAAGAAAAATATTGTAAAAAATATAGATTCATGTAGTTAATCGATTATATTTGCATTTAAGGCGTTAAATCTTTACTTTTATGTAGAGTTTAAAAAGCATAATATTCTTGAAATTTTTACGGGAATTTAGTTAAGATAATTAAATCGAAGAACCGAGAAATAAGGAATATTTGATACAGCATCAATATAAAAAATTTATCAATCAAAATAACGGAACAGATGGAGACAGAAAATAAAAAAAACGAAATGTTTTTATACGTAGGTGCTTTTTTTGTTACGACAGGGAGTTTGTCTATACTTGCTTTAATGGGGATGCTGTTGTATATATCTATTTGATTGCGATTCTAAATTATTCTCTAAAAGGGAATATTAAAATCGATTACTGTGTTTTTGACAAAAATACGTTTCTGGAGGCGATCAAAATACTATATTTGTAAAACCATGAACCATAATGGAATTAAGGAATGTATTTAAGAGCGACATGAAGCAATCATTACACAAAAGTAACAACATGCGATTATTCTTTAGTTGTCTTTTTTTTCTAACCATTTTTAATATTTTTTCACAAGAAACCACAACTCTGGATGGTGCTTTAAAAGTAAAAATCGATTCGTTATATAGAGAAGACCAATTCTATTTTGGATTCATGTACAACACCTTGACAAATAAACCCGAAGGTTTGTCACAAAGTAAATTGTCTACTGGATTTTCATTGGGTTTTCTAAGGGATATGCCTGTAAACAAAAATAGAACTGTTGCAATAGCTTCTGGAATTGGATTTTCTTATAATAATTATAATCAGAATCTTGCGATTTATAAATCAGATCAATCTCCTACCTATTCTATTATTAATCCCGAAACCACTTTTAATAAAAATAAATTTTCACAATTTTTAGTTGAAGTACCTATTGAGTTTAGATGGCGAACTTCTACTTATGAAAATCACAAGTTTTGGAGAATTTATGGAGGACTTAAATTGAGTTATTTGATTTATGACAGATCCATTTTTGAAGATGACCAAGGCAAAATCTTAGTTACCGGTAATAAGGATTTCAACAAACTTCTTTATGGAACCTATATTTCATTAGGGTATAACACCATAAATGTGTATGCTTATTACGGTTTAAATTCTTTGTTTAAAACGGCAAAGATTGAAGGAGATCCCATCGCTATGAAATCTCTAAATATTGGATTAATTTTCTACATATTATAACCATAAAAACAATAAAAGTAATTGCGGAATACTTCCTAGAAGAAACCCTATAATTAATTCTTTGTTCGTGTGCGCGTTCATTTCTATGCGAGAGGAAGCTACAAGTCCATTGGAGAGTATTAAAAGTGCGATAATAAAAGTATTCTGAAACTGAAAATGTAAACTTATTGCAATAACAAATACGGTTAATGCACTTATTGCCATCATGTGCAAACTAGCTTTTATATTGGCAAATAAAGATAAAAGGGCCAAAATAGTGCTAAGCAATGCTCCTAAAAAGAAAAAATGCAATTCAGGATATCGATCTATAGTAATGCTTTTTCGAACCAATAAAATGATTAAAAAACATTGAAGAATCAACGGTATTTTGCGTTGCGTTACGTCGACAACCATGACAGAATCAATTTTACCAACAGCCCTTAATATTGCAAAAAATAGAATAGGAATGATAACAGTTATAATTACTACTTGAGAAAAAACGAATAATTTTTCCTCTGGCATTAAATTAGAGGTATTAAAAAAAAGATAAAATAACGTGGCCATAGCCGCAATAAATATCGGATGAAAAATATAAGAAAATAAGGGAAGGATTTTTTTCAAGAGTTCTGATGTTTATTGACTTCAACAAATATAAATAATTTTGTAAAGTGTAGTTGTATTTTTGAGTTTGTTAACATTTAATAAGGCTTTCTATGTAATTTGGATTGATCATTAATAAATGTAAATTGGCTATAATTTCTGAGCTTTCTAAGTCTTCATTTTCAAAAGAAGTATTATTTTTGAGGAATCATTGAAAACAATAGTTAGGAATAAAATATTCTTCTCTTTTGTAATAGTAATTTATATAAATCCTTAAATGAGCGTCATTCGCTTTCTATATTAATGATTCTAAAAATTAAAAATATCATTTCGCAAATTCACGCTGTATTTGTAGATAACAATAATGCTAAAACTATAGACGCTGTTTCTATCGATAGTCGCTCTTTACAAAATAGTTCGCAAACTTTATTTTTTGCATTGATCGGGTCCAACAATGATGCGCATTTGTACATTAAAAATTTAATTGAAAAAGGCGTCCAGAATTTTGTGGTAACTCATATTCCTGACGACTCTGCCGGCAAAGCTAATTTTCTGGTAGTCGAAAATACATTAGTCGCTTTACAACTATTTGCAGGATATTATCGCAGTCTTTTTGATTTTCCGGTTATTGGATTGACGGGAAGTAATGGAAAAACAATCGTTAAGGAATGGCTTAATTTTTTACTAAGCCCGGATTATAATGCCATAAGAAGCCCTAAAAGTTACAACTCACAAGTGGGCGTTCCTTTGTCCGTGGTTGCTATTAATGAGCAACACAATCTTGGAATTTTTGAAGCAGGAATTTCTACTTTTTCTGAGATGGAAAAACTGGAGAAAATTATCAAGCCGACAATTGGAATCTTAACAAGCATAGGTTCTGCACATGATGAAGGCTTTGGAAATTTAGAAGAAAAAATAAGAGAAAAACTCCTGCTGTTCAAGCATTCGAAAGTGGTTATTTATCAGAAAAATGAAATTGTTGATGCTAATTTATTTAGTTTTAAAAGTGGGAATCAAATCGCTTTTTCCTGGAGTTTTAAAGATGCAACGGCTGATGTTTTTGTTACTAAAAGGCCTGTTTCAGATAAAACATTTTTACATATTCGTCAAGCGAAAGAAAATTTCGAAATAGAAATTTCTTTTCAAGATGCGGCTTCTGTTGAAAATGCGATTTCGTGTTTGATGGTTTTGCTATATTTTAAATACGATGTAACAATCATTCAAAACCGGATGAAATTATTGTATCCTGTTGAAATGCGTTTAAAAGTCAAGAATGGAATCAACAATTGCAGTATTATTGACGACAGTTACAGTTCCGATTTTCAATCTCTTAAAATAGCTTTAGATTTTCTAGAAAGTCAGACCCGAGCCCAACAGGCCAACATCCGCAACAAACAAGATCAAAAGAAAACGGTTATTTTATCTGATATTTTTCAAAGTGGTTTGCCTAATGCCGAATTGTATTCGAAAGTTGCAGCGTTAATTATTTCTAACAAAATCAGTCGGGTAATAGGTATTGGAGAAACTATTTCGGCATTTAAAGAAATGTTTACCAACTGCATAACGTATAAAAACACTGCAGAGTTCATTGCTGATTTTGACGTTTTAATCTTCAGCAATGAAACCATTTTGATAAAAGGAGCCAGAACTTTTCAATTTGAAGAAATTGTTTCCCTGCTAGAAGAAAAGACACATGAAACCGTTCTTGAAATTAATTTGAATGCCATTAGCCATAATTTAAATTTCTTTAAATCAAAGTTGAAACCAGCAACCAAAATGATGGTAATGGTGAAGGCTTTTGGATATGGAAACGGTGGATTTGAAATCGCCAAATTATTGGAACATCACAAAGTGGATTATTTGGGAGTCGCTTTTGCCGATGAGGGAATTTCATTGAAAAATCTGGGAATTCATTTGCCCATCATGGTAATGAATCCGGAAAACACCAGTTTTTCGGCGATCATCCAACATCAATTGGAACCAGAAATTTACAGTTTGAAAGGGCTTCGTGCCTTTATTAAAATCGCGGAACAAAAAAAATTGAAGCACTTTCCCATTCATATCAAACTTGATACCGGGATGCATCGTTTGGGTTTTGAAGCCAATACAATTGATGATTTGATAATTGCTCTAAAAGGAAATCAAACCATTCAGATAAAAAGTATTTTGTCGCACATGGCCACTAGCGATGATTTAAAACAGAAGGATTTTGCGCATTCACAAATTGATTTGTTCGAAAAATTATCTTCAAAATTAATGACTGAATTGCAAATAAAACCTATTCGACATATTTTAAATACGTCGGGGATTAGTAATTATCCCGAGTCACAATTTGATATGGTTCGTCTTGGAATTGGACTTTACGGAGTTTCAAATGACGATGAAGAGCAAAAATATTTAGAAAATGTAGGCACACTTAAATCTATTATTTCTCAAATCAGAACCATTCCTGCTGGTGAAAGTGTGGGTTATGGCAGAAGATTTATGGCGGAGAAATCAACAAAAATTGCCACAATTCCTATAGGTTACGCTGATGGAATTTCGAGAGGTTGGGGAAATGGAGTTGGTTTTGTGACTATTAAAAATGAAAAAGCGACTATAGTTGGAAGCATTTGTATGGATATGCTAATGGTCGATGTCAGCGGAATAGATTGTAAAGAAGGGGATGCTGTAGTTATTTTTGGCAAAAGCCCAACAGTAAATTATATTGCCCAAAAATTAAGCACGATACCATACGAAATCCTTACCAGTATTTCGCAACGTGTAAAGCGGGTGTTTTATAGAGAGTGATTAATTGAGGAAGTGTCCTCTAACTATATTAAAATTTTGATTAAATTCGTTTAAAAAAATGGGTTTTTAACCTAAAAAAATTAATTATGGGATTTTTTGGCGATTTTAAAGCATCTTTAATGAAAGGTAGTGTGTTGAGTTTAGCAACGGCAGTAGTTATAGGTGCGGCGTTTGGTAAAATTGTAGGTTCTGCAGTTGATGATGTTATTATGCCGATTGTAGGACTGATAACCGGTGGAATCGACTTTACACAAAAATTCGTTACCTTAGATGGGAATAGCTATGAAACTTTAGCAGAAGCAAAAAAAGCCGGAGCTGCAGTAATTACGTATGGAAATTTAGTTCAAGCAATTATCAATTTCGTTATTATTTCCTTCTTTATTTTTATTATTTTAAGAGCTGCTGAAAAAGCCAAAAAGAAAGATGAGGTTGTTCCTGCCGCTCCAGCCGGACCTACTCAGGAAGAATTGCTAACTCAAATTAGAGATCTATTAAAAAAATAATACCGTTATACTGTATAGTCGAATTTATCCTGGATTTTTTGCAGGAGTAAACCGCTTTATAATTGATGCGGTTTTGCTTTTTTTAATATTTACTTGAAAAAAGACATTTTTTTCACCAGTAAGAAGTTAAGTTTCATAGAGAATTAGTGGTTAAATTTTCTTTATTTCTCAATGATTGAATAATTAAAACAAGATGTTTTGCAAAGAAATCAAGGAGGATCCCAAAAAAAATAATAGTACTGCTGATTTTAAATTTTTTATCTGTGAATCAGTGGTTGTTTATGGATTGTTGTAATTATAACATTTTGTTATTTTTTGTGAATGCGCTTGTTTTGGTTTCAATATTACTTACTTTTGCAATTCAAATTGAATGTCCAAATAATAAAAATATACTATGAGAATAGCAGTTGTAGGCGCTACTGGAATGGTTGGCGAAGTAATGTTGAAAGTATTAGCAGAAAGAAATTTCCCTGTTACGGAATTAATTCCTGTAGCTTCTGAAAGGTCAGTTGGGAAAGAAATTGAATTCAAAGGAAAAAAATATACGGTTGTAGGAATGCAAACGGCAGTAGATATGAAGGCTGACATCGCTTTATTTTCTGCAGGAGGTGAAACTTCGCTGGAATGGGCTCCAAAATTTGCAGCAGCAGGAACAACAGTTATTGATAATTCATCGGCTTGGAGAATGGACTCAACCAAAAAATTAATCGTGCCTGAAATCAATGCTGGCGAATTAACAAAAGAAGATAAAATTATTGCAAATCCAAACTGTTCTACTATCCAAATGGTTTTGGTTTTGGCCCCTTTACATAAAAAATACAACATAAAGCGCGTAATTGTTTCTACCTATCAATCCATCACTGGAACAGGTGTAAAAGCGGTGCAGCAATTGGAAAATGAGTATGCAGGAGTTCAAGGTGAAATGGCTTATAAATATCCAATTCATAGAAATGCAATTCCACAATGTGATTCTTTTGAAGACAATGGTTACACTAAAGAAGAGATGAAATTGGTTCGTGAAACTCAAAAAATATTGGGTGATAAAACAATTGCTGTTACGGCAACTGCTGTTCGTGTGCCTATTGTTGGCGGTCACAGCGAAGCGGTAAATGTTGAGTTCAGCAAGGATTTTGAAGTGTCTGATGTTCAAAATATTTTGCATCACACTGACGGAGTGGTGGTTCAGGATAACAATGATACCTACACGTATCCAATGCCGATGTATGCGCAAGGAAAAGACGATGTTTTTGTAGGTAGGATTCGTCGTGATGAAAGTCAACCCAATACATTGAACATGTGGATTGTAGCCGATAACTTGAGAAAAGGAGCAGCGACAAACACCATTCAAATTGCGGAATATTTGATTGCAGCTAAATTAGTTTAACCTGAATTTAATTTTCAATGTAGAGACGCACCGTAGAGACGCACTGCAGTGCGTCTTTACTTTTTAGGGTTGTAGTTTTTTTGTTTTAAATAGGATAACATTTCTATGTTTTCATACCTTTGCCCTGGATGAAAAAGAATAAGCTCATAATAAGTCTTTCTTTGGCGATTGTGGTATTGTTCTCAATACTGTTTCAGTCCTTTCATACCTATGAGCATTTAGAGAAGCAACTTTCCCAAAAGCAATGCCATCATAAATACAATATTACTAATAAAGAGATAACGCATCAGCATCATAATTTTGATCATTGTTATGTCTGTGATTTTACTTTTGGCAGTTATATTTCTCCAAAAGAATTTTCATATCAATCATATTCCACTTATAAAGAAATACTTTATTTCATTAGTGCTGAGGAAACGGTTTTTTCGTTTTCCGGAAGTTTATATTCCCTTCGCGGACCTCCTGCAAATAGTTTAAGCTGAATTTATTTCAGCTTCTGTTGATTTATTTCAGCACCTATCATTTCTATTTTATTTACTTAATAATTCCAGACTCATTCCTTTATTTTAGAGAAGAATGTGGTCGGGAAGAATACAATCATTTTCAATGAAATATTTTATTATAGCCCTATTCTTGGGGTTTTCGGTTATGCTTACTGCGCAAAACACAGTATCGGGAACGGTGACGGATTCAAAAAACCAACCTATAAAAGGCGTTTCTATTTATGCTTCAGAATTACACAAGGGAACAGCAACAGATGAGAGCGGAAAATATATATTTACCAATCTCCCTAATGGAAATCTAAAACTGACTTTTACTTTCATCGGATTTGGAATCCAAAATAAAACAATAAATAGCTTACAAAAAGAAAATACACTAAATGTGATTCTTGAAGAAACTATATTCCAAATGGATGAGGTGATTGTTTCCACGGCTTTCAATAAAATACAATCGCAGAACGTGATGAAGGTGGAGCACGAGAGCATCAAAGAGTTACAACGAAAAGGAACCGCCACCCTAATCGAAGGATTGGCAACTATTCCAGGTGTTTCGCAGGTTTCTACGGGAACTTCCATCGGGAAACCAGTAATTCGTGGATTGAGCGGGAATCGGGTTTTGGTATATTCACAAGGCGTTCGAATGGAAAATCAACAGTTTGGAGACGAACATGGTTTGGGATTAAACGACTCTGGAATAGAAAGCGTTGAAGTCATCAAAGGACCGGCTTCGTTGCTGTATGGTTCGGATGCTTTGGGTGGTGTTTTGTATTTTAACCCAGAAAAATTTGCCGATGCCAATACCTTCAAAGCTAATTTCAGTCAGAAATTATTCTCGAATACTTTAGGCAGTAATTCTTCTTTGGGATTAAAAACATCTACTGAAAACTGGAAATTCCTTGCTCGTGGAAGTTACAATACACATTCTGATTATACCATTCCAAATGGCGACCGAGTGACCAATACCCGTTATAACGAGACGGATTTCAAAACAGGAATTGGTTACAGTGATTCAAAATTTTCGACGGTGTTTCGTTACAATTACAACAAACTTGATTTAGGAATTCCAGAAAATGGTATTGCGGAACAATCTACAAGTAAGAAAACAGGTTTTCCAAAACAAGGCGTTTTCAATCATTTGTTGAGTTTGAATTCTATATTTTATTTAAAAAATTCAAAATTCGATGTTGATTTGGGTTATGTTGCCAATGACCGTTCGGAGTTCACGGATAGTGATGTGGCCAGTTTACAGATGAAATTAAAAACATTCAATTATGATGCGAAATACCATTTGCCAAAAATAGGAAAAGTCGAATCTATAGTTGGAATTCAGGGAATGCACCAAAACAATACGAATTCTGGAGAAGAATTTTTGATTCCAGATGCTGCAATCACTGATTTTGGTGTTTTTGGAACCGCTAATTATGAATGGGGATCAAACGTTTTACAAGGAGGATTACGTTTCGATAACAGACAAATCACCACACAAGAACACGGAACGCGAGGTCAGGTAGGTTATTTTAAGGTCATCGATAAATCGTATGATAGTTTTAATGCTTCGTTGGGTTACAAAACCAATCTGGCCGAAGATTTGACCTTACGATTGAATGTGGCTTCGGGGTTTAGAGCGCCGAATTTAGCCGAATTAACTTCCAATGGTGTCCACGAAGGAACGAATCGTTATGAAAGAGGAAACAGTGATTTGAAAACGGAGCAAAACGTACAAACCGATGTGAATTTAGAATATAAAAACAGTCATTTTGAGTTTTTTGCCAATGGATTTTACAATCACATCAATAATTATATTTACACGGCGCCAACCGGAGCGGTGATTGACAAGAACGATGTTTTTGATTATATTCAGAATAATGCCAAATTGTACGGTGGCGAAATAGGACTGCATTTTCACCCGCATCCTTTGGATTGGCTACATTTTGAAACTAGTTTTGAAACCGTAACCGGCAAGAAACAATCCCGAAGCGTCGGGAGTGATTTTCTGCCTCTGATTCCTGCAAACAATTGGAATAACACGATTAGAACCGAATTTAAAATTAAAAACTGGTTAGAAGATGGATTTGCCACTTTGAATTTCTCCTCTACTTTCAATCAAAATAACGTGAGTGGTTTTGAAACAAAATCAAATGGCTACACACTGGTAAACCTAGGTTTTGGAGGAAAAGTAAAACTCGGTAAAACGGCTTTTGAAATTAATTTGAACGGGAATAATTTATTGGACAAAAGCTATATCGCGCATCTTTCCAGATTGAAAACTGATGGAATTCCTAACATTGGAAGAAACATTGTTTTTGGGGTGAATTTTAATTTGTAGCACTTTTGCATAAGCATAAAAATAAGAAAACGCTATTCGAAAGGGTAGCGTTTTTCTTTACACTATAAAATAAGTCTTTAAGCTATTTTTTTCAACATATAAGTCATATGAGTATTAAGCTCAAACTGTGACACAAATGAATTAGTTTTAACTTAAATGACCTTAAATGCCTTATAAGGTTTGTTATTTTTTTGCTGCACACGTCAATTATTTTTGAACTTAAAAAAACTTATATGACTTATATGTTTATTATTTTCAGCATTATGAAAATGTATAATTCATTTTAGATTGGCACAACTGTAATAAAAAAACCATTTTAGCGACTAATTTTTTTAATGCTTCCTTCATACGGAACACTAACTATTTCCCTATTTTTGTAATAACCTAAAACCAAAATGATGAAAAACACTTTTTTATTAATGGCTTTATCTGCCACAATTACAAGTTTTGGCCAAAACCAAAAACCAACTACAATGAAATATCCAGTTACCCATAAAGGCGAAACGGTCGATGTATATTTTGATACCAAAGTTGCCGATCCGTACCGCTGGCTCGAAGATGATAAATCTGCCGAAACCGGTGCTTGGGTAAAAGCCCAAAATAAAGTGACTTATGATTATTTAGCCCAGATTCCGTTTCGTGATGTGTTAAAAGCAAGAATGGAAAAACTGTGGAATTATGAGAAAATAGGCGCACCTTTCAAAGAGGGAAATTATTCCTATTACTACAAAAACAACGGCTTGCAAAATCAGTCGGTGTTGTATAGAAAAGATGCCAAAGGAACCGAAACTATTTTCTTGGATCCCAATACTTTTTCTAAAGATGGAACCACTTCGCTTGGTGGATTGGATTTCTCCAAAGATGGTTCTAAAGTTGCGTATGCCATTTCAGAAGGCGGAAGCGATTGGAGAAAAGTGATTATCATGGATGCCATCACCCAAAAAATAATTGAAGATACTATTGTCGATGTGAAATTCAGCGGTGTATCTTGGAAAGCGAATGAAGGATTTTACTATTCCAGTTACGACAAACCAAAAGGAAGCGAATTGTCGGCAAAAACGGACCAACACAAATTGTATTTTCACAAGTTAGGAACGCCACAAAAGCAAGATAAAATCATCTTTGGTGCGGACCAAAAACGACGCTATGTTGGCGGAAGTGTAACAGAGGACGATCATTATTTGATCATCAATGCTTCGACTTCTACTTATGGAAACGAATTGTACATCAAAGACCTGACCAAGCCCAACAGTCCAATTGTGACTATTGTTGATAATTTCAAGAGCGACAATAGCATCATAGACAACGAAGGCACAAAATTATTCATAGAAACCGACTTAAATGCGCCCAACAAACGCATTGTGACAGTAGATGTCAAGAACCCAAAACCGGAAAACTGGAAAGATTTCATCCCAGAAACCGATAACGTTTTAGCGCCAACAACGGGTGGAGGTTACATTTTTGCTAATTATATGAAAGATGCCGTTTCGGTGGTGAAACAATATGATTATTCAGGAAAAATGATTCGGGAAATACAGTTGCCAAATCTAGGAACTGCCGGTGGTTTTGGGGGAAAGAAAAAAGAAAAAACACTTTATTATTCATTTACTAATTATCTCAGCCCGGGAACTATTTATTCATTCGAACCAAAATCCGGAAAATCCGCGGTATATGAAAAACCAAAAGTTGATTTCAAAAGCGAAGAATACGTTTCTAAACAAGTGTTTTACACTTCTAAAGACGGAACCAAAATCCCAATGATGATCACCCATAAAAAAGGTTTAAAACTAGATGGTAAAAATCCAACTATACTCTATGGATATGGAGGTTTCAACATAAGCTTGACGCCAAGTTTCAACATTGCCAATGCAGTTTGGATGGAAAACGGAGGTATTTTTGCCGTTCCGAATTTGCGTGGCGGTGGCGAATACGGGAAAAAATGGCATGATGCGGGAACCAAAATGCAAAAACAAAACGTATTCGATGATTTTATCGCTGCTGCTGAATATCTGATTGCTCAAAAGTATACTTCCTCCAGTTTTCTTGCCATCCGCGGTGGTTCAAACGGCGGATTGTTAGTGGGAGCCACCATGACGCAACGCCCGGATTTGATGAAAGTCGCCTTGCCGGCCGTGGGTGTAATGGATATGTTGCGCTACCACACTTTTACTTCTGGAGCGGGTTGGGCGTATGATTACGGAACGTCACAGGACAGCAAGGAAATGTTTGACTAAATCAAGGGATATTCTCCGGTGAACAATGTAAAACAAGGAACGCAATATCCGGCCACGATGGTCACAACGGGCGATCATGACGATAGAGTAGTGCCGGCACACAGCTTCAAATTTGCTGCCGAATTACAGGAAAAACAAACCGGAACCAATCCTACTTTAATCCGTATCGACATCAATGCGGGACACGGTGCCGGAAAATCCGTGGCGGCAACCATTCAGGAAAACGTAGACATACAGGCATTTACCTTGTACAATATGGGAGTAACGGAATTGCCAAAATTAAATAATTAAGAACTATTTTCAGGAGCTATTTCCTGCAGTACACTGTATCTTTTCCTTTTTAAAGAAAAAAGGAAAAGGATGCCGTTCCCATCAGGGCTAGGGCATCAGATTCCTCAAATGATTGTCATTACGAGGAACGAAGCAATCACAGCACGAATTTATACCAACAAATAATTCAAAAAACGCTATTCGAAAGAGTAGCGTTTTTTTTGTTTTCGAGTAATTCTGTTTTAAAAAATCAAGTTGAAAACTAAAAATTAATGAAGACAATTGTAAGCAGGTCAATTGTCGAAATAAAAATACCTTTGGATATTATTATTTTGTCATATTAAAAACAACTGAAATTTATTTTCGTAAGTTTCAAAAAATAATTAGGGCAAAACTTCATTTTTATGGTTAGAAATAATTGGACAAGAGAACAAATAATAGTGGATTGAATCTATATTGTAAAATTCCATTTAATAGAGTTTCTTCAAATCATCCAGACATTATTCGTATTGCGAAAATAATTGATAGAAGTCCGAATTCAGTAAAGATGAAAATCGGAAATTTTGGAAGTTTTGATCCAGAATTGAAAAAGAGAGGAATTGTAGGTTTGGCCAATGCAAGTAAATTGGATGAAATCGTGTGGAACGAATTCAATAATAATTGGGAAAATCTTGCATTCGAAAGTGAAATGTTAATTTCTAATTTTGCGAATGAGCCAATAGAGAAAACGGCACATATAAATATTGATGATTTACCGTTAGGAAGAGAAAGAGAAACTATCATAAAAGCTAGAGTTAATCAAAGTTTTTTTCGTTCAACGATTCTTTCTTCATATAATTTAAAGTGTTGTATTACTGGATTGTCAATTCCAGATTTTTTGGTAGCAAGTCATATTGTTCCTTGGTCAAAGGATGAAAAAATTAGATTAAATCCTCATAATGGTTTGTGTATAAACTCAATTCATGATAAGGCATTTGATAAAGGTTTTATAACAGTTACCACCGATTATAAAATAAAAGTTTCTAAATATTTAAAGGAATATAAAAAAGAAGACGCAGTAACAGATTTTTTTTTAAATTATGATAATCATTCAATCATTTTGCCAGATAAATTTTTACCATCAAAAGAATTTTTAGAATATCATCATCAAAATATTTTTAAAAAATGAGCTATCACACTAAAATAATTTTCGGGAAAGAACAAGTTAGGAAGTTTTACAACAAAGAACCTTTTAATGATTTAGAAAAAAGTATCAATTTTAAACAATATGTTTTTGATACCAAAGCAGAAAGGAATGCTTTTTACAAAGGGATTGCTGAATCGATTGGTCGGTTAGAATTTGAAGTGACTAATGAATTTGAAGATAAAATAGACGAAGAAAAAGAAGAAGAAAGCAAATTTGACTATTGGGCATTCATCGAAAAATACTATCCAAAATATTATTCTTGTGATAGTGTTTTATTAAGCGACATTTTAACTCGAAAGCTTGATGGAGAAGAAATCTGTGAAAAAGATGAAGAATACATAAAAGAATGGGATGTTAGAAAGGAATTATTTGAACTTGATAAAGAATTACTTTGTGAAGCCTTTGAAAATTTTTTCAACATTGTTTATCCTGTAAAACTTCAAGAATAACTAAATCTAACTTCAGCTTATTTTATAATGATTTAAAAATATTTTAACAAAAAACTCAAAATTGCCATTTTTGTTGACAGCGAATTGTTCCACGGCAAAGATTGGGAAAATCAAAAAGACCTTGTCAAAACCAATACCAAGTTTTGGTAAAAGAAAATAGAACCTAACATGCAAAGAGATATTCAAGTCAACAATTATCTCGAATCACAAAACTGAAAAGTGCTTCGTTTTTGGAGTGCGGAAATAGAAAAAAATCTCGAGGAATGCATCACTAAAATTCAATATGAAGTTAATTCGAGGAAACATTAAAAAGTTTAATCCTAAACTTAAAATCTCAATCCAATTCCTTCCTTAAATCCACAAATTCTCTGTTTTATTTTCATAAGGTTTTACTAATTACTATTGTTTTTATCGCACTATGGTTAAATTTGAGAATCAATACTAAACATAAAGTAATTATGAAAATTCAGATCAACACAGACAAAAATATTGAAGGACACGAAAGATTGGAAGCCTATTTTTCTAGCGAATTAGAAAAAGTACTATCGCGTTTTGAAGATAAAATCACACGTCTTGAAGTGCATCTTGGTGATGAAAATAGTGATAAAACCGGTATTAATGATAAGCGTTGTCTTATAGAAGTTCGTGCCGCAAATATGCAACCTATAGTAGTTACTAATCATGCTGATACAACTGAGAAAGCTTTTCAAGGTTCTTTAGAAAAGATAAAAAAAGTGTTGGGAACTACTTTTGATAAAATAAAAGCATATTAAATTTTACTTGTTCCGGAAGACATAAAAAAAAATGACAATACCTTTTTTAAAGATATTGTCATTTTTTTTGTGGAATACTAAATTTTTTACAATTTCAACAGCATTATGTCTAGTTCGCAAATATCAGCGAAGCTAATCGTTCATCTCTATTGTAGATATCCTCATAAAAATGAATAATTCCTTTATCATCTACCCAAGAGGTGAAATAACCAATATAAACCGGGATTTTGTTTTTCAGCGTATACATGGTTTCCGTAGACCTATTCATCGCAGCATCAATCTTTTCAGGAGTCCAGTTTGGATCATTTTTCAAAATGATATTAGCGAGGTCCTTTGGTTTAGCAACTCGAATGCAACCATGACTAAATGCTCTGTCTTCACTACTGAATAAGCTTTTTGAAGGCGTATCGTGCAAATAAATATTATTGGAATTTGGAAACAAAAATTTCACTTTGCCTAAAGAATT
Source organism: Flavobacterium urumqiense (assembly GCF_900108015.1). Lineage (GTDB taxonomy): Bacteria > Bacteroidota > Bacteroidia > Flavobacteriales > Flavobacteriaceae > Flavobacterium > Flavobacterium urumqiense. The sequence goes on along the minus strand of NZ_FNVP01000001.1, from coordinate 237,721 downwards.
ATCACCTCCTGGTTTTTGTCTCACATAACTATCATGCCATTCCATATTGTGTTCTGCTAAATAGTTTTCATTTTCTTCAATAGCAGGAAGTATCTCTTTTTTCAAAATACTCGTTGGTACATTCCAATACGGACTAAAGGCAATAAATTTCATTACGGCACTAAAAACTACCGTTTTGTTTAAGGCTTTACCAACGACCACTTTAGAACGTAATTCCGGTTTTCCATTATTGAAATAAGTTAGCTCATAAGCAGGTATGTTCACAACAATAAATTCTGGTGATTTAGTAATGTCATTGGAAATCCATCGACAACGCTCCATATTGACAAGAATTGTTTTTATGCGCTGAGCAACGGAAACATTCATGTCTTTGATGTGCGCTGGCAAGATAACTTTATCTGGAGTATTGCCACTTCTCATTTTGTATTTCAAAATTCCGTCCGCTAATGCATCATCATAAACTGTGCTTTTTGAATCCTTTGTAATATCGCCCGTAATGAATAAACGCTGTCTTATTTGTGCAATTGTAGTGGAATTGTCACCAGGTTTATACGACTTTACATTTGGATCAAGGGTTATGGTTTTCCATCCACCTTTTTTTTCTATTTGACGGTATTTTTGCAACACATCTTTAAGAAGATAATATTGGCTTAATACGCCCTTTTCGTCTTTGTTAATCAACGTAGGTTCAATCAAAAGAGAATCCAAATAACTAACATATGATTGTTTTTTTCTTGGAAGATACCATCCGAGATCTTTCGTTTTATTAGCAGCTATACCATGATATACTTTGTCAGCATAAAAAAAGTAAAGGGAAGAACTTAGCAGTTCCGTAGCAATATCCGGCTTTTGGTCGTTATCTGGATCTTCGTAAATATCAGCGAGTTGTTTTTTATAAGGAGCATCCACTTGAACACCTTCTTCTTCAAGATTATTGATCTTGTCATATAATAGATTACCGAAATCATTAATTCCGTTATCATCATACCAAACATAATGAAATTGATGTTTGCGATATAGCTTCTCAACATCAGCTTGATATTTTTGTAATTTCGGATGATTGACAAAAAATGTCTTTACAAGAGTACTGTCGAATGGAGTTTCAAGGGAAACTTTAATTTCTTCTACTTCTTTTTTCTCCTGCTTTTTACAGGAAACCGTTATAAACAAAAATGTCATAACGATAATTATAATTGGAAATGATAACTTTCTCATAGGTTAAACTTTAAAGCGTAATAATTCATTTAGGGCGATACAAAAATACGTCAAATCAAGTATTGAAACACCAGTTTTGAAAAGGGGAATTTTTTGAGCTTTATGTTCTATTTTTGCTTTTTAGATGCAAATCAATAAAAATCGATCGCTAAGTAATTATATATCAATGTTTTGAATTTTAAATTTATTTTTGAACTCGATATTATTTGTCTAATAAATGTTTATAAATCCAAAAATTATGAAATAAATAGGCTGATATATGTAAAACTGTTCCTGCTGCCCATTTTTGTCGGGACAGCATAAAAATACAAACTGTTTGCAAGAAAAAGCAGGACGGCGCTACCGTGTAGACAACAGTAAGTTAGAGATCACAGATGACACTGATGATGAACCTTCACGCTGTTTTCATAGAGTAGTAGTAAAAAATTAAAACTCAAATTGTATTAGTTCACTTAAGTAAATTTACAGCAATTAACGAAGTTTATGTTTAAAAAATGCGTTGCAATTGAATGGAGTTACCAAGAATGAAAAAGTCGGTTTGTGCGCTCAATAGTAGCAGTGAAGACAGTTTTTGAATTATTAATTCCATAACCTGATGTTTTTAGCTACCTTTATTTTAAATAGTAAACGAGTTCGCATGAATCAATTTTATCAAAGCACGAAAACCTATTTTAAAACCATAAATTTTAGAAAAATAATCAAAAAAATTGGTTTTTTATTTCTGGGAATAGTAATGCTTTTGTTAATAACTTCTGTTGTTTTATCCGTTTATTTTAAGAACCACAAAGCGGAAATTATAACCCAAATCAATGCCAAGATCAACGAAAGTATTTCGGGGACAGTTGGTATTCGCGATATTAATTACAAATTTTTAAAGGGATTTCCCAATATGACTTTGGCGTTAAGCCAAGTGGAATTAAAGGATAGTTTGTGGTCCTTTCATAAGCGTACCTTGCTCAAGGCGGAACAAATAGAGATTCGTGTCAATGTTTTGGGTTTGCTTTCTAATGAGATCAATATAGACAAAATAGAAATTCAGCAGGCCACTTTGCATTTGTTTAAAGGAAAAAACGGAATCATCAATACCGCTATTTTTAAACCCCAGTTAAAAGGCGCAAAATCAAAAAGTTCGACCACTTCCTCCATTAATGAAATTGTTTTAGACCAGGTGCATTTCATTTCCGAAAATCAATTGGGAAATAAATTGTTTGATTTTAATATTCTTTCTTTACAAAGTAAAATAGATTTTGGTGATGACGATTGGCACACGAAACTGTATGTAAAAACGCTTGCTAAAAACATGGCGTTCAATACCCAAAGAGGAAGTTTTATCAAGGATAAAATCGTTGAAGGCATTTTGGTAGTTGACTTTTCTAAACAGAAAAACCAGATCAGTGTAGCAGCCGAGAATCTCGAAATAGGGAAAGAACGTTTTGATATTAACGCACATTTTAGCTTGGACAAAAAGAAATCGCCTTTTGATATTGCCATTACCACAACTATTTTATGGAAAGACGCTTCGGCATTGTTAAGCGATAATATTAGCCGGAGAATCAATCAATTTGACTTGAAAAAGCCAATAAATGTGGGCTGTACGATTATTGGCGATATGAGTGAAACTGGTGATCCTGAAATTGTAGTGACTACGAAAATAAAAAACAATGAACTCAAGATACCGGACGGCATCATTTCTGACTGTAGTTTTGAAGCCAGTTTTACTAACCAATATGAAAAAGGCGCTGGCTGTAATGATGTCAATTCTACAATTACCTTAACCAATCTTTCCGGGAAATATAAAACGATTCCTTTTACAATCCCAATCGGAATTATTTCGAATTTTGAAAAAACAACGGCGGCAGGAAGTTTTAAATCGGATTTTCCAGTTTCCCGATTGAATGAGATAGTCAATAAAGATTTAATGCATTTTTCTGATGGTCAAGCCAAAGTGAATTTGGATTTCAAATTTGATATTTTGGATTTAAAAATACAAAAACCCTTGTTCACGGGAAATGTAACCGTTAAAAATGCAACGGTAAACTATGGACCTCGAAATTTGACTTTCGTAAAAACAGAGATTCAGTTAGATTTTACGGAGCAAGCTTTGTTGATTAAAAAAATTAATTTTAAAGACCGCCGCAACACGGTTTTTATGGAAGGTAAAATTGATAATTTCCTTACTTTGTATTACGAAAATCCTGAAAAAATGCTGATTAATTGGGATATTTATGCAACCTTTCTAGATGTGAAACAGTTTGTGGGTGTTTTTACAAGTTCAGGTCAAAAAGCCTCAAAAAAGCAGCGTAAAAAAGATGATTTTTCAGGAGGATTATATTCCGTCATTGACAAATGCCAAATGGTGTTAAATCTAAAAGCAGATAAAATGACCTATAATAAATTCGAGGCGACTAATGCCAAAGCCACGATTTTATTACTCAACAATAAATTAATTATAAAAAATGGCTGGGTGCAAAGTTCAGGTGGGATAATTTCTTTTGATGGTCAGTTAGCTCCTTATGGGGATAATTTTCTTTGGGAATCCAGTGCAAAAATCAATCGTGTGGATATTTCACATTTTCTGACTTCGTGGAATAATTTTGGGATTCAATCTTTTAAACCAAGAAACATAAAGGGATTTTTAACGGCGTCTGCATCGCTGAAAGGAACGCTGCTTTCGGGAGGGCAATTAAAAACAAATTCACTTTCCGGGGCTGCTAAATTTGATGTGAGTCAGGGGGCATTGGTCAATTTTGAACCTATTACAAATATTGGTAAATTCGCTTTTCCTTTTAGAGACGTTAACGATATTGTATTTAAGGATTTGTCAGGAAACTTTAAAATCAATGGCGATTTAGTCGATGTGAATGATTTGAAAGTGAGTTCCAGCGTTTTAAATTTAGATGTAAACGGCGTATATTCATATAACAGAGGGACAAATTTAGCCATGACTATTCCCTTGAGAGATCCAAAAAAGGATGAGTTCATCATTAATAAAATCGAAAGAGCTGCAAATCGAAATAAGGGAATTGTATTGCATTTAATGGCTGTCGACGTTGATGGAAAAATAAAAATCAAATGGAATAAAAACCATGAATAAATACCTAAATCAGATGAAAAAAATATTGACTGTTCTCATCGTTTTAATTTTATCCGGTTGCAAAAGCATGATGGAGATCCAAACAACTTCAAAAGCAAACATTAATTCCACACTTGATGCCTGGCATAAAGCGGCTGCCGAAGCGAATTATAACAATTACTTTAATTTGATGACAGATGATGCTGTTTTTATTGGCACCGATGCGACAGAGAATTGGAATAAAACGAACTTTCGGGCTTTCGCCAAACCCTTTTTTGATAAGGGAAAAGCATGGAATTTTACAGCACTGGAGCGTCATATTTATTTTGATAAAACGGGGAAAATGGCTTGGTTTGATGAGTTGTTGAATACTCAAATGAAGATTTGTCGTGGTTCAGGCGTTTTGGTAAAAATAGGTAACGAGTGGAAAATACAACACTATGTTTTATCGATGACCATTCCAAATGATAATACAAACGAAGTTGTAAAAATAAAAACACCCATCGAAGAAGTTCTTTTGAAAAAAATGCAAGACAATAAATAAGGAAACAATCAGATTTCGTAAAAGTAGTTTGAACTGTCTTATAAAGATGCTGAATTATTTTATTGGAATGAAAAAAAAGGAGATAATAAATAACTCGTTATTAATTTTTCTTCGCTACGGCTTTCGGTCTTATATAATTCCTTAATTTTGCCGAAATATTTGTAAAAGCGTGGGAAGTAAAAATAAATTAAAGAGATTCAAGGAAAACGAAACATTCGAAAATGTTTTTCAACCAACAAGAGAAGCAGTAGTAGGGGATTTGTTTCCACTTAAAGGGAAGTGGAACGCTGAATTTTTCAAAAATGATAATCCATTAGTACTAGAATTAGGTTGTGGAAAAGGGGAATATTCCGTGGGTCTTGCCGAAAGATATCCTAATAAAAACTTTGTCGGGATTGATATCAAAGGAGCTCGTTTTTGGCGTGGTGCCAAAACGGCCGTTGAAACAGGTTTGCATAATGTAGCCTTCATTCGAACTCAAATCGAATTAATCAATCATATTTTTGCAGAAAATGAAGTAGATGAAATTTGGATTACGTTTCCAGATCCTCAAATAAAATACAAACGAACAAAACACAGAATGACCAATTCCGAGTTTTTGCAGTTGTATAAAAAAGTACTAAAAAAAGAGGGTGTTGTAAACCTCAAAACCGATAGTGAATTCATGCACGGTTACACACTTGGTTTACTTCATGGTGAAGGACACGAAGTTTTGTATGCCAATCATAATGTATACGTAAATGAAGGAAGTCCGGAGGAAGTAACTGCTTTTCAGACTTTTTACGAAAAACAATATTTGGAAGTTAACAAAGCAATTACGTATATTCGATTCAAAATTAAAGAATAGTTTTACGTTTTAACTAGAGTTGTTTGTCTTTTTTGAATGCTGATACATTGCCTATGAATCTAATTATATCTTTGCTTTCTGGTTTTATTACTGCTTTTATAGGGATTACTCCACCCGGGTTGCTCAACATGACAGCGGCTAAAGTAAACTTAAAAGAAGGAAAGAAAAGTGCTTTATGGTTTATTTTTGGCGCAATTATAATAATATTTTTTCAGGCGTATCTCGCTATTCTTTTTGCCAGATTTATTGATGATCGTCCTAATTTAGTGCTGTTGTTACGCGAAATTGGTTGTGTTGTTTTTTCAGGTTTAACGGTTTATTTTCTTTTGATTGCCAAAAAACCAAAAAAGATAAAAGGGAAAATAAAAAAACACAGTAAAAGTTCTCGTTTTTTTCTTGGGATGTTGCTTTCGGCACTTAATTTTTTTCCAATTCCGTATTATGTTTTAGTAAGCATTATGCTATCGTCCTATAACTTATTTTTATTCGACACCACTTTTATTTTTATTTTTGTGAATGGAGTTGTTTTGGGAGCTTTTTTAGTTTTCTATTGCTACATTACTTTTTTCGGAAAAATACAAAACAAAGCCGATTATTTAATGAGAAATATGAACACCATTATTGGCAGTATAACTGGATTGATAGCAGTTGTTACTTTGATCAATATTATAAAGCATTATATAGGTAATTAGTGGTTCTAAATCGCAATATATATTAGTAGCTTCATTTTTATTAGATTCAAATTCATGTCCGAAGATAATTTTTTCGAAAGAGTATATGCCATCGCCAGACAAATTCCTTACGGAAAAGTCACGTCCTATGGTGCAATTGCCAAAGCTTTAGGAACTGCCCGTTCCGCCAGAATGGTTGGTTGGGCTATGAATGCTTCACATAATATAGAAGATGTTCCGGCACATCGGGTGGTGAATCGAAACGGGTTGCTTACCGGAAAACTCCATTTTGATGGAACCAATCTCATGCAACAGTTACTGGAAAATGAGGGAATTATTGTGATCGACAATCAGATAGTGGATTTCGCGAAACACTTTTGGCAACCTGAAATACAATTTTAGTACTTTCTTTATTTCCTAATCTTCAAAAATTGATGATTTATTCAAAAAAATGAATAACCACCATCAATTTCAACATCAATAAATGCGATGCAAAACCTCTGTAATAAGAACTTTTCACAGTATCTTTACAATCTGAAATCAGTTTAAATAAAGATAATATTCTGGTGGTAAAACGCCGATAGAAAACAGTGAACTAAAAATGAAATTAGATAGAAAAGAGATTCTTAAAGCTTTAGAAACGATTACTATAGCTGGAGAAGGAAAAAACATGGTGGAGAGTGGTGCAATAGCAAATGTAGTTACTTTTGGCGATGAGGTTGTAGTAGATTTAGTATTACACACACCGGCAATGCACATTAAAAAACGTGCAGAAGACGATATCAAAAAAACAATTCTTGAATTAGTATCGCCTGATGCTAAAATCAAAATTAATAGTAAAGTTGAGGTTCCGGATAAGCCAGAAATTAAAGGAAAATCAATACCGGGAATAAAAAATATTATAGGAGTTGCCTCTGGTAAAGGAGGAGTAGGAAAATCTACTGTGACTGCAAATTTAGCCGTATCATTGGCTAAAATGGGTTTCTCAGTGGGAATTCTTGATGCCGATATTTACGGACCATCGATGCCAATCATGTTCGACGTAGAAAACGAAAAACCAATCTCTGTAATGGTAGATGGGAAATCAAAAATGAAACCGGTTGAAAGTTATGAGGTAAAAATTCTTTCTATAGGATTTTTTACAGCACCAAGTCAAGCGGTAATATGGAGAGGACCTATGGCTTCCAAAGCATTGAACCAAATGATTTTCGATGCAGATTGGGGAGAATTAGATTTTATGTTGGTTGATTTACCACCGGGAACAGGAGATATTCACCTTTCAATCGTGCAATCATTACCTATCACAGGTGTTGTAATTGTAAGCACACCACAAGCTGTAGCTTTGGCTGATGCTAAAAAAGGGGTTTCCATGTTTATGTCTGAAGCAATAAATGTTCCTGTATTAGGAATTATTGAAAATATGGCATACTTCACACCCGAAGAATTACCTGAAAATAAATATTACATCTTTGGAAAAGAAGGAGCCAGAAATCTTGCAGAAGATTTAGACGTTCCATTCCTTGGAGAAGTGCCAATTGTACAATCAATACGCGAAGCCGGAGATTACGGTCGTCCTGCTGCCATGCAAACTGGTTCTGTAATTGAAACTGTCTTTGAAGAAATAACCCGTAATGTAGTGCAAGAAGTAGTAAGAAGAAACGAAAGTTTGCCTGCTACTGAAGCGGTAAAAATTACGACGATGGCAGGTTGTTCAGCAGTAAATAAAAAATAGATTACTTAGATTTTTAGGCTACTTAAATTAACTAAGAAATCTAAAAATCTAAAAGGTCTGAAAATCTAATAAGTCTAAATTATGACAACAGAAGAATTAACACTAGAAGTTCAAAAAGCACTCGAAGAAATCAGACCTTTTTTGAACTCTGATGGCGGAGACATTACCCTTATTTCCATCGAAGACGGCAAACATGTAAAAGTGCGTCTTGAAGGAGCATGTACCAGTTGCAGTGTAAACCAAATGACATTGAGAGCTGGCGTTGAAACCACTATCAAAAAGTTTGCTCCTCAAATAGAAACTGTTGTAAATATCTTATAAATGTTTAGGGCGTGCCCCTTTTAAGAAAAAAGGCTACTCAATACAACGAGTATTTGCCTTTTTTCTTAAAACGGTCGGGCTATCCGCGCTACTTCGGTAGCTAGCTTTTATCCCTCACGCAAACACACAACTCATAACTTATAACTCATAGCTGATTTATGGATGTATTAATAAAAATTAAAGATAGAGAAGGAGTAGTGCATGAATTACAGGCTCCCACAGATATGGCCATGAACATCATGGAATTATGTAAAGCCTATGAACTTCCTGTGGAAGGGACATGTGGCGGTATGGCCATGTGTGCTTCTTGTCAATGTTACGTTCTTAATGATGTTGCATTGCCTGAAATGGGCGATGATGAAGAAGCGATGCTCTCTGAAGCATTCTACGTAAAATCAAACAGCCGTTTGGGTTGCCAAATCCCAATCACCGAAAGCCTCGAAGGATTAGAATTGGAGTTGGCTCCGGAAAATTAACAAAAAAGCGAGAAGAGATTCTCGTTTTTTTTTATTTATAATCTTTCAGATTTGTTGGACCATCAAGAACTTCTCTTACAATTTGTAAAATACCATTATCCTTTGTGTCGATATACCATTTTATTAATGTTAGTGTTCCATTTACAATTTCAATACCGGTAATACTGCGCGGGTGTACACAGCTTCCGTCATTAAAATATGGGGTTGCGTTTTGACTTGGATAAGAGAAACTGGGTCTGTGTGTATGTCCAACAATGGTAATTTTTCTATTATTGTTTTCGATCCATTTTTTTATGCGCAGTTCGACTTTTATACGTTCTATATAATTCTTCGCAGGGCTTGTTGGGTCAGAGATACCCCAAATTTGTAGAGGTTTCCATAATATAGCAACCATAAACCGGTTAATTTTCCAACCCACATAATTCATAAAATCCGCTTGATGACCATGTGTTAAAAATAGTTCTTGCTTGGTTTCCTGATGGACTAAAACGATGGCTTCGTGACATTTTATACCGGTAAATAAAGGTTCAATCCTGTCATTTTGGGTATTTATATAAGTTGTAAGTGTTTTTTCTGCGTAATCTTTATTTCGAAAAACCATATCATGATTACCCCAAATTTTATGGTATCTGTTGGAGTCATGAAACTTTTTTAATAAAAGATATACGTTTTTGTGGGCTTCAAATATGGTTTTATAGAAAATATTTTCCCATAATTCATCGCCGTCACCCAACTCACAATACTCAAAACCATCATTGTAATACTGGTTCATAGCATGAAAATACACGTTTCTATTATTTGCGAAATCATCAGCAAAACTATTATCGCTTCGGTGACAGTCGCTAAATAGAATAAATTTTGACTGATCGTCAAAAGAAATTCTTTTTGCTTCTTTGTAGGCTTTTGTTAATCGTTCTTGGGAAGACATTTATTTATTTTAAAAAAAATAAAGATATGTAAAAACAACTATGTAAGTTGTTTTATAGAATAACTTCTTTAAAATAGAAAGTTCTTTTTTTGAATTACTGTAAACGTTTTTGGTACCATCCATTCTACAAATAAAGAATAGGCTGATTCCTGGGGATGCAATCCATCTTGAGCGACAAGATTTGTATTCGTTAAACCTTGTCTGATGACATTAGTACTATTTATAAATTCAATTGTTTTGTCGATGAAGTATTTTTTGGCGAAAGCCTGATCAGCATCAATTTCTATAGAAATCCTTGATTGATTTGCTGATCCTTGTTAGTAAAAAGAACGCAACTATTTTTTTAAATTATTTTTTCGTTATTTAGAAATAACAATGATAATTTCTAACTAATAGTTACGTTTATTTGAAAGTATAGATTTTAGGCTAATTCAACATTCATAACAATTGTTTCTTCGATAGCATCCCACAGTCCGATTCTTTTTTCTAATGCTAAAATAGATACTTCTTCTACATCAGACCATTTTTGTGGGTCAGTTCCGCAAAGTTCCGTTATCATTTTCATCGCCATTGGACCGTGTTCTTCAGCATCCAATTCGATGTGTCTTTCGAAATAATAAATCAATTTGCTTAAATCAGTTTCAGGAAAGTTTTCTTGAAAATTTTTCAAGATTGCGGTAAACATACTTGGAATCAAATCCTCTCTTCCAAAAGTAAATGCAGCGGCGATTTCATGCGTTTTTCCTTCGTCTATTACTCTAAAAGTAAAGTCTAAAAAGGCTTTAATATTAGGGTGTAAATTGCTTTTTTTGATGGCAACAAACACATTTTTAAACGAATGAACTTCAGCTAAAAAACGCTCAATCCCTTGCGTATTCGCTCCACAAGCTTTCATGGCTTCAATATACATCTCGTAATGACTTTGATGAAGGCCGTCCATCGTTAGGTCGGTTTCTTCAGCCAGAACAATTTCGTTAATTAAATATCTTGTTTCAGGATTTTCGGTGGCAAACCATGGAGTAGTTGTGCAAGTTAATTTTGATTGTAATGCTTTTAATAAAGACATAAAGTCCCAAACTGCATAAACATGGTTTTCTAAAAAAGTATGTAAATCCTCAATTGTTTGTACTTTTTTATATAAGGAATGTTGTAATAACGATTCTTTTTGGGACTGAATCGTCTTATTAATTGATTCAATATTCATAGTGGTATTTTTTGATGTAAATATAAAAAAGCTTCCTGTTTCCAAGAAGCTTTTACCATCAATTTTATAAATACTTTAATAGTTGTTTATTACTATTTAAAAGCCGGAATTCCAGTAATATCCATTCCTGTAATTAACAAGTGAATATCGTGCGTTCCTTCATAAGTAATAACAGATTCTAAATTCATCATGTGACGCATGATAGAATATTCGCCAGTAATTCCCATTCCACCCAAAATTTGTCTGGCTTCACGAGCAATATGAATCGCCATATCTACATTATTTCTTTTGGCCATAGAGATTTGGGCTGTAGTAGCTCGCCCTTCATTTCTCAAAACACCTAATCTCCAAGTTAACAATTGTGCTTTGGTGATTTCAGTAATCATTTCGGCTAATTTCTTTTGTTGCAATTGAGTTCCTGCAATGGGTTTGTCAAACTGAATTCTTTCTTTAGCGTAACGTAAAGCGGTGTCGTAACAGTCCATAGCAGCGCCAATAGCACCCCAGGCAATTCCATAACGTGCCGAATCGAGACAACCTAATGGTGCTCCTAATCCAGATTTATTTGGTAATAAATTTTCTTTTGGTACTTTTACATTATCAAAAATTAATTCTCCTGTTGAAGAGGCACGAAGCGACCATTTGTTATGCGTTTCCGGAGTGGTAAACCCTTCCATTCCTCTTTCGACAATTAGGCCGTGAATTCTTCCTTCTTCACTTTTTGCCCAAACGATTGCAATATCGGCAAACGGAGCATTTGAAATCCACATTTTAGCACCGTTCAATAAATAATGGTCCCCCATATCTTTAAAGTTGGTAATCATACTTCCGGGATCAGAACCATAGTTAGGTTCCGTTAATCCGAAACAACCCATATACTCACCGGTAGCCAGTTTTGGTAAGTATTTCATACGTTGTTCTTCGTTTCCATATTTCCAAATTGGATACATTACTAAAGAAGATTGTACGGATGAAGTAGAACGAACACCAGAATCTCCACGCTCAATTTCTTGCATAATCAAACCATATGAAATTTGGTCTAAACCTGCGCCGCCATATTCCTCAGGAATGTAAGGACCAAATCCACCAATTTCACCCAAACCTTTTATAATTTGTTTTGGGAATTCCGCTTTTTGAGCATATTCTTCTATAATAGGAGACACTTCACGTTTTACCCATGCACGAGCAGAATCACGTACTAATTTGTGTTCTTCTGTTAGTAAATCGTCGAGGTTGTAATAATCTGGAGCTTGAAATAAATCTGGTTTCATGGTTATGATTTTTAAAAGAACAAATTTACATAAAGAAATATAACAAAAGCATTAAAAAATGTTATATTTTTTTAATTTCATTAAAAAGTATTAATTTAAATAATGTAAGATTGTATTAAAAGAGAAAGTATTCTTTTTAATACGGTTTAAGAGTAGTTTTCAAAGACCAAATTTGCCGATTACCTGTAATTTTTATTACATCTTCAAATAAAAATCTTTTGTCAATTCGATATATTCTAGTGTGTATTGGTGTCTTGAAGTCTCGATAATCAATTCATCAATAGGAAAGTCAATTTTTTCATAGCGACTGAAAGCTAATAAACTCCTTTTGATTTCGGTAGTCGCAGTTCCTTTAACTCTGGTTATTTTTAAAGGATATAATTCATACTCTTTGGCTGTAGCCAAGAAATTTTCTTCTTCTTTGAAAGGAATGATTACTGCGAATGTTCCCTTCTCTGAAAGCAATAAATCAGCGGCCTCGATTAAATCTTCAAAAGGCATCGCGTCAGCAAAACGGGCTAAATCTCTTTGTTCCGTTGCGGATTTAAAGTCATCAGTATAAAAAGGTGGATTCGAAACAATTAGATCGTATTCATCTTCAGGTTCTTTCATAAATTCATCCAAGCCGGCATGAAAACAAAATAAGCGATCACTCCAAGGGGAGTTTTCAAAATTATCTACGGATTGCTCGTAGGCTTCTTCGTCGATTTCCAAAGCATCAATTTGTTCCGCATTACTTCTTTGTGCGAGCATCAAAGCGATTACGCCTGTTCCCGCTCCAATATCCAAAATGCTAAAAGGATTATTTTCTATTGGTGCCCAAGCGCCAAGCAATACGCCATCTGTTCCAATTTTCATGGCACAACGATCTTGTTCAAGAGAGAATTGTTTGAATTGGAATTTGGACATAGAAAATTTTGATTTCAGATTGTAGATTAACGATTTTTGAGGAACTGAACACTAAAAACTGAATACTGAACACTAATTTAAAGGTACATTTCAATAAGTCCTTCTGGTAAATCCATGATAACTTTCTTATTTTCGCGGTCAATTTTGACCAGAAAATGATCAATCATAGGAATAAGAATTTCTACATCGCCATTTAAAACTTCAAAAAGAGGTTGAGCGGTAGTGTCATTTATAGATTGAATTTTTCCGACAACACCAAGGCGTTTGTCTTCAACTTCAAAACCAATAACTTCGTGAAAGTAGAATTTGTTGCCGGTAAGTTTTGGTAACATTTTGAGAGGAAGATAAATGGCGTTACCAATAATGGCATCGGCATCTTCTTCGGTATTCATGTCTTCAAAACGAATTCGAAGAAAATCGTTTTTGTGCAGTGAACTGCTTTCAATAAAAAAAGGAACCAAGTGTTTGTTGCATTCAACAAACACTGATTCCAAGTTTTCGTATAACTCAGGTTCGTCCGTATCTAAATAGGCAAGAACTTCCCCTTTGAAACTAAATTTTTTAGCGATTTTACCTAAATAGAAACAATCTTCTTTACGCATCTTCGCCTTCTAAATTATGCTTCAGTTGTTTCGTTATTTTCTTCTGCAGCAGGAGCTTCTTCAGCTTCCACTTCAGCAGTTTCTTCTTCTACAGCAGGAGTAGCAGCAGCAATAGCATCTGCTTCAGCTTGTGCAGCTGCAGCTAAACGTTTTGCGTTTACATCTTGTTCTGCTTTAAAAGCTTTAGCTTTAACATCTGATTGTGCTTTTGTTAAACCTTCTTTTTTAGCATCAACTGTTCCTGTTTTTTCTTCTAACCAAGTTGCTAATTTTGCATCAGCTTGTTCTTGTGTTAGCGCCCCTTTACGGATACCACCATCAAGGTGATGTTTCAATAAAGCGCCTTTGTAAGAAAGAATTGCTCTAGCAGTATCAGTTGGTTGAGCACCATTGTGCAACCATTTTACTGCGCTATCAATGTTTAAATCGATAGTTGCTGGGTTTGTGTTTGGATTGTAAGTACCGATTTTCTCTAAGTATTTACCATCTCTTTTTGAGCGAGCATCTGCTGCTACAACCCAGTAAAAAGGTTTTCCTTTTTTACCGTGTCTTTGTAATCTAATTTTTACTGACATAATCTTGTGATTAAATTTTGAGGTACTCGACCTCTATTAATTAAGGGTGCAAAGATACATTTTTTATTGATAAATACTAATCCCATTAGTGTTTAATGAGTCATAATAGGTTTTGGGGAAAAGTAATGTGTTTTTTGTTTTTGTTTTTAAATTTTTTGTAGAAAATGATTTACTTTTGTTTAGATCAATGACAACTATTATGAAAAAACTTTTTTTAATTATTATAGTTCTATTCGCATTAATTTCGTGTCAAGAAGACGTTCGGTTCAATAATCCTTCTTTGCAGGGAATGAAAGACAATGTCTTTTGGAGAGCAATTGAATCTAAGGCAACTTTAGTTAATGGTTCTTTGTTTATTGTGGCGTATACCAGAAATGAGACGTTGACTTTTAAATTAGCATCTACTGCTAAAAAAAATTATTTTTTAGGTATCGATAATGTCAATACCGTAAATTATGTTTTATCTGATCCTAGTGGATTGATATCTTTCTCTACAGGTTTTGGTATCGGAAATGGTCAAGTTTCAATAACGGAGTATGACGCTGTAAATAATACGGTTAGTGGAACGTTTAAATTTAACATAGAAAATACTTACAATAATCCACTTGCAGGTTCAGTAATAAATTTTCAGCAGGGGGTTTTTTATAAAGTGCCTATAAGTTCATCTGTTCAGTAAATTAAGGTAAAGTGTACTCTTGAAAATGTTACGTGAGTCGCTTTCAAGTATTTTTTTTATTCTTTTTAAAAAATAAAAAACATAAATAAGCTAATATATAGTGTATTAGAAAAAAATAAATGTATATTTGTTCTATTATTTAAATAAGTACATATGAATATTTTTGTTGGAAGTCTTCCATTCAGTATTGAGGAAGCAGATTTAAGAGAGTCTTTCGAGGCTTACGGAGCAGTTGATTCAGTTAAAATTATTACTGATAAATTTACTGGAAGAAGTAAAGGATTTGGTTTTGTTGAGATGCCAAATGATGATGAAGCTCAAAAAGCTATTGACGAATTGAATGGTGCTACTGTTCAAGGACGTGCAATCGTTGTAAACAAATCTGAGCCAAAACCAGAAGGCGAAAGAAGAAGTTTTAACAATAACAGTCGTGGTGGAGATTCACGCGGTGGTTATGGTGGTGGAAACAGCCGTGGTGGAGAAAACCGTGGTGGTGGAAACAGAGGTGGATATTAATATTTTTCTCTAAAATATAAAAAAAGGTGTCAATTTATTGACACCTTTTTTGTTTAATATATTTTTGTTTAAAGTTGAGCCATAGCTTAAAAAAGTGTAATGTTTTTGTATGCAAAAAACTTTTACGGTTACCGAACTTTAAACGTTTTTTATAAATTGGCAACTAACCAATCACCAACTTCGCTGGTTTTATAAGCTTTAGCATCTTTGATAGCTAAATCTTCTGTAATAATTCCTTGTTCCAACGATTTGTTAACGACAGCTCTTATTGCCGCTGCTTCTTCTTTTAAACCAAAAGTATCTTCAAACATCATTGCCGCAGATAATACAGTCGCCAATGGATTAGCAATATTTAAACCTGTAGCTTGTGGATAAGAACCATGAATAGGTTCATATAATGATGTATGTTCTCCTACTGATGCTGATGGCATCAAGCCCATAGAACCTGATATTACTGAAGCTTCATCCGTTAAAATGTCACCAAATAAGTTTTCAGTAATCAAGACGTCATAGGAATTCGGCCATTGCACCAATCGCATAGCTACTGCATCTACAAATTCGTAACTTACTTCAACTTCTGGATAATCTTTTTCCATTGCTTGTACTGTCTCTCTCCATAAACGGGAAGTTTCCATTACATTGGCCTTGTCCACACAGCATAGTTTTTTAGTTCGAGTCATCGCCAATTCAAACCCTTTTTTAGCCAAACGTTGTACTTCGACTCTAGTGTAAGTACAAGTATCATAAGCTGTTTCGCCATCGTCTTTTCTTCCTTTTTCCCCAAAATAAATTCCTCCGGTAAGTTCTCTTATAAATACCAAATCAGTTCCTTCGATACGCTCTCTTTTTAATGGAGAATTGTCTATCAATGAAGGAAAAGTAAATGTTGGACGAATATTGGCAAACAAACCTAATTTTTTACGCATCAACAATAATCCTTGCTCTGGGCGAACGGGTGATGTTGGATCATTATCGTATTTTGGATGCCCAATGGCTCCAAACAAAACAGCATCTGCTTTCATGCAAATTTCATGTGTTTCGTCAGGATAAGGAACTCCAACGGCATCAATGGCACAAGCTCCAGTAAGTGCAGGAGTCCAAGTGATTTCATGGTTAAATTTTTTTGCAATTGCGTCCGAAACTTTTACAGCTTCATTAATTACTTCGGGTCCAATTCCGTCTCCGGCTAAAAGGGCTATTGTAAATTTCATTAGGTCTAATTTATATTAATGTATTTCTATTTATTAATGAGCTGCGACCACATTCAACATTTTCTGGGTTGCTATAATTGCGGCAACCGTTTGGTCCGAATCTAATCCTCTGGTTTTAAATTCTTTTTGATTATTTGTCCATGTAATTATGGTTTCGCATAATGCATCAGAACTGCTCCCTGGAGGAATTCGAACAGCGTAATCGATCAATTTAGGCAATTCTAAATTTTTGCTTTTGTATATTTTTGCCAATGCGTTCATAAATGCATCAAATTGACCATCACCTTGCGCGTGCTCTTCAATGATTTCACCATCTATGTTTAAAGATAAAGTAGTTGATGGACGCATGCCTTTTGCATGAGATAATATGTACGACTCAACTACAATTTTTTCCTGATAGGTTTGGCTGTCCAAAACATCAGAGATAATGTAAGGCAAATCTTCTTTGGTAACAGTTTCTTTTTTGTCGCCCAATTCAATGATGCGTTGGGTGACTAATTTTAAGTCGTGCGAATTTAATTTTAAACCTAATTCCTGAAGGTTTTTTTCAATATTAGCTTTTCCAGATGTTTTTCCTAATGCATATTTTCTTGTTCTTCCAAAACGTTCCGGAAGTAAATCATTAAAATATAAATTATTTTTGTTGTCACCATCGGCATGAATACCCGCTGTTTGCGTAAACACATTGTCGCCAACGATAGGTTTGTTAGCAGGAATTCTATATCCTGTGAATGTTTCTACCAACTTACTCACAGAATATAATGAAGATTCTTTCACACCGATTTCTATTTGTGGAAAAAAGTCATTTATTACAGCGACAGTGCTTTCAAGTGGTGCATTTCCGGCGCGTTCTCCCATTCCGTTTACGGTTACGTGAAGTCCTTGAATTCCGGCTTTTACTGCTTCCATGACATTGGCAATGCTTAAATCATAATCATTATGCGCATGAAAATCAAAATGAGTATCAGGGTATCTCGTTACAATTTTCGAAATAAATTCAAAAGTTTCAGAAGGTATTAAAACGCCCAGTGTGTCCGGTAGTAATACTCTTTTGATAGGTTGCTTGGTTAAAAAGTCCAGATATTGGAATACATATTCTGGTGAATTACGCATTCCGTTGCTCCAATCTTCAAGATAGACATTTGTTTCAATATTATTTTCCTGAGCCAAAGCAATGGATTGAGCAATCTCGGTAAAATGTTGTTCGGGTGTTTTTTTTAACTGATGTGTTAAATGGTTGAGAGATCCTTTGGTTAATAAATTTTGGACTTTAGCTCCGGTTTTTTTCATCCAATCGATTGAAAGGCCTCCGTCAACGAAGGTTAAAACCTCGATTCGGTTTGAATATTCCTTCTCATCCGCCCAAGTCATAATCCCTTTAACACCCTGAAATTCTCCTTCACTCACTCTTGCTGAAGCAATTTCGATTCTATCAATATTTAATTCTTCCAATAACAATTGCGCAATGGTTAGTTTTTCTGCAGCAGAAAATGATACTCCTGAGGTTTGTTCACCATCACGGAGTGTCGTATCCATTATTTCAATCTTTCTTTTTTTCATTTTAAATTTGATGCTAAAACGGTTTCGATTTTATGAATCGAAATCCTGCTTTTATAAAACATTAAAAACAGTTATTGAAGTATACCTTAAAAAAGAATGTTCAATATCCGCGTATTTTTTAAGAATAGTTTTAGTAAGGAAGTTTATTGGCAAATCCAACAATTTCTTCTTTGATGTTTTGTAAATAGTCAATATCATCAAAACCGTTAACCATATTGTCTTTTTTGTAACCAGAGATTTCAAAAGATTCTTTTTGCCCCGTTTCTTTTAGTGTAATGGTTTGTTCTGGAAGATTTATTTCCAGTTCTGTTTTTGGATCAGCTTCGATAGCATTGAAGATGGTTTCAGCAAATTCTGGACTAACTTGTACTGGTAAAACACCAATATTCAAGCAATTTCCTTTAAAAATATCGGCAAAAAAACTAGAAACAACAGCGCGAAATCCGTAATCGTAAACTGCCCAAGCTGCGTGTTCTCTGGAAGAACCTGAACCAAAGTTTTTTCCGCCTACCAATATTTTTCCACTATAAGTTGCGTCATTTAATACGAAATCTGCTTTTGCGGTGTCATCTCCATTGTATCTCCAGTCACGGAAAAGGTTATCGCCAAAACCAACACGTTCAGTTGCTTTTAAGAAACGCGCAGGAATGATTTGATCAGTATCCACATTTTCTATCGGTAACGGCACTGCGCTACTCGTAAGGATGTTAAATTTATCGTATGCCATTTTTTTAGGTTTCAGGTTTCAGGTTTTAGATTTCAGGTTTCTTGTTTAGAAAACGGAATCGTAAAAACTAAAACATTTTATTAATTTTTGATATTGTTATTGCAATCGACGTTCAACTAGAATAAATCTCTAGGATCCGTAAGTACTCCAGTAACTGCAGCTGCAGCTGCCATAATTGGACTTGCCAATAATGTTCTTGAACCCGGACCTTGACGACCTTCGAAATTTCTGTTTGAAGTACTTACCGCATATTTTCCAGCAGGCACTTTGTCATCGTTCATGGCCAAACAAGCTGAACAACCAGGTTGACGCAATACGAAACCAGCTTCGTTAAGTATGTCCAAAAGACCCTCTTCTTTAATCTGTGCCTCTACAACATGCGAACCTGGAACTAACCATGCGGTAACATTGTCGGCTTTTTTTCTGCCTTTCACAATTTCTGTAAAAGCTCTGAAATCTTCAATTCTACCATTGGTACAGCTTCCTAGGAAAACAAAATCGATTGGTTTACCAATCATTGCGTCATTTTCTTCAAAGCCCATGTAGGCTAAAGATTTTTTATATGTTTCGGCGCCATCTTTAACTTGGTTGGCGTTTGGAATGTTTTTTGAGATGCCAATTCCCATTCCAGGATTTGTACCATAGGTAATCATTGGTTCAATGTCTGAAGCATTGATATTTAATTCGGTATCAAAAACAGCATCAGCATCTGTTTTTAATGTTTTCCAATACGCAACAGCTTTGTCCCAAGCTTCGCCTTTTGGAGCATATAATCGTCCTTCTAGGAAATCAAATGTTTTTTGGTCCGGAGCAATCATACCGCCACGAGCACCCATTTCTATACTCAAGTTACAAACGGTCATACGACCTTCCATTGACATGTTTTCAAAAACATCTCCTGCATATTCCGCAAAATAACCGGTACCTCCAGAAGTAGTTAATTGAGAAATAATATAAAGGGCCACGTCTTTTGGACCCACGCCTTTACTTAATTCACCATTCACGTTGATACGCATTTTCTTTGGTTTTGGCTGCATAATACATTGTGTTGCCATAACCATTTCTACCTCCGAAGTTCCGATACCAAAAGCAATAGCACCAAAAGCGCCATGCGTAGAAGTATGAGAATCTCCACAAACAATAGTGGCGCCTGGCAAAGTAATTCCGTTTTCAGGACCTACAACGTGCACGATACCATTTTTTTGGTGACCTAATCCCCAGTGAGAAATACCATATTCTGCTGCGTTGTCTTCCAATGCTTTTAATTGATTTGCAGATAATGCATCTTGAACTGGTAAATGTTGATTTATAGTTGGGGTATTGTGATCGGCAGTAGCAAAAGTACGCTCTGGATATAACACTGAAATTCCTCTTTCTTTTAGACCTAAAAAAGCTACAGGACTAGTAACTTCATGGATGAAATGACGGTCAATAAAAAACACGTCTGGTCCATCTTCAATTTTACGCACAACATGCGAATCCCATACTTTGTCAAATAATGTAGTACTCATTTTAATATGTTTTAATGTATTTTTTGTAGCCAAGTTGACTAAGATGATAACAATGAAAGCAAAACTAAAAAAAGAATCAAGTCTTTATTTTTTAATATTTCATTATATACGATACCCAAAACCGTATTCGGATATTTCTTTACTGATTTTTGGATTTCAAGCTTCTTTTTTAGTAGCGAAGTTTTTTATTTAGAAATAATAAAAAATCAATTTTCGGCGGGGTTTTATAATTATCGAATTGCTAAAATATGCTTATAAAAAGCTATTAGATTTATGAATATTTAATTAAATAGAATTAAAATTGACTTTTTTTTTATTTTAAATTTAATATTTGACTTTAGTTGAAGTTGTTTTTAAACATGATTTTATTACTAAAAGGCATATTTTTTAGCCGTATTTCAGTGTTTTTTTTTGATGAAATACTACGACGTCCAAAAAATCAATAAGGACTCTTTTTATCTTTTTAACAAGATACTACCAAGATGATTTATTGAAAGTGATTGTAGTTTTAATAAGAGAATAGTCCACGGAAATAAATTTGGTTTTGTTGATAACTTAGCTACTATTCTTGTCTAAAAAAAACTAAATTTGAAATTCATTTTTTGCGATTTTTTAAAATTACAAACACTTCACTTCCAGATATGTACTTAATATTCGATACCGAAACTACAGGATTACCAAAGCGTTGGGGCGCACCTATTTCTGATACGGACAACTGGCCACGTTGTATTCAAATTGCTTGGCAGTTGCACGATGATATGGGAAAACTCGTCGAGCATCAAGATTATTTGGTCAAGCCCGAAGGTTTTAATATTCCGTATGATGCGGAACGAATTCACGGTATTTCTACTGAATTGGCGGAAGCCGATGGGATTTCTTTGGCAGAAGTTTTAGAAAAATTCAATATCGCATTAGGCAAAGCCAAATTTATTGTTGGTCAGAATTTAGGTTTTGATATCAATATTATGGGTTGCGAATTTTATAGAATGGGCGTTGAAAGCCAAATGAGTTCCATGCCAATTTTGGATACCTGTACTGAAGTTACCGCTTCCTTATTAAAATTGCCAGGTGGGCGAGGTGGAAAATTCAAATTGCCAACCTTAACGGAATTACATAGTTATCTTTTTAATAAACCTTTTGGCGAAGCGCACAACGCCACTGCGGATGTCGAGGCAACTACGCGTTGTTTCTTAGAGCTGATTCGTCGTGATGTTTTTACAAAAGAGGAACTCGATGTTCCAGTCAGTTATTTTCAAGATTTTCAAAATAAAAATCCAAGCGAGATTAAACTCATTGGTTTAAAACATATTAATCTTAAGGAAGCTTCGGATAAAATTCGCCAGCAGTTTGGCGAAAAACAAGCGCCGGCCGTTTCAAGAGCAGCGCTTTCTGAGAATAAAAAAGTACTTACAGATGCGCCTTTCGTGCATTTGCACAATCATACGCAGTTCTCGGTGTTGCAATCTACTATTAGTATTGCGGCATTGGTAAAAGCGGCTGCACAACAAAAAATGCCTGCGGTTGCCATGACGGATCATGCGAATTTGATGGGTGCTTTTCATTTTGTTCGTGATATTTTATACCACAATAAAGCGGCTGAAGCCAAGAATAAAGCGGCAATCGAAAATGGTGAAGAGCCTACCGAAGTTCCGATGAAACCAATTGTAGGTTGCGAATTTTTTGTGTGTGAAGACCATAAAAACAAAAAAGTTAAGGACAATGGATACCAAATAGTACTTTTGGCGAAGACCAAAAAGGGCTATCACAATTTGGCTAAAATGTCTTCCATCGCTTATACTGAAGGTTTTTATTATGTGCCCAGAATCGACAGGAAAGTCATTCAGGAATTTAAAGAAGATATTATTGTTTTATCCGGGAATCTTTATGGTGAAATCCCAAATAAGATTTTAAATATAGGTGAAAACCAAGCCGAAGAGGCGTTGCTTTGGTGGAAAAACGAGTTTAAAGCAGATTTTTATATTGAAGTGATGCGTCACAATCAGGAAGATGAAAATCGAGTAAATGCGTCTTTGATTTCATTGGCAAGAAAGCACGATGTCAAAATTGTAGCGACAAATAACACCTTTTATATAGACAAGGAAAATTCAAATGCGCACGATATTTTGCTTTGTGTGCGTGATGGCGAAAAACAAACTACACCTATTGGTCGCGGTCGCGGCTATCGTTACGGATTGCCGAATCAGGAATATTATTTCAAGTCGGGAGACGAAATGAAGCAGCTTTTTGCAAATTTACCCGAAGCGATTTCAAATATTTCGGAGATTGTGGATAAAATTGAAATTTTCGATTTGGCGCGGGAAGTTTTATTACCAAAATTTGAAATTCCGGTTGAATTTAATAATCCCGAAGATGCAGTTGATGGCGGAGTACGAGGGGAAAATGCTTATTTAAGACATTTGACTTTTGAAGGTGCCAATCGCAGATACCCTGCAATCACCGAAGAAATTCAGGAACGACTAGATTTTGAATTATTGACAATTTCTAATTCTGGTTATCCGGGATATTTCCTGATTGTACAGGATTTAATTGCCGAGGCGAGAAGCATGGGCGTTTCGGTAGGGCCGGGAAGGGGTTCTGCGGCTGGATCGGTGGTGGCCTATTGTTTGAAGATTACCAATATCGATCCATTGATGTACAACCTGCTTTTTGAGCGTTTCCTGAATCCGGATCGTGTGTCACTTCCCGATATTGATATCGATTTTGATGACGAAGGACGAAGCAGCGTAATGGATTATGTGATCCGTAAATACGGTTCGAAACAAGTGGCGCAAATTATCACCTACGGTAAAATGGCAACTAAATCTGCGATTCGGGATACCGCTCGTGTATTGGATTTGCCTTTGTTTGAAGCCGATAGGATTGCCAAATTGATTCCTGGAATGATGCCGTCGAAGTGGAATTTGGCACGTTTTTTAAATGAAAAAGAAGATGTAATTAAAAAAGCGGTTCGTCCGGAAGAATACGATAAAATAAAAGAATTAATAGGCCTTGCGAATGAAGATGATCTGGGTGGAGAAACCATTCAGCAAGCCAAAGTTTTAGAAGGAAACTTAAGAAATACAGGAATTCACGCCTGTGGAGTGATTATTACGCCAAGTGATATTACTGATTTTGTTCCTGTGGCTACCGCCAAAGATTCGGATTTGTATGTGACGCAATTTGACAACTCGGTGGTGGAAAGTGCCGGTTTATTAAAGATGGACTTCTTGGGTTTGAAAACCCTTACTCTGATTAAAGATACGGTCAAATTGGTCAAATATAGAAGTGGAATTGATCTTAATCCGGATGAATTTCCGATTGATGATCTAAAGACCTACGAGCTTTTTCAACGAGGAGAGACGGTAGGGATTTTCCAATATGAGAGTCCGGGAATGCAGAAATACATGAAGGAATTGAAACCAACGGTTTTTCCCGATTTGATTGCCATGAATGCGTTGTATCGTCCGGGACCAATTGCCTATATTCCGAGTTTCGTTAAGCGAAAAAATGGTGAAGAGGAAATTATTTATGACTTGGATGCCTGTGAAGAATTACTAAAAGATACGTACGGAATTACCGTTTACCAGGAACAAGTAATGCTTTTGTCCCAAAAACTAGCGGATTTCTCCAAAGGGGATGCTGACGTTTTGCGTAAAGCGATGGGAAAAAAACAAAAAGATGTTTTGGATAAAATGAAACCTAAATTTATCTCTCAGGCTGCCGCCAAAGGTCATGCGGAAGATAAGTTAGAGAAAATCTGGAAAGACTGGGAAGCTTTTGCGGAATATGCTTTTAATAAGTCACACTCCACTTGTTATGCTTGGATTGCATACCAAACTGCTTATTTAAAAGCCAACTATCCAGCCGAATATATGGCTGCGGTATTGTCCAATAACATGAGTGATATTAAGCAGGTTTCGTTCTTTATGGAGGAATGCAAGCGTATGGGATTACAAGTTTTAGGACCTGATGTCAACGAGTCATTTTACAAGTTTACGGTAAATGATGATTATGCGGTGCGTTTTGGAATGGGAGCCGTAAAAGGCGTGGGTTCTGGAGCTGTGGCAACAATTGTGGAGAACAGAAAGGACGGAAGATACAAGTCTATTTTTGATTTGACCAAACGTATTGATTTACGTGCGGCGAATAAAAAAGCGTTGGAGAATCTGGTTTTGGCAGGAGGATTTGATTCGTTTTTAGGAACCACGAGAGCGCAATATTTTCATGATGATGGCGATGGTATTACCTTTTATGAAAAAGCAATCCGATATGGTTCGAAGTATCAGGAAAATGAGAATTCATCGCAAGTAAGTTTGTTTGGTGATTCTAGCGATGTGCAAATCGCTGAGCCTGTTGTACCGCCTTGCGAGGATTGGAGTACAATGGAAAAACTCGCCAAAGAGAAAGAAGTTGTGGGAATTTATATTTCAGGACATCCGTTGGACGATTACAAATTTGAAATGAAACATTTTTGTAATGCCAAGCTGGAAGCGTTGAGACAAATGGAGCTTCATTTGAATAAAAACCTTGCATTTGGGGGGATTATAAATAATGTACAACATCGTGTGGCTAAAAACGGAAAGGGTTGGGGCATGTTTACACTAGAAGGATATGATGAAAGTTATGAGTTTCGGATTTTTGGGGAAGAGTATCTAAAATTTCGTCATTTCTTTATCCAGAATAATTTTACATTTATGAAAGTATTGGTGAAAGAAGGTTGGACTGACCGCGATACCGGGAAAAAAGGAGAGCCAAGACTGCAATTTGTGGAGGTGAAACAATTACAGGATGTATTGGAAACTTTTGCTAAAAAATTAATTGTATTATTGAATATTAAGGATCTAGAAACTGATTTTATCCATAAATTAAGTCATCTTTTTCAGGAAAATAAAGGCGATAATACCGTGTCTTTTGAAATCATGGAATTAGAAAAAACGAAACGGATCGTTACTATTGCTCCTGTTGAAATAGAGAATGAAGAAACTGCTTTTGTAGATGATAATGAAGATTCTGAAATGGAAACTCTCGAAATTTTAGAAACAAATGCTGTTGCAAAAGTAGAAGAAATCGAAGAAATTAACGTGGTAACCAAGCTTACGATGCCTAGCAGAAAATTGAAAGTAAAAATTTCGAATGAATTGTTAGTGGAATTGGAAAAAATGCAGATTAATTTTAAGTTGAATTAGGTCTTCTAAACAGAGAAGATAAATAAAATTTAAAAGCCGAGATTAGAATAATATAGAATCGAAAGGGTTGATTTTATGGTTGGTAGGGTCAAAATATGGTTTAAATCTACTAAGATTGTTTTTTTTGCTTCTTGTTTGTTGTTTTTTGTGGATTTAAAATGTTAAATTTTTTTTCGTAATCGCTTGATTTTTATATGCATGCATATAATTTTATTTTTATGTTCATATTTCTCTAAGAAATACATTAAAGCATTGGTTAAAATTATATAAGTTTGTTGTAAAACAAAAAACAAAATTATGAAAAAGAACCTTTTTGCATTAGGATTAATGGTTTGTGCTATGTCTATGGTCGCTCAAACTGAAAAAAAAGAAAACAACAAAGACGGTTGGTATTTTAAATTAGGGGCTTCTTACTTCGTGCAAGCTACCGCAACTGAATTTCCAACAGTAGGAGGAAGAGCGGCAAATAAAGACGTTTATGTTGCGGGTAAATTAACTTCCAGAGAAAGCGTTACAGGATCTTTTGGAGAAGGTTTCCGTTACGGTGGTAATGTTGGATATCGCTTTACTGATCGTTTAGGAGTTGAAATGGGTATCAATTACTACAATAGCAATAGCAAAACGATGGTGCAAACTATTTCTCAAAACGCTACTGTTTTAAAGTCTGAGGGGCAGGTTAAAGCTTTAGATTTAGCTCCAGCTCTTGTGTTGTTTTTAGGAGAAGTTAAAGGATTTGAAACATATTCAAAAGTAGGTGTTATAATTCCGGTTAATGGTGATTTAACTATTAAAACTAATGCAGTTGCTGCTCCTGGAGTAAATGTATTCAGTAAAGATGAGGTTAAGCCTAATCCTACAGTAGGATTTTTAGCTGCACTTGGTACATCTTATAAATTAGGAAAGAATTTATCTGCATTTGGGGAAGTTGAATACCGTAACTTTACAGTACATGGTAAAACAAAAGAAACTACTGTGTTTACTATTAATGGTGCAGATGCTTTGGCTAGTAGAAGTCAATCGGATATCCACACTAATTATTCAAATCAAATCAATAGCACTTCTAATAATAAGGAAACAAATAATGCTGGTTTTGACAAGACTAAGCCGACGGATGAATTAAGCTCTTACATCAGTATTAGTGGGGTTGGTTTGACACTTGGATTGAAATATAACTTGTAATACATTACGATATTTTATAAATGAGAGGCTGTTTTAGAAGACAGCCTCTTTTTTTATAATTTGATTTTTTTGAAATAAATCATAATTATAGGCGCAGATTTTTTATCCCTGAATATCCCGAAGTTTCGCGAAGCATCTTTTTACGATTGTCCCGATACTTATGGGCAGCCCAAAAGATACAGTGTATAGCAGGAAATAGCTTCAAATAACTATTGACAATACATTTATAATCAAAACTAATTTGAGAATTGTGTTTGGTTCGCTTTTAATCTCTAAATTTGCATTATATTTAAGGTTCGTGAAACTTTATACTAAACTTTAAACAAAAAACAATATGGCTTTAGCAATAACAGACGCTACTTTTGAAGAAGTAGTTTTGAAATCAGACAAACCAGTAATGGTAGATTTTTGGGCAGCATGGTGCGGGCCTTGTAGAATGGTTGGACCAATCATTGACGAACTTAGCGCGGAATACGAAGGTAAAGTAGTGATAGGTAAAGTTGATGTAGATGCAAACCAGGAATTTGCTGCAAAATACGGAGTGAGAAATATCCCAACAGTGTTGGTTTTTCACAACGGAGAAGTAGTAGGTAAACAAGTAGGAGTAGCTCCGAAACAGACCTACGCTGATAGCTTAGACGCGTTGTTGTAATCGGTAGATTATGATTTTATATAAAAGGTTTGGCGAAAGTCAGGCCTTTTTTTTGCTTATTATTTCAGGCACTACGAATCTAGTTTTTAATTAAATTTTATTTGTAATCGTTTAATTTTTAAATGCTTTCCTCTTTTACTATATTTGATATATGAAAATCGAATCGCAAATTGAGAAAATTTCTAGCTTTCAGAATTTAGAATTGCTCGCCAATCAGGTGGTAGAAGGTTTTATTTCAGGGATGCATAAAAGTCCATTTCATGGATTTTCAGCTGAATTTGCGGAGCATAAAGTCTATAACTTAGGAGAAGGCACCAAGCACATAGATTGGAAATTATTTGCGAAAACAGACCGCTTGTATACGAAGCGTTTCGAAGAAGAGACGAATTTGAGGTGTCATGTTATTATTGACAATTCCTCCTCGATGTATTATCCAAAATTAAAAGACAAACAAGCTTTTTATGAAAATAAAATCGGATTTTCGGTTTTGGCTTCGGCGGTTTTAATGAATCTGTTAAAGAAGCAACGCGATGCGATAGGACTAAGCGTGTTTTCGGACACCTATGAATACTATGCTCCTGAAAAAGGTAGCGACCGTCACCATCGAATGATATTAAATGCGCTTGAAAACCTGTTGGAAAAACCAACAACTAAAAAAAGTACCGACACAATTACCTTTTTGCATCAGATAGCGGAGAAGATTCACCGCCGTTCAATGATTATTTTGTTTACAGACATGTTTCAGTCTGGCAATGAAGAAGCACTGTTTAATGCCTTGCAACATTTGAAACATAATAAGCATAAAGTAGTTTTATTTCATGTTGTCGATAACAAAACGGAGCTAAATTTTGATTTTGATAATGCTCCAAGGAAGTTTATTGATGTAGAAACGGGTGAAGAAGTGGCCATTTTTGCAGATAATGTGAAACAAGAATATGAAAAACAAACAGAAAGATACTTCAAAAAGCTTGCGTTAACTTGTGCAGAAAACAGAATAAAGTACGTTCCGGTGAGTGTTGGCGAAAGTTTTGAAAATATTTTGACGACATACTTGGTTGAAAAACAAAACTTTGGATAATGGGGTGAAATTTTATTGAATATTTATCACAAAAACACTTGCTTAAACGGAAATCTATTGTATCTTTGCCACCGCAATAAAGCAGCAGGTTTGGTAGTTCAGTTGGTTAGAATACATGCCTGTCACGCATGGGGTCGCGGGTTCGAGTCCCGTCCAGACCGCTAATATTGGGGAGAGCCTTTCGTAACAGAAAGGCTTTTTTGCCCCATAAGGTTTTTAACGTTAGTTGTGTTGTTTGCTACGAATTTGTAACTCGTAGCGGGTTTAGTAGTTAGACCAATGAAAAGCTTTCCACTTTTGTGGATAGCTTTTTTGATTTTAAGGAAGTTAGTTGTCGTTCTTTATTTTATAAAATTTGTGAAGAATATTTTTTAAGTTTCCAGTGTATAAATGGAAATCTATTGTATCTTTGCCACCGCAATAAAGCAGCAGGTTTGGTAGTTCAGTTGGTTAGAATACATGCCTGTCACGCATGGGGTCGCGGGTTCGAGTCCCGTCCAGACCGCTAATATTGGGGAAAGCCTTTCGTAACTGAAAGGCTTTTTTTATTTTAATGATTATAGGGCAATCAAAACAACTCTGATTTATATTGCCAAACAATTGCCAGAAACAGTCCTAAGTATATCACGCAGACTAGAAACATCATAAAACTAGATGCCAGAAACCCCAATAATGATCCAGTGGCAGCCTTTAAAGCTCGCTTGTGATTTTTAGAGTCATAAAGGAGTTCTCCCAGAAAGGCGCCAACAAAAGGGCCAATAATAAATCCGAAAGGAATAGGAGCTAAGATTCCTACTATTAATCCAATATTGGTTCCCCAAATTCCATACGAACTTCCTCCGAATTTTTTGGTTCCTTTAGCCGGAATTATATATTCTAAAACAGATAGGAATACAGTAATGAAAAAAGTAATTCCAAGTATCCAATAATTAGCCGGAACAGCATTCGTAAAATAAAGCAAAAGTAAACCAATCCAGCTAATAATCGGGCCAGGTAAAACTGGCAAAAAACTGCCTAAAATACTCACAAATAAGCAAATAAAACCAAGAATCAAAAACAGTATGTCCATAAGCTAATTTTTAGTATTTTTGAAAAACAAGCAAGCAACACTTATTTTGTAAATGAGTATGAGAAAAATAATTTTAATATATTCCGTTTTACTCTATTTCACTTTGCCTTTTGGGGCTTTAAACGGCCAAGAAAAAAAGACAGCAAGTGGCGATGATTTTTTAAAAGACTCTCTTTATGTTGTCAATAAAGTAAAGGTATTGAATTATTCTCTAAAGCAGTTTGATCAACTTTTTTTTGAATTTTTCCAGAAGAAATCAGATTCAAAATTGATATTAACCAAATCAGAATTTTATAACTATACGATTCAAATCGCTATTTTCTCAGATCGACAAGCTGCTTTATATCCCGCGCAAAAACAAATTGCCGCTGAAAATAAAAAGAGGTGGTTCGCAGAATCGTATCAAGATTATTTGTTGTCTAAGGCATCTCCAAAAAAATAATTGTATTTTTATAAAATATTAGTCCCATTCAAAAACAAAACCTTGAAGCAATATTACCCTTTATTAGTATTCCTACTTTTTAATTCCTGTCAATACTTCGACAAACAAGTACCTACAGAAAAGGAATTGTTGCAAAAGGAATTGAAAACGATCAATTGGAAAGAAGTCGATGAATACCCATCGGTCGTAGATTGTGAAAAAATAGAGAGTAAAACACAACGTCAACAATGTTTTTTTGAGGTTTTAACCCAGCTTATTCAGGAAAAATTGAGTGTGGATACACTTGCGGTTCTCTATCCGGAATTGGACACGATTGAGGTAAAAGTCACCGTTTTCCCTAATTCTACTATCAAATTCGAACCTCAATTCCCTCAAGATTCAGTGGCTTATGATAAAGTAAAAATCGACAGTATACTTCAAGCGCGTTTAGTCGATTTTCCAAAAGTAAATCCAGCTATTAAACGCGGAATTCCTGTAAAAACACAGTTTTTACTTCCCGTAATTCTTAAAGTAGAGTAAGTAATGCCATTTACGTTTTCACATCCAGCTATTATTTTACCATTTTTAAAAAATAAAAAATTGTCAGCAACTGCTTTGATAATTGGTTCTATGTCTCCTGATTTTGAATATTTTTTCAGAATGAAAATGTAAAGCGAAATCAGTGATACGCTTTCAGGAATATTTCTAATTGATTTTCCTTTAGGTTTTATAGTTATGTTCGTTTTTCATGAAATTATAAAACGTCCTCTCATAGAAAATTCACCTCTTTTTCTTCAAAACAAATTGCAGGAATTAAAGGATTTCAATTGGGGAACGTATTTTAAAAGTGCTGTTTTAACTGTTTTGATTTCCTTTTTTGTAGGGGCTGTGTCACATATTTTATGGGACTCAATGACGCATTGGGATGGTTATATGGTGCAACGATTTTCTGTTTTTAATTTAGAAGTGTTTACCGTTCCTTTGTTTAAAATTGCACAGCATGCAAGTTCTATAATTGGCTTAAGCTGGATTTTATTCTATATTTATAAACTAGCAGAAAAAAATAAAAACATCAAAATAATTGATTTTAATTATTGGTTCCTTTCTATTCTTTTTGCAGTGGTTTTAATTGCTGTTCGCTTTTATTTTGGAACGCAATTGAATAAAATTGGGAATGCTGTAGTGAGTATTATTTCTCCATTGGTACTTGCAATTACATTTACAGGATTGATTTTTAGAAATACAAAAACTAATTAGTAAAGCTTCTCCCTTTCCATTCGTATTTTCCATACAGCGAATAGAAGGCAACACTAACACTAAAAAAAGGATAGATTAAACTGCTTATGATCAAATAGTGGATTTTGTTTTTATTCAAAAAATGATGCGTTTTGTAAATTAAAACACTGTCAATGCCAAACTTCAGTGCGAATAACGAAAGGATATTTAAGAATGAAAATAAGCCCAATACCGAAAATGCAAGACCTAGAACTAAACTTAAATTTCCCATAAAAACCAATATTCCCAATCCTTTTCCAAAAGAACTTTGATACGAACTTGTTTTCGATGCCCAGCGTACTCTTTGATAGAATAAAGATTTCCAATCATTCAATGGTTTTGTGATAACAATGTTATTTTTAGACTTCAAATAATGGGTTTTTTCAGTCCCGAAGTTTCGGTAGCGCACGGCTTTCTGCAGCAGGAAAACATCGTCACCACTGGCGATACCATCATTTCCCTCGAAACCATTCAGTTTTTGAAAAAATGATTTTGTATAAGCAAAGTTGGCACCATTACACATAAATCCTTTCTTAATACCAAAACTTCCAATCGTAGCGCCTTGTAAACTTGCTAAATCCAATTGCTGAAACTGATGCAAAAACGAATTGTTGCAATCATACGTTACTGCGCCGGCAATCATCGAAACATTATGAAGCTGAATGTAATTATCCAACGTCAGTAACCAGTTTTTATTGACTACACAATCAGCATCTGTAGTGATGATCCAATCGGTATTTACGATTTGCATCGCGGTTACAATTGCATCTTTCTTCGGGGAGTTTGATACTCTAATATTATTTATGCTCGAAACTTTAAACTTTAAGCTTTGAACTTTAAACTCTTCTTTAGAAAAATCATCCACTAAAATCACTTCAAATAATTCCATCGGATAATCCAACTTGGATAAACTGTCTAATAAAACCGGTAGATTTTCGGCTTCATTACGAAAAGGAACTATAATCGAAAATTTTGTTTTTGGCTGTAAGCCAATGTAATTAATAGTATTTACTTTGGTAAAACCATAAATCAGTGCAATTATCGCCAAGCAATAAGAGAGGATTATGATGTGTAAAACAATTGTAATCATGATTATTTTATAAAGTTTCGTCTTCCCCTCCTTTGGAGAGGGTTGGGGCGAGGATTTTAAAATTCAACACATAATAACTGCCAATTAGTGCTGGTAAAACGACATTCAGAAACCACATAAGGGTGGTTATAAAAATCACAATCCATTCGTTTACGCCAATAATTCCAAAGAAATAAACGGCTACACTTCCTTTTACGGCAAAATCCAAAAACTGAAAAGTAGGCAAGGAGGAAGCCAGAAAATAAACGCTTGTAATCGTGGAAATGGCTGTTAAATAAGGCAAGTCAACATCAAAAGCCAGAAACAAAAAGTAATATTGGTGCGAGAAAACCAGAAAACGACAAATCGCCAAAAAGATATTTTTTTGATGAATGGGTTTTGGAATTTCGTTAATCTTATCGATCAACCTTTCGATGGAATAGCCTTTAATATTTATTTTTTTCAAAGAAAATAAGATTCCAAATGCCAAAAAACAAATCCCAAAAATAATTATAACGGTTTTTGTGGTAATCACATTGTATTGTTGATTGAAATACAATAAACCAAAAACCCCAAAAATAACAGTCAAAATCATTTGGATTCCGTTGCAAATCAGGTTTAAAAAAATAACTTTTTTAGTTTCATTTTTCTCGAAAAAAAGTGCTTTTCCGGCATATTCGCCGAGGCCGTTTGGTGTAAACAGTCCGGCAGTCAGTGCACCAAGAACCTGTTTGGTTGCTTCGCCCAACGAAATTTTATGGATAAACCCAACCAAATTCTGCCATTTCAAGATTTCAAAAAATCGATTCAAAACACTAAGAAATAAAAGAAAGGCAATTCCGCTAACCGATTGGTTTTTCTTGAATAGAACAATAAATTTTTGCCAATCAAGTTTGTTGTTATTCGCCAATTGATCGTAAATAAAATAAAAGGCGCCACCTACAATCAAAAGTTTGATTAGAAGTACAAGGAATTGTTTAGTTTTGTGTGGAATTGAAATCATTGGTGCAAAGTAACAAAACTTTAAACTTTTAGACTTTAAACTTTAAACTAAATCATTGGCAAACGAACGCATCATATTAGGAATTGACCCCGGAACAACAATTATGGGTTTTGGATTGATCAAAATTGTCAATAAAAAAATGGAGTTTTTGCAATTGAATGAATTGCAATTGTCCAAATATGATAATCATTATCAAAAACTGAAAATCATTTTTGAACGTACTATCGAGTTAATCGACACCCACAATCCAGACGAAATTGCTATTGAAGCTCCTTTCTTTGGAAAAAATGTACAATCAATGTTGAAGTTAGGACGCGCACAAGGTGTAGCTATGGCAGCGGGACTTTCGAGAGATATTCCTATTACGGAATACGAACCCAAGAAGATAAAAATGGCAATTACGGGAAACGGAAATGCCAGCAAGGAACAAGTCGCTAAAATGCTGCAACAACTTTTAGGACTGAAAGAATTACCTAAAAACCTAGATAGTACCGATGGTTTGGCAGCAGCGGTTTGTCATTTTTTTAATTCAGGAAAAGTGGTGGGTGAGAAAAGTTATACCGGTTGGGATGCTTTTGTGAAGAATAATGCAGAACGAATAAAAAAGTGATCAATAATCAGTTTTTTTAGTATTCAGTCGTGTTGGGTATGGAAAGTAGTCAGTTTTCATATTTTTAATGTTCAGTAGTTTTAATTAAATTTGAGTATTGAGTTTTAAAAATGTAGATATGATATTTCAAGATTTATTGGCGTATAAAAAATCATTTGCATTAGCAATGAAGATTTTTGAAATAACAAAATCGTTTCCAAAGGAAGAAACCTATTCATTGACAGGTCAAATGCGACTTTCTTGAAGAAGTGTTCCCGTTATAAAGGCTGAATTATATATAAAGAGGATTTACCCTAAACTTTTTTAAAGTAATTTGAGTGATTCTGATGGGGAAAATTCAGAAACACAAGTACGACTAGAATTCGCATTTTCCTGTAAATATATTTCAGAAACTATTTATCAAGAACTAATTTCTGAAAGTTTAAAAATCGGAAAACTAATTAATTATATGATATTGAAACGGGAGAAATTTGGAGTTAAAAATGAATAATTTTTGTATCTGCTACTAAACACTGAAAAGCTGAACACACAACACTAAATTAATGAGCGGAATCTACATCCATATCCCATTTTGCAAGCAGGCATGTCATTACTGCGATTTTCATTTTTCGACTTCGATGAAGAAGAAAGAGGAGATGGTTTTGGCTATTGCCAAAGAAATTGAAATGCGCAAAAGCGAGTTTAAAAGCGAAACGGTAGAAACCATTTATTTCGGTGGAGGAACGCCTTCGGTTTTAACTTCTGAAGAGATTAATTTTCTGATTGCTGCAGTTTATAATAGCTATTCCGTTTCAGAAAATCCTGAAATCACGCTTGAAGCGAATCCTGATGATTTGTCAAGTGAACGGATAATTGAATTGTCTAAAAGTAAAATCAACAGGTTAAGCATTGGAATCCAGTCTTTCTTTGAAGACGATTTACAGCTTATGAATAGGGCTCATAATTCGGCGGAAGCCAAAAAATGCCTTGAAGTAGCCACCAAGTATTTCGACAATATTTCCCTTGATTTGATATATGGAATTCCGGGAATGAGCAATGAGAAATGGAAGCAAAATATAGAAACAGCATTGTCTTTCGGAATTCCGCACATTTCGAGTTATGCTTTGACGGTAGAACCCAAAACAGCTTTAAATAAACTCATTCAAACGGGAAAAATTGTCGCACCTAAAGATGAAGTTGCCCAAGAGCATTTTGCTATTTTGGTCGAAGCACTCGAAGCGAATGGATTTATCCATTATGAATTATCGAATTTTGGAAAAGAAAATTACTTCTCTAAAAACAATTCGGCGTACTGGTTGGGGAAAAAATACATAGGAATTGGTCCTTCGGCGCACAGTTATGATGGCGTTTCCAGAAGCTGGAATATTTCTAACAATTCTCTTTATTTAAAATCAATTCAAGAAAATAAACTACCAAACGAAATAGAAATCCTTTCGATTACGGATCGTTATAACGAATATATTATGACTGGTTTACGAACGATTTGGGGCGTTTCTTTAGATAGAATTGAGAGGGAATTCGGAAGCAAATATTTGGAATATTTGAACAAACAGACTCAGAAATTCCTTAATGATGATTTAGTTTTTATCGAAAACAATATCTTGAAACCAACACCGAAAGGAAAATTTTTGACAGATGGAATTGCATCAGATTTATTTTACTTAAATTTGGAATAGTTAAAATCCGCCACAAAGACACAAAGGCACAAAGAAATAAGTAAAGTTTGATTTGGAACTTTGCGCCTTAACGCCTTAGCGGCATAAAAAATAATTTGTGTTAGCAACAATCCAGCATAAAAACCAAGCCATTGAAGTCGATTTATCAAAACCTATTGATATTTCGATTCCGTTAACGAATACCGATGAAAATCCAATTGCTTGGTATATCGAGAAACCAGTCATAGAACCCGTTATTTTTGGGGATTGGATAGGGAAAGTTTCGGAAGGAAGATCTTCTACTAATTTCAATAATATTTTCTTCAATCCACACGGACATGGAACGCACACCGAATGTCTGGGGCATATTACAAGAGAATTTTACAGCATAAATCAGTCGTTAAAACAGTTTTTCTTTTTGGCAGAATTGGTTTCAATTCAACCGGAATTGCAAGGCGAAGATTTAGTGATTACTAAAAGTCAGATTGAAAAAGGGTTGAATGGTAAAAATCCAGAAGCTATTGTCATTAGGACCTTGCCAAATAGGAATGCTAAATTATCCAAAAAATATTCAAATACGAATCCGCCTTATCTAAAAGAAGATGCCGCGTTATTCATTCGCGAAAGTGGAATACAACATTTACTGATTGATTTGCCAAGTGTAGATAAAGAATATGATGAGGGAAAATTATTGGCACATAAAGCATTTTGGAATGTAAATGACGTTACTGTTTTGAATGCAGATGCAAGATTAGAATCTACAATTACAGAAATGATTTTTGTTCCGAATGAAGCAGAAGACGGAAGCTATTTGTTGAATCTGCAAATTGCTTCGTTTGAGAATGATGCAAGTCCGAGTAAACCCGTTCTTTATAATTTAAGATTTTTGAACGCGAAGTAATGAATGCAGATTTGTATCAAATAGCAAGAATTACTATTCTCAAATCAAAAATCATTTTATGAATTTAGAAATATAGTACGAATATTGTCTTTCTAAAAAAGGATTGACAGAACATTTTCCTTTTGATGAAGATACTTTATTTTTTAAAGTTGGTGGAAAAATGTTTGCATTATCATCTTTAAACCAATGAAAATAAGACAAGCCAGCAGATAATTTGAAATGCAATCCAGATCGTGATCAAGAATTGCGTGCGCAATATGATGCTATTAAGACTGGGTTTCAGAGGAGCAAAATTCATTGGAATACAATTGTGATTAACAAATCCGTTCAGGAGGTACGGATTAAGAAATTAGTGGATCATTCTTATGAATTAGTATTTAAAAGTTTAAGTACGAAAATACAATTGGAGCTTTAAAAAAGCGAATTCATTCCTCTAGACTTTATAATTGCTCTGTTATATTAATTAAATTTTTATCGAAAAATGGAGTTGTTTTACCTGAAATCTATCTACATTTAGCAATTACAATTCATATAGAGACAAATGGGCAAATTACTAAATATTTTATTAATTGAAGATGATGTAATTGAGGTAATGAAATTCAATCGAGTTTTGAGTACCTTAAATGTTAAACATAAAATTGTTGAAGCTAACAATGGAGAAGAAGCATTAACTATTCTGAAGGTTAAAGAAATTATCCCCGATATAATAATCTTAGATTTGAATATGCCAAAAATTAACGGAATGGAATTTTTAACCATCTTAAAAGCAGATGAATATTTAAAGTATATACCTGCGATAATTTTGACGACATCAAATAATCGAAAAGATGTTTTGGAATGTTACAAAATTGGCATTGCGGGTTATTTATTGAAACCTCTTAAATATGATGATTACATTGACAGAATAAAAGCACTAATAGAATATTGGAGTTATAATGAGTTAATATCGCAATAAAAATGTACGGAATTGTAAATAAAGCAATTGAAGAATTAGTTACAGTCCATTTTGGTGCGGATAAATGGGAGGCGATTTTACAGCGTAGTGGAATTGATATAGATTATTTTATAAGCAGTGAGCCCTATGATGATGCTATCACTTTTAAATTAGCTCAGGCAGTTTCTGAAGAGACAGGCATGACATTGAGTGCCGTTTTAATAGCTTTTGGAGAATGGTGGGTTTTAAAAACAACAAAAGATAAATATGGTGGATTAATGGAAGCGGGTGGAAATAATTTGAAAGAATTTTTAATAAACTTACCCCTTTTTCATAATCGAATAATGCTGATTTATCCAAAACTTACTCCGCCAGAATTCAGAATTAGTGATATTACAGAAAACAGCATTAATTTGCATTATTTTTCAAAAAGAGAGGGGCTTCAAGACTTTCTGCGTGGACTTCTTCAGGGATTAGGAATAATGTACCAAACTCCCGTTAAAATTAATTTAATTCAAACTAGAAACGAAGGTGGCTCACATGAAATTTTTAATATAATTTGGTAAAAAAGCATGGAAAATTTAAGATTTAATTTTGACGAAGATAGTTTCAATAAGTTATTTCCTTTTTACATTCTAATTGATTCTAATTTAAAAATAAAAGGATTTGGTAAAAGTTTAGCTAAGACTTTTCCATCAGTTAAATTAAATGATGATTTTTCTTCCACTTTTGAAGTTAAAACACACTTTGTTGAAAATCCAACTTTTGATGGAATAAAATCGATTTTTGATCAATTAGTCATTTTGCGGACAACTTCTGATACGGTTGATTTAAGAGGCCAATTTCAGGAGCACAACGACTGCATTTTATTTGTAGGATCTCCTTGGTTTATCTCTGTAAATCAAGTTAGCGAAAGAAAATTAACAATTCATGATTTCGCTTTTCACGACCCACTTATAGATCTTCTTCACGTTTTAAAGACGCAGGAAATAACTACCCAAGAATTAAAAGAATTATTAATTAAAATTAATAATCAAAAAAAAGATTTAAAAAATGATCAGGACGAGTTAAACAGGCTTTCACTTGTTGCAAGTGCTAATGAAAATGGAGTTGTTTTTACAAAACCTGATGGTGTGATTTTTTGGTGTAATGATGCTTATTTAAAATTGACAGGTTTTTCTAAAGGGGAAGTAATTGGAAGAACGCTTATTGAGGTTGGTAAATGCGAGTATACAAATAAGGAAGATTTAAAGAAAATGACTGGTCTATTTTTTAAAGGGGAAATGTTTGATGTAGAGTTGATTCACGGCCGAAAAGATAAAAGTTATTTTTGGACTAAAACAAAAGGCCAGCCAATTCTGGATTCAGTAGGAAATGTGATTCAGTATTTTGCAATGATTGAAGATATAACTGAAAAAAAGAATTCTAATTTTAAATTAGTTGAATCCGAAAACAGACTTTCATTATTTATTGTTAATCTTCAAACGGGTATAATTTTAGAAGATGAAAATAGAAAGCTTTTACTTGCAAATAAAAAATTCTGTACCATGTTTGATTTTGAAGGCGATCCGGATAATTTTATTGGGATAGACTGTTCTAATTCTGTAGAGGACTCAAAACGATTGTTTAAAAATCCTGATTTATATGTCGAAAGATTAAATAAAATATTCAAAAGCAATGAACCAGTTTATAATGAAGAATTAGAGCTTGTTGACGGTAGATTTTTTGAAAGAAGTTATATTCCAGTTTTTAGAGATGGTATTTATAAAGGTAATCTTAGGTCCTACGTTGATATTACGATAAAAAGAAAACATGAAGAACTAGTACGAAACGAAAAAGAGAAATACAGCAATATTATTGCTAATATGAACTTGGGCTTAATTGAGGTTGATGAAAACGATAGGATCACTTTAGCAAATCATAGTTTTTGTGAAATTAGCGGTTATACTTCAGCGGAGCTAATTGGAAAAAATGCATCAAGTACATTTCTATCCGAAGAAAATAAAGTGCTTATTGAAAATAAAAATGAATTGCGAACTCGAGGGGTGACAGATTCTTATGAGGTACAAGTAAAAAACAAAAAAGGAGAAAAAAGGCATTGGTTAATAAGTGGCGCACCAAATTATAATATTAATGGAAAAATTATTGGTTCAATAGGTATTCATCTAGACATAACGGAACAAAAAGAGCAGGAAGAAAGGCTCTATTTACTCTCCCTAATTGCTGAAAAAAATATAAATTCAGTTGTAATTTCTGATGTAGAGGGTAGGATTGAGTGGGTTAATTCCAGTTTTGAAAAAATTTCGGGCTACACTAAAAAAGAATTAGTTGGAGTTAATCCACAGTTCCTTTTACAAGGAGTAGAAACAGATCCTGAAACCACTGATTACTTAAAAAATCAAATTAGTAAAGGGCAACCCTTTAAATGTGAGATTTTAAATTATTCCAAATCAGGTGAAAAATATTGGGTAAAAATTCAAGGGCAGGCTTTATATAATAAAAAGGGAGAGATAGTTCGGTTTTTTTCTATAGAAGAAAATATTTCCGACAAAAAATTATTAGAAAATCAAAGGGAAGAATTACTAGAGAGTTTAGCAAAAACTAACAAAGAACTGGAAGATTATGCCCAAATAGTTTCACATGACTTAAAATCGCCTTTACGAAGTATTCATTCTTTGATTTCATGGATAAAAGAGGATAGTGATAGAGAATTTAGTGATCAAACCTTAAAATATTTTTCTATGATTGAAAATAAAGTAGAAAAAATGGATCATTTAATTGAAGGGATATTGACCTATTCAAAAATTGATAAAGAGGAGATGGTTAAAGAAAATGTAAACACGCACCAAATTATACAAAGTATCGTTGATATTATTCATATTCCAAAACATATCACGATAACAATAAAAAACAAATTGCCAGTAATAAAAGCGGATCGTTATAGAATTCATCAATTATTTCAGAATATCATAGGGAATGCCGTTAATTATATTGAAAGAGAAACTGGTTTAGTCGAAATAACTTCGGAAGAATTTGATAATCATTATGTTTTTTCTGTCAAAGATAATGGTGTTGGAATTGCAAAAGAACATCACAAAAAAATATTTAATACTTTTCAAGCTTATACAAAAAGTGAGGATTCAACAGGGTTGGGCCTTGCTATTGTTAAGAAAGTAATCGACACTTATAATGGTGAGATTTGGATTGAGAGTGAATTAGGAGAAGGTTCAACCTTTTTTCTCAAACTTAATAAGTAGATTATGAAAATTATTTAGGCTTCGAAATTTAAAGATCAAGAATGGAAATATCTACAGGAAAAATCAATATTAAAAAACCGTTTGATTTTAGTTTTTGGGAATAGCTATAGAATTTGAAAAAAGTTCTTTTCTAGTTGAAAGACAAAATATTCTAGACAACGATAAAAATGCTAAAACAGTAGAGGAAGTACTGTTTAATGAAATTCCAAAAGAGAACTAAAACACTTATTTGTTTTGTCTGAAGGAAGTTTCGTAATTGAAAGTTCTTAATAAGAGGCTTAGAAATCGATGTTGATTTTCAAGTTTCTATAACGGTTGCACCGTGTCGTGGTAATGCAAGATTTGAAAAAAAAGTTGCATCTTACAAAGAAAATCCAAAAGTAGGTGAAGTCGTTTTAATAGGTTTTTATGGCGAAACACTAGAAATAATTTACTCGAGTTTCGGCGGTTGGATTCCATTTGGACCAGTGAGAATTATTACAAAATTAGATTCAAAAATTCTTTACGAAATTGCTGGACAGCCAGCACTTAACTTGTATAAATAATACTTGGGAGATAATGCAAGTGCATTACCACAAGCTTCTTTATTATTTCCATTAAATGTAACTGAGGAGGGAAAAAAAGAACCTGTGGTAAGAACTATTTTGAATATTAATAATGATAATCGATCCATCATTTTAGCAGGTGATGTGCCAAAGAATTCAAAAGTTCAATTGATGATGGCATCTTTGGACGAAATAGCGGAAGGAGCAAAAACAGCAGCTGAATTTGCAATTAAAAACAGGAAAAATAATCCGGAATTAGCAATCTTAGTAAGTTGTGTACAAAGAAAATTAGCAATGAACCAAAGAGTAGAAGAGGGATTTAAGCAAGTTCTGGAGGTTATTAGGGAATAAATTCCTGTGAAAGGATTTTATTCCTACGGTGAGATTGCGCCTTTTAATGAAGGCATTTCTTGTGAACTTCACAATCAAACGATGACCCTAACTCTAATTAGCGAATAATGAATTCATTATTAAAAAGAGAAATTGATAATAAACGTAAAGCAGGGCTGAATGATTTAGATATTTTTTTAATTTAATTAGTAATTCCTTTGAAAATTATGAAAATCAGATATTTTTGCTGCAAAATGCAATGAAAATTAGTTCTGATGAACTTTTTGCTGCCAATCAAAAATTAAGGGATAGGGCTTTCTATTGTTAAAAAAATTATAGATTTTTACAACGGATAAATTTGGCTCGAAAGTCAACAAGGGATAGGTATAACTTTTTATTTTACAATAGCAAAAAAACGATGGAACATCCTAATCTAAACTATATAGATGAATTGTCAGGAGATAATCTTGAATTCAAAACGAAATTAATTGGTATTCTTAAAAATGAACTTCCAAAGGAAGTAAAAGACTACTCAGAACAAATGGGAAACGCCAATTTTTACCAGGCTTCGCAGTTAGTTCATAAACTAAAACATAAAATATCTATACTTGGTTTAGAAAAAAGTTATTATATTGCTGAAGAATATGAAGTTAATCTAAAAAATAACTCAACAAATCTGGATGCTGATTTTAAAAATATTTTAAAAATCATGCAAGAGTTTGTAAACTGTTTGTAACAACGCTTACCGTATGAATTGCATTATTATTGATGACGAAGAGATGGCGAGAGCGATTATGACTCAGAAGATCAGTCTATATCAGGAACTTAAACTAATTCAAGAATTT
Organism: Flavobacterium urumqiense; assembly: GCF_900108015.1. Taxonomy (GTDB): domain Bacteria; phylum Bacteroidota; class Bacteroidia; order Flavobacteriales; family Flavobacteriaceae; genus Flavobacterium; species Flavobacterium urumqiense. Next base: position 195,143 of record NZ_FNVP01000001.1, on the reverse strand, counting down.
CCCAATGCCATTCAGGCTATAAAATTCTTGAATCATAATGAGGTTGATTTAATTTTTTTAGACATTCATATGCCTGATTTTACGGGCTTTGATTTTATCCAAAGTTTAAAAAATCCTCCGAAAGTAATTTTAGTTACCTCCGACAAAAATTTTGCTTTCGAAGCTTTTGAGTATGAATGTATAGTAGATTATTTAGTAAAGCCTATTACTGAAGATCGTTTTCAAAAAGCAATTCAAAAAGCAAGTTCTAATAAAAACACTTTCAAAGCAACAGAAATAAAACCAATAATCGAGGACAACGTAAATGAATTTTACATTAATATCGATCGTAGACTGATAAAAATAGACATAGCATCCATAAATATAGTAGAAGCCAAAGGAGATTATATCCATATAAAAACAGAAAATAAAAATTATATTGTTCACTCTACCCTTAAAAAAATTGAAGATAAATTATCTAAAGATTTATTTTTAAAAGTACATCGCTCCTTTATAATTAATACCAATAAAATTATCGATATTAAGGATAACAGTGTGCTAATAGCAAAGGATGTGATTCCTGTAAGTCGCGCCAATAGACCAGAATTAATGAAGAGATTAAATTTGTTGTAATCAGTTCGTCGTCACAAATTTGTATTTGAACTATAGATACTGCGAAATAAACTGATAAATAAATTTAACTTAGATTTAATTCAGTAATTGCGGAAAATAATTTTAGATATTTTAAAGGCAAAATACATGATGAACTCTACACAATATAAAAATAAAAATTTATTTTTAGGTTTTATTGGTTTTATTTCTTTTTTATTGATTTTTGGATTTGAAAGTAAAGTAAATGCTCAAACCAAGCCTAGTTTTGGAACAGCTGGTAAATTTGTCCTTTTTTCTGGAAATGGCGCAATATCAAACACGGGCACTTCTACTTTAAAAGGAAAAGTTGGAGCAAATATTGGTGCGATCTCCGGTTTTGAATCACCTACAACTATAGACGGAACAATAGAAAATGTCAATACAGTTACCGCACAAGCTGCTTCAGATTTAAATGCAGCCTGCGTTCAACTTCAAAATACAGTGGCAACAATCACGAATCACAGCACTATTTATGGAAATGGAGAAACTCTTGTCCCAGGCGTTTATTCTGCAGGAGCAGCCGCATCTATTATTGGATCTCTTACATTAGATGCTCGCGGAAATCCAAACGCTTTATTTATTTTTAAAATAGGAGGAGCTCTTTCAGCAGCTGCCAATACAGCTATTATTTTGACGAATGGTGCGGTAGCTGCAAATGTTATTTGGCTTGCAAACGGAGCAGTTGCTATGGGTGCAGGAACTACAATGAATGGTATCTTAATAGGATATGATGGAGCTGTTTCTATGGGAGCAGGCAGTACATTAAACGGAAGCTTATATTCAAATGTTGGGGCCGTTTCCGTTTATGAAACAAAAGCGACAATTTCTCCAGCGAGTTCGTCTTATAATTTTTTAGGCAACTACACTACAGATGGTACACCACAGTATTTTGCTACAAGCGATATTGTCAGCACAGAATCAATTAATCTAATTAAAAATTCTTTGCCAGAAAATTATCCTGTTCCAACGTATAATCCTCAATATCTTTTTTCTGAATATGATACGGAGCTACTGTTAAAAAAAAATGCGGATGTATGGGTAACATTTGTTTCCGAAGATACAGCATATAAAAATGTTTTAGGATTTTATACCTACGATATTAATAATCCCCCAACGGTAGCTCCAAGTGCAACTGACATTACAATTGTTTTTCCTAATGTTTCAGCTGCGGGAAGCGGTGGTAGTTTATTGACTGGAAACAAAGTCAAAATTGGAAATTTTGATGCAGGAACAGGAATAGGATGGGTACTTTTGGCTAATGGATGGGATGATACTCATGTGACTGATGGATTGTCGAGATTATTTTCTAATCCAAATTTTAATCCAGAGGCCCACTCAAATTTAAGACAACATAACGTACTCTTGAAAGACGCAGAAAATCAAAGAATAATTCTAGGATTCGAGGATATAAGAAGAGATAATTCTTCTTGTGACAACGATTTCAATGACGCTGTTTTTTACGTTTCAGCAGCTCCATTTGAATCTTTCGATACCAATAATGTTGCGGATGTAAGCAGTGCCACTGATGTTTCTTCGGCTAATAATGGAGGTTTAGAGAGCAATGGAGATTTAGCGACACTTATCGCTAAAAGAAACTTTAATAGAATAAAATCAAATAGCTTTGCTGATAAAAAAGAGTTGCAAAAGAAATTTTTTGCGGTTGCTAATTTAACTGGTAAAACAACAGTAACAGATTTTGCAAGTTTACTTCCTATTACCGGAATGTATGGAACTGAAACAACTTATGTTTCAAGTCCAAAAGATTTACTGGGAATCACAAATGCAAAACAAGTATATTCAGTCGATTACTATCAAGGCGCTAGTCGTGTTGCAGCAGTATTAGCAACAGAAACAATTGGAGGTATTTACAGTCATTCAAAAGCGATTTGTGATCGTTTAAATAGTTCTTCTCTAGAGGATATTAGAACGGTTAATCTAAATGGTTATGAAATCATAATGGTAAAATTAAAAAGAGCCAATGGATTAGTTGAATATGCCTTGAATTTTTCTATGCAACAATTACCTACAGAAAATAAATTACATAGTTACTGGAATTTAGCTCAGTATCCGTCTGGGGATTATCTTAATTTTCAAATTTGGGGTTCTTCGATGGGACAGGTAAGTAGCATTGCTAATAGTATTTTGGCAAAATTTACTTCAAAAGGAATTGTTAGCGCCGATGTAGTTAGTAACAGAATTCCAAGTGTTTTTGTAAAAAAAGGATTTTATAAAAATGGTCAATTGCATCTTTCTTTAATTAATAAAACGGGTGCTTCAAAGGTGCTTTTCGAAGGAAATAAAAAAACAACTGAATTAGCGGCAACAGAGTTTGTATCTCAAAACATAAACTTATCAGGTTCTTACGAACAAGATGTAATAACAGACTTAGGCGGTATATTTGATATTGGTTTCTCTGTATTAGGAAATAAATCAGCCCAAATAGATGCATTGTATTTAGCAGACGGTCCGTGGGGATTGGATTATTCTAAACTAGAAACTACAATTTCATCATTTAAAATTGATAGTAGCGTAAATACTGCTATTGCGAGCGACCAATATGCAATAGAACGAAATGCTGCTGTTAGTGGAACTGTTTATGGGACCATGAATTTATTTAGAAATATTCTTCCAGGAGAATTAGTTTTTGATGCAAATGGATTTACTGCAATAGGTTTTAAAATTCAAAATTCATTGCCTGTTGAGGTAATTCTGGTAACAGATAATACAACAGACTGGAATGATAGATTACGTTTTCAGATTTCGGCAAATTCAACTATTTCAGAGATGAATGTTCTTTTTAATAAGTTTAGTAATCCAAAAGGGCAAAAATACAATAACGAAAAAATTAAAGGACTTGTTTTCTCTGTCCAAGGAAATTATAGCGGTTTTCAACCTTTTGAGATCAATGTATCGCACTTAGCTTTTAAAAATGCAGGTTCTTTAAGCACTGTTGGTTTTGCAAATGAATTTGGTAAGAATATGTACAATTATCCTAATCCATGCCAACTTTTTACTACGCTAGTCTTACCTAAAATAACACAAAGTGCAAGTGTAAAAGTGATGGATATTTCTGGAAGAATTCTGATCACAAAAGAGTATAAAACGATACCATCTAATAATGAAATACAAGTACCATTAGATAATTTAGGCAAAGGGTTGTACCTATTAATTGTCAAAACAAAAGAAAATGAAACATTACAAACCAAATTTATGATTAACTAAGAATGCCACAACGAACTGCGAAGCGATCCAACTGGGTCGCTTTTTTTTGGTCAATAATTTTAGGTTATTGCTTTATTAATTACAAAAAACGAGATTGCATGGTTGTAAATAGTGTTTAGAAATCTTCTACCAAAACCACTGGGTGTAATTCTTTGAAGTAAATTTTTTTCATCAACCACTAACAATGTCAAATTTAGTAAAAAAATAATTTAGAGTTTTTCAGGTTAAAAATTCTTTGAATTGTAATTAAGAAAAAAATCTGGAGTTGATAGAAAAAAAATTTAATTTAGTGGTAGTTTCTATTAGTTTAGTTTTTAGAAAATCAAGAAAACGTATAGAAACTTTAGTCTCTTAATTGTGTGACTAATTTATGATCAGAAGAAATTTTGCAAGGTTTTTTCGGGGCTTTAAAACTAGAATTTTGGATAGAATAACCGCGTTAACTTTAGAACCATTTATCAATAAATTCATTTTTGACAGGCCAATAAATAATATTAAAACACAAATAAATTAATTACTCCTAACAAGTTATTTTAATTATTAACGATGAAATAATTATGTGACTTTTAGCAATTTTAAGTATTGCAAAAAAAAAGAGATTACCTAAATTGGCAACCTCTTTTTGGTTTAAAATAGTTTGGTAATATATGATTATTGTAATTTGAAAACAGGTTTGTCAAATAAATTCCATTTTAAGCGAAGTCCCATTTCGGTGTAGGTAAATCCAGCAACAGATACAGAAGCTATATTACTTCGTCCTCCATAAATATTGGCTAATAATCGATCAGAGAATTTGTAGCCAAAACGAGCTTGAATTCTGTAAGTAAGTTGCTTGTCATTATCTTCTATAAATTGATATCCTACCGCGGCATTTACATTATAAAACCAGCTTTTATTTACTGCTGTTTTTTCGTCCTTTAAAAAATCAATAAAGATTTCAAAAGCATTAAATTTCTTGGGACTAAAATAAACGGTGGGCACCTGATCTTTAAAAGAGATGAATTGATAATTAAATCCGCCTTTTAAAACGGGCTGCGACATGAAATTATAATACAGGGAGGTGAATAATAAGTTTCTAGTATTATTGTCTGTTTGAGTGGTGTAAAAATACTGAGTAAACCAACCTAAATTAAAGTTACTGCCAATATTGTAATTCAAATAATAATTGTTTGTTGCAATCTGTTTGTCAATTAAATCGGTATTGAAATTTTGTAAATCACGTTTGTATCCTATTTCTAAATCTTGCAATTTAAATGGTTTTGTTTTGAAATAAAGGTTAATCAAAGATTGTGTGTATTTAACGGCTGTCGAATTCGCTGATGTAATACCCGCTTCCAAATTAAAATTAATTTTTGGATGAAACTTATATCCAACTCCTATTAGCACATCATTTGTATTTGCTTTAACATTAGTTATTTTATTACCGGTTTTTCTATATTGATAGGTTGTATTTATGGACCATTTTGTAGATAAGGGAAAAATTATATTAGTTCGAGAACTAATTGCCGTGTTATTACCATTGTCAAAGGAATAGCTAAGTTTCTCTTCTAAAGTTGGAGTATGCTCTTCCTTTATTTTTTTCAAGAAGTTTTCGGCATCATTTTGATTTTTGAAAATTTCCAAGGTTTTAGTAACAGCATTTAATGAATTAGACACTTCGCCAGATGCATAGTATGCATTAGCAATTCCAAGATTTCCATCAAAAGATTTCGAATCATTTCCTAATATAGCAGAGTAATATTTGATACTTTCTTTAAAATCACTTCGGTAAATAGCTAAAGTTGCGGATAGGGCCAGCAACCAATTTTCATTAGCATATTTAGTGTTTAATTCACTTATTTTTTGTTCAGCCAGTTTGTATTTTTTATTCCAAATCAAAGCCTGTACATAGCGTTCCTGCGTTTGTTTAATTAAATTTGCATCGGTGCTGCTTTTGGCTTTTTGGGTTGCTTCTTCAACTAAAGTTAAAGCTTTTTTGTCTTTTCCATCTATATGTTCAATCAATGATAACCCATTTAATGCAACTATTGGGTCATTTTTTGCAATAAGAGAATAGTTTTTTTTTCCTTCAGCAATATTCTTAGTAATTAGAAATAAATTGGCTTTGTTTAAGAGTGTTTCTTTATCATTTGGGAAATCGATTAAAATTTCATCATAAAAGGTTTCGGCTTCGCTATATAATTTTTCATTTACTTTATGATTGGCATATCCTAATTTTATATATTTTCTGGAAACTAATGCCCCAGGGTTTGCGGGAGAAATTTCTAAAGCTCGATTTACATAAAATAGTGCCTCTTTGAATTCTTTTAAATTAGAGAGCGTATTTGCATAGCCAAGATGGGCCACAAAATTAGTTGTGTTTTTTTGAACCAAAAGGCTGTAGAATGCTTTAGCTTCAACAAATTTTTTGTTCCAAAGTAAGGATTCTGCATAATTCAATTCGATTTCTAAATCACCAGGATATTCTTTTTTTAGATTGATAAAAAGAGTTAAAGCTTTTTCGGGTTGACTGTTTAGACCAATTGCTCTGGCATAACAAAGTTGTGCTGTCTTGTTTTGGGGATAGGATTTTAAAATATCTTCAAAAAACATCTCGGCTTTGTCAAATTCTCCTTTTTCAAGATGGCTAAAACCTCTATTCATATCTTGAGCGCTACTGATAAAACCGCAACAAATCAAGATAATAAAAACTAATTTTTTTAATAATTTCATTCGGTATTATTCTTTAATAATTTCAGCGCAAGTTAGGATAAAGGGATCATATTTGAACGATAGTAAAATGTTTTTCACCGAACAAATATCTGATTTCAAAGATGAATGTTTCTTTTTTTCAATTGTATTTAAGACGAGGACTAATAAAATATACTTTAAGGTTAATTTTATTTCACATGATTATTTTTGTATTATTGTCGCTATTAATTCTTAAAAGTTCCCCCTTTTGAATTTACCTTCAATTCCTAAAAAATTAAGTTCAGACCATGTCTTTATGTTAACAATGTTAGTTGTTAATGCTGGAAATTATATCTATAACTTATTATTGGGTAGAATTCTGGGTCCAACTGAATTTTCGGATGCGGCAATTTTAATCACTTTTTTATTAATACTGTCATTTCTTGGAATGACTTTTCAAATTGTTGCTGCAAAATATTCCGTTTTATTTGAAAATCAAAAATTGCAATTATTTATTGTTACGATAACAAAAATCGCAGTTTTGGTTGGTGTTGTTTTTGGAGCAATCATAATGATTTTTAATAGTCAACTTCAAACTCTTTTTCACACCAAAACAGCAACGATGTTTCTGATTTTTGCAATAGGAATTCCTTTGTATTTTTTGATGAGTGTAAACAGAGGATTGTATCAAGGTAAAAATGATTTGAAAAAAATGTCGGTTACTTATATAACCGAAATGTTAAGTCGTTTGTTCCTGACTCTGGCGCTTGTCCTTCTGGTTCCCTCTTTGCCTACTTCAGTAGCAGTAGCTGCTGGAATATCGATATCACTTATTTTTGGGCTTTTCCCTTTTCAAAAAAGCATCGTTGTCAAAACAAATATTTCCTTTACAAATGAAGTTTTAGATACAAAGAGTATCATTATTTTTTTTGCATTAACAGCCTTTTATGAACTCACACAAATTATTATAAACAACAGCGATATTATTTTGGTAAAACACTATTTTAATAATAAAGAGGCTGGTTTGTATGCTTCTTTAGCATTAATAGGAAGAGTTGTATATTTTGTTGCATGGATGTTTGTTATGTTGCTTTTACCAAAGGTTATATTGTTAAAAAAAGAAGGTAAAAACACGCTGCCTATCCTAATGAAATATATAAGTTATATTACTGTTTTATCAATAGGAATTGTACTTTTTACCTATTTGTTTCCTAATTTTGTCGTAAAGGTTATGTTTGGAGAAAAGTATATTTCTATTGCTTTTCTATTATGGAAATACGCATTAGCAACTTCAGTTTTTGCTATTGCGAACATTTTTGCATATTATTTTTTATCCATTAATAAATATATACCAGTTGTTATCTCTGCAGTTTTGGGAATCACACAAATTGCACTAATAGTTCTATTCCATAATTCTCTTGAACAAGTAGTAGAAATGCAGGTTATTGCTATGGTGGTACTGTTGTTTTTTCAATTGTGCTTTTTCTTTTATCATAATAAAAAGAATGTTCGTCTTAACTAATAGACCAGTCGTCGAAAATAACAGATTAAAATCTTGTGAACAAAGATATTTATAGTACTAAAAACGAAGACCCAATGAAAATAGCTGTAGTAACATCATTCCCGCCCAGCAAAGTAACCTTGAATGAATATGGTTATCATTTGGTAAAGAATTTCGTGCAAAGAGTGGAAGTTGCGGAGCTACTTTTGATTACTGATAAAACAAAAGAACCAAAACAACTGGATTTTAAAAACAGTCATAAAGTTTCTGTGAGAGAATGTTGGAAATTTAATAGTTATTTTAATCTATTCACTATTTGTAGAACTATTTTAAATGAAAAACCAGATGCTGTTTTGTTCAATTTACAATTTGTAAAATTTGGAGATAAAAAAGTTCCTGCTGCTTTGGGCTTATTAATACCTATGATTTCGCGACTTTTTGGTTTCAATACAATTGTTTTATTGCACAACATATTAGAACAAGTTGATCTCGAAAGTGCAGGTTTTACAGATAATAAATTAGCGAAGAAAGCCTATAATTTTATCGGAACATGTTTGACTAAGTGTATTCTCAAAGCAGATAAAGTTGCTGTGACCATTAATAAATATGTGGAGATTTTAAATGAAAAATACAAAACAGATAATGTAATATTAATTCCTCATGGGACCTTTGAGATACCAAAAAAACCCAATTTTGATTTGCCCCCAGGTTCTAAAAAGGTAATGGCATTTGGTAAATTTGGAACTTATAAAAAAGTTGAAATTTTAATAGATGCAGTTGAATTAATCAGAAAAAACAGTGACGAAGCAATAGAAATTGTAATTGCTGGAACAGATAGTCCTAATACTCCGGGATATTTACAGACAGTCAAAGAAAAATATGCTCATGTTCCCGGAATAATTTTTACGGGTTATGTTGAAGAAAATGAGGTTGCTACCATTTTTAATGAAAGTGCCATGGTAGTTTTCCCATATACATCTACTACCGGAAGTTCTGGCGTTTTACACCAAGCGGGTAGTTACGGTAAGGCAGTTGTAATGCCGAATTTAGGAGATTTAAGTATTTTAGTTGAAGAAGAAGGGTATAAAGGGGAGTTTTTTAATCCTGAAAGTACGGAATCACTTGCAAAAGCCATTGAAGCAATTTTAAATGATGACGATTACCGAAGAAAACTAGCGAAGACTAATTATAAGGCCGCTTGTCAACTTTCTATGGATAAAATAGTTCAAATGTATATCCGCGATTTTAAACAAGTTAATTATGATAAAATAGCAAGATGGGTTAATGGTTAATGTACAAAAAGGAAGGTTTTTTACCTCCATTAACATTAATAAATCCAAACCTTTTTTGTCTTTTCTTTTGCCAAGGCCATTTACCGGCAACTTGATCCGGAACGTGAGGAAAGTCATATAAAGTCCAAGACATAAATGCAAAGTTATTCTTTTTGAATAATTCTTGCATTTTTTTATGATATTGAGCTTGCTCTTCTTCATTAGCACCGTTTAAGTTCCATATCCCTTTGTATGATGGAACTCCAAATTCTTCGATTACAATGGGCTTTTTGGTAATTTGCTCAAAAGTCTTAGTCTCTTTTTCAAGATCTTCAATTGCATTGTAAAAGTGATAGGAAACAAAATCAACTTTGTTTGCTAAATGCGTTGCTTCTGTAGAATTTGACCAGCCAATAGTCACTAAATGATTGGGGTCACTTTCTTTAACAACAGTAATCATCTGTTCCAGCCAGTTAAGGACATTGTTTTTGTCTCTATTTTCAAAATCTAAATTGGGTTCATTCTTTAAATCCCATGCTAAAATAGCTTTATGGTCTTTAAATGAGGAAACAATTTTTTCTGCATGACGATGTGTTAATGTCCAATTCTCTAGTGTATAATCACTATAAAAATCAAAAAGAGTAACTATAACAAAAAGGTTTTTACTCGTGGCTAAGTCCAATATTTTTTTGAGTTTATCTATTTTTTCTTGTTTGACGTCAGCTTTCCCAAAATCTTCATATTGAATAAAAATCCGAACAGTATTAAGTTTTGCATTTTTTATAATATCAAAATCTTTGCTAATAATATCTATATTAAAAGAATTTCCAAAAGTGTCCCAAGCTGAATTTTTTGGATAATAATTAATCCCTTTGATTGTAAAATTTAAATTGTTCGTCGTGATTTTATCTCCTTTGACTTTAAACACGGGATTTGATTTTGTCGTATCCGAGGAAAATATTGTTTTCTCTATTTTTTGTAGATGGCGTACTCTCCAAAAACCATCTTCAAATAACATCATCACTTTATAAGTGGCCGTATCCTGAACTGCAGCAATGAGTTTTTTCTTTTGATAAATTTTTTGAAATTCAACTACATTTTTATCGGTGAAAACTACTAATTGGCCATCAGCACTATAAAAATCTAATTTTGGATTGTGTTTTAAAGTGGTACTTTCAATCGTAATTTCATTTTTGATATTATATTTTAAGGTATTATATAAATTTTGACGTGTGTTTTGGGTGTAATAATCGGCTATTCCTGACTTTGAATTTTCTTGCAGCGATTTGTTTTTAACGTACCACGAAAAAAGATAGTCTTTTTCGATTTTTTTTAAGGTGTTAAGCTCCATAATTCTGCCAGGATTCTCGCTTCTTTCCCAAACTACTTTTGGTAAATAGGTATTAAAGGTTTCTTTTTCTAAATGCAGCATAGAGCTTCTGTCAGCGCCAGAATTAAGAAAATCAAGCACTTTACTAATGCCCAAGAGCAATAAAACATTTATAAGAATAAAGGATAAGATGAGAACTGCCCGAGTAATATTTTTATTATTGATTAAGGTCATAGTATTTTAATTGTGATTTTTGAGTAATGCCTAAAGTAGTAATTTCAAAACGATAATTTTTTGCTTTGTAAAAATCAGCCAAAATGTGAAAAGTTGTAATTCCGTTTGATGAATCTTCTTGTAAAGTGGCGACTAATTTGTTTTCGTGAATGATTTTTACAGTAACTTTTATTCCATCAGGAACTAGTTGATTCATAAAACTTTTTAATGGACCTACAGTAATTGTTCTGTTTTGATCAGAAAACGTAAAATTGAATGCGGATAATATGGGTTTGTAATTAATAAACAAAGAGTTACTCTCTGAAATCCCAGTGATATACCCTTTTACGGTGTACAAATCGGGATGATCAGGATGTAATAATTGACCTGTTGCAATTCCTTTTATTGTTGTTCCAAAAGTCTTTAAGATTGTACTTTTTTGATTAATAATAATAAAAGTGACTAAAGTACCATCGCTGACGATATTGTCAAATTGGTCCTTAATTATTGATGTTGATAAAGTTGTGATTTGATTACCATCTGCAAATTCGTGATTCCGTGTAAAATGGATGCTGAAATTAGAGGCAATATTAGGGCAGACTTCTGTGTCGATTTCTTTTGTAACTATGTTTTTGCATTCTGTTGAAAATAAAATTTTGCCAATCTGTCTATCAGAGAATATATTTTTCCAAGCAATGAAATTTTTGGTTTTTCTGGCATCAATTGTAATGTTATTGAAAAATTGATTTTTGATTAGTACTGGCGTATTTTCTATAACTGGATTGTCAAGTCCATCCGTTGGAACGGCTACCATCATCGTAGATTGTTTTCCACCCGCTAGAATACTTCGAGGCCCTAAATAATTTTCAATTTTAGTTTGTTTGTTTCTATTGGGTGTGATTTCAAAAACACCTTGTGTTACTATTTCTTCATTAAAAATTAAAAACCAGGATACAATGCCAGTTTTATTAGAGTAAATTTGTGGTAGCTTAAATGTCAGTTTGCCATTTTTATTAGTTCCTTGTATTAAAGTTTTGCCATAGGAATGAACGATGTAAAGCTGCGGGACGGTGGCTTGTAAATTAGATGTAAACTGAATTTTCACCTCCTTTCCTGCAACAAAAAATTTAGTTTTTGTATCCAGTATGAAATTTGCTTTTTTTGTTGTTTCCAGTGAAGTGCCAAATGCCACAAGAAGGACGATTGACATTAAAAAGATGATGTAAACTACTTTTCTCATTATCGTGGATTTCCAATATAATTGTTAATTTCTATTTTGATAAAATCATAACCTTTACCTTTTACCTTTTGTAATTGTTCTTTTTCACTGTTGTTATTTCTATTTGGGACTACCTCCTTACCAATTGATTCGTTTGATAATCCGTTTACAAAGCAATTTTGCAAAGAGGATTGTAAAAGTTTTATTTTGGTTAAATCCATAAAAGTATAGTCAAAATATTGTTTTCTCTGCACCCTTATTCCCGCTCGCACAAAGAAGTGGTCCACATAAAGTAAATTTTTAGTACTGTCAAAATACGAAATTAATAATTCCGGAATAGTTACTTCCTGGATTCCAAAATTAAATAATGTCCCTTTTAAATGGTTTTTGGTAATTTCTAAATCGGATAATCCAACTTGCGAATATAGATCAGTGATGGCAATATTTCCGGCACATTGAATATCAAATGTTGCTGGAATTTTAATGATTTCTAAGGGGGTAAATTCATTGGGATTAAAAGTTGTGGGTTTTACATCTGTGTTTTTTAGCCAAGCAATGTCTTCAAAATTCACTTTGAAACTAGTGATTTCTTTTGGCATTAATTTGTGTTTTATAACATATTTAGCATTATGTGAAGCTAGTTTTTTATTGTTTTTGTCATACAAAGTTGCTTTCAATGTTACATCTGCAGGAAAATTATCTACGTTTTGAACTTCGCCTATTATCATATATTCGTTATTGATTTTGATAAGTTTTGCCGAAAGAATTTCAAGTACGGGTTGTTTTAATTCATCATCGTGATAAGTTTGCTGGGTCGAAATTACTCTTCGGCCATGCTTAAAAAATCCCGTTCCATTAGTCGTAACAAACTGATCCGGCGGAATATCTAAATCAAGGTGTACTGGGTTAATAAACCATTTTCCATTTGCTTTTGCCAAATTATGAGTGTATTTTTTGGCTATAATTTCGAGCGGAGTTATCCATTTTGTTTGTACCAATACTCTAGCTCTGTCTTTTGTTTGGTGTAAAATAGTAATGTCAATAGCATCTAGTTTAGCATAGGAATTCAATATACCATCAGCAACCGAAGTTTCCAACATAAATTGAGAAATTGATAATTTGCTTTGCGGATTCATAAAAGAATACGCTTTTTCAAATTCTTTGAAATCAATAGCATCGTAGTAGGATCTAACGACATTTTTTGGACTTATTTGAGTGGCATTATTGAGGTATAATTTATAAACGAAACTCGCAATAATTAGAAGTAAAATAACAGCCCAGACGTGTAAAATTATAATTAATCTTCTTGAAAAGGCTGTATATGAAACTTTAAAATTAAAGAAAACAGGAGAAGACGCTGGTTTTAATTTTAGTGCTTGATACAAAATCATTTGAATGTTCAGTACAAATGCAATTAGCACCGATAATAAGGGAATAATTCCCCACATTAATTTTTGGTAAACCGGTACATCCTCCATGGGGAGGATTTTAGATAACGGTAGAATATTTAGCTTTTCCCATACCACAATTCCATTTTCAAGCAGTGTTAATCGATGCCAGCCACAGAAATATAAAATAGGATCATAAAATTTATCATTCGAAAAAACATATTTCAAATTGTATTTTTCAGGAACGGTAAGGAATTGTTGTAAAGAGCCAATTCCTTCCACGCCTCTAAATTTTGAATTTTCTAATCGTTCTACTGATCTAGAAGTCAATTCAGGAAGCCTACGGGCAGAGTGGTAGTCGCCATCCACTGTAAGAGCCTTAGTTTGGTACGATAAAGTTGCCATTTGATCGCCAAAACCCAGCGGTAAATAACGCCATTGATCGTGCTGATCCTCATTTAGGAAATTAATTATGGGTAATGTGTTTATTTTTTGTGGCTGAAATGGTCTGAAATATCCAATTGTAATGGTGAGAACTGCCATTAATAAAAAGGCACCTGCCATTAATCCAGCTAAAATTTTATAGTACACGGACCCAAATCGGTTTTGTATCGCCACCTTTAAATCACCTTCAACAAATCGATATACAAACTCTCCAAACATGGGTAAACTCATTATAGATGCCCATAGTGTGAATCGGTCCAATGTAAGGATATTAAATGCATTTTTCCCCAAAACCATTAACGGAATAGGAGTAGTGCCTCCGGTTCCTAAGATTATTAATAAGGTTATCGATAAACCAAAAAATAAATATCGTTTGCTGTAATATCTGTATAAAATATAAGGTAAAAAGAATAGTAAAATGCCCCATGGAATTAAAAAGAACATTAGTCCGGAGGAAGTTACTTCGATAAAATTATCCCTGCTTCCGTGTGGGATAGGGACTTGTGTGATTGGATTTTTCTTTGAGTTGATCCAATACGGTAAAATACAAAAGACGATAAGAAATACAGATGTGGCACCAAATAGTATGATTCTTTTTAACAAGGAAAGGAACGATTGAAAGAAAATTTTAAAAGTTACCTCTTTGTTGTTTGTTACTTTTTCTCGGGAAGTATCCATAATGGCCATTCCTATTAGCGGGAAAATGAAAAAAATCATCCCGAAAATCGGCGTTACGTGATGTGAACAGATGGTTACAGCTAATAATGATATTGAAGAAAAAAAGTATTTGTATTTGCCGGTTTTAATCCAAAGATAAATTTCTGGCATCGAATGCATTAAAACAGAAATTCCAATAATACTGGGTAATTGCCCAAAAATATGAAGTGTTTCTACAAATGAAGAAGAAAAAACGGCTAAAAGTGCCGTGTATCCCGCAACTGTTCTGTTGCCTGTCATAAGCAAAGAAAAGCGATAGGTTCCAGTGATAAATAACAGAATTCCAATTATGGCTATCGAGAATAATCCAAATTTTAATCCACCAATTAATGATAAAATACCAATGCATTGATGAACCAATGGGGGATAACCCATTACCGTAAAACCGGTATACCAACTGTAATTCCAAGGTTCAAACCAGCTATAAGCATAATGATTAGCAAAAAACAAATGAATCAAAGCATCATAAGTATTTTCTAAAGTAAAAAAGATTGCGCTAGAGTGAAATACAAGTCCTATTAAAATAGCTGCGATTAAATATTTATTAGATTCTTCTTTCACTAAAAATTTATTATTATCAATTTTGTAAATATAGGGAATTAACAATATGTTCGTTAAATTTTAAATGCTCATATTATTTTATCCATTCATCTATACATTTGACGTCATTGGTCTAATATTTATAAATAAATTAAAAAAGGAAAATATATTTGTTCCATATTAATATTATAAAATCATAAAGTAATGAAAATACTTATTGTAGATGACCAAGAATTAGTTTTGCTTTCGTTAGAAAAATGTTTGACAGATTTGGGTTATGAAGTAAGAAGCTCTAACAATGTTTTTGATGCTATCGCCAAATATGATGAATTTTTACCAAATCTGGTTATTGCCGATATTAATATGCCCGTATTTAATAGTGTATGTGAAGCTGATCAGACAATTGATAATAATGCGAAAGCAGCTGGTTTAGAAATTGTCAAATATATAAAAGTGATTAAAAAACATGATATTCCCGTTATGATTTTGTCAGGTAATAACGATGAAGAAGTGATTTTAAAAGGATTTGATTTAGGGGTTTCAGATTATATGAAAAAACCTTTAAGTCTTAATGAAATAGGGGCAAGGGTCAAAAGATTGATTGGTGTACGTAAAGAAAGTTCCGTTGACAATAATAATAGATTAATTCAAAACAATTGCATAGGAGTTGTAATCCCTTGTTATAATGAAGAATCAAGATTATCAGGTGATGAATTTAAAAAATTTGTCCATAAAAATTTAGGGTATCATTTGTGTTTTGTAAATGATGGCAGTAAAGATAAGACGCTAGAAGTTTTGCAAGAGTTGCGTAAAGGAAAAGAAGATTATATTAGTATTTATGATTGCGAAAAAAATGGAGGAAAAGCTGAAGCCGTAAGATTGGGAATGTTGCATTTAGCAAAACAAACCCAATTTGATTATATAGGTTTTTTGGATGCTGATCTGTCAACTAATTTTGAGGACTTTGATGATTTAGTACAGACGATATCTAATTCAAATTATAAAATTGTGAGTGGCTCACGAATTAACAGAATGGGAGCAGATATTGCAAAGGAATCTGCAAGAGCCATTATTAGTAAGACAATTAATTTTATTATTAGAAAAACTTTAGAAATGGATTTTAAAGACACGCAGTGTGGGGCTAAAATCATGAGCAAAGAAGTTATAGAAAAAACATTCCAAAAAAAGTTCTTGACTAAATGGTTGTTTGATGTAGAAATTTTTATGAGAATGAAAAAAATATATGGAGCGGAAGAAACTAAGAAATTGGTATGTGAGAAACCATTAAATAGATGGGTCCATATGGATGGATCAAAACTTTCATTTACGGATTCCTTTAAAATTATTTTTCAAATAGGTCAAATAGCAATTCATTATAGATAAATTGGCTTTAATATTGTAAGTCAAGGAGGTCATGCAATTTGTATGGTCTCTTTTTTTATGTATACCATGTGGTTTTCAAAAGTTTAACAAAGAAATTGCAAAACGAAATTATTAAATTAGATAATTAGGCATTACTTTTGCCAAGAAAATTAGAATAAAAATTATAACCACATACTGAAATAAATTCAGCATAAAATGAAAGAACAATTTAAAAAGTTTTTAAACGAAGAACAAGATCCAAAAGCCATCGAAAAAATCGCTTCAAAATTAAGTGATTTATTGATGAAAAATGAAGAAATCGGTTATATAGCTGTTCAAAAAAAACCGGCAATTACCGTTTTGCCAGATAGCATTGTCTTGACAAACAAAAGAATCATCATTTGCCAGCCAAAAAATCTGGGTCTTTCTATGAACTTTATTGATTACACTTGGGACGAGATAGAAGGAACTTTTGTGAAAGAAAATATTCTAGGTTCTGAGTTTTCGTTTACAACTCGAACAAATATGGAGGTTTCTATTGATTATATTCCTAAAATTCAAGCCAGAAAGATTTTTACGTATGCTAAAGAACAATTGGATATTTTGAAAAATGGAGCTGTATTAAATACAACGATCGTTGAGGACGTTTTAGTTGAACCATTTCAAGAATTTGAGATTATTGAAGAAATGGAAACGGAAGAAGTAACCAGTTTTGCTGAAATAATGCCAGTTACGCCGCCAGTTTTTGCTATGGAAAAGGAGCAATTCAGCACTCTGGCTGAGACTCCAAAAGAAAATGGACTAAGCGGATTGTCACAAGATGAGCTTTTTGAAAAATTACAGAATTATAAAAAACTACTAGATAACGGATTGATTTTGCAAGGCGAATATGATGCTTACAAAAAAGAAATTTTGAGTCATATGTAGTTGAACCTCAAGAAGCGCTAAGCTAGTACAAAGTAGGAAATAAATAGAAAACCCGACACTTCAAGTGGCGGGTTTTCTACTATTATAAAGTCTTTTTCTGTTTTTCTACAAAATTATGTGCTTGTAATTCGAGTAATTCAGTCGCTTTCTTCCGCTGTAAGTCGTATAGATTTTTATCCTGTGAAATATCTTCATAGACTTTATCATGCATGGAAGCACTCGTTTTCACCAATAAACCTCGTTGGTATTTATCTTGTTCCAAAGTAGCTTTTATAGCCGTTTCCAGATCTTCTAGCTTAAAATCGTATTCTCCTTTTGGAGACAGGAGTTTGGCGATTATTGGAGAAGTTTCGATTGTTAAAAACAAAAGCATTATAAAAAAAGAAGGTAACCAAGGTAGTTTGTCTAATGCATTTATTCGGGCCATTAAACCGTCAAAACTATCAATTATAGGTTGCGTCTCGATGACTTTTTTGTCTAAATCGGCTTGAAGTGTTTGAGATTTTTTTTCCTTCTCAGCAATTTTTGCTAAGTTGTTTTTTCGAATGGTATCCAATTCCGCAGAAGCTAGATTGTGTTTAGCGATTTTTTCTTTAAATACAGGTCCTTTGCCTAGTTTCATGGTGCCTTTGGTTCCTTCGGCTTCAGTGATATAGGTTTCATACAGCGTATTTACTTCCTTTTCTTTTTTAGTGATGTCCGATTTTAAACTATCGATTTCGATTTTATTTTTATCTAAATCTGATTTGAAATAATTAGTCACATCTTTTTTGTTGTTCAAAGCCATGGCATTTTTCTCTTTCAGTAAAACAGTATTAATTTCTTTTTCGAAGATTTTAATTTCCAATGGTTTCGAAATCACAATGGCAATAATAACTGCCAAGATAATTCGGGGAGTTGCCTGCAGAAATTCACTTCCAAATTTGTCTCTTTTTCGAATGGTGGAAACAATAAAACGATCCAGATTAAAGATAAGTAAGCTCCAAACTAATCCAAAAAGTAGGGCAGGATAGACATTGTCAAAAACAGTAAAAAGGGCATAAGCACTGGCAATAAAAGCCATAACGGCAGTGAAGAAAACGGTGGCGCCAATACCAACATATTTGGTTTGCTCCCCCTCGGAGCAGCCTTTAAGGAGTTCTTTGTCGGCTCCGGAACAGAGGATAAAAAATTGTTTTAACATGATTAATTGATTTGATTGCTGCGCCAGTTTGATATTTTAGCTCAGGTGATTGATGATTACAAATTTAACGCCAATAATTTAATAATGGTATAAATAGTTGATATGTTTTTAATTAGCTTTAGCTCTTGTAGCAAAAATTTCTTTAAAATGATAAAAGGCAAAATGTAATACTTCTTTAAATAAAAAAGAGCCATTCGTACTGAATAGCTCTTTTTCTTTTTTGAATTATAATTAACTTATGCGATAGGAGCTCCCGCCATAATTTCGGGATTTGCAAATTCTTCAAACTTAGCAAAATTAGCTTTGAATTTTTGAGCTAATTCAACTGCTTTTTGATCATACAGTTCAGGATCTTCCCATGTATTTCTAGGATTTAATATTTCAACTGGTACGTTAGGACAAGTTTGAGGTATAGCAATTCCAAAGACTTTATGATTTTCATATGCTACATCATCCAGTTCCCCGTTTAATGCGGCTGTAATCATAGCACGTGTATATTTCAGTTTCATTCGGCTTCCAATTCCGTAAGGACCACCAGTCCATCCAGTATTAATTAACCAAACCTTTACGTTTGCATCTTTCATTTTTTTGCTTAGCATTTCAGCATATTTTGTAGGGTGCAACGGCATAAAAGGAGCGCCGAAACAAGCGGAGAAATTAGGCTGAGGTTCTGTAATACCAGCTTCTGTTCCGGCAACTTTTGCAGTATATCCAGAAATAAAGTGATAGGCGGCCTGACCAGGTGTTAATTTTGAAATTGGAGGTAAAATACCAAAAGAATCGGCCGTTAAGAAAAATATATTTTTAGGATTTTTTCCAATAGAACCAGGCTGAATATTATCTATATGGTAAATAGGGTAACTTACGCGAGTATTTTGAGTGATTGAAACATCTTCAAAATCAACTTCATTTGTTTCTTTATTGATGACTACATTTTCTAAAATAGCCCCTCTTTTTATAGCTCTAAAGATATCTGGTTCATTTTCTTCTGAAAGATTAATTACTTTTGCATAGCAACCTCCTTCAAAATTAAAAACGGTATTTTCATTTGTCCAGCCGTGTTCATCATCACCAATTAATTTTCTGTTTGGGTCTGCTGATAAAGTTGTTTTTCCTGTCCCTGATAATCCAAAGAAAATGGCAGTATCACCTTCTTTTCCTACATTGGCACTGCAATGCATTGGTAAAGTGTTTTTGAAAACTGGTAAAATAAAATTCAAAGCAGAAAAAATTCCTTTTTTCATTTCACCCGTATACCCGGTTCCACCTATTAAAACAATTTTTTTGGTAAAATCTAAAATAGCAAAATTGCTTTGACGTGTTCCGTCAACTGCAGGATCTGCCATAAAACTAGGAACACATAGCAAAGTCCATTCTGGTGTAAAGTTTTCAAGTTCTTCTACTTCAGGTCTCAAAAACATATTGTAACAAAATAAATTTGCCCAAGGAGTTTCTGTCACCACTCGAACATTTAATCTGTAATTAGGATCTGCACATACATAAGAGTCTCTTACGTAAACTTCTTTGTTTGATAAATAAGCCGTAACTTTTTTATATAGAGCATCAAACGCGCTGGGTTCAAATGGAATATTTACTTTCCCCCACCAAACTTGATTTTCAGAGATGCTGTCTTTCACGATAAATCGATCTAGTGGAGAGCGTCCTGTATATTCGCCCGTATTGACAGCTAAAGCGCCATTCGAAATTTCGATTCCTTGACCCAATTCGATAGTCATCTCATGTAATTCGTTGGCTGATAATTGGTAATGAATCTTTGCGTTTTCAATTCCTATGTCTTTTAGCGAAATCGATTGCGTAAACGGTGTGTTATTATTCATAAAATT
The DNA here is from genome assembly GCF_900108015.1 of Flavobacterium urumqiense. Taxonomy (GTDB): domain Bacteria; phylum Bacteroidota; class Bacteroidia; order Flavobacteriales; family Flavobacteriaceae; genus Flavobacterium; species Flavobacterium urumqiense. The sequence goes on along the minus strand of NZ_FNVP01000001.1, from coordinate 174,682 downwards.
ATGTATTGTATTGTTTAATTTATCGATTGCAAAAGTAGAACTTATATTTTAGATAGGATTTAATTATCTAAGTTTTGTTGTTTTTTCTTTAAAATATGAAAGAGTAATACTCCCCAAGCCAATATTAATAGGAGCCCACCGATAGGAGTCACAAAACCAATTACTTTAAAATCGAAAGAAGTAAGTGTATTTGTGGCCAATAAATAAATAGATCCTGAGAATAAAATAACACCAAAAAGTACCAGATAATAGATCGTTTTTTTTGTTTTTTGAGACAAATCTGTCATTAGGCCAACGAATAATAAAAAGAGTGCTTGGTACATTTGGTAGCGTACTCCGGTCTCAAAAGTCGAAAGTTGTTCAAGAGACAGTACTTTTTTTAGGGCATGTGCTCCAAAAGCACCTAATATGATCGCTAACATTCCAAACATTGCTCCAGTCGAAATTATTTTTTTGTCCATTTTTATCCTTTATTTTTCACTGCAAATTTATCTCATATTCTAGTCAAATTAAAAGAATTTAGCAGATACTTTACACAAAGGTACATTCTGCATATTTATATTTTTTTGAAGTTATTTATAGAGTAGAGTTATTTTAAAATTTTAACTAGAGTCATTTGTTATAAATACAACAATTTTGTATTTTTGTGTTATAATTATGTAAAAAATGAGAACAATACTTATTATTGGTGCAGGAAGATCAGCTTCGTCGTTGATACACTATCTTCTGGATAAATCAGAAAAAGAGAATTTACATCTTGTTATTGGTGATTTATCATTGGCATTAGCTCAAAAGAAGACCAATAATCACCCCAATGCTACTGCAATAGCTCTTGATATTTTTGATGAAAATCAAAGAAAGCAAGCGATACAAAAAGCCGATATCGTTATTTCGATGTTACCGGCTCATTTGCATATTGAGGTTGCCAGAGATTGTGTTATTTATAAAAAGAGTATGGTTACGGCTTCCTATGTCAGTGATGCCATGCAAGAATTAGATGCGGCTGCAAAAGAAAATAATCTTATTTTCATGAATGAGATTGGCTTAGATCCGGGAATAGATCACATGAGTGCTATGAAAATCATAGATGAAATTAGAGATAAGGGTGGAAAAATGCTTTTGTTTGAATCCTTTTGTGGTGGACTTGTAGCCCCAGAATCAGACACTAATCTTTGGAATTATAAATTTACATGGGCTCCCCGTAACGTTGTTCTTGCAGGACAAGGCGGTGCTGCTAAGTTTATTCAGGAAGGAGCTTATAAATACATCCCGTATTGTAATTTATTTAGAAGAACAGAATTTCTGGAAGTAGAAGATTATGGAAGATTTGAAGCTTATTCTAATAGAGATTCCCTAAAATACAGAAGTGTATATGGCCTAGACGATGCACTTACCTTATACAGAGGAACAATCCGTCGGGTTGGGTTTTCGAAAGCGTGGAATATGTTTGTGCAATTAGGAATGACTGACGATAGTTACGTTATGGAAGATTCTGAAAACATGAGCTACCGTAAATTTGTTAATTCTTTCTTGCCTTATCATCCAACGGATTCCGTTGAAATAAAAGTACGCCTGATTTTAAAGATTGATCAGGACGATATTATGTGGGATAAATTAGTGGAGTTGGATTTATTCAATACCAAAAAAATTATTGGACTAAAAAACGCCACTCCGGCACAAATATTAGAAAAAATATTGAGTGATAGCTGGACGCTTCAGCCCGAAGATAAAGATATGATTGTGATGTACCATAAATTTGGATACGAATTAGATGGTGTAAAAAGACAAATCGATTCTAAAATGGTATGCATAGGAGAAGATCAAACCTATACTGCCATGGCAAAAACAGTAGGTTTGCCGGTTGCAATGGCAACATTGCTAATTTTAAATGGTAAGATTACCACTCCGGGAGTACAACTTCCAATTCGTAAAGAAGTGTATTTACCTATTTTGAAAGAATTAGAAGAATATGGCGTTGTTTTCAAAGAACAAGCCATGCCTTATTTGGGTTATAATCCAGTAAAAGTTTTTAGTTAATAGTTTTTAGATTTGTAGTTCGATAAATCCGCTTCTCTTGATAAAAGTCTAGAGTTGCGGATTTTTTTATGCACTTCATTTATTGGCTACCTATTTTTTGGGCGTGACCCTCCAGATTGCTTCGTCGTTCCTCCTCGCAACTTTGGGTCGGGCTGTACGCTGCAATCTTTATGTTTTTAAAGAAAAAACATAAAGGATTTTCACTGCCATCCCTCACGCAACGCATTCCAATAATTTGAAGTCGCTTTGGTGAATTGTAAGAAAATTTATTTGTATTTTAATACAGATAAAACGAAACAAAGTAGCGCAAAGCCAAACAAAATTTGGTGTATATGCGCTACTTTGGAAAGTTTATATACAGGTTAGCAGCAACGATATCGTGACCGTTTTAGAGATGAAGTTTTCGCCAGAAAAAAACCCCGCGATAAACGGGGGTGCAAAGTTTCTAACCTTTGTCATTTTGGTCATGACCCTCTAGCTTGACTAATTTATTATAGATTCCCAATAATAAAAAAGGTGCCGCCCATTGTCCAACAAATAAGGCTGAGTGTTTTCGTCCAGCAATTTTCAATCCTGCGGAAACAGCAATTGCTACAAGTGCTGACCACAAAAACACATCAGACGGTAATTTGGCAGTTTGTTCTTCAATTGCTTTTGCAATTGGTCCTTCGCTTTTGTCGTTGTTTTCGTAATTCATAATATTGTATTTTAAATTGAATGCAATTTACTTCTTATACTGTTAAATTTATTACAAAATTATACGAAAATTTATGTAATTATTTATTAAAATGGAAGGTTAATATGTTCTATGCCAGATACTAACAGCGCAAAAATCTCATGGCTGGTTTTCGGTAGCTTCACGTTTTTCCTTTCGAAAAAAGTTTATCTTTGGGGAAAGAACTCAGTTCGTTAGGCCGCCACGAGATCTATGCGCGAAACGTTCAGGCTGACTAAAAACCTAAAATTAGCCGTTGAAAATTCCATATTTAAAGTTTGTGAAAGATATGTGGAAAGAGACTTAGTAAAGCACTTTCGCTTATGTACCTTTAATAAACAAATTTTTACACAAAATAGTATGGCGATTAGCAGTTTGCGTTAGGGATTGCAATGAAAATCCTTTTTATTTTTTTCTTTAAAAAATAAAAAGATTGTAATGGAAAGCCCGACCGGAGGTAACGCCCAAAAAAAAATCCGCTCATTGCTGAACGGATTGTATAAAAGGTATTGCAATAATCTATTTCGAAAGTTCTACGAAATATTTATAAAACAACGGGATTGTTTCGATTCCTTTCAGGTAATTGAAAATTCCGAAATGTTCGTTTGGCGAGTGAATGGCATCACTGTCAAGACCAAATCCCATCAAAATGGTTTTGCTTTTCAGTTCTTTTTCGAATAAGGCAACGATAGGAATACTTCCACCGGAGCGAACCGGAATGGCGGGCACACCAAAGGTTTCGGTATAGGCCATATTCGCGGCTTTGTATCCTATACTGTCAGTTGGAGTTACGTAGCCCTGCCCGCCGTGATGTGGTTTTACTTTTACAGTAACGCCGGCAGGAGCAATGCTTATGAAATGTTTCGTGAAAAGTTCGGTGATTTGTTCCCAATCTTGATTTGGAACCAAACGCATCGAAATTTTAGCGAAAGCTTTGCTTGCAATTACAGTTTTAGCACCTTCCCCGGTGTATCCTCCCCAAATTCCGTTCACGTCAAGCGTAGGACGAATAGCGTTTCTTTCGTTCGTAACATATCCTTTTTCGCCGTAAACATCGTTAAGGTCGAGTGCTTTTTTATAATTTTCTAAGTTGAAAGGCGCTTTAGCCATTTCGGCTCTTTCTTCAAGCGATAATTCTTGTACATTGTCATAAAAACCGGGAATGGTAATGTGATTGTCCTCATCATGAAGGGAAGCAATCATTTTTGCTAGTACGTTTATCGGGTTAGCAACTGCTCCTCCATATAAACCGGAATGCAAATCACGGTTTGGTCCTGTAACTTCTACTTCTACATAACTTAATCCACGTAATCCTGTAGTGATGGATGGTTGTTGGTTTGAAATCATTCCGGTATCCGAAATCAGAATTACATCATTCTTTAGCTTTTCCTGGTTGCGTTCCACGAACCAACTCAAACTTTTTGAACCCACTTCTTCTTCGCCTTCGATCATAAATTTGACATTACAAGGCAAAGTATTGGATTGTATCATGTATTCTAATGCTTTTACGTGCATATACATTTGGCCTTTATCATCACAAGCTCCACGAGCAAAGATGGCGCCTTCTGGATGGATATCTGTTTTTTTAATAACGGGTTCAAAGGGTGGAGAAGCCCATAATTCCATTGGATCTGCCGGTTGAACGTCATAATGACCATAAACTAAAACCGTCGGCAAAGTTGGATCGATGATTTTTTCACCATAGACAATTGGGTATCCGGGTGTGTCACAAATCTCAACAAAATCGCATCCTGCTTTTTCTAAGCTGATTTTTACAGCCTCGGAAGTTTTGATAACATCTTGAGAATAAGCGGCATCAGCACTTACGGATGGGATTTTTAATAATTCGATTAATTCGTTTATGAAACGATCTTTATGTTGTAGAACATAAGATTTTATATTTTCCATGGATTTTAATTTTATAGTTTCAAAAGTACAAAAAATAGTATGAATATTTTTTCCATAAATTGCTTTGAAAGTTAGAAGATATGTTTATATTTGCACCCACAATTGCGCGGATATGGTGAAATTGGTAGACATGCCAGACTTAGGATCTGGTGCCGCAAGGCGTGTAGGTTCGAGTCCTATTATCCGCACAAAAAAAAGCTTCTCAATCGAGAAGCTTTTTTTATACTTATTATTCAAAATTATTACTCTTTTATCCAGGCATTAATTTTATTTTCTAATAATGCCAAAGGCACCACTCCGGATTCCAATACTTTTTCATGGAATTTTTTGATGTCAAACTTGGATCCCATTTTATCCTGCGCTTTTTTGCGCAATTCCATGATTTTCAATTGGCCGATTTTATAAGATAAAGCTTGTCCAGGAATTGCCATGTAACGTTCTATTTCTGGAATTATGCTTGCTTCGCTCTCCGCTTCATTTGCTAGAGAATATTGGATTGCTCGTTCTCTGGTCCATCCTTTTGAGTGTAAGCCAGTGTCAACAACTAATCGTACAGCTCTATGCATTTCGTTGCCTAACATGCCAAAATATTGATAGGGATCTTTGTATAACCCTAATTCTTTACCTAAACTTTCCGTATACAAAGCCCAGCCTTCACCATAAGCACCAAACCAATTGAATTTCCTGAAATCTGGAAGACTACTGTTTTCTTGTTGCAAGGAAATTTGAAAGTGATGTCCAGGAATGGCTTCATGCAAAAACAAATCTTCATCTCCATACAGATTATAATTAACTAAATCTGGTATTGGTACATAAAAAATACCGGGACGCGAACCATCTGCAGTACCTTGCATATATTCAGCACTGGAAGTTTTTTCTCTAAAAGCTTCCGTTCTTCTAATTTCAAATTTTGTTTTAGGTTGCAACGAAAATAATTGGTTCACGTTCGGTTTTATGCGAGCATAAATACGTTGGAAATTGGCAATAACTTCTTCGGGTTTTTTAAAAGGTTTTAATTCCTTTTTATTTCGAACTTCCTCAAAAAACGCTAATAAAGTGCCTTTAAACCCAACTTGAGTTTTTACCTTTTCCATTTCGGCATTTATTCTAGCGACTTCTTTTAATCCCAATTCATGGATTTCCTCAGGAGTCATTTCAGTAGTGGTCCATTGTTTTACATAAGTAGCATATAGTTCTTTTCCAAAAGGAAAAACTCCTATTCCGCTTGTAGTTCTCGACGCAGGGAGGTATTCATTTTTTAGGAATTCAGTCATTTTTTTATGCTGCGGAATCAATTTATCATTAATTAAGGCAATATATCTTTCTGTAAAATCTTTTTTTACCACATCAGAGAAAGTGGCTGGCATTAATTTTATAGCCGAATAAAATAAATTATCTTCTATTTTTGAGGTTGCCATTTCTTCAAATTGAGGTATTAACTTTACGCTTAACGCTTTTGGTATGACAATACCTTGTTTGATTCCTTTTTTCATATAAACCATGGCCGAATCAATCCAAACAGAATACTTATCCATCCTCGTTAAGAAATTGGTGTAGTCTTTCTCTGTTTTAAACGGCTGTGCACTTGTTCCTCCGGCAAATTGTCCCATTGTCAAGTGTGTTCCCCAAAATTGATGGATTGGCATCAAATTAGTAGGCTGCTTCAGCAATTTTTTTCCTATTCCTACTTCCCATTTAATGATTTCATAGCTATTTTTTTCTTCTTCAGAAAGTTTAGTTTCATCAATATTTAGTAGTGCTTTTTCATATTTGTCAAAAAATGTTGCTTGGGATTTTCTATAACTATCCGTCATTTCAAATTGCAATTGATCGTTGTATTCGTTTTGACCATTTTGTGTTGCGCTCAAAGGATCCAGTGCATTTTTATCATCAAAATAATTTTCTGTCAAGGCACTAAAATCTTCTTTTTTTTCGTTGGATTTACAGTTTACCAGTACTAATGAAATAATTGAAGTAATAAAAACAATGGTTATTTTTCTCATAATGATTGATTGTTAAATATTTGTAGCTAATTTATTAAAAAAAACTGATAATAATTCAAATATATTTGAATGTTTGCTATTCAACTATTAGTTATTTTTGGCAGCTGGCTGGGTTCTTGCCGATAATCAAAAAAGCTTCTCAGATCGAGAAGCTTTTCTTTAATCATTATTTAAAAGCAATTTTATTTTAACAAAAACTCTTTTGTAAGTTTCTCAATTTGTATTTTGAATGTTCCTTTTTCGGATATCCATTTCAAGTCATTGTTCACAAACTGTAAATCTTTCTGATTCAAAGTGAAGATTATAGTTTTGGTTTCATTTGGCACTAAACTAATTTTTGTAAATCTTTTTAATGCTTTTACTTCAGGAGTAATACTGGCATAATTATCAGATAAATAAAGTAAAACCGCTTCTTTTCCGGCTAATTTTCCAGTGTTTTTTACATCAACAGTTACTATTAAATCATCGGTATCATTTATTTCTGATTTATCTATTTTTAAATTTGAATACGCAAAAGTGGTATATGATAAACCAGAACCAAATTCAAATTGTGGAGAATAGCTTTTTTCATATTTAGCATCGTTATTTTGCTCTTCGTCTTCTAAACTCTCAGTGTGTTTTCTATTGTATTTTTCTAATGAATTAGGGTACCGTGGGTAATTGTATGGTAATTTTCCACTTGGATTAATAGTTCCGAAAAGAATGTCAGCCAAAGCTCTGGCGCCTTCGTTTCCAGGCAGGTAACATTGGATAACTGCATTCATTTTGTCTTCAAAGTTGCTGATTAATCGCGGCCTTCCTTCGTTCAAAACTAAAATAATAGGTTTGTTTAGTTTCGATAAAGCCAAGGCTAGTCTGGATTGCGACTCGGTTATGTATAAATTACTAATGTCACCAGGAGTTTCAGTATAATTTTTTTCCCCGAGACACAAAATTATTTTCGAAGCGCTTTTTCCTAATTCTACAGTTTTTTCTATTTCGGCATCATTAAAAGTAGCAAAATCGGCCCCTTGTGTATAAAGCACATTTTCATGTCCTGCTTTATCCATTAAAGCTTCTAGTATAGTAAATTTATCTGCAGCATAGGTGTCTGAATTTTCGCCTTGCCAGTTGTAGGACCACCCACCATTTAAATATTTCATGCTATTCGCAGTAGGGCCTGTGACTAATATTTTTTCATTTTTTGCTAAAGGTAAAACAGCGTCATTATTTTTTAATAAAGTAATTGATTCTGCCGCTGCATTATAAGCTTCGCTGATAAATTCCGGTGAGCCAAATTTTGGGTAATCCTTTAAATTAGCAACGGTATCTTGGAATAGATTTAATTTGAATTTCATTTGTAAAATTCTGGAAACGGCATCATCAATTCGTGACACAGGGACTTCACCTTTGGCTACCAAATCTAATAAATCAGTATAAAAGGTATAATCTTCCGGTACCATACTCATGTCAATTCCAGCCAAAACAGCGATTCGTACGGCATCTCTATTAGTCTCCGCTACTTTATGGCGAGAATGCAAATAAATAATATCTTTCCAATCCGTAACGACCACGCCTTCAAATCCTAATTCTGTTTTCAATATATCTGTAATCAGATGTTTGCTCGCGTGAATAGGAGTTCCATTTATTTCGCCAGAACTCACCATAATGCTTTTGGCACCGGCTTTAATTGCAGCTTGATAAATTGTTAAATCAAATTGTCTTAAAACACGTTCTGGGATAATACTTGGGGTTCTATCTTTTCCAGTTGTAGTACTTCCATAACCTATGAAATGTTTCATACAAGAAGCTACATGGTATTTAAAAGCCACATTATTTCCTTCAAATCCCTCCACCATTGCCTTGCCCATTTGAGAAGATAAATAAGCGTCCTCTCCAAAAGATTCCCATATTCTTGACCAAGAAGGATTTCTAGGTAAGTCTAAATCTGGCGAAAAAACCCATGGAATTGAGGAAGCTCTAGTTTCATAAGCTGAAATCTCCGCTCCTTTTCTGGCAATTTCAGTATTAAATGTTGCTGCAATTCCTATTTGTTGCGGGAACAAAGTGGCGCCGGCAGTATAACTTGATCCGTGGATGGCATCGATACCATATAGCACCGGAATTTTGAGTCTGGTTTTGTTGGCTTCATTGCTTATTGTAGTAATGACTTCGTTCCATTTCTTAATTGTTGGTGCGCCGGGATTTGGTACATTCAAGATAGAACCTATATGATATGTTTGAATCGCTTCTCTTAATTTTGCCATGTCAAAAACACCAGGTTTGCCCTTTGCTTCAAAATTAGTGACGGTAATTTGAGTCATTTGCCCAATTTTTTCTTCAATGCTCATTTTAGAAAGTAAGTCAGAAACTTTCTGGTTTATTTCTGATTTTTGAGCTTTACTGTCTTGACTCCAGGAGGACTTTGGGCAGAGGATGATTACAAATAATAAGAGAATTGTTTTTTTCATTTTTTGTGTTTGTCTTTTGGTTGGTTTTTTAAAATATTTAAAAACTAATGAATAAAATTATATTTTTAATTACTCAATTTTAAATATATGCTATTTTTTGTACAGCGCTACCTCAGACAGATTATTTCCTTAATTTTCAAGGGGTTTAACGTTTTCGTTTTAAAAGAAAGGTTTCCCGAAAGTGAAGTTATTTTTGCTTTAAAGCTGTCTGTTTAAAAAAAAAATCCAATTCCTTTTAAAGGGAATGGGATTTTAGGAGTTGTTTTTCTATATTGTTAAAATAAGTACTTAAATGAGGTTATTTTATCCGTGATATACTCGGGACGCAATTATTTTATTTTCTTTAATGTCGAGTACTTCTGCAACAAGCATATCTTCTTCTCCATTCACGGTTCTGATATATTCCATAAAGACACGATCTCCATTTGCAGTAAGCGATTTTACTTTATAGTTCAAACTTGGCAAACGTTCAAACGCATCCTGCCACCAGTCACGCAATGCTTGTTTCCCCGTAACAAATCCATTGGTTTCTGGTTTGTGAATTTTTAGTTTTGGACTAAAATGCACGGCCTCATCATCATACAGTGACAATAGTTTTTCTAATTCTTTGTTGTTAAAGGTTTCGAACCATTTAAAAGCAATCGACTGTAATTTTTCTGGTGTCATGGTAATTGAGTTTCAATTTTTAATTAAAAAAATCCCATTTCACTCTAAGCGAAAAGGGATTTTAGTTTTATAATTTCAAAGAAATATTAAACGTTCTTCAAATTAATAATTTCTTGTTCTGTAAGCAATCTCCAGTTTCCTCTTGGTAAATTCTTTTTGGTCAAACCAGCAAAAGAAACTCTGTCAATCCTTAATACATCATAACTAAAATGTTCAAAAATATTACGAACTACTTTTACGTTAGACGATCTTAATTGCAAGCCAATTTCACTTTTCGCTTCACCATCAATGTAACTTACATCTTCTACAAAAACTCGATGTCCATCAAGAGTTAAACCTTTATTTATTTTTTCTAAATCCTCAAATTTCAAGTTTTTATCTAATGAAACTTGGTATATTTTAGATGATTTTTGACTCGGTAAAGTAAATTTACGAATCATATCCGTATCATTTGTGAACAATAACAAACCAGTGGTATTCTTGTCCATTCTACCTACAGCTCCAATTTTTGCAGTTGTAGAACCTTTTACTAATTCCAATACATTACGATATTCCTGGCCTTCGTCCATGGCTGTCGTAAAGTTTTTTGGTTTGTTCAATAAGATGTAAACTTTTTTCTCCGGCGTCAAAGTCGAACCGTCAAAATTCACAACATCTCCCGGTTTTACCATATATCCCATTTCAGTAACAGGAATTCCATTTACTTTAACCGTTCCGGATTGAATGTAAATATCGGCATCACGACGCGAGCACGCACCAGAATTAGCAATATATTTATTCAAACGAATTTCGTCTTTTACTTTTGGTCTCTTTGGTGCCTGATTTGGTTTTTTCTCTACTTTATCAGTAGCAACTTCGGCAACTTTAGTATTTACTTTGACTTTTTTTGGCCCTTGAGCGCGCTTCTGCATGGCAGGTTTTGGCTTATTCGAACTTGGTCTTGAGCTATTTGCTCTAGCGCCACTTTTCTTATTATTGCCCTCCTTGTTATTCATAATATTCCAATAATTTGCGCAAAGATAGTATTTATATAATTGACAAACGATTTTTGACAATTAGAAAACGCTAACTACCTAATTAATAAGCTTATTAAGGAGTTTTATTTTATTTTTTTGTAGCTATTTCCCGCTTTACACTGTATCTTTTTCTTTTTTAAAGAAAAAAGAAAAAGGATGCCGTTTTAATCGGGGCTAATCAAATGGAATTATTGGAGAATTGTTTTTACCTTTTTTATAATTTCTAGAAAGTAAAATTTAAATCAATAATAATTTTTTTCCATGCCACAACACACTTGGATTGATAAGAACAATACAAAATACGCCAGCTACAATAAGGAATTTTAAAACATTATGAAGCAATAAAAATTGTGATTTCGTGTTTGATTTCCATAAGTAAAGCAGAAAAAAAATCAGGATGATTAAACAGGCATAAAAATAAATATCCATGTAACCTACATCGTAAATTTCTATTAAAACATAAACGGGAAAAATCGTTAAAATGGTTAAAATCGTGATTACTTTCTTCGAAACGGCTTCACTATATATAATTGGGATTGTGTTGTAACCATTTGCTAAATCTCCCTTTAGATTCTCTAAATCTTTTATCATTTCCCGAACTAAAAGTAATAGAAATAAAAAAGAAGCATGAGCGAAAATTACAGCAAGCTGACTTTTATAAATCTCAATATCGCTAAAGGAAATTTTAGTGTAATAATATAATAAGATGGCAAAAAATGGTAAAACAGCCAATAAAGCAGCTGTCAAATTTCCTATTATCGGATATTTTTTTATTTTATGAGAGTAAAACCAGACGAAAAATATATAAACAGAAAAGAATAAAAAAGCGCGCCAGGACACAAACATTGACATTAAGGCCACAATGAAATTAAGAGAAAAATAAACCGTAAGTTTTGTTTTTTGACTTACTAATCGGTCGAGCATGGATTTATTCGGACGATTGATTAAATCTTTTTTGCTATCGTAAAAATTATTAATGATGTAACCGGAAGCAATCGTTAACGAAGAAGCGAAAACAATCAGAAATAAATTGAAATCTAGCAGAATGTCCAAAGCTCTTATCTCCGGCGCAAGAATAAATATAGCCGAAAGATATTGCGCCAAAATAATAATTGGAATGTTATAGCCTCTAACGACAGAGAACAAACTTATAATTTTCATCAATAAAAGTTTGTGCTGCCTGCTTAACATTATAAGGATTTAATTTGTTTTTTTAAAGTCCCCTTTAGGGGCTAGGGCTAAAACTGATAAACTACTTCCAGTTTATAATCTTTTAGAGATAATTTTGCACGTTCTAGATCCTCAGTGAAACCTAATATATAACCACCGCCACCTGAACCACATAATTTTAGATAATAGTCATTGCTGTCAATTCCTTGTTGCCAAATTCCGTGAAATTGTTCCGGAATCATAGGTTTGAAGTTATTCAAAACTACTTTTGATAATTTCTTGGTATTCATGAAAAGCGACTTCATGTCACCACCAAGGAAATTTTCCACACAAGCATCGGTATATTTTACAAACTGATTTTTCAACATAGCACGAAATCCTTTGTCTTTCAAGTTTTCCATGAAAATATTTACCATCGGAGCCGTTTCGCCCACAATACCAGAATCTAATAAGAATACGGCACCTTTCCCATCAAAACTTTGATTAGGAATTCCCGTTGCTTCAATATTATCTTTTGAATTAATAAGAATTGGAATACTCAAATAACTATTTAATGGATCCAAACCAGAACTTTTTCCGTGGAAAAAACTCTCCATTTGAGAAAATATATTTTTTAACTGCAATAATTTTTCACGAGTCAGATTTTCAAGAACCGTGATTTTATTTTGTGCATATTTGTCGTAAATAGCAGCAACAAGTGCACCACTACTTCCTACGCCGTAACCTTGCGGAATGCTGGAATCAAAATACATTCCCGTTTCAACATCATTTTTCAGCGTTGCTAAATCAAAAGTAACTAAGTCGGGTTGCTCCTTTTGCAATGTTTCTAAATAAACAAGAAAACGTTTCAAATTTCCATTTGATTTTATAGCTTCATCAGATGGATTTTCGTCTTTTTTAAGCGCACCGTTATAAAAATTGTAAGGAATGGACAATCCTTTTGAATCACGAATAATTCCATATTCGCCAAAGAGTAATATTTTTGAATAAAATAAAGGTCCTTTCATATGATGTTGGTAATTAGCAATTTGGGATTGGTAATTTGATTTTAATAATTTTAAAAATCGACAATGTCACCTCGATTTTCTTTTTGTATTACGATATTAATTTCTTCTTGTTGCTCAGGAGTTAATTTTTCCCAAGCTTCTTTTTTCTCTGCCTTCAAAATATCTTTTACAGCTTCAATTATGGATTTGTCATTAGTTTCTAATAACATTTTTATTAATTCTAATTTTTCAGATTGAATGTCCATGATTTCAACTATTTAAAAATAAAGATATTAAAAATTATTCAATCTCAATAGCTCCATTCCCAATTTGGTCACAAATGTACTGACGATTTTGGCAATAGCCAACTAATTCGTCCTGAATAAATTGTAATACTTTTGGTTTATCCTTATTTGGATACAAAACATGCACGTTTGCTCCTGCATCCAATGTGAAACAAACAGGGATTTTGGTGTCATTTCTAAATTTCCAAATGGCATTAATGATTTCTAATGTGTTGGGTTTTATTAAAATGAAATAGGGCATCGAAGTCATCATCATGGCATGCAAAGTCAAGGCTTCACTTTCTACAATTTTGATAAATTCTTCTAAATTTCCGTTTTTAAAAATGGTAATTAGTTTGTCCAAGTTTTCGTGTGCTTGTGCAAATCGCCTTTCGGCAAAAGGATGGTCGTGCATTAAATCATGACCAACGGTACTTGAAACCTGCTTTTCGCCTTTGTCAACCAGTAAAATGGTGTCTTGGTAATTCTTGAAATTATCATGAATAGCATTAGGAAATTCCACTCCAAATAAATCGGAACTTCCGGAGATATTTTTATGGTTTCCCCAAACTACCACTTGCCCTTTTACGCTGCGGCAAGCGCTTCCCGAACCTAAACGAGCTAACAAAGAGGCTTTTTGATAGAAATATTCCTCCGTCATTTCCGGGTTTAACGCTTTTTCTAAACTCATCATGTTCATTGCTAAAGCCGCCATTCCTGATGCTGAAGAGGCAATTCCGGAACTGTGCGGAAAGGTATTTACCGTGTCAATCGTAAAATGATAGTCTTTCAAAAATGGCAAGTAAATTTCGATTCGCTCCAAGAATTTGTGGATTTTCGGTTTGAAATCCTCTTTTGGTTTTCCTTCAAAAAGTAAGTTAAAAGAAAAATTTCCAGTGTTTATTTTTTTGGCGAAAGCCAATTTGGTAATCGTTTTACAATTATTCAACGTAAAACTTACCGAAGGATTGGCTGGAATCTGATTGTCTTTTTTCCCCCAATATTTCACTAAAGCAATATTACTGGGCGCACTCCATTCGAAATTACCTTGTTCGATAGTTTGTGAATACTTTTTTGGAATAAAATCGTTTGCTGTAAACATGAATGATAAAATTTATGCAAAGATACTTTTTTTGATTTATCCTTTGATTTGTTTATTTATCGATTTGTACTAAAGTTTTGATTAAATTTGACCCACATTAGAAAAATATAATTATGACTAAGATTACTCGAATTTTAACGATGGTTGTAACCTGTCTTGTGATTGGTTATTTTTCTGGAATGGTTACCCGTTCTGCAATTGTGACTTGGTACCCAACTTTGGTAAAACCAAGTTTTAATCCGCCCAATTGGATTTTTGCACCCGTTTGGAGTATGCTTTATATCATGATGGGTGTTGCTGCAGGATTAGTCTGGAACCGAATCGAATTTGAAAAAGAAATTGTCAAAAAAGCGTTGATTTTCTTTGCCATACAATTGGCATTAAATGCATTGTGGTCGTATTTATTCTTTGGATTACACAACCCAATGCTGGCCGGTTTAGAGATTATTGTGTTGTTGCTAATGATTTATGAAACCTATATACAGTTTTCTAAAATCAATAGAATTGCGGGTTATTTATTCATTCCGTATTTGGCTTGGGTAAGTTTTGCTGCTGTTTTAAATGCAAGTATTTGGTGGCTAAATAAGTAGTTGGCAGTTTTCAGTTTATCTTGTGATCATAATTTCATCTATTTCTCAAAGTCTTACAGCTTCTTAAATTCAATATTCTTGGTGGATAAAAAATCCATCATGCTGAGTATGTTGTGATTTTCAATTAGTGTTTTCGACTTAGGATCTGCATCGCAAAATTGAAGGAAAAGAGGTATTTCATCTGGTTTTAATTTTAAAGTTTCTGTATAAAACTTCTGATCACAGCTGCTTTTTGCTAATGCTATGAATTCGATTTTTGGGGGACTTTTTTTGATTTTTTCTTTTTCTTTTACGAATAAGCCTAAAATCATTCCGCCAATTCGCATAAAATCCATTCCGTTTTCGATAGTTCCATTATTAATCCCAAGGATTTTTGGAGTTCTTGCTGCTTTCTCCACAGCGTATTGATCAATCTTTCCTTGTTCCCATTTCTTATCTTTTTCCCATTTAATAGAAGGCAGTTTTGTAACAACAACTTCGTCTAATTGCTCTGGTTTAAGAATTAATGAAATAAGAAGATTGTTTTTGTCAATGGTATTTTGATCCACTACAATTTTTTTGATATCATGGTTTATTGAGACAAAAAGGAGTGCATCGCCCGTTTTTACTACTATAGAAAATTCACCGGCTGCATTTGTAATTGTAGTTTTTTTAGAATTAAAATTGACCACTTCAACTTTTCCGACAGGAAATCGTTCGTGCAAAACTTTGCCGTCAATTAATTTTTCGGTTTGTGAAAAAGTAGATTGAAACACAAAAAACAGTAATAGAAAAGAAAAGTAGATTTTTATCATTCGTAATATTTTGATTACAAACATATTCAAATCATTCTATCAAAATTAAATCAGAATAATAAATTCATGTTAATCAAAAACTAAAGTTCTCTTAATTAAAGTTTTACAGGTTAGTGACTTTTATTTATACAGCATTCGCCACAATAAACCCGCTAGTCCAAGCATTCTGAAAGTTAAATCCACCGGTAATAGCATCAATATTGACGATTTCACCTGCAAAATATAAGTTTTCATGCAGTTTACTTTCCATGGTTTTGAAATTAATTTCTTTTAAATCAATTCCGCCGGCAGTCACAAATTCTTCTTTAAACGTGCTTTTTCCGTTGACTTGAAAAGTACAATTAGTCAATTGATTCGCTAAATTTTGCAATTGTGTTTTAGACAAATCGGCCCATTTTGTCTCTGCTTCAATTCCTGAAGCGAGCACTAAACTTTCCCATAATCTATTGGTTAATTCAAAAGGGGATTTTTTAGAAACGGATTTTTTAGCGTGTTCTTGTTTTAAGTCTTTTAGCTTTTTCTCAACATCCGCGGTGTCTTCATCATTCAACCAATTTACAAAAATGGTAAACTGGTAATTTTTGTCATGCAAGATGCGAGCGCCCCAAGCAGAGAGTTTCAATATCGCCGGGCCACTCATTCCCCAGTGCGTGATCAACAGAGGTCCTGTTGATGTGAGTTTGGTATCTTTTACTTTTACAGTAACTTGAGCTGCAACTCCGGGCAATTCTTTTATTCTTGAATCTTTGATATTAAAAGTGAACAGGGAAGGAACCGGGTTGACGACAGCGTGACCAAAAGTTTGAAGCATTTCCCAAACTTTAGGATTGCTTCCTGTAGCCAGAATTAGTTTTTCGGCAAGATAATTTTCACTTTGCGTTTCTATTTTCCATGTGTTTTCTTTCTTAAAAATAGATTGTACACTTTGCCCCGTAAGCACTGCAATTCCTAGTTTTTGAGTAGCCGTCAAGAAACAATCGATAATGGTTTGCGAAGAATTAGAAATGGGAAACATTCGTCCGTCCGCTTCAATTTTGAGTTCTACGCCATGTTTTTCAAACCATTCAATCGTATCACCAGAACTAAACTGATGAAAAGGTCCGCGTAATTCTTTCTCGCCACGCGGGTAAAACTTAACCAATTCATTAGGCTCAAAACAAGCGTGCGTCACGTTGCATCTTCCGCCACCAGAAATACGAACTTTATTCAATACTTCTGCACCGCGTTCCAGAATGGCAACTTTTAATTTTGGGTTTTTATCCACAATATTTATTGCCGTAAAAAAACCTGCTGCGCCACCTCCTACTATTATTATATCAAAATTCTGATTCATTTTTTTAACCATTAAGAAAGTTAAGATTTTTAAGTTTAATCATCAGCTAGCCTTGAAAAATATTCGTTTATTAAGGGTTTGCACGATTTTGTGATGTTGGTAGTGTTAAAATTAATAAGTAATCCTTGTGGAACACTTAATAGTTTCATGTACTTTAATAATTTGGCTTCATCAATGGGGTGGAATTTTTCAACTGTTTTTAACTCTACAATAATACAATCATTTACTAATAAATCTAATCGTAATGGATGTGCTAGTTCTAAATCGTAGTAATCGATTTCTACATTAAATTGTTGCTTAACATTGTACCCGTTTTTTTCTAACTCATATTTTAAGCATTCTTCATAAATTTTTTCTAATAAACCTGGTCCTAGTTTTTTGTGAACTTTTATGGCGTAACCAATAATTTCATAGGATAATTGCGTTATCTCTTTTTTTGTCATAAATTGTACTATTTAGCTAGCTACTTAATTGACTTAACTCACTTAATGGTTTAAAAATAAAATCCTATTTGGAAAAATGGAAATAATAATGTCAAATTTTGGTTCATATTCTATTTGGGAAATCTGTAATAATTCCGTTTACATTGAAAGCTATTATTTTTTGGATATCTTCTATTTCATTAATGGTCCAAGGGTAAACCTGAATTCCTTTTTCCTGGATTTTTGCCGTATTCTCTTTTGTCAATAAATGGAAATAGGGATGGATTGATTTTGCCTGAATGAATTTGGCAAAAGCCAAAGCCAAATCTAAATCAGTTTCTGTTAAAATACCAATAGGAATTTCTTCATTTAAAAACCGAACTTGTTGCAGGGCATTCCAATCAAAACTGGAAACTAAAAAACGGTCGTATTTCCATCCTTTTTTAGTTACATATTTCTCAATAAGGGAAACTACTTTCTCTGCGGCATCATAACTTTTGAGTTCAATATTGATAAAACAGTCTTGGTTTACCAGATCAAAAACTTCCTTTAGCATTGGAATTTGATGCTTATCATCAATTTGAAAAGTCTTCAATTCGCGCAAAGATAGTTTATTTACAAAACCTTTTCCATTGGTCGTTCTGTCAATTGTTTCATCATGAATAACCATCAATTCGCCATCAGCACTCAGATGTACATCCAGTTCAATTCCGTCTACTTGCATGTTTAATGCTTTTTGGAAGGAAATCAATGTGTTTTCCGATTCATGTCCTTTGGCACCACGATGACCGATTTTGAGCATTTTGTTTATTTTCTGTAAAGGTAAACATAAAAAAAACGCCTTCATTTCTAAAGACGTTTTTGATTCTATTTTGTAAAGATTTAGATTTCTATTTTTTCAATTCCAATAAAACAATATCAAATTCTGAATCGATACTTACTTTTCTATTGGAAACTATTGCTTCTTTGCCAGAATAGGTATCCATTACGGTCGTTCCATTACTGAAAATAGAACCTACAGTAAGTTCTTTTAATCCAATTGCCAAATCCAATCCAATTACTACTTTGTCTGTAAATTCACCTTGAGCAAAAGTTCTGGAAAAAACATACGGCTGAGCCGAAATTTGTTTGTGGATTCCGGCACCTACTGAAGGATGATTTTTTCTGAATTGTCCTAATTTCTGCCAATGCAACAACGTTTTTTGTGTTGAAGGATTTGATTTAATAGTATCCCAATTCATAAACGAACGCAATGTCGCATCACCTTGAGTGCCTTCAACCACTAAAGAACGCGCACTTTCATCACCGTAATATACTTGAGAAAGTCCGGGACTTAATAATAATTTAGTTCCTGCTTCTTTGCTTTTTGTTCTTTTGGCATCAAAAGGTCCGCCGTCATCATGCGAAGACAAATAGTTTAAAACACTATATCCTTTCAAGTCATTGTTTAGCTTATCAGAATACTTGGAGAATATAAATTCATAGTCTTTTTGCGCATCCCATTTGAATTCGAAATTGATCATGTTGTTGAAGCCATTTTCATAATAATTGACTTTTTTATCTCCAAAATCAAAAGTTTGTCCTGCACTTATTCCATAATTATACACTTCTGCAATTGTATAAAAAGAATTGTTGTCTAACACTTTTGCAGGATTGTTTTTCTTCCAAGTTGTAAAGGCATAATTACATTGTGTTTTAAAATCACCCCAAACCGTTTCCTCAGTATGCTTTGCAGTATCGGCTCTGTAGCCGTCAATTCCGTAATCGGCAATATAATCAGTCAACCATTTAATGATGTAATATTTGGGCGCTCGAGGATAACCGGTACGGGCAAAAAATACATCCAATTCTTTCATTTCTTGGTTGTAACGTCCTTCTTTTTTCCATTTTTCGATTAAAAAAGGAGGTAAATCCACATTTTCCATACTTTCTGTTTTTACATCCGGAAGATTCTCTACTAATGTGCAGGCAGTTGTATTTACGAAGGATTTATAATCACAAGTTGGTCCTGTTCTCACCCAGTCATTTGGCCAAACCGTATCCTCAGCCGTTACCGGTCCTGTATGATTGATCACCCCGTCAAGAATGATTCGGATTCCGTGGGCGTGTGCTTTTTCTACTAATGCTTTTAAGTCTTCTTTTGTTCCAAAGTTAGGGTCCAAATTTGTCCAATCTCGGGCCCAATACCCATGAAAGGCATAGCTTAAACCCGTTCCTTCATCAACACCATCGTGAATTTGTTCTACAATTGGTGTAAACCAAATAGCATTAATTCCCAGTTTGTCAAAATAGCCTTCCTCTATTTTTTTAGAAATTCCTATGATATCTCCTCCTTCAAAACCACGAAGTTTCCCCGGTGTTTTAGTTCTGTTGAAGTTTATATCATTTGAAGTATCACCATTATTAAAACGGTCCGTCATTAGAAAATAAACATTCGCTCCTTCCCAAACGAAAGGTGTTTTGGTACTCTCAGAAACTGTTTTTGTAATGGAGCAACTGCTTAGAATTGTCATGGTTAATAGTAAAAGTGGAATTGAATATTTTTTCATTTTCTATAATTAAATGATTATTTTCTTAACTGCCTTATTAGGTTTGAATTATTTCAACTCTAAAATCAAAACTGATTTTGGTTCAATAATAATTTCGTTTGTAACATCAAATGTTAATTCCGAAATTACATCCTTTCCGGTTTTAAAATCTTTGATGTTTTCTTTGAAACGATGTGTGTTTATTTTATGGGTTTCATTACTGTTGTTTATTAAAACCATAACAGTTTCATTGGCATTGTATCTAAAATAGGTATAGACATTATTCTCTGGAATAAAATGTGTCATTTTTCCAAAATGAACTACTGATTTGCTTTTTCTCCAATTGAATAACTTAGCCGTAAAATCGAAATATTCACGTTGCCCAGGAGTTCTTCCTTCTTTTATAAAAGCATTGTTTTGGTCTCCTTCCCAGCCGCCCGGAAAGTCTTGGCGAATATCTCCATCACCTTTGTTTTTATCGCCTGTCATGCCAATTTCGCTTCCGTAATATAATTGCGGAATTCCACGGATGGTTGCCAGTAAACTCATTGCCATTTTATATTTTCTAATGTCGTTTCCGTACGTCTGATTGAACCGATTGGTGTCGTGGTTTTCAACAAAAACCAACATATTGTTGATGTTAGGATACAGAAAGTCATTGGTAAAATTGTCATAGAATTTTATCATTCCTTTGTCCCAAGAGCCATCATCTTCATTGAAAACTTTTGTTGTTGCCTCATATAATGTAAAGTCCATTACACTTGGTAAATGGGAATTATAATTTTGAATTTGGCTTATTTTGCTGTCTTTTTGCCAATAGGCCATTTGCGCTTGGCTTTGCATCCAAACTTCCCCTACGATATTAAAATTTGGATATTCATCTGTAATGGATTTTGTCCATTTTGCAATTCCTACTGGATCAGAGTAATTATAGGTGTCAACTCTAAAACCATCTAAATCTGCATATTCAATCCACCAAAGGGCATTTTGGATAAGGTACTTTAATGTCAAAGGATTAGATAAGTTTAAATCCGGCATTGCTGGTGCAAACCATCCGTTTAAGCAGGTTTCTGTGTCAATTTTAGACGCATGGGTATCGCTGATAACCGTTCTTTTATGATTAGTTTGGGTATAATTATCAAATTGATTGATCCATCCGTTTGTAGGTAAATCTTTCATCATCCAATGTTTAATTCCCCAATGATTGGTTACATAATCCATAACCAATTTCATGTTTTTTTTATGCATTTCAGAAGACAAACGTATATAATCTTCATTGGTACCGTAACGAGGATCTATCTTATAAACATCAGATTGACCGTAAGTGTGATACGAAAAAGAAGGGTCGTTGTCTTCGCAAAGTGGCGTGCTCCATATGGTTGTTGCTCCTAAAGAAGAGATGTAATCCAGATTTTTTATAATCCCTTCAATGTCACCACCATGTCTGCCTCCAGGTAATTCCCTATTGTATTTTTCAGTTGTGGTGTTTTCACTATCATTATTTCTATTTCCATTCGCAAAACGGTCTGGCATCAGCAAATACATCATATCTGAGGAATCATAACTTTTGCGTTGCGCTGAATTTTCTCTTCTTTTCTTTAGAGAATATTCTTGTGTGAACGACTCTTTATTGTTGTTTTTAAAAGTAAAAGTCAAATTAGTTGCCAGCACTTTTTTCGTATCAATTGTGATGAAAATGTAATTTGGATTTTCAGTTCGGGTAACGTTAATGATTTTTATTGCATTAGATACTGAAACTTGATATTCAGCTATATTTTTACCGTAAAACAGAATTTGTAATTCCGGATTGTTCATACCCGCATACCAAAAAGGAGGTTCGATCCTTTGAATTTGAGCGTTTAAGGATAAAGACATAAAGAAAAGGAATAAGATTATTTTTTTTAGAAAGCTCCTATTTATGAACGGGAATGTACCAATTTTATTCATTATTATATACTTTTTAGGGATATTAAATTTGCGTTAGCAGAAAACTGAATTTTAAAAACGGTTGGTAATTAAACAATCCCAATAAAAATTGGGATTGTCTGTGAGCCTTGAGGGGCACCTTATTAAATGATAGAATTGACTACAAGTTCCAACAATTAATTTTCTTACACGGATACTGATTTATTAGCCAAAACAACAATTGCCTTTCCATTGACAATTATTGACAGCTCTTTTTGACCATCGATTGAAAATGAAGTTTCTTCATGAGTAATGTCCACTTTCAAAATTTGATTTCTGAAATTTATTTTAAAGGAATAGCCGTTCCATTCTTTCGGGATTTTTGGAGAAAAATGAAGTTTATCGTCTTTAATTCTCATTCCTCCAAAACCTTCAACGATACTCATCCAAGTTCCGGCCATTGAGGTGATATGACAACCTTCTTCTACTTCTTTATTGTAATCATCTAAATCAAGACGTGAAGTTCTCAAATAGAACGTATAGGCCATATCCATTTTGTCTAATAAAGCAGCCTGAATCGAGTGTACGCATGGCGAAAGTGAACTTTCATGAACCGTAAATGATTCGTAAAATTCAAAATTATTTTTTAGTTGTTCCTTAGAAAAATGATCTTCAAAAAAATAGAAACACTGCAAAACATCGGCTTGTTTAATATAAGGGGAACGTAGAATTCTGTCCCAAGACCATTTTTGGTTTATTGGTCTTTGGCTTTTGTCTAAATCAGCTACTCTAACTAAATCTTTATCCAAAAATCCATCTTGTTGCAGGTAAACATTATGCTCTTCCGAAAAAGGGAAGTACATATTATCAGCAACTTTTTTCCAAGACTGTAATTCCGTTTCAGCGATTTTTACTTTTTCAGTAATTCTTTTATGATCCGATGGATATTCTAATGATACTTTTTGAATCTGTTCGTATGTGTAATCCAAACACCATTTTGCAATATAATTGGTATAGAAATTATTGTTTACGTTGTTTTCATATTCGTTTGGTCCTGTAACTCCTAGGATTACATATTTATCAAGATTAGTCGAGAAATTCGCTCTTTGATGCCAGAAACGTGCAATCCCTATCAATACTTCCAGTCCTTTTTCTGGAATATAACTGTAATCGCCAGTGTATCTATAAAAGTTATAGATGGCAAATGCAATAGCTCCGTTTCTATGAATTTCTTCAAATGTAATTTCCCATTCGTTATGGCATTCTTCGCCATTCATCGTCACCATTGGATACAAAGCTGCGCCGTTTGTAAAACCTAATTTTGCAGCATTTTCAATAGCTTTGTCTAATTGATTGTAGCGGTACGTCAATAAGTTTCGTGCCACTTCTTGGTCTTTGGTCGCCATGTAAAACGGAATGCAATAGGCTTCAGTATCCCAATAAGTAGATCCCCCATATTTTTCTCCTGTGAATCCTTTTGGTCCAATATTCAAACGAGAATCTTTTCCCAAATAGGTCTGATTCAACTGAAAAATATTGAAACGAATTCCTTGTTGCGCTTTCACGTCACCTTCAATCGTAATATCAGACATTTCCCAAATTTTTGCCCAAGCATTAATTTGGTCTTGTAACATAGTATCGTACCCTTTTGCAAGTGCTGTTTGGATTACTTTTTCGGCGGCAGTTTGCGTATTTGCATGATTTAAAGAAACGGTGTAACCACCAATTTTTTGGATAGATGATTTTTGGCCTTGAGCCACAACAACGTCATAATTAAATTTAATTTTATCCGAAACAGCTTCGATACTTGAAGGAGAAATACTTGTTTTTTCCCCATTAATCAGAATACTGTTTTGCATAAAAGTAGTTACCTTGAAATGCGTTTTGAATGTTTGTGCAGTTATGAAACCCTCGTTTCCTGCCTTTTTTACATCTAGTGGTTCCCAGAATTTTTCTTCCCAGTTAGCGTCCTCATTGGATACCCCAGCATCTATGTAAGGTTTGTAAATTATTTTGGCATCTTTATTTAAAGGTATGATTTCATAATTGATGATGCCAACTTCATCTAGAACTATAGATAGGAAACGACGGATATTTACTGAAATTTCAGTTCCGTTTTTTAGAGTCGCCTCAAAGGAACGGTCGTACCAGCCTTCTTTCATATTTAATTCCCGACGAAAATTTGTAACTGATTTACACGTATTCAAATCCAAGTTTTCGCCGTTGATTTCGATGTTGATTCCAATCCAATTTGGAGCATTCAAAACTTTGGCAAAATATTCAGGATATCCATTTTTCCACCAACCCACTTTGGTTTTATCAGGATAATATATTCCGGCAATATAACTTCCTTGAAATGTTTCACCGGTATAATTTTCTTCAAAATTCGCACGTTGTCCCATCGCTCCGTTACCAATGCTGAAAAGACTCTCAGATGATTTTACGCTCTCTACATCAAATCCTTCTTCAATGATCGACCAATTGTCCGGCTTTATATAATCTTGGTTCATTCTTTACTTTTGTTTAAAGTTTAAAAAGTTTAAGGTCTAGAAGTTTAGAGTTGTTCAAATTCATCGCAGTTTTTCTAACCTCTTGCTTCTTGTTTCTTTTTAATCTATCTTTTTATTTTCTAATTAATTCTTCTATGAAATTGGTATCTATGGCTATAAAGTCTTTAAAGATGTATTTTGCTTCATGCAAAATCGATTCTTCACCAATTCCTATACTGGTCATTTTTCCAATATTGGCGGCTTGTACACCGGCCACTGAATCTTCAAAAACTAGTGCGTTTTCAGGGCTTATGTTTAATAGTTTAGCCGCTGTAAGAAAAACTTCCGGATCAGGCTTGGCATTGGTAACATCATTTCCATCTACAATAGCATCAAAATAACTTAAGATACCTGTTTTCTCCAGAATAGGTCTGGCATTTTTACTCGCGGAACCTAAAGCTACAGGTTGGTTTTTTTCTTTTAAAAATTTTAAAATTGTAAAAACACCGGGAAGAATTTCACTTTCATCCATGTCAACCAGATAAGTTAGATAGTCCTCGTTTTTTTGAATCAACCATTTGTTTTTGTCTTCCTGCGAAGCTTTTACTTTGCCTAATTCTAAAATTATGTCTAAGGAACGTACTCGGCTAACTCCTTTCAAAAGTTCGTTATGTTCGAGTGTGAAATCAATATTTAATTCTTTTGCAATTTTTTGCCAAGCCAGAAAATGGTATTTGGCGGTGTCAACAATAACTCCGTCAAGGTCGAAGATGAATGCTTTTTTATTCATTTATTATAATTTTTGATTCGTCATTAATGGTAAGTGCAATAATTCCGGCAAGAATCATTGATGCTCCACCAATTAAAAGTGCGTATATAGGTTCGCTGTTAAAAAATTTAGAGACTAAAAATCCTAAAATGGATGCGGCAACTAATTGTGGAATTACGATAAAGAAGTTGAAAACTCCCATGTAATATCCCATCTTGGCAGCTGGCAATGAGCCGGATAGCATGGCGTATGGTATAGATAAAATACTTGCCCAAGCAATTCCAACACCAATCATTGGAAGCCATTCCATCGTAAATGTGGTTGGTTCTTTTATAAAATAAATCGATATGAGACCAAGACCGCCACATACTAATGCCGCAAAATGGGTAAATTTTCTACTGGTATATTTGGCTAACAAAGGCAGTAAAAAAGAAGCAAGTGCCGCAATTAAATTGTAATTAGCAAACATTTCACCTACTTGATTTGCGCCAGTATTGTATGCAGTAGAAGTAGTATCTGTTGTGCCGTAAATGTGTTGAGTAACGGCTAGAGTGGTGTAAATCCACATCGAGAAAAGCGCAAACCAGGAAAAGAATTGAACCCAGGCCAATTGTTTCATGATTTTTGGCATAAACTGAAAATCATTCATAATAGTTACAAATCCATTTTCAGTATTATTTGTTTTTTGCATTAATCCCGAAATTAACATTGCCAAGCCGCCCAAACCAATAAGCCCAAGTGATAAAACGTATAAATCTTTCTTTAAATCAAATTGAAAGATGGCTAACGAAAATAGTACACTAACAATTAGAAATGAAATTCCCTTTGTTAAATGCGATTTTGCATTAGATGCAAACCAATCAGCAGAATGTTCTTCTTTTATAAAAGTTGCTTCTTTGTGTTTCTCAAAAGCTTCTAATTCTTCTGGGGAATATTCTTTAGAAGTAATAACGGTCCATAGTACCGTTAGGATAAATACAATTCCACCCAAATAAAAGGAATATTTTACTGAATCAGGAATGATTCCAAGGGGTGCTGTGTTTTGAACTCCTAAATGAGTAAAAATCAAAGGTAGTTTTGAAGCGAAATAAGCACCAATACCAATAAAAAAACTTTGCATTGCAAATCCCATTGTGCGTTGCTTTTCTGGGAGGTTGTCTCCAACAAAAGCACGAAATGGTTCCATTGAAACATTGATAGAAGCATCCATGATCCAAAGCATTCCTGCTGCAAACCATAGCACTGGAGAATTAGGCATTATAAATAAGGCTCCCGATGCTAAAATTGCACCTGCTAAAAAATAAGGTTTTCTTCGTCCTAATTTTGTCCAGGTTCTATCTGAAAAATAGCCAATAATTGGTTGAATAATTAATCCGGTCAAAGGAGCAGCAACCCATAAAATTGGGATGTCATCAATATTTGCACCTAAAGTTTGAAATATTCTGCTGACATTAGAGTTTTGCAAGGCAAAACCCATTTGAATTCCCAGAAATCCGAAACTCATGTTCCAAATTTGCCAGAAACTTAATTTACGCTTTTCCATTATCGTAATTTAAAAAATTAATACGATAAGCGCTATGCTTATCAAAACTTGTCTTATTTTCGAAGTAAAAGTAAAAGCTTTGATGAGGTAAATATAAAAATATATTTCAAACTTTTATTTATTATAAACAAATAAAAAGAAATATTTCTTACTACAAGGTTGTAGTAATGAATATCATATAGAATATTTGCTATTTGTTTTAAAAACCAGTCACATATTTTAGTTTCAGTTTTCAGAAAGCAACTGAAAACTGAAACTGCGACTGAAAACTGATAAATTCTAAGAAGTAGATTCTCTTTCTATTAAATGGGTTTCAATTACTTCTGTTTTATAATTCTCTTCCTCTTCGTCCTCATGTTCGGATTCTAATCGCTCAATCAACATTTTTGCGGCTTTGTTTCCCATTTTTATACCGCTTTGACTTACGGTTGTGATGGTAGGAGTGGAATATTTTGAAATAATTCCATCGGTAAAGGCTATAACTGCCAAGTCTTTTGGGACATTCAGTCCTATTTTGTTCGCTGTTTTTATACAGATTACAGCAAAAAGTTCATTAACGGCAAAAACGGCATCAATAGCTTTGTCTTCCAGTAGTTTTCCGATTATTATTTCGCAAGTATCTACGTCTTCGATTTTAATAATTAGATTTTCATCAAAAGGGATGTTGTTGTCTAATAGTGCTTTTATATACCCATCGGTGCGCAGTTTACCGACACTAACGTAATCGACAGTGGTAACCAGAGCAATTTTCTTTCTTCCTTTATCAATAAGGCTTTGAACTGCTTCATAAGCGGAAAGTTTATCGTCAATGATAACTTTATCACAAAGAATTTCATTGGTAACTCTGTCAAACATTACAACAGGCATTCCTTGGTCAATTACTTCTGTAATATGATGAAAATCGCCTTTGAACTGGGTCTCTTTAGAAAGGGACATAATGAAACCGTCGATACTTCCATTAGCAAGCATTTCCATGTTAAGTACTTCTTTGTCAAAAGAATCGTCGGATAGGCATATGATTACGCTGTATCCGTTTTCGTTTGCAACCTGTTCTATTCCATTAATGACAGTGGAGAAAAAATGATGAACAATTTCTGGTATGATGATCCCTATAGTTTTTGTTTTTCGATTCTTTAAACTCAGGGCAATATTATTGGGTTTGTAATTGTAAAATTTGGCAAAAGCTTGCACTTTTAATCTGGTATCTTCTCCAATTTCTAAACTATTTCTTAAAGATTTTGAAACCGTAGAAATCGAAACATCAAGTTCTTTAGCAATTTGTTTAAGCGTTACCTTCCTTTTCATAATTGTAAAATTGATAATAATTATTTTCGTAATAAAGATATAATTTGTTTTTATTAATGGCAATTTATCCCTTAAATAATTAGATAATAAAGAAAGTTTTCAACACTATCACGTTTTCGTAAACCAAAAAAAAACAGTGTTTGTCGGGCGTGACAAAATTTACATAAATTTAACATTCGAAGTAAAATTAAAAGTTAAAAACACAACAAAATTTCAAATTAATTTAAACAAAAAGTATGAAAACAATTTATAAAAAGTTGTTATTTTTATTACTGCTACTGCCTCTTAGTATTCTGGCTCAGAATACTGTAAATGGAACTGTTCTTGATCAAGTGTCAGGACAGCCAATTCCGGGAGTAAATGTAAATGTACAAGGCGCTACAAATGGTGTTTCTACAGATTTTGACGGAAAGTTTCAATTGTCTAATATAAAGAAAGGCGATAAGATTGTATTTTCTTTTATTGGTTATAAGGCTTCTGTAGTTACTTATGATTCTCAAAAATCAGTAATGGTTTCTTTAATAGAAGATGAAAATCAATTGAAAGAGGTCGTTATACAGGTAGGTTACGGTACCGTTAAGAAAAAAGATGCAACGGGCGCAGTAACAGTACTGACAGCTAAGGATTTTAATAAAGGACCGGTGAATTCTGCGGATCAAATGATTCAAGGTAAAGTAGCTGGTTTGCAAATCATTAATGGAGGTGGTTCTCCAGGTGAAAGTGCGACAATAAGAATTAGAAGTGGTTCCTCATTGTCTGCAGGAAATGATCCTTTATATGTTATTGATGGCGTTCCGGTTAATAACGGCGGAATAGAAGGTGGTAAAAATCCTTTATCTACTATCAATCAAAATAATATTGAGTCCATTACGGTATTGAAAGATGCTTCCGCGACTGCTATCTATGGATCTCGCGCTTCTAATGGGGTAATTATTATTACTACCAAAAAAGGAAAAGCAGGTGAAATTCAAGTAAGTTACAACGGGAATTTACAAGTTTCTGAAGTTACTAACAGAGTTGATGCTTTGTCTTCAACTCAATTTAAAGATTTTGTTACTGCTAATGGAACTCCAGCTCAAATAAAATTACTTGGCACTGCGGATACTAATTGGCAAAATGAAATTTACAGAACTGCTATTGGTACAGATCATAACATTGCTTTAAGCGGCGGTGTGGATAATGTAGTTTACAGAGCGTCTGTAGGATATACTAACTTGAATGGTATCTTAAAAAGAGATAACATGGAAAGAAGTACTCTTGGTGTTAGTGTTACAGGAAATTTCTTGGACAAACATTTAAAAATTGAAGTAAACAACAATACTTCTTTAATTAAAAGCAATTATAGTAACAGAGGAGCGATTGGTGCTGCGATTAGTTTTGATCCTACCCAATCGGTTAGAAATGCCGATGATACTTACTTCCAGTGGTATGCTTCACCTACGGAAATTAATCAATTAGCAGGAAGAAATCCATTGTCTTTGATTAACCAACAAAATAATTTTGGTAATTCATACAGAAGCATTGGAAACATCCAAACGGAATATAAAATGCATTTCTTGCCAGAA
Source organism: Flavobacterium urumqiense (assembly GCF_900108015.1). Lineage (GTDB taxonomy): Bacteria > Bacteroidota > Bacteroidia > Flavobacteriales > Flavobacteriaceae > Flavobacterium > Flavobacterium urumqiense. Next base: position 145,102 of record NZ_FNVP01000001.1, on the reverse strand, counting down.
TTGAAAGCGGTTGCTAACTTTGGTTACGACCAATTAACTGGTACTGGAAGTGGTGGAACTAATGCTGATTATCTGAACGGACTTAAGGGTTCAGGATATAGTAATACCTACAAGAATATTGAATCCAGAAAGAATAAAGTAATGGATTTGTATTTGAACTACAACAAGAAAGTAGATGCGATTAATACACAAATTGATGTGACTGGTGGATATACGTACCAAGATTTTCAAGACTCAAAGAACAAATCTAATTATAACTTTCAAAATGATGTTACAACGATAGAGTCATTTACTCCATCTCGTATTAACTTGCAATCCTTTTTTGCCAGAACTAATATCACTATTGCTGATAAATATATCTTGACTGCTTCTTACAGACGTGATGGAACTTCTAGATTCACGCCAGATTACAGATGGAGTAATTTTCCTGCTGTTGCAGTAGCATGGAAATTGAATGAAGAAAGTTTCTTGAAAGATGTAAGTAGTATTTCTACGTTAAAGCTTAGAGGAGGTTGGGGTATTACTGGACAGCAGAATATTGGGATTTATCCTTCTATTCCTTTGTACTTAGCTTCAAATACTACAGCGCAATATCAACTGGGTAATACTTTTTACACAACTTACAGACCGCAAAAGTACAACAGTAACCTGAAGTGGGAGCAAACTACGACTGTTAATGCTGGTCTTGATTATGGATTGTTCAACAATAGATTTACAGGTAGTGTTGACGTTTATAAAAGAACCACTAAAGATTTATTGCTGGAAACATATAATCCTTCTTTCTTTGGATTTTCAAATACAGACAATTATAATATTGGAAACATTGACAATAAAGGGATTGAATTGTTAGCGGAAGTTATTCCGGTTCGTACGGATAATTTAGAATGGAGAATAGGCGGTAACGTTACTTTTCAAGATTCTAAAATCACTAAGTTGACTACTACTCAACCAAATACTCCGGGTATTCCTGAAGGAGATATTGCTGGAGGAACAGGAAATAAAATCCAAAATCACCAAGTGGGGTATGCGCCAAATTCATTTTATGTATATGAGCAAGCCTATGGAGCAAACGGGAAACCACTTGATGGAGTTTTTGTTGACAGAAACAAAGATGGACTCATTACGGAACAAGATAAATACCGTTTCCACAAACCAGCAGCAGATGTTTTCTACGGTTTCAATACAAGCGTAACCTATAAAAACTTTGATATGGGTATGACTTGGAGAGGATCTTGGGGGAATTATATGTACAATAATGTAGATTCTAATTTTGGAACTTATAACAATGTACTATTAAGACAAACGGATTTATCTAATGGTGTTGCTAATCTTTTAGAAACAGGTTTTACTAAAACAGATGACTTTCAATTGCATTCTGATTATTACATCCAAGACGCTTCTTTTATAAGGTTAGACAATGTAAATGTTGGTTATACTTTTAATCAAAAGCCAAATTCAAGTTCATTAGTTAAATTGACATTATCAGCGCAAAATGTTCTGCTCATTACTAAATATAATGGTTTAGATCCAGAGATTTCGAATGGTATAGATAATAATTTATATCCTAGACCAATTACTTTCACGTTAGGTTTAAACGTTAATTTCTAATACAAATAACAAGAAAAATGAAAAAGACACAAATAAAATTATTGGGTATTTCATTGTTAATGATGGTATTTTTGTTTCCGTCATGTACTAATGATTTGATCCAATCTCCAGAAGCTGGTGACGCCATTGCGGTTGACCAATTTTTCAGCACACCGGAGTCGTATAAACAAAATCTTGCCAAATTATATGCTGGATTTGCAACTTCAGGACAATCAGGTCCTTCAGGAACAGCAGATATCTCTGGAATAGATGAGGGAGAAAGTCAATATGTGAGAGGATATTGGTTATTACAGGAATTAACCACTGATGAGGCAATTATTGCTTGGAATGACGGGACTATAAAAGATCTTCATTCACAAACATGGACTTCTTTGGACCGTTTTGTAACTGCTGTTTTTGCACGTTACTCTTTCCAAATCGTGAACTGTAATGAGTTTTTGAGACAAACTACTGACGAGAAATTAGCAGCTAGAGGAGTAGATGCTACTTTGAAAGCAGAAATCGCTATTTACAGAGCTGAAGCTCGTTTCTTGAGAGCGATGACGTATTGGCATTTAATTGATATGTTTGGTGGTGGTTCTTTAGTAACTGAAAATTCTCCAAGTACATTCTTTTACCCGGAATATGCTACAAGAGCAGAATTATACAAATTTGTTGATGAGGAGTTAACAGCGATTACCCCATTATTAAAAGCAGCAAAATCAAATGAGGCTTACAGAGTAGATCAAGCTGCAGCTTGGATGTTACAAGCAAAATTGTATATGAATGCAAAAGTATATACAGGTACAGATCATTATGCAGCAGCAGTTCCTTTAATTACAAAAATTACGGGTTCAGCTTATAAGTTGCATACAAATTACAATCAATTGTTTTTAGCTGACAATGATAAAAATGGAGCTCAAAACGAATTTATTTTTGCTATTGCATTTGATGGTCTTCGCACTCAAACGTATGGTGGAACTACTTTCTTGACTCACGCACCAGTTGGTGGTACTATGAATGCAGCTTCATTCGGAATCAACGGTGGTTGGGGTGGTATTAGAACTACTTCAGCATTTGTAGATAAGTTTTCTTCAAATACAGCGGACACACGTGGACAATTCTATACTGACGGACAAACTAAAGAAATCAAAAACGTTGGTAATTTCACCGACGGATATGCAATTCAAAAGTTTAGAAATGTAGATGTGAATGGTAAACAAGGTTCAGATAAAGGAGGTAACTTCTCTGATGCTGATTTTCCTATGTTCCGTTTAGCAGATGCTTATTTAATGTATGCTGAATGCGCAGTAAGAGGTGCAGGTGGTAGTATGACTACAGCAACTGATTATGTTAATGCTTTAAGAACAAGAGCTAAAGGAACAGCAGTAACTCAAGGGGATTTAAACTTAAATTTTATTCTTGACGAAAGAGCTAGAGAATTACACTGGGAAGGACATAGAAGAACGGATTTAATTCGTTTTGGTAAGTTTTCTGGAGGTAGTTATTTATGGCCTTGGAAAGGAAATGTTGCTGGAGGATCTCCAACACAGTCTTACAGAGATTTATTCCCAATTCCTGCGACAGCTTTGTCTTCAAATAGTAAATTACAACAAAACCCTGGATATTAATAATTTTAAAAATATATAAAAATGAAAAATATAACTAAATCAATAATTGCTTTATTTGCAGTAGTTGCTTTCTCTTGTACCGTACAAGATGTTCAAGACAGACCCGTTATCGAAGGAGTTGACTCTCCGGTATTAACAGCTCCAACTTCTGGTGCTGCTTATGTTCTATCACCAGTAAATGCTACTGCACAAGCAGAGCGTTTTACATGGAAATCTGCTAACTTTGGTGGTAGTGTAGAGGTTGTTTACAGTGTTGAAATCGACAAAAAAGGAAATGCTTTTAAAACACCAAAAGAATTAGCATCTAGAAAATCTGAAAACCAAGCGTCAGTTTCAGTTGAAATTATGAATGGTGCTGCATTAGCATTAAAAAGTACTCCTTTTACTCAAGCTGAATTTGAAGTTAGAGTTAAAGCAACCGTTGGAACTGTAGTAATGATTTCTAACGTAGTTGGAATCGTAATTACTCCTTATACAACTGAAAATCCTAAATTATGGGTTCCTGGTGGTTATGCAAAAGCATCTGGATATCCAAACAATTGGGATCCTGCTACCTCTCCGCAACTTTCTGCTTCTGCTTATGGCAAAGTAGATTTTGAAGGATATATTTATTTTGCTCCTTTTAAAGGAGTGAAAGAAGAGGATGAATATAAATTTACAAGTTTCCCAGAATGGAAAGGCGAGTATGCTGCTGGGACTGCACCGGGTACTATTGCTTTATCTGGACCAAATTTTAAAATTCCTGCTTCTGGTTATTACAAAATTGAAGTAGATACAGAGAAATTAACATACAAAGCTACTGCTACTTCATGGGCAGTTACAGGTTCAAGTACGCCAAACGGATGGCCTGATAATGGAGTTCAAGATCACAACATGACTTACAACCCAACGACTAAAGTTTGGACTGTTACTTTAAATTTGTCTGCTGCAGAAATAAAATTTAGAGCTAATGATGGTTGGGATTTAGCTTATGGTGATGATGGGGCAAATGGTTCATTAGAACCAGGAAATGCTGCAAATATCAAAGTTCCTTCTGCTGGAAATTATACCATAACATTAGATTTAAGTTCACCTAGAAATTACAAATATACGCTTACAAAAAATTAATATTTTTTTAAATTTGAAAGGGCTATCTGATGGATAGCCCTTTTTTTATAAAACCAAAAGCTATGAAAAAAACTATACTTTTAGTCCTGCTTTTCTTGTCGATATTCGCTTCGGCTCAGCAGCAAACGGTAGCGAATACTATTAGCCCAAATCCTTTTGAAGAGACAACAGCGATTACGATAACTATTAGCGGAAGTTCTGTAGATGAAGCTGCCTGGGGAATTTCTGATCATTCTTTGTATCTGTGGGCTTGGTCTTATGATACGAATGATGCCAACAGTTTAGATTGCCCAACAAATGGTTCATGGACAGCATCTAATGAAGCTAATAAATTAATCTACACCGCAGGTGCGGATATCTATAGAATTACATTTACCCCAAATGCTTTTTACAATAGAAATGGAATAGGTAAAATAGGTTTTCTTGTTAAAGCAAAGGATGGTACGGGCGACAAAAAATCACAGGATACCTATGCTGAAGTTGGAGCTTTTCAAGTAAACCTTACTTCCCCAGCTGAAAACAGCTCTGTAATTATAACTTCTGGCGGCAGTCAAAATATTTCAGCTAACAATACCAATGGAAACGCCAGCTATAACTTAAAAGTGAATGGTACAAGTATGAATACAAATCCAAGTACTTCAAGTTATACTTTTAATGATACTAATATAACTAGTAATAGAAATTATGTTTTGGAGGTAACGCAAGGAAGCGCTACTGTCACCAAAAAGTTTACAGTCATAGTAAATCCAGGAACCGTTAGCGCAGCAATGCCTACTGGTTTACTGGACGGAATCAATTATACTTCCGATGCTACAAAAGCTACTTTAGTTTTAGATGCTCCGTTAAAGGATTTCGTATACGTTGCAGGTAGTTTTAATAACTGGCAACCGGATGCGAGCTATGCCATGAAAAAAGATCCAACTTCAGGAAAGTTTTGGTTGGAATTAACCGGATTGATATCAGGTACCAATTATACTTATCAATATTGGGTAGTAGATGCAACTCCTATTGCAGGGACACCATCTTTGGTAAAGACAGCAGATCCGTATTCTACTTTGGTGCTATCGGCGGATGATGATCCTTACATTCCGGCGGTATCGTATCCAAATTTGCCGATATATCCTGCAGGTCAGCAGAGAGAAGTGACCGTTTTGCAAACGGGTCAGACGACTTATCCATGGACAACTGCAACGACTAATTTTGTAAAACCGGAAAAGGAAAAATTAGTAGTTTATGAACTGTTGGTAAGAGATTTTGATGCAGGTAGAAGTTACCAAAATGTAATTAACAGAATTGATTATTTCAAGAATTTGAAAATAAATGCCATTGAGTTATTACCTGTAATGGAATTTGAAGGAAACGAAAGTTGGGGTTACAACACTTCTTTTCACATGGCATTAGATAAGTTTTACGGTACTTCAAGCAAATTGAAAGAATTGATAGATGTATGTCATCAAAATGGAATTGCAGTAATTCTGGATGTAGCCTTGAATCATGCTTTTGATAGAAATCCAATGGTCAGAATGTGGATGAACGATCCTGATAATGACGGTTGGGGGTCACCATCAGCGGAGAATCCTTATTTTAATACGGTTGCAAAACACAGTTATAGTGTAGGTAACGATTTCAATCATACTTCTGCTTTGACAAAAAACTACGTAAAAAGAGTAGTTAAACAATGGATCGAAGAATATAAAATTGACGGTTTTCGTTGGGATTTAACTAAAGGTTTTACGCAAAATTGTACGGCTAATGACGAAAATTGCACTAATGCGTATCAAGCGGACAGAGTTGCCATCTTAAAAGATTATGCGGATTATTCCTGGAGTCTGGATCCGACACATCATACTATTTTTGAACATTTAGGAGGCGATACTGAGGAAAAAGAATGGGCAAATTATAGAATTGACGAAGCTCCTAGCAAAGGTATAATGATGTGGGGTAAAATGACTGATCCATACAATCAGTTGACGATGGGATATAATTCTAGCAATGATATCTCAAGAATGAATAGTGCCAGTCATGGATTTACCGCAAACAGATTGATGGGCTATGCTGAAAGTCACGATGAAGAGCGATTGATGTACAAAAATATCCAATATGGAAATAGTCTTGGGGGTTACAGTGTAAAAACTCCGGCAACGGCTTTGTCAAGAATGTCAGCTTTAGGAGCCGTTTCTTTATTAGTTCCTGGACCTAAAATGATTTGGCAATTTGGTGAATTAGGTTGGGATATTTCTATTTTTAGTTGCAATGACGGTACGGTGAACACTTCTTCGGATGGTATTTCCGGTGATTGTAAATTAGATAAAAAACCACAACCGCAATGGGATAATAATTGGTTAGGAGACGCAGGAAGAAATAAAATCTACACGGATTGGGCTAAAATGATTAGTATGAAAATAGCGGAACCTGTATTCTCTGGAACGGCAACTATAACAAGTGGAACTTCATTAACGCCTAATATTAAGATTACCAACAGCATTTTGGCGGGAACGCAACTTAAAGATGTGTTAGTATTAGCTAATTTTGATTTGACTACGAAAGATGTACCTACGGGTTTTCCTTACACAGGTACTTGGTACAACTTGATGGATAATTCTTCAATTACGGTCACTAATGTGAATGCTCCGATTAGTATTCCTGCAGGCGACTTTAGAATTTACGGCAATAAAGTAGCAAACTTAGCAATTGCTAATTATGAAAAAACCAATGCCATTCATTTGTATCCAAATCCAGCTTCAAGTTATTTTACTTTAAATACAAATACCGTTAAAGTACAAGTTTTCTCTACCACCGGACAATTGGTAAAAAGCTTTAATACGAATCATTTTAAAGATACTCCTTTTGCAATCAGTGATTTGAGCAAAGGACTTTATATTGTAAAAGTGCTGAATGATAATAATGAAACTGAAGTGCTGAAATTTATAAAAGAGTAATATTTACTATTAACATTAAGCAGGCTGTCTCTAAAAAGGGCAGCCTTTTTTTGTACAAAAAAACTGCTCCCTAAAGGAAGCAGTTTTCAACAAATTACCACAACTAAAAAAAAATTATACTTTTTCGTTTTTGATTTCCTCTACGATTTCAGGGTTTAATAAAGTGGAGATGTCACCAAAATTTGAATAATCCCCTTCCGCTATCTTACGCAAAATTCTACGCATGATTTTTCCGGAACGGGTTTTTGGTAAACCGGAAACAAACTGGATTTTATCGAGTTTTGCAATTGGTCCAATGTGATCAGATATGTGTTGGTTTATCTCTTTACTAAGATTTTCTCTATCACGATATTCTCCGGTTTCTTTTAAAATTACAAAACCATACAAGGCATTTCCTTTTATGTCATGAGGAAAACCTACAATGGCTGATTCCGCAACTGCCGGGTGCTCATTGATGGCATCTTCTATTGGTGCCGTTCCCAGGTTATGCCCTGAAACAATAACTACGTCATCTACACGACCCGTAATTCTATAATACCCAACTTCATCACGCAAAGCGCCGTCTCCTGTAAAATATTTGCCTGGAAAGGCAGAGAAATAAGTGTCTTTATATCGTTGATGATCGCCCCAAATGGTCCTTGCAATTCCCGGCCAAGGAAATTTAATACACAAACTACCCGTAACTTGATTTCCTTCGATTTCGTTGCGTCTTTCATCCATTAAAACAGGCTGAACTCCGGGTAATGGAAGCGAAGCGTAGGTAGGTTTCGTAGGGGTTACAAATGCAATTGGTGAAATCATAATTCCTCCGGTTTCGGTTTGCCACCACGTGTCAACTACTGGACATTTTTTATCTCCCACATGATTGTTGTACCAATGCCAAGCTTCTTCATTTATAGGCTCTCCTACGGAACCAAGGACTTTCAAAGAGGTTAATTGGTAGCGTTGTACGTATTCAATACTTTCTTTTGCCAAGGCTCTAATGGCGGTTGGAGCGGTATAAAACTGAGTTACTTTGTGCTTTTCAATTGTTTGCCAAAAGCGGCTGAAGTCAGGATAGGAGGGAACTCCTTCGAAAATTACAGTCGTGGCTCCGTTCAATAACGGGCCATAAAGAATGTAGGAATGTCCGGTAATCCAGCCAATATCAGCGGTACACCAGAAAATATCATTTTCTTCATAGCTAAAAACATTCTTGAAAGTATAAGCAGTATAAACCATATAACCAGCTGTAGTATGCACCATACCTTTTGGTTTTCCGGTCGAACCTGAAGTATAAAGGATAAACAGAGGGTCTTCGGCATCCATGATTTCGGCTACATTATTGTCTGATGCTTGGTCTAAAAGAGGTTGCAACCATTGGTCACGACCTTCTTTCATATTTACAGAAGTATCCGTTCTTTTGACCACTAATACGTTCGAAACTCCAGGACAACCGGTCAATGCATCGTCAATTATTCCTTTCAAATCAATCGTTTTATTACCACGATAACCACCATCGGAAGTAATGACCATTTTACAATCGCAGTCATTTATTCTTGCTGCAACAGCAGAGGAAGAAAATCCTGCAAAAACAACCGAATGGATCGCTCCGATTCTCGCGCACGCCAAAGTGGTAAAGGCTAATTCAGGAATCATTGGCAAATAGATACAAACACGATCTCCTTTTTTTACACCTTGCTCCCGTAATACGTTTGCCATTTTACAAACACGTTGGTGCAATTCATTATAGGAAATGTGTAATGCTTCTTCATTGGGGTCATTCGGTTCAAAAATGATGGCAGTTTTATCTCCTTTTTTAGCAAGATGCCTGTCAATACAGTTTTTAGTGATGTTTACTTTGGCATCAACAAACCATTTTATTTCGGCTTCAGCCATATTAAAATCGACAACTTTTTCCCATTGTTGGTACCACGTAAAATTTTCGGCAGCAATTTTGTCCCAGAATTTTTTAGGCTCACGAACTGATTTTTTATATTCTTTAAAGTATTCTTCTAGCGTGTTAATTTTATAGCGACTCATAGTTGTGATATTTTCTTATTTAGTATTATAAACTCCGATTTCATATTTTTTTAAAACAGTTACTATTTCACTAACGATGGATTCATCATCAATCGTTGAAGGGATTTGATAATTTTCTCCATCAGAAATACTTTGCATTAGTTTTCTCAAAGTTTTTCCGGAACGTGTTTTTGGCAGTCGTTCCACAATTACTACATTTCGCAGCGATGCTACAGCCCCAATTTGTTGGCGGACTAATTTTATAATTTCTTGCTCTAGTTGAAAATGTTCTATGCTTTCATCTAATTTAGTTACAACCAAAGCTAGAGGAATTTGTCCTTTTAACGCATCATTTATTCCAATTACGGCACACTCAGCAACCGAATGATGGGAAGCAACAATTTCTTCCATCTCGGCAGTGGAAAGACGATGTCCTGCAACATTAATCACATCATCCACTCTGCCGGTAATAAAAATATAATCGTCTTCGTCTTTAAATCCGCCATCACCGGAGAAATAATAACCCGGAAATTTTTTTAAATAACCTGCTTTAAATTGGGAATTGTCATTCCATAAATCCATTAAAGTTCCCGGAGGCAATGGTAATTTTAAGACTACGTAACCCTCTTCATTTGGACCTAATTCAGTGCCTTTTTCGTTAAATATTTTAATATCAAAGCCACAAACCGCTTTTCCTACTGATCCGGGTTTTATGGGTAAATATTCAACGCCCATCATATTGGCAATCATTGGCCAGCCTGATTCTGTTTGCCACCAATGGTCGATTGCAGGAACAGGAATGTGTTTTAAATACCATTCTAATGTTGCGACATCACAACGTTCGCCTGCCAGAAATTGTGTTTTCAAAGAACTCAAATCATATTTTTTAATGAAATCTCCGTTAGGATCTTCTTTTTTAATGGCACGAATCGCGGTAGGTGCTGTAAACATGGTATTGACTTTATGTTCCTCAATAATTCTCCAGAAGGTGCTGGCATCAGGAGTTTTAATTGGTTTTCCTTCAAAAATAATGGTGGTATTTCTATTGATTAATGGACCGTAAACAATAAAACTATGTCCAACAACCCAACCCACATCTGAAGCGGCCCAAAAAACCTCATTTTCTTTGACACCATAGATATATTGCATCGAAAATTTAAGCGCCACGGCATAACCACCGGTATCTCTCACAATTCCTTTTGGTTTTCCTGTTGTTCCAGAAGTGTGAAGTACATATAAAGGATGTGTTGCGTTTACTGGAACACAAGGCGTTTCTTCAGATCCGTAAACCAATGCGTCATAATCAACATCATATTTTTTAAACGGAACTCTTGCTCCTAGTTTTCTGTTGAAAACGATCACTTTTTTTGGTCTGTGTGAAGCCAACTCAATTGCTTCGTCTACTAATGGCTTGTATGCGATTAATCGGTCGATTTCAATTCCTGAAGAGGCAGTTATGATAGCTCTGGGTTTGCAATCATCGATTCGAATAGCTAATTCATGTGGTGCAAAACCGCCAAAAACTACCGAATGTGTTACGCCAATTCTGGCGCAGGCAAGCATTGCAAAAGCCGCTTGCGGAATCATTGGCATATATATGATTGCTGTGTTACCTTTCTTTAAACCAAGTGAAAGCATTCCTCCCGCGAGTTTCGCTACTTCGGTTTTTACTTCAAAAAAAGTATATTTTTTTACCGTTTGTGTTACCGGTGAATCATAAGTAAGGGCAATTTGATCTCCGTAACCATCTTGAATATGTTTGTCTAATGCCAAATAGCAGATGTTTAATTCTCCATCTTTGTACCAAACCGGATATCCATTTTCATCTTTTGATATAATAGTTTCTGGTTTGTTATACCATTCTATCTCCATCGCTTGTTTTTTCCAGAAAGTTTCAGGTTGATTAATGCTGTCAGTGTAAAAATCTTTATAGTTCATTTTGTTGTTTGTTGTTTATAATTTGAAAAAGCCCTGCATCACTGCAAAAACCAAATAGTTTAAATCAATCCCTGTACCTGCTCTACCAATTTTTTGACTGAAAAAGGCTTGAGAACATATAAATTTGCGCCTAAGGAAAGTCCTTTTTCAATATCTTTTTCTTTGTTTTTTGCCGTTAGGAAAATGATTTTGCAATGTTCTAGTCGTTCGTCTTTTTTTATTTGTTCCAATGTTGCGTAACCGTCAACCATTGGCATCATCACATCCAGAATGATTACGTCCGGAAGTTGGTTCTTCAGAATTTCTAAGGCTTCTTGTCCGTCGCGTGCAATAAAAACTTCAAAATTGTTCTTTTTGAATGTGTATTCAAGTGACATAACAATATTTGGTTCGTCATCTACAATTAAAATTTTTTTCATTTTTTAATGATTTTCAGTAGTATTATAATTGGGTAGAGTAAAAATAAATGTCGCTCCATTTACCTCGGTATTATCCGCCCAAATCTTTCCTTTATGATGTTCTATAATCTGTTTGCAAATGGCTAATCCCAAACCGCTTCCTATTGGTTTTTTTACATTTTGATTTCGGGATTGATAAAATTTATCAAAAATGGCTTCAAAATCTTCTTCCTTAATTCCTTTACCATTATTATGGATGCGGACTTCAACAACATCTTTTTTCTCTGATATTCTGATGTTGATTTTTCCGTCTGTTTCGGAGCTGAACTTTATTGCATTTGATAACAAATTGTATATGACCTGAATGATTCGTTCTTCATCATAAAATGCTTTTATTTCTTTAGAAGCTTTATCGAACTCAATCCTTATTTTTTTGTTTTTAATCAATTGATTCAGTGAAAGGACTGTTTTTTCAACAGTTTTAGAAATGTTATTTTTCGAAAGATATATTTTTTGTTTTCCCGTTTCGAATTTTTCTAAATCCAGAATTTTATCTATAAGGCGATTCAATCGATCCGATTCGGAAATGATATTCTGCAAGAACTGTTTTCTTAATTCCTCTGGAATATCGTCATCGTCATGAAGGATTTCACTTGCGGCACGAATCGCGGTTATTGGCGTTCGCAACTCATGCGTAACCGTATCTAGAAATTCGTCTTTTTGAATGTCTTTGTTTACCAATTCCTGATTCGCATTTTTTAGTTGAGTGGATATTTTTTTTAATTCATTGGAAGTGTCCGTTAGTTTCTTGTTGATAATAATATTCTCTTTAGATTCTTCGAGAATTCGCAATACTTCAGTCAGGCTAATTTTATCTTCTTTTACGACACTTGATATTAATATTTTGGCGGAAGCCGTACCAATATGTCCTGTCAATAAATTCTCCGCGAACTTTATAAATCGGGCATCGGCAGTGGTGATGTTTTTATCAATGTTGTATTTTAAATTGAAAATGGTCATGGCCCTTTTTGTTCTTTCTTCGCCAAGAAATCGCTGCAAAACTTTTTGAATATCAGAAATATAAGCGGTTCCTTTCCAAACAAATACATCTTCATGATTGGTGATATACTTGTCAATATCCACAAACATTTCGGCATAATTGCGTTCTCTGTAATTCCCTTTGAAACTTACAGAGATTGCAGCATAACAGATAACATTAAAAAACAAACTCCAAAAAACTGCATGAGGAATAGGTTCTAAGTAATCCAATCCAAAAAGTTGAAACGGTTTTAACAATGTAATTCCCCATGGGCCTTCCTGAATAAATAGGCTGGAAGATTTTGTAATTCCAATGGCGTAAGGAATCAATAACGTATAAAAGCAAATTAAAAAGCCAATAATGATTCCTGTTATAGCTCCTTTTTTTGAACCTCTTCTCCAGAATAATGCACCAAAAAAAGAAGGGGCTAATTGTCCGATAACTACAAATGAAACCAAGCCGATGGAAACCAAAGAGTAATCTAAAACGAAAATTCGGTAGATGGCATACGCCAAAATAATTAGTGAAAAAATGCCTATTTTGCGGCTGTTTACAATTCGTTTACTATTTTTTTTCTGTGAAGAATTTTCTAATGAACCAATAAAGCCATAAGGAATCAATAGATTATTGCTTAACATGGTCGCCAATGCAATCGATGAAACTATAATCATGGATATAGCAGCTGAAAAGCCGCCAAGAAATACTAAAACGGTCAGGAAATTGTTGTTGAAAAATTGAGGAATCAACAAGGAATAAGTGTCTGAATTTAGTCCTTTTCCCTGAAAAAGTATATTTCCTCCCCAGGCAATTGGAAAAACAAAAATATTAAAAAGTAACAAGTACAACGGAAAAAGCCACATGGCTGTTCGAATATGGGTTTCTTTATTGTTTTCAACAATTGCCGTGTGAAATTGTCTTGGCAACAGAAAAATTGCAAACATGGACAGCAGGCAAAGGAAAAACCAATTTATTCCACTCGTTAAGTCACCGATGGAATTCTTTTTTTCAAAATCTTCAAGAACAGCTGCTTTAGTGTAAATGTCCCCAAAACCATCATAAACAAAATAGGTTACATAAATCCCGATGATTAAAAAGAAAACTAATTTCAAAATCGATTCCATTGCGACTGCCGTAACAATTCCGCGTCTTTTTTCGGAAGCATCAACGTATTTTGTTCCGTAATAAGAAGCAAATAAAGCCAAGGCGAGACAAACATATGTTGTGGTATCGGTAAAAATATTATCACTTGACTGTGTTTTGGTAACAATGTGGAAGGTATCTGAAATCGATTTTAACTGTAAAGAAATGTACGGAACAATTCCAAAAACACAGATCATAGTAACCAATGCACCAAGAAATCTACTGTTTCCATATCGTAAAGAAATAAAATCGGCAATGCTGGAGATTTTATTTACTCTCGAAATTCGGATTATTTTCTTGAGGATAACCATCCAAGTGGGGATAATTATTATTGGACCTAAATAAATAGGCAAGTAGCTTAAACCAGATTCTGCAGCAACACCAATGCTTCCATAATAAGTCCATGCGGTGCAATAAACCGCTAAGGAAAAAGAATAGATATAGGGATTGTTCGTCCATTTTGAATGGCTTCTTTTTTCAGCCCAATAGGCGATGTAAAAAAGAATGGACACATAAAGTGCTAAAATCAGTAAAAGTCCTATGCTACTCATAATATTTTTTTATGATTAGGAAGGTGATGGCAATTGAAAATAACCACGCCGAAAAAATATAGATGTACACGATTGGAAAGCCAAAAAGCGGTTTAGAACTGTCAAATAAAAGCAAAAGCGGTATGTTCAACGCTAATAGCATTAGCATGGAAAGTATAACTAACTTTTGTTCGTGTCTTTTTTTCATTTGAAGATAATATTACTTTTCAGCGGAAAATGGTATCGTCATTTTTTAATGTGACTATATGTAATAAAAATAAGCAATCTCTACCGTTTAATGTAGAGACTGCCTATTAGAAATTAATTTGATAATTATTTTTTTTCATCATAATCACCCATTAAGGAAAAATACCCAAAGGTACCTAGCCCTAAAACTATTAGTGGCGTTAATATAAATAAGATGATAATTCCAAATACTAAATCCTCTTGTTTACCGGACATGAATTTTGGTAATCCAAAGGTAAAGATGCAAAAATAAGCTGCTGCAATTGCTAAAGCGATCCAAACCAATCCTAAAGCTCTTTTTATCTGATTCATAGCTGTGTTTTTTAAATGTGAGCGTTTTTATCTTTATTTTTAATGTAAATCATTCCAACTACAAAGCTGACTGCAGCAATAACAATTGGATACCAAAGTCCTTCGAGATAAAATTCTGGATTTCCGGCTTCTTTTGCATTTATAACAAAATAGGTGGAGATTGCAGGAAGTAAGCCCCCAAAGATTCCATTCCCAACGTGATAAGGCAATGACATGGAGGTATATCTGATTTTAACCGGGAACATTTCTACTAAGAATGCTGCAATAGGACCGTAAACCATCGTTACAAATATCACTTGTATAAAGATTAAAAAGATTAAAGTCCACTTGTCGTCCCAATTAATATTGATCGTAGTTTTGGTTTCTATTTTAGGTTTTCCATCAACTATCTTAGCAATTCCATTCTCTAAAGATACCGTTTTTACTTCAAGAAATGTGGTTCCGTCCGTATACTCTTTGTTAGTGGTGTAAATTGAATCCATAGTTTGTTTCTTGTTCTCTTTCAATTCAGAAACTACTTTTGTATTAGCAACAATTTCAGTTTTATTTTTTACAGATGTTGTTTCATACATTTGTTTGTAAATGGGTCTGTATAATAAAATGGCCAATAACATTCCTCCCATCATTATGTATTTTCTACCCACTTTGTCACTTAACCAACCAAATACAATAAAAAATGGCGTTCCTAATATCAGTGCAATTCCTAGTAAAGTATCCACTTGAGAAGAGTCAATAGACATAACTGTTTTTAAGAAACTCATGGCGTAAAATTGCCCAGTGTACCAGACAACGCCTTGTCCCATGGTAGCTCCAAATAAAGCCAATAAAACAAATTTTAAATTATAACGATTTCCGAAACTTTCTTGTAAAGGATTGGTACTTGTTTTTCCTTCTGATTTAGCTTTTGCAAAAACGGGAGATTCATCCATGTTTTTTCTAATCAGATACGAAACCCCAACCATAATGATCGAAACCCAGAACGGAACTCTCCATCCCCATTCGTCAAATTGTGCGGGAGTAAGAACATTTCTTGTGGCTAAAATGACCATCAGGGAAATAAACAAACCAACCGTTGCCGTAGTTTGGATCCAGGAAGTCCAATATCCTCTTTGTCCTACTGGTGCATGTTCTGCCACATAAGTTGCGGCACCGCCATACTCACCGCCCAATGCAAGACCCTGAAGCATTCTTAATACTAATACTAATAAAGGCGCCATAAAGCCAATGGTTTCATAACTGGGAATACAACCTATCAGGAAGGTAGCTCCACCCATTAATAGCAAGGTAACCATGAAGGTATACTTTCGTCCAATTAAATCTCCTAATCTTCCAAAGAAAAGTGCTCCAAAGGGACGAACTACAAAACCAACTGCAAAAGTGGCTAGGGTTGCCAGGAAGGCTGCCGTTGGATTGTCTGCGGGGAAAAATTTAGTTGAAATTACAACGGCTAAACTACCGAAAATGTAGAAATCATACCATTCAATCATTGTTCCCATGGAGGATGCGGAAATGACTTTCCAAATTCCTTTTGTTGATTTTTCTTTCATAAAATTTATATTATAGTGGTTTGGTTAAATGTTTTAAAAGGCATAGACACAGGAAACCAGCGCTCTTAGGTTGCCAACGTCTTTTTTATCTCCGTTTGCTTCGCCAAAAAAATCTGCTTTTCCCCAAGTCGCTCCAGTGTATTCTATTTCTGGGGAGATTCTGAATTTATTTTTCTTGAAATCAATTCTTCCAGAAGCTCTCCAAACATTATCTACAACTCTGGCTGTTGCTGTTGATCCGGTTCCTATTATAGTAATCCCTCTCATATAAATAGATGGAAAATCAGTTGCAGCGGTACTTGAGCCGCTGTTTTTTGTATATCCAAAGAATATTCCTGGTGCGATGGTTTTACCATTGCTCGCAACGTCTAGCCAAAAAGCACTCGTTTTAACTGGATTGTAAGATTGAATTCCGTTTGCGACAGTTCCAGTATAGCCGCCTAACATAACAAGATTATTTAAGTTTCCACCTGAAATTCCGTATGCTTTAATAATGATTTTGTCATTTGTGTATTTGGCATAACCAAAAATAGAAGAGCTATTAACTTTTTCGGTAGTAGCCTTATTGTTGTATACTGTCAAGGGTTGCAATGATTTGTATTCAGCTCCAAGACCTAACAATACATTTTTTCCTTTGTATTGCAACTGCGCATCAAGTGATGGTAATGCAGAATTTATAGAAGCTGCGTTTTGAGATCCTACTGCTACAGTTCCTGCGGCAGCGGTTGGATATTCTCTCTCTTTGTAAGCTGCAACGGTTAAGGATAGCTCTTTGCTTAGCATCTGTTTTAATTTTACTTGTGTGGCCCAGCCAAAAGGGTTGAACATAATTCCTGTATTGAAATTAGCAACTCCGGGAAAACATTCAGGAATAAATTGTGGATACCAAGTTTGTCCCATTGTTAAAGATGTTTTAGACCAATCCATATTAACATAAGCTTGTCTTAATCGTAACATTCCAATAGATGATCCTTCTACATTTCCATAAAAGTCACCTTCTAGTACGGATGATGTTTTAGCTCCCCAAACATTGGGTCCTTTTACTTTTACGCCAATTCTGGAAGTCACAGAAAGAAAATTAGATTGTCCTACTGCATTTATGTCTTTTCCATTGGCATCCAGAACTTCATCTAAAGGGAATAAGTTTAATTCATATTCTCTTGCCATAACAGATTTTCGGGTATCCCAAATGTAATCCGTTCTTACAAAGCCATAAAGACTAATTTCCCATTCTTTTTCGGGTGGTGTCGTTACTGCTGGGGCAGGAGTTTGAGCGTATCCTTCTAGAGAGGCAATTCCCAGTACAAGGATTAAATAGTATTTTTTCATAACAAGCTAAAAATTTGGTTAGGGGAAATGGTTAGTTTCAACAGTGCCAAATTCTAATTTTTTGTTTATAAAAAAAATTTAGTTATATATAGGTGTAAATTGATATAGTTAGTCTTTAAAGCGCTCCCATTTTATAAGCATAAACTTATCTCCAAGCTCTGTTATTATCATACCTGCGCCTGAGAGTAATTCTTTGTTTTTTATGTATTCCACCAATTCCAAATGGTTAAAAATCTTGTAGGTAGGATGGTAATTGGCATGAGAGGGTTTCTTGATATTAAATGCTTTTACCCAATTGCTGACCGTTACATGTGAAACGCCTATAATGCGCTCTATTTCTCGATAACTTAAGCCTTCCAGATAGAGTTGCAGTGCTTTGGTGACATAGTAATCATCTATTTTTTTTCCAATTTTATTTACAGTAAAAAAATACTTGCATTTTTTACATAAATACCTTTGTTTGCTGTTGATTACGCCACTTTTTACTATGTTATCATTTTGGCATTTCGGACACGATAAAAGTTCCATATATATAAATTTTGCATAAATATAGTAATTTAGCAATTATTTATTTTCGAATTTCATTAAAAAATATAAAAATAATTATGAAAGCCCTATTTATCTTGGTAAAACTATCAGATATTACTAAAATTAATGTTTTTTAAAAAGTTTTTCAACAGTAAATTCTACACCTGTTTTGAATTGTAAAAATTAAAAATTCTTTACGATTATGCTTTCAATAGCTTCCTACGAATAAAAAAGAGTTTAGTCTTTTTTTTAAACTAAGTCCTGTAGTGAGACAAAAACTAAAATTTTAAAATAAAATATAACTTAATCGAATGGTTTCAAAATTTCACGGTTTGGATGAACTACCAATCTACGTACTTCATTATTTATTTTAATTTTAAGATGGTATTGTTTCTTAATGATAGTAGAGAAAAATTCATTGAAAATTTAACTATTTAGCATTTGATAAATTACAAAAAAGGGTTTAAAAACAAAAAACTCGAATATTTCTATTCGAGTTTTTTGATACCTCCAGTCTCGAATCTTCAGGAGATACAGAAACAGATTATTCTTTTTAAGCAGAATGTATTTTGAAATAGAACTTAAAACAAAAAACCCACTCGTTACGAGTGGGTTTTGTGGTACCTCCAGGGATCGAACCAGGGACACATGGATTTTCAGTCCATTGCTCTACCATCTGAGCTAAGGTACCGTGCTTATTGCGGGTGCAAATATAGGATGATTTTTAGTATATCCAAAACATTTTTTTAAAAAAATCAATTCGTACCTTCGCAACATCAAAATATAAATTATGATTCTAACTGTTGATATAGGAAATACCAGAATTAAAGGTGCTGTTTTTGAGGGCAATACTCAAATCGATACTTTTTTTTTTATTGAGAAAGACTTCCAAAAAAAAATCAAAAATATTTTAAAAACACACCAGAAAATAACTGATTTGGTAGTTGCATCTGTTGGAGATGTTGAAAAAGAGTCTTTTTTGGAGTTTAAAAAGGACGTAAATGTTCATTTTATATCACACGAGGATCCTTTTCCTTTTTTCAATGATTACGAAACCCCTAAAACGTTAGGGATTGACCGAATGGTTCTTGCAGCCGGTGCAGCGTTTCAGTTTCCTAAACAAAACAAATTGGTTATTGATGCAGGAACGTGTGTTACTTTTGATTTTATTGATGATAAGAATAGGTATCATGGTGGTGCAATTGCGCCGGGATTACGATTGCGCTATCAGTCATTGCATAATTTTACCGCAAAGTTGCCTTTGTTAACCTTGGAAAGTCCTAAAGATGTAATTGGAAAATCAACTTCAGATTCCATTCATTCGGGAGTAGTAAATGGTTTGGTTTATGAGATTGATGGTTTCATCGATGAATATAGATCCCGGTATTTAAATTTTATAATAATTTTAACGGGTGGAGATGCAGATTTTTTGGCTAAACGATTAAAAAATACCATATTTGCCAATTCAAATTTTCTTTTGGAGAGTTTGAACCAAACATTTCAATATAAAATCAAAAATGATTAAAAAAATTATAATAAGCGCTTGCTTACTTTTGTCACTTGTATCCATCGCTCAAGAGGGAACTTCATCACCTTACTCTTTTTACGGAATTGGCGACATTAGATTTAAAGGAACGCTTGAAAATCGTTCTATGGCAGGAGTTGCGGTGGAGCAAGATAGTATTCACATTAATTTAGAAAATCCAGCAAGTTTTTCTAGCTTAAAACTTACGACTTTTAGCATGGGAGGTACTGATGGGACTAAAACTTTAAAAACAAACACGGAGTCAGCTAATGCTCGCAGAACCACTTTAGACTATCTAGCGGTTGGTTTGCCTTTAGGAAAGTTTGGTTTAGGTTTTGGATTAATTCCATATTCTTCTGTAGGATATAGAATTCAAAAATTATCTTCAGAAGTAGGTGAAACCAACAAACGCTTAAGCGGGACTGGTGGTCTGAATAAAGTATTTTTAGGAATTGGGTACAAAATAACACCGAATTTCAGTATTGGTGCTGATGCAAATTATAATTTTGGTAAAATTGAAACTAATAGTTTAGAAATTATTACAAATGTCCCCTTAGGTACACGCGAATTGAATACTGCAGAGTTATCGGGTGTGAATTTTAATATTGGAACGATGTATCAAACTAAAATCAGCAAAAAGTTGTCTTTGTATAGTAGTTTAAATTATACTGTAGAAGGTACTTTGACTTCTAAAAACACAAGAAATATATCCACGGTAGTTTATAACTCGACTTTTGATTTGTCTGTTGTGGATAGCTATGGGGAGCAAAAAACACAATCTGATGTGAGGTACCCAAGCAAAATATCATTTGGTATGGGAATTGGTGAATCAAGAAAATGGCTTTTGGGAGGAAAAATAGCATACCAGAAAACGTATGGTCAAGAGAACACCTATAATAAAGCTAGTAATGTGGGGTATGGAAGATTCGGAAGTGTAAGTCTTGGAGGTTATTACATTCCGAACTATAATTCATTTTCAAGTTATACGAAAAGAATTGTCTACAGAGGGGGACTTAAATATGAGAAAACAGGCTTGATGATTAATTCAGAATCTATAAATGATATGGGATTAACCCTTGGAGTTGGATTGCCAATAACAGGAAGCTTTTCTAATGTGAATTTAGGTTTCGAATTGGGTAAAAAAGGAACAACAAATGTAAATTTGGTTCAAGAAAATTATGCTAATTTTAGTGTGAGTTTTTCATTAAACGACAAATGGTTCGAGAAAAGAAAATTCAACTAGAACGGGATAAGTAAATTTAATCACATCGCTTTGTCAAGCACAGCATATGACTTTACTAAAAAAATATAGAATTTTTACAATAGTCACAGTTTTTGCTGTGACTCTGTTTTTTGGTTGCGAAAGCAATTTTAAAGAAGTTCAAAAAATTAATTTCTCAGACTTTGTTCCTGGTGGCGATGCGGATGATGTCAATTTAAAATACACTGATTCAGGATTGATTAAATCAATTTTGGTTAGTCCGAAAATGTTAGATTTTTCCAATGTTGATTTTCCTTTTACCGAATTTCCCAAAGGAATAGACGTAACTTTATATGACAATAAAGCAAAAAGAACGTTTATAACGGCAAATTATGCAGTTTCCTATAAACTTACGAATATTATTGATTTGCAGGGAAAAGTAAAAATTAAATCGGAGAACGGGCAGATGCTCGAAACGGAACAGTTGTATTACGATCAAAAAAACGAATGGTTTTTTACGGAGAAAAAATTCAAATTAACAGACCTTAAAGGTTCTTCGAACGGACAAGGAATCGATTTTAGTAAAGATTTCAAAGTGATTAATTCGCAGAGGATCACTGGTGAATTTGAATCTGTTCAATAAATTATTAAATTCTATTTATGACTTACTTAAAATATATTCCATACTTCTATTTGATTTTTGCAGTCGTCTTCATCTATGATGGCATTACAAAATTCAATGATCCTGCTGCAACACCATGGTTGAGTTTTGGGATTGCAGCTGTAGCGGTATTTATGTTTTTCTTCCGAATGAAATTTGGAAAAAAATTTGAAGACAGAAGCAAAAAATCTTAAATTATGGAAATAAGTATCATAATATTGTGTTTAATACTATGTGCCTTTTTTTCAGGAATGGAGATTGCTTTCATTTCTTCCAATAAAATTTATCTTGAAATAGAAAAAAAACAAGATAATTTCCTTTCCAGAATCCTCACTAAACTTACCGAAAAACCTTCTAAATTTATTGCCGCGATGCTTATTGGGAACAATATAGCGTTGGTGACATATGGTTTTTTTATGGGTGAGTTATTAATGCGCTGGATAGAATCATTTGGTTATCATCTTTCAAGTTTAATAGATTTATTACTGCAAACTATTCTTTCCACATTAATAGTTTTGATAACTGCGGAGTTTTTACCCAAAGTATTCTTTCAGATTTATGCCAATACGTTGATAAAGTTTTTTGCCGTTCCGGCCTATTCTTTTTATGTATTATTCTATTTTATTTCTACTTTTTTTATCTGGGTTTCCGACTTTGTTTTAAAAAAATTCTTTAAAACCGAAGGCGATCAGGTGCAGATTTATTTCAGCAAAGTGGAGCTTGGGAATTACATAACGGAACAAATGAGTACTGTTGAAGATAATGAAGAAGTAGATTCTGAAATACAAATGTTTCAAAATGCTTTAGAGTTTTCAGGGGTAAAGGCGAGGGATGTAATGAGTCCGAGAACTGAAATCGTAGCGATTGATTTGTATGAATCCATAGCGGAACTGAACAAATTGTTCATTGAAACCGGGTATTCTAAAATTGTGGTTTATCAAAATTCTTTGGATGATATTGTGGGTTATGTACATTCATTTGATCTGTTCAAAAAACCGGATAGTATCAGGGAAATAGTGATTTCTGTTGAATTTGTACCTGAAACAATTTATATCAAAGACGCCATGAATTTGCTTACCAAAAAGCGAAAAAGCGTAGCCGTTGTTTTGGATGAATATGGCGGAACTTCCGGAATTATTACGATAGAAGATATTGTAGAAGAACTTTTTGGGGAAATAGAAGATGAACACGATTCAGAAGAAGAATTAATTGAAAAGGAATTAGGAGATGACACATACCTTTTCTCGGCTCGATTTGATGTAGAATATTTAAATCAAACGTATAAACTTCATATTCCGGAAAGAGATTCTTATGGAACACTTGGTGGTTTTATAGTTGATTTTACCAAAGAAATTCCTCAAAAAGGCGCTGTAATGACCATAGGAACTTTTCATTTTGTCATAGAAGAGGCCACAAACAAGAAAATAGAATTAGTTAAAATGGCGGTGCGCGAGTAGTTTTTTTACAAAATTAAATTTTCTTGCAAAATAACACGCTACAAGTATAATTATTAATTAGATAATTGTATTTTCGCAAATTGAATATAAAAATTAACAACAATAGAAATGGCAGTTTTAGCAAAAATTAGACAACGTTCCGCTTTATTGATAGCAGTTATTGCACTTGCATTATTTGCATTTATAATACAAGATCTTATTGGTAAAGGTGGCTTTGGTAAAAGCACCAAAGATGTAGGTAGTATCAATGGAAAAGATATTGCATTCGAAGATTTCAGAATCAAAGTAAGCAATGTTGAGAAAAGTGGTCAAGGGATTACTTCAACAGCAGCAGCAAACAGAGTTTGGGATCAGGAAGTTTCTATAGCTTTATTGTCTTCGGAATTTGAGAAATTAGGATTGAGAGTGGGTGAAAAACACCTATTGGAAGTTTTAAAATCAGATGAAAATATTGGTAAAAATCCATTATTTTTAAATGCAGCAGGGATGTTTGATATTGCTAAATTTAAAGAATATTTTAAATCAAATCCAGCACAAGCTCAATATTTGAAAGATAGAGAGAAAGATGCGGAGTTGAATGCCAAATATCAAATTTACAATACCTTGATAAAAGCCGCTATTTATACTACTGAAAGCGAAGGAAAAATGAAATATGAAATGGAAGCCAACAAAGTAAATTTTGCTTACGTTGCTGGTTTGTATTCTACGATTAAAGACAGTGATGTAAAAGTGACTGATACTGAAATTATAGATTTCATGAAGAAAAACGAAAAGAAATTTAAAGCTGACGAATCTCGTGAAGTAGAATATGTTTTGATTGAAGATAAAGCTTCAAAAGAAGATGAAAATGAGGTTAAATCTAAAATAAACGGATTGTTGTCCGGAAGAGTAGTGTACAATCAGGCAACTGGTAAAAATGATACTTTGGCAGGATTCAAAAATGCTACAAATACAATTGAGTTTGTGAATTCAAATTCTGATGTTCCTTACGATTCAACTTACATTGCTAAAAAAGATTTACCGGCAGTTGATGCAGACAGATTATTTAATCTTGCTTCAGGTGAAGTATACGGACCTTATATGTTTGGAAAATACTACTGTATTTCTAAATCAATGGGAATGAAGTCAGGTGTAAATGCAAAAGCAAGCCATATTTTAATCAGCTATGAAGGAACACAAGTTCCTAACAAAAAAGAGAAAAGAACAAAAGAAGAAGCGAAAGCTAAAGCAGAATCTATTTTGGCTCAGGTGAATGCAAATCCTGACAGTTTCTTGATGTTGGCTTTTAGCAATTCAGATGATTCTTCAGCACAACAAGGTGGTGATTTAGGTTATTTTGGTCCAAATCAAATGGTGAAACCTTTTAATGATTTTGTTTTCAATAACGGAATTGGAAAAGTTGGGTTAGTAGAAACTCCTTTTGGTTTTCATATTATTAAAATTACGGATAAACAAGACGGAATTCGTTTAGCAACTGTTGCTCAAAAAATTGAAGCTTCAGAAGCAACTTCAGACAAAATATTTACACAAGCGACTAAATTTGAAATGGACGCAACTGATAAAGATTTTGGTAAAATTGCCAAAGACATGAAGCTTACGGTAGCCGCCCCGTTAACTTTGAAAGCTATGGATGAGACTTTTGGACCTTTAGGGAATCAAAGAACTATAGTGAGATGGGCATTTGAAGATGATACTAAAGTTGGTGCAGTAAAAAGATTTGAAGTGGCTAATTTGGGGCATGTAATTGCAAAACTTAAAAATGTAGACAAATCTGGTTTAGTAACCGTTTCGTTAGCGAGACCTTATGTAGAGCCGATTCTTAAAAACAAGAAAAAAGCAGAATTGATCAAAGCTAAAATGACAGGTTCTTCATTAGAAGCTATCGCAAAAGCTACTGGTGCAAAAATTCAACAAGTATCTGATATAACTATGGAAAATCCAATGTTAGCGGGTGCAGGTTTAGAGCCTAAAGTTGTAGGAAATGCATTTGCATTAGCTGCAAACAAAGTTTCTGCTCCAATTGAGGGAAATACTGGAGTTTATGTTGTGAAAAACACAACTACAATAAAAGCGCCAGCTATGAAAAATCATGCTCCATATGTGGCTAAATTAAAAGCACAGGCTGCCTCCGATGTGAACAGAGTTATTCCAGCTTTGAAAAGCAGTGCTAAAATTGAAGACAATAGAAAACAATTCAATTACTAATATTTTACAGGTAATTAATTCAAATAAAAAATCCCGATACATTTTTAGTGTATCGGGATTTTGTTTTTAATAAAGTTTTGTTTTAAAGTTTGAACAGAATTTAAGATGAAAATTAAAATAGTATCATTTCATCATAAGGAATAACTGTATGGTAGCCTTTTGAACTAAAATATTCGCTAGGATTTTTATCCGAAATTGCCATAACAAAATCACCTCCCCAAGCGCCAAGGCTTTTTATTGTGCCATTAAAATCAGGAAACAAGGATTCTTTTACGGTTTGCATTTCCAAAATGTTACTCATATTAATCTCGTGCTTTTCTATCGCTAAAGCAAATGTTTTAAGGGTAGTTGCTTTCAAAGCGTCAAAAGTTATTTTGTCGTTTAAAGTAATAGTTCTGACCAAATTGTGTTTTTTATTGATGTTGTATGCCGTTATCGCGTTTTTACTGCTTTGTTTTTTATTCAGATATACAAAATAGATGTTTTCAGTAAATGGCGGATTAAAGACCACTTTTTCAACAATTGGTTTTCCTTGTTCTAAATGATATAAAATAGGAGTGTCGTTTTGAGCGCAGGCAATATCGTAGCCACTTCCTCCGAAACTGTTTTTAAGAAGCGTAAAAGCATCAATTTGCAACCATTGTGCAATATTGTTTATCAAAGTGGATGAGGTGCCTAAACCCCAACTTTTAGGAAACCCAAGTTCTGTGGTGATTATATATCCTTCTGAAAGATTTATAAAATTAGGATTTAATATAAAAGCTTCATGTAAAATAGCGATTAATGTTAATTTAACGGATTCGCTTTCTAAATTTCTTTCTTTTGAAATATCAGAGAATGAAATGGTATCTTCAAACCAAATGCTACCATCAGAGTCGTAACTTTTCCATTGAATTTCGTGATTGATTCCGTTTTCCACGATTAAATTTTGTCCTAATTTGGTGGGTAAAGCAAAAGCTTTGGCGCCGTCCAAAACAAGATATTCGCCCGTGATTAAAAGTTTTCCGTTACTGTAGAATGTTTGTTGCATTTTTATTTTTTTAGCCCCGATAAAAGTGGAAATCCTTTTTTTAGGTTTTTACCGAAAAAAGATTGCAACGTATAGCGGGAATAGCTCCTTAAAAAAGGATTATTATTTTCTTAAATTCTCAATAAAGTCAACAACCGCATTATGGGAAACGGCATGGTGTTTAAAATGCTTTCGTATCAAAACACGTTCCTTGTCAGTGGCCTCAAACTGATTAATGATATTGTTTAAATGCATTTTCATGTGCCCTTCCTGAATTCCTGTTGTGGTCAAGGAACGCAAAGCAGCAAAATTTTGAGCTAAACCTGCAACGGCCACAATCTGCATTAATTCCTTTGCAGATGGTTTCTTAAGCATTTCCAGAGAAAATTTCACCAAAGGATGTAAAGTGGTTAGTCCGCCGATAGTTCCCAAGGCTAAAGGAATTTCCAGCCAAAAAGTAAAAATACCATTCTCAATTTTTGCATGCGACAAACTGGAATATTTTCCGTTTCGAGAGGCATAAGCGTGAATTCCTGCTTCGACAGCACGGAAGTCATTCCCGGTAGCAAGTACCACTGCATCGATTCCGTTCATAATCCCTTTGTTGTGAGTTACGGCTCGGTAGGGTTCGACTTCAGCGATTTGAACGGCCTGAACGAATTTCTCGGCAAATTCTTTTGGGTGCTGTATGTGTTTTTCTGTTAATTCCTCAATTGGGCAGGAAACTTCAGCACGAACAAGACAGTTAGGAACGTAATTAGAAAGAATACTCATTACAACATGAATGTCCTTTTCTTTTTCTGAAAATAATTCATAAGTGGAAGCTTCTTCTTTTAATGTTTTAGCAAATTGCTCCAAACAAGAATTGATGAAATTCGCTCCCATGCTGTCTTTAGTTTCAAAAGTAGCATGAAGTTGAAAATAATTTGGCAGCAAGTCGGTTTTGTCGTTTAGAACAATATCGAGAATTCCACCACCTCTTTTTTGCATATTTTTGGTAATGCTTTCCGTTTCGGTAAAAAAGACAGCTTTGGTTTGGGCAAAAAATAAGTTGAGTTTGGAGACATCGCCGTTATAAATAAAGTGGACTTGGCCAATTTTTTCGGTATTGATAACTGTTGCTTTAAATCCGCCACGAGTGGACCAAAATTTAGCCGTTTTTGAAGCTGCAGCTACTACAGAACTCTCTTCAATAGCCATAGGAATAGTGCTGTATTGGCCGTTAATTAAGAAATTTGGCGCAATTCCTAATGGAATATAGAAGTTGGTGATTGTATTTTCGATGAATTCATCGTGTAGTTGTTGTGTTTTTTTGTCGGAATTCCAATAGTTTTTCAGCAATGCGATTGCTTCTGTTGGAGTAGAAAAGTATTCGTTGGCAATCCAGTTTATTTTTTCTTCTTTGGATAATTTAGAAAATCCCGTTACTGCATTATTCATTCTCAAGAGATTATGTGATGTTTAGTTGCAAAGATACGGTTTTAGCGCTTTTATTTACCTCAAATTATATTCATTAAATTGTTGTTTTTAATATTGCTTTTTACATTTAACATAATAAATAGCCGTTAATTGTAATTTTTTCACTAAAATTGACGGTTTTTATCTTTAAATCTATCTTATGAATTCAAATAGAATTACAGTCTTACTTTTATTCTTGTGTTTTACTGTTTTTGGACAGCAAAAAATCACAATTGATGAAGTTTTTAATGGCACTTTTCGTGCGGAAGGAATGGATGAATTGCAATCCATGAAAAATAGCAATCAATATTCAGTTTTAAATTTTGACCAGGCCTCTAAAAGTATGCAGGTTAATTTATATGATTTTGCTACGTTGAAAAAAGTGGCAGTTTTGATTGACACTAAAGATCATAAGGAATTGCCTGTGATTGATAGTTATACATTTGACGCGGAAGAAAAAATGATTTTGCTAGCTTGCAATACCAAACAAATTTTTCGTCATTCTTTTACAGCAGATTATTATTTATATAACATAGCAACTAAACAGTTAAAGAAGTTATTTGATTTCCAGGTTCAGGAACCAACTTTTTCTCCTGATGGAAAAAAGATAGCTTACGCCAAAGAGAATAACCTATATGTATTCGATTTAGCTTCAAATCAATCATCTCCAATCACTGCTGATGGCAAGAAAAATGCCATTATCAATGGGATTACGGATTGGGTTTATGAAGAAGAATTTGCATTCGTAAAAGCATTCGATTGGAGTACAGACAGTAAAAAGTTAGCTTACATTCGTTTTAACGAAAGTCAAGTGCCGGAATTTTCTATGTCAATCTTTCACAAAGATTTGTATCCAACAGTTGAAACATTCAAATACCCTAAAGCAGGTGAAAAAAATTCAGAAGTTTCTTTGCATATTTATGACGTAAATGCTAATGCAACCAAAAAGGTTAATTTAGGGAAATACAATGATTTTTACATTGCAAGAATGAAATGGACAAACAATTCTAATGTTTTGTCAGCACAGGTATTGAACCGTCATCAAGATAATTTAGATGTTTTGTTTATTGATGGAAATTCAGGAGATGCAAAAGTGGTTTTGAATGAAAAAGATAAAGCGTATGTAGATGTGACGGATAATTTAACGTTCCTGAAAGACAATAGTTTTATTTGGACTAGTGAAAAAGACGGTTTTAATCATATTTATTTATATGATAAAAATGGGAAACTGAAAAAACAAGTTACCGCAGGAAAATGGGAAGTGACGAATTATTATGGGTTTGATGAAAAAACCAATACTGTATTTTATCAATCAGTGGAGAATGGTTCAATTAACAGAGATGTTTACAGAATAGGTCTTGACGGAAAAAACAAAGTAAGGCTGACCAAGAATGTTGGGGCAAATGCTGCTGTTTTTAGTCCAAACTATCAATATTATATCAATACTTTTTCAACAGCAACACAGCCCACAATCTACACGTTAAATGAAGCTAAAACGGGTAAACAAATGCAAGTTATTGAAAACAATGAAGCATTAGCTGCAAAATTGAAAGCGTATAATTTGCCTTCAAAAGAGTTTTTTGTTTTGAAAACAGAAAAAGGAAATGAGTTAAATGCTTGGATCATGAAACCAAAAGATTTTGATGCTACCAAAAAATATCCCGTATTTATGATTCAATATTCAGGACCTGGATCACAACAAGTAGTAAATCAGTGGGGTAGTTCTAACGAGTATTGGTTTATGATGTTAACACAACAAGGTTATATTGTGGCCTGCGTTGATGGTCGCGGAACTGGTTTTAAAGGAGCTGATTTTAAAAAATGTACTCAAAAACAGTTAGGTAAATTCGAAGTAGAAGATCAAATTGATGCTGCCAAAGTGATCGGAAATTACGCCTTTGTTGACAAATCAAATATTGGAATTTGGGGCTGGAGTTATGGTGGATTTATGGCTTCTAATTGTATAATGAAAGGGAATGATGTTTTTAAAATGGCCATTGCGGTTGCTCCGGTAACGAATTGGAGATTTTATGACAGTATTTACACAGAAAGATACATGCAAACACCACAAGAAAATGCTAGTGGTTATGATGAGAATTCTCCAATAAATCATGTAGAAAAACTTAAAGGAAAGTTTTTATTGATACACGGTTCAGGAGACGATAATGTGCATGTTCAAAATTCTATGCAAATGATGGAAGCAATGATTCAGGCCAATAAACAATTTGATTCTCAAATCTATCCTGATAAAAACCACGGAATTTATGGCGGTAAAACCAGAATCCAACTGTATACTAAAATGACTAATTTTATCAAAGAAAATTTATAATTCAAAATCAAATACTAACCAATTTAAAAACAAAAAAACGACAATATGGTAGAAACTCAAGTAAAAACAGCACATCCAAAAGGACTTTGGGTATTGTTTGGAACAGAAATGTGGGAGCGCTTCAACTTCTATGGAATGCGGGCAATTTTAACGCTGTTCCTTATCAATTCATTAATGATGAAAGAGGCAGATGCTTCTATTATTTATGGAGGTTTCTTAGGACTTTGTTATTTGACACCAATGTTAGGAGGATTCGTTGCCGATCGTTTTTTTGGAAATAGAAATTGTATTTTACTTGGAGGTTTAATGATGGCTATTGGACAGTTATTATTGTTCACCAGTGCTAGTATTTTTGGTACAAACTTAAGTCTTGCCACTACATTAATGTGGTCGGCTTTAGGGATTATCATTTTTGGGAACGGTTTTTTTAAACCAAATATTTCAAGCATGGTGGGAAGTTTGTATCCAAAACAAGAAAAAAGTAAACTGGACACTGCTTTTACCATTTTCTACATGGGTATAAATTTAGGGGCTTTTCTAGGACAATTAATTTGCCCATTAATAGGGGATATTAAGGACGCAAACGGAATTAGAGATATTCATGCTTTTAAATGGGGATTTCTTGCTGCTTCTATTGCTATGTTAATAGGGACGTTAGTGTTTTATTTCTTGAAAAATAAATACGTGATAACACCAGAAGGAAAACCTTTAGGAGGATTGCCATCTAAAAATGAAGCATCAGATTTTGAAGAAGGAGAAGCGCAAAAAGCGGTGTTCTCTGCAAAATCTTTAGTAATGGCAGTAATTGCATTTGTTGCTTTGTTTTTTGCTTTTAGATATTTATTGGGAGGTGAAAATTTCATTAAAACAGTAATTTATCCAATTATCTATGCAAGTGGTTTGACCTTGGCAGGATTAATTATATCAGATACTTCGCTGACTAAAATAGAAAGAGACAGAATTTTCGTAATTTATATCGTTGCCTTTTTTATTATTTTCTTCTGGGCAGCTTTTGAACAAGCGGGATCTTCATTGACTTTTATCGCGGATAACCAAACCGACAGAAATTTCTTTGGATGGAATATGCCACCGTCGATGGTTCAAATTTTTAACGGTCTTTTCGTATTCTCGTTTGCACTTCCTTTCAGTATTCTTTGGGATAAATTGAGAGCTTCTGGAAAAGAACCAATTTCGCCCGTAAAACAAGCTATCGGTTTAGGGTTAATCGCTTTGAGTTATTTTATCCTGGCTTACAATGTGAAAGATTTAGGAAACAGCGGACTTTTAGGTATCAAATGGTTAATTTTAATGTACCTAATTCAGACTTTTGCTGAATTATGTTTGTCGCCAATTGGATTGTCATTGGTAGGGAAATTATCTCCAAAACGTTTTTCTTCTCTTTTATTCGGGGTTTTCTTTTTATCCAATGCAGCAGGATACGCGTTAGCAGGAACTTTAGGTTCAATTATTCCTGCAACGGGAGATAAATTTATTAAAGCAAAAGAATTAGGGATTGAATTACAACCTATTTTAGATAAGACAGTTACTCCAACAGCGGAGCAATTACAAATTCTAACAACCAATCAAATAGATGCATCAAATCCTATTTTTGCAGGATTTGAAATTCATAATCTTTTCGAATTTTTTATGGTTTTTGTGGTCTTAACAGGACTTGCAGCAGTAATATTATTTGCATTGACACCAGTTTTGAAAAAAATGATGCATGGTGTTCGATAATACTAAAAAAATAAAATAATATCTTTCAAACCTACAAGAATTCTTGTAGGTTTGTTTTTTTAAATACTTCGCAAATGGCTCAAAATGTAACAATAGAAGAAATACAAAATTTCAAAGGCAAGTACCCAAAGCAATTGTGGTATTTATTTTTTAGTGAAATGTGGGAACGTTTCAGTTTTTACGGTATGCGAGGAATGTTGGTTATTTTTATGGTGAACCAATTAAATATGAATGCTGTAAATGCTAATTTGCAGTATGGCGCTACTCAAGCTTTTGTTTATGCTTTTACTTTTATTGGAGGGATGTTTGCTGATAAAATTTTGGGTTTTAGAAAATCATTATTTTGGGGAGGGATTTTAATGATTGCCGGAAGTATTATTTTGGCATTAGATCCTCATCAATTTTTCTTTATCGGAATTAGTTTTACTATTATAGGGACTGGTTTTTTTAAACCAAATATTTCTACTATGGTGGGACGTTTGTATAAAGACGATGATAATAGAAGAGACGCCGGTTTTTCTTTTTTCTATATGGGAGTAAATCTTGGCGCTCTGATTGGCGGTTATTTGTGTATTGCTGTGGCTAATGGGTCCATGTTGTCTGCTATTGTCCCCGAACATTTAAGATGGAACGTTGCTTTTGGTTTTGCTGCAATTGTTATGGTCATAAGTTTATTGACTTTTGTCCAAACTCAAAAAAGCTTAGGAGACATTGGAATTTCACCTTTGTTAAGTCTGGAAAATTCTAGAAGGAAAGTTTATGAATACGGTACTTACCTTGGTTCACTTGCCATTATTCCGGTTATAATTTTATTAGTTTCTAATTCGGGCTATACTGATATATTTATGTACATAATTGGCCCTTGTTCTTTATTGTATTTACTTTTTGAAATGAGAAATTTTTCTGCTTCCGAGAATAAAAAATTGCTTGCTGCACTAGTGTTTGTTTTGTTTTCTATTGTTTTTTGGGCATTTTTCGAACAAAGCGGGGGTTCATTAAGTCTTTTTGCAGAGAGTAATTTAAGTAAAACGGTTTTAGGTGTGCCATTAGATCCTAACGGTGTAAATAATTCGGCTAATTCATTCTTTGTAATTGCTTTTGCTGCTCTTGTTGGATTAGTGTGGTTGTGGATGAGTAAACGAAAAATTGAGCCGAATACAGTGGTAAAATTTGGATTGGGCTTTTTGTTTCTTGCAGGTGGTTTTTATGTTTTTTATTACACAAAATTCTTTGCTAACGCAAATGGTGTTACCTCACTGGATTTGTTCACTTTTGGTTGGTTTGTTATCACTTTTGGAGAGTTGTGTTTATCGCCAATTGGAATGTCCGCTATGACAAAATTATCGCCTCAAAAAGTGCAAGCCGTAATGATGGGAATGTGGTTTCTTGCAAGTGCATATGGACAGTATTTTGCTGGATTATTAGGGGCGAATATTGCCGGAGCTTCTGAAAATTCAACTAATCTTGAAAAATTAATTGTTTATGCCGATGGATACAAGCAATTGGCTATTTATGCTTTAATCGCGGGGATTCTTTTAATTGTTATTTCACCTTTCGTAAAAAAATTAATGCAAGAAGTAAAATAAATTACTAATTTTAGGCATTGTTTTTGATTTTAAAATTTTAAATTAAAATTTATGAAAAAGATACTTTTACTTACGATGTTGGTTTTTGGATGTTTCGTCATGCAGGCACAAGAACTAAAATGGCACACTAATGTTAAGGAAGCAATTGCCATTGGAAATAAAGAGAAAAAACCTTTATTAATGTTTTTTACAGGCAGCGACTGGTGTGGTTGGTGTATACGGTTGCAGAAAGAGGTGTTGAAAACACCAGAGTTTGAAAAATGGGCAAAAGCAAATGTAATTTTGGTGGAGTTAGATTATCCAAGAAGAACAGCGCAAAACCCTGAAATAAAAGCCCAAAATAATGAATTGCAACAGGCTTTTTCGATACAAGGTTTTCCAACAATTTGCTTTGCAAATGGAACTAATAAAGACGGAAAAGTCAATTTTGAAGGGTTAGGAACTACAGGATATGTCGCTGGAGGTCCAGCCGCTTGGCTTGAAGTCGCAAACGGTATACTGAAAAAGAAATAATACTTAATTCAATTTATAGAATCCCTTTTTACCAGTTGCGTGAAAAGGGATTTTTTGTTTAGCACAAGTTGCTTTCCAAAGCTTCTGAATCGTTTTGTAGTTGGATGCATCAGCGACAACTATTTTAGGAGATACCGTTTGAAAAAGTCGTTCGAGATTTATTTTTGGAGATTGGGTAAGCATTAAAATGTCAGGCTTTATATTTTTTGGATAAATACCAAAACTATCAATAATCATAATTTTATTCCCTTTGAAAAAGGCAATATTTTGAAGTCTTTTTTTTGTTTTCAAAATACTAAAATTACCGACTAAATAAGAGTTTAGAGTGCTGTTTTTTCTGGAGATTTTTAAAATACTGTCGTTTGCGTACATACTGACATCATTGCCATTTCGCTCCGTAATTAATGTGTTTTTTTTCAAATTGAATACGACCCATTCTTGCTGGTTTTGAATGTTATATCGATTTTGCAAAAATGATGTTTGTAAAATGACAATGGTAATCAGTAGGAAAATAAATTTACTAAAATTTGGTTTCTTAAACCAAATTACTGCTGCAATAATCAACAAGTAACTAGTGATTAAAAGGGAATAATTAAAGGAGATATTATGAATTATGAATTGTTCCAAAGACGCGATTGAATTAATTATCTTATTCAAATAATAGATACTCCATTCCAAAGGTTTGGCAAATACAAAAGGAACATAGCCAAATGCGGCCAAAACCATAACCACAACGCCTAAAACCATTATAATGCTGAGCAGTGGGATAATGACTAAATTAGTGACAAAGAACAATCCCGGAAATTGATGGAAGTAATAAATGCTTAAAGGTAAGGTGCCGATTTGAGCGGCAAAGGAAACAGTCAGAATATCCCAAATATATTTGGTAATCTTATTTTTTGGTAACCATACAGATGCTAAAAGTGGTTGCAACCAAATGATAAAAAACAGAGCAATATAACTTAATTGAAATCCAACATCAAATAAGAATGAGGGTTCGAAAAGCAATATAATTAGTATGGAAACGAGTAACGTGTGATAAATGTTTACGCTTCTTCGTAAATGATTTCCTATTGCGACGAACGAAAACATGGTGACAGAACGCACTACCGATGGTGCCAGTCCTGCAATTATGCCAAAGAGGAACAATGAGGATAGGATAATTATCAACTTGAAGAGAGAACCTCGTTTTGTGTTGGGTAGAGGTTTGAGAATAAAAGTTACAAAAAGTAATATAAACCCAATATGTAATCCTGAAACTGACAATATATGTACGGCGCCCGCGTATTGATAATCCCGAATAATTTCAGGAGAAATATCTTGTTGTTGTCCCAGAATTAGAGCAATGGCAACATTTAATTCTGTTTTATGAAAGTCGCTTTTCTCTAAATTACGAATGATTGTAGATCTTAATTTGGAGGTATAGTACCAAATGTTCTTTTCTATTTCAGTGTTGATGCGAATTTCGTCAGTGTCAGCATATAATTGTGCAAAGATTTGTTTGTTTTCAAGATATTTGCTGTAATCAAACTGGTCGGGATTATTTGGAGGACTATTTTTCTGTAAAGTAGTTTTAATTTGTAAAATATTGCCTATCTCAAACACATGTTGTAAACTGTCTTTTCGAACATTAAGGATTACTCTACCCGTACTTTCTAATTGGTCTATATGGTTTACAATGGCAATATATCGATCATTAGAATTCGAACTTTTTAATTTCTCTCGCAGCGTGACGGAAAGCAAATGTGGTTTTTCAAAAATGGAGCTATAATGTATATAATTACTTTTTTGGAAAAAGTCATTATGTGTGATTTAAGTTGTTGTGCCAATAAAAAAAGAAAGAAAACAAGTGACTAAGCCAAAAAATAAAGGAGGAATAGCATTTTTTCTTGATAAAAAATAAGTAATCCCAAAAGCTATAAAAGAAATCAATAGCAAAATAAAGGCTATGCTTGCCGTGGGGTTTAAGTAAAAGGCAGCAATTATGCCTAGAACAAAACCAAATGTTATTCTCGCTAAAGGAAATTGCAGCACTTTCATGTTTCTAAAGTACAATATTTTTAGTAAGAAATAACCTTGCGTTTTTTTAAATTAATTGTAAACTTTAATTTATGAAAGTAGATTAGTACTTTTTTACAAAATTCTATTTAGCTGAGCAAATGTTCTTTGATAGTACGATTCTTTTGTTGAGGAAATAATTACTCCTTTTGAAGTAGAAGCATGTATAAATTTTATTTCGTCATCATTAACCTCAATAACTATTCCTACATGATTGATTTTAGATTTACTATTGGTTTTAAAAAAAATTAAATCTCCTTTTTTAGCTTCTTCTCGGTTTCGATTTAAAATCATCCCTAATTTTGATTGTTCATAAGAAGAGTGGGGAAGAGTTATGTTATAGGAATTAAAGATATTATACATTAGCCCCGAGCAATCAAAGCCAGCTTTTGTTGTACCCGCGTTTTTATATTTAATGCCGATATTTTCAGTGGCGGTATCGATTAATTGTTCAATCAAATGACTTGTTTTTCTCTTTTCTGATTTGGTGGGATTCTCTTTTTTGGAAGTAATAATTGCAGCTGTTGGTTTACAAGCAGTAAAAAAGAGTAGTAGTAAAAAAGTATATAGTGCCTGTCTCAAAAGATTTGATTTTTGTAAATTTAAAGAATTAAGAAACAACTAAAATTACTGCAAATCAGCAACAATCAATTTTGCTGTTTTGGTACTTGCTCCAATTCCGCCAAGTTTCTCTTCTAATAACTCATATTCTTGCAAAATAGTACTTCGGTAATTGTATTCCAGTATCTTTTTTAATTCCGTTCGAATGCGTTTCGTTGAGCAGTCTTCTTGAATTAATTCTGTTACCACTTCTTTATCCATGATCAAATTGACTAAAGAAATATATTTAAGTGTAACTATTCGTTTTGCAATTTGGTAAGAAGCCCAGCTGCCCTTGTAACATACAACTTCAGGAACTTTAAAAAGTGCCGTTTCTAATGTCGCCGTACCTGAAGTAACTAGAGCGGCAGTAGCATTTTGCAGCAAATCATAGGTTTTGTTCGATATAAATTTTATATTTTCATTTGAAATGAAACTTTCATAAAATGAATATTCGTGACTTGGAGCGCCAGCAATCACAAATTGATAATCCG
The DNA here is from genome assembly GCF_900108015.1 of Flavobacterium urumqiense. GTDB lineage: Bacteria > Bacteroidota > Bacteroidia > Flavobacteriales > Flavobacteriaceae > Flavobacterium > Flavobacterium urumqiense. The sequence goes on along the minus strand of NZ_FNVP01000001.1, from coordinate 107,997 downwards.
GAAAATCATTGACTACGCTAAGCATCACAGATAACATTTTTGTGATTTCCTGTTGTCGGCTACCTGGTAAAATAGCAATGATAGGTTTTTCGTTTAATTTATTTTCCTTTCTAAAAACAGATGCATCAATTGGCTTTTGGTTGTGAATCGCGTCAATCAATGGATGGCCTACAAACTCAACAGGAAAATGATGCTTGTCTTCGTAAAAACTTTTTTCGAAAGGTAAAATGACATACATTTTATCTATGTCACGTTTGATTTCGGTAATTCGATTTTCTTTCCAAGCCCAAATTTGCGGAGAAATATAGTAATGATTTTTGAAACCGCATTCTTTCGACCATTTTGCAATACGCAAATTGAAACCAGGATAATCTATGAAAATAATTACATCGGGCTGAAAGCCAGTAATGTCTTTTTTACATATTTTGATATTATTCAAAATAGTTTTTAAATTAAAAATGACTTCAACAAAGCCCATAAAAGCTAATTCTCGGTAATGTTTTACTAAAGTGCCGCCAACATTTCGCATCAAATCGCCACCCCAAAACCGAATGTCAGCATTGGGATCTTCTATGTAAAGTGCTTTCATCAAATTGGAACCATGTAAATCGCCTGAAGCCTCTCCAGCTATGATGTAGTATTTCATATTTTATGTTGTGTTTGGAGTCCTTTACGTGTCGAAATGAATCTCAAATCAGAATTATTTTAGAATGCTATCTAATGAAACAAAGGTATCAATTATTTTTTTTTCTAAACAAACAAAGAAAGAAGCGCTAAAAATAGGACTGCCAAAATGACTCCGCGTGCCATTAGTTCTTTATTTAATTTGAGTAAAATTGCAAATGCTACCAAATCAAGAATGGATCCAAGGGTAATTATTTTACCTAGTTTTCCTTCAAATTTCATAAGTTGTATGCCGCCTAAAAAGGTGTAATCAGTAAAAAAAGTGATGAAAATGAAGCATCCTAGCAGGGACGCTAAAAGACCAATTATAAATCCAGTCAACAAATCTATTTTATTCATTCCAATTCCAAGTGTTAAGTTGTTGTGTTGCGTGATGTGCTGTCATATCAAACTGCACTGGAACAACTGATATATATCCGTTTTTCAATGCCCATTCATCTGTGTCTTCGCCATGATCTTGGTTTACAAATTCACCTGTAAGCCAATAATAGTCTCTGCCGTGCGGTGTTTTACGCTTGTCGAATTTTTCCATCCAAATAGCTTTAGCTTGGCGACAAATTTTGATTCCTTGGATATCTTTTTCTTTCAATTTTGGAAAATTTACATTCAAAACAACTCCTTCGGGCAGTTTGTTTTCAAGAACTTCCAATGTTATTTTTTTGATAAATGGCTTTATGTCTTCAAAATTTGCATTCCAATCAAAATCTAATAATGAAAATCCAATAGCTTGAATTCCTTCTATGCCAGCTTCAACAGCGGCGCTCATAGTCCCAGAATATATTACATTTATAGAAGAATTAGAACCGTGATTAACGCCCGATACACACAAATCAGGTTTTCTTTTCAGAATTTCACTGACTGCAAATTTGACACAATCTACAGGAGTGCCGGAGCAACTATATTCAGTGATCAGATCACCGTCTTTTGAAATTTTATTTAAATATAGCGTGTCGTTTATGGTAATTCCATGACCGGTGGCGCTTTGTGGTGCGTCGGGCGCGACAACAATTACTTCCCCTATTTCGGACATAACAGCTATTAAAGCTCTAAGTCCCGGAGCAGAAATGCCATCGTCATTTGTAACTAATATTAAAGGTTTGGAGTGTTTTGTCATTTTATTTTTTCAAGAAAGAATTTCTAATTAAATATTTAAAAAACAAATGTAGTCACACAGAACCGAATTTTGTAAACAAAGAATATAAAATTTAATAACTTGATTTCTTAAACTTAAAATAAAAAAACAAATTTTATATCTTTAACAAAAAATTATGCAGCGCTAGTTAACGTTGGCATAGTTTTTACCGTAATTTAGACTAAAAATTGATGAATACTATTACTGACTATATGAAAAGAAATTATAAAATACTTCTTGTTGTTGCGTGTCTTTCGATCTCGCTATTTGCATTCAAAATTAATGCAACAAAAGATACTGACCCCGATAAAGATAAATTGCTTTTAGAGCTATTGACTTTTGTAATTCAAAAAGGACATTACAATCCTGCAACTATAGATGATACTTTTTCTAAAGGAATTTATAAAGATTACATACAAGCGCTAGACCCTTCTAAACGATTTTTCTTGCAATCAGATATTGATGAGTTTTCCAAATATGAAACTCAATTAGATGATCAATTATTAAATAAAGACTTGACTTTTTTCAATCTTACTTACGATCGTTTAATGCAAAGAATGGAGGAAAGTAAAAAAATCTATAAAAACATTTTGAGTCAGCCTTTTGATTATAATGTTGATGAGCGTTTTAATACAGACTATGAGAAAGCACCGTACGCAAAGGATAGTAAGGAACTTACGGTAAGATGGCGTAAGCAAATAAAATTATCTACTCTTTCCTCAATAACAGATCGTTTAAAAATTCAAGAAAATAAAAAGAATGGGATTGTTGAGGCTAAGGATACTGCAAATGTTGCAGGACAAGAAGAGAAGTTAAAAGACAATAATATTAATCTGAAAAAAGGTAAAAGCACTGTGGTATCAGATAATGCTAAGCCAAAAACTTTTGAACAGTTAGAGAAAGAAACCAGAGAAAGTACTGGAAAATCACTTGATGAATATTTTGGATTTATTAAAGATTTAGATAGAAATGATTGGTTCTCTGTATATATTAACTCTATCACAGCTCGTTTTGATCCTCATACTAATTATTTTGCACCTGAAGAAAAAGAGCATTTTGATCAAACTATCAGCGGGAAATTAGAAGGAATCGGAGCACGTCTTCAAAAGAAAAATGATTTCACTGAAATTTCTGAACTTATTTCTGGTGGGCCTGCTTGGAGAGGTAAACAATTAGAGGCGGGAGATTTAGTAATGAAAGTTGCTCAAGGAGATGAGGAGGCAGTTGATGTAGTTGGGATGCGTCTTGATGATGTTGTTAAGAAAATAAAAGGACCTAAAGGGACGGAAGTACGCCTTACAGTGAAAAAAGTAGACGGAACTATTAAAGTTATTTCTATTATTAGAGATGTTGTAGAAATTGAAGAGACCTTTGCTAAATCTAGCGTTGTTAATAAAAACGGATTAAAATACGGCGTTATTTACTTGCCAAAGTTTTATATTGATTTTGAAAATAAAGATGGAAGAGATGCCGGGAAAGATATTGCTAAAGAAGTGGAACGTTTAAAAGCAGCCGGAGTAAACGGAATTGTGTTAGATGTTCGTGATGATGGAGGTGGATCATTATCAACAGTTGTTGATATTGCCGGATTATTTATTGAACAAGGTCCAATAGTGCAAATTAAATCAGCAGGAAAGAAGAAAGAAGTCTTATATGACAGAGACAAAAAAATTGAATGGGACGGGCCACTAGTAATTATGGTTAATAGTTTTTCAGCTTCGGCGTCTGAGATTTTGGCAGCTGCAATTCAAGATTATAAAAGAGGAATTATTATTGGCAGCAAACAAACGTATGGTAAAGGAACGGTGCAAAATGTGTATGATTTGAATACTTTTGTGCGCAACAGTGACGTTGGAGATTTAGGTGCCATTAAGACAACAACTCAAAAATTCTACAGAATTAATGGTGGTTCAACACAACTTGAAGGCGTAAGCAGTGATATTGTTATGCCTGATAGATATGCTTATTTAAAAATGGGTGAACGTGACGTAGACAATGCTATGCCATGGGACAAAATTGATCCGGCTGCTTATTCCGTTTGGGAAAAAAATGCAAATTTTAATCAGGCTATTGTTAATAGTAAAAAAAGAATTGCACAAAGCTCCCAATTTCAATTGATCGAAGAAAATGCAAAATGGATTGATAGTAGAAGTACAGATAATACCTATAGTTTGAATCTTGAAAAATTTAAAATTGCGCAAAATGCAATTGAAGAAAAAGCTAAAAAGTATAAGCCACTTTCAGATTATAAAAACACGCTTAAGTTTGCTTCCTTGCCATATGAAGTTGACGAGGTTAATAAGGACGCAGTTTTGAAAGAGAAAAGAAACAGATGGCATGAAGCTTTAGCAAAAGATATTTATGTGGAAGAAGCATTAAATGTTTTGGATGATTTGCAATCAAAAAGTGTTGTAAAAAAGGCTATCCCATCTAAACTAAAAAAGGATAAACTGGCAAAGTCATAATTTGATATGGTGGTAGTTTAATAATGAATAAAGGAATTAAAACGCCACAAAAAAATCTATTTTTTTTTGTGGCGTTTTTAGTAGTATGGAAGATTTTAATTCTAACGGAATGTTAAGGTGTTATTACAAAGATAGTTTAGTTTAAATTTTGCTAGTAAAAATGAAAAATAAAATTTTGTTCCTATTTCAATAACGATTCTTAATTTAGTTTTTCGTAATAGAAATCGCAAAGGGTTTGTTATTGGTATTACGATGGAATTAATGTGATTATTTGACTAGTGCTTCCGGTGTTCTCACAGACGGTAGATTTTTTTTTAGATTAAAAGAAAATTTAAAAAATCAATTGGTAAAAAATAGTAGTTATAAAAATAGGAGTTTTAATTAGCCCTGATAGAAATGGAAAGCTTTTGAAGGCACAGTTACTAGTTTTTCTATTTTTTCAAAGCGACCAAAGGAAGCTGTTGAAAAAATAAATAAAAACTATAATGAGACTAAAAACTTGAAATGAATAGCAGGATTTAGCTCCTGATACTTATTTCGTTTACCATTCATTTACTTTATTAGCGTCCATTTTTATAAAGATAAATAATAAGATAGTGAATCCCCAAAGCCCAGATCCTCCATAAGAAAAGAAAGGAAGTGGGACACCTATCGTTGGGAATATACCTACGACCATTGCAATGTTAACAAAGAAATGAATGAATAGAATTCCAGCTACACAGTAGCCATAGACTCGGCTAAATTTGGTTTTTTGTCTTTCCGCAAGGTATATTATTCGCAGAAATAAGCCAGCAAAAAGGCCAATGACTACAAGTGAACCTACAAATCCCCACTCTTCACCTACTGTTGTAAAAATATAATCGGTATGTTGTTCTGGTACAAATCCTCCCTTAGTTTGTGTTCCTTCTAAAAAACCTTTTCCAAACCATCCGCCAGATCCTATTGCAATTTCAGACTGATTGGTATTATAGCCAATCCCTTTTAAGTCTACACTTTTACCTAATAAAATATTAAAACGATCGCGATGATGCTGTTTAAATACATGTTCAAAAACATAATTTACAGATAGAACAAAGCCTGACATTAAAACAAAAAGTATGCTGCTTAATAGTAGATTTCGATCCCCTAATCTCGATTTGAAATGGACAATTATTAGTACTAATAAAGCAATTAGGATAACATATTGTGGTTGCAGTACCAGTGTTAGAACAAACAATAAAATAGTAATGAAGCCAGTCCAAACGTACCATGATGGAAGACCTTCACGATATAGTACGATAATGAATATGCTATATATTAAGGCACTTCCGGGGTCAGGTTGTGGCAATATAAGCATGACTGGTAAAAAGACAATGGCTAATGCCTGAATCTGCCTGTTGACTTCTTTTAAATTAATTTGAGAATCACTTAGATATTTGGCTAGTGCTAAGGCGGTAGCGGCTTTAGCAAATTCAGAAGGCTGAAGTGTAAAACTTCCAAAACCATACCAACAGCGTTGTCCTGCAATTGTCTTACCAAAAACAAACAAACCAGCGAGTGATAATAAAGAGATTCCGAAAATGATACTCGCGTACTTTTCGTAAAATTTGCCATCTACAGACAGTATTATAAATATTAATGGTATGGTTAATACAATAAATATGAGCTGTTTTTCAGAAGTGCCCTCCATAGATGATAAAGAGGAAGAGTAAATGTTTAACCACCCCATGATCACAAGCGCAATGTATATAATTACGCAGGTCCAATCAAGATTGTTCTTTATACTTTGGTTTTTCATCGAAGGTATATAATCGTATTAATTCTGTTGAGTTGTATCCACTTTTATAACTGGGACTGGAACTGCTGTTTTTTTATTTTTAATTGAATCTTCAACTCTTAACTGTAATTTTATAATATCTGAAAGTCCTCCTAATTTAGCGTATTGTCCTTGTAAACTTGTATTAAGAATGCGAGTTTCTAAATCAGTTCTTGTGATTTTTTTTCTTAAGAATTTTTCAATCATTAAACTGGCAATAGGCCCAGCTATTGTTGCACCAAAACCACCATTTTCAACTAAAATGGCGATAGCTATTTTTGGATTGTCTTTTGGTGCAAAAGCGACAAAAATGGAATGATCTTTTAGTTGTTCTCTTTTGCCATTTATTTTCGCAAAGTTTTCTGCTGTTCCGGTTTTACCACAAATATCGATCCCTTCCACTCGAAGGGAACTTGCTGTTCCTAGATTGTACACATCAAATAAACCGCTTATCATGGGTTTATAATACTTTTTATCTATCGTGGTAACATGTTTAGTAGTGAATTTTTTATCGATTTTATGACCTTCAATTCTTTTGATGATGTGAGGTGTGTAATAATAACCTTCATTAGCAACTGTTGCCATCATATTAGCAAGTTGTATAGGTGTCATTAAAACTTCCCCTTGTCCGATGGCATTTGATACGATTGTCGTACTGCGCCATCCACCATTAGGATAGATTTTTTTGTATGTTTTTGAATCTGGAATATTTCCTTTTTTTCCAGTTGGTAAATCATATCCCATAAATTGCCCTAGTCCAAAACTTTTTATGTGATTACTCCATACATCAACTGCATAAGCTGGTTTTGCATATTTATTTATGGTTAGCATATACGCGCTTGCGAAATACGTGTTACAAGAATTGTAGATTCCGTTATGTAATTGATGCGGTCCAAAACCATGACATTTCATAAATCGGCCTCTGGCATAACTAAAGCCGTGGTGACACATAAAAGTCGTATGCTCATTTATAACACCTTCTTGAAGCGCAACGAGTCCGGTTAGAATTTTAAACGGTGAACCTGGAGGGTATTCAGCTAATAGTCCTCTGTCGTAAAGTGGCTTTGCAATTGAGTCATGGTATAAAACGGTATAGTTTTTTGATCTTTGTCTCCCTACTAATATTGACGGGTCGTAGGAAGGTGCGGTAACAAGTGCCAATATTTCGCCTGTTTTAGGTTCTATAGCAACGATTCCCCCTCTTTTATTTATCATTAATTGTTCACCGTACTTTTGAAGCTCGGAATCAATAGTAAGATTTATGTCTTCCCCCTGAACAGCGATAGTGTCATATCTTCCTTCTTTATACGAACCAATTTCTCTGTTGTATTTGTCTTTTTGAAAATATTTCACTCCTTTTATTCCGCGTAAAATATCTTCGTAACTTTCTTCAACGCCTTGTCTTCCTATTAAATCACCACTATTATAGTAAGGGTTTTTAGCAACGAGTTTCTCGTTAACTTGTGTTATGAATCCGAAAACATTAGCTCCGTAGTCTACTTCATAGTCTCTTAAAGAACGTTTTTGAAAATAAAAACCTTGGAATTTTCGAATTTTTTCTTGAAATGCGGCAAATTCACTTTTATTTAATTGGGGCAAAAATACGGAGGGTAATCTTGGACTATATATTTTGGCTTTCGCCATTCGTTTCAGGAAATCTTCTTTTGTAATATCAAGTAGTTGACAAAACTCTAAAGTATCCATGTTTTCAACATCTCTTGGAATAACCATGATGTCATAAGATGCCTGATTGGCAACTAATAATTTTCCATTTCGATCATAAATATAACCTCTTTCTGGATAGTCATATTTTATTTTGATGGCATTATTGTCTGATTTTAGTTTGAAGGAATCATCAACAAATTGCAAATAAAATATTCGTATCACAAGCAATAGCGCTGCAACAATGATTAAAGAAGGCAGCAATACTTTTCTCATCTTTTGTTTGGCTTAATAAGGTAGATTATTGTGATGCAAATTAGTAAAGTAAACACGGTGCTTAATAGTGTTCTCAGTAAAATGTCTAAAATAAAGCTAAACTGAAAAGCTTCTAAAATAAACAAGGTGAAATGATGAATCACAACAGAAAGTAATATGAAAGAGAATCGTTCTGGAGTCAAAACATCATTTAATTTAACGGTTTGATATTCATAACTCAAACCGAAAGAAAATTTAAAAATAAAGGGCCTAAAATAAGCTAGAACTAAACACGCAGTTGTGTGTATGCCACCAGAATTAGAAAACATATCCATGATAAGTCCAAGTAAGAAACTGGCTATCAATAAACCAGATTTATTTCCATTTACAGGATATAATATTATGAAAAGTAAATACGGAAATGGACTGATATAACCCAAAAAGTTCATATTATTGAAAATAATTATTTGGACTGCCAATAACAGAACGAATCGAAAAATATTGACTAACAAAGTGCTATTCATTTTTCTCTTTTTTTTCTAAATTAATAAGCTCTTCGCGATCTTTACTTTTTATGATATACACATGACCTAAATTTGTCATGTCATTAAAGAGTTTGACATTTATGATGTAATAATGGGTTTTATTATCCGTATATATATTAGCTATTGTACCTATTCCTATATTTTCGGGAAAAATAACTGATTGTCCACCAGTTACAATAGTGTCTCCTTTTCTAATTGAAGCTAATCTGGGAACATCTATTAATTGCACGAAGCCAGTGCTTTTTCCATCCCAGATCAAAGAACCAAAATGATTTGATTTTTTAATTTTTGCGTTTATTTGTGATTTTATATTTAAAATACTCACCACAGTAGAATATCGTGGAGAGGTGTTATCAACAATACCTATGATACCTAAATCATTGATGACTCCCATATCTGGTTTTACACCCTCAAGTTCACCTGAATTTAAGGTTAAATAGTTTTCATGCGAATTATAAGAATTATGAATTACTTTAGAAACTACTATATCCGATGGTTTTACTCCTTTTAAACTGTCTAATTTCTTTATTGCAGTAGTGTCTTTTTTATTAAATAAAAGACTTTTTAATTTTGCGTTTTCAACAGCAAGCGCATCATTTTGAGTTTTTAAATTTAAGTACTCATTGATGTTATTCACTTTTTCATAAACACCTCCGCTCAAAAAGTTAGCAGAACTAATAATTTTACTTCTGTGAAAAGAATGAGATTGAATAGTTAGCGTTAACGAAATACCCAAAAGCAGCAAAAACAGTATACGATTACTGTTTTTAAAAATAAAATTAAATATTTGCTGCATTTTTTTAAGTTAAAATTTTTAAAAAATCAAACCCCAAATTCCAAAATATAGATTTATAAATTGGAATTTGAAAATTGGATTTTGTTATTTTATAAGGATACTTTTAAATTTCGTAATATTTTTTAGTGCCATACCTGTTCCTCTAACTACGGCTCTCAATGGATCTTCAGCAATATAAACCGGTAAATCTGTTTTTTGCGAAATTCTCTTATCAAGACCCCTTAACATTGATCCTCCGCCGGCGAGATAGATTCCGGTATTGTAGATATCTGCTGCTAATTCGGGAGGTGTTTGAGATAAAGTTTCCATTACGGCATCCTCAATCCTTTGAATTGATTTGTCTAATGCTTTAGCAATTTCTCGGTATGAAACTTCAACTTGTTTTGGTTTACCCGTTAATAAATCTCTACCTTGAACAGACATGTCTTCTGGAGGAGTTTCTAAATCTTCGATAGCGGCACCAATTTGGATTTTTATTTTTTCAGCGGTAGTCTCTCCAACAAAAAGGTTGTGTTGAGTACGCATATAATATACGATATCATTTGTAAATACATCACCAGCAATTTTTACTGATTTGTCACAAACTATACCACCTAATGCTATAACTGCAATTTCAGTGGTTCCACCACCTATGTCTACGATCATGTTTCCTTTTGGTTGCATGATGTCGATTCCAATACCTATTGCTGCTGCCATAGGTTCATGTATCAAATAAACTTCTTTACCATTAACTCTTTCACACGATTCTTTTACCGCTCTCATTTCTACTTCAGTGATGCCGGAAGGAATACAAACAACCATTCTTAATGCGGGTGTAAACATTCGTTTCTTCAATGCCGGTATACTTTTAATAAATAAGCTTATCATTTTTTCAGAAGCATCAAAATCAGCGATTACACCATCTTTTAAAGGTCTAATCGTCTTAATGTTTTCATGTGTTTTACCCTGCATCATACTTGCTTCTTTACCCACAGCAATGATTTTGCCCGATACTCTATCACGAGCTACTATTGAAGGGCTGTCAATTACGACTTTATCATTATGTATGATTAAAGTGTTTGCGGTACCAAGATCTATTGCGATATCCTCGGTCATGAAATCAAAAAATCCCATAAGTTTTTTAGGGGTTAAAAAGTTATAAATTTGAGACGGGCAAAGTTAAACAAATTAATGTTTAAAATGACGCGTTCCAGTAAATACCATTGCAAGTTTATTTTCATTACAATAATTGATGCTTAATTCGTCTTTTATTGATCCACCAGGCTGAATCACTGCAGTAATACCTGCTTCTTTTGCAATTGCCACACAGTCGGGGAAAGGAAAGAAAGCGTCACTTGCCATGACAGCTCCATGTAAGTCAAAATGGAAATTATTTGCTTTTTCTATGGCTTGTAATAAGGCATCAACTCTTGATGTTTGTCCAGTGCCAGAAGCTATAAGTGTACCGTTTTTTGCAAAAACAATCGTATTTGATTTTGTGTTTTTACAAATTTTAGAAGCAAAAATTAAATCTAGAACTTCCTGTTCTGAAGGTGCTGTAACAGTAACGGTTCTTAAGTCTCCTTTATTGTCTGTAATATTGTTTCTTTCTTGAACTAAAATTCCGTTAAGGCAAGAACGAACTTGCTTTTGTGGTAAAACTACCTCATTTTGAACTAATATAATTCTATTTTTCTTTTCTTGTAAGATTGCAATGGCCTCAGTATCATATTCTGGGGCTATAACTACTTCACAAAATAATTTATTTATTTCTGTTGCCGTTTTAATATCTATTTTTGTGTTAGAAATTAAAACACCTCCAAATGCTGAAGTTGGATCGCAAGCCAATGCTACCTCATATGCTTCGCTTATGGTGCTTCTTGTAGCAAGTCCACATGCATTATTATGTTTTAATATGGCAAACGTAGGTCCGTCATTTTTGAATTCGTTAATCAAATTTACTGCAGCATCTACATCTAATAAGTTGTTGTAAGACAATTCTTTTCCATGAACTTTTTTAAACATTGCATCAAAATCACCAAAGAAAAATCCTTTTTGATGTGGGTTTTCTCCGTATCTCAATACTTGTCCATTAGCAATACTTTGTTTGTAAATAGTTTCGTCCGTATTGAAATAATTGAAGATGGCAGTGTCATAATGAGATGAAACATGAAATGCTTTTGTAGCTAATAATTTTCTGTCCTCAAGTTTTGTTGCTCCATCTTGATCAGTAATCAAATCTAAAAGTAAACCATATTGATCAACAGAAGCTATAATTACAGTGTCTTTGAAATTTTTTGCAGCGGCACGAATCAGCGAAATACCACCAATATCTATTTTCTCAATAATATCAGCTTCGCTGGCTCCTGATGCAACTGTTTTTTCAAAAGGATATAAATCAACAATAACTAAATCAATTTGAGGAATATTAAATTCGTCCATCTGCTGTACATCACTCTCGTTGTCTTGACGATTTAAAATACCTCCAAAAACTTTTGGGTGTAATGTTTTTACTCTGCCACCAAGAATAGAAGGGTAAGAAGTTACGTCTTCAACTGGTATTACAGGAATATCCAAGTTTTTTATAAAATCCTCTGTTCCACCTGTAGAGTAGAGTATCACATTTTGAGAATGCAGTTTTCTTACGATAGGCTCAAGACCTTCTTTTGAAAACACGGAAATTAATGCAGATTGAATTTTTTTAGTAGTGTTCATTGTATAGTTATAATTATAAAGTGCAAAAATAGTTTTTTTTTGATTATAAATTTCATTGAAGATTCGTAACATTATCTTAAATAATCATACTAACTTGGTAGTAGGGTTTTATTAATTTTTTGAATAAAATTTGTTGAATTTTACCTTAACGCAAAAAAGTTTTTATGTTAGTCTATCTTCGGTTATTAAAAGAGAGTTTTAGTTTTGCAATGAATGCTTTACGAAACAACAAATTAAGGACTTTACTTTCTTTGTTGGGGGTTACCATTGGTATTTTTTCTATTATAGCGGTACTGGCAGCCGTAGATTCTTTGGATAGAAAGATTACAAAAGATTTAAGCAGCTTAGATAAGAACACTATTTATTTAATGAAATTTTCTTTCGGACCATCTGATATTCCGCAATGGAAAAGAGAACAGTTCCCCAATGTTGAGTATGATGAATATACCTATATGAAGGGCGCTATGACAAATACGGCGCAAATGGGATATCAAATATTCACAAAACGAGAATCTATAAAATATGATTCTAAAACTGTAAGTGATGTTAATGTTGTACCGGTTTCGCACGAATTTATTGACATTCAAGGGCTTGAGTTTGAAAAAGGAAGATTTTATAACGAATCAGAAGCTAACTCTGGCGCTACCGTAATAGTTTTAGGAGATGAAATTGCAAAACAATTATTTGAGAATTTTGATCCTATCGGTAAAAATGTGCGTTTGTACGGGAAAAGATTTACGGTAATAGGTGTTTTGAAAAAAGAAGGAGCCGGCTTATTTGGAGATAGTAATGACACTACTGTTTTTATTCCTGTTAATTTTTTACGTCAATTGTATGGGGACAGTAATACTACATCAACTAATGTAATTATTTTAAAACCTGAAAAAGGCATTGATATGGAAGCTTATAAAGGCGAAATATCTCAAAAATTAAGGAGTTACAGAGGGTTAAAATCGGGAGAAATTGATAATTTTTTTATTAATGTATTTTCAGGTTTCACGGACTTTATTGATAATATTTTAGGCCAAATGAATGTTGTAGGATGGATTATCAGCGGATTTTCACTACTTGTTGGAGGTTTTGGGATTGCTAATATTATGTTTGTTTCCGTGAAAGAGCGTACCAATTTAATAGGAATTCAGAAGTCATTAGGGGCAAAAAATAGATTCATTCTGTTTCAGTTTTTATTCGAAGCCATTATACTTTCCGTAATTGGTGGGATTATAGGACTTTTGTTGGTTTGGATTATTTCAGTAGTTTTAACAAAAGTGGTGGATTTTGAATTCGTTTTAGGAATAGGTAATGTTCTTTTAGGAACTGGCCTTGCCGCACTAATTGGATTGATTTCTGGAATTCTTCCTGCTATTGCAGCTTCTAAATTGGATCCTGTTGAGGCAATTAGAACCGGGATGTAGGACTTGTTATCGGATAAAGAAAATACTAAACTTCATAGAAAAACGGCTCTCAAAATAATTGAGATCCGTTTTTCTTTATGCTTTTTAAGCAAAAAAAATCCCGATTATCTCGGGATTTAAATTTATCTAATTTCGTTATTTTGAATTAAATCGATATACAAATTAATTTTGTCTTTCAATTCTTTTCTTGGCGTTATAAAGTCTAAAAAACCGTGTTCCAAAAGGAACTCTGCAGTCTGAAAGCCTTCCGGTAAATCTTTGCCAGTTGTGTCACGCACAACTCTAGGTCCGGCAAATCCGATTAAAGCACCCGGTTCAGAAATATTTATATCTCCTAACATGGCATAAGAAGCAGTTGTTCCACCTGTAGTTGGATCCGTACACAACGAAATATATGGTAATTTAGCTTCGGCAAGTTGCGCTAGTTTCACAGATGTTTTAACTAATTGCATCAATGAATATGCAGCTTCCATCATTCTTGCTCCACCTGATTTTGAAATCATCACAAATGGCAATTGGTTTTTTATAGCATGATCAATTCCTCTTGCGATTTTCTCACCTACTACAGCTCCCATTGAACCACCAATAAAGGCGAAATCCATACAGCAAATAACTAATTCTTTTCCTTTTGATTTTCCAACTCCAGTACGCACTGCATCCTTAAGGTTGGTTTTTTCCATTACATCTTTCAATCGATCTGCATATTTTTTTGTATCAACAAAATGCAAAGGATCTTTAGAAGTCATGTTTTTATCTAATTCGACAAACTCATTGTTGTCAAATAAAATTTGAAAATAGGCTGAACTTCCAATTCTAACATGAAAACCATCTTCCGGACTTACAAATAAGTTGCGAGCCAATTCATCAGCATCAATAATTTTTCCAGTCGGAGATTTGTACCAAAGACCTTTTGGAATGTCCATTTTGTCTTCAGTCGGAGTCGTAATTCCTTTTTCTTTTCTTTTAAACCAAGCCATTTCTTTAGTATTCAGTGTTCAGTAATCAAGTATTCCGGATTTTGTAATCAGCTTTAGTATTCAATTATCAGCATTTGAGAACTGAACACTAACAACTGAAAACTGATCACTATTTTTATAATGTATTCACATTGTTCAAGTCAGCAAATGCTTGCTCAAGTCTTGTATTGAAAGTGATTTCGCTTTCACGTAACCATTTTCTTGGATCGTAGTATTTTTTGTTTGGAACATCAGCACCTTCTGAGTTACCAATTTGAGTTTTCAAATAATCAATATTTTTCACCATATAATCACGAATACCTTCCGTAAATGCAAATTGCAAATCAGTATCGATATTCATTTTTATTACACCGTAGCTAATACCTTCTCTGATTTCTTCAAGAGTAGAACCTGAACCACCATGAAAAACGAAGTCTACTGGATTTGGTCCTGTTTTGAATTTATTTTGAACAAAATCTTGAGAATTTTTTAAGATTTTCGGAGTCAGTTTTACGTTTCCTGGTTTGTAAACGCCGTGTACGTTTCCAAAAGCTGCAGCAATTGTAAATCTTGGACTTACTTTTGAAAGTTCTTCGTATGCGTAAGCAACTTCTTCTGGTTGTGTATATAATTTTGAGCTGTCTACGTCAGAGTTGTCAACACCATCTTCTTCTCCACCTGTGATTCCAAGTTCGATTTCCAATGTCATTCCCATTTTGCTCATTCTCGCTAAGTATCCTTTGCAAATTTCAATGTTTTCTTCGATTGGCTCTTCAGATAAATCAATCATATGCGAAGAGAATAATGGTTTTCCTGTTTCAGCAAAATGTTTTTCTGAAGCATCTAATAAGCCATCAATCCAAGGTAATAATTTTTTCGCACAATGGTCTGTATGAAGTATTACGGTTGCTCCGTAAGCTTCCGCCAAAGTATGAATGTGTAATGCACCGGCTATTCCACCCGCGATTGCAGCTTTTTCATTAACATTAGAAAGTCCTTTTCCTGCATTAAATAGAGCTCCTCCATTAGAAAATTGAATAATAACCGGAGCATTTAATTTTGCTGCAGTTTCAAGAACGCCATTGATAGTATTTGATCCCGTAACATTTACAGCTGGTAATGCAAATCCTTTTTCTTTTGCGTAATTGAAGATTTCTTGTACTTGATCTCCTGTAGCTACGCCTGGTTTTATGTTGTGTGCCATGGTAATTTTTTTAATTATTTTTTTAGTTTTTAGTTTGCAAAAATAAGAATTAATAGAATTAGAATGGGTAATTTATTCCAAAATTTAAAACAGAGTGTCCAAAATTGTATTCTTTAAACCATTTTTTGCCGCTTTCATTCGCAGGATTATAGGTCTTAAATCCTAAATCGAACCGGATTACAAAAAAACTTAAGTCATATCTTACCCCAAAACCTGTGCCTAAAGCAATGTCTTTTAAATCTCCAAAACCTGTAAAAGTTGATTTTTCATCGACAACGTTATCCAGTACATTCCAAATGTTTCCTGCATCAGCAAAAAGAGCTCCTTTTAAACTGCCTAAAAGTTTGAATCTAAATTCGCCGCTTATTGCAATTTTCATATTTGCTTCGTTGAAATCATCAGTAGCGCCACTGCTTCCCGGTCCTAAGGCGTAGGGTTGCCAAGCTCTGTTGTCATTAGATCCTCCAGAAAAATAACTTCTTGAAAAGGGAACATTGTCTGAATTTCCAAAAGGAATTGCAATACCAAAAAATGTTCGAACTGCAAATACTTTTTCTTTGGTTAAATCCCAATGTTTAATGTAATCGAATTCTGTTTTTATGTATTCTGAATATTCTAAATTGAATATTTCGTGATTGCCCTTTAGATTTACTGGGCTATTCAATCCTTTAGCAACTAATGATAAAAGGGATCCTGCGGATTCAATTTTGGTTCTAAAAAGATGAAAATTATTATCCAATAAATCCTTTTTTGTTGTTTTTATAAATGTAAAACTAGTGGCAAGAATGAAATCATTTTCTGTAAGTCGCACTCTTCGTTCTTCGATGCTTTTTACGCTTTCAAAATCTGTATTTCCTATTGGTTTTGTAAAACTGCCGCTTCCAGTTAAGACATCATTGGTGAAACTACTGGTTCCGTCTTCAATTTTTAAATTTCCATCAGTGTCGAAATAAGTATTGTTGTTACTGTATGTTTTTCCAATTTCGTTTAACGCTTTATACGAAGATCCATAAACCTTGAAGTAATTTTGTGGATTTAGATTTCTTACAAATTGGACGTTGAATAAATCAAAACGAGCTGAATTATTTTTTATAGGTGTCCAATTATACGATAATGCGCCCGTAAAATTTTCCTTATCCAAACCAATGTTTTTTTGTTTTGCAAAACCTGCATTGGCTGATGTTGAAGGAATCATGCTTTTAGGAATAATTTTTTCGGTGCTAAAAGGCATGAAAATTCTTGGAATATTCAGTTTTAAATCAAGTCCATATTCTGAAACATTAAAGAAATTATTCTTTGGGTTCGCTAAATCTTTTGAGGAACCAATATTTCCTCTGGCACCGATTTCTAAAGTTTCTGCTCCATTAAAAACATTTCTGATTGTTTCTGAAACACTTAATCCAATACCTACGTCTTGTATGTTAGAATGTGTTAAGTCTAAATTAGTACCAAAACTGTATTTTTTTCGAGGAGATAAATAGATTTTGGCGATTAAAGATTGTGCAGTAGTGTCTCTTGAATCAACTTCATATTGAATCGTTGGGTAATTAAAAATTTTGAGGTTATTCAGGTAACGTGTGGTTAAAACCGTTTTGTTATCTGCAAATAAACTTCCTTTAGTGATAAAGATTGCATTAGTGATTGCACGTGGTTTGTATTTTAATTTGTTTTGGCTGTATAAATTAAAATTTTTATAAGTAGTGCTGTCGGTTATGTTTAATTTCTTTGTGGGAGAATAATCGGTATAAATATTCACATCACTTATTTTATAAATTTTAAAAGGTTCCGTTCTACTTGAATCCTGTTCTTGATAAGAATAATTATTTATGGTAAGATTTATATTCGCCTTGTTCACTTTTTTGATTGTATCGATATCAAAAGTCACATAGTTAGGTTGGAAGAAATATACTCCGTTATTTCTAAAATGAGTCGTGATGCGGTTTTTTTCATTCTCAAAATCTAGTGTTTTGTATTGATTGCCGGATTTTATTAAACTATTCTGTCTAATCGATTCGTACAAAGAGTCTAAAACAGGAGTTAAAATAGTTGTTTTTATAGTGTCCAAAGAATAAGGTTCACCTGTTATTATAGTGTATTTTGTTTTGGCTTTTTTAATACTTAAAGTGTCTACAGTATAATTCGCTTTTACATTGAAATAACCAGTATTAAAATAATAATATTTTAATCGTATAATCGATTTATCAATTTTAGATTTCTCAATAATTACGGGTGGTTCTCCTGTTTTTTTTAAAAAATCATGAATTCCATGGTACCAAAAAGACTGACCAAGTCTATCTACTTGTTTTGCCGACAGCCATTTGGATTTTCTTTCATATTTTCCTGGATTGTTGGTAAATTTAGCCTGATAAGTAGAGTCTGGATTTAGGTTGGCTAAGTTATATAAATTTAATCGTAGACGATAACCTAGAAATGTAGTATTTGGTTTTTGGTACAATTGATTAAAAACAATTTCTTCCTTTGTGGACTTATCATTTACCTTAATTTCGTTTTTTGTAAGGAGTAATTTTCCCTCAGGAACTCTTTTTACAGCATTACATGCGCAAATAAATATTGCTATTAGAATAAATGCTGTTATTTTTGTGGAAATCTTCTTCAATTGTTATAAATATTTAATTCAAAAGTACATTATTTTATGGTTAGTAAAAACCAAATAAAACTTATAACGAGTTTACAGCAAAAAAAATATCGAAACATTAATAAATTATTTTTTGCCGAAGGTGTAAAAGTAATTCAAGAATTATTGCAGTCCAATTTTGAGCTGGAGCATTTGTATTCGACTCAAGACGATTTTGAAGAAGTTTCGAAAGAAAAAAAAACACGTATTGAGGATAATGATTTAAAAAAAATAAGTGCATTGTCAACTCCAAACACCTGTTTGGCAGTTTTTAAGATACCGGTTGAGAAAAACAGGATTGAATCTGGATTGATTGTCGCCCTTGATTCCGTTCGGGATCCGGGAAATTTAGGAACGATATTGCGATTGTGTGACTGGTATGGGATCAATCAGTTGTTGTGCTCTAAAGAAACGGTTGATATTTATAATCCAAAAGTGGTGCAGGCCACAATGGGCTCCATCGCCAGAGTAAATGTGAATTATGTAGATTTAAATGTTTTTATAAAGGAAACTAAATTACCAATTTTTGGAACATTTATGGATGGGAAAAATATTTATAAATCTGTTTTGCCACAGGAAGGAATTATTGTCATGGGAAATGAAGCCAACGGAATTTCAGCAGAATTGGAGAAATTAATTCAAAACAGATTAACGATTCCTCGTTTTGGAAACATCCAAAAAACAGAAAGTTTAAATGTAGCCACTGCTACCGCTATTGTTTTGAGTGAATTTCGCAGGGAATAGTATTTGTTTTCATTACGAAGCTTCGAGAGCATTTTACCTAGGGAACTGAACACTCTGACTGAACTTTGTAACTCTATTTAGTGAAAAGTAAAGTTGATAAAAACAGCTCTGGTTTTTATGGATTCAATATTACTGGTCCATGGGCTGTTAGGGTCGTTATCTCGAATCAATTCATCTTTAAGTCCAAAAACACCGCGGATAGAAGGAGAAAATATAAAATAAGGGCAGAATAAATCAATTCCAAAACCCATCTCGTAATTTGTCGTCCAAGGTTTTACGCGGAAACGCTGCTGTAAATTATCATCTATAGATTTAGAATTGCCAGACAAATTTAAAGTAGCGGAAAGTCCTCCTAATATATAAGGGCGAATATTCCCTGTTCTTAAAGAAGAGAATTTTAACAACAAAGGCAAGTGAATGTAAGTGCTGTTTACCTGTCTTAAAGCATCAGATTCAGTCGCAAAATTTGGATACATTAATTCTCTTGTTGTGTAGTATAATCCTGGCTCAAACCGCAAGTTGATATATTCATGAAGTTTTAGATCTCCAACAATCCCCACATTAAAACCTGTGGATGTTTTTATTTGAATATCGGGGCCAGCGTTTTTATAATCTATTTTGAAATCATAAGAATTGAAACCCATATAAAATCCATAATAGACTTTACTATTCTGAAAATTTTCCAAATTAGTAATTGGGTCCTTACTGAACATATTTTTAGTAAACTGTGCTGATGCACTTAGTGTTAAAGCAAACAAAATTAAGCAAACTATCTTTTTCATGTTTATTCTAAATGATCTTCAGTATTATTTTTTTGAAGCGGAGTAAATGGTAGCCACGCCAAATGTTTGTGGCATTGCTATCACATCTATAAACCCAGTTTTTCTCAAAATATTGTTTAATACTTCTCCGTAAGGAAATGCAGCTGAGGATTCTGATAAATAGCCATAAGCCACATTGTCTTTTGAAAATAATTTACCTATCAGAGGAAGTATGTTTTTGCTGTAAAAATTATACCCTTGTTTGTAAGGTGTTTTTTCTGGTACAGAAGTTTCTAAAATTACAAATACACCATTTGGTTTTAAAACTCTCAGTATTTCAGCTAATCCTTTTTCTAAAGTTTCAAAATTTCTTACACCAAAAGCAACTGTAATGGCATCAAAATAATTGTCTTCAAAAGGCATGTTTTCTGAATCCCCCAAAATCATTTCGATAGTTCCAGAAAGATTTTTAGCGGCAATCTTTTTTTTACCTACTTCCAGCATTCCACCGGAAATATCTAAGCCAATAATCGTGTCAGCATTTGTCTGCGCCATTAAAATTGCCAGATCTCCGGTTCCGGTCGCAATATCCAAAATTGTTTTAGGATTAGATTTGGCAACTATTTGTAAAACTTTTTTACGCCACTTTATGTCGATTCCAAAAGAAATGACGCGATTAAGGTTATCATAATTTCCGGATATGGTATCAAACATTTGTGCAACTTGCTCTTTTTTTCCTAGGGTCGAATTTTTATATGGTGTAATGTTTTTTGACATTTTATTTTTATTTATACAAATGTAATACAAACGAAACGAACTAAAAATGGGTTTCTAAAATTGAATTCGATTTTGTTCAAAATGGTTAGAAAAAGAGTCTCATAATTATTTAAAAAAAAATGAAATATCACTAAAAGTGGGTATTGCAAGGATGGTTTTTAATGTTGAATTTTACTTTCTAGTTTTAAATGCTTGAATCAATGATTAAGAGAGATTTAATGACCCAAACAAAGTGGTTTTTTCTTGCGCTAACAATCTCATTTGTTCTTGTAAGCTGTGTTGAAAGTACGATTTTACAAAATGGTACTATGTTTAAAGCGCAAAATACGTTCTTAGGATTAAATTTGTTTTTGGAAATTTTAGTTTTCTTTGTCTTTAGTACCTTCGTGGTATTTGGTGTTAAAGGCTTTTTTGAGATGTATTCTCAAAAAACATCAAATGTTATAATCTTCATTTCTGGAGTATTTTTAATATTTGTAATTTTTATTTTATGTTATCAAATACTGTTTCAAGATTAGGTCATTTCTCTTATCATTGTAAAAAAAAACATCCCGTAATGGGATGTTTTTTATTTTCTTATATAAGTGTCGTAACTGTAATCGTAAAGATGCTTTTCATCTTTCTTATTGAATTCTGAAGTTGTCTTTTTCCATTCTTCAAGATTTATCTCCGGAAAAAACGCATCTGCATCAAAAGATTCATGCACTCGTGTAATTTCAATTTTATCCGTAAAAGGTAATCCCAAATAATAGATTTCTCCTCCGCCTATAATATAAGAGGTTTCGTTTTCAGGACATATTTTTATTGCTTTTTCCATACTGTCAACGACCACACAACCTTCTGGCTTGTAATCTTTCTGTCTGGATATAACTACATGGGTTCTATTAGGTAAAGGTTTTGGAAAACTTTCGAATGTTTTTCTTCCCATTATTATATAGTGTCCAGACGTTAGTGTTTTAAATCTTTTAAAATCATTTGGAAGATGCCAAACTAATTCATTATTTTTTCCAAGTGCATTATTTTCGGCTACAGCCGCAATCATTACTATCATTTTTTTAAAATTTTATGTAGCGGATTCTTCATTTATCTGCGATTCTAACTGGGTGATTTTTTTTTGCTGTAAGGCAACCAGTCTGTCTATTTGTTCTCTTTCCCAATCTTTATTCATAAAACGATCGGTTATGTATACTTTTATAAAATGCAGAATAAAAAGGAAAAACCATACTGTGATTACCCAAATACACCAATTTGTTTCTATACCAATGTTAAGAAATTTATGGGCAATAAACAAAAACAAACTTCCTAAAAGGAATAAAACAGAATGAAAATAAAGCCCTTTTTTTTGTTTTATTCTTTTTCGAGCATATTCATATTGTTCGTGTAGTTCTTTTTCCATAATTCGTTTTTATTTTATAAAGATAAAATTTATTTTGGAAAGGTAATATTTTGGTTGTCTATAATTTAGCAAGAAAACGTTTTCTTGTTTTGGATATCAAAATTTAAATTAAATAAATTGGCAAATTATTTAAAAATTAACATTCTTTAACTCATTTCATTAAATCGTAAGATGGTTTTTTGAAAGTCCAACTGAATTCGTTTTCTTTGTCTCATAAATCTAAAAATGAAATAGTTATGTCGATAAAGAAACAATTTGTAAAAACAAAACCGGTATGTAAAGTTACATTTTCGGTAGAAGCAAAGCAAGCAGCATCAGCATCAGTAGTTGGTGATTTTAATAGTTGGAATTTAGCAGAAGGAGCTTTAAGTAAATTAAAAAACGGAACTTTCAAAGCTACTTTCGACTTGAATAAAGATGCATCTTATGAGTTTAAATATGTTATAGATGGTCAATTCATAAATGAACCAGATGCAGATTCTTTCAAATGGAATGATTTTGCTGGGGCAGAAAATAGTGTTTTATCTATCTAATCAAATGTGAAAATCCGCCATGAAGCGGATTTTTTTATTTTTAATTGAAGGAGAAGGATTCAGTCTGATTTAAACAGCAACGCTTCCTTTTATAATTGGATGAGGCTCATAGCCTTCAAGAGTAAAATCTTCAAAATCAAATTCGAAAATATTTTTTATTTCTGGATTCAAAATCATTTTCGGTAATGATTTTGGCTCTCGTGACAATTGTAATTCGAGTTGTTCAAAATGATTGTTGTAAATATGTGCGTCACCAAAAGTGTGAATAAATTCTCCAAGTTCCAGATCACAAACTTGTGCAATCATCATAGTCAGCAATGCATAGGAAGCAATATTAAAGGGAACTCCCAAGAAAATATCGGCACTTCGTTGGTATAATTGGCAGGATAATTTTCCATCAGAAACATAAAACTGAAAGAAAGCATGACATGGAGGCAAAGCTGCTTTATTGTTGGCTACATTTTCGTCAAATGATTTTGTTGTGTCAGGAAGTACGGAAGGATTCCAGGCCGAAACAAGCATTCTTCTGCTATTCGGATTGGTCTTAAGTTCTGTAATTAGTTCCGTGATTTGATCTATTTCTTCACTGTTCCAGTTGCGCCATTGATGTCCGTAAACTGGCCCTAAATCCCCATTAGCATCAGCCCATGCATCCCATATTTTCACTCCGTTTTCTTGCAGGTACTTAATATTTGTATCTCCTTTTAAGAACCAAAGCAATTCGAAGATAATAGATTTAAGATGTAGTTTTTTTGTAGTAACCATCGGGAAACCTTCACTTAAATCAAATCGCATTTGGTAACCAAAAACACTTTTTGTTCCTGTTCCTGTTCGATCTCCTTTTTGACAACCGTTTTCCATAACGTGTTGCACTAAATCTAAATATTGCTTCATTTTACTGGGGGATAATCGATTATGGTTTAATCAACGGATAGTAATTAATTAAATGAACTACGATTCTCTTTTTGAGATTTCATCTCTGATTTTTGCTGCTTTTTCGTAATCTTCGTGCGTTACCGCTTGGTCGAGTAATTCATTCAATTCCTGTAAACTATGCTTGGAATAGGTATTGCCGGATTGATTGCTTTCTTCCTCTCTTCCAAAAGTGTCCGGATTAGAAAGTACATCATCTATTTCTTGGGAATCTTTATTAGTGTCAGAAGGGTTTGCTTTTAAATAAATACCAGCTTTGTCCAGAATGTTCTTGTACGTGAAAATAGGAGCATTGAATCGCAGTGCCAATGCAATGGCATCAGAAGTACGAGCATCTATGATCTCCTCAATTTTATCTCTTTCGCAAATGATACTAGAATAAAAAACACCATCTACTAGCTTATGGATTATGACTTGTTTTACAGTGATATCAAAACGTTCAGCAAAATTTTTGAATAAATCATGCGTCAAAGGACGTGGTGGTTTTATTTCTTTTTCTAAAGCAATAGCAATAGATTGTGCTTCAAAAGCACCTATGACAATCGGTAATTTTCTTTCGCCATCAACTTCATTCAAAATTAAAGCGTACGCTCCGTTTTGAGTTTGACTATATGAAATTCCTTTTATGGATAATTTAACTAAGCTCATAATTCTTGTAATGGGAAAGTACCGTGTACTTTTTTAATAATAAATAGGGTGCAAAAAAAATGCTATCTAAAAGCAAAGATACAAATATCTTATTTTTTAGATAGCAATTTAAATGATTTATTAAAGAGACTAGTTATGTGCTTTGAATGCTTTGAATTTCTCAATTAATTTTGGTACAATTTCAAATGCATCGCCAACTATTCCATAATCGGCAACTTTGAAGAAAGGAGCTTCCGGGTCACTGTTGATTACTACTTTTACTTTAGAAGAGTTGATTCCGGCAATGTGTTGAATTGCACCAGATATTCCAATGGCAATATATAAATTTGTGGCAACCGGTTTTCCAGTTTGTCCTACGTGTTCTCCATGAGGTCTCCAGCCTAAATCCGAAACTGGTTTTGAACAAGCAGTGGCAGCACCAAGTACAGAAGCTAATTCTTCAATCATAGCCCAGTTTTCAGGTCCTTTTAATCCGCGACCAGCAGATACAACTATGTCAGCATCAGCGATGGATACTTTTCCCGAAACTTTCTCTACTGATTCAACTTTTACACCAAAATCATTGTCTCCAATAGTTGGGTTGAAATCTTCTTCGGTTAATGTAGATGCAGTTTCAACAATTCCGTACGAGTTTTTGGCAAGTCCTAGAACTTTTACGTCAGTGTCGATTTCAGTAATATTAAAAGCTTTGTTTGAAAAAGCATTTCTTTTTACTTGAAAAGGAGAGGTTGAAACTGGTAAACCAACAACATTTGAAGCATAACCAGCTTCTAAAGCTACTGCAACAAGTGAGGAAAGGTAAATACTGTCCGTAGTTGAGGAAAGTAAAATTAATTTGATATTTTCTTTTTGAGCGGCTTGTTTGATTACATCAGCATACGCTTTTGCAGTAAAACCTGATAATTTATCGTTATTTACTTTTAATACTTTGTCTACTCCGTATTTTGATAATTCCGAAACATCTCCTGCATTTACAGTCACTGCCGTTACAGTTGTTCCTAATGATTCTGCTACTTTTTTAGCATAAGAAGCCAATTCGAAAGCTACTTTTTTGAATTTTCCTTCAGCGTATTCTGCATATATTAATATTGACATAATTTTTTGTTTTAGTCCTAAAGTTTTAAAGTTTAAAGTCATAAGGGGAAATTTCTGTCCTTTTGACTTTCGACATTCTACTTTATGACAGTTAGATTACTTTCGCTTCGTTGTGTAATAAATTGATTAATTCGTCTAAATTGTCCGCAGAAATTAATTTCACCGCCGATCTTGGAGCTGGTTTTTCAAATTTCATTGCTTTAGTTGATGTTGGAGCATCAACAGGCTCAAGAATAGTCAATGCTTTAGTTCGAGCAGTCATAATTCCTCTCATGTTAGGAATACGCAAATCTTTCTCTTCAACTAATCCTTTTTGTCCACCAATAATTAAAGGTAAAGTAGTAGCAACAGTTTCTTTTCCGCCATCAATTTCACGAACTGCTTTTACATTAGTACCATCAACCGTTAGCGATGTGCAAGAATTCAAGAAATTATAGCCTAAAATACCAGCAATCATTCCAGGAACCATTCCACCATTATAATCCAAAGATTCTTTTCCAGCGATAATAACATCGTATCCTCCATTTTTGATTACTTCAGCAAGTTGTTTGGCAACATAAAATCCGTCAGTAGGATTTGCGTTTACACGAATTGCTTCGTTTGCGCCTATTGCTAATGCTTTTCTTAAAGTTGGTTCTGTTTCCGGACCTCCAACATTGACAACTGTAACCGTTGCTCCTTGTTGTTCTTGGAACCAGATCGCTCGTGTTAAACCAAATTCATCATTTGGGTTAATCACAAATTGTACTCCATTAGTATCAAATTCTGAGTCGCCATTGATAAAGTTAATTTTTGAAGTAGTATCAGGAACGTGACTGATGCAAACTAATATTTTCATAAGTATATATTTAATTATTCTTAATTTCTTTTACAAATTTAAAATTTTAATTCGAATAAATACTATGCATGCATAATATTTTTTTCATAACTATTACGATTTCGGAAATTATTTAGGCAGATTTGGTTGTTTCGCTAGGAAAGATAGCTTTTGTTGAAAATTAGCGTAGTTGTTTTTTTTTAGAATTCAGGATAATAATGGCTCTTTTGAAAATAAATAAATCAGAAATCAAAGCATTCCTTTTCTGTTTTAAAACGTGGAAAATTTTATGAAGAAAAAAAAGTTCGTAATTACATCGATTTCGTAGCCCGGATAAAAGCGGCATCCTTCTTGCAGTCTGGTTTTTTAGAACTAGACTGCAAGAAGATATAGCGGTTAGCCGGAAATAGCTCCTGATTATTTTAAAGTAATTTATGCATTTAAGTGGTTTTAAATATTTATTTTTGCTTTTCTAAAAATTACACACATACACGATACAACTATGAGAACGATACAATTTAGAGAGGCCATTTGCGAAGCGATGAGTGAAGAAATGCGTCGCGATGAGTCCATATACTTAATGGGTGAAGAAGTTGCTGAATATAATGGAGCTTACAAAGCGTCTAAAGGAATGCTTGCTGAATTTGGCGAAAAAAGAGTTATTGATACTCCAATCGCAGAACTTGGATTCACAGGTATTGCGGTAGGATCAGCAATGAATGGGTGTAGACCAATTGTAGAATATATGACCTTCAATTTCTGTTTAGTGGGAATTGATCAAATTATAAATAACGCTGCTAAAATGCGTCAGATGACAGGTGGACAATTTAACGTGCCTATCGTTTTTCGTGGTCCAACTGCTTCGGCAGGGCAATTAGGAGCAACACACTCACAAGCTTTAGAAAACTGGTTTGCAAATACTCCGGGACTTAAAGTTGTGGTTCCTTCTAATGTTTATGATGCAAAAGGACTTTTGAAATCAGCTATTCGTGATAATGATCCTGTTATTTTTATGGAATCAGAACAAATGTATGGTGATAAAGGGGAAGTGCCGGATGGTGAATATACAATCCCAATTGGTGTTGCGGATGTAAAACGTGTTGGGACTGATGTTACGATTGTATCCTTTGGAAAAATTATTAAAGAAGCGTTCATCGCTGCTGATGAATTGGCAAAAGAAGGGATTTCATGTGAAATTATCGATTTAAGAACGGTTCGTCCTTTGGATTTCGAAACAATTTTGACTTCAGTAAGAAAAACAAATAGATTGGTAATTCTTGAGGAAGCTTGGCCATTTGCAAGTGTTTCTTCTGAGATTACTTATTTAGTTCAAGAACGTGCTTTTGATTTTCTGGATGCGCCTATTCAACGAATCACCACGGCGGATACGCCAGCACCTTATTCTCCAGTTTTACTGAAAGAATGGCTGCCTAATTCTGGTGATGTTATAAAAGCGGTAAAAAAAGTATTGTATAAAAAATAAATTTTTTAAGAATTTGATTTTTAAATGAATTTTAACAGTCAATGGACTTAATTTCAGATAATCTAGATTCCTAAATACCTATATTTGAAACTTCATCAATTGTATATTTGATGAAGTTTTTTTTTACAACTATGAAAAAAATTTTATTATTCAGTCTGCTTTTTTTATTCGCATTTGCGAATAACATTTTTGCTCAAACAAAAGTGAGTGGCATTGTTATCGACAAATCAGGTCAGCCTATTCCTTTTGCGAATGTCGTTTTCAAAGATTCAAATGAAGGAATTGTCACTAATGAAGATGGTCGTTTTTACATTGAATCCCAAAAAACATATGCCACAATTGTAGTGTCTTCAGTAGGATTTTCAGAAAAAGAGATTACTTTGGATAAACCGGTAAATTATAATTTTAAAATTCAGTTGAATGAAGCTGAAAGTCTCAAAGAAGTAGTGATTTTTTCAGGAAAAACTTCTAAGAAAAATAATCCGGCACTTGATATCCTTAGAAAAATTTGGGAGCACAAGCGTAAAAATGGATTGAATTTATTTGCTCAATACCAAATGGAAAAATATGAGAAGGTTGAGTTTGATATGAATACTATTGACAGTGCTTTTATGAAAAGTAAGCTTTTCAAAGGCATGGAATTTATTTTTGATCAAGTAGATACTTCCAGAATTACCGGGAAAACTTATTTGCCTATTTTCATCAATGAATCTTTGTATGATGTGTATGGAGATACTAAATTGAAAAAGGTAAAAGAGAAAATGAAAGCTAGTAAAACTTCTGGTTTTGAAGGCAATCAGCAAATTTTGACTTTTGTCAAAGATTTGTATTCGGATTATAATATCTATGAAAACCACCTTACTTTTTTTGACAAAAGCTTTACCAGTCCATTGTCTACTACCGGAATTGATGTTTATAATTATGTGTTAAGAGACAGTTCGTTTGTTGATAAAAAATGGTGTTATCATATAGTGTTTTATCCTCGACGTAAAAATGAACTTACTTTCAAAGGTGATTTTTATGTAAATGATTCCACATTTGCTATTAAAAAAATCAACATGGCGGTTACAAAAAGCGCTAATATTAACTGGGTAAAAGATATTTATTTAGAGCAGGAATTTGATGTTGTAAATGATTCGGTTTTTTTATTGACCCGCGATTACATGATGTCTGATTTTGCTTTAAACAAAAAAGAAAAATCAAAAGGATTGTACGGAAAGAGGACCTCTTTCTATAGAAACCATGAATTCAATAAAGAGAAACCACTTTCATTTTATAAGGATGAGGTTAATTATATGGATAAAGCGGTTTACGATAAATCAGATGAATTTTGGCAAGAAAACCGTTTCGAAAATTTGAGCAAAGATGAGTTAGGCGTTTATAAAATGCTTGATACTTTGAAGAGCGTTAAAAAATTCAAACAAATATCAAGTTCAGTAATGGTGCTTGCCAGTGGTTATGTCCAATTTGGTCATATCGATTATGGTCCTATTTTTTCGACATTTGGATACAATGAAGTAGAAGGTCTTCGACTGCGGACCGGAGCAAGAACTTATTTTGGCACAGCGGATACATGGAGATTGCAAGGCTATACTGCGTATGGATTTAAGGATGATAAATTTAAGTACGGATTTTCAGGAAAGTGGATGGTCGATAAGAAAAATCGACTTATTTTATCTGGAGGGAATAGGCGTGATGTGGAACAAATAGGCTCGAGTTTAACCGCTTCAACCGATGTCTTGGGTCGAAGTAATGCTTCGTCAACGATTTTTGCTTCGGGGAATAATGGTAAGCTGACTAATATCAATTTAAGTACATTCGGTTTAGAAATTGAACCGGTTAAAAACTTAACTTTTCAAGCGGGATTTTCTTATCGAACTTTAGAATCTGCTTCGCCGACATTTAGGTTAGATTACTACACAGATGCAGCCAAGACAATAACTAAAAGCGATGTAAAACAATCGGAATTTAATTTTCGGGTAGGTTTTACACCGCAAAGAAAAACCATTGGGTTTGCCGTAGAAAGAGATCTCGTAGACAGTCCTTACAGTGAGGTTTCTGTGAATTACAGTCATGGATTTAAAGGATTGATGAATAGTGATTTTAAATACGAAAAAATTCAATTGTATTATAAACAACCTATAATCATAGGGCCTTTAGGCCGCTCAAATATAATTCTTGAAGTTGGGAAAACCTTCGGTACAATTCCTTTGGGATTGATGAGTGTTATTCCGGGGAATCAAACCTTCTTTTCGAACGAAAGTACCTTTAGCAACCTCAATTATTATGAGTTTATATCGGATCAATATACTACGTTGCAGTGGAATCATAATTTTCAGGGGAGATTTTTTTCCAGAATCCCTTTTATGAGAAAACTCAATTGGAGAGAAATTATTGGAGTAAAAGGAGTTTATGGAACTATATCAGATGCGAATAGAGGGATTAATGCTTCGGGGTTAACGTATAGTGCACCTGACAAAGTCTATTGGGAATACCAAGCAGGCATTGGGAATATTTTCAAATTTTTGCGTATTGATTTCGCATGGAGAGGCAGTTATTTGAATACTCCCGATACCAATCGTTTTTCTGTAAAGGGATCGTTCGGATTCTATTTTTAATGAGAACTTGTTTCAGATTTAATCCTACTATTTTTATTTGAAGCTAATCCAGCTGTACACTGTATCTTTTTATCTCATTTGGAAAACGAGATAAAAAGGATGCCGTTCCCATCTGGGCTAAAAAAATCAGATTATGCAACAAGCAATCGAATATCTTTCTGAAAAAGATACCATTTTCAAACTCATAATAGAAAAATACGGACTTCCAACAATTCCAAAAAGGCCACAAGGTTTTGAGACTTTAGTGTTATTAATATTGGAACAGCAAGTCTCGATAGATTCCGCCAAAGCCACTTTTTTAAAATTAAGAGAAAAGATAAAAATCTTTGAACCCAGTATTCTGCTTGGTTTATCAGATGAAGAATTTAGAACCCTTGGCGTAAGCCGTCAAAAAACATCTTATATCAAAGCGTTGTCAAATGCAATACTAAACAAAGATATAGATTTAGAAAGCTTGCCATCCAAAACAACGGATCAAGTACGACAAGAGCTCATTAAAATAAAAGGAATAGGAAACTGGACCATAGATATTTATTTGATGTTTTGTCTGCAAGCCCCAGATTTACTTCCGCTTGGAGATATTGCCGTAATAAATACCATAAAAGAATTACTAGATATTCACGAAAAAAACGCGATGGAAGTTCACGCTGTGCAATGGAGTCCATATCGTTCTTTCGCCACATTTCTTTTATGGCATTATTATTTGAACAAAAGAAACAGAACTGTAGTATACCAATATTAATTTTATGAAAATTTATTACAGAGATAACATGGATTTTTCATTGTAAAAACGTATAGTTTACTTATTTTTGCACCCATAATTATAGAAAAGAAAAAAATAAAATGACTGCAGACAAATTAACAACTTTCGATGTTCTAATCGAAATACCAAGAGGAAGTAGAAATAAATACGAATATGATTTCGAAATAAAAAGAATGCGTTTTGACAGAATGCTTTTTTCATCCATGATGTATCCTGCTGATTACGGATTTATTCCTGAAACATTAGCTTTAGACGGAGATCCTTTGGATGTTCTAGTATTAGTAAATGAACCAACTTTTCCTGGATGCGTAATGGAAGTAAAACCAATCGGTGTTTTTCATATGGCAGACGATAAAGGACCAGACGAAAAAGTAATTTGTGTACCAGTTTCTGATCCAATATGGAATTCATTAAAAGATTTGTCTGATATGAATCCGCATTTATTAAAAGAAATCGAACATTTCTTTCAAGTATATAAAGATCTTGAAAACAAAACAGTAGATGTAGGTGGTTGGGGTGATGTGAATGAAGCGTATGCCATTATCAAAGAATGTACAAAACGTTTTGATGATATTGAAAACAAACCAGAAGGATTATTTAGCATTAAATAATTTTCTCACATAATTTTCGCAAAAAAAAAGCAATACTCCGTTAAGAGTATTGTTTTTTTTGTTTAAATTCGTTTCGTTACATTATTAAAAATAACCAAAAACTAAACCAAAATTATGAATACAATAATGATTTACTTGCCAATAGTTATGGCATTTATTGGGTTGGCATTTATGCTCGGTAAAAGAAAATGGGTTTTAAAACAAGATGCCGGAGACGGTAAAATGAAAGAGATTTCAGATTATATTTATGAAGGGGCACTAGCTTTCCTTAATGCTGAATACAGATTGTTGGCGTTCTTCGTAGTGGGTGCAAGTGTTGTTCTTGCTGGAATGTCTTATTTATTTCACACTACCAATATATTAATAGTTGTTGCTTTTATTTTTGGAGCATTTTTCTCTGCTTTCGCCGGGAATATGGGGATGAAAATAGCAACGAAAACTAATGTTAGGACTACGCAAGCAGCCCGCACAAGTTTACCTCAAGCATTGAAAGTTTCGTTTGGTGGCGGAACAGTTATGGGATTGGGCGTTGCCGGTTTAGCCGTATTGGGTTTGACAAGTTTCTTTATTTTCTTCTATAATTACTTTATGGGTGGCGTTTGGACTTCATCAGAAGATATGACCAAAGTGTTGGAAACATTAGCTGGATTTTCTCTTGGAGCGGAATCAATTGCATTGTTTGCTCGTGTTGGAGGTGGCATTTATACAAAAGCTGCCGATGTTGGTGCTGATTTAGTAGGTAAAGTTGAAGCAGGAATTCCAGAAGATGATCCTCGTAATCCAGCTACTATTGCAGATAACGTAGGAGATAATGTGGGCGATGTTGCCGGAATGGGAGCTGATTTATTTGGTTCTTATGTAGCGACAGTTTTGGCCGCCATGGTTCTTGGAAATTATGTGATTAAAGATATGGGTGGGAATATCAAAGATGTTTTCGGTGGAATTGGACCTATATTATTACCAATGGCAATTGCTGGTTTCGGAATTTTATTTTCTATCATCGGAATGATGTTAGTAAAAATTACTGATGAAAATGCAAAAGAAGCGCAGGTTCAAAAAGCGTTAAATATTGGAAACTGGGTTTCTATTATATTAACTGCTGTAGCGTGTTACTTTTTAGTAAAATATATGTTGCCTGAAACGATGAAAATGAATTTCTTCGGAGAAGGAATTCAAGATATTTCGTCGATGAGAGTTTTTTATGCGACTCTTGTTGGATTAACCGTTGGGGCAGTCATTTCATCAGTTACGGAATACTACACGGGATTAGGAACAAAACCGGTTATGGCGATTGTTCAAAAATCAAGTACTGGCGCAGGAACTAACGTAATTGCGGGTTTAGCAACTGGAATGATTTCCACCTTTCCAACAGTTTTATTATTTGCTGCAGCAATTTGGACATCGTATGCCTTTGCAGGATTTTATGGTGTGGCATTAGCGGCTTCGGCAATGATGGCGACAACTGCGATGCAATTAGCAATCGATGCTTTCGGACCAATATCTGATAATGCTGGTGGAATTGCGGAGATGAGTGAATTACCAAAAGAAGTACGTACCAGAACCGATATTTTGGATTCAGTCGGAAATACAACTGCTGCAACAGGAAAAGGTTTTGCTATTGCTTCAGCGGCATTAACTTCACTTGCTTTATTCGCTGCATATGTAACCTTTACAGGAATTGACGGAATAAATATTTTCAAAGCACCAGTTCTAGCGATGCTTTTCGTTGGTGGAATGATACCCGTTGTTTTCTCGGCTTTAGCGATGAATTCTGTTGGAAAAGCAGCCATGGACATGGTTTATGAAGTACGCCGCCAGTTCAAAGAGATTCCAGGAATTATGGAAGGAACCGGAAAACCGGAATATGCAAAATGTGTTGATATTTCTACCAAAGCAGCTTTACGTGAAATGATGTTGCCGGGAATTTTGACTATTGGTTTTCCTATTGCGATTGTTTTGCTTGGTAAATTAGTGTACGCGGATAATAACCAATTAATTGCAGAAATGTTAGGAGGCTATATGGCAGGAGTTACTGTTTCTGGAGTACTTTGGGCTGTTTTCCAAAACAATGCAGGAGGTGCTTGGGACAACGCCAAGAAATCTTTTGAAGCAGGAGTTCTGATAAATGGAGAAATGACCTATAAAGGTTCTGATGCTCACAAAGCGGCCGTAACGGGTGATACTGTTGGAGATCCGTTCAAAGATACTTCTGGGCCATCGATGAATATTTTGATAAAATTGACGTGTTTGATTGGGTTGGTAATTGCACCAATTTTAGGTAGCGGCAGTCATACATTGGCTAATAAAGCTTCTTGTTGTGCTGTTTCTGAAATGTGTACTTCAATGTCTAAAGAAGAGTGTCTTGCTAAAGGATGTACCAGTAAAACGTGTAAATTTATGAATGCTTCCGGAGCAGCAACTGAAATGGTTTCAAAAGAAGTTACGATCGAAAAAACAAATGTTGATGGAAAAGTAAAAGCTACTATTCAAACAAATATTAACGGAAAAGTTACTTTTCAAAATTTTGAAGGAACAGATGAAGAAGTTCAAACTAAGATTGATTCTTTGAAATAATCAGCTAATTATTATAAGTTAAAAATGCCTCGCAATTGCGGGGCATTTTTGTTTGAAATTATAAAATTATTGTTCTAATGCATATTCTTGTATTAAAGTTGAAGCTGGAATATAAAGTGTTTCTGTTAAAACTCTAATTTGTTTAATAGTTAGAGCTCTTCTACGTTTAAAAATTTCAGTTACTCTAGAACGACTATTTAAAATGACTCCTAAATCAGCATCTGTAAGTCCGTTTTGTTGCATCATGAACTTAATCGCTTCAATGGGGTCTGGCTCAGGAATAGGATAGTGTATTTGTTCATATTTTTCTACAAGAGTGACTAGGATATCTAATTCATCCCCTTCTTTTGTATTTGGTTTAGCATCAAAAAGAATGTTTATTCTTTCTAAAGCTAAATCATAATCTTTTTCTGTTTTTATAGGATTGATTTCCATTTTTTATAAGTTTTTAATGTCTTTCAAGTTGTCATATTCAGGATGAGTTCCCATAAATAAAATATAGACAATTTGTGTTACATAATTAATTTTTACGATTAATCGATAATGGTTACCACAAATATTAAATACAACTTTATTATTTCCAATAAAATCAGCTGAGCCGAAAATTGATTTTATAGCATTCGAATTCTTAAATGTATTTTTGTCAATGACCTGATACCAAGACAATAATTGCTGTTTTGAGTTTGGATTTTGCTCCCAAAAATTTTGTAAGGTTCTTTTAGCAATTATTCTCATACGTTATTTTCTCTGCCAAAGATACTCTAAAATTCCCTATTTGGGAAAAATAATGATTTATACTTTAAAATTTTTTTTTAGTGATTTTTAAATCTTTGAGTAACTCATAAGGTTCTATTTTAAGAGCACAAGCAATTTTAAAAAATAAATTCATTGTCATACCTTGATTTTTATCAAAAATTAAGCGGATTGTTTTTTCATCACAACCTACTTTTTTTGTAAACTGAAGTTTATTCCCTTTATATTTTTCCATAAAAAGAATATAGATTCTTTGGGTTAGGGTTTAATTTATGTTGTCTAGCTGTGTTTGCATAAAACAAATAAAACCATCAAAAAGAAAATAATCGATTTTATTATTCAGAGTTTTATCCTAAAATTATATATTTAGGCTAAGTAATTTGAATTTACACAGACCCGCCATACAATACAGGAAATGAAAGTTGAGTGTATAATGACAATGTGAATTCGCCTAATATTAAAAAATGGTTAGGGAAATTTGTGGGCAAAGAAAGTGAAGATTTAACAAGACACGACAAATAGCTGTGTATGATGTATCCAAGACTAAAATTACTTCATAAATTATTGGATAAAGATGGAGCTATTTTTATTTCGATTGATGACAATGAACAAGCCAATTTGAAATTGATGATGAATGAGATTTTTGGTGGAGGTAATTTTGTTGCAAATTTCATTTGGAAAAAAGCTACTGAAAGTCAAAACGATCCAAAATATGTATCAATAAGTCAAGAATATATTTATTCCGATGCAAAAAACAAAAATAATTTTAAACTTAATAATTTAGTATTACCAGAAAAAACAGTTAAATAATATGTGTATAAGGATGAATATTTTGAGTCTCGCGATTCTTATCAGGTAAGAAATTTAAACGATGTAAGTATAGCGGACAGATCAGGATTAAATTATGATATCGTATTTCAAGTAGGAACTATTTTAGACGGAAGAACTAAACAATGGTGATATGAATGGATTGGAACAACAATTTATTTTAGAAATTTCCAGTTTTGAAAACATTGCTTTTTGGCACCGTAATTTGGGAAGAGGTAAGGGTTTTGCTTTGAATGGTTATAAATCGAATCATTATCCGGATTTTGTTTTAATTACAAAAACACGTATAGGTATAGTTGTAGAAACCAAAGGTTTAGAAAGAGATAATTCGGATAGTGCTTCTACGTTGAGGTTGGGCAAATCTTATGTGAGGTTATATGATGATTTTTGACAAAAATGCTATTGATGGCGCTTATAATTTAGAGAAAGCAATAAGTTTGATTAAGCAGATGTAGATGACTTCAAAAAATCATTAAAAGATGTTTTAGAGATTTAAAAATAACCAAAAAATGCCTCACTTACATGAGGCATTTTTAATTGGATGTATTATTTTTATTTTAAAACAAGCCATGTAACTCGGCGTCAATTCTATTAATAATGTTTCCCAAATCTTCGGGGTTATCAACAAAATTAATGTTGTCGACATCAATAATTAATAATTTTCCTTTGCTATAAGTATGAATCCATGCTTCATAACGTTCGTTTAGACGACTTAAATAATCTATAGAAATCGAGTTTTCATATTCACGTCCTCGTTTGTGAATCTGCCCCACTAAATTAGGAATTGAACTTCTTAAATAAATCAACAAATCGGGAGCTTTAACCGTAGATTCCATTAATTCGAAAAGAGAAGTATAATTCTGAAAATCACGATTCGTCATCAAACCCATCGAATAGAGATTAGGTGCAAAAATATGAGCATCTTCGTAAATAGTTCTGTCCTGAATAATTTTTTTACCGCTTTCGCGAATTTGCATCACTTGACGAAAACGACTGTTTAAGAAATAAATCTGTAAATTAAATGACCAACGTTCCATTTGATGGTAAAAATCATCCAGGTAAGGGTTGTCTACTACGTCTTCAAAATGAGGTTCCCATTTGAAATGTTTTGATAATAAACGCGTCAAAGTTGTTTTTCCTGAGCCAATGTTTCCTGCTACTGCTATGTGCATTACGGTATTGTGATTTTATAATTTGTAATTCCCTTTGAT
Organism: Flavobacterium urumqiense; assembly: GCF_900108015.1. Lineage (GTDB taxonomy): Bacteria > Bacteroidota > Bacteroidia > Flavobacteriales > Flavobacteriaceae > Flavobacterium > Flavobacterium urumqiense. The sequence continues at coordinate 71,214 of NZ_FNVP01000001.1, read as the reverse complement.
GTAAAAATAGATAAAATTTGGTCTTTGTAACTGAATTTTTTAAACGTTTTTTCTGGAATTTCAATTTCAAATTTTAAATCTTTTTTTGTATCGTTATAAATCAGAATATTGTCCTTGTTATAGAGGTATTTATTTTCGTTTATTATTTCTATAGAATCAAAAGGAGGTATTTTTTCTTTTAAGATTATTTTTCCAAACAGATCACAAGTGTACCAATTATTTTCCTCGTCAATCCAATAGAAGGTATTGAAATCAGTTTGATACTTTTTTATATTTTTTACAAAAGAGATGGAGACCGTCTTATGTTCTTTTTTTAAAAAATCAAAAAGACCAATTTGTTGCGTTAGATTATTATAAATCCATAACTGATTTTGCGAAGCTAACCCGATTGCACCAGCCATTATCGGAATTTCATTCTCAGAAAAGTTAATCTTTTGAATTTCATTCAATTGATTATCCAGCAAAATAACGGTATTGAAGTTCTCGTAAAATAAAACAATAGTAAGGGGATTTAGCAAATCAATTTTTGTGATTTTGCCTAAAGAAATATTTTTGTACTCAAAGGACTCTTTTTCTTTGGTTTTAAATAAAACATTATTTTTAATGTAGTAATAGAAACCAAATTGATCATATTCCAAAAAATGATCGCAATCCAATGAAGTGAAGGCAATTTTTGTAGCAGTCAGTTTTTGGTTTTGTCCATAAGCAACAGAAAAGAATGTGATAAAAAACAGAATTATACCTTTTTTCATAGAATGCTAAATTACGATTAAACCGTATACAATTATAAAAGTCTAACTGTTAATTTAATAGTCTAATTGTAACATAAACAGGAACTCATAGTCTTATCAATAAAAAAATTAATAATCATGTATAAAATAATCTTCGTTTTAGTATTTGCGATAGCTTCATCTCTGGGGCTTTATGCGCAAGAATTTCAAGGTATGGCGATTTATGAATCAAAAACAAGTACATCTGATTTTAAGACGCGAATGCAAGGAAACAAAGATATGACGCCAGATATGCAGAAAATAATAGAGGAAAGAATGAAAAAAATGTTTGAAAAAACATTCATTCTTAACTTTGATAAATCAGCATCTATATATAAAGAAGAAGAAAAATTAGAAGCTCCAGGTCAAGGAAGTGGTGGGATGCGAATGTTGGCTTCTATGACAGGAGGCGGTGGAACTTTTTACAAAAATGTAAAAGATAAATCGTACACTGTTGATAAAGATTTTATGGGAAAAGAATTTTTAGTAAAAGATTCATTACCTAATTTGAAATGGAAGATGGAATCTGAAACCAGAGTTATAGGTGGGTATAATTGTTTCAAAGCGACCGCGGTACGCCATGCAAGTAAAACAGATTTTAGAAATTTAAGACCAAAAAAAGAAGAAACTGCAACAGTAAAACCTGCTGATGCTGCTAAGAAAACGAGCTTCATGGATGAGATGGATATGCCTAAAGAAGTTATAATTACAGCTTGGTATACTCCAGAAATCCCAGTGAATCAGGGCCCAGAAAACTATTGGGGTTTACCTGGTTTGATATTAGAAGTAAATGATGGTAAAACAGTTATTCTCTGCTCAAAAGTAGTTTTGAACTCAAAAGTAAAAGCAGATATAAAAGCACCAACAAACGGAAAAGTGATTTCTCAAAAGGAATTTGATGAAACGGTAATTAAAAAAATTGAAGAATTTAGAGAAATGAACCAAGGGCGTGGAGGTAATGGCGGAATGCACATGAGAATTGGCGGGTAGTTTAAAATCACTATTTCAGTTTTAAAATTAATTACAAAGATTTCATTCCTTATTCTTAAATGAAAAAATCAATAGTACTAGCCTTATTTTTTATTACAACAATTTCTTTCTCACAATCCATAAAATTAGAAGGTCTCATAACTGATTCCAAAACTGTTGGTCTGGAAATGGCCAATGTGATGGCTGTGAATCAAGTTACAAAAACGATGGATTCCTACGCCATTACAAATGATAAGGGGAAATTTATTCTTAATTTAAAACCAAATACTTCGTATGTCTTAAAAGTAAGCTATTTGGGAATGCAAAATAAAGAGCTTGCAATTGTAACAACTAATGAAAATAGCAGTAAAAATATTGCTCTTGAAGAGGGCGGAATTGAATTGGACGGTGTAGAAATCGTTCGTGAAATGCCAGTGTCTATAAAAGGAGATACAATAGTTTTCAATGGCGATTCTTTCAAGTCCGGGACGGAACGTAAACTGGAAGACTTATTGAAAAAATTGCCAGGCGTTGAGGTAAATGCTGATGGTGAAGTTGAGGTTGAAGGTAAAAAAGTCACCAAACTAATGGTGGAAGGGAAAGATTTTTTTGATGGAGATACAAAGCTGGGTGTCAAAAACATTCCTGCGGATGCCATCGATAAAATTCAAGTTTTACGCAACTACAACGAGAATTCGATACTAAAAGGAGTGGAGAACAATCAGGATAATGTGGCTATGAATATTAAACTAAAATCAGGAAAGAAAAATTTCTGGTTTGGAGATATGACCGCAGGAATAGGAGTAGCGCATGAAGAAAGCCGCTATTTAATCAACCCAAAATTGTTTTATTACAGTCCAAAATACAGCATAAATTTAATCTCAAACTTTAATAACATAGGTGAACTTCCATTGACTGTTCAGGATTATTTTAAATTTACGGGAGGTTTTAGAGGCATGATGCAAAAAGGAGGATCGAGTTTTAATGTTTCTTCGAATGATTTAGGAATTTCACTTGTAAGGAATAATCGCGCTAAAGATATTGAAACCCAATTTGGAGCTACAAATTTCTCTTATAATGTGAATAAAGCTTGGAGTTTAAGTGGTTTTGGAATTATTTCTTCTTCCTTAACAGATTTAGAAACCAAGTCGCAAACGAATATTTTACAGCCTAATTCCTCCCAAATTCAATCAACAGAAAACCGTCAGGAAGTAGCTCATCAAAAAAGTAACTTGGGATTATTCAAATTAAGTTCCAGTTATAAGCCTAGCGCAAAGTTTCAATTTGACTACGATATATTGGCTAAATTGTCCAAACAAGACGAGGATAATTCACTGTTAAGAGAATCTATTGTCAGCAATAATTCCAATACGGAAAACATCAACACGGTAAAGAAACAAGAACCTATTTCAGTCAATCAAAACCTGAGCTTGTATTATACGCAAAGCGATAAAAATATTTTTGCTTTCGAAATGCAACATTTACACCAAGAAGAAGATCCTTTTTACAACGCTAATTTAAGATCGCAACCTTTTAGCTTATCCGGTTATACGTCTGGTCAAAACAGAAATGATAGTAATCAAAATCGTTTTGTAAAAACCAATAAACTCGACGCTAAGTTGGATTATTATTACATGCTTACGCCCAAAAGTAATATCAATGTAACATTAGGAAATACATATTCAAATCAAAATTTTAACTCCAGTATTTTTCAAGTTTTAGATAATGGAACAGTCAATAACTTGGATAATGCGGCGAATACTAATGATGTAAATTATAATTTTAACGATACGTTCTTGGGCATGCATTACAAGATATTGACCGGTAAATTCACGTTTACTCCAGGAATAAGTCTGCATTCCTATACTATGGCAAATGAGCAATTAGAAACCAGTAATATCCAAAGTTTCTTCAAAGCATTGCCAGACTTTTTAGCAATTTATCAAATTAAAAAAGCAGAAAATTTAACTTATAATTTTTCGTACACGAATAATTTTACCGATATAAATCAATTGGCCGAAGGTTATGTTTTGTCCAATTACAACAGCTTGACAAAAGGAAATAGGTTTTTAGGAAATGCAACTGCGCAAGTACATTCTTTGCGTTACTTTAAATACAACATGTTTAATTTCGAAAATATTACTGCTTTTGCCAGCTATTCTAAAAGAGTTGACGCAATAAAAACACGAGCAATATTCAACGGAGTAAATCAAACGTCATCGCCTTTCAATTCTGATTTTGCCGATGAAACCCTTTCAGGAAATGGTTCGTATGGGCGTTCTTTCTTGAAGAATTACAAAGCCTCTTTGGGCGCCAATTTGAATTGGTCAAAATTCAACAACATTCAAAACAATATTTTGTCAACAAATGAAAGTTTTACACAAAGTTATACGGTGAAAGCCGCAACGAATTATAAAAATAGGCCCAATTTGGAACTTGGATATAATTTGGTCAAAAATGATTACAACAATTCTACTTTTTACACAGAGAAACCCTTTGCCAGATTAGATTATTTCTTCCTGACAAGTTTTTCATTCGTAACTGAATATGAGTTGTACCATTATTACAACAACGCTAAAACAGTCAATAATAAATATGATTTCTTGAGCGCAAGTTTGATTTATCAAAAGAAAGGAAGTAAGCTGGAATACAAAGTCAGTGGAACCAATTTATTGAATACAACCTCATTAAATGATGATAGTTTCTCTCAATTCTCCACCAGAACATCTCAATATACGGTACAACCGCGCTATGTAATTTTTTCTTTAAAGTATAATTTATAGGAGCTAATCCCGCTGTGCATTGCAATCTTTCCTGAAAAAGATTATTTTTCTAAATAAATAAAGGAGCTTCCGTTGGTCGCTCTTTTTTTATAAGAAAAAAGGAATCTTTTTCAGGAAAGGATTTCCATTGCCATCAGGGCTAAAAAAAACCGCAATCCAAATGAATTACGGTTCTATATAAATGCTTTAAATTATTACAATCCAAAAGCCGTTTTCACTTGGTCAACAAAATCTAATTTTTCCCAAGTAAACAATTCAACAGTAACTGTCTTTTCGTTTCCACCTGGAGCAGAGAAAGTTTTAGTAACTATTTCTGGTGTACGTCCCATGTGGCCGTAAGCTGCAGTTTCGCTGTAAATAGGGTTTCTTAGTTTCAAACGTTGCTCAATAAAGTAAGGACGCATATCAAATATAGCTTCTACTTTTTTGGCAATTTCACCATTAGTTAAGTTTACTTTTGATGTTCCGTAAGTGTCGATAAAAATACCCATTGGTTTTGCAACACCGATTGCATAAGAGACTTGTACTAAAATTTCTTCAGCAACACCAGCAGCAACTAGGTTTTTAGCGATATGACGTGTAGCATAAGCCGCACTTCTATCTACTTTACTCGGATCTTTTCCAGAGAATGCACCACCACCGTGAGCACCTTTTCCGCCGTAAGTGTCCACAATAATTTTTCTTCCTGTAAGTCCAGTATCTCCGTGCGGTCCTCCAATTACGAATTTCCCTGTAGGATTGATATGGTACTGAATTGCATTATTGAATAAATGAGCGTGCGTTGGGTTTTTTGCAATAATCCTTGGAATCAAAATTTCAACAATATCTTTTTTGATTTTTGCAAGCATAATAGCTTCTTCGTCAAAATCATCGTGTTGAGTAGATATTACAATAGCCTCAATACGAGTTGGCTTATTGTCATCACTATATTCTAAAGTTACTTGTGATTTTGCATCAGGACGTAAATAAGTGATTTCATTGTTTTCACGTCTTAAAATAGCTAATTCTTGCAATAATTTATGAGATAAATCAAGTGCCAATGGCATGTAATTATCTGTTTCGTTAGTTGCATAACCAAACATCATTCCTTGATCTCCAGCACCTTGCTCTTCCGGGTTTTTTCTGTCAACACCTTGATTGATATCAGCAGATTGTTCATGAATAGCGGAAAGGATTCCACAAGAATTAGCTTCAAACATATATTCGCTTTTAGTGTAACCAATTTTCTTGATTACGTCACGAGCGATTTGTTGTACATCTAAATAAGTATTTGATTTAACCTCACCAGCAAGAATTACTTGTCCAGTTGTAACTAAAGTTTCACAAGCTACTTTTGATTCGGAGTCAAATGCTAAAAAATTATCAATTAATGCGTCTGAAATTTGATCTGCAATTTTGTCTGGGTGTCCTTCACTCACAGATTCTGACGTAAATAAATATGCCATAATAAATATAAATTTAAAATTAAGGGAGGAAAATAATTGCTGGAAATAATACTAAAGGAGAGTGTCTGCTTTAGCATTTTTTCTACTGAAAATTTTTCAGCATCCATAATGAATTCGTTTCATTATGAAGAGGTTGCAATCAGTTCAAATTTTTCCTCTTGTATTCGAGTGCAAATGTATGAAACCATTTTGAATTGCAAATTAATCTGGTCTTTTTTTTAATTTAAATAAAAATAATTTAACATATCCTAGTTGCCCGATAGAGTTTGTAAAATAAATTGGGTTTTCTTTGGTAGATCCAAAAATAGTTTGCAAATTTGTCTCATCAAACAAGAAAAAATGAAATTAGTTGCTATAAATATGTGTTGCATAATGCCGGAAGCTTCCGCAGAGTGCACTTTTGTATAGTTTTAAATTTTTAAAATATATAATTAAGACCTCTGCCAAGCGCAGGGGTTTTTTTATTTTATGTTGATTTCTATTTAACATTTTTAGAAAAAACGAGCCATAAATTCAATTTTGTCAAATCTATAAATGCAAATATTATGATGGTGTGCTTAGGGTGCGTATTGCATCCCAATCTGCTATTCTTTTGACAAGTCATCTAAAACGACTTTTTTTTGCTCGCTAATCTAAAAAAACTAAGTAAATTAAAAAAATAAAAAATATCAGAATCTGAAATTAATAACAAAATAAATAATACTAATATTTAAATCTAAACATCATGAGCACACAAAAATTTGCAACAAACGCACTACATGCGGGACACGACGTAACAAAAAACGCAGGAACCAGAGCTGTTCCAATTTATCAAACCAGTTCCTATGTTTTCAATAACTCGGAACATGCAGCAAACCTTTTTGGTCTGGCTGAACCCGGATTTATTTACACCAGATTAAACAATCCAACGAATGATATTCTAGAACAACGTTTAGCAACTTTAGAGGGAGGGATTGGAGCGGTAGTTACAGCATCAGGAACTGCCGCAATTGCCACAACATTATTGGTATTACTTAAAGCGGGCGATCATATTGTGGCTTCTAACAGTTTGTATGGAGGAACGTATAATTTATTAAAAGTTACGTTGCCAAGGTTGGGAATTACCACCACATTTGTAGATCCATCCAATCCGGTTAATTTCAAAAATGCTGTGCAAGAAAATACCAGAGCATTTTTTGTAGAATCTTTGGGAAACCCAAAATTAGACGTATTGGATTTGAAAGTTATTTCGGCTGAGGCCAAAGCATCTAAAGTGCCTTTTATCGTGGATAATACCGTTGCGTCTCCTTATTTATTAAATCCTATTCAATACGGAGCCGATATTGTCATTCACTCGTTGACGAAATACATAACAGGTAACGGAACTTCTCTGGGAGGTGTTATTATTGATGCAGGAAATTTCGATTGGAGTAATGGGAAATTCCCGGAATTCACAGAACCTTCCGCCGGTTATCACGGATTAGTGTATCACGAAGCACTTGGAAATGCAGCTTTCATTGCTAAAGCTCGCATTGAAGGTTTGCGAGATTATGGCGCTGCTTTGAGCCCGTTCAATGCGTTCCAGATTATTCAAGGATTAGAAACATTACCTATTCGAATTCAAAGACACAGCGATAATGCTTTGGCTCTGGCGCAATGGTTAGAAAGTCACGAAGAAGTGGCATGGGTAAATTATCCGGGATTGAAATCGAGTAAATATTATCTTTTAGGTCAGGAATATTTGCCAAGAGGGCAAAGTGGAGTAGTCACTTTTGGGCTAAAAGGAGGATTTGAAGCTGCCAAAAAGGTGGCAGACGAAACCAAACTATTTTCTCTTCTGGCGAATATTGGTGACACCAAATCACTGATTATACATCCTGCAAGCACGACACATCAACAATTATCTGATGAGGAACAAATTGCAACAGGAGTTTCCAAAGACTTAATCCGACTGTCAGTTGGTTTAGAAGATATTGAAGATTTGAAAGGAGATTTGAAAACCGTTTTTGAAACTATAAAAAAATTACAATTGGTATAAAAGTTTGTTTTTTGGCGGTTACACTGTCTTTGGTTTATTGGTTAGGCCAAAGGCAGTTTTTTTAAAAATAGAAAACAAAACTGCATAGTAGAATTTGTTACCTTTTAAATCAAATTTTTAAATCTTTTTGTTACGTACGATGTAATTGAATCACGATGATAGTGTGAAGCAATTGCTTTTGTATTATTTCTTAGACTTGAGCTTTTCTCTTTTTATGACTTTTTTCTGAAATATAACCTCAAAAAAACGCCTTATACCTGATATAGTGTTAGTTGGTCGGATATGTTTTAGTATAAGCCCTTTATTGTATTAAATTTGTTAAACACTAAAAAAATCAATCTAAAAATAAATATTTTTCAAGATTGATTTTTTTAAAGGCTAAAAGGAAATAATTACAACCTGCACGAAGACACCATATTTTCAGATTGTCATAGCGTGCTAGAGAATTGGTATTGCCAACTATTTATTGTTAAAATAATTTTTAATTAAAATAATTTAATCATGAAAGCAATCGAAAACGTTTTTGTATCAGAAAATACAATGAAAAGAAGAGGCAAAATCCATAGTAACAAATGGGATAAATATCTGGACGATTATGATAATTATGTAAAGGAATATAAAAAGCATTATAAGAATTCGCAAAATGGGGACGAGATCTCGTTGTCATTATATCCTTATATGAGAGCAAAGTGGGAAGATTTAAAAGAGCGAATCATTAAAGGATATGACAAGAAATGCTTAACCAAAAAGCAAGTCAAAAGAGTGATTAAAATTAACATGAACACAGTTTAAGCTTACTTTTAAAAGCTAAAAGAATCAAAACTTAGAATAATGATTTTAGGAAAGGAATGTTTCACTTTGATCAACAGCATAAACCTTAAATAGAATTTATTTTTTTGAATTAATTTAATATTGGCAATGAAATTGCTTGTAGCCAATATCAGTTCTTTTAACTGATGTTTTATAAATTTGATTAATACTAAAACAAACAACTAAAACAATAATTATCATGAGAGAAACAAAGAGAATTTCGCCAATGCCGGATTTCAAATTCAGGGCAAAAAAAACAAAAGAGAGTAAACCGGAAAATGAATTAATTCACCCTAGGTTTGAAGTAAAAACTACAGGTAGTTTTGGTGAAAAAGGGTCTAATTCATTATTGGCTTTAATGTATTCTCAAGAAAATGAGATTCTTTTTATATAATTTAAAACAAACTTTAGCGAAGTAGAAATAATCAAAAAAACTTTTTTAAAATTCATTGTTTTATATGGTAAAAAACGACTTTCTTAAATTTAGAATTTCATCCAAAATCTTAAAAGCACCATTCAATTAGATGGATGCTTTTTTGTGTTTAGAAACGATGTTTTTTTTAAAAAAATAAAAATCAATTCGTTGAAAAATTTGTTTGTTTAAAAAATTTGTAGTTAATTTGTTCCTTTAAGTTCACACACGTACTGAAATGTTATAAAGAAAGGACGAGGGATTAGACCCAATGAAGCCTTAGCAACCCTTCGATTTATCGAAGAAGGTGCTGCATTCTACCGCGCCAAACGCGGAAAGATAACAACAACAATTTAACTGGTTTACCCTAGTTTTTTCTTTCTAATATTTCCAGACACAAATCAAAAATCATAAAAGATTTGAAATTGGAAAATAAACCAACCCATATTACTTTACAAAATTTCACCACTGAAAGTGGCGTATTTTATGCTGTTTTAAACTTAAGTTTTGAAGTTTTTGGACCTGCATTAAACACTGCACCAATCGTTTTAGTAAATCACGCGTTAACAGGAAATTCTCAAGTTATTGGGGAAAAGGGTTGGTGGAACGATTTAATCGGCGCTAATAAAACAATTGATTCCAATAAATATACAGTAGTATCTTTTAATGTGCCCGGCAATGGCTATGATGAGACTATAATAGAAAACTACTTAGATTTTAATGCCAGAGATATTGCGAAATTGTTTATTCGAGGAATTAAATTTCTTGAAATAAAACAGCTATATGCTATTATTGGAGGTTCTGTAGGAGGAGGAATCGCATGGGAAATAGCCGCTTTAGAACCTAAGATTACAAAGCATTTGATTCCTATTGCAACGGACTGGAAATCAACGGATTGGTTGATAGCCAATTGTTATTTGCAAGAGCAAATCCTAAATAATTCTCGAAAACCTATTGAAGACGCAAGGATTCATGCCATGCTGTGCTACCGTACCCCGGAATCATTGAAAGAAAAATTCCAGCGAACTACAAACGAAGAATTGGGTATTTTTAATGTGGAAAGTTGGTTGAGTCATCACGGAACGAAATTGCAAAAACGGTTTCAACTTTCCTCTTACAAAATGATGAACCAATTGCTCAAAACGATAGATATCACCAGAAATGTTGGGTCATTCGAAGAAATAGTTTCAAAAATTGATGCTGATATTCATATAATAGCAATCAATTCAGATCTGTTTTTTACTGCAAATGAAAATAAAGCAACGTATCAAGAATTAAAAAAATATAAAAACAATGTTTCTTATCAGGAAATCGTTTCCATCCATGGTCACGATGCTTTTTTGATTGAATACAAACAATTAGACAATTTGCTTGGCGCTATTTTTCAAGCATAAAGACAATATAAAAAGATGAAAATATTAAAATTTGGAGGTAAGTCTTTATCGAATGGTGAGGGATTAAATAAGGTGGTTGCTATTATTACTGATAAAGTAAATCAAGGAGAGGAAATTGCTATCGTGGTATCTGCACGTGGAAATGCTACTGATGACTTAGAAAATATTTTAGGAACGGCATCCCAAAATGGAAATTATAAACCGCTTTTTGAAGATTTTAAAAAGTACCAACAAGCCGAATATGATGCTGTAGATTTGACGGAAGAATTTGAAGTCTTAGAAAAACTCTTTGAAGGTGTGAGTTTGATTGGAGATTACAGCAATAAAATTAAAGATTTAGTGCTGTCTAAGGGAGAATTGCTTTCCGCAAAATTACTGACGGCCATTTTAATCAAAAACGGAATAAATGCTCGTTTTACTGATTCAAGAGAATTGATCAAAACGGATTCAAAATTTGGAGACGCACAACCTTTGGAACAACTTTCGAAGAAAAACGTAATCAATTATTTCAAACAAAATAATGGGGACACAGTCAATATTGTGACTGGTTTTATTGGGTCAAACAGTAAAAATGACACCACTACTTTAGGAAGAAACGGTAGTAATTATACTGCTTCTTTGATTGCTAATTACCTAAATGCAAAGGAACTTCAGAATTATACGCATGTTGATGGGATATACACGGCAAATCCTGATTTAGTCTTGGATGCCAAAAAAATTGACCATTTGACATTTAATGAAGCGAATGAGCTAGCTAATTTTGGAACAACGATACTTCATGCCAAAACCATAATTCCTTTATTGGAAAAAAATATTCCCCTTCGAATTTTGAACACATTTAATCACGAAAACAAAGGAACTTTAATTACTTCAAATTCAAATAAGGAAGGGATTAAAACGCTTTCAGTCTTGGAGAATGTGTCATTAGTAAACTTAGAAGGAAGAGGTTTGTTAGGAAAAACAGGTGTAGATGCTCGTATTTTTAGAGTAATGGGAGATAATGATATTAGCGTTAGTATTATTTCACAAGGTTCGTCAGAAAGAGGAATAGGTCTTGTGGTTGCTGCGGATCAAGCTACAAAAGCAATGATAGAACTAGAAAAAGAATTCGAAAATGATTTCTATTCTAAAGACGTCAATAAAATTTCAGTTACAGATAATGTTTCGGTGATTTCTATAATCGGGCAGGATTTAAGCACTTTTCACAAGCCATATACCGCTTTAATTAAAAACAAGATTGTTCCTATTCTTTTCAATAATACCGTAACGGGTAAAAATGTAAGTTTAGTAGTTAAAAAATCACAATTAAACAAAGCCTTAAATGTGATTCACGGGGAAATTTTTGGAGTTTCAAAGAAAATTAATATCGCTATTTTCGGACATGGCCTGGTGGGTGGAACTTTGATTAATCAAATACTGGAATCAGCCGCAGCTATCGAAAAAAGAAAGGATATTAAATTGAATGTTTTTGCTATCGCCAATTCAAAAAATGTGCTGTTAAACAAAAACGGAGTGACGCCAAACTGGAAAAACGAAATACAAAATAACGGTTTCTGTTATACGATTGATGATGTTATTGCCTTTGCAAATGAACATCATCTCGAAAATTTAATTGCAATTGATAACACGGCAAGTGCTGCCTTTGTTGAAAATTATGTAAAATTGGCTGAAAATAGTTTTGATTTAATTTCATCCAATAAAGTAGCCAATACGTTAAGTTATAATTTTTATAAAGCATTGCGAAAAGTATTGGCAGATAATCAAAAGAGTTACCTTTACGAAACGAATGTTGGCGCAGGATTACCTTTGATTGATACCATAAAATTACTGCATCTTTCTGGTGAAAATATCACCAAAATAAAAGGCGTTTTTTCAGGTACATTAAGTTATTTATTTAATAATTTCTCTGCTAATGATCTTCCGTTTAGTCAAGTATTACAAGAGGCAATTGACAATGGATATACAGAGCCAGATCCTCGAGAGGATTTATGTGGAAACGACGTAGGTCGAAAATTATTGATTTTAGCAAGAGAATTGGATTTGCAAAATGAATTCGAAGAAATTGAAATTCAGAATTTAATTCCAGATCATTTAAGAGAAGGAAGCGCATCTGAGTTCTTAACCAAATTGAAGGAATTTGATCCAATTTATGCTAAAATAAAAGCCGACCAAAAACCAAATCACGTTTTGAGATACATAGGTGAATTGTCTGGAGATTTACAAAATGACAAAGGGAATCTTGAAGTTAAACTAGTTTCTGTGCCATCTGATACGGCTTTAGGAGGATTGAAAGGTTCAGACTCTTTCTTCGAAATTTACACAGAATCGTATGGTGACAGACCAATCGTGATTCAAGGGGCAGGAGCAGGATCAGCAGTAACGGCGAGAGGAGTATTTGGAGATATTTTGAGATTATCGGATAAAGGATAATTAAAGTGGTCAGTGATCAGTTCCAGCGTTCGAGAACTACTACTCGGATAAAAATAAATAAATCCGTTGAATTCGCGTTTGAAAATCCGTGTCCTCAGCGTTAAAAAAACATAAACATGAAAATAACACTAAACAGAGTAAACGACAATTTCCACTTTGAATTAAAAAACGACCGTGGGCATATAGTAAACGTAGATAGCCGACCAGAATTTGGCGGAGACGATAAAGGTCCAAGTCCAATGGAATTAGTATTGATGGGTGTTGCGGGTTGCAGCGCCATTGATATGATTTCGATTTTGAAAAAACAGCGTCAGGAAATCACTTCTTTCAAAGCTGAGGTCGAAGGAGAACGGGTGCAAGTAGGAGAAGCGAAACCATTCAAGGATATTACTGTAGTATTCTTTTTGGAAGGACCTATCAATGAAGAAAAAGCAGCGAGAGCGGCCCAACTTTCTTTCGAAAAATACTGTTCAGTTTCTAAAACATTAGAGCCAACAGCAACCATACATTACAAAGTAGTTTTGAATGGAAGCCCCCTAACCCCCGAAGGGGGAACTAGCAACTAATAGCTGTAGGATAAATATTAAATTTAGTAACAAACAAATCGACCCCAATACAATTCCCCCTTCGGGGGTTAGGGGGCTTATTTATGGAAAATGATAATTTTGGTTTTGAAACCTCAGCCATCCGTACCCAATTAGAAAGAACGCAATATTTAGAGCATTCGGTTCCTTTGTACTTAACTTCTAGTTTTGTATTTGAGGATGCCGAAGATATGCGTGCTTCTTTTGCCGAAGAGAAAGACAGGAATATTTATAGCCGTTACAGCAACCCAAACACGAACGAATTTGTTGATAAAGTGTGCAAAATGGAAGGCGCTTCCGCTGGTTTTGCCTTCGCATCCGGAATGGCAGCAGTGTACTCAACCTTGGCAGCTTTATTGAAATCTGGAGATCATATTGTTTCTTCTAGTAGTGTCTTTGGAGCGACACATTCCTTATTTATCAATTATTTTCCAAAATGGAATATTGAAACCTCCTATTTTGATATTAATAAGCCGGAAACGATTGAAAGTTTCATCACACCAAATACAAAAATTCTTTTTGCTGAATCACCTACCAATCCGGCTGTTGATATTATCGATTTAGAACTTTTAGGAACGATTGCCAAAAAACATAATTTGATTTTGGTAATTGACAATTGTTTTGCAACACCTTATTTGCAGCAACCGATAAAATGGGGCGCGCACTTAGTGGTACATTCCGCTACAAAGCTAATGGACGGTCAAGGTAGAGTGTTGGGAGGAATAACAGTTGGTGATGCTGAATTGATTCAAAAAATCTATTTATTTTCTCGACTTACTGGGCCTTCTTTATCGCCGTTTAACGCTTGGGTGTTATCAAAAAGTTTAGAAACCTTGGCGATTCGTTTAGACAGACATTGTGAAAATGCTTTAAAAGTAGCGGAGTTTTTAGAGCAGCATCCGAACGTGAATCGTGTGAAATACCCGTTTTTGAAATCGCATCCACAATACGAAATTGCTCAAAAGCAAATGAAGTTGGGTGGAAACATTGTCGCTTTTGAAATAAAAGGCGGTCTTGAAGCCGGCAGAAATTTTTTGGATAAATTAAAATTATGCTCTTTATCACCAAATTTGGGGGATACCAGAACAATTGTTACACATCCGGCATCAACAACACACAGTAAATTATCTGTTGAAGAACGTTTGGCAGTCAGTATTACCGATGGTTTAGTGCGTGTTTCAGTAGGATTGGAAACCGTAAAAGATGTAATTGCCGATTTGGAGCAAGCGCTTTATAAAGATTTTTGAATGTAGATTATCGTTCTTTGTCCCGAAGTTTCTGGAGCAGATTTTCAATCCAACAACAATCGTTAACCTACATTCATTTTTCTTCATTCAAAAAGTATATTTTTGTTGTTATAAGAAAGGTATGTTTCAGATTGCTTTGAAATTAAAAATCAGCAATCGTTAATCTACAATCAAAAATCTATTAAATGCTGTCTAAAAAAACAAAATACGGAATAAAGGCTTTGACTTTTTTGGCTCGCCAGAAAGATAATTCTCCTGTGCAAATAGCGGAGATAGCCAAGAGCGAGAATATTTCGATCAAGTTTTTAGAAAGTATTTTATTGTTACTGCGTCATTCCGGTTTTTTAGGGGCCAAAAAAGGAAAAGGCGGAGGCTATTATTTGATAAAAGCTCCCAAAGACATAAACATGGCTCATGTCTACCGCATTCTTGAAGGACCTATTGCACTATTACCTTGTGCCAGTCATAATTTTTATGAAAAATGTGTAGATTGTACCGATGAAGCTACTTGTGCGGTTCGGAAACTAATGATCGAAGTTCGTGATAATACTCTGAAAATTTTAGAGAGTAATACCTTGGCCGACATTGCATTTTAAAGAATAATCACAAAATAAATTTTGTATTTAAGTTAAAAGTTTTACTTTTGCACAATAATCTACTATTCCGATGGGGTAATAGATTAATTTAATTGAATTGAAGAAAACATGAATAAAGTTTTAAAAGAAAATAGTGCAGTAATAAAACCAGAAACGACTTTTAAAGAGCGTTTGTGGGTTATAATACCTGCTAGTTTATTAATTGGTTTAATAACGGTATTGGTTTATAATCATCACGCAGAGTTTTCTTGGGATGGTTTTTTAGGTGGTTTTAATCAAGAATTTTTGATCTTTTTCTGTATTGGTGTTTTTGCGCAATTAGTTGATGGTACTTTGGGGATGGGTTACGGAGCAACATCTACTTCTTTCTTATTGGCTTACGGAATTCCTCCTGTAATCAGTAGTACGGGAGTTCACGTTGCTGAAATGTTTACAACAGGCGCATCTGCTATTTCTCATCATAAATTTGGGAATATCAATAAAAAATTAGTTAGACACTTGCTAATACCAGGTGTTTTAGGTTCTATAGCTGGTGCTTATTTATTGTCGGATGTGATCGACGGTGATGCGATAAAGCCTTTTATTGCAGTGTACATGATTGCTTTGGCAGTTATAATTATCAAAAAAGCGATGCAAAAAAACGTCATTAAAAAGAAAACAAAGCGATTAAATATTCTGGCTTCTTTTGGAGGATTTATGGATTCAGTGGGCGGTGGTGGCTGGGGACCAATCGTTACGTCAACTTTACTTGGTAACGGAAGAAATCCAAGATATACTATAGGTTCGGTGAATGCAGCAGAATTTGCCGTTTCTTTCGCTAGTGGAATAACGTTCATGATTTTTGGAGGAATTCAAGGTTGGCAGGTTATTATAGGTTTGATTTTAGGAGGTGTTATTGCTGCGCCAATTGCTGCTTTATTAGTTAATAAAATCAAAAGAAAACCAATGATGATTTTGGTGGGTGTCTTAATTATAATTTTAAGTTTAAGAACATTATCAAAATTGTTATAAAAGAGAAATAGAATTATGAGTACAGAAATAGCACAAGCTTTATTAGATAAAACAAAGAATTTTTCCATCGAGGAAACACTTACTTATTTAGCCGATCAATATCAAAATAAAGTTGTTTTTTCTACTTCTTTTGGTCAGGAAGATCAAGTGATCACAGCTTTAATTGCAAAAAATAATGTGCCAATTACCATTTTTACATTGGATACAGGAAGATTATTTCAACAAACGTATGATGTTTTTCATAAGACATTGAAAAAGTATAAGATAAATATAAAAACTTATTTTCCAGAAACAATTGCGGTAGAAGAGTTGTTAAACCATAAAGGTCCAAACAGTTTCTACGAATCGGTGGAGAATAGAAAAGAATGTTGTTTTATTCGAAAAGTGGTTCCGTTGACGAAGGCATTAAAAGGAAATGAAATTTGGATTACCGGTTTACGTGCGGAACAATCAGAAAACAGAAATGATTTGGCAGCATTTGAATACGATGCCCATTTTAATATTATCAAATTCAATCCATTACTAAAATGGACTTTAGCCGAAGTTCAAAAATATATTGATGACAATAATGTGCCACAAAATGCATTGCACAAACAAGGATTTGTAAGTATAGGATGTGCTCCATGTACCAGAGCTATTACTGCTGATGAAGATATTCGAGCAGGCAGATGGTGGTGGGAATCCAGTCATAAAGAGTGTGGTTTGCACCAAAAGTAATTATGAATTATAAATTATAAATGATTGTTGGAATCTTTAAATTTTTCAATCATTTAAATTTTTAAATAAAAAAAATGAGTTCAATATTAAAAACAAACGCTTTAGAAAGCGAAGCGATATACATATTTAGAGAAGTTATTTCTCAATTTGACAAGCCGGTTTTACTTTTTTCTGGAGGGAAAGATTCCATTACATTGGTACGTTTAGCGCAGAAAGCATTTTTTCCTGCAAAAATTCCTTTTCCATTGTTGCATGTAGATACGGGACATAACTTTCCGGAAACTATTGCTTTTAGAGATAAACTAGTTGCTGAATTAGGTTTGGAATTAATTGTTCGTAATGTGCAGGATGCCATTGACGACGGAAAAGTAGTAGAAGAATCAGGGAAATACTCGAGCAGAAATAGTTTGCAAACGACTACACTTTTGGATGCTATCGAAGAATTTAAATTTGATGCTTGTATAGGTGGAGCGCGTCGTGATGAAGAAAAAGCACGGGCAAAGGAGCGTATTTTCTCTGTTCGTGATGATTTTGGTCAATGGGATGAAAAAAACCAACGTCCGGAATTGTTTGATATTTTGAATGGAAAAATTGAAAACGGTCAAAACGTACGCGTATTCCCAATTTCAAATTGGACAGAGCTAGATGTTTGGAGTTACATCGAAGAAGAGGAAATCGAAATTCCATCGATTTACTTTTCACACAAACGTAAGGTATTCTTGAGAGACGGTATGATATGGTCCCATTCTCCATTTGTTTACCAAGAAGAAGATGAGGAAATTGAAGAAAGAATTGTTCGTTTTAGAACTGTTGGAGATATGAGTTGTACCGCAGCCGTTGATTCTTTTGCTGCAACGATTCAGGAAGTGGTTGGTGAAATTAGATCTTCCACTATTTCTGAAAGAGGAGCCAGAATTGATGATAAACGTTCGGAAGCAGCAATGGAAAAAAGAAAACAACAAGGGTACTTTTAGGAAACAATTATGAATTATAAATTATGAATTGTTCCAAGACATTTAAAATTCAAAATTTAAAATAAAAAAATCAAATTTAGAAGTTTACATAAGGTGTTTTCAAAACCTTAAACTTTTAGACTTCAAATAAAAAACAAGGAATGGAAGTTTTAAAAATAGCAACGGCAGGAAGTGTAGATGACGGAAAAAGTACCTTAATCGGAAGATTATTGTACGATACAAAATCGTTGACTACGGATAAGATTGAAGCAATAGAAAAAAGCAGCAAGCAAAAAGGATACGATTATTTAGATTTTTCATTGGCTACCGATGGTTTGGTTGCTGAGAGAGAACAAGGAATTACAATTGATGTTGCGCATATTTATTTTTCGACTGCCAAAAAAAGTTACATTATTGCCGATACACCGGGTCACGTTGAATATACGCGTAATATGGTTACCGGCGCTTCGACTTCACAGGTTTCGATCATATTAATTGATGCCCGTAAAGGCGTTATTGAACAAACGTACAGACACTTTTTTATCAATAATTTATTGCGAGTAAAAGAAGTGATTGTTGCGGTAAACAAAATGGATTTGGTGGACTATTCGGAAGAAGTATACAATAAAATTAAAGCTGATTTTCAAGCTTTAAATGCAAAAAGTACTTTTAAAGAACAAACAGTTAGTTACATTCCGTTGAGTGCTATCAATGGTGGAAATGTCGTTAACAAATCAGAAAACATGCCTTGGTATGATGGGCAAACAGTTTTGGAACATTTAGAAGCGTTAGAGCCAAAAGATGTGTACGAAAAAGGACAAGCGCGTTTCCCTGTTCAAACAGTAATTCGCCCAAAAACGGAAGAATATCATGATTTTAGAGGATACGCCGGAAAATTGTATGGAGACAATATTAAAGTAGGTGATGCGGTAACTGTTCTTCCATCTTTGACTGAATCTACAGTAACGAATATTCACTTTTTCGATAAACAGTTTAACGAGGCGACGGTAGGATCTTCTGTTACTATTGAATTAGAAAATGATATTAATGTGACTAGAGGAGATATGATTGTAAAATCAGGTGAGCTTCCAAGAATTGAGAAAGATATTAACACTACAATTTGTTGGATGGACAGCAAAAAGTTAGTTCCAGGAACAAAATATTTTATACAGCACAACACGAATCGAGTTTTGGCAAAAATTGAAAGTATAAAAAATGTAATTGCAACAGATTACTCGGGTTCAACTCCGGCAACTCAGTTAGCCATTAATGAAATAGGAGAAGTGAATATTAAGTTGAGTAAGGCTATATATTTTGATGCATACAACGACAACAAGTCAAACGGTGCTTTTATTTTGATAGATGCCGCAACCAATACAACTGCAGGAGTTGGTTTTATAAACTAAACTTAGCTGTTGCTTAAAATATAATAAAGATGCAAAGTTTTAGAACTGAAATAGAAGATCCGATTGTCCAAAGAGAGATTATCGATTTAGAGAAAAAAATTCATTCCTTCCGAAGTGGACAAATTGACGATGAGCGTTTTCGCAGTCTTCGTTTGGCACGTGGTATTTATGGTCAACGCCAAGAAGGCGTGCAAATGATTCGTATTAAATTGCCATACGGAAAAGTGACTAGCGAACAATTGAAGCGTATTACTGAAGTATCCGATAAATATTCGACTGGACGTTTGCACATTACCACGCGTCAGGATATTCAAATTCACTACGTGAGTTTAGACAGAACGCCTGAGCTTTGGTCTGAGCTGGCCAAAGATGATATCACGCTGAGAGAAGCTTGTGGAAACACAGTGCGTAATATCACAGCAAGTGAATTAGCGGGTGTAGATGTAGATGAGCCTTTTGATGTTTCCCCTTATGCACACGCTGTATTCCAGTATTTATTGCGTAACCCAATTTGTCAGGAAATGGGACGTAAATTCAAAATATCATTCTCCTCCTCTGATAAAGACACTGCTTTGAGTTATTTGCACGATTTAGGATTTATTCCAAAAATTGTAAATGGCGAAAAAGGGTTCAAAATAATGTTTGCCGGTGGTTTAGGTTCTCAACCAAGTCATGCTGAATTGCTTTCGGAATTTGTACCGGTTAATCAAATTATTCCAACTGCCGAAGGGATAATCAGGGTTTTTGACCGATTTGGAGAAAGAACAAAACGTTTGAAAGCACGTATGAAATTTTTAATTAAAGACTTGGGCCGTGAGGAGTTTTTACGTTTGGTTGGTGAAGAGAAAAAAGCATTGCCTTTCCATTCTTACGAGATTGACACTACCGCTTTTGAAGGTCCAATTACAGAACCTTTATTGGCTGTGCCAGCAGTGACAATTGATGATGTTGTAGCTTTTAAAGCTTGGAAAAAATCAAATGTGATTGTACAAAAACAAACAGGATACGTAGCTATTGGTATCAAAGTACTTTTAGGGGATTTTTATACAGACAAAGCAAGATTGTTAGCTGATTTGATTAAAAATTACGGAGCGAATGAATTGCGTTTTTCATTGCGACAAAACATCATTTTACGTAATATTAAAGAAGAAAATCTAGCGTTCTTTTACCAGGAATTAGCCAAATTGGATTTTGTTACATTAGGCTATGAAACTATCGGAGACATCACGGCTTGTCCGGGTACCGATACGTGTAATTTAGGTATCGCAAGTAGCACTGGTATTGCAGATGAATTAGAAAGAGTCTTAAAAACGGAATACCCACAATACAGCAACAATCAACAAATCGCCATAAAAATTAGTGGTTGTATGAATGCTTGCGGACAGCATAATATGTCCGAAATAGGTTTCCAGGGAATGTCCATTAATGCAGGAAAGTTGGTAGCTCCGGCTCTTCAGGTTTTATTAGGTGGAGGGAATTTAGGAAACGGAAACGGAAGATTTTCGGATAAAGTAATCAAAATTCCAAGCAGAAGAGGACCTGATGCGCTGCGTTATATTTTAAATGATTTTGAAGCAAACGGAAACGGACAATCGTTCTTGAATTATTACGACGCCAAAGGGGAGAAATATTTTTACGAATTTTTGAAACCATTAGCTGATATAACAAACCTCACCGAGGCTGATTTTGTAGATTGGGGAAATGCTGATAACTACGTAAAAGCAGTTGGAGTAGGAGAATGCGCCGGCGTTGTTATTGATTTGGTGGCTACTTTAATATTAGAAGCCAAAGATAAAATGACTTTCGCACAAGAAGCTTTCGAAGATAAAAAATGGGCAGATGCGATTTACTTGGCGTACGCAGGTTTTGTAAATGGAGCTAAAGCAATATTATTGGCTGAAAACGAAAAAACAAATCACCACGCTGGAATTATCGATTTATTTGATACGGTTTTTATCGAAAGCAAAAAAATCGAATTGGACTCAAGCTTCAAAGATTTGGTTTATCAAATCAAATCGAATGAGCCTTCGGCAGAATTTGCACAAAAATACATCCAACAAGGCGTTGCGTTTTTTGATACAATAGAGAAATATAGAGCAAAAGATTTAGCCGATGCTTAAAAATATACAACCAACAGTTACGCTAGTGGGTGCGGGTCCAGGTGATCCGGATCTGTTGACAATCAAAGGTGCAAAGGCACTGGCTGAGGCCAATGTCGTTTTGTATGATGCCTTGGCAAACGAAGAAATTTTAAGTTATGCACCTAAAAAAGCAGTTAAAATATTTGTAGGCAAACGTAAAGGTTGTCATGAATATACGCAAGACCAAATCAACCAATTGATTGTAGATAATGCGCTTACCTACGGACATGTGGTTCGGTTAAAAGGTGGCGATCCATTTATTTTTGGTCGTGGCAGTGAGGAAATAGACTTTGTAGAAAGTTTTGGGATACCTACATTTGTAGTGCCTGGAATTTCATCGTCGATTGCCGTTCCTGCATATCAAGGTATTTCGTTGACCAAAAGAGGTGTTTCCGAAAGTTTTTGGGTAATTACAGGTACAACTTCTGATAGGAAATTGTCAAATGATGTGGCGTTAGCAGCGCAATCATCGGCCACAGTTGTGATCTTGATGGGAATGAGTAAATTAGCACAAATTGTGTCATTATTCCAAAAAGAAAAAAAAGGAGAAACCCCCGTTGCAATTATACAAAAGGGAACTACGATTCAGGAGAAAATTGGTGTTGGAACAATTAACACAATTCAACAAGTTGTGGCGGAGAATAAATTAAGTAATCCTGCGATTATTGTCATTGGAGAAGTAGTTAAAGAAAGCAATAAATTAAAAGGATTTTACGAAGAATTTACAGCAAAAGAAATACAATAACATTGGAAAGAAACGAACTATATCCTGTTTTTTTAAAACTACACAACCTTAATGTACTTATTGTAGGTGGAGGAAATGTTGGTTTAGAAAAATTATCTTTCATGTTGAAGTCCAGTCCAAATGCCAATGTTGAGGTGGTGGCACCAAAGTTTCTTCCAGAATTGGAAAGCCTAGCCGCAAAACATCCTTCGGTAAAATTGACTTATAAAAAGTTTAATCGCTGGATGCTTCGCAAACGACACATGGTAATTGCTTGCACCGATGATTTGAAAGTCAATAAACGAGTATTCGACTTGTGTCGAAAAAGATATTTAATTTGCAATATTGCCGATACACCGCCATTATGTGATTATTATTTGGGCGGAATTGTAACCAAAGGAAATGTAAAAATCGCAATTTCAACCAACGGAAAATCGCCGACAACAGCCAAAAGATTACGGGAGTTTTTTGAAGAAATAATTCCGGACGATATTAATACAATGGTTGAAAACCTCAATGAATATCGCAAGACGCTTAAAGGGAATTTCGAAGAAAAAGTACAAAAAATGAATGAAATCACTGAGGCGTTAAAAAACAAAGAATAAAAGCATCGCATTATAACGAATGATATTTATCATTTTAAGTTGTAAAAATCAATCGTTAATTTGCAGTAAATAGTTTATTACAATTACATTACATAAAGAAAAAAAAATGATTAAAACAGACATACTTATAATAGGAGCCGGACCAACTGGTTTGTTTGCCGTTTTTGAAGCAGGATTATTGAAATTAAAATGCCATATTTTAGATGCCTTGCCACAAGCGGGCGGACAGCTTTCAGAATTATATCCTAAAAAACCTATTTATGATATTCCGGGATTTCCAGAAGTATTAGCAGGGGATTTGGTAGATAATTTAATGGAACAAATCAAGCAGTTCGAACCAGGTTTCACGCTTGGAGAACGTGCAGAAACGATTGAAAAACAAGAAGACGGGAGTTTCATTGTAACCTCAAATAAAGGAAAAAAATTCCATGCTCCAGTTGTTGCGATTGCTGGTGGATTAGGAAGTTTTGAACCCAGAAAACCATTGATCGAAGACATCGAATTTTACGAAGATAAAGGAATCAAGTATTTCATTAAAAACCCGGAAAAATTTAGAGACAAAAGAGTGGTGATTTCAGGTGGTGGTGACTCGGCTTTAGACTGGAGTATTTTCTTGTCGAATATTGCTTCCGAAGTGACTTTGATTCACCGCAGAAATGAATTTAGAGGTGCATTGGATTCCGTAGAAAAAGTACAGGAATTGAAAAATTCCGGTAAAATAAAAATGATCACACCAGGAGAAGTTGTTGGCTTAAAGGGTGCTGAACATTTAGAAGGTGTCGTAGTAGAAGAAAACGGCGCACACCGTACTATCGAAACGGATTATTTTATTCCGCTTTTTGGATTAACTCCAAAGTTAGGTCCTATCGGAGACTGGGGATTAGACATTGAAAAAAATGCCATCAAAGTAAATAATGCTTTGGATTACCAAACGAATATTCCCGGAATTTTTGCCATTGGTGATGTAAATACCTATCCAGGAAAACTAAAATTGATTCTTTGTGGATTCCACGAAGCAACTATGATGTGTCAGGCAGCCTACCAAATCATCAATCCGGGTAAGAAATATGTATTGAAATATACTACAGTTTCTGGTGTTGACGGATTTGACGGAACTCGTAAAGAGGCTCCAAAAGCTGTGGTGAAAGCCATAGTTTAACAACTTAATACAAAGTAGTTAAAAAATATAGCGCTAATACTTGCAAGTATTAGCGCTTTGTCTTTACTTTGCACTGTTCCTATATTTATTGAAAGTTATCACGAAAGGCGGAGGGAAAGACCCGATGAAACCTTAGCAACCCTTTATCTTTAAAGAAGGTGCTACATTCTACTTTATACGGAACCAGTTTCAGTATCAAAGATAGATAACACACGAATACTCACCCAGTATTTCTCAAACCTTTTCTTGACAACATATATTTTTAGCCTGCTGAATTATTTTAAGTATCAGGAGCGAACAATTGGCGTTTTTTTGCCAGTACCGTTCCCGCTTTCCGCTATATCTTTTTTTCTGAACACCAGAAAAAAAGGATATCGCTTCAATCGGGGCTAAAAAGCTCATATAGTGAATTTTTGTAATTATTAATCAAATAAATGTCGATACATATCGCGATTTACAAGAAACAAAAGTTATGTCAAAGATTTTAAAAGATAGTTTAGGAGTTCCCCCTTCGGGGGCTAGGGGGCTTATCCATGATGCCATTAAAAAAAACATACTCATACTCGATGGAGCTATGGGAACCATGTTGCAACGTTACAATTTCTCTGAAGAAGATTTCCGTGGAGAACGTTTTAAAGATTTTCCACATTCTTTAAAAGGAAACAACGATTTATTGTCACTTACGCAACCACAAGCCATCAAAGCGGTTCACGCCGCCTATTTTGAAGCGGGAGCAGATATCGTTGAAACCAATACTTTTTCTGGAACCACCATCGGAATGGCAGATTACCATCTCGAAGATATTGTTTATGAACTCAATTACGAATCGGCACGAATTGCCCGTGAAGTAGCCGATGAATTTACAGCCAAAAATCCAGATAAACCTCGTTTTGTAGCCGGTTCAATTGGACCTACAAACAGAACGGCAAGTATGTCACCAGATGTAAATGATCCGGGTTACAGAGCAGTAACTTTTGATGATTTACGTATTGCTTACAAACAACAAGTGGAAGCGTTGATTGACGGAGGAAGTGATTTATTATTGGTGGAAACCATTTTCGACACTTTAAATGCCAAAGCGGCACTTTTCGCTATTGAAGAAGTCAAAGACGAACGCAATATCAATATTCCTATCATGGTTTCCGGAACAATTACCGATGCATCAGGACGAACACTCTCAGGTCAAACCGTAGAAGCTTTCTTAGTTTCGGTTTCACATATTCCATTGTTGAGCGTAGGATTTAATTGTGCTTTAGGAGCTGATTTGTTGAAACCGTATTTACAAACTTTGGCGCAAAACACTTCCTTCAATGTTTCGGCGCATCCTAATGCAGGACTGCCAAACGCTTTTGGAGAGTACGATGAAACGCCCGAACAGATGCAAGCCTTCATCAAAGAATATTTAGATGATAATTTAGTCAATATTATAGGCGGTTGTTGCGGAACAACGCCAGAACATATCAAGTTGATTGCTGATATCGCAAAGGAGTATAAGCCTAGAGTGTCAACGGCGACCATGTAATTAAATTTCCTGTAAGGTTTTTTTTCAAACCTTTTAGGTATGTTTTAAAATAGATGATTGCGGGATGTTACAGTAGTTCAACCTCAGTTATCGCGAGCGGAATGACAAAAAGGAGGATGACGTTGAAGGATTTACTGGATGAGATTACTTCGTTCCTCGCAATGACGTCGAAAGTACAAAACTGCGTGAGGGATAGCAGTGAAAAGCCCACAGACAAATGAAGCGAAGCGGAATTAGTCGATGACTTGCAACGAATAGCCCGACCCTTTTGGGTCACGCCCAAATTATAAAAAGAATAAGTTATTCCGATACGGTTTTTAAAACCTTTCAGGATCAAAAACAATAAAAAATGGCACAAGAAACTAGAAGAAACCTTGTATTATCGGGATTAGAGCCTTTAATCATTACGCCGGAAAGCGTTTTTGTGAATATTGGCGAGCGAACGAATGTAACAGGTTCTAGAAAATTCCTTCGATTAATCAAGGAAGAAAAATACGAAGAAGCATTAAGCATTGCCAAAGAGCAAGTGGAAGGTGGCGCGCAAATCATCGATATTAATATGGATGAAGGAATGCTTGATGGCGAATATGCCATGACAAAATTCCTGAATTTGATCGCTGCTGAACCGGATATTTCGAGAGTTCCAATCATGATTGATAGCTCGAAATGGGATATTATCGAAGCGGGTCTAAAAGTAGTGCAAGGAAAGAGTGTGGTAAATTCGATTTCCTTGAAAGAAGGCGAAGAACAATTTATTCATCACGCTAAATTGATTAAGCGCTACGGTGCTGCGGCAATTATTATGGCTTTTGACGAAACGGGACAAGCTGATAATTACGAACGCCGGGTAGAAATTTGCCAACGTTCGTATGATATTTTGGTGAATAAAGTTGGTTTTCCTCCGCAGGATATTATTTTCGATTTGAATATATTTCCTGTGGCAACAGGAATGGAAGAACACCGCGAGAACGCCTTGGATTTCTTTAGAGGAACCAAATGGGTTCGAGAAAATCTTCCTCATGCACACATAAGTGGTGGTGTAAGTAATGTTTCGTTCTCGTTTAGAGGAAATGACACGGTTCGGGAAGCGATGCACTCGGTTTTTTTGTACCACGCTATTCAAAACGGAATGACGATGGGAATCGTAAATCCGGAGATGCTTTCTATTTACGATGAAATTCCAAAGGAACTTTTGGAACGTGTTGAAGATGTAATTTTAAACAGACGTGATGATGCCACCGAAAGATTGTTGGACTTTGCCGAAAATGTAAAAGGGGATGTAAAGAATAATGAAAAAGTGGTACAGGAATGGCGTTCAGGTACCATCCAAGAACGATTGACACATTCGCTAGTAAAAGGAGTAGATGAATTTATAGAAATTGATGTGGAAGAAGCCCGATTGGCAGCGACAAAACCTATTGAAGTTATCGAAATTAACTTGATGACGGGAATGAATGTCGTTGGGGATTTATTTGGTTCGGGTAAAATGTTTTTACCGCAAGTGGTAAAATCAGCTCGAGTAATGAAAAAAGCGGTGGCTTATTTGCTGCCATTTATTGAAGCGGAAAAAGATGGAGTCTCCAGTTTTGCAGGTCGTATATTAATGGCGACTGTAAAAGGAGATGTGCATGATATTGGAAAAAATATTGTTTCGGTTGTTTTAGCCTGTAACAATTATGAAATCATCGATTTAGGGGTGATGGTTGCGCCGGAGAAAATTATTGCAGCAGCCATAGAGCATAATGTTGATATTATTGGATTAAGCGGATTAATTACGCCGTCACTGGACGAAATGGTTTATTTGGCCAAGGAATTAGACAAAAAAAACATAAAAATTCCTGTAATGATTGGTGGAGCAACTACTTCACGAGCGCACACTGCCGTGAAAATTGCACCACAATATAGAGAAACGGTTATTCATGTAAATGATGCTTCGAGAGCCGTAACGGTTGCCGGAAATTTATTAAACAAGGATAGAAAGATATATGCAAGCGACATCAGGGCTGATTATGACGCTTTTAGAGAGACCTTTTTGAATCGTTCGCGCGACAAAAACTTCTTGACTATTGAACAAGCCCGTAAAAATAAATTGCAGTTGGATTGGGAGAATTTTACTCCTGTAAAACCAAATGTAATTGGAGAACAAACTATCGAAGTTGATCTGGATGTGTTGGTTCCTTATATTGACTGGACGCCGTTTTTTAGAACATGGGAATTGTTCGGGAAATATCCGGCTATTTTAACGGATAATGTTGTTGGTGAACAAGCTACTTCTGTTTTTGCGGATGCCAAAGAAATGTTGGACGTTATTTTGAAAGAAAAGAAACTGACAGCCAAAGGAATTTATGGAATTTTCCCTGCCAATCAAGTGAACGATGATGACATTGAGTTGTATGAAGCCCCCCCCGCCCCCGAAGGGGGAGCTACTCCGATAATAGAAAAACAGACATGGGAAACAGCAAGTCCTATTTTGTATGATGTTTTAAAAGAACGGGCTAAAGAGATGAGAAACAAACCAACAGAGGCAGAAAAAATGCTATGGAATGTTTTGTCCAACAAAGGGATTGAAGGGTTTAAATTTAGAAGACAACATATAATAGGGGAATATATTGTTGATTTTGTGTGTTTAGAAAAAAAGTTAGTTATTGAATTAGATGGCTCTGTTCATAACTCACCCGAACAAATTGAACACGATAAAGAGAGAACTATTTGGTTAGAATCAAAGGGTTTTAAAGTTTTTAGGTATAAAAATCAGCAAGTTTTGAATAATTTATTTGAAACAATCGAGAGTATTGGCAAAGAATTATCAACAAAGGTGGGAGTTCCCCCTTTGGGGGTTAGGGGGCTCTTCTTGACGTTGCGTCAACAATCACAAAAAACAAAAGGTGCTCCAAACATTGCCTTGTCGGATTTTATTGCCCCGAAAGATAGCGGAAAAACGGATTATATGGGCGCATTTTGTGTCACGACCGGTTTTGGTGTTGATGAGTGGGCGGCTGAATTCGAAAGAGATTTAGACGATTACAATTCGATAATGGTCAAAGCATTGGCTGATCGTTTTGCGGAAGCTTTTGCGGAATATTTGCACGAAAAAATCCGAAAAGAAATTTGGGGCTATTCATCTGATGAAGCTTTAAGTACTGAGGCTATGATTGCTGAAGATTACAAAGGCATTCGTCCGGCTCCAGGATATCCCGCTTGTCCCGACCATTTAGAAAAACCAACGATTTGGAAATTACTGAATGTAGAAAAAGAAATAGGAGTGACCTTGACTGAAAGTATGGCAATGTGGCCGGCTTCATCGGTTTCTGGGTATTATTTTGGAAATCCGCAAAGTAAATATTTTGGACTCGGAAAAATAAAAGAAGACCAAGTCATTGATTATGCGAAACGAAGAAGCGTTTCAACCGAAGTGGCCATGAAATGGTTGAACCCGAATATAGCGGACTAGCCCCCTAACCCCCAAAGGGGGAACTCCAATCTTTGTAAATAAAATTGGGGCTGGGAAAAATTAGTCACTTAACATTCAATAAATTCAATTGTTTTGTCAACATAACATAAAAAAATCTTGAAAAATTATATAATTATTAACCAAGTTGCGCTGTGTTTTATAGGCACGACTTTAATTCCCCCTTCGGGGGCTAGGGGGCTATGAAAGTAACACAACATATAGAAGGTGCCAAAGGAAATACCTTATTCTCCTTTGAAATCATTCCGCCTCAAAAAGGCAAAAGCATTCAGGAATTATACGATAATATTGATCCATTGATGGAGTTCAAACCGCCATTTATAGACGTTACTACTTCTCGCGAGGAGTATATTTATGTAGATAAAGGCAACGGTTTATTAGATAAGAAACTGACTAGAATGCGTCCTGGAACACTTGGAATTTGTGCTTCCATAAAGCATAAATATAACGTAGATACTGTTCCTCATGTGCTTTGCGGTGGTTTTACCAAAGAAGAAACAGAGTATTTATTGGTTGATTGTCATTATTTAGGAATTGATAATGTGATGGCCTTGCGCGGAGATGCGATGAAAGACGAGCAATATTTTATTCCGAAACAAGGAGGAAATGATTTTGCCGTTGATTTGGTGAAACAAATCAACCAATTGAATTGTGGAAAATATTTACACGATGTAATGGATGTTGATAATAAAGCCAATTTTTGTATTGGAGTTGCGGGTTATCCGGAAAAGCATTTGGAATCTCCATCTTTAATTTCAGATTTAAAAAGGCTGAAAGAAAAGGTAGATGCTGGTGCGGATTATGTGGTGACACAAATGTTTTTTGACAATGCAAAATACTTTGAGTTTGTTGCGAAAGCCAGAGAAATGGGCATTACCGTACCTATTATTCCCGGAATTAAGCCAATCGCGGTTCAAAAACACCTGCAAGTATTGCCCCAAATTTTCAGAATTGATTTGCCTGAAGATTTAATTCATGCAGTTGATCAATGCAAAAACAATGCTGACATCAGACAAGTAGGAATCGAATGGGCGATTCAACAATCATTAGAATTGAAAGCGGCCGGCGTTCCCGTGTTGCATTATTATTCTATGGGGAAATCAGAAAATATTCGTCAAATAGCGAGTAAGGTTTTTTAGGAGCTTTTTCCAGCTATTCGTTACAATCTTTTCTTGTCTCAAAAAACGAGATAAGAAAAGGATTTTCACTGCTATCTGGGCTAGGGATTTTATGGTTATCAAAATCTTTTTCCATTCCAAATTCTCGTAAATTTGTCATTCGGGCGAAGGAAGAAATTTATTGTGTAGATTTCTCCTTCATCGGAATGACAAATCAAACGGTATAAATATTATAAATGGCTAGTATTTTTCATCTGCAAACTGCGGCTGAACACTGATTACTATTTTTTCGTAATCTCTCTAAAAACAGCCTCTAAATTTTTATTTTTCTGATTCAGTTGCAGCGTTTTTAAACCATTGGCATTGGCAAAATCAAAAACGGCGGGGCGCATGTCTTTGTCTGCTTTGAAAGTCAATTCCCAAATCATATCATGGGTATTTTTATAAGAAACAAGATTTTCAATTTTAGCAATGGCTTGTTCTTCAATTTTATAATCAAATTCTACTTCGATAATCTGTTCTTTGTCGGCAGAGATTAAGTTGTCTAGTTTTTTATCGGTAACAATTTTACCGTTATTGATGATAATCACGCGGTCGCAAATGGCTTCCACTTCCTGCATAATATGTGTGGAAAGGAAAACGGTTTTGTCCTTACCTGCATTTTTAATTACGTTGCGTATTTCAATCAATTGGTTTGGGTCTAATCCGGTTGTTGGTTCATCCAAAATCAAAACATCGGGATTGTGCAATAAAGCGTTGGCAAGACCTACGCGCTGACGATATCCTTTGGATAATTGCCCCAATTTTTTATGACTTTCGGTGCGTAAGCCGGTCAATTGAATTACTTCTTCAATACGGGATTTAGCTACTTTATAGACATCAGCATTAAAAGCCAAATATTCTCTCACATACAAATCCAAATAGAGCGGATTGTGCTCCGGCAAATAACCAATAGAAAGTTGTACTGCCTTTTGGTTGGTATTTACATCATGCCCATTTACCATTGCAGAACCTTCATCGGCATTAATGTATGTGGTCAATATTTTCATTAAAGTTGATTTTCCTGCTCCATTTGGACCCAAAAAACCAACGATTTCTCCTTTTTTTATAGAAAACGAAATGTTATCTAGTGCTTTTTGGGCACCATAACTTTTTGATATATTATTTACTTCTATTGACATGGAATTTTATTTGTTGCAAAAGTAAACAGAATAATCTTTGATTTATTAATTTTCAATGCAAGATATCTAAAACGGTATTTTCAGCGCTTTTAAGTTTAATAATGGTGGGAGTGTTTCTCATTTAGATTTATATATTTATAGAAAATTAAAAAACATGGATCAACAAGGCGGGAAATCAAGTTTGTTTAAAACATACAGTGGTATTATATGGTTATTATGCGGAATTATAGCCGGAAGTATATTAGGATTAGTTTTTGGAAAAGGTGTAGAAATCATCAAACCATTAGGTGATATATTCTTAAATTTACTGTTTACCGCAATTATCCCGTTGATATTTTTTACGATTGCATCTTCGATTGCCAATTTAGAAAAAACGGAGAAACTGGGAAAATTGTTTGCAATTGTCATTGGGGTGTTTTTAAGTACCGTACTTATTTCGGCAATATTAATGATTATTGGAGTGCTGCTTTTTCCGATTCACCAAGATATCATCATTTCAAAAATACCATTAGAAAGTATTCAAAGCGGTAATGCAGGATCACAAATTACCCAATTGCTTACAGCGGGTGATTTTTATGAATTGCTTTCTCGAAAAAGCATGTTAGCTTTAATTATATTTTCTTTTTTAATAGGGTTTGCCAGTTTGCGGTCAGGGGAAAAAGGAGCCAGTTTTAGGGATTTTCTAAATTCAGGAAACGAAGTAATGAAACAATTGCTGCATTTGATAATGAAAACCGCTCCAATAGGATTAGGGGCGTACTTTGCTTATCAGGTAGGGATATTTGGACCGCAATTATTCGGGGCTTATGCAAAACCATTAGGACTTTATTATGCGGTTTGTGCTTTTTACTTTATTGTATTTTTTAGTTTGTACGCTTTTATCGCTGGAGGAAAATTAGGATTTACATTGTTTTGGAAAAATAATATTACACCGTCATTAACAGCTTTGGGGACCTGTAGCAGCATTGCGACAATTCCAGCAAATTTAAAAGCAGCGGAGAAAATGAATATACCGGCACACATTCGCAATATTGCAATACCATTAGGAGCGCCTTTGCATAAAGACGGTTCGAGTATGTCGTCAATTATAAAGATCGCGGTTATTTTCGCCATGTTTGGCAAGGATTTTACGGATCCTCACACTTTATTGTTAGCGTTAGGCATTACAGTAATCGTTTCGGTGGTTGAAGGTGGAATTCCAAATGGGGGTTACATAGGAGAGATTTTGGCTATTACAATTTATGGTTTCCCAATGGAGCAAGCATTACCGGCAGCTATGATTGTGGGGACTTTAGTGGATCCAATGGCTACTTTATTGAATGCCAATGGAGATGTCGTTTCATCGATGTTGATTACCCGAATTGCGGAAGGGAAAAGATGGCTTACTTAAAAATTAATAGCTTAATTTTTAAGATGGATTGTTAAAAATAATGTTTTGTTTCTCTAAAGTCTGAAATGAGGACTAACCAAAAAGGATTTTAAAAGTCTTTTTTTTAAACATTATATAATTAATAACCAGTTTTTTAGCGAATCTCCTTTTTGTTTAATAAAATCTCCTTTTTTTTTGGGTTAGCTGGAAATTATTAATACATTCGCAGAGTAGTTAATGCAAAAAAAAACATTATCATGTTGAGTAACCGATTTTATTTTAGCAACTCTTATTATTTCTTCTGGAAAGTAGAAAGGGATTGTTATATGGTTATTTGATTATAAAATTAAATTGATACTATAAATATACAATCCCGATGAAAATCGGGATTTTTTTTTGCTTAAAAGTTTGGAATATGAATGCAAAAATTGCAATACAGGGTATAAAAGGCTCTTTTCATCATCAAGTTGCTCAGGAATATTACTATCAAAATGTTGAGGTAGATGAATGTTTGTCTTTTGAGGAATTGATTGATAGTCTAATGTCAGGCAAATCAGATCAGGCAGTTATGGCGATAGAAAATTCTATTGCGGGACCAATAATCCCGAATTACGCTTTAATTGATAAAAATAATCTTCACATAATTGGGGAACATTATTTAGATATTCATCAAAATTTTATGGCTTTAAAAGGCCAAAAAATAGAAGATATTCTGGAAGTACATTCGCATCCGATGGCATTGTTGCAATGTATGGAATTTCTAAAAAAATATCCAAATATAAAATTAGTCGAAGACAAAGACACTGCTGAAACGGCAAGAAGAATTCATCAAAATCAGTTAAAAGGCATCGCGGCAATTGCGAGCAAAACAGCTTCTGAAATGTATGATTTAGTAATTTTGGCTCCAGAAATTCAGACGATTAATAATAATATGACACGATTTGTTATCATTAATAAAGCTGATAATTTTGTTTCTAAAAATGAAATAAACAGAGCATCCATTAAATTTGAATTGGATCATAAGCGTGGAAGTTTAGCAGCAGTTCTGAATGTAATGAGTGACTGTAAACTTAATTTAACCAAGATACAATCGTTGCCAAAAATAGAAACACCTTGGAAATATTCCTTTTTTGTGGATGTTACTTTCGAAAAATATGAAGATTATGCAAAGGCAAAAGCATTATTGACTATTATGGCAGAATACTTTAAAGTTTTAGGTGAATATAAAAATACAAAACCATGATTACAACCGCTAAACGTCTCGATATAATTGAAGAATACTATTTCTCCTCAAAACTAAGAGAAGTAAGACAACTGGCTTCTGAGGGTAAACCAATTATTAATATGGGAATTGGAAGTCCGGATTTACAGCCGTCACAAGCGGTTATTGATGCAATGGTTTTGGCAATGCAAGATGAAAATGCACATCAATACCAGAGTTATCAGGGGTTGCCGGAATTGCGACAGGGAATGGCTGATTTTTATCAGAACAACTATCAAGTAGCGTTGAACCCAGCTAATGAAATTTTACCTTTAATGGGTTCCAAAGAAGGAATTATGCATATTTCATTAGCCTTCTTGAATGAAGGAGATCAGGTATTAATTCCTAATCCGGGTTATCCAACGTATACTTCGGTGACTAATCTTGTGGGAGCTGTTCCAGTTTATTATGATTTAAAAGCGGGGAACAACTGGGAGCCTGATTTTGAAGCGTTAGAGAAATTAGATTTATCGAAAGTAAAAATCATGTGGATTGGTTATCCGCACATGCCAACAGGAGCAAGAGGAAGTTTAGAGCTTTTTGAAAAATTGGTGGCTTTCGTTAAAAAGCATAATATTTTGTTGGTAAATGACAATCCGTATAGTTTTGTTTTGAACGATAATCCGATGAGTTTGTTGCAAGTGGAAGGCGCAAAAGACGTGGCTTTAGAATTAAATTCTTTGAGTAAAACGTTTAATATGGCGGGCTGGAGAGTTGGAATGGTTTTAGGAAATGCAGCATGTATTGATGCTGTACTAAAAGTGAAAAGCAACATGGACAGTGGTATGTTTTATGGGATTCAGAAAGGAGCAATTGAAGCTTTGAAAAGTGACAAGGCTTGGTTTGAATCGATGAATGCGATTTATAAAAAACGCCGAATTCTTACCGAGCAACTGGCAGAGAAATTGGGTTGTAAAGTTTATAAAGAAGGCGTAGGATTATTTGTTTGGGCAAAATTGCCGGACGGAATCGCATCAGCGGAAAAATTCATTGACGAAATTTTATATGACAAATCAATTTTTATTACGCCGGGAACTATTTTTGGAAGTAATGGTGAAGGTTATATTCGATTTGCATTGTGTGTAAAAGAAGAAAAAGTACAGGAAGCTATTGACAGATTTGCTTAAAAAACAGCTGTTTTAGGAAAAATAAACGTCTGAATTACGAGATGTCCTAGCCCTGATAGTAGTGAAAATCCTTTTACTTTTTTCTTTAAAAGTAAAAGATTGAAACGAATAGCAGGATTAGCTACAAAAAAATAGGAAATGAAAGTATTTGTAATAGGAATAGGCTTGATAGGCGGTTCGATGGTATTGGACATTAAAACATTGCATCCGGACGCCAAAATTTACGGGATTGACAACAACGAAAGTCATTTGGCAGAAGCGATAGCTTTAGGAGTTGTTGATGCTGGTGCTACATTTGATGATTTAGTGGATGCAGATTTTGTGATTGTTTCGGTTCCTGTTGATGTTGCATTGTTAGTTTTACCGAAAGTTTTAGATGTAATCGGTGATACTACGATCGTTTTTGAAGTTGGTTCTACTAAAATGCCCATTTGCGAAGCGGTTGTCAATCACGCCAAAAGGAGAAATTTTATAGCCACGCATCCTATAGCAGGAACGGAGTTTTCAGGACCTTCTGCGGCGATAAAAGGATTGTTTCAAGGGAAAACCAATATTATTTGTGAGGTGGAGAAAACAACTTTCAAGTTACAGGAAAAGGCGTTGGAACTTTTTACGGCATTGGGAATGAGAATTCGCTACATGGATCCAAAATCACATGATAAACACATTGCTTATGTGTCGCATCTGTCTCATATTAGTGCCTTTATGCTTGGAAAAACGGTAATCGATAAAGAGAAACACGAACAGGATATTTTTGATATGGCAGGTTCCGGTTTTGAAAGCACCGTTCGTTTGGCCAAAAGTTCCCCGGCGATGTGGACGCCTATTTTTAAACAAAACAGGAAACAGGTGGTAAAAACATTGGAGGAATACATTTCGAATTTGTCAAAATTTAAAGAATTATTAGAAAAGGAAGATTACGATGCTATTTACAATGAAATGCAAAGTGTCAATAAAATAAAAGAAATATTAAACGGAATTAATGTAAAAAAGTAATCAGTGTTAAGTCACAGTTTACAGTAAAAATAACAACACAAAAAAATAAAATTAGAAAAGATGGAAAATAAGAAAGAAATGAGAAATTGGTTGAATGAATTCAATTTGACTCATCCATTTGTGATCGCAGGACCTTGCAGTGCTGAAACAGAAGAGCAAGTATTAAAAATTGCACATGAATTGAAAGATTCTGATGTGAGTGTTTTTAGAGCAGGAATTTGGAAACCTAGAACGCGTCCGGGAGGATTTGAAGGAGTAGGAGAAATAGGGTTGAAGTGGTTGAAAAAAGCTAAAGAACAAACCGGATTGCTGATGGGAACTGAAGTGGCAAATGCGGCTCACGTAAAATTAGCTTTGGAATATGATATCGATGTATTGTGGATTGGTGCCAGAACGACTGTAAATCCATTTGCAATGCAGGAAATTGCAGATGCATTAGCAGGAACTAAAAAAATCGTATTGGTTAAGAATCCGGTAAATCCAGATTTGTCCTTATGGTTGGGTGGAGTTGAGCGCTTGTACAATGCAGGAATTGAAAAATTAGGAGTGATTCACAGAGGTTTTTCTACTTACGAAAAAACAAAATACAGAAATATTCCAGAATGGCAGATTCCTATCGAATTGCAAAATAAATTCCCTGATTTGCCTTTAATAATTGATCCATCTCATATTACAGGAGATCGTAAAATGATTCTTGAAGTAACACAAGAAGCTTTGGATTTGAATTATGACGGTATGATTATCGAAACACATTATGATCCGGACAATGCCTGGAGTGATGCCGCACAACAAGTGACACCAGATGCTTTGAAACAAATTTTTATTGATTTGAAAGTAAGAAAAGTAAATGATGCATCAGTAGAATTCACTCAAAAAATGACAAAATTGAGAACGAATATCGACATCTTGGATGAGAATTTATTAGACTTGCTGGGAAAACGTATGAAAGTTGCGGATGAAATTGGTAAAGTGAAAAAAGACGCTAACGTTGCCATTCTTCAAAATACACGTTGGAATGAAATCCTTGGGAAAATGATTCTTGAAGGAGAGAAAAAAGGATTGACTGAAGAGTTTGTACTAAAAATGTTCAAAGCAATTCACCAGGAAAGTATTGGTCACCAAGAAAAAGTGCTTAATAAGTAATTGATTCAAGCAAATAATTTATTTATAAAAACCTACAATTTGTTTGTAGGTTTTTTTGTAGTATTGCGGTAACCTAAAACCAATTAGTTATCATGAAAAAAATTATTTTACTGCTTACCTGTTTGTTTACAACAACGTTAATGCTAGCACAATTTGAAGGTTCAAAACAAATTTTTGAATCCCCTAAATTAGTTCAGTTAGCAGCAGAACACAAAACAGTCGCAATATTGCCTTTTAAAGCATCTATTTCGTACAAAAGATTGCCTAAAAATTTTGATGCGCAAACAAATAGAGATGAAGAAAGAAAATTAGGTTCTAACTTACAATCTGGAATGTATACCTATCTTTTGAGAAAATCAGATGATTATACGGTTGCTGTTCAGGATATTGAAAGAACGAATGTTCTTTTAAAACAAAGTGAAGTTTACGATAAAATTGACGAAATGACTCCGGATGCACTTGCTAAAATTTTAGGAGTTGATGCAGTTATCAAATGTGGTTATGCTTATGAAAAAACTAGTAGTGAGGGTTTAGCACTTGCAAAAACGCTTTTAATTGGTTTTGGAACAGGAAAAGTAGCCAGTGGAGAAATGACTATGAATCTTTATAACGGTACAGATGGAGGTTTGCTTTGGAGATTTTATAAAGAGATGAATGAAGATGTGATGAGTTCAGCTAATGCTGTCATGGAAAGAATGATGCGAAAAGTGGGACGTAATTTTCCTTACCAAGTTAAAAAATAAGGAATTTACTTTCCAATAATATTTTCTAAAATGAAATTCCAAAGCTTTAAATTTAGAGTTTTGGAGTTTTTTGTTTTTTAGGTAATCTTAAATACTACAAATTTTATCTCGAAGTGTCGGGATAAACTTAAAACAAAATTTTACCTTTGCATTATGACAGGACTAGTTTACAAATCTACAGGAAGTTGGTACACCGTAAAATCTGAACAAGGTGATTTTATCGAATGCCGTATGAAAGGAAAATTCCGAATTAAAGGAATCAAAAGCACCAATCCTATTGCTGTGGGCGACATTGTGGATTATGAACTCGAAGAATCATCCGATACCGTTACGGGAACCATTCATAAGATTCATGACAGAAAGAATTACATCGTTCGGAAATCAGTGAATTTATCCCATCAGATGCATATTATTGCCTCTAATATTGACAGGGTTTTCTTGTTAGTCACCATTAATAATCCGCCAACGACTTTTAATTTTATTGACCGCTTTCTGGTTACTGCCGAAGCGTATGGAATTGAAACGATACTGGTTTTTAATAAAATTGACACTTTTGATGATGCCACGCTGGATGAACAATTGTACATGCAACATGTGTATCAGGAAATTGGATACAAATGTTTGCGCGTTTCTTCGACTGAAATGAAAGGAATTGAGGAGTTAAAAGCAATGATGATTGGTAAAGTGAGCATGTTCTCCGGACATTCCGGTGTTGGTAAATCAACTTTGGTAAATGCGATGGAACCTTCTTTACATTTAAAAACAAAGACTATTTCTGAAGCAAGCAAGCAAGGTCAGCATACGACGACTTTTGCTGAAATGTATGATTTGTCTTTTGATGCTAAAATTATTGATACTCCAGGTATCAAAGGTTTTGGAATAGTTGACATGGATGCAGCCGAAATCAGTGGTTATTTTCCGGAATTTTTCAAATTGAAAGAGCAATGTAAATTCAATAATTGTTTGCATAAAGACGAGCCGCATTGCGCCATTAAAGCCGCTTTGGAAAAAGATGAAATCGCTTGGTCCCGTTACAGAAGTTACTTGAAAATTCTGGAAGGTGATGATGAAAATTACCGTACTGATATTCATAATGAAGATAGAATAATTAGTGATAAAACAAGGGAATAATTATGAATTGTAAATGGTGAATTATGAATTATGGCAAGTAATATTATAAAAATAAAATCATTTGATTTTGCTTTACGAATTGTAAAATTATATCAATTTTTAAGTATTGAAAAAAAGGAATTTGTTTTAAGTAAACAATTACTACGTAGTGGTACTTCAATTGGTGCACTAGTAAGAGAGTCAGAACACGCAGAAAGTAAGTCAGATTTTATTCATAAACTCGCTATTGCACAAAAAGAGGCTAATGAGAGTGATTATTGGATTGAATTATTGTTTCAGTCCGAATATTTAAGTGAGTCTCAATTTAAGTCTCTAAATTCTGATATAATGGAGATTAATAAAATCCTAGCTTCCATAATTATTTCAACCAAAAATAATTTAAAAAAATAATTATGAATATTCACCATTCATAATTTACCATTCATAATTTATAATTATTTTGAAAGTAGTAATCCAAAGAGTTTCCTCCGCCTCCGTAACCATCGATAGTAAAGTCGTAGCCGATATCCAGAAAGGATTACTGGTTTTAGCTGGTATTGAAGATTTAGATAATCAAGAAGATAGTAATTGGTTAGCTTCAAAAATCGCTAATCTGCGTATTTTTGGAGATGAAAACGACGTGATGAACTTATCTGTTAAAGATGTTGATGGTGATATCATTGTGGTAAGTCAATTTACTTTGCATGCTGCTACTAAAAAAGGCAATCGTCCTTCGTATATCAAAGCCTCAAAACCAGAAATCGCCATCCCATTATATGAAAATTTTGTACTTCAGTTAGAGAAAGAATTGGGTAAAAAAGTACAAACGGGCGTTTTTGGTGCGGATATGAAAGTGCTTTTATTAAATGATGGTCCTGTAACGATAGTAATTGACAGTAAAAACAGAGAGTAGGTTTCCGTAGAGTTAAAAGAATTATTTGTATATTTACTTAGTTATCAAAATAAATCACATTATCTTTGCACTCCGATTAAAATTTATGTTTCTGAAAATGAATACATTAATTAATCATTTTAATTATGACAATCAACGATAAATATTCTCACGATCAGATCGATAAATTAGGCAATGCTTTAATTTATTTGATAGATAAAATGGGGTCTCTTCCTAAAACTAGTTTATTAAAATTAGTTTACATTATTGAAGAGAAATCCATCGAGAAACGTGGTATGCCTTTTTTTAACCTTGATTTCGAGGTTTGGAAATTTGGTCCTGTTTGTCAAAATCTATATGTAGAATTTTCCGAAGAACCAATTCTTCTCAAAAATTTCATAAAAAAGACAAATATTAAAAACGGTTTTGTTTTTGATAAAAACGCATGTTTTAATGATGATGAATTTTCTGATTCAGATATTTTTTTAATTGATGAAATTATCAACGAGTTTTCTGGTGCAAATTGCAATGATTTAGTAGCTTATACACATCGTGAAAGTTCATTATGGTATAATACTGCTAAAGAAAACGGAGTTTTAGAATTACTTTTAAATGAAGAAATTCCAACAACTAATCTTAAAATTGATTTTACCGAATTAATTAAGAATGAACCTTCAAAGTTGGAATTTTACTATGAACACAAAGAATTTTTAAATTTTGTATCTTCATTAAAGCAGTAATATGTTTGAAGAAAGGAATTTATTATATTTTGAAGAATATTATTTTGAAAACGGTGACCCCGCCAAGCCTAAATATTTTCTAGTTTTAAAAAGAGATGAAAATGGTATAATGATAATTTCTTTACCAAGTTCTGTGCAAAACATCTCCGTTCCTGAAAATAAAAAGCACGGTTGCATAAACCTTCCAGTGGTAAATTTTGGATGTTATTTTTTCGAAAATCAAGTTGCAATTACGGAATGTGGTTTTGGTTTTCCATTTGATACTTTTGTGTATGCGTATTGGATAACTGATAAAACTATTGAAACGATTGATTATATTTATAAACCAAAGGATTATAGTTTAATAGGAAGGCTAACTATTCAAGAATATCAAGATGTTCTTACTTGTTTAAAAAACTCTCCAAACATTAAAAGTAAATACCGGAAATTATTATAAGAAACACCTCACTGAAGGTGTTTTTTTAGGTTCCAATTCTTTACATTTGTTCAAATACAATTGAGATGACTTTAGAACAATACATTCAAAATATAAATTCCGCGTATAAAAGAGGCAATGCAACAGAACACACCTATCGTGGTGATTTAAAGCAACTCATTGAAAGTATTGTAACGGATGTTGCCGCAACCAATGAACCCAAACGACAACAATGTGGAGCTCCGGATTATATCATCACTAAAAAAGATATTCCAATTGGGTTTATTGAGGCGAAAGATATTGGCGACAAAGATTTATCGGGTGCAAAGAAAACGGGAAACAAAGAACAATTTGACCGCTATAAAAATTCGTTAAATAATTTAATTTTTACGGATTACTTGGATTTTCATCTTTATATCGATGGTGTTTTTATAACAAAGATCGCCATTGCAGAAATCCAAGATGGAACTATTGTTCCTTCGCCTGCTAATTTCGCGACTTTTACAAACCTCATTAAAGATTTTTGTGTTCACATCAGTCAATCTATAAAAAGTTCTAAGAAACTGGCAGAAATGATGGCGGGAAAAGCCCGATTGTTATCAGATGTGATTGAACAAGCTTTGACTTCTGACGAAAATAATAGTGAAGACAGTACTTTGAAAGACCAAATGAACGCTTTCAAAGAAATTCTGATTCATGATATTACACCCAAAGGTTTTGCCGATGTCTACGCACAAACCATTGCATACGGTATGTTTGCCGCGAGATTGCACGATCCAACGTTACCTACTTTTTCCAGACAAGAAGCAGCCGAATTAATCCCGAAATCAAATCCGTTTCTACGAAAATTATTTGGTTATATCGCAGGTCCTGATATTGACGACCGTATCAAATGGATTGTAGATTCTTTGGTGGATATTTTCTTGGCATGTAATGTGGAACAAATCCTGAAAAATTATGGAAAGTCAACTAAAATGGAAGATCCAATCATCCATTTTTATGAAACGTTCCTGAGTGAATACGATCCGAAATTACGAAAAGCACGTGGCGTTTGGTACACACCAAAACCTGTAGTGAATTTTATCGTTCGTGCCGTTGATGATATCTTGAAAACGGAATTCGATTTGCCCCAAGGTTTAGCCGACAACAGCAAGACCAAAATAAAAATTGACCTTCAAGGTAAAAAAGTAGATCAAGAAGTGCATCGCGTTCAAATTCTGGATCCGGCAACGGGAACCGGAACTTTTCTGGCGGAAGTAGTCAAACACGTTCACAAAAAATTCAAAGGACAACAAGGCGTTTGGAGCAATTATGTAGAAACCCATTTGCTGCCACGACTGAATGGTTTTGAGTTATTGATGGCGAGTTATGCGATGGCGCATTTGCAAATGGACTTGTTACTGACGGAAACCGGATTCAAACCCACTAATGACCAACGTTTAAAAATATATTTGACTAATAGTTTAGAAGAAAGTCATCCTGACACTGGAACGTTATTTGCCAATTGGTTGAGTTCCGAAGCCAATGAAGCCAATTTTATAAAACGAGATACGCCAGTGATGTGTATCGTGGGGAATCCTCCGTATGCTTCAAGTAGTACGAATAAAGGGAAATGGATAGAAAGTTTAACAGCTGATTATAAAAAAGATTTAAAAGAGAAAAGTTATAATTCTCTTTCTGACGATTATGTCAAATTTATTAGATATGGTCAGCATTTTGTTGATAAAAATGGAAGCGGAATTTTAGCCTACATATCAAACAATAGTTTTATTGATGGGATTACACATAGACAAATGCGTAAAAATTTATTAGAAAGTTTTGATAAAATTTATATTCTCGATTTACATGGTGATGCCAAAAAAAAAGAAGTTTGTCTCGATGGTTCGGCGGATAATAATGTTTTTGATATAATGCAAGGGGTTTCTATTAACATTTTTATAAAAACCGGAAGCAAAAAGAAAAATGAACTAGGAAAAGTGCTTCATTATGATTTACAAGGGAAACGGGATTTTAAATATACTTTTTTAAATGAAAATTCTTTAAAATCATTAAAATGGAATAAATTAGAATATTCAGAACCTAATTACTTTTTTACAAACAAAAATTTTAAGGGTGAGAATGAATATGAATTAGGCTTTAAAATAGATAAATTATTTATTAAATATAATAATGGAATTGAAACTGGTAAAGATGCATTTTTTTACAATAGTTCAAAAGATAAACTTGCTAGTC
Source organism: Flavobacterium urumqiense (assembly GCF_900108015.1). Lineage (GTDB taxonomy): Bacteria > Bacteroidota > Bacteroidia > Flavobacteriales > Flavobacteriaceae > Flavobacterium > Flavobacterium urumqiense. The sequence goes on along the minus strand of NZ_FNVP01000001.1, from coordinate 27,723 downwards.
ATCTTGCGTATTCTTTCCAAAATAAAGAAAACACAGTCACTAAATTTGAAATTACAAACACTGAAAGTTTTAAGTTTTTAGATAAATTTCATCACAGTAATTTCTTTACAAATAAAATCTCATTAGTTTCATATCGACCATTTGATAATCGTTTTAGTTATTATGATATAAAATTACAAAGACGTCCTGCTTTTGATATAATGAAAAATATGTTGGAATCAAATATTGGATTATTAGTACCTCGACAATTTACAGGGGAATTTAAACATGTATATATTTCAAAGAATCCAACAGATTGTAATTTAACAGGAACTGCAAAAAAATTTGGTAGCGCTCCTTTATTCCCACTGTATCTTTATCCCGAAACGAACGGACAACAACAATCCCTGTCAGGGTTTGAAACCCTGACAGGGTTGAACGAACCTACCAATGGGCAACAACAATCCCTGACAGGGTTGAATGAACCTACCGGAATTTTAAAAAGAATCCCCAATTTTAACGCAGAAATCATCAGTCAAATCGCCAAACTATTAGGATTGACTTTTGTTGCTGAAAAAGAACTGGAAGGCAATGTTTGTATGGCAAACAATCCCGAAGTTCGTCCTGAATTCAGAGAAACATTTGCACCGATCGATATTCTCGATTATATCTACGCCGTTTTGCATTCGCCCACGTACCGAGAGAAATACAAAGAATTTCTGAAAATAGATTTTCCTAAAATCCCATTTCCTAAAGACACCAAAACCTTTTGGGATTTGGTCGAATTAGGTTCACAAATACGAGAAACTCATTTGCTGGAAAGCGCAACAGTAGAAGAATTTATTACAGAATTTAATATTGACGGCGATTGTGTGGTTAGTAAACCAAGATTTGAAATTAGCCCTATCGGGGTTCAAAACCCTGACAGGGTTGGAATGGTTTGGATCAACGAAACCCAATATTTCGAAAATGTTCCCGAAGTAGCGTGGAATTTCTACATTGGCGGTTATCAACCAGCTCAAAAATGGCTCAAAGATCGTAAGGAACGCAAACTGGAATTTGACGACATTGCCCATTATCAAAAAATCATAGTTGCCTTGACCGAAACCGATCGCTTAATGAAAGCAATCGATACAATAGCAATAGAGTAGTTATGGAAGAAAATGTAAAAAAGTTTATTTTATACACCGCACCAAGCGGAGAAATACGTGTTGATGTTTTACTTCAAAACGAATCGGTGTGGCTTTCGCAAAAAGCAATTGCAGAGTTGTTTGGTGTTGTAAAATCTACTATTAGTGAGCATTTAACCAATATTTTTAGAACAAATGAGTTGGATAAAAATGCAACTGTTGGGAATTTCCGAACAGTTCAACTTGAAGGAACAAGAGAAGTTAGTAGGGAGTTAGAATATTACAACTTAGATGCTATAATTTCTGTTGGTTACAGAGTAAACTCTACCAAAGCTACACAATTCAGGATTTGGGCAACCCAGACTTTAAAAGAGTACATTATAAAAGGTTTCGTGTTAGACGACCATCGTTTAAAACAAGGTCAGGCTATTTTTGGTAAAGATTATTTTAAAGAATTACTGCAACGAGTTCGTTCGATTCGCACAAGTGAAAGAAGAATTTACCAGCAAGTAACTGATATTTTTGCTGAGTGCAGTATTGACTATGACAGCAATGCAGATATCACAAAAAATTTCTATGCAACAGTTCAAAATAAATTTCATTTTGCAATAACAGGCAACACGGCTGCAGAAATAATAGCCAAAACTGCCGACGCCAAAAAGGAAAATATGGGATTAACGACTTGGAAAAACAGTCCAAGTGGAAGGGTTTTGAAATCGGATGTGGTAGTTGCCAAAAATTATTTACAAGAAAAAGAAATTAAACAATTGGAGCGCACCGTAACGGGTTACTTTGATTACATAGAAGGATTGATAGAGCGGGAGAATACTTTTACGATGAGTCAATTGGCAACAAGTGTGAATAAATTTCTAAACTTTAATGATTATAAGGTTTTGGATGGTAAAGGGAAAATTTCTAAAATACAAGCTGATAAAAAAGCAATCGCTGCCTATGAAGCCTTTAATAAAACACAGAAAATAATTTCTGATTTTGATAAAGAAATAAAAAAACTAAAAAAATGAACTTAAAAAATTCCCAACTAGAAGTTGACACCTGGATCAAAGAACACGGCGTTCGCTACTTTAATGAATTGACCAATATGGCACAACTTACGGAAGAAGTAGGGGAAGTAGCCCGAATTATTGCCCGTCGTTATGGAGAGCAATCCGAGAAAGAATCTGATAAAAATAAAGATCTTGGAGAAGAATTAGCCGATGTGGTTTTTGTGGTGTTGTGTCTGGCGAATCAAACCGGAATCGATTTGCAAGCTGTTTTCGATAAAAAGATGGATTTGAAATCTATTCGCGACAAAGACCGTCACAAAAACAATGAAAAACTCAAATAAATTGTGAACCATAAATTATGAATTATAAATGCGGAGTAGTAAATTGCGAACTTGAATTATACCACTCATAATTCATAATTCACAACTCATAATTAGCTACATGAATTTAAAATTAAGCACGAATTCACAATTCACAATTGATAATTCACAATTAAATATTACCGGCTCAAAAAGCGAAACCAACCGTTTGCTATTATTACAAGCGTTGTTCCCAAATATCACTTTAGCGAATACTTCCAACTCTGATGATAGTGAAGTGATGCAAAAAGCGTTGGAAGGAAGAGAGGAAATAGTAGATATTCATCATGCGGGAACGGCAATGCGATTTCTAACTGCTTATTTTGCGGTAAACGAAGGTAGAGAAGTGGTTTTGACAGGTTCACCAAGAATGCAGGAACGCCCCATCAAAGTTTTGGTGGAAGCCTTGGAACAGTTGGGGGCGAAAATCTCTTACGAGAAAGAAATTGGTTATCCGCCTATTAGAATCATTGGACAAAAAATCACAGCCTCTAAAGTGTCTATTCCTGCAAATGTAAGCAGTCAATACATATCGGCCTTATTATTAGTTGCGCCAAAACTGGAAAATGGTATTGAAATCACTTTGGTTGGCGAAATCACATCGGTTCCTTATATCCATATGACATTGGCATTATTGAATGATCTGGATATTAAAACCAGTTTTGAAGGAAATGTAATTACGGTTTATCCAAAACAGGAAGTAGAATCGAAAGTAATGACCGTAGAATCCGATTGGAGCTCTGCTTCTTACTTTTTTAGCTTGACTGCTTTAGCGGAGAAAGCTTCCATTTCATTGACCAGTTATAACCAAACCAGTTTGCAAGGCGATTCTGCTTTAGTTGAAATTTACAAACAAATGGGCGTCGATACACATTTTGAAGGAAACAAAATGACTTTGGTTAAACAGTCTGACTTTAAACCTAAAACTTTAAACTTAGAATTAAATAATACGCCAGATATCGCGCAAACTATTGTTGTTACTTGCCTCGGATTAGGAATTGGCTGTCATCTCACAGGACTTCATACGTTGAAAATTAAAGAAACAGACAGATTGGAAGCACTACGAATTGAACTAACAAAATTGGGAGCCAATATAGCCGTGACCAATGATAGTTTGACGCTTGTGGCATCAACCAAAATCAATCATAATGTATCAATCGCTACTTATAACGATCACCGAATGGCGATGGCATTTGCACCTTTGGCTTTGAAAGTGCCAATAATCATCGAAAATGCCGAAGTTGTTTCAAAATCATATCCAGATTTTTGGAACGATTTAAAAAGTCTAGGTTTCGAAATTTCAGAAAAATAAGAGTTGTAAAGACTAGTGAATCAGCTGCTTTTGAAAATAAACAGCAAAACACTTGACAACGCCTATCTCACAATCGTATATTTGCAAACGATTTAGAATTTTGCTGTCCTGAGAGAAGTTGAAGGACATAATTATAAGTCATAACTCATAAATTTTTTAAATGAAATTATCACATTTTCAATTCGATTTACCAAAAGAACTTCTTGCCGAATATCCAGCTGAAAACAGAGACGAAGCTCGTCTAATGGTTATTGATCGTAAGAAGGGAACTATAGAGCATAAAATGTTCAAAGACGTTATCGATTATTTTGATGACGGAGATGTTTTAATTCTGAATAATACCAAGGTTTTTCCAGCTCGTTTGTATGGAAATAAGGAAAAAACAGGAGCAAGAATTGAAGTTTTTTTACTTAGAGAATTAAACTCTGAGCAAAGACTTTGGGATGTTTTAGTTGATCCGGCTCGTAAAATCAGAATTGGAAATAAATTATATTTTGGGGATGATGACTCATTAGTTGCCGAAGTAATTGACAATACTACTTCTCGTGGTAGAACATTGCGTTTTCTTTACGATGGTTCTTATGAAGAATTTAGAAATAAATTGACGGAACTTGGAGAAACTCCAATCCCAAAATACATTTCAAGAGATGTAACTCCGGAAGATGCGGAACGTTACCAAACGATATATGCTAAAGAAGAAGGAGCAGTAGCAGCGCCAACAGCAGGTTTGCACTTTTCTAAAAATCTATTGAAAAAATTAGAGATTAAAGGAATAAAATTTGCCGAAGTTACACTGCACGTAGGTTTAGGAACTTTTAATCCGGTTGAGGTTGAAGATTTATCGAAACATAAAATGGATTCTGAGGAATTAAAAATAACGCAGGAAGCTTGTGATATCGTTAATGATGCAAAAGTTAAAAAGAAACGTATTTGTGCCGTGGGAACTACATCTATGCGTGCAGCTGAAAGTGCGGTTTCCTCACAAAGAACATTGAATCCTTTTGACGGCTGGACAAACAAATTTGTTTTTCCTCCTCACGATTTCAGTATCGCTACGTGTATGATTACAAATTTTCACACACCAAAATCAACTTTATTAATGATGGTTTCCGCATTTTGTGGACATGATTTAATGAAAAAAGCATATGCAGAAGCGATCAAAGAAGGATACAAATTCTATTCTTATGGTGATGCCATGTTGATTATCTAATAGCCAATTTATATAAGATTAAAAAAAACTCGTCAGGAATGGCGAGTTTTTTTTATGCAATATGAAATAGGATAATTGTAATGGCGTTTTTCGGGCTGTACATTGCAAGTTTTTTTAAAAAACAAAGTAATACTAGCACTGCGGGAGCTTTCTCCGGTCGCTTCCTCGTTGCTGTATTACTATTTGTTTTTGTAAAAAAAGCTTTCCATTTCCATCCCTAACGCAATGTTGCCGGTATCGATTACTTATTATTCTAATTAACTTGATAAACCAGTTTTACAGTAATGTTTGCTGTTTTATTTTTGGACTGCGTATTGAATGAACCACCATAAGAAAAATCTTCCGATGAGTTTTGACCTGTTATTTGAAAAACACCCATGTCTGATTTTTTTAGATTTCCAAGATTTGCATCCGCATTTTCAGCAATACTTTTGGCTCTAATACTAGCGTCTTTTGTAGCTTCAGCAATCATTTTTATTTTTAATTCGGCTAATTTGGTGTAATAATATTCAGGTGGATTAGAATAAAATTCCACACCCGAATTAATCAATTCACTGGATTGTCTCGAAATTTCTTCAATCTTATTTACTTCCTTAGATTGAATACTCACGCTTTGGGTCAACGTAAATCCGGTGAAAATTTGTTCTTTTGTCGTGCCGTTATCATTAAAAATAGTTTGAAAATCTTTGTTGAAATTCACCGCCGAAAAGACCATTTCATTCGGAGCAATTCCTTTGCCTGATAAATAACTTTTTATTTTTTCTCTGTCAGTATCTAATGCCGCGTAAGCTTCCTTCAAAGTCATACTTTTTTTAGAGAAAGAACCGCTCCAAACTATTAAATCAGAAACAAAATCTTTTTTTCCTAAACCAGTCACGCTTACAGTATCATTGCTTTTATTTCGATTCTGAAAAGCATTCGAAAATAAATAAGCTGAAATCACAACGGCTACTGAAATAATAATAACATTCAAATTGTTTTTAAGCATAACTTTATTTTTTTTATTCAATCAAATATAATCAAATAACGAGTTAGTTTTGGATTCAGTATAGCATCGCGGAATTATTTTTCGTTCGCGAACTACTTTTTTTTAACTTTTATCTTTCTGTCTGAAATGCTAAAGTCTTTTATCTATCTGTCTTTTTTTACTACTTTTACAAAACAAAATCCAAACAATGACTTTCGAAAATACTCTTGAATTTGCAAAACAACTTGATGCACAAGATCATTTAAATAAATACCAAAATGAATTTATTTTTCCAAAGGTAAACGGGAAAAAGGTGATTTACTTCACTGGAAATTCATTAGGATTACAACCTAAACGCACTAAGGCATACGTAGATGAGGTTATGAATGACTGGGCGAATCTTGCCGTTGAAGGCCATTTTTACAGCGAAAAACCATGGTGGGATTACCATGAACGATTTGCTAATCCGTTGAGTAAAATAGTGGGGGCGCTTCCCAGCGAAGTTACCGTGATGAATACTTTAACAGTAAATCTGCATTTATTGATGGTTTCTTTTTACCGACCTACAACAACCAGATATAAAATCATTTGTGAGGAAAAAGCTTTTCCTTCAGATCAATATATGTTTCAAAGCCAAGTTCATTTTCATGGGTACAAACCAGAAGCTGCGATTGTGGAAATCAAGCGTCGCGATGGCGAACACAACATTCGATTAGAAGATGTTTTGGCTAAAATTGATGAAATAGGGGATGAGCTGGCGTTAGTTTTAATTGGTGGTGTGAATTATTACACCGGGCAGGTTTTTGACATGAAAACCATTACCGACGCAGGCCATAAAGCTGGCGCAAAAGTGGGCTGGGATTTAGCGCACGCTGCAGGAAACATTAAATTAGAACTTCACGATTGGAATGTAGATTTTGCGGCTTGGTGCAGTTATAAATACATGAATTCCGGACCGGGAAATGCTTCAGGATGTTTCATTCATGAAAAGCATCATAATAATTCAGATTTGCCAAGATTTGCTGGCTGGTGGGGACATAATAAAGAGCGCCGTTTCAAAATGGAACAGACTTTTGATCCAATTCGTGGTGCTGATGGTTGGCAAATAAGCAACCTACCAGTGCTGTCACTAGCTCCTTATTTAGCATCGGTAGAAATGTTTGATGAAATTGGCATGGACTCATTAATTCAAAAAAGAGATTTAATTACTTCCTATTTAGAATTCATTCTTTATGAAATAGACAAAGAAGTGGATAGTAGTTTCGAGATTATTACCCCTTCAAATCCATCAGAAAGAGCTTCACAGTTGTCAGTATTGCTTCACGGAGAAGGGCGTAGTTTGTTTGATTATTTAATGAAAAATGGTGTGATTACAGATTGGCGTGAACCTAATGTTATCAGATTGGCACCGGTTCCATTGTATTGTTCGTTTGAAGACATGTACAATTTTGGTCAAATTTTAAAAGCGGGAATAGTAGGTTAGTTCCTCCTGCAATTACATAATAAATAAGTTGATTAGCATAAGCATTAATTAAAGATTTCATTGTTTCTTTGTAGACTTAGAAATTCTAAATTTTATAATCATGAAAAAAATATATTTAACAGTACTGTCTTTAGTAATTATTTCTTGTCAAAATCAAGGAAAAATGGAAATTCAAAAAGCAAAACAAGTTAGTATTGATTCGATGAAACAAGTTAGTGCGGATTCGATGACTGCTGAATTTGAGAAGCAAAAAGTTATTGATTCGATGCAAATTGAAATGGCTAGAGTCGAAGATGCCAAGATAGAAACTCAAAAAGAAGTTGTTGTTGTCAACCATCAAGCGGCAGCTAATACAACCACAACAACAACCACAAAGAAGAAAGGTTGGAGCGGAGCTGCAAAAGGCGCTGTAATTGGAGCTGGAGTTGGAGCCGTTACAGGAGCGATTATCAGTAAGAAAAAAGGTCAAGGAGCAATAATTGGTGGTTTAGCAGGAGCGGGAGTTGGTGCCGGAACAGGTGCTATAATTGACGGAAGCAAAAAAGAATAAAATAAGTTTTTATATAAATAGAGAGTGTTTAAGTTCAAATCGAATTTAAACACTCTTTTTATTTGTCGCAGTATTTGCGGTTAATATGAATTCATATCTTGAATAATTTCGTTTGCCTTTACTTTGATTTTATACAATTCTTCGGGATTTATTTTTTTTAATAAATTCAGCATCATTCCCATGCGTTGGTTTCCTTTGAAATACTCTTTTTTCTCATCTAGAAAATTCCAGTATAACGTATTGAAAGGACAGCCTTTGTCTCCAAATTTCTCTTTGACATTATAATGACATTTGGCACAATTATTACTCATTTTATTGATGTAACTTCCCGAGGAAACATACGGTTTTGTAGCTATAATTCCGCCATCAGCATATTGTGACATCCCGCGGGTATTGGGCATTTCGACCCATTCAATCGCATCTATATAGACGCCAAGATACCAAGCGTCTACTTCATCAGGATGAATTTGTGTCAATAGCGTAAAATTTCCTATCACCATAAGACGCTGAATATGATGTGCATAAGCTTCGTCTAAACTTTGATTGATTGCATGGCTCATGCAGTTCATTTTGGTTTTACCGGTCCAGAAAAAATCTGGTAACTTGTTTGAGTTTTCCAAGACATTCATTTGGGCGTAATTGGGCATTTCTTTCCAATAAATTCCTCTAATATATTCGCGCCAACCCAGAATTTGCCGCACAAATCCTTCTACTTGTGAGAGTGTTATTTCAGCTTCATTTGCATGATAAAAAGCAATAACAGTCTCGATTACTTCTTGTGGTGAAAGCATTTTACTGTTCATAGCAAAAGACAGACGAGAATGAAAAAGGAATTTTTCATCGGTATGCATTGCATCTTCATAATCACCAAAATGTTTCAGCAAATTAGTACAGAAATACTCTAAAACTTCTAAAGATTGCTCACGGGAAGTCGGCCAGCTAAAATTATGGGAATCAATGTTTCCGAAAGTGACTATACCGGCTTCTTTTATTTGGGCAATAACTTCAGAAACATTGGTATGAAAATTTTTTTCCGTCGGAATCGGAACTTCCCCTTTGTATTTTTTGCGATTATCAGCATCAAAATTCCATTGGTTTCCTACAGGAGTTGACCCATCCATTAAAACATGATGTTTTTTACGCATGCTGCGATAAAAATTCTCCATCAGTAACAACTTCTTTCCCTCAAAAAAATCGGATAATTCGTGGCGTGTGGTATAAAAATGTTCCGAGTCAAAAGCTTCTGATTCGATTTTTAGATTGGAACAAATCGTTTTTAATTGCTGGTCAAGTCGATATTCATCGGGTAATTGGTATTCGAATTTTTCGATTTTGTATTTTTCGACACAAAGGGCAATTATTTTTTCTAAATCCTGTGGATTTTCGCCATCGGTAATTTGAAAATATACGGCATGATGTCCCTGTGCTGTTATAGCTTTGTAAAAATTCCTCATCGACAGAAAAAACGCTACAACTTTTTGAATGTGATGCTTAACATAATCCGTTTCCTGACGCATTTCTGCCAGAAGATAAATCGTGTCTTTTTCACATTCCTGAAACCATGAATGTTCTGTATTTAATTGATCGCCAAGGATTAATCGTAATTTTTGCATTTACTATTTTTTAAAAAATGAAGTAGTGGGAATTTCTTTTCGGGCATATTGAAAACGATCCACTAATTTGGGTAAACAATAGCCATCAAGACCATTCAATGCCACAACATTGCCTCGGTCAATTTGTAACCAACCATCTTGATGTTCCAATTCTTCTTCAAAAAACAAATTTTCGATAGAAGCAATCACATGAATCGTATCATTTTCCTTGATGTAATACTCATTCACATATTTGCAATATAATTGAACGGGACTTCCTTTTACGAAAGGGATATCAATATTAGGTTTGTATTCTTCTTCAAGATTTGTTTTGTCAAACTCAGAAATTCCCAATTCATAATTAGCTGATGTGTGATGCGCATCTTCAATCATGTTCACTGTAATATGATTTACAGTAAAATAACCGGTTTCTCTGATGTTTTTGTAAGTATCTCTGGGAACAGTTGTTGGTCTCATTATAAAACCAATCAATGCAGGATTACTTCCTAAATGAGTGACACTGCTAAAAATTGCTACATTAGATTTTCCGTTAAGTGATTTTGTAGCCAGAAGATTAGCCGATTTATATCCTGTACAAGAATTGATTAAATTCAGTCTTTCTACTTTCTCCATTTGAGAAATAGCATCTTTAGAGATGTGTTTCATGTTTTTTAATTTAAAACAAATATACTTTTTGTTTAATTAATTTCGAAATAAATGGAACAAAATAAATATATTAATATAAAATCGTTTTTTATGACAAAAAGGAATCAAAAAATAAATTGTTTAAAATAACGTACAAATCATATATATTTGTTTACCAATTTATTTAAACATGAAAAAACTCAAAAAAGTCCTTCTGGTTTTACTTTCGTTAGTAGTCGTTATAACAATAGCTTTAGTAGTTTATGGTTTTTATTTAAAACCAAAATACGAAGGCGAAGTGCAATTGAAAAATATCCAGGAAGAAACTACGGTTTATTTTGATGAATTTGGAGTGCCTCATATTTATGCCAATAACTCAAAAGACGCAATGGAAGCGTTGGGTTACGTCCATGCGCAAGATCGATTGTGGCAAATGGAATTGATGCGACGTATTGCTCCGGGACGATTATCAGAAATATTTGGTTCGGTTGCTTTAAAAAACGATAAGTTTTTTGCGGGACTCGGAATCGAAGAAGCTTCTGCAAAAGCAATCGCAGCTTTGGATAAAAATAGTCCAAGTTATCAATTGACGATGGCATATTTGGATGGAATAAATCAATATATTAACGAGGGGAAAACTCCGATTGAGTTCAGTCTGGTTGGCGTTAAGAAAGAAAATTTTACTATAAAAGACGTTTATAATATCTTTGGTTATATGTCTTTTAGTTTTGCAATGGCTCAAAAATCGGATCCGTTGTTGACTGACATTCGAAATAAATACGGAATGAATTATCTCAAGGATTTTGGTATTGATGGTTCATTTAATACCACCCGAATTAAAAATGCCAAAAAACAACCTCAGGAATATGTCGCAATTGCTAATTCAGTAGCTTCTCTTTTAGACCAATCTCCAATTCCTCCTTTTGTGGGAAGTAACAGTTGGGTAATTGCACCACAGAAGACGAAAAACGGCAAAGTGATTTTTGCCAATGATCCCCATATTGGATTTTCACAGCCAGGAACTTGGTATGAAGCCCATATCGTAACACCAGATTTTGAGTTGTACGGTTGTTATCTGGCGGGAACACCGTTTCCTTTATTAGGTCATAATAGAGAATACGCGTATGGTTTAACGATGTTTGAAAATGATGATATCGATTTGTATCAAGAAGAAAATAATCCTTATGATGCCAATAAATATAGAACACCAAGTGGATTCAGTAATTACGAAACTAGGAAAAAAATCATAAAAGTAAAAGATTCTACCAATGTGGTTTTGAATTTAAAAGTGAGCCGACACGGACCCGTTATGAATGATATGATCGACGGTTTAAATAAAGATAAACCGGTTGCAATGTCTTGGATTTATACACAACAACCAATTCAAATTCTTGATGCGGTTTATATGCTGTCACATGCTAAAAGCAAAGATGATTTTCACAAAGGAGTGGCTTTGATAGCTGCGCCGGGATTGAATGTGATGTATGGCGATGCTAAAGGAAACGTCGCTTGGTGGGCTACTGGGAAATTATACAAGCATAATGAAGGGGTGAACACTAATTTTATTTTGGATGGCGCCAGCGGTAAAGATGATATTACTGAATATTTGGATTTCTCCAAAAATCCGTCGGCGGAGAATCCAGCTTGGAATTATATATATTCTGCCAATAATCAGCCGGAACCGATTGATGGATTTTTATATCCTGGTTATTATCTGCCAGAAGACAGAGCTAGAAGAATCACACAATTGTTAGACCCAAAATCCAATTGGGATAAAGAGTCTGTAAGCAAAATGACTTTCGATAATACTTCAATAGTTACACCAGAAGTAGTGAAGAATTTAATTTCGAATGTGGATTACAATGTGCTTTCTAAAAATGAAAAAGAAGCCATCACTGTTTTAAAATCTTGGAAAGGATCTAATAATCTGAATGATGTGGCTCCGACAATTTACAATAAATGGATTTATTTTTATTTAAAAAACACCTTTGAAGACGAACTTGGTGTAGCTAATTTCAAGCAGTTTTTAGGAACGCATATCATGAAACAAATAGTGGCGAAACAAATGGCGAATGAAAATTCACTTTGGTGGGATAACATTTCGAGTAAAAGTGTGAAAGAGACAAGGAGCCAGATTGTTTCGAAATCTTTTAAAGAAGCGATGATGTCGTTGGAGAAACAACTGGGAAATTCAGTTTCTTCGTGGACATGGAATCGAGTGCATGTTTTGGAGTATCAGCATCCATTGGGAAAGGTGGCGGCGTTAAGACGTATTTTTAATGTGGGTCCTTTTGAAGTTGCGGGTGCAAATGAAGTGATCAATAATCAGTATTTCGATTATACCGATGATGCAAAATACGTGATAAAAGGAGGTCCGTCAACGAGAAGAATTATTGATTTTTCGGATATAGAAAACAGTTGGAGTATTTTGCCAACAGGACAATCCGGAAATCCGTTGAGTTCTCATTATAATGATCAGTCTGTTCTGTACAATGCCGGAAAGTTTAGAAAAATGAAACTGAATAAAGCGGAGATTGTAAAGACTTCGACGAAATTAGTTTTCAGGGCCAAATAATATATAGGTATAAAAGCTGTGATTATACGGATTTTTAGCTTTTCTGATTGAAACTGATTAAGTTGATAGCAGGATTTGCGTGAGGGATTGAAGTGGAAATCCCACGCTTTTTAGCGTGGATTGCAACGAAAAGCACGACCCGACTTTTTTGGGAGGGTCACGCCCAAATAAAGCTGTTAAATTGCCTGATTCTGTTGATTATTACTTAATTTTGCCAACTTACACTTACATTTTTCTTGATGCAAACTCCTAAAAAAATAGCAATTGTTGGTTCCGGATTAGTTGGTTCCTTATTGGCTATTTACCTCCGTAAAGCGGGCCATACTGTTCACATTTATGATCGTAGTCCAGATATTCGACAAATTCAATTTTCGGGTCGTTCCATAAATTTGGCAATGTCAAACCGTGGTTGGAAAGCGTTAGATGCCGTTGGAGTGGGAGATGATGTTCGAACTATTGCAATTCCTATGGACAAACGCGCCATACATTTAGTTGATAAACTTAATTTTCAGAATTACGGTCAGGAAGGAGAATCTATTTATTCGATTTCGAGAGGTAGTTTGAATAGGAAAATGATAGATTTAGCTGAAAATGCGGGTGCTGAATTCTTCTTTGAACATAAAATTTGGGATGTAACTTTAGATGATGCGACTTTGCACATTGGTGAAACGGAAAGAGGTGCATGGGAAGATAAAAAATACGATATGGTTTTTGGTGCCGACGGTGCTTTTTCAAGAATACGTCACCGTATGCAACGCCAGAATATGTTTAATTACTCACAGGAATTTTTAAATATGGGTTATAAGGAATTGAATATTCCTGCAAATGCTGATGCTTCTCATAAATTAGACAAGAATTCCTTTCATATATGGCCACGAGGCGAGTACATGCTGATTGCGCTGCCTAATTTAGACGGCAGTTTTACCTGTACTTTGTTTATGCCTTTTGAAGGAGAAAACTCTTTTGCATTTTTGACAGACAGGAAATTGGTCGAGGAGTTTTTCGAAAAGAATTTACCCGATACGATTGATGTTATTCCAAAATTAGCTGAAGATTTTTTCAAAAATCCAACGAGCACGTTAGTAACCATGAAATGCTTTCCTTGGACTTATCATGATAAAGTTGCCTTAATTGGCGATGCCTGTCACGCTATTGTACCATTTTACGGACAAGGAATGAATGCTGGTTTTGAAGACATTTCGGTACTTTATGAAATGATTGAAAAATATGGCGATGATTGGAAAACAATTTTTTCAGAATATGAAAAATCCCGTAAACCCAATGCTGATGCGATTGCGGAACTTTCATATCGCAATTTTATGGAAATGAGTTCTAAAACAGCTGATGAGAAATTCTTGTTGCAAAAGAAAATTGAAAAATCATTTTCTGATAAATATCCTGAAAAATGGATTCCGCTTTACAGCAGAGTGACATTCAGTGATCGTCCTTATGCTGAGGCTTTGGCGATCGGAGATTATCAAAACGCAATTATGGAAGAAGTTGTAAGAATGGAAAACATAGAAAGTATCTGGGACAGTAAAGAAGTGGAAAATAAAATTTTATCTCTTTTAGAATAAAAAATAGTAATCAAAATTCAACAACAAGAGCAATAAAGTTGAATTTTGATTGTTGTAATTAATCTTCTTCGCGATGCACTTTCGTAAAATAGAAAGCCAGTTTGCAACTGGCAATATGTGTGCAAGGTTCTTCAAAAGGATTCGAATATTGAACAGTGGTATTTTTCTCAATTTTTATGAATTGACCCGTTTTAACAATGACGATTTCCCCTTCAATATTAAATTGTTTTTACAGGTATTTTGACTTGAGTATCAGCTAACGCTTCACCATCAAGTATAGCTCCGTCTAAAATGATACTTTCCCTTTTTGAATTGTACTCTTCATTAATTTTTTTATGGAAGCATCTTTTTTATTCATGATTTAATAAATTTTTTTAATCTGTTCTGACAATTACTTGAAATTTTAGGTTTGGAAAAATTCACAGGAGAACGTATTTTATAATTTTCCGATAAGATCAAAACAGATTTATATTGTTTAGAATATTTAGCAGAAATAAAGTGGAAAGAAGGGTTTACATGTGTAAAATGCAATGACACAAAATTCACTATCTATAAAAAGAATTTCGCAAGAGAATGAAACACATGCCGTCATATTGAATGTCCGATTGTAGATACTATTTTTCACAGAGTTCGATTAGGTTTGAGAAAAGCATCTATAATTGTCTTTGAGATGCGTGCAACCACAAAAGGTTTCCCCACAAAAACAAAAAGCAAAACGATAAAAAATCAGTAGCACTAAGGCACTAATTTTATTAAAAAAGTTAGAATCAGTATGACAAGTAGTGGTTTACAGCCAATAATTGGTCTGGTTTTTGTTAATAAACTTGTTTTGGTGGTACAGAAGAGCTTAAGTAAGGAAGAAGCAATGATTCAAAAAAAAGTTGATAATCGCCGTTGAAACAAATGATATTGGCGCAATCAAAAAAGCTTATTTTGACCAACTTGAAGATTATCCGTATGAAGAAATACGCAAAATATTTGTAAATCTTCGACAATAAAAACAAACAAATGGACTAGTTATAATCCATTAAAAAAAAGTTTGATTAAAAACAGATAAAGAGTGAAAAAGCATCTTCAAAATAATTACATACTATAATTCATCAGGTAAAATCTTGGTGGAGAAATACTTTTTCTTAAATTCATAAAGAGCCTATTCAGAAGCATTTAGACGAGTGTAGTTACCGAATTAATAGGTTAATTCATAAGGAAAACATTTTTGAACTACTTATAAACATAATCATGAACACTTAAAAAGTTTTATATCAAGATCTTAGAATAAGTAAATAAGCGAACCTCTCAAAAAATTTAAATTATTTTAGAGGTATTATTTTTTTTAAAATGAGTTTAATTTTAGTGATTACTATTGCTTTATTGCTTTTTTGTTAAGAATTGTTAAAAAAAATATTTTATTTATCTTCTGCTTGTACATTAGCAGATTGTCACTATATTTCATAATACAGTATATTTATATAAGTTAAACGCTTAAATTTATTATATATTTTGATATAAACGCAAAGTAATGAAAGGCAGGGTATTTATTGAAATAAAATTAATTGTAATAAAATAAAAAAAAGTTTTTTTATTTAAACTAAAAATATAAATTTGCTCCACTACAAGTTATTATTATTAAAGATTATTATTTAAAACTATTAAAATTAAAAAAAAATGGCAAACGTTAAAAAAGAAAACGGATCAAAAGGAGGAGGAATGATTTCAGGAATCATTATTGTTGCATGTGTTTTTGTTGGATGGATAGTATGGAATTTTATAATGGGTAATGGTGCTAATTTCGAAGGTGGCGTTAATACTGGTCACCCAATACCAGGGAATTACTTGGCAATGGTTTACAAAGGTGGTCCAATTGTGCCTATTTTATTAGGATGTTTATTAATGGTTATTGTATTTTCTTTTGAGCGTTATGCAGTAATTTCTAAAGCAGCTGGGAAAGGAAATTTAGATATGTTCATGAAAAATGTTCAAAATAACATTACTACTGGAGATATCGATGGTGCTATCTCATTATGTGATAAACAAAAAGGTTCTGTTGCAAATGCAATAAAATCTGCTTTGTTGAAATACCAAGACGTTAAAAAAGAAGGTTTAGATAGCGAAGCTGCTGCAGAAACTATTCACAAAGAAATTGAAGAAGCTACTTCATTAGAAATGCCAATGTTGGAAAAACACATGACTATTCTTTCTACTTTAGTTTCATTAGGAACTCTTGCAGGTTTGTTAGGAACAGTTACAGGGATGATTAAAGCGTTTGGTGCTTTGGCTTCTGCTGGAACTCCAGATCAAGCTGCACTTGCAAATGGTATTTCTGAAGCATTGATCAACACTGCAACAGGTATATCTACTTCAGCGTTAGCTATTGTTGCTTACAACTTTTTTACTTCTAAAATTGATACTTTGACTTATTCTATTGATGAGGCTGGTAATACAATTGTAAATACTTACAGACACTACAGAAGTACTCAAAAATAATTAATAATTTAATTTATAAGAAAATAGCAATCTTGTAATGAGAGCTATTTTCTTATAAATATTAAAAAATATATTAATGGCTATAAAAATGTCCAAAAAAGCGGCGTCTATTGATATGACAGCTATGTGTGATGTGGCTTTTCTTTTGCTGACTTTCTTTATTTTGACTGCTACAGCTAAGATTCCGGAAGCATTGCCAGTAGATACTCCTGCTTCGCAAGTTCAAACAAAGCTCCCGGAAACGGATTTGGCTACGATAACGATAGGAAAAGGCAAGGTGTTTTTTGATTTAAAAGGTAGAGAGGTTCGTAAAAGAACGCTTGAATTGATGGGTCAAAAGTATGGTGTTGCATTTACAGAAGACGAATCTTCAAAATTTGCATTAATGGAAGGGATTGGAGTGCCGATTGCAAATCTTAAGCAATTGATTGGAATGAAAACTGCAGAAAGAAGTAAAGAAGGTTTGCAGCCAGGTATTCCTAAAGACTCACTTGATAATCAATTGAAAGAATGGATCTACAATGCTCGTATTGCGAATATTGAAGTAGATGATAAAGAGTTGCAGATTGCTATAAAAGGTGATGCAAAAGAAGAGTATCCAGCTATATTCAGAATTATGGATATTCTACAGGACCAAAAAATCAATAACTTCTCTTTAGTTACTGGTTTAAAAGCAAAAGAAAAAAACTAAAAAAAATACACTAAAATGGCTGAATTAAATACCGGCGACGGTGGTGGCAAAAAAGGTGGAAAGGTAAGAAGTAAAAAATCAGGCTCAAAAGTAGATTTAACTGCTATGGTGGATTTAGCTTTCTTATTGATTACTTTTTTCATGCTAACTACTACGTTGTCTAAACCGCAATCGATGAGTTTGGGTTTGCCAGATAAGGAAGACGATAAAAATAAGGACAAGCCAATCAAGGTTGATGAGAACCGTACTATGACTGTATTATTAGGTGATAATAATAAAATGACGTATTACATGGGTTTATTAGCAACACCAATTGCTGGTCCTAAAGAAATTTCTTATGGCAAAGAAGGGATTCGTAAAGAATTACAAAAAAGAAAAAAATCAGTTCTAGAGTATACCGGTAATAAAGATAAAGGGATGATTGTGATTATCAAACCAAGTAAAAAATCAAATTACCGTAATTTAGTTGATATTCTAGATGAAATGGCGATTGTAGATGTACCAACATATGCTATCGTAAATGATTTTACTCCTGAGGAACAGAAATTGTTAGAAGGTAAATAAGATTTATCTTATTACTCAATAACCTAATAACTAAGAAAAATGAAATTAGATATATTCACAAACCAATGGCTTGATATTGTATTCGAGGGTCGTAATAAGGCCTACGGTGCTTATGAGCTTAGAAAAACCAACAACAAGACTACGGTTAAAGCTCTTGTGCTTGGCGCAATTGTTTTTGCTCTTGCAGTTAGTACTCCACTTATTGTAAGTCTTCTTCCTGATTCTTCAGATGATACTGTAGCATTAGATACTAAAATCACAGCAATAAAATTGCCGCCTAAGAAAGAAGAAATAAAAAAAGATCTTCCTCCGCCTCCACCACCTCCTCCGAAAGTGGATCAAGTAAAATTTGTGAAGCCAGTAGTGGCTAAGGCAGATGAAGTAACGGAAGAGCCACCAAAAATTGTTGAAATAAAAGACAAGAAATTAGGTGCTGAAACTATTAAAGGGGATCCAGATGCTGAATTGACGGTTGAACCAGTAGGTACAGGTCCTGCAGCAGTAGTTGAAGAGGATAATCAAATTTATAATACTGCTGGTATCGAGGTAAAACCAGAGTTTCCCGGCGGTATGGAAAAATTTTACTCTTATGTAGGTAAAAATTACCAAACCCCTGAAGAAGAGGGCTTGAAAGGAAAAGTTTATGTAACATTTGTAGTTGAAAAAGATGGTTCATTAACTGATATCAAAGTAATCAGAGATATTGGTTACGGTACAGGAAAAGAGGCTATTCGTGTTTTGAACAAATGTCCTAGATGGAACCCTGGTGAACAAAATGGTAAAAAAGTTAGAGTACTTTATTCTCTTCCTATTACTATTCAATCTGCAGAATAATGCTAAATAACATAGTAAATAATATTAAGAAGAAATCGCTTAAAGAGCGATTTCTTCTTGTTTTAGGAATTTTGTTTTTTCTGGTTTACCTAATTTTAGGTTTATTTATTATCTTTATGAAGAATTTTCCTCTTGCGATTCAACCAAATTATAGGATAGCTTTTGGGGTTTTACTTATAGTGTATGCTTCTATTAGATTCTTCCGGATTATTAATGATAATGTCAACTAGATTATGAAAAATTACACTAAAATTTCGTATTTTGTTTTTCTTGCAGCAATTATATTATTTTTCGCATGCAACCAATCTAAAAGCTCAAAGAACAAGGAAACCATACTTAAAGGTTCAGCAACTGTTTATGTTGATGAAACGCTAACCCCTGTTATTGAAGATCAGGTTGAAGTTTTTGAAAATAAGTATGAAGCTAAAATTAAACTTATTTCTAAATCTGAAGTAGAGACTGTTAATTCATTGTTTAAAGAAAAGTCGGCGATAGCTATCTTGTCAAGGAATTTGACAGTAAAGGAATTAAAGGTATTTGAACAAAAAAAAATTGTTCCTAAAATAACGATTTTTGCTACAGACGCTGTTGCTTTAATCGCAAGTAAAAAAAATAATGATTCTATTGTAGCTTTAAAGGATATAATCAGTTTTATGCAAGGGAATACTGTTCCCTCTATCAAAGGATTAGTTTTCGATAATCCAAATTCAAGTACCGTTCGATATATGAACTCTTTGGCAGGAATAAATGCAATACCAAAAAAAGGTGTTTTTTCATTTAAAACAAATGACGAAGTAATTAAATATGTTTCTGAAAACGACGGGATGATCGGGATCGTTGGGGTTAATTGGCTTTCGCAACCTATGCCTGATATGCAAAAATATGTTGATAATGTAAATACATTAAACGTAAAAGGGCTGGATAATGAAAATGCTTTCGCTCCAACTCAGAATAATATCGCAGAGAGAAAATACCCTTTGGCACGCGATTTGTATATTATCAATTGTCAGGGATATTCTGGATTAGGAATGGGCTTTGCTTCATTTGTAGCAGGAGATATAGGGCAGAGAATAATTTTAAAATCTGGATTGCTTCCTGTTCGTATTCCTGGAAGGAATATCACAATTAGGAAAAATATTGAAAACGATAAAAAATAAATTAACTACAACAAAGATGAATAAATTTAAAATTTTTAGTGTTGCTTTAGTAGCTTCGGTAACCGTGAGTCAAGCTCAAGATTTAAATCAAGCAAAAAAAGCAATTGACGCAGAACAATTTGAGAAAGCAAAATCGATGTTAAAATCGATTATTCAAGCTAAACCAAGTAATGGAAGAGCTTCGTTTCTTTTGGGAAATATCTATCTTAATCAAAGCGTTACTGATTCTGCTAAAATCTATTTTCAAAAAGGAATTGCAGGTAGCGATAACGGAAAACTGAATTATATTGGTTTAGGACAAATTGATTTAGATAATAACAATGTTGCTGCTGCTCAAGCTAATTTTGGATTAGGAACAAAAGGTATCAGCAAAAAGGACGTAGAGGAATTAGTATATGTTGGTAAAGCTTATATAAATGCTGTAAAGCCAGACTATAAAAGTGCCATTGCGATTTTGAATCGTGCTAAAATTAATAATTCATCAGATGCACAAGTACAGCTTGCGCTAGGAGATGCTTATTTTGGTGATAACAATCAGAATGATGCGTATGTTGCATACAGAAATGCGTTTCAAGCCGATAATACGTTGTTAAGAGCTAAAATGCAGTTAGGAGTTTTGTTAAAAGGCGCTAAATCTTATGATGAGGCCATTAAAGCATTTAATGAAGTAATTGCTCTGAATCCTAATTATGGTCCAGTTTACAGGGAACTTGCTGAAACCTATTATAAAATTGCGAGAAACAAACCTTCAAAATCTGTTGAGAGTTTGAAAACTGCTATCGGTTTTTACGATAAATACATGAGTTTAACAGATTATTCTATTACTTCTCGCATGCGTCATGCTGATTTTCTTATTCTTGTAGGGGATTATAAAGCACTTGAAATTGAGGCTAATAAAATGAAAAAATTGGATAACGTTAATCCAAGAATTTTACGTTATTTAGGTTATGCGGCTTACGAAAATGGTAATGTTGATTTAGCTAAAACGTCATTAGAAAATTTCATATCAAATCCAACAAACAAGATTATCGCTAAAGATTATATTACTTTAGGTTTAGTGAAGATTAAAAAAGGGACAAGTGCTGATGGGCTATCGGTTGATCCAGCTGCTTTCAAAGAAGGTTTGGCTATCATTAAAAAAGGTGTCGAACTCTTACCTATAGCTGCAGAAGATTTGAATGAAGTTGGTAAAAAATTATTTACTCAAAAATTATTCAAGGAAGCCGCTGCAATTTTTGAACTTAGTTCTAGTAATAAAGAATCAAGAAATTATTTAGACGATAATGTTTATTATGGCTTATCGCTATATTATGACAATAACAGAAAAGACATAAAAGCAGATCCTATTGCTCTACAAAAAGCCGATGCTGCTTTTGCTAACGTAATTGCTGCATCTCCGGACTATCAAGAAGCCTATTTGTATAGAGCCAGAACAAATAGATTGCTTGAAAACGATGTTGTTATGACTAAAGCATACCAAGATTATATAGATAAGACTACACAAAAGGGAGCTGAAGAATTAGCTAAGCCAGCAGTGAAAACTAAATTTATAGAAGCTTACAATAATATTGCAGTTATCTATTCTAAAACAGATAAAGTAAAAGCAAAAGAATATTTAAATAAAACTTTAGCTATTGACCCAGCTAATCAATATGCTTTAGACGCATTGAAAACTTTGAAATAATTAAATATTTCATATCTGTAGAAACCGGTAGTTCCATTTGAACTATCGGTTTTTTTTTGAGAAGAAAGTTGGAATTATTTCAAGATTATTATTTTATTAGCGACAACTTTTTTTCTATTGGTAATGGAAATGAGATGATTTTATTTCAAAGGTATTATTAGTCATAAAGTAAAATGAAAATAGTAATTAAGGCTTTCGATTAAGTCTGTAAATTTTCAAAAAGCATTTTCAAAATTTCAAATTAACTCCTTTTCAATTAACTATCTTTGCACTTTAAAATAAAATAATGCTATCAAAAGAAATACAATTAGAAGTTAATAAAGGCGCAATGCTTCCGTTGATGGAAGAATTCTACACTATTCAAGGTGAAGGATTTCATACAGGCACCGCAGCATACTTTATTAGAATTGGAGGATGTGATGTAGGTTGTCATTGGTGTGATGTTAAAGAAAGTTGGAATGCTGAAATACACCCACCAACAAGTATTGATTTAATAGTCGCTAATGCAAATAAATATGCAGATACTGTAGTCATTACCGGTGGAGAACCTTTAATGTGGGATATGACTTTGCTTACTCAAAGACTAAAAGATCAAAATTTAAAAGTGCATATTGAAACCTCCGGAGCCTATCCGCTTTCCGGAACTTGGGATTGGATTTGTCTTTCGCCAAAGAAAAATAAATTGCCTACGGAAACGGTTTATGATAATGCACACGAGTTGAAAGTAATTATTTACAATAAGCATGACTTTGTTTTTGCAGAAGAGCAAGCCGAGAAGGTAAATCCCAATGCTATTTTATTTCTTCAGCCAGAATGGAGCAAAAAAGAAGAGATGACTCCATTAATAGTGGATTATGTGATGAATAACCCAAAATGGCGAGTATCGTTACAAACCCATAAATATCTAAATATTCCTTAATAATAAGTACCCCAAACTGTAATTATAGTTTGGGGTATTTTGATAAAAGAGAGAAAAAGTAAATTACTGATCTTACTAAATTACCAATTTTTTTGTTTTTTTAATTCCATAATATGCGCTAAGTGGTGGTTTCCATGCCAAGCATAAAGTCCAATTATTTCCTTGATTTTAAATTCGTTGTTATATTCAGGATGAATGAAAGTTTTTTCTAAATCTTCTTCATTTAAACTTTTCATTAAATAGGCTAATCTATAATGCAACCCTTCTAGAAAAGATAATGTGGGTTGAATAGGCATCGTTAAATTATCATGTAATTCTGCCCAACGGTCTTCATGATAGAATTTTATTATAGGTTTTTCCTCGGTCATAGCCCATTTTATTCTGATAAAGCAGTTCATATGACTATCGGCGCAATGATGAATCACTTGACGAACGGTCCAGCCACCTTCACGATAAGGAGTGTTGAGTTGCTTCTCTGTTAAATAAATGACTTCTTTTTTCAAGCGCTTTGGAAAACTTGCAATTTCAGTTATTTTTTCTGCTAAATAATTGCCAGAATATAATTCGGGTGCAATAAACTTACCAATGGGATAGCGTAATTTTTCTAATGCTGAATTTTCCATAATTTTATTAGTCTTTACTCCTGTTTGCTTTTTCTTTCTTTAAATCGAAAGCCTCGCTAAATAATCATAATGTTCGCCTTCAAGAATTAATTCACATTGAAATCCATTATCTAAAGCAGCATTTTGCAAAGTATTATAATCAATGAACATCCAATCGAATGGTTTTTCTTTCTCGCCTTTGTAGGAAATATTAAAAACAATTTCGCCATAATATTCATTTTTTGAAGGAATCCACTTTCCTCCGTCTTCATCATCATCAAACATATAAATTATATCAGAACTGTCTAATAGGATTTGTCCACCTGGATTTAATAATGATTTTAATTTTAAAAGAAAATTCGGGATGTTTTTAAGTTTACCACACATTCCAGCTCCATTCATTAAAAGTAATATTGTATCATACTTTTCATTTTCTAAAGTCATCACATCTTGAACTTTTGCATTCTTTAATCCACGAAGTGTGCATGCTTGGATTGCATTTGCAGAAATGTCGATTGAAGTAACAGCTAATTTTTTTTCGTTTTGTAAAGACAAACTATGGCTACCTGCGCCACAACCTACATCTAAGATTTTACCTTTGGCAAGTTGCAACGCTTTTTTTTCCATTTGTGGCATTTCATCATAAGATCGAAATAAATAAGCAACTGACATTTCATCTTCTTCAGAAATGGTAGTCTCCGTAATTAAATCTTCGGGAGCATTATTAGTTTGATAATCAAGTATGGCTTTGCCGAAAAGGTCTTTCATTAGAGTTGATATGTTAATTTGGTTATTTGTTGATTTGTTTTAAGTAATTTCGCAAAATGTTTTATCGAATAACCGAATAGACAAATCTACGAATGAACACTATTTTAAACAATCTTCCTAAAGAAGCCAAAGATAAGCATATCGAAAACAAAAAGTATTTCGATAAGCTGAAAAAGAAAACGCCAAAAAATTTAGACTATGTAATGCAGGATTTACATGATGCTGAATTCAAAAGAACAGATTGCCTAAAATGTGCTAATTGCTGTAAAACAACAGGGCCTTTATTTACCGATGCCGATATTGAGCGCGTCTCCAAATATTTGCGACAAAAACCCCAACAGTTTATCGAGCAATATCTTCAAATTGATGAAGACAGGGATTATGTTTTGCAAAGTGTCCCTTGTACTTTTCTGGATAATGAAAATGCATGTATGATTTATGATGTTCGGCCGAAAGCTTGTAGAGAATTTCCGCATACGGATAGAAAGAAATTTCAACAAATTACAGATCTAACTTTGAAAAATGTTGCCATTTGCCCAGCCGCTTACAATATTGTAGAAGAAATGAAAAAGAAATTGCCACTGTAAAAAAGATTTTCATCAAAATAAATTAAACATTTTCGGTCTCGTCTCCATTTCCTTTGCGGAGTTCCGAGACTTCGGGAGGGGTGAGGATTAATAAAGCAAATACTTCGCTCTCATTTTCTTAAATGTTTGCAATCCCCTTTTCCAACTTTCTCTGATTTCCTTTTCCGGAATTCCATTTTCGATTTGTCGCTGCAGTTTTTTTGTTCCAGCTAACTTTGTAAAAAAAGCATTGAAGAATTTTGATTTGTCACTGGTAGTGTTATAGGCTTTGATAAGCCATTTTAATTCCAATTGATTTACTCTTGGATGTGTTGATAAATCTTCACCATAACAAATCACTCCATTGTAAACTGGGTTTTGTGCGCCTAAATTTGGTTTCGGAATAAAACTAAAATCACTTTTTGGTAAATAAGGAGAGCCATAAATTTGAAATTGTTTATCCGTACCGCGACCCACACTGACATTCGTGCCTTCAAAAAGACACAAACTAGCATACAAATTCACCGCTTGATCGTTCGGAAGATTCGGTGATGGTTTTATTAGCAAACTATAATCCATTTTTCGGTTGTAATTGAGACACGGAATAACGGTCAATTTGCACTGAACCCCGTTTTTCAACCATTTTTCACCATTAATCATTTTTCCATATTCTCCAATAGTCATTCCGTGAAGCGAAGGAATTGTGTGCATGCCCACAAAACTCGTAAACGCTGCCTCTAGAACTGGTCCGTCAGTAATATTTCCATTGGGATTGGGTCTATCAAGAATGAGTAATTGGATATTGTTTTCAGCGCAAGCCTCCATAATATAATGTAACGAGGAAATATAGGTATAAAAGCGAGCACCCACATCTTGCAAGTCAAAAACCATGGTATCAATGCCAGCTAATTGCTCTGGTTTTGGTTTTTTGTTGTCCCCATAAAGAGAAATAATTGGCAGTCCAGTTTTGGAATCTTTTCCGTCAACAACATGTTCGCCTGCATCTGCTGTTCCACGAAAACCATGTTCAGGAGCAAAAATGGTCTTGATTGTAATGTCTTTTTCTAATAAAAAGTCGACAATACTTAAAGTTTTTGGTTTTATAGCTTCAGAATGTTTTCCCCCAGCATTTATAGCTAAATAATTTACAATTCCAGTTTGGTGGGTTACAATTCCAATTTTTTTATTTTTTAATAAAGGAAGATAAGCAGTATAATTATCGGCACCAGTTTTAATAGTATTCTTGGACACACCTGTTGTTTTTATTAAACGGTCCGTTTTCATTTCTTGTGCTTCTGTTTTTTTGACACTACAAGAGATTAGAGTAGTAAATAAAAATAAAGTAGAAAATGTATTTTTTAAAAATGGAGCCATAATGATAATCATAATAAAATTAATGTCTATTAGTGTAATTCGTGTTTTAGCTGTATTTTTGGCACAAGCGACGCAAACTGGCTTAGCAAATACAAAATAGAAATTGAATCAACTTGAATTTAGAATACTTCATCGCTAAAAGACTCATCACTGCTAAAGATTATAAAAGTAGCATATCTGCGCCAATTATAAAAATTGCAATTTCGGCAATTGCTATTGGTATGATCATGATGATTATTTCTGTGGCAACGGGAATTGGGTTGCAACAAAAAATTCGAGAGAAGGTTTCTGCTTTCAATGGACATATCATTATTTCGAATTACGATAACAATCAATCGGCAGTGACACTGGTGCCTATTTCCAAGAAACAGGATTTTTATCCAAAGTTCACTTCGATTCCAGAAATAAGTCATGTTCAAGCCATCGCGACAAAAGCTGGTATTATAAGAACCGAAACAGCTTTTGAAGGAATTGTTTTAAAGGGAGTCGGCAAAGATTATCAGTGGAGTAACATTAAAGAATATTTAATTTCGGGTAGACTACCGGATTTTTCTAAAGAGCTAAATCAGGAAGTGCTGATTTCTCAATTCTTGGCGAATAGACTAAATTTAAAAGTTGGTGATTCCTTCAATACTTTTTTCATCAAAGAAGGTCAAAATAAATTACCCAATATCCGAAGATTCAAAATCACGGGAATTTTCAACTCTGGTTTTCAGGAATTCGATGCTACTTATGTATTAGGAGATATTCGACATCTGCAACGCATCAATAAATGGAATCCAAATGAAGTAGGAGCATTCGAAGTTTTTGTGAATGACTTCAACAATATAAAAACAATTGGCGAGCAGGTTTATGAGCAAACTGCTTCAACACTTGATACAAAAACCATAATCGAAAAATACAGTTACATATTCGAGTGGCTTCAATTATTCGATTTCAATATCATAATCATATTAGTAGTTATGATCGTAGTGGCAACAATCAACATGGTAGTGGCACTTTTGGTTCTTATTCTTGAGCGAACCCAGATGATAGGAATATTAAAAGCGTTAGGAGCTGATAATTGGTCGGTTCGAAAAATATTTCTCTACAACGCCTTTTACCTTATAGTAAGAGGATTGTTTTGGGGGAATTTAATTGGGATATCGTTGTTGTTAATCCAGCAACATTTTGGACTAATCAAACTCAATCCCGAAAATTACTATGTAAACCAAGCTCCAGTATATCTCAATTTGGGCTACATAATGTTATTGAATTTACTCACGGTCACCGTTTGTTTCCTAGTGTTACTAATTCCTTCGTATATAATAACCAAAATATCTCCGGTAAAAGCCATTCGTTTCGATTAGAGAACCATTTGGGCGTTCCCGTTTATAAAAAAGAGGCTATTATCAATAAGGGTATTAGCCTCTTTTTTATAAACGGTCGGGCTATTCGTTACAAGTCCTCATAAAGTTGCGTTTCACTTCACTTTCTTGTGGGCTTTCCGCTGCTATCCCTAACGCGGGCGGCGTTTCATCGAATTTTTGATTTCTACTAAGGAACAGTCCTAATGCCCACTATTAATTTGTTCTCCTATATAGGAGTGAAGTGTATACTAACAGTATTATTTTTCTGCGACCAATTGTATAATGATTAGCATCAATCTATCCATTTTGTCACCCTTTCCTTAGGAGAGGGCCGGGGAGGGTAAAATA
>NZ_FNVP01000023.1 GCF_900108015.1 Flavobacterium urumqiense | reverse complement strand
CCAAAAATCATCGGACAAATTTCCCTATTGCGACCCCAGTCGCTCGTGTTTCACACTCGACTAGGGCACTCCCTGCTGCCAGCCGCGAAATATTAATAATAGTAATCCTCCTCCTTTGTTCTGAAGTTATCTGCTAAATATAGTCGATTTTTATCATCGTACACTGTTTAGCAAATGTAGTGTAAGTTCATCCGGTACTCCATTAAAATATTTTTCTAAAACATTATTAAATAACGGATTGGCATTTTTCACGTTTGCAAATAATGTCATGCAGGAGCGTAATTTCATATCGTCAGGTGTTCCCAATATTTGTGTTACTGTTTTTCCTTTGAGATTGTATAGTTCCTGAGCTATTTCAATTAGGTGTTTGCCCAGAATGGGATGTTTTAAATAGGCAGTTGCTTCATTCAAATTTTTGATTGCATAATACTGTGCCGTTTCGCTGGATCCCAGTCCTTTAATTTGGGGAAAGATATACCACATCCAGTGCGTTGTTTTTTTTCCTTTTTTTATTTCTGAGAGTGCTTTTAGGTACACTTGATTTTGTGCGTCTAAAAATTTAATTAATTCGATATTATCCGTCATTTGTTTATTTTGGTTGCCACTGGCAAACGGTATTACTAAATTAATAATTTATTTATAATTCATTCTAAGGGGTATCGTACTAATTTATTACAATTGTCGCTTAATCTGTCTGAAGGTGAGGTTAATGCGCGGCAGAATATCTTTTGCCGTTTTTGGCACCTGATGCTGCCAAAAGCTTTGCGTTGTTCCAGCCATTAATAAAAGCGAACCGTGATGCAGGGGGATTTCGACCTGAGCAATATCTTTCCTGAACTTATGGCGCAATCGGAACATACGGGTTTCACCAAAACTTACTGATGCAATAATTGCATCTTTACCAAAATTCTGTTCGCGGTCACTGTGCCATGATACGCCATCCTTGCCGTTGCGATATAGGTTTAGTAAAACACTATTGAATTTAAACTCTGTTACTTTTTCCACCCTTTCTCTTATGGATTGTAATTCGGTTGTCCAGTCCGGTTTGGTCCCATCGGCACCTGAATTGTCTCTGTCTTCGTACCACGAAATCATTCTTGGGACAGTAACTGTTTTATCATACATTTCCATAGCATATTCCTGCCATGGCGTGGTATTAAGCAGGGTAGTGTAATAGTAATCGGATTCGTCTTTGGTGAAAAGATTGTCATACAGCATGAGTTTGGTATCCGGAAGGTCAAAAACTTTTTTTCCACTACTGACTGATGTAAATATTTCGGTGTCGTTGAAGAGTGTCATAATTCTTTATAGTGTTTGTTTAAAAAGAACCTTAGCCGGATATTTCTCAGCATAAGCAAGGATTAAATCCACACTGTATTGGTTGCTTTTGTATGAAGTAACATGATCTTTTATTTCAGAGGGATCCGTAAAACCAATATCCGATGCAATATATCCCATGCCATAAAAGTGACCGTTTTCAATCCAAATGCAACTGCGTTCTTCCGCAGTCCTGCCTTTGTCTATAATGGCAAAGCTTGGCCTGTTTTTTATTAAAAAATCAATGGCGTTTTCGACTTGCTCGTTGTGTAGTTCGACTTCGGGTAAATTGTCCCGGTCCGGTTTTGGGATAAATTCTCCGTGGTCGTCCATGCCGTAGTTACAGAATCGATTATCAATGCCAAATTGTTCGGCCAGGCTGCGCAACACATTGATGCCTTTGTACAAACTATTGAAAGATTCTATGCACGCCTGAAATTTGCTCAGCTTTCCAATTGCCAGGTATCGGTAACCGCTGCGGGCTTCGTACTCATAAAGTCCATATTTAGGGTCAAAGCGTTTTAGTGCCCTGTTGTAGGTGGGCCATAGCTTCTTAATTTCGGTGCATTCCAGCAAAAGCGCCATTAATTCTGTAGCACATACTTCAAAAGAAATACCGTGTATGTCCCGCAGGAAATTTTGCCTTTGTGGAGTGACATTATGGCCAGTAAAATGGGAAGCCACCCTTTTTTTTAAGTTGATTGCCTTTCCTACGTAAATTACTTTTCTAGTCTGATCGTAAAAATAATATACTCCTGCTTTTTCAGGTAATTGCTCAAAGTCATTCGGTGGTAGGTTAGGAGGTAAGCGCTGGTCTTGAGAAGTTTTTTTTATCATTTTATCGATTACGCCTTCAACGTCCCATTCCAGCAAACGGGAAAATAATATGGCTGTGGCATCCGCATCACCGCCGGCACGGTGTTGGTTTGTTAGAGGTATGTCTAAGGATTGACAAAGCCTTCCCAAGCTGTACGAAGCCAATCCTGACTTAATCTTTCTTGCTGCTCGAACGGTGCACAATTTTGGCGCAGTCCATTTGAACCCGCTTGCTTCGAGTTGGTGCCGAACAAACGAATAATCAAAGTTGACATTATGGGCAACGAAAATGCGTCCGGTAAGCATTTCTAAAACTTTTTCAGAAATGGCATCAAAAATTGGTGCATCTCGAACCATTTCATTGTTAATGCCGGTTAGCGAAAAAATGGCTAGCGGTATTTCCTTTTCTGGGTTGACGAGCGTTTCCCAACGGTCGATTATACTAGTTCCGTTATGAATAACAATGGCAATTTCTGTAATGCGACTGTTACTGGCATTACCGCCTGTGGTTTCTATATCTACTATTGCGTATTCCTGATTTTTCATTGGTTATATAACGTGAATTGTATTGTTATTCTTGTGTAAAAGATTAAAGCACTCATGTTTTTTATTAAAAAGGTCAAACCGACTCTTTTTTTGCACCCACCTCCATTTTATGCCTTGGCAGGTTAATTTCATGTTCCTGTGGATACGGTGCCCGATGGGTCATGCTGACATCTTCCCGAATTTGTTCATGGACTTTATATTGTCTGTCGCTTGTATTAGAATATCTTGGATCAGGGAGAAACGGCATTTTGGCCATTTTGGTAACTGTAATGGTAGGAAAATGATAATCCACTTCTACAGTTCCCAAGAGCAAATAACAGCCACCGCCTTGGAACGGATATTTTTCCAGACTTTTTGTAAAATGTGCGGTATCGAAATATTCCCCTTCTATGTCTACCCAAGTTCCAAAATACATGGTTCCCATTTTGGTAGGTACATGCTTTCTAGAAATGAGATACGCGAGCATTTTAACCGTTTTTTTATGGTGTTTTAATAAATCTTTCGCCATTACATCACCCCGATATTTGGTCTGCAACAAATCAAAAGGAGTACAGGAAACCGGAAAACTCAATAGCTCGATTTCATCAAAAGCATCTTCAAAAGGAGAGCGTTCGAGTATGGGCAGTTCATATTCTTTAATTGGTTCCTGTAGCAGCATCCCGTTTCTGTTTTCGGGTTTGAAATTGACTAAGATGAGTCTGGCAATCACCAGCAATTGGTTTTTTGTTTTTCCGGTAAAGCGGAATGCTCCGATAAAAATCAAAATTTGTATGCCTTCAATACCTATGGGAATGCGGTTGATGAAATCTTCCAATGATTTGAATTCGCCTTGTTCCTGCCGTTCTTTAACAATACCATGCGCTACTTTACTTTCCAACCCTTCCAAATGCATGAAACCTATATAAACGTCGATGCCATATACCGTAGTTTCAAAATCGCTCTTGTTGACACAAGGATTCTGAATGGTTGCACCCGACATTTTGGCTTCATGTACGTATACTTCGGTACGGTAAAAACCACCCTGATTATTAATCACCGCTACCATGAATTCAATAGGATAGTAGACTTTTAAATATAAGCTTTGGTAACTCTCAACAGCATAAGAGGCGGAATGCGCCTTACAGAACGAGTAGCCGGCAAAGGATTCAATTTGTCGGTATATTTCTTCACTCAACTTAAGCGGATGTCCTTTTTGCGCACAGCAGGCAAAGTAATTGTCCTTCACTTTTTGCAAAGCAGCTTTGGAGCGTCCTTTTCCACTCATGGCCCGACGCAGAATATCACCATCGGCTGCAGGAAGCCCTGCATAATGTAACGCAATCTTTATCACATCTTCCTGATAGACCATCACCCCATAGGTTTCGCCTAGCTGTTCTTTAAAAACGTCATGAAAATACTCGAACTTATCGGGATGGTTGTGCCTGAAAATATATTCTTTCATCATACCGGATTGGGCGACACCTGGACGGATAATGGAGGAGGCTGCTACCAGAGTTTTATAGTTATCACATTTCAGACGGCGCAATAAACCGCGCATGGCCGGGCTTTCGATATAAAAGCATCCAATTGTTTTTCCATGGCTTAAAAAGTGATTCGCCTTCGCCTCATTTTTTGATATAGCAGTATCTCGGATATCGACTTTAATCCCCTGATTTTTATCGATTAGTTTCACACTGTCATCGATATGACCGATCCCGCGCTGACTCAGGATGTCAAACTTTTCAAAACCAATATCCTCGGCAATGTGCATGTCGAACAAAACAATTGGAAACCCTTTCGGAGGCATTTCCAAAGGCGTGTAATTGGTAATTGGTTCTTCGGAGATCAAAATACCACAGGAATGCATGCTGCGTTGGTTGGGGTATTTTTCGAGCAACATCCCATATTCCTGCACAAGCTTTACTATTGGGTTTTTATCATGTAACGCCATTGGGTTTTTGGCCAATGCATCCAATTCTTCTTTTGGCAAACCAAAAACCTTACCCACTTCCCGGAATATGGAACGGTATTTAAATTCGACATTGGTTCCACAGAAGGCAACATGATCCGCACCGTAAGTATCAAAAATGTATCGGAGAATGGTATCGCGTTCTTTCCAGGACCAGTCAATGTCAAAATCGGGAGGACTTTTGCGGTTCACATTCAGGAAACGTTCAAAATACAAATCCAGTTCAATAGGGCAGATGTCCGTGATTCCAAGGCAGTAACTCACGATACTATTGGCTCCACTACCGCGACCGATGTGCAAAAATCCCTGACTCATGCTATATTGAATGATGTCCCAGGTGATCAGGAAATAGCCGCTGAATTCCAGTTGGTCTATCACCTTTAATTCTTTTTCCACTCGAGCTGTTGCTTGGGGATTATCGGCACCGTACTTTTTTAACAATCCTTCGTGAGCGAGTTTGGTTAAAAGCTGCATGTCGCTTTCCCTGCTTCCGGAATAGTACTTTTTGTTTTTGGGTGTTTTGAAGTCGAATTCAAAATGACATTGATCCATCAGTTTCAGCGTGTTTTCAATAATTTGCGGATATTCTTCAAATTTCGAAAGCAGTTCCTCCAAAGGAATCATTACTTCAGATGTTTTGCAATAATCGTCCAAAGTCAATTTGGACAAGATCACGTTAGTATCAATTGCTCGAAGAATTTTATGCAGATTGAATTCTCTTTTAGTTCGAAAGGTAACGGATTGTAAAATCACCATTTTGTCAAGCAAATTCTTCCATTCTGGAAGAAACAATTTGGGAAGCTGTTCTGGAGTAATACCTATATATTCATTGTCTTTTAATACCGCTGGTTTATTTTCGAAAGGATAAATAATGACTACTTTTTTAAAATCAGGAGTGGATATTGGTAAAGGGCTATTTTCGAAATTATGTTTGGTCAGAAAGCGGTTCATTTCGGCGAGCCCATCGGCATTTTTAGCCAAACCGATATAACGCAGTTGATGGTTGCAGCGAAATTCTATACCCACTATTGGTTTTATCCCAAGCTCGTGGCATGCTTTTGTAAAATCATAGATACCGGTAACCGTATTAATATCCGTTAGCGCCATTGTCTTTACCCCACAACTGACAGCCTGCTGTATGAGATCTAACAGTGGGATGGTGCCGTAGCGCAGCGAATGAAAAGAATGACAATTGAGGTACATGGTATTATATTTTGCGTTTTAAAATTTCTGATTTGTTATTGGGTTTGAAGGTCGCACCGGCACACCGCATTACCGCGTCAAAGCCATAACGGCTTTTCATTCGGTCCATGGCTTGATACAACGACAGCATTTCTTCTGTATCTTCAAATAAATTGATTTGATAGGTGCCACGAACCAACCCACTGAAACGAATTCCGATTAATCGCAGTCGCATCCGACGCTGGTAAACTTTATCAAATAAATCGGTAACGGATTTAGTCAACATGTGATCGGCTGAGGTATAGGGTACTTTGCATTGTTTGGTTTCGGTATCAAAATTGGAATATCTTATTTTAATAACTACCGTTGAAGTCAACCATTCTTCCGAACGCAATTGGAAGGCCAGTTTCTCTACCATTCCAATCAGTATTGATTTTAATTTTGGAATGTCAATGGTATCCTGACTAAAAGTATGTTCCGTTGAAATGGATTTCCGTTCGGTATACGGTTCCACTGGATTGTTATCGATGCCATTGGCTTTCTTCCAAATGTCGATGCCATTCTTGCCGATCATCCGTTGCAATACCTCGGCAGGCATTTCTGAAAGCGTCTGAATGGTACGGATTCCAATTCGGGATAATAGTTGAAAAGTCACATCACCCACCATGGGTATTTTTTGAATCGAAAGCGGATTTAAAAAAGACCGGACTTTATTTTCCGGTATTTCCAAGTTTCCTTTAGGTTTGGCTTCGCCGGTACCAATTTTAGAAACGGTTTTGTTAACCGATAGTGCAAAACTTATGGGTAATCCCGTTTCGTTGGTAACGGATTGTGCCAGTTCGTTGGTCCATTTGTAGCTCCCATAAAATTTATCCATTCCCGTGATATCAAGGTAAAATTCATCGATGCTGGCTTTTTCCACAATTGGTGCTTTTTCTTGGATCACTTCGGTTACGTCATGCGATAATTTAGAATACAATTCCATATCACCTTTCATCACTTTTGCCTGAGGGCAGAGGCGGAGTGCCATTTTAATAGGCATGGCGGAACGCACTCCGAAAGTTCGGGCTTCATAGGAACAAGAGGCGACAACACCACGATCCCCACCACCAATTATCAAAGGGATTCCCTCCAGTTTTGAATTTCCCAGTCTTTCGCAGGATACAAAAAAAGTATCCAAATCCATGTGTACAATTGCTCTTTCCATCTTCTTTTCTTTTTTTATACTTTGCAAAATTAGTACAGATGATAACAAATTTGATTATATTTGTTGTTACAAATTATAACAAAATACCTATGTCTTTATTTTCCGACAACATCAGGAACCTTAGGGTACAACAGAAAATTTCGCAAGAAAAGCTGGCGGAGGCATTAGCGATAACTAGGGGCAGGTACGTCAAATATGAAGATGGGACTTCGGAAGCACCGTATGAAATACTGAAGAAAATAGCGCATTATTACCACATCAGCATAGACTTGTTGCTTTCCGTGGATATAAGGAAAATACCCATGGATGATTTGTTGCAATTAGAAAGTAACAGATTGGTTTTACCGATCACTGTAAATAAGGAGGGTGATAATTTAATTGAAGTCGTTACACAAAAAGTTAAGGCAGGCTATTTGAATGGTTATGCCGATCCGGAATACATTGAAAGTCTGCAGCAAATTTCATTGCCATTTTTGGGGCCAGGAAAACACAGAGGGTTTCCAGTAGAAGGGGATTCTATGCCACCACATGAAGATGGCAGTATCATTGTTGGCCGGTACATTGAAAAATTAGGAGAAGTGATGGATGGTAAAACTTATATATTGATAACCAAAAATGAGGGTATGGTCTATAAACGATTGAATAAAAACAAAAAAAACGTACTGGTTGTGGAATCAGACAATAGTTTTTACCCTCCTTATGCTGTCAAAGCTTCGGATATTCTCGAGATTTGGGAGTATGAATGTAATATTGGGCGAAGTGACAGGAAGCAGGAAAACTCCGAATCTTTAAGTGTGAAAACGCTATTTTTAGAATTGAAAAGGGATATTAGCGATTTAAAAATTAAGAATTTATAATATCAGAAATGTAAAAAGCAGCTTTTGTGCGATTTATCCCTGTTTTCCATAATTGATTTTAGAATGACAGACGCAGATAGGAGGTCTGTTCTTTGCCGAGACGACAATGATAGGTTTCTTTAATTGTTGGGATTTGATAAGGGAAGCCCACCTCCGTTTGAGAAACCGCTCACGTGTTCCCCTCTTGAGAGCAATGTCATTAAGTTAAGGTTTTATTGTTTTGATTTACAGCTATTTATTGTATTTGCAATTAG
>NZ_FNVP01000017.1 GCF_900108015.1 Flavobacterium urumqiense | reverse complement strand
TAACCATTACTCCAAATTCGAGCATTACATCGGTAGCAGGAACAACACCACTTTGTATTGGTGCAACAGCAACCTACACTGCAAACGGAGTAGTACTTGGTGGTGGAACAGGCGCATGGAGTAGCAGCAACACAGCAGTTGCGACCGTTACTTCAAGCGGATTGATAACAGCAGTAAGCGCGGGAACAGCCAATATTATTTTTACCATTACAGGTTGTAATGGGCCAGCAAGTAAGTTGCAGGCGATCACGGTTAATCCAAACGCAACCATAACTTCAGTAATAGGAACAACAACTCTTTGTATAGGGGCAACTGCAACTTACACTTCAAATGGGGTTGTACTTGGTGGCGGAACAGGAGCATGGAGCAGCAGCAATACATCATTTGCTACAGTAAATGCAGCAACAGGATTAGTAACAGGCATATCAGCAGGTACGGCCAACATTATTTATACTGTAACGGGATGTAATGGAACACCAAGTTCATTCCAAGCAATAACTATAAATGAAATTACAATTATCACTTCTCAGCCAACAAGCACGACAATCTGCGTAGGAAGTAGTGTTACAACTACAGTGGCTGCAAACGGAGCAAACTTAACGTATCAATGGCAGATAAACACAAGTGGGAACAACTATGCAAATATTTCTGGAGAAACTAATTCCGCACTAAATTTTGTATCAGTCACAACTTTAAATGCCGCTAAGTATAAATGTATAATTACAGGTTCATGCGGAACTCTAACATCGAATATTATTACCTTAACCGTTAATCCTGTGCCAACAGCAAATATCAGTGGCACAACTGTGGTATGTAAAGATGCAACAGTTCCAAACGTTACTTTTACAGGATCAGCTGGAACTGCGCCCTATACTTTTACTTATAATATTAATGGAGGAAGTAATTTAACTGCAACTACTTCTAGCGGAAGTTCAATAACAGTTCCAGCCCAAACAGCCACCGCAGGAACATTTATTTATAATTTGAAGAGCGTTAAGGATGCCAGTTCAACCATTTGCTCACAAGCACAAACTGGTACAGCTACAATTACAGTAAATCCTTTGCCAACAGCAACTATTAGTGGAACTATTGCAGTATGCAAGGATGCAACAGCTCCTAATATCACCTTCACGGGGGCAGCAGGAACTGCACCTTATACCTTTATATATAAAATAAATAGCGGTAGTAATTTAACAATAACTACAACTGGGTTGAATTCTTCAGTAACAGTGACAGCGCCAACGGGAACAGCGGGTTCATTTATTTATAATTTGGTGAGCATCAAGGATGCTACTTCATCAAATTGCTCACAGGCACAAACAGGTACAGCAACAATTACAGTAAATCCTCTTCCAACAGCAAGTATTAGTGGCACAACGGCAGTATGTAAAAATGCAATACCGCCAAATGTTACCTTTACAGCAGCAGCTGGAACTGCTCCTTATACTTTTACGTACAAAATAAATAGTGGAGGTACTTTAACGGTAACTACAACTAGTGGAAGTTCAGTAACAATTCCAGCCCCAACGACCACCGCAGGAACATTTATTTATACGTTAGTAAGTGTTCTAGATGCAAGTTCAACAAACTGCTCACAAGCACAAACTGGTACAGTAACAATTATAGTAAATCCTCTGCCAACAGCAGGTATTAGTGGAACCATCGCAGTATGCAAAAATGTAACAGCACCAAATGTTATTTTTACTGGAGCAGCTGGAACTGCACCTTACACTTTTACTTATAATATTAATGGAGGAAGTAATTTAACCGTAACTACTATTAGCGGAAGTTCAGTAACAGTTGCAGCTCCGACAGCCACCGCAGGAACATTTATTTATAATTTGGTGAGCGTTAAAGATGCTATTTCATCTAATTGCTCACAGGCACAAACTGGTACAGCAATAATTACTGTAAATCCTCTTCCAACAGCAAGTATTAGTGGAACAACTGCAGTATGTAAAAATGCAATATCGCCAAATGTTACTTTTACAGGAGCAGCTGGAACTGCACCTTATACTTTTACCTACAAAATAAATAGTGGAGGTAATCTAACGGTAACTACAACTAGTGGAAGTTCAGTAACAGTTCCAGCCCCAACAACCACCGCAGGAACATTTATTTATACGTTAATAAGTGTTCAAGATTCAAGTACAACTACTTGCTCACAAATACAAGGTGGAACAGCTACTATTACCATTAATCCTTTGCCAACAGCAAATATCAGTGGCACAACCACGGTATGTAACAATGCAACAGTTCCAAATGTTACCTTTACCGGAGCAGCTGGAACTGCGCCTTATACTTTTACTTATAATGTTAATGGAGGTAGTAATTTAACCGTAACTACTATTAGCGGAAGTTCCGTAACAGTTGCAGCTCCAACAGCCACCGCAGGAACATTTATTTATAATTTGGTGAGCGTTAAGGATGACAGTTTAACCATTTGCTCACAAGCACAAACTGGTACAGCTACAATTACAGTGAATCCAACTCCTAATGCAGTGGCAACTCCAGCATCGCAGACAATATGTTCAGAAACTCAGCTATTAAATGTAGCCTTATCTGGTAGTGTAGGCTCATCAACTTTCAATTGGACTAGAAATAATACAACCAATGTAACTGGAATTGCAATCAGCGGAAGTGGAGATATCAGCGGATATTTAACTAATAATACCCCTTTCGATCAAACCATAACCTTCACCATTACCCCAATATCCAGTGGTTGCACGGGAACACAAATAACAGCGACTGTTTTGATTAAAGCGGTCCCTATAGAAGGCGTAATTACTTTTTCAAACCTATCAGGGGGAAGTAGTACGGCCACAGGTTGTCAACTAGCCAGTGGCACTTTATACTTAAGTGGCAATACTGGTACCGTTGCTCGATGGGAAAAATCGATAACAGCGGGAACTTCATGGTCAACAATAGCAGGCAGTGGTGGCATAACAGAATATAATTATTCAGGTTTAACTGAGACTACAAAATATAGAGTTGTGTTAACAAATGGATTAAATACCTGTCCGGTGGTTTATTCAGCTTCGGCAGAGGTTATTGTCATTCCAAATATAAAACCATCTCCCGTAACTGCTACACCTTCAACAATATGCAATGGCAATTCATCCGTTTTATTTTCAGTAAGCGGGTATGCTACGAGTCAAAATTTAGCATCAGGGGGTGCATTTAGTAACTCCAACCCTACTGGATGGCTGGCAGATGGGTGTGGAAATTGTTTAAATGCAGGTTCCAGTAATACAAATCCGTATCCATTTCAATTAAGCGCCACGAATGGAGGTACCTATTCTGGTATAAACTATACCTCTGTTGGTAAATTTGCTATTGCAAACGGTAATTTGAATTCCGTGTTAGAAACGCCCGTTTTTAATACTTTTGGTTTATTAAATCCAGAATTAAAATTTGATCATGCTTTCAATTTATTAGCAGGAGCATGGGTCAAAATCGAACTTTCTTTTGATGGTGGTTTTTCTTATAACACCACATTGGTGGAATACAATGGTGCAAGCACTCGAACCCCATACACTGCCTTTCCTCCTGAACCAGCTATTAATTTGAGTGCCTACCTGAATCAAGCAAACTTAAGAATACGATTCAACTATCATGGTGTGGGAGCCAGTTCATGGGCTATAGACAACATTACAATCCCAGAGGCACCATCTACAACAATAGCAACACAATGGGTCGACAATATGGGAAATGTTGTTAGTAATACTGCAAGTACATCAGTATCACCAATTAAAACAACTACCTATGCAGTAACATCTTTCCTTAATGGTTGTACCAGTTTTGGCCCTTTAGGAACCGTATATGTTACTGTAGTAGTAAATCAACTACCAATTATAACCTCTTCAGACACCACGATCTGTTCAGAAGAATCAACAAATATCTCACTATCAAGTACTGAAACTGGAACTACATATATATGGAGCGTAGTTCAAACAGGAGTAACTGGCGCAGTGGCAAATTCCGTTGGTGTATTAACAAATAGCATCACACAAAATTTAAAAACTACTGGAACATCATCAGGAACAGCAATTTATACTTTTACACCTACATCAAAAGGCTGTTTGGGAACGGTAAAAACGGTAAAAGTAACCGTAAATCCAAGACCTACTGCAAACTTAGGAACTAGCCAAACCATTTGTTATGGAGATTCAGCTAATTTTAGTATTTCATTAACTGGAAAAGCTCCCTGGACGATAACCTATTCTGATGGCGTAACACCAACAACGGTGACTACATCCGCAAACCCTTACGTTTTTACTTTAACTGGCTTAACGGCAAACAAAACATATACTGTTACAGGATTGAGTGATGCAAATTGTAATCCTGCAAAACCAATAGATTTAAACGGGTCAGCAATAGTAACCGTACTAGACGGAACTCCAGGTTTATGGACTGGTTTAGTAAGCTCCGATTGGTTTGACTGTCACAATTGGGCTGGTGGATTGCCATCAAGTACAATAGATGCGCAGATTCCAACAAATCCTTCAGGAAGTTTTGGAATGCCATTCATAAACCCATCAACATCTCCTTATGCCG
Source organism: Flavobacterium urumqiense (assembly GCF_900108015.1). GTDB lineage: Bacteria > Bacteroidota > Bacteroidia > Flavobacteriales > Flavobacteriaceae > Flavobacterium > Flavobacterium urumqiense. The sequence continues at coordinate 45,266 of NZ_FNVP01000017.1, read as the reverse complement.
CAGCATATAGCAATATTGCCAGTGCACAAGATATAATTATTGCAAGCGGAGCAGCTGTTAATATGGCTCCATCTAGTGTTTCTGATTTATATATCAGTCGCGACTGGAAAAACAGTGGGGTGTTTACTCCTGGAATAGGAACGATAACCTTTAATGGCGCAACTTCAAATCAAATTCAGACTATAAATGCTGGAATTAAAACTAAAGAAACTTTTTATAATTTAACTACAAATAATTCGGCTGTAGCCAAAGGAATAAGTGTAGCTGATGGCTTTGAATTAACCGTTTTGAATAACTTGACTTTAACAAAAGGTGATTTACGATTAACCGGAGAAGCCCAACTAGTTCAGTCAGGAACAGGAGCTAATCCAATTGGTGGCGCAGCAAAATTATTGAGAGACCAACAAGGTCAAAAAAATAGTTTCAATTATAATTATTGGTCGTCACCAGTAAGTTCCAATAATATAGATTATTCTATTGCAAATGTTTTGAAAGATGGAACATCAATGACAAACACTTTTACAGATGTATTTAATTTTAGCCCTAGTGCTATTTCATATGTTGATGGTGCTTTTTCTGCAGATGGAGCACTGACAAGTCCAATAACAATAAGTAATCGTTGGTTATTTGCCTTCAATTCTCCTTTGTTGGCTGATTCATTACTAAATTATTATCAGTGGAAAGCTATTGGAAGTGCCGGATCAATAAAAATTGGAGAAGGATTTACCATGAAAGGAACTGGCGGAACCGCAGCAGTTAGTGTAACACAAAATTATGTATTTACAGGCAAACCTAATTCGGGAACTATCTCTTTAACTTTAGGTAAAGATCAAACCTATTTAGTTGGAAATCCCTACCCTTCTGCTCTTGATGCTGATCAGTTTATAAAAGATAACTTGCGTGATTGCAGTGGTTGTACAAATGCTGAAAATGTTTTCAACGGTGCGCTTTATTTTTGGGATCACTTTGGTGTAACAGACAATCACTTTTTGGCTGAATACGTAGGAGGCTATGGAACTTATTCCTTTATCGGAGGTGTTGTTGCAAAATCAGATGACCCTTTAATTGCAAATTCTGGCACCTCTGGGACGAGAAAACCCCAACGTTATATACCAGTGGCACAAGGATTTTTTGTGGATGCTTATGTAGATGATTCTGTACCAGCAATTGGAGTTCAGACAACAGTTAATGGAGGCGCATTAATTTTTAAAAATACGCAGCGAGCATTTATGAAAGAAAGCATTGCCAACTCCGTGTTTATGAAAACTACGGGTGCATCTACAACAAAAGATACAGATACAAGATCAAAAATCAGACTGGGTTTTGATTCCTCAATTGGTGCACATAGACAAATACTAGTTGGAGCAGATCCAAATACCACAAATCAATTTGATATTGGTTATGATGCTCCAATTTTTGATTTGGATGGAGATGACATGTGTTGGGTGATTAGCAATAGCCAGTTTGTAATTCAAGGAGTTCCAAATTTTGATGATACCCAAATAATTCCCTTACATATTACAATTGCCAATGCGGGTTTAAGTACTATAAAAATTGATGCTTTAGAAAACATGCCTAACACCACTAAAATTTATTTGTATGACGACCTAACTGGTATATACCATTCGCTAAGGGGAATTGATTTTAAAATTTCACTTGCGATTGGAGAATATAGCAACAGATTCTCCTTACGATTCGCAGATAAAACACTTAAAGCAGATGATTTTACTTCACCTGAAAGCATTCTGATTTATTTCACAAATAATGCTAAAATCCTAAACATAAAGAACAACTTTACAGACGCAACAGTAAATAAAGTATTTCTTTTCAATTTATTGGGTCAATCCATCACCAATTGGGACTTAGAAGAACAAAAACAAAATACCATTCAAATTCCAATAAAAAATGTACCATCAGGAGCCTATATTGTTAAAGTTAAGACTACGAAAGGAGTTTTTAGTAAAAAAATAATTATCCGGTAAATAATTTATGCCAGATAAGTAAAGATTAATGACTTAAGTAAATATTAATCATAATTTTAAAATGGATATTGATTATTCTTATTATATTTGATAAACGTTGCAGATTAACATCCAAATAAAATAAAAATATAATTTTAATTAAAATAAAAATGAAAAAAATAGGTGTCCTTTTAGCTATGGCTTTATTTACAATCACCGTAGGTGCCCAAGAAACCAAGCCTGATGTAAAAGAAAAAGCTAAAAAAGAATCATGCTGTGCTAAAGCAGATTCTAATATAAAAGTAATGACTGCGGCAGAAGTAGAAAAATGTCAAGCCAAATGCAAAGCCGAAGGAAAAAAATGCGATACAAAAATGGCGCAAACAGAAGGTAAAAAATGTGATGCCACAATGGCTAAAGCCGAAGGGAAAAAGTGTTGCGCTAAGAAAGCATAACGTACTTAAAAATGAAACGCCTCTAAATGTAGAGGCGTTTTTTTATTATCGATATGGTGTAACCCAATTTTTTATTTAACTCTTACGCTCCATTCAAAATCCATTTCAGAAACTTGGATTCCTTTTTCATCTGTGCCAATAGATTTCATCCAGAAGGTTTGCCCTTCTCCGGTAGCGATTGTATTTTGTATCGCTTCTTCAATTAAATGACCATCATTACAGGTAAAAGTGATTCTTCCCGTTGCTTTCTTCGTGAAATTTCCTTTATTATTAGCCACTAACATAGATATTTTTTTACCGCTTTTTCGAATCTGAAATATCACCAAAGCACCTGTGGATAACTCTGCAGCCATGGCTTGCACCGCAAAATACATCGAATTAAACGGATTTTGGTTAATCCAGCGGTGTTTTACTGACACTACGCATTTATTTTCGTCTATTTCCTTCACACGGACTCCGCATATAAATGCCGATGGTAATTTAAATAATAAAAATTTATTGAGTTTAGAAGCTGTAAGTCTCATTTGTAGTGGTTTTTTTGCTAATGTACAAAAAAATACTATGCATACATATAAAATATTTTTGTTAATATTTTGTTAATATTTGGTACTATGCGATACAAGATACTTTCTTTTAGCCATATATTTGTATAAGAAATTACTAGGTTACCTAAAAATTTGAGAATCTCGGATTTTTAATTATCACATTGGCCTAAAAGGCGAACTGACAAAACAATCAAAAATCAAAAAAATGGAAACAACCAGCGTCAAAAACACGGCAACATTTACACACTTAAGTGCACTGACTCAATATTTCATACCTTTTGGAAATTATATTTTTCCAATATTAATTTGGTCGTCAAAAAAAGATAAATCTGAGTTTGTAGACTTTCATGGCAAACAAGTACTTAATTTTCAACTGAGTTTATTGTTATATTCTTTGACTTTAATTATGATTGCAGTTCCCATTTTTATCTTTACTGTATTCAATAACATTTCTTTTAATTCACTGACGAATCATCACGATTTTGTTTTTACTCATTTCAATTTCGAAAATAACATAGGAATAATTACAGTTGGCCTAGTTGCCGTTCTTATTTTTGGTCTCTTGAAAGTCGCTGAATTTTTCTTAATTATTTATGCTGCTATCAAAACATCAAATGGAGAAAAATACCAATATCCATTGACAATACCTTTTATAAAATAAACCAGACAGAAGCAATCAATCATCAATCAAAAAATGAATAGTTTAATTAACAAAAAAATCAAAAAAAACGAATTATGAACATTGAAAACACAAAAGCCCAGATGCGTAAAGGTGTTCTCGAGTTTTGCATCTTATCTGTACTGAAAGAAAAAGATGCCTACACATCGGAAATATTAGACACTTTGAAAAACGCAAAATTATTAGTCGTGGAGGGAACGATTTATCCGCTGCTTACCCGATTAAAAAATGACGGATTACTAAACTACCGTTGGGAAGAATCAACCTCTGGACCACCAAGAAAATACTATGGTCTAACCGAAATAGGACAAACATTCTTAAACGAACTTAATGGCACTTGGACTGAATTGTCAGATGCTGTAAATCTAATCACAAACCAAAAATAATAGCCATGAACAAGACTGTAAATATTAACTTAGGCGGAATGTTCTTTCATATTGATGAAGATGCATACCTAAAAATGACGCGTTATTTTGATGCTATAAAACGTTCTTTATCTAATTCATCCGGGCACGATGAAATCATCAAAGATATAGAAATGCGTGTTTCGGAATTATTGAACGAAAAACAAAAAAGCGATAAACATGTAATTGGTTTAAAAGATGTAGACGAAGTTATTGCTGTGATGGGTCAACCGGAAGATTACATTATTGAAGATGAATTGAAAGAAACAAAAACCTATAACAGCTCCGCAACCACAGCTACAAAAAAATTATACCGTGATAGAGAAAAAGGGATGATTGGCGGAGTTGCTTCAGGACTGGGACATTATTTTGGGATTGACTCCGTTTGGATCAGAATCGTTCTTATTTTATTAGTTTTTGCTGGATTTGGAACTGGAATCCTGGCGTATATCATTCTTTGGATTGCTACTCCAGAAGCTCTCACTACTACAGAGAAACTGGAAATGACGGGAGAACCTGTTACGATTTCCAACATTGAAAAAAAAGTGCGTGAAGAATTTGAAAATGTTTCTGACAAGATAAAAAATGCAGATTATGACAAATATGGCAATCAAATAAAAACGGGGGCCAATAAAATAGGAAGTTCTCTAGGCGACTTTATAATGACTGTTTTCAAAATTTTTGCGAAATTTTTAGGGATAATTTTAATCATTACAGGAATCGCCACTTTATTTTCTTTATTGATAGCCGTTTTTACTTTAGGTTCTTCAAACTTTATTGATGTGCCTTGGAGAAGTTTTATTGAAGCGGGGAATTTTACGGATTATCCAATATGGTCTTTTGGACTATTGATGTTCTTTGCTGTTGGAATTCCATTCTTTTTCTTGACGCTTTTAGGTTTCAAATTACTGTCTCCGGCTATGAAGTCAATAGGAAATATTGCAAAATACACGTTATTGGCACTTTGGATAATCGCCATTGCCATTCTAATTTCAATTGGAATAAAACAAGCATCAGAAGTAGCATTCGAGGGAAAAACAGTAAAAAAAGAAACTATTAATTTGATGCCAAATGATACCTTGTTTGTGAAATTCAGGTACAATGATTATTACACTAAGGACATTGATGACAGGGAAACCTTCAAGTTTGTACAAGACTCTGCAAATACTGAATTAATTTATTCAAACAATGTAAGATTGCAAATTTTACATACGGATGAGAAATTACCATTCATTCAGATTGAAAAAATGGCAAGAGGAAAATCATTCCAAGCTGCTAAACTAAGAGCCGAAAAAATAAAATATGCAATTAGAATTGAAGGAAATCATTTAATTTTAGACAATTATTTATTGACTGAAGTAAAGAATAAATTCCGTGATCAGGAAGTGGAAATTTTCTTATATTTACCTGAGGGAACTTTGTTAAAACCAGATTCTTCTGTTCAGGATTATGACAGGTCTGATAGTTCATTCTTCAATTTACATGATAGTTCTGATAATTATGTTTACAAAGTAGGAGGTTCAAAAGTAAAATGTTTGAATTGTCCTGCCGATGAAAATGAATTTGATGATGTCGATACAGAAAATGATAGTACACAAACGTCAGTTATAATTAATGAAGATGGTGTTACTGTAAAAGGAGATACTATCAGTAATTCAAAAAAAGATTTTAAAGAATTAAAAATAAACAAAGACGGTATTATCATTAAAACCAAATAGCCATGATAAAAATCATCACAATGATCGCCAAATTTATTATTGTAACCCTTACGGCCTTACTATTTGCCTCCTGCAACTTTTCAGCAAACATGAAATCAATAAGAGGAAAAGGTCATGTTACAACCGAAAAGAGAATTGTAATGGGCGATTTCAAAAGTGTAGAAGTCAGCAATGCCATTGATCTTGTCATTGAACAATCTGACAAAACGGAAATTACAGTTGAAGCCGATGACAATTTGCAAAAAGAAATAACTACCAAAGTAGAAAACGGTGTACTTATAATCTCTTGTGACTATAATTCTTTTATCAATATAAAATCAAAAAAAGTAACTGTTAAAATGCCTTTTATTGATAAACTGGAAGCCTCCAGCAGTTCAACCATTAAAAGTATAAACACACTTAAAGGAGAAAACATTAGCCTGGAAGCCTCGAGCGCAGGTTCCATAAATGTAAATTTAGAAGCCGATTCTGTTGTTTGCGAAACAAGTAGCGGCAGCACAATTACGATTAGCGGAAAAGCATTAAAACTGGAAACATCATCTTCAAGCGGAAGCGAAATAGATGCAAAAGGTTTATTGGCAAATGATATTACTGCCAACTCCTCCAGCGGAAGCTCTATTACGGTTCATCCCTTAGTAAGTTTGAATGCAAAAGCTTCTAGCGGTTCAGACATTAATTATGATAGTGTTCCAAAAAAAATTAAAAAAGAAGAAAGTTCAGGAAGCAGCATTAATAAAATATAAGCGTTACTTTCGAACAAAAACAAACAAAATCATTCATCGAAAGTGGATGATTTTTTTATATTTGTAAAACACTAATCAAAAAATTCAAATGAAAAACCACATCGCTATATTCCTAATCGTATTATCGACGACTCTAACTTTAGCACAGAAAAAAGATAAACTAAAAGGTTCAAGAATTGTAACTATCGAAAATAAGGAAGTTGGTAATTTTCAAGCACTGGAAGTGGAAGATAATATTGAAGTAAACTTAGAGCGTGGAGAAAAAAATAATATAAAAATTGAAGCTGATGAAAATCTTCATAATATTATTTCTTTTGATTTAAAAGACAATACACTCCGCATTTATACAACAAAAGAAGCCGTAAATTATAAAAAATTAATTGTAAGAGTAACCTACAATAGCGATTTAAATCTGGTAACTTCAAAAAATGAAGCAACTATAAATGCAATTGAAGAAATCCAATTGGATGAAATTACCTTTAAAACCTTCGATTATTCTAAGCTTTTTTTGAATGTCAATACTAAGAAATTCATTTTACAGGCAGATGACAAATCGAAAACAGAACTCAATCTAAAATCAGAAAATACAATTATACAATTGAGTAAAAATGCAGCATTAAAATCTTTAATTTCCACTATTGATTTGACAATTGATTTGTACCAAAAATCAAATGCAACCCTAGAAGGCAATGTAACTAACGCAATACTTCGATTGGATAACAATTCGACTTTAACAGGAAATAAACTCAATGTAAAAAATGCAAATGTAATTACGGAAAGTTATTCTAATTGCAGCCTTTTTGTAGATACAAACGTCATTATTGATGCAGCCGACAAATCTGAAATCCATCTTTTTGGGTCTCCAAAAATCGAAATGCGACAATTTAGTGATGAAGCAAAATTGTTCAAAAAAATGAAATAAGAAATCCTCTCCTCCCTCCTAAGGAAAGGGTGAAAAATTCGACCTAATTAATTTCCCAAAATATTCCTAAAGAAAAAGCCCTGATTTTTACAAATCGGGGCTTTTTTTATTAAAAAATTTCTAATTCCTTTATTCTTTAGAAGCCAAATATCTTTCCGCATCCAGTGCAGCCATACAACCTGTTCCGGCAGCAGTTATCGCTTGACGATACACATGATCAGCGGCATCACCGGCAACAAAAACACCGGTAACATTCGTTTTTGAAGTTCCAGGCGTATTAACTATGTATCCCGTTTCATCCAATGTGATAAACTCATTAAAAATATCTGTATTAGGTTTGTGCCCAATAGCTACAAAGAAACCAGTTGCTTCTATATCAAAAGTTTCACCCGTTGTTTTATTCAATGCTTTTACACCTGTAACTACTTGTTCATCTCCTAAAACTTCAACGGTATCGTGATTCATTAATATGGTAATATTCTCTGTTTTACGAACTCGTTCTTCCATAATTTTTGAAGCCCTGAATTTTTCGCTACGCACTAACATCGTTACTTTTTTACAAAGTTTTGACAAATAATGTGCTTCCTCACAAGCAGAATCCCCTGCCCCAACTATTACAACTTCTTGGTTTCTATAGAAAAATCCATCACAAACTGCACATGCCGAAACTCCGCCACCCATTTTCAAATAATGTTGCTCTGATGGAATCCCCAAATATTTAGCCGATGCACCTGTAGAAATAATTACTGTTTCGCAATGCAATTCTTTCGTTCCATTGATCCATACTTTATGAATATCCCCAGAAAAATCAACTTTGGTAGCCCAACCATCACGCACATCAGTTCCAAAACGTTGTGCTTGTGCCTGTAACCCCACCATCATTTCCGGACCAGTTATCCCTTCCGGATTTCCAGGCCAATTTTCTACTTCGTTAGTTGTTGTCAGCTGGCCTCCTGGCTGTATTCCTTGATATAAAACTGGATTCATATTTGCTCTTGCAGCATAAATAGCAGCAGTATAACCAGCTGGTCCAGAACCTATAATAAGACATTTAATTTTTTCGATTGTATCAGACATGGTAAAATTTTATTACGTTTTTGAAGTTACAAATGTAGTTTTTTAATAAAAAAATACGGCTAAAAAAACATCATTTTTACCTATTCCGAAATAATATTCTCCTATTTGAGAATATCGCTTGTTAGTCTCAAAATTAGTTTTATATTTGCACTAGCGTCACGGGGTGTAGCGTAGCTCGGTTATCGCGCCTGCTTTGGGAGCAGGAGGCCGCAGGTTCGAATCCTGCCACCCCGACTAAAAGCCGAACAGAAATGTTCGGCTTTTTTTATGCATAAAAATGATTGATTAGTAGCTTTTTTGAAAAAGAGCGCATTATCAAGTTTTAAACTTAAAAAATAGTGTTACCGCAAGCAATAAAATTTACACCGACACTTACTCTCGAATCTTCAACTTCTTTAGCCCAAATAGCAGAGGAAAGCTTCGCAGAACTAAAAGCTAATTTTTTCCTGACAGTAAAGAGCGACCAAAGGAAGCTACTTTTATGGCAATAGAAAAAAACTTATCGCTCAAGTCCTCAAGTATCGATATTGAGACGAACAGTTGGAACAGCTCCGAAAAACGACCTCAATTTAAAAAATGATAAATAGGTCAAATAGCAAGGAATCAAGCTTTAACAAATGTTAACAAAATAGATTTTTAGAAACCATAAATAATTGTATTTTTACGGTTCAAAATTTAGAAAAATAAATGGGCAAAATCATTGCGATTGCTAATCAAAAAGGTGGAGTTGGAAAGACTACAACGTCTGTAAATCTTGCTGCTTCATTAGGTGTTTTAGAAAAAAGAGTTTTACTAATAGATGCAGATCCTCAAGCAAATGCCAGTTCTGGCTTAGGTATTGATGTAGAAAACGTTGAAATAGGAACCTATCAAATTTTAGAACACAGTCATACCCCGAAAGAGGCCATCATAAAATGTTCTGCTCCAAATGTAGACGTTATCCCATCCCATATTGATCTTGTTGCCATCGAAATTGAATTGGTCGACAAAGAAAACAGGGAATATATGCTGAAAAAAGCATTGGAAAGCGTTAAAGATGACTATGATTTTATCATTATAGATTGCGCACCATCACTTGGATTGTTAACGCTAAACGCTTTGACAGCTGCTGACTCCGTAATCATCCCAATTCAATGTGAATATTTTGCATTGGAAGGTTTAGGAAAGTTACTGAATACGATAAAAAGTATCCAAAAAATCCATAATGCTGATTTAGATATTGAAGGATTGTTATTAACGATGTTTGACTCCAGATTGCGTTTATCTAATCAAGTCGTAGAAGAGGTTCAAAAACACTTCAACGATATGGTTTTTGATACGATTATTCAAAGAAATGTAAAATTGAGCGAAGCACCTAGTTTTGGCGAAAGCATTATAAACTATGATGCAACCAGCAAGGGAGCTACAAATTACCTTCATCTTGCTCAAGAAGTTATAAAGAAAAACAGTAAATAGTTTTATGGCAAAAGCAATAAAAAAACAAGTCTTAGGAAGAGGATTATCTGCGTTATTGAAAGATCCGGAAAACGATATAAAATCCGTTGCCGATAAAAATGCCGATAAAGTTGTAGGAAATATTATTGAGCTTGAAATAGATGCAATAGAAATAAATCCGTTTCAGCCGAGAAGTAATTTCAATGAAGAATCATTGAGAGAATTAGCGACTTCTATCAAGGAATTAGGTGTTATTCAGCCCATTACTGTTCGAAAATTAGACTTCAATAAATACCAATTAATATCAGGTGAACGTCGTCTTCGTGCGTCTACACTTGTGGGATTGAAAACAGTTCCTGCTTATATTCGTATTGCAAATGATAACGAGTCATTGGTTATGGCATTGGTTGAAAATATTCAACGTCATGATTTAGATCCGATAGAAATCGCACTTTCGTACCAACGTTTGATTGACGAAATTCAATTGACTCAAGAACAAATGAGCGAACGAGTAGGTAAAAAACGATCTACGATTGCCAACTATTTGAGACTTTTAAAATTAGACCCAATAATTCAAACCGGAATTCGTGATGGTTTCATCAGCATGGGCCACGGTCGCGCAATAATCAATATTGACGACCAAGATATTCAAACGGATATTTATCAAAAAATCGTAAGTCAAAATCTCTCGGTCCGTGATACTGAGGCATTGGTAAAAAACTACCAGGAAAGTTTAAAACCTAAACCTGCAGGTAAACCTAAGGTCGCATCGTTTGAAATTGCTGATTCACACAAAAGCACTTTCACTAATTATTTTGGTACCAAAGTCGATGTAAAAGTAGCCGGAAATGGTAGAGGAAAAATCACTATTCCATTCCATTCCGAAGAAGACTTCAACAGAATTATTAAATTAATAAACGAATAGTGTATAAAATCATTTTCATCGCTCTATTCCTTTTTATTGTAGGAAACACTACTGTTTTTGCACAAACGGAAACAGAAGCGGTGCTGGTTGCTAAAGACACTTTGAAATCAAATAACATAGATCCTTTGACTCCCGCTAAAGCTGCCTTTTATTCGGCTGTTTTGCCAGGATTGGGACAAGCTTACAATAAAAAATATTGGAAAATCCCTCTTGTTTATGGAGCCATTGGAACCAGCCTTTATTTTTACATTGACAATAATAAAAAATACCATCAATATAGAGATGCCTATAAACGGAGGTTAGAAGGATATACCGATGATAATTATACTTATCTGGACAATACGAGATTGATTGCGGGGCAGAAATTTTATCAAAGAAATCGTGATTTATCTGCTTTAGTAACTTTAGCCTTTTATGCATTAAATATCATTGACGCCAATGTTGATGCCGCTTTACTACAATTTAATGTAGATGAAAACTTGTCCGTTAGACCAATTATTTATCCCAACGATGTAACATTGAAGACTAATGTTGGACTAACACTTAATTACAATTTTTAAAAAGTAAAAAACAAGATTTATTTACTTTTTAATTTTTTTAATCACAAATAACACACAAATGAAAATTGCGCTTTTAGGATACGGAAAAATGGGTCAGGTAATTGAAAGGATTGCACTTGAAAGAGGTCATGAAATCGTTTTGAAAAAAGACGAATTCAATACTTATGATGGACTTTCAAATGCTGATGTGGCCATCGATTTTAGTGTTCCAACTGCAGCTGTAAGTAACATTTCAAATTCTTTTCATGCAAATGTTCCGGTAATATCAGGGACAACGGGTTGGTTAGAGCACTATGATGAAATGTTAGCTTTGTGCAAAGAAAAAAACGGAGGCTTTATCTCCAGTTCGAACTTTAGTTTAGGTGTAAATATTTTCTTTGAACTCAATGAATATTTAGCTAAAATAATGTCAAAATTCGATAGCTACAGCGTTGATATGGAAGAAATTCATCATACTCAAAAACTGGACGCACCAAGTGGAACAGCAATTTCCTTAGCAAAAGGAGTTATCGAGAATAGTTCGTACACTAACTGGACTTTAGAAAACCCAGAACCCAATCAAATTCATATTGAAACCAAAAGAATTGGCACAATTCCCGGAACGCATACTGTAACTTATAATTCGGCTGTGGATGCAATAGAAATCAAACATACAGCACACAATCGGGAAGGTTTTGCACTAGGAGCCTTAATTGCTGCAGAATGGATTGTGGGCAAGCATGGGGTTTTTACAATGAAAGACGTTTTAAATTTAAAATAAAATTATTCAAGTTTGAGACTTCAAGAGAACGACCTTAAACAATAAACTTTAAACAAATAATTATGACTTTATATCAATGGTTTGTATTTTTCCTGCTGGTACAAATAGTTCACTTTTTGGGGACATGGAAATTATATGAAAGTGCCGGTAGAAAACGTTGGGAAGCGGCCATTCCTGTATATAATGCTATTGTTTTAATGAAGATTATAGGTCGTCCAACCTGGTGGACCGTATTGCTTTTTATTCCAATCGTAAACTTGATTATGTTCCCTGTTATTTGGATTGAGACCTTAAGAAGTTTTGGGAAAAAATCCAGTTTAGATACTTTTTTAGGAATAATAACTTTTGGATTTTACATTTATTACATTAATTATACCCAGAAACTCGATTACATAGCGGACAGAAGTTTGCAACCTGAAAATAAAACAGCAGACACAATTAGTTCACTACTTTTTGCTGTCATCGTGGCCACTTTAGTTCACACCTATTTTATTCAGCCTTACACGATCCCTACTTCTTCATTGGAGAAATCATTGCTAATAGGCGACTTTCTGTTTGTCAGCAAAATGAATTATGGAGCCAGAGTTCCAATGACCACCGTGGCTTTGCCAATGGTACATGACTCTATTCCTTTTACTAAAAGAAAATCTTATTTAAATTGGCCTCAATTGCCGTACCTAAGATTACCCGGTTTTCAAACTATAGATAGAACTGATATCGTAGTTTTCAATTGGCCCGTAGATACTGTCTATAAATTTTTTGACACTTCCAAAAGACATGTACTCAAACCTGTAGATAAAAAATCGAATTACGTAAAAAGATGTGTGGGAATTCCAGGAGATAGTTTGTCCATAAAAGATGGAATTGTTTATGTCGGTGGCAAAATATTGGTTATGCCAGAAAGAGCAAAACCGCAATATTCTTATGCAGTAGCTTTAGATGGAAAAACACCAATAGATTTTGAGTATTTAATAAAAGATTTAAACATAACAGACGAAGCTGGCTTTAAAAGTGAACTAAGAGATACCTTATTTTTGAAAGCACTTACTGCAGCCGGTGCTGAACGATTAAAAAATGTTCCCGGAATAGTGTCTGTAACAAGACAAATTTCAACAGGAATTGAAGCTGGAATATTTCCTCACATCAACAAATGGAATCGCGATAATTTTGGTCCAATTTATATACCACAAAAAGGAAAAACAGTTGCATTAACGACAGAAACTTTGCCGTTTTATAAAAGGATTATCACTGAATACGAAAAGAATAATAATGGTGATAAAAATGACTTAAAAGTAATTGGTAGCGAAATAAGACTGAACGGATCAATTGTTAAGAATTACACCTTCAAACAAAATTACTACTGGATGATGGGTGATAACCGTCACAACTCAGAAGATAGCCGCTATTGGGGTTTTGTTCCCGAAGATCACATCGTAGGGAAACCTATATTTATCTGGATGAGTTGGGATACAAACGGAAAAGGTTTAAATAAAATTCGTTGGGACAGAGTTTTCACTACCGTTAACGGTGAAGGACAACCACAATCATATTTCAAATTATTTCTACTTGGTTTAGTTGCTTTCTTTGTTGGAGAATATTTTTGGAAGAAAAGAAAAGAGAAGAAATAACTAGTCAAAAGTTTCAAAGTCAAAAGTCATAAAGTTTCTATTTTAAACTAGCTTAATGACTTTCGACTTTATAACTTTACAAACTTTAGACAAACATGACTATTCTACTCCATCCTACCTATTTTCCATCAATTAGCCATTTTGTGGTCATGGCACAGGCCGAAAGTATTACGTTTGAAATTGAAGATAATTTTCAGAAACAAACCAATCGCAACAGAACGTATATCTATAGTCCAAATGGAATTCAGCTTTTGAATATTCCAGTGAAGCATTCTACAGAAAGTCATCAAAAAACAAAAGACATTCAAATAGAAACTGATTTTGACTGGCAAAAACAACATTTCAAATCATTAGAAGCGGCTTACCGAAGTTCCCCTTTCTTTGAATTTTTTGAAGATGACCTCCGTTCAATTTTCGAAAAAAAATACAACTTTTTATTGGATTTGAATTTTGAAACTTTAGAAATTGTATCGAAATGTTTACGAATGAAATTGGAATACTCTACCACAACAGAATACTTTCATGAAGTAGATGCAAATGAGTATAAGGATTTTAGAGCTTTAGTAAACGGAAAAAAAGATTCTTCCTCGTTTGAAAATTATACCCAGGTTTTTGTTGATAAATATGGTTTTATCAATAATCTCAGCGTTCTTGATTTGTTATTTAATGAAGGCAAATATGCTTTAGATTATTTAAAGAAACAAGAACTAATTATAAAATAGCATTCAAAAAATCACTCTCCTTCAAATGACATTCTTGCCATAACAGGAAAATGATCTGAATTTATAAATTCAGGAAAACTCTCGAATTTTTTAATTTTCATTCTGTCATCTGCAAAAATATAGTCAATTCTTGCCGGATAATATTTAAATTTATAAGTAACCCCAAATCCTTTACCAGCTTCTTCAAAGCTATCTTGCAGCTTTCCTTTGACGCTTCTGTAAACATAGGAAAATGCACTGTTATTCATATCTCCACAAATTATAATAGGATATATGCATTTATCTTTATGTTCCATGAACTTCTCCGCTTGTTCCTGTTGCTGTTTGAATGCAACCCGAATGCTTTTGAACATTATTTCAGATTTATTCTGATTAATTGCCTCGATGTTTTCATTGATTTCACTAACATCAGGAGATATTTTCAACGACTGTAAATGCATGTTATATACCCTTATAATATCCTTTCCTTTCTTGATGTCGGCAAAAATAATATTATTAGTAGTGTTAGCAAAAACAATGCTGCCTTGGTCAATAATAGGAAACTTAGAAAAAATAGCCTGTCCTGTTTTAATATTATTGCCATCTGTAAAAATATAGCGATGCGGATACACTTTAAAATCAATATTAGCTGAAGAAGAATATTCCTGAATGCACAAAATATCCGGATTTTTTTCATTTACAAACGCCAGAATCTCAGTGGGAACATCATCTCTATCGATCCATTTGAATACATTAAACAGGTGAACATTATAACTCATTACAGTGAAATCCTTTTCCAAAACAGGCAAATCTTTCGGAGAAAATTTATAAAATTTATTTATAAAAGTAATTCCTATCAAAAGCACTAAGCCGGACAAAATCATTCGCTTTTTAAATTGCAACAGCCAATAAACAAAAAACAACGCGTTCATAATAAAAAAGAATGGCATAAATAGGGTCAAAACAGCTAAAATCGGGAAAGACCTAGGTGCCAAAAACGGTAAAACGTACGCTATAAATGTCAATACAATTAGAACTATATTCAAAAAAAACATTACTTTATTGAACCACGAGAGGTTTTTCATTTATCTTATTTTTTTCTGCTTACCGCAAATGAATATTGCCAACCTATTTCCCTGCTTTGAACAAAAATTCTTTTTCTTCTTTTGTTAAACTATCATAACCCGACTGACTAATTTTATCTAAAATTTCATCAATTTGTTGTTGTGCTTTATCTTTTGTTATGATTCTAGAACCGCTTTTTTCAACAGGTTTACGATAATTTTTATGCACTTTTTTGAATGGTGTTGACGTATCTTTTTTGAATAAATTTTCAAAAAAACCCAATACACCAGAAACTATTTTACTTAAATCCGTTCCATTTTGAAGCAATTTAATGAAAATAAAACCAAAAAAAGCACCTGCTAGATGAGAAATATGTCCACCCATGTTCCCAGAACGCAATTGCATCAAATCCACAATAATAATGACGGCAGTTATATGCCATAACTTAACATTTCCAATAATCAGTAAACGAAGATCCATCAAAGGATAATAAGTAGTTGTAGCGACTAAAATAGCCATAATAGCAGCAGACGCGCCTACAATAGGAGCACTAATATTTAAAACATAAAATACCAGAATATAACTTATTCCTGCAAAAATGGCACTCAGCACATACAAGCCAAATAATTGCTTAGATGTAAAATACGTCATAAATAATCTCCCCGAAAAGTTCAAAACAATCATGTTAAAAACGATATGCATAATTCCGCTGTGAAAAAAAGAATACGAAAGTAATGACCACGGTTTCCAGAGCAAAAGTGCCGGATTAGAGGACAAACTTACATATTGAATATAATCGATAGTGATGCCCAACAAAGATAAAAGTGCAAAAAGGAGAAACGGAAGCACAAACAAAGCTACATTACAAAAGATTAGCCTGGTTACTATTCCTCCCGTTTTATAATGTAATTTCATGTCATCAATAATATTCATAATTTTATTGGGATTTAAGATCTGCTATTTAGGATGTACTAACTTTAATGATATGACAATTTTAATTCCAACGGTTTTTATTAAACTGATTTTTCTTCCAGTACCACATTATAATAAAACCAAATAACGCACCGCCAACGTGTGCAAAATGTGCTATTCCTCCACCACCAAAAATTGATTTGCCGGAAATTCCTAAATACAGATCGACTAAAACTAAACCTGGCACAAAAAACTTTGCTTTTATTGGAACGGGAATAAACATCAACGCCAATTCAGCATTTGGAAACATGAAAGCAAATGCCACTATTATTCCATAAATAGCTCCCGAAGCACCGACAGCTGTACCTAAATAAGCGCTTGTGAAATTTTGCAAGTCAGAAACGGATAAAATTTGTTGCCATCTTGTGTCTATTTTACCTTCATTCAAAATTTGCAAGATCTGTGTTTTTTGAAATCCATTAGCCAATAATGTATTTAAACTATCTTGAAAATAATAGTAATTTACTCCTGTATGCAAGAGTGCAGCCCCTAAACCGCAAGAAATATAAAAAAACAAGAATTTCTTACTACCCCACATTTGTTCCAATGCAGATCCAAAAGAATATAAAGCGAACATATTGAAAAAGATATGCATCAACCCACCATGCATAAACATATGGGTAAGAGGTTGCCAATATTGAAAACTAGGATTTTCAGGAAAATATAATGCCAGAAATTTATAAGTTACATCACCTAAAGCCAATGTTCCAACAAAGAATAAAATATTAATAATGATTAATTGCTTAACCGTTTCTGTTACGTTTCTCATAATGCAAATTTTTTGTCTAAATCTTCCACACGCATAGTGATGAAAGTGGGTTTTTGAAATGGGGAAACATTGGGATCTTTACAGGCAAAAAGTCCGTTTACCAAGTTTTCCTGTTCTTTTTCTGTAAGATGGGTTCCTGTTTTAACGGCCAAACTTTTAGCCATTGATTTAGCTATCGTATCGTTTTGACTAAAACTGCTTTCTGGAATTCCATCTTGTAAATCGCTTAATAATTGTTCTAAAACAAGTGACACTTCACTCTCGGTCACATTCACAGGAATTCCTGAAATGACTATGTGATCTTTATTTGTTTCTTCAAAAACAAAACCAGTATTCATGAGTGAAAATTGTAATTCAGCAATGAGCTCCATTTCGGTTGATGAAAAAAACAAGTTCAAAGGAAATAATAACTGTTGACTTGATGCTTGGAGAACGGTCATATTTACAAGAAAATTTTCGTATAAAACGCGTTGATGCGCTCTTTGTTGATCCACAATTACCATCCCGGATTTTATTGAAGAAACAATATATTTTTTATGAATTTGGTAAGTTTTATGTACCGCATGTTCTACTTCTTCATCATTAAACAAAGAAGAAGTGACTTCTTCATTTTCGAAAGTAACACTGCCATTTTCGTCCGTATCTTGTTTTAAACCCACATATAAACTTTCCCAGTTTGCCGTCGGTTCGGGTTTTCTATAACTTGCAAATTGCTTACTGGGTTTTTCTTCAGAAAAAGGATTGAAATTACCGTCTACCTGAATGGTGGGCGTGGCACCTTTTAAATCTTTGTAATGGTAAGGCGTATCTAAATTAGAATCGCGATCAAAATCCAAAACTGGCGCTACATTGAATTGCCCCAAACTATGCTTTATTGATGCTCTCAAAATAGCATACAAAGCATGTTCGTCATCAAACTTAATTTCCGTTTTTGTGGGATGAATATTAATATCTATGGTATTGGGAGGAACCGTTAAGTATAAAAAATAACTCGGTTGTGCTCCATCTTTCAAAATCCCGTCGTAAGCAGCCATAACTGCATGATGCAAATAACCACTTTTAATAAACCGATCATTGACAAAGAAAAATTGTTCACTTCGATTCTTTTTGGCAAATTCAGGTTTACTGACAAAACCTTGAATACTGACTATTTCTGTTTCTTCCTGAACCGGTACTAATTTCTCATTGGTTTTACCAGAAAAGACATTGACAATCCTTTGTCTCAGAGTAGAAGGAGGCAAATTGAACATTTCACTGCCGTTATGATAAAACGTAAAATGTATTTTTGGGTGGGCCAAAGCCACGCGTTGAAACTCATCAATAACATGACGATATTCCACCGTATCCGATTTTAGAAAATTACGACGTGCAGGAATATTAAAAAATAAATTTTTCACCGCAAATGAAGTACCTTTTGGCAAAACCGCCACATCTTGTGATACAAACTTACTGCCTTCAATAACTATATGCGTACCTAGCTCCTCTTGATCCTGTTTAGTTTTCATTTCCATGTGCGCAATAGCCGCAATTGAGGCTAATGCTTCACCACGAAACCCTTTTGTATGCAAAGAAAATAAATCCTCGGCATGACGAATTTTGGAAGTGGCATGACGTTCAAAACACAAACGTGCATCTGTGACGGACATCCCTAAACCATTATCAATCACCTGAACCAATGCTTTCCCTGCATCTTTAATTATTAATTTTATATCAGTTGCGCCTGCATCTACCGCATTTTCGAGCAATTCTTTGACCACGGAAGCGGGTCTTTGAACGACTTCTCCAGCAGCAATTTGGTTGGCAACATGATCAGGAAGTAATTGAATGATACTCGACATTAAAAAATATTGTTTGATGTTTAAAGTCCCGACACTTCGGGATAAAATTTTATAAAACCAAGGCGCACAAATTTACTGAAATTCTGTTGGGTTTTATTATTAATCACAGACTAAAATAGCGTGGATTTATTAAACCGTTCAAGTGCTTGATAAACAATTATATAAAGCATAATTTTGAAAATTTTTAACGAAATTCTATAATAATTTTACAGGTTTAAAACTTAAATTTGTTATGTAAAAGAAGTTAATCATTAAAAACAACAATTATGAAAACGACCAATGAAAAACAAGAAAATGCAAAAGTGGAATCTAAAAAAGGAGTTGAAAAAGCAAAACCAAATGCTGCACAAGGTTTGAGAGATTTTTTTGAAGATGGATTAAAAGACATCTTTTGGGCTGAGCATGCGTTGACGAAAGCCTTACCAAAAATGGCGAAAAATGCTACTTCGCCAAACCTGATACATGCCTTCGAACACCATTTAAAAGAAACAGAGGAACACGTTGTTCGTTTAGAAAAAGTATTTGAATCTTTGGGCATTAAAGCAGAGGGTAAGAAATGTGATGCTATGGAAGGACTACTGAAAGAAGCCGATGGTATTATGGAAGAAACGCAAATAGGCGTTGTGCGCGATGCCGCAATTATTGCTGCAGCTCAAAAAGTAGAACATTATGAAATTGCTACATATGGTACTCTGCGTGCCTATGCAGTAACTCTGGGAGAAACTAAAGCGGTTACTTTATTGGCTAAAACTCTCGAAGAAGAGAAAAAAGCTGATGTATCATTGACCGAAATTGCTCTCTCTGATATTAATCTTGAAGCAGCTCATGCAGACGAATAATTCCTTTAATAAAATCATTATCATGTATAATCAAAATGATACATTTTAGTATCACAAGAAGCTAATAAAAATTATTTAGCTAAATAAAAAAACCTACTCCATTGGATCCAATGGAGTAGGTTTTTTTTATATTTTTTAAGATAATAAAAAACTTAATTTTTATTCCTTTAATTCTAAAGGCGATCCTTCTTCTATTTGAATAGCTCCTGAAGACAATAAATGTTGATTATCTATTTGATGTGATAATGAAGCTTGTTGACGAATATAGGCCATTTTTATCGCTGCAATAGCCGCTTCCGTACCTTTATTGCCATGAATTCCTCCACTTCTATCAATGGATTGTTGTATGGTATTATCAGTCAAAACACAAAAAATAACAGGAATATCTGTTTGAACATTTAAGTCTTTTATTCCTTGAGTCACTCCTTCGCATACAAAATCAAAATGTTTGGTTTGTCCTTGAATTACGCATCCAATGGCGATAACGGCATCAACATTTTGCGTTTGTAACATTTTTTTTGATCCATATATAAGCTCGAAACTTCCAGGAACATTCCATCGAATAATGTGCTGGGCTGGAACTTGGTTTTCCAAAAGGGCTTCTATAGCGCCTTTGTAAAGTCCTTCAGTTATAGAATCATTCCATTCTGAAACAACAATCCCAAAGCGAAAATTTTTCGCGTTTGGGATTGAATTTTTATCGTACTCGGATAAGTTTTTATTTACGGTAGCCATTTGATTGTAGATTTTTGATTTAGATTTTTAATTTCAGATGTTAAAGATAGAATTTTGAAATCAAAAATCTATAATCTTAAATCAGTAATCTTATATCATTTTTACTATTGTGCCAATCCTATTAAAACATCAATTGAAGCAGCCTCTGGAGTTGCATCATAATTCTCTTTAATATCTGTAAAATGTTTTAATGCCTCTTCTTTATTTCCTAAAGCCAAAGCTGTTTTACCTGCTTTCAGCAAGAAACGTGGAGTTGTAAAATCATTTTTATTTAGCTCAGAAGCTTTCACATAATTTTCTAAAGCTTCTTTTGGTTTATTTTGTTGTGAATATGCATCTCCAATTGCACCTTTTGCCAAAGCATTCAATACAATATCTTCTGATTTAAATTTACTTAAAAAATCAATAGCTTCTGCATATTTACCGGTATTTAAATAAGCCATACCTGCATAATAATTAGCTAGATTTCCGGCATCAGTTCCAGAATATTCGTCTGCAATTTTTATAAAACCAAATTTACCTTCAGAACCATTTAAAGACAACTTATATAACGAATCACTTGCAACTCCGTCTGTCGCTTTTTGGAAATTTTGTTGTGCAACAAACATTTCGTTAGCAGCTTCGTCTTGTTTTGGGGTAGCAATAAATTTTTGGTAAACTAAATAACCAACAGTAAACAGGGCAACACCGGCAACTAATCCAATAATGATTTTTTGATTTCTAGCAACCCAGTCCTCCGTTTTTGAGGCTGTTTCGTCTAAAGTAGTGAAAACACCGGCAGTAGCACTATCTTTTTCATCAACTTTTACCTCTTCAACTGTGTCTTTTACTTCTTTTTCTTTTGGTGCTTTATATCCTCTTTTACTGTAAGTAGCCATTTATTTTTAATTTAGTGAATCGCAAAAATAAAATTTTTATTCAAACCGTCATAAAAAATATGCTTTTATATTCAAAAAAAATATTAGGAACGGTTCTTTCTTTCCAAAGGCAAAATAATTACCAGAGAAAAAATGGAAAAGCCATTTTTATCGATATTTTTCAATAATTTGCACCCGCTTTGAAAAATTTGTTAAAAAACATCAAAGTTCTCAATATCAGCAAGCCTTCCCATGTATTTAAAAAAGATTTCGTTATTCAATTATAAGAATTTTTCGGAAGCGAATTTCGAATTTGACACCAAAATAAATTGTTTTGTAGGTAAAAACGGCATTGGAAAGACAAATGTGCTTGATGCAATCTACCACTTATCTTACGGAAAAAGCTATTTCAATCCATTGGCCGTTCAGAACATTAAACACGGTGAAGAATTTTTTGTAATTGATGCAGAATTCGAGAAAAACGGAAGAAACGAACAAATTCTTTGCAGTCTAAAAAAAGGACAGAAAAAGATATTAAAGCGCAACGGGAAAGCCTACGATAAATTTTCAGATCATATTGGTTTCATTCCTTTAGTTATTATTTCACCTGCCGATACGGATTTGATTGTTGAAGGCAGCGAAACGAGAAGAAAGTTTATGGATAGCGTTATTTCGCAACTGGATTCCCATTATTTGCAACAACTCATTCAATACCAAAAAGTAATGAGTCAACGCAATGCTTTGTTAAAATATTTCGCTCTGAACCATGTTTTTGAAAACGACACGCTCTCTATATATAATGAGCAGCTTAATAGTTTTGGAGAATATATTTTCGAAAAAAGAAAAGAATTTATTAATCAGTTTATCCCTATTTTCAACGTGCACCATCAAGCGATAACTGGTTCACAGGAAATGGTACAATTAATATATGAAAGCCATTTATTCGAAAACAACTTATTGACACTTTTACAAGAAAACATCAATAAAGACAGAGTTTTACATTACACAAGTGTAGGAATTCATAAAGATGATTTGTTATTTGAAATCGATAACCACCCTATCAAGAAATTTGGTTCACAAGGACAACAAAAATCATTTTTGATTGCTTTGAAACTAGCTCAATTTGAATTTTTAAAGAAACAAAGTGGAGTAAAACCTATTCTTCTTTTTGATGATATATTCGACAAATTAGACGAAAGCAGAGTGGCTAAAATCATCGAAATGGTCAATAGCGATACTTTTGGACAGCTGTTTATTTCAGATACACATCCTGAACGCACAGAAACCATTGTGAAATCGACACATCAGACCTATAAAATTTTTAATTTATAACTTTTATTTAATAGTTTAAATTATTCGAAAGTTGAAAAATTACCTACTTTAGCCTACACAAATTTCAAATCTTATTTACCATGAAATACCGCCTTATATTACTCCTAATTACATCATTTGCTGTTCTATCCTGTAACGGCCAAACTTCAAAAAACGTAAAAACTATTGAGCCCACAGCATTTGCTGAAAAAATTGCAGCAACTCCAAACGCACAAATTCTGGATGTTCGAACTCCAGAAGAATATGTATCAGGACACATCGACAATGCCACTAATGTAAATTGGAATGGTACTGATTTCGATGCCAAAGCAGCAGCATTAGACAAAACAAAACCTGTTTTCGTCTATTGCAAAAGTGGAGGAAGAAGCAAACAAGCTGCGGCAAAATTAGAAGAATTAGGTTTTACCACTATTTATGAGTTACAAGGCGGAATGCTAAAATGGGACGCGGCCGGATTGTCTAAACCAAGTGACAAAATCATAGGAATGTGTAGTCAGGAATACAGTGAACTATTAAAGACCGACAAAAAAGTACTAATTAGTTTTTATGCGGAATGGTGTGCTCCTTGCAAAAAAATGGCTCCATATATTTTACAAATGCAAAAAGAGTTAGCCGATAAAGTAACAATTGTGAGATTGAATGCTGACGAAAATAAAACTTTAATTTCTGAAATGAAAATCAGCGAACTCCCTACTTTATTATTATATGAAAACAGGGAAGTAAAATGGAAACACTCCGGTTTTATTAGTGAAGAAGATTTAAAAAAACAAATACAATAACATTTAAATGCTTTCAAAAGACACTTTACAATTCTTGGAAGATTTAAAAGCTAATAACAATCGGGATTGGTTTTTGGAGAATAAAAAACGGTACGAAGCTTTCAAAAAAGATTTGCATCAACTCATTGCTGGTTTACTTGATGCAATGAAACCATTGGACTCATCACTGGAAATGCTGGAAGTAAAAAATTGTACTTTCAGAATCAACCGGGATATTCGATTTTCCAAAGACAAGTCGCCTTACAAATCACACGTGGGAATTTGGATTTCTTCGGGTGCAAAAGGAATGAATCGTTCAGGATATTATATTCAAATAGAAAAAGGAGCCAGCTTTATTGCCGGAGGACTATATTGTCCTGAAGCGGCGGATTTAAAAAAAATGCGCAAAGAAATTGCTTATTTCCATGATGATTTAGAAGCAATCCTTAATGCGAAAGAGTTCAAAAAAGAGTTTACCGATTTTGATCGAAATGAAAAAAACACACTTAAAAACCCACCAAGAGGTTACGAAAAAGACCATCCTGCTATTGAATTATTAAAACTAAAAAGCTTTGAGTCTACTCAGAGAATTGATATTTCAGCAGTAACAAAAAAAGATTTTGTTACTACTGTGAGTAAAAAATTAATCGCATTAAAACCGTTGAATGATTTTATCAATCGCGCGCTAACTTCTGAAGACTAATTTATTTTGGCAAAAAAAAAGAAAATACTTTTCCTCGGAGAATCCTACAGAGCTGATGCCATCACATGGATGAATGGTTTGAAGGAATTTGGTGATTTCGAAATTATTACATGGGAATTAAAAACACCCAGTAATTGCCTTCACAAACGCATTTTAAGGATTTTTGAATTTAAATTTGCCATTTTTAAAATAAGAAAAATAATCAAATTGCAAAAACCTGACATGGTTATTGCCGAGAGAACCACCAGTTATGGATTTCTTGCTGCCTTGTCCGGATTGAAACCCGTTGCAATTGCGCAACAAGGTAAAACGGATTTATGGCCTCAAAAATCTATTTTATTACCGTTAAAAAAAATCATTCAGCATTATGCTTTTCAAAAAGCAGATTTGATACATGCGTGGGGTCCCGTAATGACTATTTCCATGAGAGAGGCTCGTGTCGATATGAATAAAGTTTTGATATTACCAAAAGGAATTGATTTAGTGCAATTTGCAGATAAAAACAATGCTGATCCTGAAAAAATTTGCGCTATTGTAACCCGCTCCTTGTTGCCGGAATACCGTCATGATACTATTTTAAAATCTTTTGCTATTTTAAACCAAAAGGAAATCGATTTCGCACTTACAATTATAGGAGACGGCACACAACTTTTAAAATTAAAAGAATTAGCGAAAAAATTAAAAATTGAAAGTAAGGTCATCTTTACCGGAAGAATTCCAAATACAGCATTACCAAAACTATTACAGCAATCAAACTTTTATATTAGTATGCCAACAACAGAAGGAGTTTCAGCTTCTTTATTTGAAGCAATGGCCTGCAATTGCTATCCAGTTGTCACTGACATAATAGGAAATCGAAGTTGGATTGAGCACAGAGAAAACGGTCAATTAATTGCCGTTGATGATTTTGAAATGCTCGCAGAAGAATTAATATGGTCCTTTGAGAATGGTGAACATAGGAAAAATGCCGTTTTGAAAAACAGAAAATTTGTAGAAGAAAATGCCAATTACAATACAAATATGAAGATTATTGCTGATAAATACCACCAATTAATTAACACAAACAGCCCCAATTAACTATGTGTGGAATTAATGGAATCTTGCATTTACAATCACAAAAAAAGGTTGATGAACGTATTCTAACAAAAATGCGTGATTCGCTAGAGCATCGTGGACCTGATGATCAAGGATTATTCATTGAAAATAATATTGGTTTTGGCCACAGGAGACTATCAATTCTTGATGTTTCCATAGCCGGGCACCAGCCTTTTTTTTCAGATGATGGTAGATATGTTCTTGTTTATAATGGAGAAATTTACAATTTCAAGGAATTTTATCCCGAATTAAAAAGCAACGGATTTGATATCAAAACAAATTCTGATACTGAAGTTTTATTGAAATTATTTCAATTGCATGGTTTAAAAATGCTCAATCGGCTTAACGGTATGTTTGCTTTTGCTATTTGGGATAAAACGGAAAAAAAACTTATCGTTGTTCGGGACCGCATGGGCGTCAAACCTCTATATTATTCCTTTTACAACGAGACTTTCTATTTTGCTTCTGAACAAAAAGCACTTTTCACAGCCGGTGTACCACTCAAAATGGCGCAAGACGGACTGGAAGAATACATATTTAACCGCTTTGTCGCTGGGGAAAATACTTTATACGAAAACGTCAAAAAAGTACTGCCAGGTAATATAATGACTGTTCATGAAGGAGGAAAAGTTACAACCGAAAAATGGTGGAATCTAAAAAAGGAGATTCAAAACCAACCCGAAATAAAAAATCCAGTGGAATGGTTTCGCGAAACATTTGATGATTCGATAAAATTACGAATGGTAAGTGATGTCCCTGTTGGCGTTTTATTAAGCGGCGGACTGGATTCTTCTTCCGTTTTGGCTTCCTTACATCATCAGAATTATAAAGACATACAAACTTTTAATATTGGTTTCAAAGAGAAAGAACATAACGAAGCACATTTAGCCAAAATGATGTCCGAGAAATTTGATTATGGTTTTCATACAATGCAATTAGAGAATAAAAACCTTTACGATAAACTAATAAGCGCTACTTATTTTCAGGACGAACCTATCATGCATTTGAGCGAACCACACCTACTGGCAGTTTCACAAATGGCAAAACCAACGGTAAAAGTGTTACTTTCAGGTGAAGGAGCGGATGAATTAATGGGCGGCTATGTACGATACAAGGCCTTACAATATCCATCATTATTGAATTCCATTGCAACAATTAGCAATTTAGACCTATTCACAAATAAGCCTCGTTATGAAAAGTTAGCGCGTTATGCACAAATAAATAAAAAATCAGAATTGATAATTTTCAATGGCTCAAATATTTATCCTAAAGATATTGCGGAAAATTATGGAATTGAAACGCTTCCAAAAAATGAATACAGAAAACAAATTTATAAAGAAGCAAAATCATTATATCCGGATAATTTACGAAGGCAGGCGCTTTATTTTGACCAACATACCTATTTATGTTCACTGTTAGACCGAAATGATCGCTGTACTATGGGTGCTTCAATTGAATGTCGAGAACCGTTTTTGGACCCAAGATTAGTCATTGGTTTGGGTTCATTGGAAGACAAATGGTTATTTGCAGGAAAAAAATGGAAATTCATTCTGAAATCAGCTATGGCAGAACGTTTGCCAAGTGAAATTCTAAAATTCAGAAAAGTTGGATTAAGCGCTCCTTGGGGCGATTATATCACAAAAAGCCCCGCCTTTAAAGAAGAATTAGAATCTTTTTCGAAAAGTGATCTGTTTCAAAATCCATACTTTGAAAATATAAACATTAAAAAGCTCGTTCAGAATTTACAAAAAGGGGATTCTACTATGACTCCTTATATTATGCCTCTTTTTATGATGCATATCTGGATGAAATCATACGTAAATAAATTTTAATCCTAACTTTTGAATTTAGGGTTCAAAAAAGCAATCTCATTTATGGAAATACAAAATAATATCTCTTTAAAAAAATACAATACATTTGGCATTGAAGCCAAAGCAAAACAATTTGCAAAGGTTCACTCTACTGACGAATTAAAAATTATTTTAGAAGAAAATAAAGCACAGAAAAAATTTATTTTAGGAGGCGGAAGCAACATGCTTTTGACCAAGGATATTGATGCATTAGTCATTCATATCGACTTGAAAGGGAAAAAAATCATTCAAGAAAATGATGATTTTGTTTGGGTCGAAAGTCAAGCTGGTGAAAACTGGCATGAATTTGTTCTTTGGACAATTGAGCAAAATTTTGGCGGTATGGAAAACATGTCGCTAATTCCGGGAAATGTTGGTGCGACTCCTGTTCAAAACATAGGTGCTTATGGTACCGAAATTAAAGATACTTTTGTTTCCTGCGAAGCAATGACTATTGAAAATCAAGAAATGAAAACCTTCATAAAAGAAGATTGTAATTTTGGTTACCGAGAAAGCATTTTCAAAAACGAAGCGAAAAATCAATATGTTATTACCTCAGTTGTTTTCAAATTGACAAAACGCAATCATAAAATCAATATTTCCTACGGAGACATTATGGCTGAATTAGCAAAGAACAATTCCGAAGCCTCAAGACTAAATCCTAGTTTAAAAGAGGTGAGTAATGCAGTTATTGCGATTCGTCAAAGCAAATTACCTGATCCAAAAGAACTAGGAAATAGCGGAAGTTTCTTTAAAAATCCTATTCTCTTAAAATCTGATTTCGAAAAAATTCATCAGCAATTTCCCGAAATGAAATATTTCGATATTTCTGATACCGAAGTAAAAGTTCCTGCAGGATGGCTCATTGAACAAGCCGGTTTCAAAGGAAAACGTTTTGGTGATGCTGGAATACATAAAAATCAAGCTTTGGTTTTAGTCAATTACGGCAATGCAACGGGACAAGAAATTTTGAATGTTTCGAAGAATATTCAGGAGACTGTTTTTAAGACTTTTGGAATCCATATTGAGGCCGAAGTGAATGTCATTTAATAAAAATAGATTGTTATACTCCTTAGATTATTAGCTAGCAAACTGATGTAATTCATATCTAGTAATTTATGATTAATTCTAACATTAAAAAACCTAAATTTTCAAATATGTACATTCCAGATATCTACAAAAACGAAAATCAAGAATCCATTACCGCTTTTCTAAGAGAAAATAGCTTTGGTATTCTAATCAATCAAACCAATGGAAAATTGTGGGCAACTCATATTCCGTTAGAACTGGGTATCAATAAAGAAGGAAAAACAATTTTAGAAGGACATATTTCTAAAGAAAACCCACAATGGAAAGGTTTCGCGGAGAATGACCAAATATTAGCCGTTTTTTCAGGACCACATTCTTACATCTCTCCGTCTTGGTATGATCACGAAAATGTACCAACATGGAATTATATTGCAGTTCATGTTTACGGAAAAATAAAAATTATCGAAGGGGATGCAGTTATCGAATCATTGAAAAAACTAGTCGATAAATACGAACAAAATTCACAGAATCCTGTCCGAATAGAAGATTTATCTGAGAAAACCATGATGCAAAGTCGAGGAATTGTAGCTTTTGAAATAGAAATCGAAGAAATTCAGGCACAACAAAAAATGTCTCAAAACCGTGACGATAAAAACTATCAAAACATCATTTCTGAGTTGGAAAAAACTAATAAAAATCAGTCCATTGCTGTCGCAAATGAAATGAAGAAATGTCCACGATAAATTCTTTTAAAATTCACCGTTTATGATTAACAATTCATAATTTCTATTCATACCTTTGCATTCTCCCGAAATTGTGGGATTAGAAACTCATTAAACTCCGATGCTTATAATCATTCTTTACTTTTTTATTTTTATTGTTGCCGTTCAGATTTTATTTTATTTAGGTTTTTTCGGGAAATTTGCTTTCGCAAAAGTTCAGAAGATAACGCCCAAAAAAATTCCGATATCGGTTATTATTTGTGCCAAAAACGAAGAAGAAAACGTAATAAATTTTATTCCGTTACTCGCTGAACAAAACTATCCAGATTTTGAAATTGTCTTAATTGACGATGCATCAAATGATAATACCTTAGCTATATTTGAAGGTTTTGAAAAACAATATCCAAATATACGTTTGGTAAAAGTGCAAAATAATGAAGCTTTTTGGGGCAACAAAAAATACGCATTAACGTTAGGAATAAAGGCTGCAAAAAAAGAATATCTATTATTTACCGATGCTGATTGCTATCCTACATCAAAAGAATGGATTACCGCAATGAGTTCTCAATTTACAATGCAAAAAACAATTGTTTTGGGCTATGGTAAATATGAGAAAATCGCTAATTCATTTCTGAATAAAATAATTCGTTTTGAAACTTTACTTACAGCCATTCAATATTTTTCCTGGGCAAAAATGGGTCATCCGTATATGGGCGTAGGTAGGAATCTAGCGTATAAAAAAGAAGAGTTTTTTAATGTAAATGGTTTCATAGAACACATGAAAGTTCGTTCCGGTGATGATGATTTATTTGTCAATCAAGCTGCAAACGCAAGAAACACTACCATTGCATTTATGCCTGAAAGTTTCACTTATTCTAAGCCAAAAACAACTTACAAAGACTGGATCATACAAAAAAGAAGACATATTGCTACGGCAAACTATTACAAAAAGTTCGATAAATTTCAGTTAGGAATATTCTATTGCTCGCAGTTGCTTTTTATACTACTGGCCATCGTATTACTAGCTTTTCAGTTTCAGTGGATGATAGTATTAGGCTTATTTTGCCTGCGATATATTACAGCCTGGATCGTTATTGGGTTTTCGGCAGGGAAATTAAAAGAAAAAGATGTGGTATATTGGTATCCAATAATCGAATTAGTACTTATATTCACACAAATTAATATCTTTATAACAAATACATTCTCAAAACCGGTACATTGGAAATAAACAAACAAATAGAAAAAGCGAAACAAGGTGACCAAGTTGCCTTCACTTTTCTATTGAATTATTACTGGAACGAAGTGTATGGTTTCATGCTAAAACGCACGGAAAACGAAACCAATGCTGAGGATATCACTATTGAAACTTTTTCGAAAGCCTTTGACAAAATAGCAACTTATAATTCGGAATTTCAGTTTAATACTTGGCTTATTGCTATTGCAAAAAATGTCCACATCGATTTACTTCGAAAAAAGAAATCAAGTCTTTTTGTCGAAATTACAGATGAAGAAGACCAACAAGCCTATAATATTGCTGACACTACTCCATCGGCCGAAGATGAATTGATTACGGAACAGAATCTTTCTCAGTTACTTCGGTTCATCAAAGAGCTTAAACCGCATTATCAAGAAGTAATTCAACTTCGTTATTTTCAGGAAATGACTTATCAGGAAATTGCCAATAAAATTGGTGAACCCTTGAGTAATATAAAAATAAAACTCCTCCGCGCCAAGAAACTATTGGCAGAAATCATTCAGAATAAAAGATAGTATTTCTGTTTTTGCGGTTAATTAGATCGCTATTTAAAAATAAACTAAAAAACTTCTCTATTTACATACTACAATTCCTGTTATTTACGTTGTTAATTAAAACAACATACGCGTATGATTTAACTGATACTTAACCATTAAATCCATAAACCATGTCAAAATTAAGTATTTACGAAACCAGCTGGATTGATCTTGTTTTTCAATATAAAAATAAAGAATACGGAGCGTATCAATTGCGCAAAGAAAGCACTAAAACTTCTTTGTTCGCTTTCTTTATGGGAATTTTGCTTTTAACATCCGTGTTGAGCATTCCTATAATTCTAAATTATTTTAATCCTGAAAATAGGATAACACTACCCGATCTCACAAATACCATAGTCAACGTAACTGACGTTATACCCAATCAACTTCAGGAGACAGAAAAACCAATTTTTCCCGAAGTTAAAACAAAGAATACCGAAGCACCTATTCAAAGTGACCAACTTGTGAATCCTGAAATTGTACAAGCACAACAAGCGAACCAAGACAAAGCCACGAACACGGATAATGCTACGGTTACAAATACAACTACTGAAGAAACACCTGCCATTGGAGTAAATCCGACTTCCTCCAACGGGCAAGGAACAACAACTGACAATCCTGTTGACCCAAGAAATACTATTGTAGCTAGTGTTGCGCTAGATAAACTTCCTGAATTCCCGGGAGGAATAAATAAGTTTTATACTTATGTTGGAAATAATTTTGAAAAACGAGAAATTGATGGTGGTAACACTATTCGTGTTGATGTTTCCTTTGTAATTGAAAAAGACGGCAGCATGACTGATATCCAAGTAAAAAGGGATCCTGGTTATGGATTAGGCAAAGAAGCTATAAGAGTATTGAAATCATTGAAAACAAAATGGTCACCGGGAATGATTGGTTCAAAACCAGTACGAACTGCCTATAATCTACCCATTACAGTCCAAATGGATTAATTACAAAATAAGAAAAGCAGCGTCGAAAGATTCTGCTTTTCTGTTGAAAATTAGTTTCTGAAATATACGTTTGTAAAAAATGACTGCCGCATTTTACACTGTTGAAACGACAAAAAAGTACTACTTTAGCCTTTATTTGCCCCGAAGCCTTGGGAGCATCCCGCGCTGTAATTGTGAGGGACAAACAATTAGAGTAAATAGAACGGAAAGCAGGACAACTATTTCTTAAAAAAACCGAATATTCTGCTCCAAAATCTTCTATTTTCCTTCCTTTAAATAAACAAATAAACGAATCTACAAATAAACTACATTCCTTATCTTTGTGCTTTGAAAATTGATATATGGAAACTGTTTTAGAAAATACTTTACCGATTGGAAAACCGAAATGGTTGAAGGTAAAACTTCCAATTGGCCAAAAATACACAGAACTGCGTGGCTTAGTTGATAAATATAGTCTTAATACGATTTGTACCTCAGGAAGTTGTCCCAATATGGGGGAATGCTGGGGAGAAGGAACTGCTACATTTATGATTTTGGGAAATATTTGTACCCGCTCTTGTGGTTTTTGCGGTGTAAAAACCGGAAGACCAGAAACCGTAGATTGGGATGAGCCTGAAAAAGTGGCGCGCTCCATAAAAATCATGAACATTAAACACGCCGTTATTACCAGCGTAGACAGAGATGATTTGAAAGATGGGGGATCTATTATTTGGATCGAAACTGTTAAAGCTATCCGCAGAATGAATCCTAATACCACTCTGGAAACTTTGATTCCTGATTTTCAAGGTATCGAAAGAAATATTGATAGAATCGTGGAGGCCAATCCCGAAGTAGTTTCGCATAATGTAGAAACTGTTCGTAGATTGACTCGTGAAGTACGTATTCAGGCCAAATATGATAGAAGTTTGGAAGTTTTGAGATACTTAAAAGAAAAAGGTATTAACAGAACTAAATCTGGAATTATGCTTGGACTTGGAGAAAAAGCAGAGGAAGTTTTTCAAACAATGAGAGATTTGCGCGATGCAAATGTAGATATTGTTACTATAGGTCAATACTTGCAACCTAGTAAAAAACATCTGCCTGTAAAAGAGTTCATAACACCAGATCAATTTGCGATATATGAAAAATATGGTTTGGAATTGGGTTTCCGTCATGTAGAAAGCGGTCCGTTAGTTCGTTCTTCTTACAAAGCGCAGAAACACATTCTATAAAATTTGGTTTAAAGTTTAAGGTTTAAAGTTTTTTAACCTTGAACTTCAAACTTCAAACAGTAAACTAAAATTTGAAAACAAGAATTGCCATAAATGGTTTTGGAAGAATAGGAAGAAATTTATTTCGGCTTCTTTTAAACCATCCCGATATTGAAGTGATTGCCATAAATGATATTGCCGATACAAAAACAATGGCCCATTTAGTGAAATACGACAGTATTCACGGAGTGTTGCCCTATAACGTAATTGAGGATGAAAATGGTTTTTCTATCGATGGAAACCATTTTTTGTTTTTTCATGAAAAAAGTATTTCAAAACTGGATTGGAAAAGTCTAAATATAGATTGTGTAATTGAATCAACTGGAAAATTTAAGACTTTTGAAGAACTAAATGCCCATATTTTGGCTGGTGCCAAAAAAGTAATTCTTTCCGCACCTTCTGAGGTTGACACTATAAAAACTGTCGTTTTGGGTGTGAACGAAAACATTCTTGACGGTACCGAAACTATAGTTTCTAATGCGAGTTGCACAACAAACAATGCCGCACCAATGATGAAAGTTATTGATGAACTTTGTGGAATCGAACAAGCCTATATTACAACCATTCATTCTTATACGACCGACCAAAGTTTACATGACCAGCCCCATAAAGACTTACGCAGGGCCCGAGGTGCAAGTCAATCAATAGTTCCTACAACTACAGGTGCAGCTAAGGCATTGACAAAAATTTTTCCTGATTTACAAGGGAAAATTGGTGGATGTGGAATTAGAGTACCCGTTCCTGATGGTTCTCTAACCGATATTACATTTAATGTAAAACGAGCAGTCACCATAAATGAAATAAATGCTGCTTTCAAGATTGCAGCACAAACTAATTTAAAAGGAGTTCTCGATTACACGGAAGATCCAATCGTTTCTGTAGATGTAATTGGTAATAAAAATTCATGTATATTTGATGCTCTATTGACTTCTGTTATTGACAAAATGGTAAAAGTTGTTGGATGGTACGACAATGAAATAGGATATTCATCTCGAATAATTGATTTGATACTTTTGATGGAGCGTAAAAATAAAACATAAAACAATTCAGCTATAAATGAAGTACTTCTTTGTTTTTATCTTTTTTTGTAATTCGTTTCTGTATTCTCAAACCAATGAGAAAACAGATAGTATCCAGTATTATCTTAATTTGTCTAACTTAAACATCAAAGAGGATAGTTACAAAAAAGCTTTATTTTATACACAAAAAGCTATAAATTATTCGAAAGTAACACGCAATATCGAAGCTCAGGCGGATCAAACATTTAGATTAGGCAAAATATATTTTGATTTAAAAAAATATAATGATGCTATAAAAACCTTTCATAACAGCATTGAATTTTATAAAAAATTAGAACCAAGTTCCAATTACGCTTATTGTATTTATTATCTGGGCTTAAGTTATATTGAAAAAAAAGATTTTAATGATGCCGAAATTTCTTTCAATAATACAAAATCAATACTTACCGAACTAAGAAGATCAGACTCTGAGGAAATAAGCAATTTACTTAACCTGCAACAAGGCATAATAAGGAAGTCTGAAGGAAATTATGATTTAGCTTCAGCAATTTTCAAAACAATAATAGCCAAACAGGATAACGAAACATTATTGAATTCAAGAGCGGAAGCCCTATACCAGATTGGCACTATTGAAGAGACGAAAGACAGAAATAATTTAGCTTTAAATTATCTCAATAAAGCATTAGAACTGAGCATTAAAAATAAAAACACAGAGCAACAATCTAATGTTTTGCTCGCATTAAGTTCTGTGCACTATAAAATGTTAGATAAAAACAATGCGTACTCCTACTTGAAACAACATCTAAATCTAAAAGAGAGTATTTCCATTTTAAATAACAAAAGACTCGAAATAGATGATTACGATAAATTTAAAGAATCCGAACGATTAAAAGAAATTACACAAATCGATTCAAAAAATAAACAGCAGGAAAAGGCTAACAAATTCTCTAAACTCATCAGTATACTTGCAATTTCTTTAATTTCGATTTTATCTTTATTGAGTTTGTCTTTATATAAAAATAATATCATCAGAACTCAATCCAATCTGATGTTAAAAGAAAAAAATAAAGAATTAGAAATCGCCAAAGACAAAGCGGAGAAAGCCTCTAATGCAAGATCCGAATTTTTATCGACGGTAAGCCATGAACTTCGCACACCTTTGAATGCCATAAATGGTATTACTCATTTATTATTGGAAGAAAAACCAAAAAAATCACAAATGAATTACTTGTCATCATTAAAATTTTCAGGGGACTATCTGACAAAGTTTATAAATGAAATTCTGGAAATAAATAAAATTGACTCTAATAAATTTGAAATAGAATACATCAATTTCAATGTTAAACAATTATTAGAAAATATACAAAACTCTTTAAAAGAATTAGCCTTAATAAATAACAACAAATTTATTCTTAAAATTGATTCGGATATTCCTGATTTTTTGATTGGCGACCCTACAAAATTGTCACAGGTAATGATGAATTTGATTAATAATGCTTTAAAATTTACCAAAAATGGTATCGTCAGTGTCAGTACAAAACTAAAATTGCTGGAGAGCGAAAATGCTACTATATATTTTGAAGTGACTGATACCGGGATTGGAATTCCTGAAGACAAATTAAAAAGTGTTTTTGATAGTTTTTCTCAAGGTTCAATAGAGGTAAATCGTAAATATGGAGGGACTGGATTAGGATTGACAATCGTTAAAAAAATAATTAAAACTCTTGGTGGTCGTATCACTCTAAAGAGTGTTGTGGGAAAAGGATCCTCTTTTTCATTTGAACTAAAGTTTAATATCGGTTCCGATTTATTAAAAGTGGAAGAAAGAATTAAAACCTACGATGATTCTGTTTTAATGAATAAAAAAATTCTTTTAGTGGAAGATAATAAAATCAACCAAATGGTTTCTGCAAAAATGCTGGAAAACAAAGGGATTATTTGTGATATAATTGATAATGGCGAAGAAGCTATAGAAACAGCCAGAAACAATAAATTTGACTTAATCCTGATGGATGTTCATTTACCGGGTATAAACGGTACGGTAGCAACGGAACAAATTAGAAAATTTGATCAAAAAACGCCAATTATTGCTCTTACAGCCATATCGTTAGATGAAAATCGTGAAATCCTGTTATCCTTTGGAATGAATGATGTTATCACAAAGCCATTCATTCCCGAAGAATTTTATAGTACAATTGCGAATTATGTTTAATGGTATCTAATATTTCAAAATCAATTCTTTGATTAGACTTCGTACCATTGGTTCTGCTTTTTTTGCTGCTTCCAATACTTCATCATGCGAAATAGTATCGATACTTTCTTCATTTCCCATATCTGTAATAACAGAGATTCCGAAAGTTTCAAGATCCATGTGACGCGCCACGATTACTTCGGGAACGGTTGACATTCCTACACAATCTGCTCCAAGAATTTTTACCATTCGATATTCCGCTAAAGTTTCAAAAGTTGGTCCTTGTAGTCCATAATAAATACCGTCAAAAACTTCAATGTTTAAATCCAATGCTATTTCTTTGGCCTTAGCAATCATCTTTCTCGAATAAGGTTCGCTCATATTTACAAAACGAGGTCCAAAACGTTCATCGTTTTTTCCACGTAACGGATGCTCGGGAGTCATATTGATATGATCTTTAATAATGACGATTGACCCCACTTTAAAATTTGGATTTACTCCACCGGAAGCATTGGAAACAATTAATTTTTCAACACCTAAAAACTTCATCACCCGCACCGGAAAAGTTACTTCCTTCATAGAATATCCCTCATAAAAATGAAATCGTCCTTGCATAGCAACCACTTTCTTTTCTCCAATTGTTCCAAAAACTAATGCTCCTTTATGACCTTGAACTGTCGATACCGGAAAATTTGGAATTTCATTATAAGGCAGGGTATATTCTACCTTCATTTCATCCGTAAAACTTCCTAATCCTGATCCTAAAATCACTCCGTATTCTGGGCTTAAATTAATAATTTCTTTGATATAACTAACGGTTTCTTGTACTTGTTCCCACATAATTTAAAATGTTTTTATCAAAATCATCACTTCCAGAAAGAAACGAACTTTGTATGGGTAAATAGAAAAGTTGTTCGCTTGGCAACCTTCCTTTTAATCGTACATAATCTTTTTCGGTAGTGATAATAATGTTATTTTGAGCTAAATTTTTAATTTCTAAAACGTCTTTTTTGGTAAAATTATGATGGTCCGGAAAAGACAAACAGACATCATTGTTGTCTTGCAAATG
Source organism: Flavobacterium urumqiense (assembly GCF_900108015.1). Classification (GTDB taxonomy): domain Bacteria; phylum Bacteroidota; class Bacteroidia; order Flavobacteriales; family Flavobacteriaceae; genus Flavobacterium; species Flavobacterium urumqiense. The sequence goes on along the minus strand of NZ_FNVP01000017.1, from coordinate 7,917 downwards.
GGCAAAAAATGGCTCGGGCTTTGCGATTCCTGCCATCAGTAATTTAGCACCAGCTTGAATTTCATTTACATTTATCTTTCGGTTTTCTCCATAAATAAAATTGTCATACGCTGTAAAAGTAAAGTATAATTCTTGATTTGCTGAAACCTTTAATCTATTTCTAATTTCATTCTGTTGGTCAATAGAAAGATTAAAAGGACATTTCGTCACAATAATCATGTCAGCTCTTTTTGCTCCACTTTTGCTTTCGCGTAAATTTCCGGTTGGCAACATAAAATCATCCGAATACAAATCCCCATAGGAAGTAAGCAAGATATAGAAACCCGCTTTTACTTTTCTGTGTTGAAATGCATCATCTAACAAAATAACTTCCGGCTTTTCTGGAAGAGAAAGCAATTGTTCTATTCCGTTCTGTCGATTTGCATCAACTGCAACCTTGATAGCTGCAAATTTTTTATAAAACTGAAAAGGTTCATCGCCAAGAATTGCCGCATTTGAACTGGCTTCCGCCAAAATAAAACCTTTCGATTGTCTTTTATAACCTCTACTTAATGTGGCAACTTTATATTTATTAGCAAGCAACCGAATTAAATATTCTATTTGGGGAGTTTTCCCTGTTCCGCCAACACTAAGATTTCCTACAGCAATAACAGGCAAATCAAATGAGTATGATTTCAAAATACCTTTATCGAAAAGAAAGTTCCGAATAGTCGTTATGATACCATATAATATGGCAAACGGGAATAGTATTTTTCGAAGTAAATTCATTTTACGAAAGTAGAATAAATTATCTTTGATTTAAAATTTTGTTTCTTTTGTTTAATGTTGATCAACATTAAACATTAGGCTAAAACTAAAAAATCATGAAAATAAAAGAAATTCTTTCCGCGCTGGAAGAAATGGCACCCCTCGCCTACGCCGAAGATTTTGACAATGTAGGATTGTTAGTTGGTGATCAGGAATCAGAAGCAACTGGAGTTTTAGTTTGTCATGATGCTTTAGAAAATATAATTGACGAAGCAATCGCTAAAAAATGCAATTTGGTGGTTTGTTTTCATCCCATTTTATTTTCTGGATTGAAAAAAATAACGGGTAAAAATTATGTGGAACGAGTAGTAATCAAAGCCATAAAAAATGACGTAGCAATATATGCTGTTCACACTGCTTTGGACAATCATCAAGAAGGTGTAAATAAAATTTTCTGTGACGCGCTGGGTCTGATAAACACCAAAATCCTTATTCCGAAGCAAAATTTTATTCGGAAATTAGTAACGTATACTATTCCGGAGAATGCAGAAGAAGTGCGAAATGCATTATTTGACGCTGGTGCCGGAAGGATTGGCAATTATGAAAATTGCAGTTTTAATTCGAAAGGAATTGGAACTTATATGGGAAATGAACACAGTAATCCACAAGTTGGTGAACGTTTTGAGTTTGTTCAAGGAGACGAAATCAAAATTGAAGTCACTTTCGAAAAGCATTTAGAAAATAAAATTCTAAAAGCATTGTTCAAAAGTCATGCTTATGAAGAAATAGCCTATGAAATTTATGAATTGCAAAACAAACATCAGAATATTGGTTTGGGAATGATTGGTGAATTGAAAAATCCCATGAAAGAAAAAGAATTTCTGCTTTTTGCAAAAGAGAAAATGCAAGCTGATGGCATTCGACATTCCAACTTTATAGGGAAAAAAGTAAAAAAAATAGCTGTGCTTGGTGGAGCTGGAAGTTTTGCCATAAAAAATGCAATTCAAGCTGGAGCTGATGTGTTTTTAACGGCCGATTTAAAGTATCATCAGTTTTATGAAGCAGAAAATCAGCTTTTATTGGCCGATATCGGACATTTTGAAAGCGAACGTTATACAAAAAATTATATTGTTGAGTATCTTCGGAAAAAAATCCTTAATTTTGCAGTTATTTTATCAGAAGAAAATTCAAATCCAGTTAAGTACTTATAGAATATGGCGAATACGAAAGAATTAAGTGTTGAGGACAAGTTAAGAGCAATTTACGATTTACAACTAATTGACTCTAGAATTGACGAAATCAGAAACGTAAGAGGAGAACTTCCTCTAGAAGTAGAAGATTTAGAAGATGAAGTTGCAGGTTTAAGCACGCGTTCAGAAAAATTGAAAAATGAACTTGAAACTATCGAAGATCTTATCAAGGTAAAAAAGAATGCGATTGATGAGCACAAAGAGGCTATCAAGAAATACACAAAACAACAAGAAAGCGTTCGTAACAACAGAGAATTTAATTCGTTGACTAAAGAGATTGAATTTCAAGAATTAGAAATTCAATTGTCGGAAAAACAAATTAAAGAAATGAAAGCTTCTATTGAACATAAGAAAGAAGTGATTTCTCAATCAAAAGAAAGATTAGAAACTAAATCTAATCACTTGAAACATAAGAAATCAGAATTGGACGCTATTATGTCCGAGACTGCTAAAGAAGAAGCTTTTTTAACAGAAAAATCAGCAGAATACCAAGCATTAATCGAAGAAAGATTATTGAAAGCTTACAATAGAATCAGAACAAGTGTACGTAATGGTTTAGCCGTTGTTTCTATTGAAAGAGGCGCATCTGCTGGATCATTCTTTACTATTCCACCGCAAACACAAGTAGAAATTGCTTCAAGAAAGAAAATCATCACTGATGAGCATTCCGGAAGAATATTAGTCGATAGTTCATTGGCTGACGAAGAAAAAGAAAAAATGGAAAAATTATTTTCTAAATTCTAATTACAGTTAAGTCCCGATTCATATCGGGACTTTTTTTTATGAAAAAATCACTTTATTACCTGTTCACCAAATCTGTCGGATTATATATAAATTTATTAAGCTTCGTATTTCCTGACAAAGCGACCCAACTTGCCTATTCTCTTTTTAGCGAGCCTCGGGAAGGCAGACTAACGATAGCTAAGCTTCCTAAAATTCTACAGGAAACAAAAACTGAAACTTTTCAGCATAACGGACATAACATTCAAACGTATACATGGAAAGGAAATAGTACGGTTATACTACTCGTACACGGATGGGAAAGTAATGCCGCACGCTGGAAAAAAATGTTACCCTATTTAAAAAAAACTGGTAGTACCATCATAGCAATTGATGCTCCTGCTCATGGCCTATCAAGTGGAAAGGAATTTAATATCCCCCAATATGCAAAGTCTATTGACTATGTAGTCCAAAAATTCAAACCACGATACCTCATTGGTCATTCTTTAGGAGGTAAAACGTGTTTGTATTACCAATCCGTTTATCAAAATAACAGCATTGAGAAAATAGTGATTTTAGGATCTCCAAGTGATTTCAAAATTATTCTTAATAATTACATTGCAATGTTGAGTTTAAATTCTAAAATTTCCCAAGGACTCGAAGCACATTACCTAAAACATTTTAAGTTACAACTGGAAAAATTCTCTGCTAAGCAATTTGCCTCTGAAATAAAGACAAAAGGGTTGATAGCTCATGATACAAATGATAAAATTGTTTTATTTGAAGAGGGGAAAAAAATAGCCGCCACATGGAAAGATTCAATTTTCATCGAAACGAACGGCCTAGGTCATAGCATGCATGACGAACAATTGTATAAAAAAGTAATTCATTTTTTATTTGAAACAGAATAGTAATTTTATTCTTCATTTTCTGAAGTAACTGGTAACCTCTATACTGCATCAATTCCTTAAAAGTTACCTTTTACTATTTTAACTTTTATCAAATCAAGAATTCAACTTTAATGTGACAGAATCATAATATTTCTTCCCAGTCAAAATAACAAAGATTAGACTAAACTCCTGTAAGTATTTCCAAATTCATTACTTTTGCAGTATGGAAGAAAATCTAAAACGCCTCAACAAATTCATAGGAGAAACTGGGTATTGCTCCCGTCGCGAAGCCGATAAAATCATTGAAGAAGGTCGTGTAACCATCAATGGAGTCGTTCCGGAGTTAGGTACTAAAGTTTCCCCAGATGATGAAGTGCGTATTGACGGTAAACTAATCCGTGAGAAAAATGAGAAACCCGTTTATCTTGCTTTTTACAAACCAGTAGGAATTGAATGCACCACAAACTTAGATGTTCGCAACAACATTGTAGATTACATCAATTATAACAAACGTATTTTTCCTATCGGAAGATTGGATAAAGCGAGTGAGGGATTGATCTTCATGACTAACGATGGTGACATCGTTAATAAAATATTACGCGCCAGAAACAATCACGAAAAAGAATATACGGTTACGGTAAATAAACCTATTACAGATCGTTTCATCGAAAGAATGGGAAATGGAATTCCAATTTTGGACACCATTACCCGAAAATGTAAAGTGGAACAAATTAGTAAATTCACTTTTAAAATTATTTTGACACAAGGTTTAAATCGTCAAATTCGTAGAATGACAGAATATTTAGGGTATGATGTTACGGCTTTAAAACGCATCCGAATTATCAATATTTCACTGGATATCCCTGTTGGAAGATACCGTGATCTGACTGATGCCGAAATCAAAGAATTGAACGAATTGATTGAGCCTTCCAGCAAAACAGAAGAAGCAAGTTTACCGAAAGCGGAACCTGCTAAAAGAAAAACGGAATTCATCAAAAGAGATGATCCGAGATTTAAAGGGCGAGGAGATTATTAATTTTTAATAAAATCTATTTGGCTTTAGCAGAATTTGTATCTGATTCGAAATTATAGCCATCATGATAACCTCTTTTAATAGAACCAACTGTAGAATCCCAGTCGTAGATAGTTTCTATGATAAAAAGGGTAAGAAAACCTAAGAAAAATATTTTTATATCTCTGTTTGAAATTTTCATTTTTATAATTTTTATTTTAAAAAGATAAATTTACAAAAAAAATAGTACAAACATGGTCTAATGTAAAAAATAAAAGTAGGAATTTAGCCCTACTGAATTTTTCTCCGTCGCGCTTTAACAATTTGGTTATCTGTTAAAATTGCTTCATAGATTTGTTGCTTCAATGATGCAACATCAATTTCACTAACAGAATTGAAAATTTGTTTTGAAGCAAATCTTGTGGTTTCAAAAGTTTCGTCTAAAAATGAAGCGCCTTTGCAGAAACCAATCGCCACTCCTTTTTCAACTTTCCCCCAAGGAATGGAAGCCGGCCAAATATAACAAATTCGGGAGTGGCGATAATAAAAAGGAACATTGTAAGCCAATTTCTCTTTACAATCGGGCATACATTCCAAAATAATTTTACGCAGAAAAAGAACGATTTCCAGTTCTTCTTCACTCAGATACTCTAGAAACTCCTCCGTCGTTTTAAATTCTAATTTTTGTATATTTCCCATAAGGATAAAAAAAGCCTATTAGGATGAATAGGCAAAGTATTTTTTATTATTCAAATTTTAAAATTTTCATTTCCCTTGCCAAAAGTGTGTTTTTAAGTAACATGGCAATCGTCATAGGTCCAACTCCACCCGGAACTGGAGTAATAAACGATGATTTTTTACTTACTTGTTCAAAATCAACATCACCGGTGATTACATATCCTTTTTCATTGGTTTCATCAGGAACACGAGTAATACCAACATCAATAACAACAACTCCTTCTTTCACCATATTCGCTTTTAGGTAATTAGGAACGCCAAGAGCCGTAATGATGATATCCGCCTGAATGGTTATTTCTTCAATATTTTTAGTGTAACTGTGTGTTAGAGTTACCGTTGAATTTCCAGGAAATCCTTTTCTTCCCATCAAAATACTCATTGGTCTTCCCACTATATGACTACGACCAATTACTACAGTATGTTTTCCTTTAGTTTCTACTCCGTATCTTTCTAGTAATTCTAAAATTCCAAAAGGAGTTGCCGGAATAAAAGTACTCATGTCTAACGCCATTTTTCCAAAATTCTCCGGATGAAAGCCATCAACATCTTTACTTGGATCAACGGCCATTAATACTTTTTGTTCATCAATCTGTTCTGGAAGCGGTAACTGAACAATGAATCCATCAATATTATCATCCTCGTTCAATTCTTTTATTTTTTTAAGCAGTTCCGTTTCAGATGTAGTGCTTGGCATTTTCACTAAAGTGGACTCAAAACCTACTCGTTCACATGCTTTCACCTTACTTCCAACGTACGTTAAGCTCGCTCCGTCGTTACCTACAATAACTGCTGCTAAATGAGGTACTTTCTCCCCATTGTTTTTCATTTTTTGTACTTCTAAAGCGATTTCACTTTTAATATCTTCCGCAGTTTTTTTTCCGTCTAGTAATTGCATTTTAAGTTTAGTTTAAAGTTTAAAAGTTTAATGTTTTCATTGGAATCGAAAAATAAAACTTCATCACTGAATAGTTGTGTAATTGTATTTCAAAAAGGAAAGGTTTAAAATTTCAAGAACTTGAACTTTTAAACCTTTCCCAAATAATTATCGCATTCCTGGCATACCACCCGGCATTCCACCCATCATTTTCATGAGGTTTTTTCCTCCTGGTCCTTGCATCATTTTCATCATTTTGCTCATTTGCTCAAATTGTTTCATCAATTGATTAACTTGCTCTATTTTGGTTCCGGAACCTTTTGATATCCTGGCTTTTCTTTTGACATCAATTATAGCGGGTTTGCTTCTCTCCGCCGGAGTCATTGAGTGAATGATCGCTTCAATATACTTGAAAGCATCATCTTCAATTTCAACATCTTTCATAGCTTTTGAAGCACCTGGTATCATTCCTACCAAATCCTTCATATTACCCATTTTCTTTACTTGTTGAATTTGAGATAAGAAATCATCAAAACCAAATTCATTTTTAGCAATTTTCTTTTGGATTTTTCTTGCTTCTTCTTCATCAAATTGCTCTTGCGCTCTCTCTACCAAAGACACAACATCCCCCATTCCAAGGATACGTTCTGCCATACGAATAGGATAAAACACATCAATAGCATCCATTTTTTCACCAGTACCAACAAATTTTATAGGTTTGTTCACTACCGATTTAATTGATATAGCAGCACCACCACGAGTATCACCATCTAATTTGGTTAAAATAACCCCATCAAAATTTAATATATCGTTGAAAGCTTTAGCAGTATTTACCGCATCTTGACCTGTCATCGCATCAACTACAAATAAAGTTTCTTGTGGCTCAATCGCTATATGAACTTTAGCAATCTCATCCATCATTTCTTTATCTACAGCCAGACGACCAGCTGTATCCACAATCACTATATTAAAGCCATTTGCTTTAGCGTGTTTGATGGCATTTTGAGCAATTTCTACAGGGTTTTTATTTTCTGGTTCTGAGTAAACCTCAACACCTATTGAATCTCCAACAACATATAATTGCTGAATTGCCGCTGGACGATATATATCACAAGCCACCAAAAGTGGTTTTTTATTCTTTTTGGTTTGAAGATAATTCGCTAGTTTCCCGGAAAATGTTGTTTTTCCAGATCCTTGTAAACCCGCCATTAAAATTACGGTTGGATTTCCAGAAAGGTTTATTCCCGCAACATCGCCACCCATCAATTCCGTAAGTTCGTCTTTCACCAACTTAACCAGCAATTGTCCTGGTTGAAGTGTAGTCAATACGTCTTGTCCAATGGCTTTTTCTTTTACTTTAGTGGTAAAATCTTTGGCAATTTTAAAGTTGACATCGGCATCAAGTAAAGCTCTGCGAACTTCTTTCAAAGTTTCGGCTACGTTTACTTCGGTGATTTTTCCGTGACCTTTTAGTATATGGAAGGCTTTGTCTAATTTATCGCTTAAATTATCGAACATAATTTTTTTTCTCTTTAATTAAGGTGCAAATTTAAGCATTTGATTTTGAAGTTTAAATAGTATTATAAATAAAAAGAGGCTGTCTTTTTAAGGAGAGCACTGAAAAACACCCCTTATTTTGATCAGAGTCGTTTTTTAGACAATAAAAAAACGTTTGTAACAGGATTT
>NZ_FNVP01000007.1 GCF_900108015.1 Flavobacterium urumqiense | reverse complement strand
CAGGAATAATCAATACAATAAACGCTTTACCAACAATAACAGGTACTTTAAGTGTTTGTGCAGGTGCAACAACCACATTAACCGGTTCAGCTACTGCAGATGCCACAACCCCTTGGACATCTGCTTCAACAGGAGTTGCAACAGTAAATAATTCAGGCGTAGTAACTGGGGTTTCGGCTGGGACGAGTTTAATAACGTATAAAAACAGTAACGGTTGTACTACAACGTCAACAGTTACAGTAAATGTGTTACCTATAGCTACATTATCAAGTAATGATGTCGATAATTCTTTTTGTTCTGGTACTTCAGTTACTTTCACAGCGGGAGGAGGAACTAATTATAATTTTAGAGTAAATGGTTCAAGTGTCCAAAATGGTGCATCAACAACATATACAACAACAAGTTTAACTAACGGTCAAGTCGTTGATGTTATAGTTACCAATGCGTTTGGTTGTACTGCAACAAGTATAGGAATAACCAATAAGGTAAATGCTTTACCGATATCCCCTATATTAGTAATAATTAAACAGCCAACTTGTAGTGTTGCTACAGGAAGTTTTACTATCACTAATTATGATGCCACTTATACTTATGCAATAAATCCATCGGTAGGAGCTTCAATTTCAGGGAATGTTGTAACCGCTCCATCTGGAAACTATACCGTAACAGCTACTTTAGGTTCATGTACCATTGGTTCAAAACAAACAATAAATCCAATTCCTCCACAAATTCAATTTCAAATTAACGGAGATTGTAAGGATAAGGATTACGTGTTAACAGCTACTCCATTATCTAATTCATACGATCCAAATAATGTAGATTTCGAATGGAAAGATAATTCGGGTACAACTGTAGGGGCAAATTCTAATGTTTTGAATGTGTCAAATTTAATTTCTTCAACTTCTGAAAAAGAAATTTTCCCTTTAAATTTTACCTTGAGAATAACATCAACTGCAACCGGTTGCGAAACAATAAAAAATGTAAAAGTTGAAACTATTACTTGTAACATTCAAAAAGGAATTTCACCTGATGGTAACGGTTCGAATGATAACTTTGATTTAAAATTGATGGATGTAAAAAAGCTAGAAATATTCGATCGATATGGCATTAAGGTTTACAATCAATCTAATTATACGGATCAGTGGAAAGGACAGTCAGATAAAGGAGAGGATCTTCCAAGCGCTACTTATTACTATGTTATAGAACTTAATAAAGGCGAAACAAAAACAGGTTGGATATATCTAATCAGAGAAAAATAGTAAATTAATTTATTTTTGAAGTCCATGATCTCTTTTGGATGAATAAAACGAAAAACAAATAGATATGAATAAAATATTTTTGACCTCTCTTTTGGTTCTTATTGCCTATATCGATTCAAATGCGCAACAGAACCCTCACTATACTCAATATATGTATAATATGAATGTCATTAATCCTGCTTATGCAGGTTCAAAAGAAAGTATTTCTTTTGGAGCATTGTACAGAAAACAATGGGTTAATATAGAAGATGCTCCAACTTCTTTTACTTTTTCGGGACATGCCCCTGTTGGTAGTAATGTTGGACTAGGTTTATCTTTTATATCAGATAAGATTGGACCAGTAACTGAACAGAATGTATTTGGAGATTTTTCGTATACTTTAAAATTAAATGAGATAAGTAGATTAGCGTTGGGAATTAAAGCTGGTGTTTCATTTCATCAAGTTGGACTAAGAGATATACAATCTTCTTTACCTGATCCTTCAGAAGGTATTTTTGGGCAAGATATAAATGACGCATCATTAAATTTAGGTGTTGGTGCATTTTATTACACAGAAAATTATTATGTTGCTTTTTCAATTCCCAATTTAGCAAAATCAGCACATTTAGATTATAATGGTCGTGAATACGGTTCAGATGTGTCGCATTATTTTTTAACAGCGGGATACGTTTTTGATCTTAATTATGAATTAAAATTCAAACCGTCAACGATGTTGAAATCTGCATTTAATGTAACTCCGTCCTTAGATGTTTCTGCAAATTTTTTGTATAAAGAAAAATTCGAAATAGGAGCGACTTATAGATTACAAGATAGTTTTGGTGGGATGGTGAATTTTGCAATTACACCTGAGTTAAGAATTGGTTACGCTTATGATCATATTATTTCAGATTTGAAAGTGACCAGTCCTTCCTCTCATGAATTTATTTTGCTATATGATTTATTTGTTTCGAAAAAAGTTTCACGTTCTCCAAGATTTTTCTAATATTAAACTTTACAATAAATGAAAAAAATTACTATACTATTGTTTTTACTGTTAATAAATATTTCAGTAACAGCACAAAATAAATATACGAACAACGCTGATAAACTTGTTGTAAGATACGAATATGCATCAGCAGCTAAGGAGTATATAACTTTAATTGAAAATGGAAGCTCTGACCCATATGTGTATAAGCAGTTAGGGAATAGTTATTATAATATGTCTAATACTGTTGAAGCTGAAAAATGGTATTCAAAAGCGGTAGAATCTAAACAAGATTTAGAGACCTATTATAATTATGCTCAGACATTAAAATCAAATGGTAAATATGTAGAATCAGATAAACAAATGAGAATGTTTGTTTCTATGGCACCAAATGATCGAAGAGCAATAGAATTCAATAATAGTCCTGATTATCTTATCAAGCTAAAAAATATAGAAAAGCTATTTGATATAAATAAAATAACAGTAAATTCTGAAAAATCTAATTTTGGGGCAGTTCTTTATGGGAATACGCTTTATTTTGCTGGTGCGAGAAATAAGGGTACAAAAATTTACGGATGGAATGATGAACCTTTTTTAGATTTATATCAGTGTAATTATAATGAAGTAGATGGAACGTATTCAGAACCAACAGCAATTTCAGAATTAAACACAGTATACCATGAAGGTCCATTGACAATGACTAAAGATGGAAATACTATTTACTTTTCAAGTGAAAGTTTCAATGAAAAATTATTTTTAAAAGATAGTGCAAAAAAATTGAAATTCGGACAAGTTAGTTTGTATAAGGCTGTTAAGAATGACGGAAAATGGGTGTCAATTACCCCGCTTCCATTCAATAATAAAAGTTATTCTACTGGTAATCCATCAATAGACAAAGAAGGTAGTATGCTTTATTTCGCTTCCAATATGCCAGGCTCGATAGGCGGTACAGACATATGGAAAGTAGCAGTGAATTCTGACGGTACTTTTGGAACTCCAGAGAATCTTGGAGATAAAATAAACACAGCAGGTGATGAAAATTTTCCATTTATATCCGATAATGGCATTTTGTATTTTTCTTCAAATGGTCTAATTGGCTTTGGTGGATTAGATGTTTTTTATGTAGATTTAAATAAAAATGAGGCGCCAAATAATATGGGAAGCCCTGTAAATACAGAAAAAGATGATTTTTCATTTACATTTAATAAAGAAAAAAACATTGGGTATTTGTCAAGTAGTAGATCAGGCGTTGATAATATCTATAATGCAATTCCCGTGTGTAAATCAGAGATGCTTGCCATTGTAAAAAATGCCAAAACAAATACAGTATTAGCTAATTCCAGAGTAGTTTTTTTAGATATAAATAGAAATATTTTAGATACTAAGATAACGAATGATAAAGGAGAAGTCTTATATAGTACAGATTGCCAAAAACAATTTTCTATTGATGTTTATAAAGATGGGTTCGTTACTAAATCGTACCCTGCAAGTAAGATCGAAAAAGGATTGCGTACCTCTATGGATGTATTTATAGATCCAATTGAAATGACTGTAACTGAGACAGAAATTATATTAAATCCAATTTATTTTCATTCTAATAAGAGCGATATAACTGATCGTGGTGCAGCAGAACTCGATAAATTAATCTATGTGATGTCACAAAATAATTCACTTAGAATTGATGTCAAAGCTCACACTGATACCAGAGGTACAGACGAATATAATTTAGATTTATCTGAGAGAAGAGCTAAATCAACTGTTGCTTATATTATTTCTAAAGGTATTAATGCGGATAGGATATCAGGGAAGGGATATGGAGAATCAGCGCCTAAAATTGATTGCCAAGATAAATGTACAGAATTAGAATATGCTTTGAACAGACGTTCAGAGTTTATAATTGTGAACTAATTTAGAGAAATATAAAAAAAACAGGATGCCAAAAAGTATCCTGTTTTTTTGTATAAAATAGTCTGCAATTTATTTAAATTTTTTAGAGGGGATATTAACCGTGGATTGTTTCTTGTTTACCATAATTAGTAATAATTGAAGTTTCAAAGTCAATCCATTCTTGCCAGCGTTTATCAACATCAAAATTATCAACATATTTTCTGGCAAAGCCAAGAAAAGTAGTGTAATGTCCGGCTTCAGAAATCATCAGATCACGATAAAATTTAGCTAATTCAGGATCTTTTATGTTTTCTGAAAGAACTTTAAATCGTTCGCAACTTCTAGCCTCAATCATAGCTGAAAACAACAAACGGTCGCATAGCGCATCTCTTCGGCTGCCATCTTTTTTCATGAACTTAAAAAGCTCATTTACATAATGGTCTTTTCGTTCTCTGCCTAATGTTAAACCTTTGCTTTTTATTAAATTATGAACTAATTGGAGATGATCTAATTCTTCTTTAGCGATAATCAACATTTCTGTAACTAGTTCCTCTAATTCAGAATTATAAGTCACTAAACTTATTGCATTTGATGCTGCTTTTTGTTCGCACCAAGCATGATCGGTTAGGATTTCTTCTATGTTTGATTCGACTATATTTACCCAACGTGGGTCTGTGGCTAATTTTAAACCTAGCATAATATTAGAATTTATTTAGTTGTAAAATTAGTGTTTTCTTGCTAATTTTCACCCAAAACCAAGGAATTGCCATTAAAATAGTATTATTTTGCAGGTAAAATTTTATTCAAATAAGAATCAAGTGCAACAACTTTTAATTATTGGTTTAGTTTGGCCTGAACCCAATTCGTCTGCGGCAGGAGGAAGAATGCTCCAATTGATTTCACTTTTCAAAGAACAAGGATATGGCATTATGTTTTCGAGTCCGGCTCAGGACAGTGATTTCATGGTTGATTTAAAAGAAATAGGAGTTGAAAAAAAATCAATCACTTTAAATTGTCCTAGTTTTGATGTCTTTGTAAAAGCGTTAAATCCAACCGTTGTCTTGTTCGATCGTTTTATGATGGAAGAGCAGTTTGGTTGGAGAGTTGCCGAAAATTGCCCCAATGCCTTGCGATTACTTGATACTGAAGATTTGCACTGTTTGCGTTTAGCACGCCAAAAAGCATTTAAAGAAAATCGACTGTTTCTGACTTCAGATTTAATAAAAGAAGAAATAGCGAAGCGCGAGATTGCCAGTATTTTGAGATGTGACTTATCTTTAATGATTTCTGAAATTGAAGTTGAATTACTTACAACTACATTTAAAATTGACAAAGCATTACTGTATTATTTGCCTTTTTTATTAGAGCAAATAACCGTTGCAACTTTCGAAAAATTACTGCCCTTTGAAGAAAGAAAGGATTTTGTTTTCATAGGAAATTTTCTTCACGAACCCAATTGGAATGCTGTTCAGTATTTAAAAGAATCAATTTGGCCACTTATTAGGAAACAACTTCCTCAAGCTATTTTGAATATTTATGGTGCTTATCCTTCGCAAAAAGTATTGCAATTACATCAACCAAAAGAAGGTTTTTTAATAAAAGGTCGTGCTCCTAAAGCGCAAGAAGTGGTTTCTAGTGCTCGTGTTGTTTTGGCACCATTGCGTTTTGGTGCGGGTGTAAAAGGAAAATTAGTTGAAGCTATGCAATGTGGTACGGCAAGTGTAACTACTGCTATTGGAGCTGAATCGATGCATGGTGATTTGCCTTGGAATGGTTTTATAGCTGATAATCCACAAGTTTTTGCGGATGAAGCCGTACAGTTATACAACGATAAAAAACGTTGGCTTGAAGTTCAATTGAATGGATTTGCAATTGTCAATCAAAGGTATTCGAAAGCGCTGTTTGTAGAAGATTTTAAGAAGCAAATATTTTTTTTGCTCGCTAATTTGCAGCAACACCGATTGAATAATTTTATGGGAGCCATTTTACAACATCATACGTTGAGTAGTACAAAATACATGTCTCGTTGGATAGAAGCTAAAAATAAATAAAAAATCCCATCAAATTTTAAAATTTGACGGGATTTGTATTTTAAAAACCTAGTTATTACGCAAGCATTGTAACTGGATTTTCTATAAATTGTTTCAATGTTTGTAAAAATTGTGCTCCAGTTGCACCATCAATTGTTCTGTGATCGCAAGCTAAAGAAAGCATCATAGTATTACCAATAACAATTTGGCCGTTTTTAACCACTGGTTTTTCAACTATTGCTCCTACCGAAAGGATGGCGGAATTTGGTTGGTTGATAATAGAGTTGAATTCAACAATTCCAAACATTCCAAGATTAGAAACAGTAAAAGTGCTTCCTTCCATTTCAGTTGGTAATAATTTTTTGTTTTTAGCTCTTCCGGCAAGATCTCTTACACTTCCGCCAATTTGAGATAAACTCATAGCATCAGTGAATTTCAGTACAGGAACTACTAAGCCATCTTCAACAGCTACCGCTACTCCAACATTGACATGATGGTTAATGGTAATAGCATCCTCTTTCCACTGAGAATTAATTTTTGGATGTTTTTTCAAAGCCATCGCACAAGCTTTAATTACCATATCGTTAAATGATACTTTTGTATCAGGAACGTTATTTATTATTGCTCTTGATTTCATTGCTTCATCCATTGTAACTTCAATTGTTAAGTTATAATGAGGTGCAGTAAATAATGATTCTGCTAAACGTTTAGCAATGATTTTTCGCATTTGCGAATTTTTGATTTCTTCTGTAAAGACTTCTCCTGCTGGAACAAAGACTTTTGGTACAACTGCAGTTTGTGCAGTTTCTGGCGCAGATGTTGCACTTACCGGAGCGGAAGTTGCTTGAGGAGTAAAGTTTTCGATGTCACTTTTTACGATGCGTCCATTTTCACCAGAACCTTTTACTTGTGTCAATTGAATTCCTTTGTCACTTGCAATTTTCTTTGCTAATGGGGACGCTAAAATTCGTTGTCCATCGGTTGATACTTCTTGTACAATTGGTTCTGCTGTTTTTTCAGCAGGCGCTGATTTTGCTTCATCAGTTGCAACGGGAATCTTTGGAGCTCCGCCAGTTTTATAATTTTCAGCAATACCACTGATATCTGTTCCTTCAGGTCCAATGATTGCCAATAGGCTGTCAACGGGAGCTGTATTTCCTTCTTGGATTCCGATGTATAATAATGTTCCTTCATTGAAAGATTCAAATTCCATAGTTGCTTTATCTGTTTCGATTTCAGCTAGAATATCTCCTTCAACAACTTTATCGCCTACTTTTTTCAACCAGGTAGCTACAGTTCCTTCGGTCATTGTATCACTTAAACGAGGCATCGTAACTACGATTACTCCTTTTGGTAAAGAAGCTGCAGCTGTTGCAGGAGCAGCAGCTATTTCTTCTTTTTTAACTTCAGGAGCTAAGGGTATTTCTTTAGATTCAGGGTTAGCTTCTTTCGCATCAGGAGTTGCAGGAGTTGCTTTTCCAGCTATTAAAGCGGAAATATCTTCACCTTCGTTTCCTATAATCGCTAATAGAGAGTCTATCGGCGCAGTTTCTCCTGCAGGAATTCCGATGTACAAAAGTGTTCCCTCATTGAAAGACTCAAATTCCATTGTTGCTTTGTCAGTTTCAATTTCAGCAAGGATATCACCTTCGCTGATTTTGTCACCTACTTTTTTTAGCCAAGCCGCTACCGTTCCTTCCGTCATCGTATCGCTCAAGCGAGGCATTGTTATTATTGTTGCCATAATTGATTTATAGTTTATGAGGTAAAAATGGATAGTTTTCTTGATCGTATACTACATCGTATAATTGTTGAATTTCAGGATAAGGTGATTCTTCAGCGAATTTTACGCATTCTTCCACTAAATCTTTTACTCTTTGATCAATTGCTTCAATCTCTTCTTCAGTAGCATACTTTTGATCTTTAATTACATCTAAGACTTGTGTAATTGGATCAATTTTTTTGTACTCTTCTACTTCATCTTTTGTGCGGTATAATTGTGCATCAGACATAGAGTGTCCTCTATATCGGTATGTTTTCATTTCAAGAAATGTTGGTCCATCACCACGGCGAGCTCTATCAATAGCTTCCGTCATTGCTTCGGCAACTTTTACTGGATTCATCCCGTCAACTGGTCCACAAGGCATTTCGTACCCTAAACCTAGTTTCCAAATGTCAGTATGATTAGCAGTTCGTTCTACAGAAGTTCCCATTGCATAGCCGTTATTTTCTACGATAAAAACCACTGGAAGTTTCCATAACATTGCCATATTGAAGGCTTCATGCAATGAACCTTGTCGCGCAGCGCCATCACCAAAATAGGTCATAGTAACTCCTCCGGTTTCAAAATATTTGTCTGCAAATGCTAGACCAGCTCCTATTGGAATTTGACCTCCTACAATTCCGTGTCCACCATAAAAACGGTGCTCTTTTGAGAAGATATGCATAGAACCACCCATCCCTTTTGAGGTTCCGGTAACTTTACCCATAAGTTCTGCCATTACACGTCTTGGATCAACGCCCATTCCTATTGGTTGCACGTGATTTCTATATGCAGTAATCATTTTGTCTTTTGACAAGTCCATTGCGTGCAAAGCACCAGCAAGAACTGCCTCTTGACCATTATATAAGTGTAGAAATCCTCTAACTTTTTGTTGAATGTATAGTGCTGCAAGTTTGTCTTCAAACTTTCTCCAAAGTAGCATGTCTTCATACCACTTTAAATAAACCTCTTTTGTAACTTCTTTCATTTGGATTTTTTCTTTTGCTTAATCGTTATGGTGTTATAAAATAGTACTTATAACGCAAAATAGTTTCCTCACACAAATTTGCGAAAAGCAAAAATAAGACATTACAACTAAGAAGTGAAATTTATAGACTAATTTTTGGGTTTTTTAAAGGAATTTTTTGTCAAACATGAAAGGAAGTAAATTTTTTAGCGATGCTGATTTGTTTACTTCACCTTCTTCGCCCATAAAGTAAATTTCTATTGGGGTATCTTGTTTTATTTCATATTCTGCTATAGATTGTCTACAGGAACCACAAGGAGGAATAGGAGTAGTTGTCTTATTTGTGTCTGAAGCGGCAGTAATTGCCATTTTTAAAATTTTTGCTTCTGGATATACTGATCCGGCATAAAAAATGGCGATTCTTTCTGCGCAAAGCCCTGAAGGATAAGCGGCATTTTCTTGGTTTGAACCCAAGACAATTTGTCCGTTGTCTAAAAGTATCGCTACGCCAACTCTAAATTTTGAATACGGTGCGTACGCTTTTTTTCTTACGGCAACGGCTTCTTCCATTAGATTGTAAATATCTTTTGGTAATTCTTTAATTGAATCGAAAACTGTGAATTGAGTTGTGATGGAGATTTCTTTCATTCTTTTTTTTGAGGAAAAAAAATCCAAATTTCATCGCGAAAGCTTCGGGATTGAAATTTGGATTTTAGTTATTTAAAATTTTAGTTTTACTAATATTCATCGTACTTGTCACCGAAGTTAAAAGTAAGTGAAAATCTAAGTGTGTTTTCTAATGGGTTTTTTACTTTCGAGGCTGAGAATAAATAAGAGACATCTACTTTTACGATATTGTATTTAAATCCTGCTCCAAGTGAGAAGAACTGACGAGCTCCTTTTTGTGGACTTTCGTGAAAATACCCCAGACGCATAGCAAATGAATCTTGGTATAAATATTCAGCGCCGGCGGCATAAGTAAATTCTTTTAATTCTTCGCTTAAACCATCTGGAGCATCTCCGAATGATTTAAAAACACCTGATACCCATCCGATAGAACGGTAATTCTCGTTGTTTTGTGCTCTTTCTTCAGTACTTACTGTTCCATCCCCGTTTATATCTGGGTTTTGTGGAGTAGGTACTAATAATTTATTGAATTCTATATTTAAAGCTACTTTATTATAATCATCAAATATAAAATCAAATCCAGTTCCTATTTTTAAATTAGCTGGTAAAAAATTCGTGCTAAATTCATCATTGTCGTAACTTATTTTTGGGCCTAAATTTTGAATGTTAAATCCACCTCTCCATCTTCCGTTAAATTCATTATAAGCAATTTCTTCAGATTGATAGAAACCGGCAATATCAACAGCAAATGAACTGGCAGGTGTTGCATCACCATTGTCAGATGCTACTTTTAGACTGGAATGTATGTAACGTCCGGCTACTGCCATCGAAAATCTTTCACTTAATTTTAATGAATAAGAACCGTCAAGTGCAAATTCATTAGGAGAGACTATTCTAGGTACTTCATCAGGATTACCAGTTTCACGCAGTTCTATGTTACCTAAACCAAAATATCGTAAGCTCCCCGCAAAAGCACTTCGTTCATTAAGTTTATTGTAATAGGTTAATTGTCCTAACGAAATATCGTTTACCAAATCGGTAAGGTAGGGTGTGTAACTTATTGAAAAACCTTGTTTGTCTATAGCAAAAGCATATTTTGCCGGATTCCACTGCTGTGAAAAGGCATCTGCAGAAGATGAAACTCCAACGTCGGCCATACCAGCTGCTCTAGCATCTGCAGAAACTAATAGAAACGGAACTCCTGTTGTTATAACTCTATCTTGCGCTTTTGCAAGAAAAACTATAAAAAAACAGATAAAAAGTAAAGCTATTTTTTTCATTTTTGTGTAAAAATTGATTAGACAAATATAATATTTTATTAAAGTATTACAAGTTTTTCGTACTTTTCACTCGTTTTATTAGTCAGATTAGATTTTACAGTAAGTTTATATATGTAAACTCCTTTTCCTATTTTGCTTCCAAAGTCATCTTTGCCATCCCAACTAATATCTTTAGATAAAAACCCTTCCGTGGTAATAATCTGATTTTTAGTCCAGACCACTTTTCCTGTTATTGTCATAACTTGAACCTGAACTTCAAGAGCCTCGTAAGGTCTGTTATGAGTAAACCAAAATTCAGTATAGTTGACAAATGGGTTGGGGTAATTTAATACATGTGTCAATGTTATGGTTTCATCACCAACTACTATAAATTGAATTTCGATAATGATGGGATTATTATATACATCCCAAGCTTTGAACGTAATTGTATGTAAGCCTATTGATAAATTATGTAACGGGAATCTAAGTGTTCCACTAGTGTAATCATCTAATTTTGTTTGGTAATAATCATTTAGTATGTAAGGATTATTTACATCGCCATCTAAGATTCCAACAATATCATGACCTATTCCGCTAGCTGTGTTTATGCCGTTTTCATCTTCAAGAAAAGCAACAAGAAAAGGAGATTCATTTGTTGTACCACCCGAAACAAAAGTTTCGTCATTCATATATAACTTAACTCTTGGACTTATATTGTCTACGACTGCATTTTCATTTATTCCTCCTACTTTGATATTCGTATTATAGCCGGTTTCATTTTCTAAAAATTGATTTTTTTTGGCATAAAAACTGATTCTACCACTGGCTAATGGAATGCGGATGTCTCTGGGAACTACAAAACTAAACTCAAATTTGCCATTTGTAACCGATGCATTTCCTCTAAATATTGTTTCTCCTAAAACATTAAAATTTATTGGAGCACTATTCCCGTCATTGTTAAAAGTACTTCTTGCAATGATTTTGTCAAAAATAGTTGTGGAAAGTTCACCGTTATAGTTTGTCAATAAATTATTGTTTTCATCCGTAATCTCGCCGGTCAGCTTTATCTTTGATAACGATTTGAAATCATCAATGGGTTGAGAAATAGAAACGTCATTAACCTTTGTAAGGCTTACTTTTGGTTTTGGTATGGCAAGCATCAATGCTGGGTCGCCAATATAAAAAACGACATTGGTTGCTGAATTTGGATTTCTGTTTTTGGAGATTCTCAAAGCTTCTGCTATAGAAGAATACTGATTTGATCCGTACGATAATAAATTTTTTGATAATACATCATTGAAATTTTCGGCGCTATACTGACCGATTGCCCTTATGGTCGTGATCATTGCAATTGCACCTCCTGTTGGATTCCAATATGTATATTCACCTGCAGTAGGTCTGGAAGGATTATCAAAACGAGAAAATTCGCAAGTTATAGTGATAAATAAGGGATATTTATATTGATTACTTAAGTTTTGTCCGTCGGATTTTTCCCAAATACGTTCACTAGATAAGCCATCTTCTCCACCATGTCCCAAATAATTAAAGATTAATGCACCTTTTTCGAAAGCATTAAAAAAATCAGTTCTTGCTTTTGGATACCTGAATCCACCAGCGGATGCTTCTTGAACGTAAGAGTCCAGCAGTATTTTATTAACATTCAAAAAAGGTTTTTCAGTAGCAATAACATCAGCCAGATTATTTTGTCTACTCTGTAAACTAGCATCCGAAGTTTGATCCGAGTCGTCTGAAACTAAAACAATATTATTTCGCCAACTGCCATATGATTTTAAATCATGGTATTCGATTATTTTATTGACCATTTCATCAGCTTGCTTATTGTCATTTACAAGCATTCTTCCAACTGCAATGTCAATTCCTCCAAAATAAGAAACTATATTTCCTTCGTTTGAATCCATTAATCCAAAAAAATCATCAGAAGCAAATGAAGCTTCACCAGATGTATTACTCTTTAAGGAGTGATAAATAGGAACGATATTGCTGTTGTTCACGATTCGGTTTTTAAAATCATATGAGGCATCTCCAAAAAGATTGACATATTTTATTCTCTTTTCAGGTTGCGAGGCATTTTCATAGATATATTTGATGCAATTTCTTATGGCTGAAATGTCTTGTTTCCCAGACGAGAATTCTTGATAAATAGATTCAAGGGAGAGCACTTTTACATTTAGATTTGATTTCGAACGATGAAAAACAGCTAATTTTTCTGCCTGTGCTGTTAAAAAAGCAGGAGCTATAATGACATAATCAATATCTTGAAATTGACCTTGAGTATTTTTAAAAATTGAACCTTTTACGTTCTGATTAGCAATTTTAGTTTTGTTGCTTTTCAACGGGGTAAAATAGTCTGCTGCATCAAGTGCGATATATTTTCTAAGTTCACTGAGGTTTGCCTTGAAGGTAAATGAACTTTGACTTGGATTTTCAACTTTGGTTATGTTGTATAAGTCTGTGATATCCCAAACTTCAGGAATATTTGCAGAATTTGAGATGGAATAAGTTGCAACTCCTAAACTGGAAGTGGATAAGTCATATTGAAAATGAAATTGCTTTCCGTAACCTTGAAGTTTTCTTTTGGCGATAAGCTGAATGTAATCAAGGTATCCTTTTGATCCCGGGACACCATTGTTATTGTAACTTAATTTAATTTTTACATTTTCGGAACTATTAAAAGAGATATTGCTTGGCAGCGATCCGGTATTAAATTCGGTGTCAGAATTGGTGTTTAAAGCAGGAAAAGAAATGCTCCCAGTTTCTTGCCCGTTTGCAAATACTTTGAACGATGTAGGAGCAAAAGCTGCCGAAGCTGCTGTAGCCTTTATTTTGATTGCAGAAGATAGCTCGACGTTTGGAAAATTAAACTCAAATTCCTGATCCTGATTTATATCAAACGATTCGCCAAACCATTGCCGACCTAAATGAGCAATGTTTACTACGTCTATTTCGTGATATTGATGATCATCAAAAGTGTTTATTGTGATTGTGCTGCTTCCCGTTAGCTGCTTCATTGGGGCTATTCTTTTTCCTTCAGCACCTTCAATGGTTACATAGTAATAAGACTTCGTATCATATAAATTGATATTGGTCTGGCTTTCTTCATTCCAAGTATCCAAACCTTCAGCATAAAATAAGATATAATCGTCCTCATTAAATACGCCGTCGTTTCCTCCTATAACTTCAATAGCGTTTTCAGTTAAATCTGAAGGATAGTAGGTGTTGTTTGATAATGGGAGCATTTTTCCGCCATTACCATAAATCTTTATTTTTTTTGGATCAATGCCACTTGTAGTTAATCCTAACTGTTGTAAGAAACTTTTAGAAATCTTATAGACGCCAGACTTTTCAATGTAAAATTGATACCAATCTCCTGAGGCTAAAACGGAATCAAATATGGCGCTTGTGCTTTTATTGGATTGTGCGATTCGGGAGGAACTACTTTTTGTACTATAAGAAAACGATTTAATCCTTTTGAATCCAAAGTTGTCTTTCACGATAACTGAGAGCACAAGAAAGGTGTATTTCAGTTCTCGGGCAGTTATCGTTTTTAAGGAAGCATTGGGTGTTTCGGGTATGTTTTTCGAATCTAAATCACCAAGATAAGATGTTGAAACGGGTTCGTAAATGACATTGGTAATTTGAATGTCATCTTTATTAAAAGAAGCAGATTCCGATAATTTTAATGTATAAGTTATTGCTTTTTTCGAGACATCATAGTAGTAATTTTCGCCGTTAAATTGAGGGGCGTTGATTATAATATCCCCAATAGGAAATTCTTTTTTTTCTGACCATTCAATGGTAATGTTGCCATTATTTTGGGCAAAAGAGATAAATGGGAGTAGAGATAAGTAAACTAAAAGTGTTTTTCTCATTGTTTTTTTAGCGGGATTGAGACTGAATTATTACTAATGAGTAAAAATAAATCATTTAGTGTAATTGTAAATAATAAATATTATAAATTTGCGTTTTTGTAGTATGATTTTTTGATAAAATTTATTAAAAAAGCATTTTGCAAGTTAATGGTTAATTGTTATATTGCGTCACTTTAAAATTATTACCTACTAAAGAGTATGAAACTAAACAAAATTTTGGCCTTTCGATTGATAATGTCAATACTAATGATTGCAGGTTTGGCTAGTTGCAGTAAAAAATCTAGTTCCAAAAATGCATCAAGGGCTACCGGATGGAATGTTGATGGTAAAAAAGGGTCAAGTAGTAAAAAGCAAGAGACTGGACCAGGTTTGGTGTTTGTTGAAGGCGGTACTTTTACAATGGGAAAAGTGCAAGATGATGTAATGCATGATTGGAATAATACGCCAACACAACAACACGTTCAATCTTTTTATATGGACGAAACGGAAGTGACAAACTTCATGTATTTAGAATATTTAGATTGGTTGAAACAAGTCTTTCCCCCAACAGAAGAAAATTACAAAAACATATATGAAGGTGCTTCGCCAGATACTTTAGTTTGGAGAAACAGATTAGGATATAATGAAACGATGACTAATAATTATTTAAGACATCCCTCTTATGCTAATTATCCCGTTGTTGGTGTAAACTGGATTCAAGCAGTTGAATTTAGTAAATGGAGAACAGATCGTGTAAATGAAGCTGTTTTAGAAAAAAATGGTTACCTGAAGAAAAATGCTAAAACACAAGATGTTACAGCAGAAAGTTCTTTTAGTACTGAAACATATCTAAATAGTCCAACATCAACCTATGGTGGTAATGAAGAGATTGTTTTAAAAGGTAAAAAGGGAGCAAGAGCGCCTAAAGCTGGGAAAGATGGTAAAGTCACAGAAGCTAAAAATGTTTATGCACAACGATCTTCTGGAATTATTCTTCCAGAATACAGACTTCCTACAGAAGCAGAATGGGAATATGCAGCTGCAGCAGATGTAGGACAAAGAGAATATAATATTTATAAAGGACAGAAAAAATATCCATGGTCAGGAGATTACACTCGTTCAGGCAAAAGGCAAAGTAAAGGAGATCAGTTAGCCAACTTTAAACAAGGAAATGGAGATTATGGTGGTATTGCAGGTTGGTCTGATGATGGAGCTGATATTACTAATGCAGTAAAAAGTTATCCAGCCAATGATTTTGGATTATATGATATGGCCGGAAATGTAGCCGAATGGGTTCAAGATGTTTACAGACCTATTATTGATAATGAATCTAATGATTTTAATTATTTTAGAGGAAATAAATACACTAAAAATAAAATTGGTGCAGACGGGAAAGTGGAAATTGTTACTAAAGAGAATATGAAATATGATACTTTGAGTAACGGAAGAATTGTAGCTAGAAATTTCCCGGGACAAATAGCGCAAGTTCCAGTTGATGAGCAAGAAACGTATTTGAGACAAAATTTCGATAAAAGCGATAATGTCAATTACAGAGATGGGGATAAACAATCGACAAGGTACTATAACTTTGGATCTGAATCAGAGAATGAAAAACAAAAAGAAGAAAAAATCATGTACAATTCTCCTAAACACAATGTAACAACTGATAGTTTAGGTAAGATGGTTAGAAAGTATGACAAATCAAGCAAAAGAACTACTTTGATAAACGATGAAGTAAGAGTTTATAAAGGTGGATCTTGGAGAGATAGAGCGTATTGGTTAGATCCGGCTCAAAGAAGATACTTTCCTCAGGATATGGCTACCGATTATATTGGATTTAGATGTGCCATGTCAAGAGTTGGACCTAAAGCTGATAAAAAGAAATCAGCCAGAAATTAATTTTTCATAAAATAGTAATCAAAGCCCTTTCATTAGGGCTTTTTTTTTAAATAAGTTTTAAATGGATATAAGTAGCATTCATAGTTTGTTTTTAAAGTGTAAATCGGTTTCAATAGATACTCGTAAAATTGAAACCGATTCCTTATTTATAGCTATAAAAGGAGATCGTTTTGATGCCAATAGTTTTACTAAAGAAGCATTGGACAAAGGAGCTTCTTATGTGATAATTGATAACGAAACATATTATATCGACCAAAGGACTATTTTAGTTGAAGACAGTTTAGTTACACTTCAGCAATTAGCGAAGTTTCATCGAGAATATTTAAAATTGCCTGTAATTGCTCTTACTGGGAGCAACGGTAAAACAACTACCAAAGAACTCTTAGCTGTTGTTCTTTCAAAAAAATATAGAATCAAAGCCACCGTTGGAAACTTAAATAATCATATTGGAGTGCCTTTGACTTTGCTTTCTTTTAATTCTGAAACTGAAATTGGAATTGTAGAAATGGGTGCCAACCACAAAAAAGAAATTGAATTTCTTTGTGAATTAGCGAAACCTGACTATGGTTATATCACTAATTTTGGAAAGGCACACCTAGAAGGATTTGGTGGGGTAAAAGGCGTGATTGAAGGGAAAAGTGAGATGTACCACTATCTTTTAAAGAGTGATAAACTGGCTTTTATAAACTTAGAAGATCCAATTCAAGTTGAGAAATCAAAAATATTGAAATCTTTTTCTTTTGGAATTAATAAAGAAAATGCCGATGTAAATATTACGGAAGTAAAAGCGAATCCTTTTGTAATAATTAGTTCTTCGGGCTTTACTATTTCATCTCATTTAATAGGTCTCTATAACGCCAATAATATAAATGCTGCACTAACTGTAGGAAAGTATTTTGGCGTAGCGGATTCAGCAATTAAAGAAGCGTTGGAAAGTTATGTTCCCGAAAACAATAGGTCGCAATTATTAACCAAAGGAACAAATGAGATTATTTTGGATGCGTATAATGCGAATCCGAGTAGCATGACTGTTGCAATCGAAAATTTCCTCCAGTTAGATAATCCAAATAAGATTATGATTTTGGGGGATATGTTTGAGTTGGGTGAAGAAAGTCAACAAGAACATCAGGCAATTGTAACTTTGCTTTCTAATAAAGAAAAAGTGAAATGTTATTTTATCGGGAACGCATTTTATGACGATAGAATTAATAAAAATAATTTTTGGTTTTACGAGACATTTGAAACCTTTTCAGATTATTTAAAAGAAACTAAAATTGAAAACAGTACGATTTTAATAAAGGGTTCAAGAGGAATGGCTTTAGAGCGAACGTTAGATTTCTTGTCATAATAGCTTTTGTTTTTTTAAAATTTAAAAGCCATCATTTTAATTTATGATGGCTTTTTTGTTCCTATTAAATGCTCATTAGAAATCCGATGAGATTTTCTTTTTTGTTCAATTCTAATTTTTTCCTCAATCGGTAGCGTGCTAATTCAACCCCACCACCTGAAATATTCATGATTTCGGCAATTTCTTTTGTAGACATATTCATCAGTAAATAGGTTGATAAATCTAATTCTCGCGGAGAAATTGTTGGATATTTTTCTTTCAATCTTTTTAGAAAATCAAAATGAACATTTTTGATGTGTTTTTCCAGATCTTTCCAGCTTTTGTCTGCATTTACTTCCTTTGTTATACTTCTATTCAGTTTGGTAAATTGGAATTTGGTTGATTCATCAAAGGATTCTACATTAATGTCTTTCAGTTTGTAGATGATTCCATTCAGGATTTTATTTTTCTTTACAACTTGCAAAGAATTATTCACGAGTTCCTTGTCTTTTGCTAAAATTTTAATTTGAAGTTTGTCGTTTTTTAATTTTTCAATCTCTTTTTCCAGTTCATATTGTTCTTGTCTTATTTTTGATTCTTTTTCTAAATAGAGCCTTCTTTGTTCTATAATTTCATAGTATTTGTTTTTTCGTATTTTCGTTTTTATTCGTTTTCTAATGTAAATAATAGAAGCAGCAATAAGTAAAATATAAAATAAATAGGCTAAAAAATGTCTGTACCAAGGAGGAAAAATGCTAAAATTTAATGTGCTTTTTTCAGATTGTTTACCATAATTAGTTCTGGCTTTTAACTTCATCGTGTAATCGCCTTCTTTTAAATTGGTGTATTCTTTAATGGCAATTGCAGACCAATTGCTCCATTGATTATCAAATCCTTCCAATTGATATGAAAATTCTAAATTTTCCAGATTTTCATACGAAGGGGATGAAAAGGTAAATTTCACATGATTAGATGAATATGGAATTTTGTAATTGTCCAGTGCTTTTTGCCCGTTTCCTAGAATAATAGTATCTCCTGGGAATGAAAAGCCCCTTATGTATGCTTTTGGTTTTGCTTCGTAATTGTTTAATAGATTGGGATTATAGTGTGCTAATCCATCTGTTAAACCAATGAAAGTATCGTTAGGGCCAGTTGTATTTATAGACAGATTATTAGAGACTATATTGCCGGTAAGTTTTGAAAAAGGGGCGACAATATTTTTATAACCACCCTGGTTTGTTTTCATTAAAACAGCTAATGATTCTCCAAATATATACCAAATATTGCCATTTCTGTCTTGGGTTAATGAATTTATTTTTGGAATTTTGGCAAATAAAGCACTCATTTTTTTATCTTCAAAAAAAAGATTTTGCTCGTAGGAATACTTAAAAAAGCGATTGTTTGTTTGAAAATAGATCTTGTTATCTAATTGTTGAATGTTGGCAATTCCTTTTGTAGTTTTCGATAAATTTTCGTATGTTTCAATAGATTCGAACTTATTCAAATCTTCACTTAATGTCATTCTATAAACAAGATTGTCTTTTTTTGCCCAAAGGTTTTTATCGTGCAGTTCAAATAATCCCGACGACCTAGAGAAACCTTCAATTTTGTTTTTAAACAGCCAGCCAGTTGATGTTTTTTCAAATATTGAAAAGCCATTGTAATTTGATCCAATTAAATAATTGGGATGATTAGGGATTTTTTTGAACTGCCAATATCCTACATTATCAAGTATTTTTATAGTTTTTCCCTCTGATATCAATAAAGCACCTGTGTTGTGTGCGCAAAATAATTGATCATCAATCACTTGGATATTCCATGCTTGTCCGGTAGTTCCTTCAACTAGTTTAAAAGTATCTTCTTTAATAGAGTTGTTCCAGGAATGATAAAAAACACCCTGATTTGTGGCTACGTAAAGATTTTCTTTATGGATAGCTGTAGCGTAAACCGTGCTAATATTGTAACTAAAGCGAAAATAAGTAAAAGGAGAATTTTCATTTATAAATGTTATTCCGTTATCAAGACCTAGCCAAAGATTATTTTTACTGTCTACAAAAGAAGTTAGGACGGTATTGTTCTGAAGGCCTTTTGTGCGATTGAAATGTTGAATTATTTTTCCATTTAAATCAAAAACGATTATCCCGTCTAAAACGGAATTAAGCACGATGAATTTATCTTTTATGGTAATGCCTCCAAGGGAACTGTTCTTTTTAATGAAAACATTCGCTTCCGTATTCCAAGGAATCATTTTGTCATTTTCATATATAAAAAGACCTTTGTTTAAAGTAGCCACTAACAACTTGTTTTTAGGTAAAGAAAACATACCCCAGATTTCTGTATTGTTTAAAATTGTAGAGTTTTTTAGCTGGAATAGTTTTCCGTTTCTGTATTCCAATATTCCTAGAGAAATATCTTGGATATAGATGTGGTTTTTTACTTGAAAAGAGAACTGGAATCTTTTAGGCGCTTCAAGAACTTTGACTTTTTTATTCTTAAAAATATATGTTCTTTCAAATGACTGAAAAATAACTTCGTCATTATGAATGTGTATTTTCCAAATAAAATCCATCAGTTTGAGACTACTCTTATTTATTGTTTTGGATAAAGAAAAATAACTCAGTCTTCCTTTTGAAGTAGGTTTAAAATACCCAAATTCAGTATAACCACCCACAAAAATTTTACCAGAATCATCAATTTTCACACATCTTACGGCGATAGAGTTTGGTATATTATATTTTCTCCATGAGGAACCGTCAAATTGAAAAAGACCATTATTGTTAGCAAAATATAAATTACCGTTTTTGTCTTGGTCAATATCCCAGTTTTGAGTGCCTCCTTTATAATCGGATCTTTTATAATTTTGAATGTCTGGAAGTCCAATGTTTTTGACCTGACTCAAGAGTGTTGTTGTTACTAATAAAATCAGGATATGGAATTTTGTAAAATTCATGTTTAAAATCTAAATGTAATGAATTGATTGTTGTGAGAATGAAAATCAATTTCTCTTCGTTAAATGATAAGAAGGAGTTGTGTTTTATATCAAATTTGATAAAAAAAGAAGTTTTTTCATTTCTTTTATAAATGTAGTGGTTTTTTTTGAAATTAACATTTAGATAACATTACAAAATTAAATTTAAAGTATTCAAATAGTATGGTTTATGTAAAATTTGATGTGTTTTTGTGATGTTATAAAAAAGCCTTTGATGTGTTTTTGTAAGGAATAATTAATGTACAAATTAAAAAAATAGAATTATTATTGCTAGAAATTAGTAATTAATTAACAAAAATTTTTAGAAATATGAAATTTACAAAATTGTTTATTTTTTGTTTTTTATCTATTCTATTCTCAGTTTACACACAAGCACAAGATGTTACTGTAAGCGGAAAAGTTTATGATGAAAACGGACTTCCCATTCCAGGAGTATCTATTTTAATTAAAGGAACTTCTAAAGCTACTGCTTCGGATTTTGATGGAAATTATCAGATAAAGGCCCTGTCAAAAGAAACGTTAGTATTCAATTATCTTGGGTATACTTCAATTCAGGAAGTTATTAATGGGAGAAATCGGATTGATGTTAAACTTCGTGTCTCCGAGCAATCCTTGCAGGAAGTTGTCGTTGTAGGATATGGAACTCAAAAGAAAAGTGTAGTTACTGGTGCAATTTCAAGTGTCAAAGCAAAGGATCTTGAGAAAGTTCCTAACGGCCGAATCGAGCAAGCTTTACAAGGTAGAGTTTCAGGAGTTACCATTGCAGCTAGTTCAGGTCAACCGGGCTCATCATCTACAATTCGAATTAGAGGGGTGACTACTTTTGGGGGCGGAAATGATCCTCTTTGGGTTGTTGATGGTGTTGTTGTTGATGCAGGTGGAATAGGGTTTCTTAATCAATCCGATATTGAATCGATAGAGGTGCTAAAAGATGCTGCTTCTGCTGCAATTTACGGAACACGTGCTGCAACCGGAGTTATTTTGGTTACTACCAAAAAAGGAAAATCTGGAAAAATCACAGTAAACTATAACGGATTTTCTGGGATTTCAGCACCCGAAAAGACATTGCATTTATTAAACGCAACTCAATATGGCGCGTTATTAAATGAAAAATCAGTTGCTGCCGGAGGACCTGTTGTATTTCCTAATTTAGCAGTTTTAGGAGTAGGAACGGATTGGCAAAAAGCTATTTTTAATACCAGTGCTTTTCGTTATTCTCATGAATTAAGTATAAGTGGAGGAAGTGATGTTTCTAATTTTTATGCTTCTTTTGGAATTCAAGATCAGGAAGGTATAGTTTCTACTGAAATTTCAAATTATACCAAAAAGAACTTCCGTTTAAACTCGACTCACAAATTATCAAAAGTATTTACTTTCGGACAGACTTTTGGTTTTTCGAGACAAAAAACAGTTGGAATTGGGAATACAAACAGTGAATTTGGTGGACCGTTAAGTTCTGCAATCAACTTGGATCCAACCACTCCAATTATTGAGACAGATCCTGTTAAAATAAATAATGCACCTTACAGTACTAATCCTGTAATTCGTGATGCAAATGGAAATCCTTATGGAATTTCAAGCTTAGTTGGTCAAGAAATGACTAATCCTTTGGCGTATGCCAAAACTAGATTGGGAGGGTATGGTATGTCTGATGACATCGTTGGTAATGCCTATTTCGAGGCAGCAGTATCCAAGCATATCAAAGTGAGATCGACTATTGGAGGTAAATTGTCTTCTTGGGGTGGGCAGGGTTTTACACCTGTTTTTTACTTAAGTGCTACTTCAAATGTGCTTAAAAACAGTTACGGTAAGAATGAAAATAAAAGTTTTGCATGGAATGTAGAAAACATAGTTACCTATGCGAATCAGTTCGGAAACCACAATTTAACGGTTTTATTAGGTCAGGGTTCTTATGTCGACAATATTGGAGGAGGATCAAGTTCTACTATGTTTGGACTGCCGATTGGAGATTATCGGGATGCTTCTTTCAATTTTGATGTTCCGCAATCAAACAGAAGCAGCGGTACCTACGATTTAACGGAGCATAAATTAACTTCATTGTTTTCACGTGTAAATTATGACTATAAAGAAAAATATCTATTCACAGGAATTATTCGTCGCGATGGTTCAAGTCGTTTTGGAGCAAATAATAAATTTGGAGTATTTCCATCTTTCAATTTAGGATGGGTAGTAACCAAAGAAGATTTTTGGAAAGAAAATAATGTGCTCAATACATTGAAAGTTAGAGGAGGATATGGAGTGGTAGGAAATGATGCAATACCGAATTTTAGATATCTTTCTCTTGTAGAAGGAGGATATAATTATTCTTTTGGAAATACAGGTGCTATTACGACAGGTTATTCAAACCTAACGTTAGACAATCCTGATTTGCGATGGGAGGAAACAGCGCAAACGAATATTGGCTTTGAATCGAGATTTTTCAATACGGTAAACCTTACGGTTGATTTGTACAAAAAATCTACCACTGGAATTTTGCGTCCCATTAATATACCAGGTTATGTAGGTGTTGGAGCAAATCCTACTGGAAACGTCGCTGACATGGATAATAAAGGTATTGAGGTTGAACTAGGGTATAAAAAGAAATTCGGAGAAGTAAATTTCTCGGTTAACGGAAATATCGCTTACTTAAAAAACACCGTAACTTTCATCGCTGCTGATTCAAATTATATTACAGGTGATGCATCTTTTCAATCTATGGGGCCAGTAACAAGAACACAAGTGGGACAATCATATAATTCATTCTACGGATTTAAGACTGCTGGAATTTTTCAAAATCAAGCTGAAATTGCCGCTTATACAAATGTTGCTGGAGGTTTAATTCAACCAAATGCACGTCCAGGGGATTTCCGATGGGTTGATACAGACGGGAATGGTGCTATAGGTGATGCTGATAAACAATTTTTGGGAAGTAATATCCCAAAATATACTTATGGTTTAACTTTAAATTTAGATTATAAAAATTTTGACTTTATGGCCTTTATGCAGGGTGCTGCCGGAAATAAAATTTTTCAAGGATTGAGAAGATTGGATGTGAGTAACGCGAACTATCAAACCATTGCATTAAGCAGATGGACTGGTGAGGGAACATCAAATCAGTATCCTAGACTTACAAATGATGATACAAATGATAATTTTGCGAAAATGTCAGATTTCTATCTAGAAAAAGGAGATTATCTTAGATTAAAATTAGTTCAGGTTGGATATTCATTACCAAGTGATGTGATTAGTAAAATTGGCGCCAGTAAAATACGTTTTTATTTAACTGCCGAGAACTTATTGACTATAACTAAATACACGGGTTACGATCCTGAAATTGGTGGAGGTGTATTCGGAATAGACAAAGGGATTTATCCACAAGCAAGAACATTTATGCTTGGAGCCAATTTACAATTTTAATAAAATCAAGAATTATGAAAACGATAAAATTTAAATATTTATTTATAGCAGTAGCAGTGGTTTCCTTAGGTTCTTGTTCTGAGGACTTTGTGAATGTTACACCAAAAGGTTCTTTTCTTTCTGACAATTATTATGCGAACGAGGAACAAGCGACTGCTGCCTTGGTGGGAGTTTATGATCCCATTAGAAAAAATTCAGGGGGTTTTGAAAATATAATTTCCATGATGAATGCAGGATCAGACGACTTCTATGCAGGAGGAGGGGGAGCAACTGATGGAGCAGGAATTCAAGGTTTTTCTACACATAAACTTACCGCTACAACCGTTCCGGAAAGTTTTTGGAACGATCATTACCAAGGTATTTTCAGAGCAAATACTTTGCTTTTAAAATTACCAGAAGTTGCGATGACTGATAATTTAAAAGCTCGATTTACCGCAGAATCGAAAGCATTGCGCGCGATCTATTATTTTAATTTAGTGCGAATATTTAAAAATGTTCCCTTGCTGTTAAACCCTTTGACTGCTACTACTATGTATGATGTAGAGCAGTCTGCTCCTGAAGCAATTTACGTACAGATAGAAAAAGATTTATTAGAAGCAATAACTATTTTGCCAACAAGTGTACCTGCCGCAACAGAATCTGGACGTCTTACTAAAGGTGCCGCTCAAGCAATGTTAGGAAAAGTATATTTATACGAAAATAAAAAAACGGAGGCTGCTGCTGTCTTGGCTCAAGTGAATGGTACGCCTGGCGCAACGAATCAATATGGAAATAAATTGCTGTCTAATTTTAATGATTTATGGGTTGTTGCCAATAAATTTAATACAGAGTCAATTATAGAAGTATCGCATACAAGTGCGGGTAATTCTGATTGGGGATTTTGGGGAAGTGGTAGAGACGAAGGAAATTCATTGAATGTTATGATAGGACCTAGAAGTTATTCAAGACCCTCTGGTTCTACAGCTGCTGATCTGCCATCAGGATGGAGTTTTAATGTTATCACACAAGATTTATATGATGCTATCAAATTAGATCCAAGATTTGGAGCTACTGTATTTGATTTAAAAGCGCTAAAAGCAGCTGGTCAGGCGGATTATATTGGTGGCTATCAAGATACAGGATATTTCTTAAATAAATTCCTTCCAAGAAAAACAGATGTTCGCACTGGAGGTGGAGCAGCAGAGTTAAATTACAGACAGAATACCTATGTAATTAGGCTTGCAGATACGTATTTGATGGAAGCGGAAGCTTTAGGCTCAGGACCAAGAGCACAAGCTTTACTTGATGCGGTTAGACTAAGAGTTGGTTTGCCTTCTGTTCCGGTTACACTTGCAGCGATTAAAAATGAAAGAAGAATGGAACTTGCAGGGGAAGGACACAGGTTTTTTGATTTAGTAAGATGGGGAGATGCTGCAACTAAATTAGCAAGCAGAGGTTTTGTTGCGGGTAAAGATGAAATTTTTCCATTACCAACCAGAGAGCTTCAAGGGACCAAATTGAAACAAAATCCAGGGTATAATTAATAAAAGATAAAATTATGAAAAAAATAAAATTTATTTTCAGCTTTGTATTATTGCTGGCTGTTACTGTTAGTTGTACGGTTGAAGGAATCAATACTGATACGGCACTTTTAGGAACAGATTCAGCAGCAAATGTTAATAAAATATTTGATATTAGTACTGATAACTCAGGAAAAGTTAAGATAACTCCAACAGCTAATGGTGCTACTTCGTTTCAGGTAGTTTATGGTCAGGGTACTGGATCTGCAGCTACAGTTGCTCCTGGTTCAAGTACAATTCATGTTTATCCAGAAGGAAAATATGTAGTAAAAATTATAGCTACTTCTATTTCTGGTGCTAAAACAGAACAAACATTTCCATTAGAGGTTGTTTACAGAGCGCCCGAAAGCTTACTTATTTCTACATCTGGTGAGATGAAAGTAAAAGCTACAGCATTATACGCTAAATCATTTTTAGTATATTATGGAGATGTAGCAAATGAAGTTGGTACTCCTATGGCGATAGGCCAAGAATTACCAGCGCACACATACCCCGCAACTGGTGGACCTTTTATTTTGAAAGTAGTTGCTCAAAGTGGTGGTGCAGCAACTACGCAAGGAACGAAAACATTATTTGGATTTCCAATTGATTTTGAAACGGCGGCAGTAAATTACTTTTTTGGAACTTTTGGGAATGTCACTTTTTCTAAAGTAGCAAATCCAAATGCGACAGGTTTAAATACTAGTGCAACAGTAGGGAAATATACAAAATCAATGGGGGCGGCTTCATGGAGCGGTACGTATAGCCCATTGAATATTCCGGTAAATTTTTCTTACGGAAAAAAGATCAAAGTTTTAGCTTATAATCCTGATCCTGCTAATATTGGTAAAAAATTAAATGTTGAGTTAGAATGGTCCGTTGACGGAAATCCAGAAAATGGTGTTGCGGTAATAAAAGTGCCATTTACTAAATCTGGTGCTTGGGAAGAAATTATATTTGATTACAGTGCTATTTCAGGAATACCAGCGGGAGCCAAATTTACGCAACTTGTTTTGCGCTACAATGATTCGGATTCAGGAATTGGAGAAGTTATTTATGTGGATAACATTAGATTAACAAATTAAAATAAAACTATGAGAACAAATATAAAATTCATTTTTGGAGTTTTCTTTGTGTTACTTCTAACATTAAGTAGTTGTACGCAGGAAATTTATTCGTTAGGAGATTTAACAGCTCCGTCAAACATTGTTATTGCGACTCAAGTTGTAGGACAAGATGCAACGCATCCAAATGGTGATGGGTCAGGGATCGTGAAAATTTCTATAACTGGTCACGATGTGCTTTCTTATAAAATAGATTATGATGCCAATACAGCGGTGGATTTAGTTTATTTGCCAAATGGTACTACTACCAAAAAATACACAACACTTGGTGTAAATACGTATAGAATTACTGTTGTTGCTTTCGGTAAAGGTGGATCTTCTACTAATGTTACTAAAGATGTTACCGTAAGAAGTGATTTTACTGTTAATCCTGCAATTGTTACTGCTTTAACAAATGACACATCAAAAACTTGGGTTGTTGATAAAAGTGTGGCAGGTCATTTAGGTGTAGGTCCTTGGAATGTTTCTTCTATAAGACCGGAATGGTGGGCTTCAGGGGTTAATGAAAAGGTAGCTTCTGCAAATTGTTTTTACACAGCCACTTTTACTTTTGCTAAAGTCGCCGGTACAGGAACATTCTCTTTACAAGTTGCTACTCCAGATGGGGCATTTACAAAAACAGGTTCATTAACAACTCTTCCGGGAATTCCCGCAACAGGAGATGAAGGATGTTATAATTATGGAGGGGGAACTTCTGCTTTTTCTTTTATTCCTTCTTCAAGTGGAGCACCGGCATTGCCTTCAACGTCAAATAATTCACCATCAACTCAAACGAGTATTCTATTATCTGGAGTTACTACTTTTATAGGATATGGTGCTGTACAGAAAGAATATGAAATTTTAGTGATGACTTCAACTTATATGTATGTAAGAGTACAAGGAACCGAAACTGGTAATGCTTGGTATTTAAAATTAAAACCAGCACTCTAATAAATTGGAATAAAATAAAACTCAGGACTATATTGGATAGTTCTGAGCTTTATTTTAATATTGATCATAAAAAAATAAATGATGGGAAATAATGTTTTGCTTCAATTTTCAAAAAACAATCAATTCTCGAAGATTTTGTTTTTTATCGCTTTAGCTAATTTTTTCTACTTGTTTTCCTGTAGTGGGAATAATAATGTTGGAGATGTAGCAATAATGGTGCCTTCAAATCTTGCAATTTCCGCAACATTAGATGGGTCTAACGCTCAAAATCCAAATGGTGATGGTAGTGGGACAGTAAATATTAATATTAGTGCAACTAATGCAACTTCCTATAAAATTTTACTTGGAAACGGAGAAACTAAAGAGTTAACAAATGGGAATTTAACTTATACCTATACAACAGCAGGGACAAATACCTATGTTATATATGTGTCTGCATACAATTCAGGACATTTTGTTTCTTCAACACTTTCATTAACAGTTTTCGTGGGATCTTCACTAGTTTGGTCCGATGAATTTAACATCGATGGAGCGCCTGATAGTTCAAAATGGGGTTATGATTTAGGTGCTGGCGGTTGGGGGAATAACGAATCTCAATATTACACGAACCGAACTGAAAATGTAATTATTCAAAATGGATTTTTAAAAATCAAAACCATAAAAGAAAACTTCAGCGGAAGTAATTATACTTCTGCCAGGATTCTTTCAAAAGATAAATTCTCTTTTAAATATGGAAGAGTAGAAATTAGGGCAAGACTGCCTTTTGGTGGTGGAACTTGGCCTGCGTTGTGGATGTTAGGAAATAATGTCAGCACAGCCGGATGGCCCGCTTGTGGAGAAATTGATATGATGGAACATGTTGGCAACGAACTAAATAAAATTCATGGAACCCTTCATTCTCCCGGACGTTCAGGAAACTCACCCGATACTGGAACGGTGCTAATTTCAAATGTTGCAACTGAGTTTCATATTTATAGTATAGATTGGTCCGCTACGTCAATTAAGTTTTATGTTGACAATCAATTGTTTTATACATTTTCTAATGCATCTAGTTTTCCTTTTAATCAGAATTTTTTCTTGATTATCAATAGTGCAATGGGTGGTGGTTTTGGAGGAAGTATAGATCCCAATTTTATTTCTTCCACTTTTGAGGTTGATTATGTACGGGTTTACAATTAATAAGTTTGGTTAGTTAGTTCTTCATTGTGAGCTTCTATTTGTAAGTTGGATCGAAGCTCTGGTGGAGATTAATAAATTAAAATAAAGAAATGAATCAGTCAAAAAGAATAATTTATTCTGTGCTTTTTCTTCTAATAAGTGCCTTCTTAAATGCTTAAACATTAAAAGTAATGACCTGCAACACTCGTCTTGATGCTGCCAGTAATGGCTAGAATGATTGGAATCATTGTAAAGATTATTTCAGTTCTCAAATTCAATTTTACGAACCGGATATTTTTGGAGTGCAAAAAGCAAAACCCAATTAGGTTATTGATATTACAACGTCATTATTGCAAAGTGATAATATTGGTATTGGAATTGACGAAATTGAGCAAGGAGAATCGTCCAACGTTTTTTATAAAAAAGAACGATTTAGAGTTAAAGAAACCAATACTTTTGGCTCTCTGAAACACCGAATAAAATTACCAAGGGCTGGGATGCTACTTGCAACAGATTTTGTAAATATTCGTTTTTCAAAGGTTTAAAAAAAAATAACTTTTTTGGGTTTTTAACACGTATTTGAACCACAATTTGGAAGCCGCAAGAACCGAAGGAATACAGCTTATTCTTTCGAAAATAAGGGAATTGTAAGCCAAAAGATATCCTATAATTTTCATGGGAGATTTCAATTCAGAACTAAATGAAGAGAGAATAATAGCACTAAAAAAAGTGATAGATGATTTTAGAGAAGTCTCACAAGAGAAGCCTTTTAGTCCTTCCGGAACATTTAATAATTTTATGCATAAAGAGCCGTTGGCCAAATTGATAGACTAAATTTTTATTACTAAAAATAGTATTTTAAAAGTAAAAAAATATGCGATTTTGAGTGATTCAAAAGATTTAAGATATCCATCAGATCATTTGCCGGTTTATGTCGAAATAAACTATAAATAAAATATGAACACTATAAAAAATACGATGAAAATTTTCATTTTAATAACCTTATCCGTCATACTGTCGAAATGTTCTCCGGCTAGTGATACTGTGAATCCGACTTTAAAGCAAACACTGCCGGTCGCGGTAAATGAAGTTGATTTTTGGTTGACAAAAGGCAATCAGACCATAATCCTTCAAAAACAAACATCAATTTTATCATTTGGTACAGCCTATAATAATTATGCTACTATTGAAGTTGATGATTCGCATATTTTTCAAACTGTCGATGGATTTGGATATACTTTAACCGGAGGAAGTGCCCAAGTTATTAATCAATTAAATGCACAAAAAAGGCAAGAATTATTACAGGAATTGTTTGGTGCCAATGATAATTCGATTGCAATAAGTTATTTAAGAATCAGTATTGGTGCCTCAGATATGAATGCTGCACCATTTACTTATGATGATTTGCCAAGCGGACAAACAGATGTCAATTTGGAGAATTTCAGTTTAGCTCCGGATAAAAGTGATTTGATACAAATGCTGAAAGAAATATTGGCAATCAATCCAAAGATTAAAATTATGGCTGCTCCATGGTCTGCGCCAATATGGATGAAAGATAATAATAATTTTGTTGGAGGAAGTTTGAAACCGCAGTACTACGGAGTTTATGCGCAGTATTTTGTAAAATACATCCAAAAAATGAAAGCGGAAGGAATTACCATTGATGCGATTACGCCACAAAATGAGCCTTTACACCCCGGAAATAATCCTAGTATGCTAATGCTCGCTTTGCAACAAGCTGATTTTATAAAAAATCATTTAGGGCCAGCTTTTCAAACTGCAAATTTGACGACCAAAATTGTAGTATATGACCATAATTGCAACAAACCGGAATATCCGATGGCAGTGTTAAACGATGGTTTGGCCTATCCTTTTATTGATGGCTCAGCATTTCACTTATACGAAGGAGATATAAGCGCTTTGTCAACGGTTCACAATGCTTTCCCCAATAAAAATTTATATTTCACAGAGCAATACACTTCTTCTACCGGAAGTTTTGAAGGCGATTTGAAGTGGCATGTAAAAAATGTAATTATCGGTTCTATGCGAAATTGGAGCAAAACAGCATTGGAATGGAACTTAGCCAATAACGCTTCTTTCGGACCTAATACTTCGGGGGGCTGCACTACTTGTAAAGGGGCAATAACGATAAATAGTAATGATAGTTTTACCAGAAATGTAGCGTATTATATCATTGCCCATGCTTCTAAATTTGTTCCGGCTGGTTCTGTTAGAATTGCAAGTAATTTGAGCGGTAATTTAAATAACGTGGCTTTTAAAACACCAAGTGGGAAAAAAGTTTTAATTGTTGAAAATGATGGAAATACATCCGAAATTTTCAATATTAAATACAATGGAAATTGGATGATAACTTCTTTAGAAGCGGGTTCTGTAGGAACATATATTTGGTAAAAAATAGCAATTTTAATATAATATTTATAGTATGAAAAAAATAATCACAACAGCACTTTTGGCGGTGTCTTTTTTCGCCATTTCGCAACAGAAAAACAAAACTAAACCAGCATCTTTTTCTGTAAAAGATAGGACGGTTGCTGTTTATACTTCTGCTGACGGTACAAATTTAAGATTGAACAAAACAGATAATTTGCAATTCACGGATTTAAAACAGCCTTTAGAAACGCAACTATGTGTTTTTGTGAATCCAAGTAAAACCTTTCAGACATTTTTGGGTATCGGCGGGGCAATAACAGATGCAAGCGCTGAGGTTTTTGCGAAATTAACTAAAGAAAATCAGAAAGAATTCCTAGAGGCTTATTATGATAAAGAAAAAGGAATTGGGTATTCAATAATAAGAACGAATATTCATAGCTGTGATTTTAGTTCAGGAAGTTACACTTATATAGATGAAGGTGACGCGGCGCTAAAGAGTTTCAGTATTGAGCATGATAAAGAATTCAGAATTCCATTAATAAAAAAAGCAATTGCAACAGCAGGAGGAAAGGCTACATTATATGTAAGTCCATGGAGTCCACCAGCTTTCATGAAGGATACTAAAAATATGTTGAAGGGTGGTAGATTATTGCCTGAATTTTATCAGTCTTGGGCTAATTATTATGTAAAATTTATTAATAGCTATCAAAAAGAGGGAATTCCAGTTTGGGGATTAACGATTCAAAATGAGCCAATGGCTAAACAAACATGGGAATCTTGTATTTATACTGCTGAAGAAGAACGTGATTTCTTAAAAAATTATTTAGGGCCAACATTGAAAAAAGCAGGACTTGGTGATAAAAAAATTACGGTTTGGGATCACAACAGAGATTTACTGACTCAGAGAGCGAGCACGATTTTAGATGATCCGCAAGCAAATAAATATGTTTGGGGAATTGGTTTTCATTGGTATGAAAGCTGGAGCGGCGGAGCTTCTATGTTTGAAAATGTTGGAAAAGTCAACGAAATGTATCCTGATAAAAACTTGATCTTCACGGAAGGTTGCGTTGAGAAATTTGATTTTAAAAAATTACAGCTTTGGGCAAATGGGGAACGATATGGAGAATCCATGATTCATGACTTTAATAACGGAACAGTAGGCTGGACAGATTGGAATATTCTTTTGGATGAAAATGGAGGGCCAAATCATGTAGGTAATTTTTGTTTTTCTCCGATACATGGTAACACAATAACTGGGGAATTAATCTATACGCCTTCCTATTATTTTATTGGTCATTTTTCTAAATTTATTGGTAAAAGCGCAAAAAGAATAAGTAGTGTTTCCAGTCAAAGCTATTTACTAACTACTTCTTTTTTAAATCAAGATGGTAAAGCAGTAACGGTGGTTATGAATAAAACAGATAAGAAGCTAAAGTATAATTTATGTATTGGAACAAAAGCAACAGAAATTTATATTCTGCCTCATGCTATTCAAACTTTAGTTTATTAATGCTGTAACGTTTTATTTAAAAATCTTCTTATGAAAAAAATAGTTTTAATATTTCTTATTTCTTTATCAGTTCCTTCGTTTGGACAAGGGTTTTTACATAGAAATGGACAAAAAATTGTCGATGGAAATGGACAGAACATTGTGTTACGCGGTTTGGGATTAGGCGGATGGATGGTTCAGGAAGGATACATGCTCCAAACTGGTTCGTTTGCAGGTTCGCAACATGCAATAAAACAAAAGATTACGGATCTAATTGGTTCTAAAAACACTGTGAAGTTTTATGATGCCTATAAAGCAAACGGAATTACAAAAAGAGATATAGATTCATTGGCGGCTTGGGGGTTCAACTCCATTCGATTGCCCATGCATTTCAATTTGTACACATTGCCTATTGAAAAAGAAACCGTTTCAGGCCAGGATACTTGGTTGGAAGAAGGTTTCAAAATGACGGATGATTTATTGAAATGGTGTACTGCCAATAAAATATATTTGATTTTAGATTTACATGCGACTCCTGGAGGTCAAGGGAAAGATGGCAATATATCTGATTATGATGATTCAAAACCGTCTCTTTGGGAAAATCCAGCAAATCAGGATAAGATGGTGGCGCTTTGGAAAAAGTTAGCGTTACGTTATAAAGACAATCCTTGGGTTGGAGCCTATGATATCATCAATGAACCCAATTGGAATTTTACCGGAACGAATCAAAATGGCTGTGATGAAAAGTCGAACGCACCTTTAAGAGCGTTGCAGGTGAGAATTACTGAAACCATAAGAGAAGTAGATACCAATCATTTGATTTTTATAGAGGGGAATTGCTGGGGTAATAATTACAATGGGATGTTTCCGCTTTGGGATGATAATATGGCGTTGAGTTTCCACAAATACTGGAACGATAATGATGTGGCTTCTATACAAAATATGCTAAATTTTAGAACGCAATATAATGTGCCAATTTGGTTGGGTGAAAGTGGTGAAAATTCAAATGTCTGGTTTAAAGAAGCAATCTCTTTGGTAGAATCCAATAATATAGGTTGGGCTTTTTGGCCAATGAAAAAAATTGAAAATTTAGCTGGGGTAACTTCGGTTACAAAAGCACCGGAATATGAGCAATTATTAAAATATTGGACGGCCAAAGGAAAAAAGCCAACCGTAGCTTTTGCAAAAAAAGCATTAATGCAGATTGCCGAAAACTATAAAATGAAAAATCTGACTATCAGATATGATGTTATCGATGCAATGTTTAGACAAGTGCAAACAACCGATACTAAAAAATACAAAAACCATTCTTTGCCTGAGAAAGTATTCGCAACAGAATATGATTTAGGACAAAACAGATTCGCTTATTTGGATAAGGATATCGCTAATTATGATGGAACTAAATTTACCAAATGGAATAAAGGTGGCGCAATGAGAAATGATGGTGTAGACATTGAATCATGTAATGATAAAATCACTAATGGCTTTCATGTTGCGTTTATCGAGGAAGGAGAATGGTTGCAATACACAGTTGAGGTAAAATCTAAAACTACTTTTGATGTTGCTATTCGGTATTCAAGTGAGGTAGCCGGAGGGAAGCTTTTTCTTAAAGATGAAAACGGAAAAATTTCTGAAACCATTACCGTTCCGTCTTCTGGAGGAAAAAATAATTGGCAAACGATCACTTTGAAAAATGTGGTTTTAAAACAAGGAACGAATAAAATCAAAGTTTATTTCGAAAAAGGAAATTTCAACTTGAATTATTTGGAATTCAAAAGTCCAAGTAAGTTAAAAAGATAAAACACCATTTCCTACTCTTTGGATTATGGAATAAATGAATTTGATTATAAAAATAATATTGCACTTAGAATGAAAAAAATAGTAACAACAGCACTTTTATTGACCTGCTTTATGGCGTTTTCTCAACAAAAAACGATTGAACAAAATGTAGACGCTTTGCTGAAGCGAATGACTCTTGAAGAGAAAATTGGACAATTAAATCAATATACGGGAGATAATGCAGCGACTGGACCCATAACCATAAATCCTAATAAACAATCTGAAATTAAAGCAGGTTTAATTGGTTCTATGTTGAATGTTTTGGGAACGCAATACACGAGACAATACCAAGAATTAGCGATGCAATCCCGATTAAAAATTCCTTTACTCTTTGGTCAGGATGTCATTCATGGATATAAAACTACTTTTCCAATTCCATTAGCGGAAGCCGCAAGTTGGGATTTAGATGCGATGGAACTTTCGGCAAGAATTGCTGCAACCGAAGCATCGGCAAGTGGAATTCATTGGACTTTTGCGCCAATGGTGGACATTGCGCGTGATCCGCGTTGGGGAAGAGTGATGGAAGGCGCAGGGGAAGACACCTATTTAGGTTCAAAAATTGCTTATGCAAGAGTGAAAGGTTTTCAAGGAAAATTAGGTGATCTTAACTCTGTAATGGCTTGCGTGAAACATTTTGCGGCTTATGGAGCTGCTGTTGGCGGGAGAGATTATAACTCGGTTGATATGAGTGAAAGAATGCTTTGGGAAACGTATTTACCACCTTTCAAAGCTGCTTTGGATGCTGGGGCTGCAACATTTATGAACTCATTCAATGACCTTAATGGAATTCCGGCAACAGGAAATAAATATTTGCAAAGAGACATCTTGAAAGGGAAATGGAATTTTAAAGGTTTCGTCGTTTCCGATTGGGGCTCAATAGGCGAAATGATTAATCACGGATATGTAAGTGACAGTAAAGAAGCAGCATTAGCTGCTATAACGGCAGGAAGTGATATGGATATGGAAAGCAATGCGTATCGATATAATTTGGCACAATTGGTAAAAGAAAAAAAGGTCTCAATTGCGCTTATTGATGATGCGGTAAAAAGAATTTTACGCAAGAAATTTGAATTAGGATTGTTCGAAGACCCTTATAAATACTCAAATCCGGAAAGAGAACAAAAAGAACTAAACAATCTGGAATATAGAAAAGTAGCGCGAGAAATTGCAGCAAAAAGTATCGTATTGTTGAAGAATGTTAGTCCGCCGGGGAGGGAGAAAAGCATTTTGCCAATTTCAAAACAAACAAAGACAATTGCTTCTATTGGTCCTTTGGTTAAAGAACGCAAGCAAAACATGGGTTTTTGGTCCGTAGAATTGCCAGAAGTGGATTATGATAAATACGTTATTTCACAATGGGAAGGTTTACAGAATAAAGTAGGAAATACGGCCAAATTACTTTACGCCAAAGGTTGTGAAATTGAAGGCGATAACAAAGATGGTTTTGCCGAAGCAATCGCAATTGCTAATCAAGCGGATATAGTGATTTTAAGTATTGGCGAAAAAAGGGATATGAGCGGTGAAGCTAAAAGTCGTAGTAATCTTCGTTTGCCGGGCGTTCAGGAAGAGTTGATAAAAGCGATTCAAGCAACTGGAAAACCGGTTGTGGTTTTAATCAACGCAGGAAGACCACTTATTTTTAATTGGACTGCTGATAATGTTCCTGCAATTCTTTACACTTGGTGGTTAGGAAGTGAAGCAGGAAATGCCATTGCCGATGTTTTGTTTGGGGATTACAATCCTTCAGGGAAATTACCAATGTCTTTTCCAAGGGAAGAAGGACAGATTCCGATTTATTACAATCATTTTAATACGGGAAGACCAGCGAAAAATGATAATGAATCAAACTACGTTTCTGCATATACAGACTTAAAAAACAGTCCTAAATTTCCTTTTGGATATGGATTGAGTTATACTTCTTTCGAATATTCAAATTTGAAGTTATCCAAAAATAAAATTAAAAGCACTGAAAAGATAGAGGTATCCTTAACGGTAACCAATTCAGGAAAAGTGGCAGGAGAAGAAGTAGTTCAGCTGTATTTGAGAGACAAAGTAGGTTCAGTAGTGA
Source organism: Flavobacterium urumqiense (assembly GCF_900108015.1). Lineage (GTDB taxonomy): Bacteria > Bacteroidota > Bacteroidia > Flavobacteriales > Flavobacteriaceae > Flavobacterium > Flavobacterium urumqiense. The sequence goes on along the minus strand of NZ_FNVP01000007.1, from coordinate 164,857 downwards.
GACCAATTATTGAACTAAAAGATTTTCAAAAAATAAAACTGAATTCTGGAGAAACTAAAACGGTCAAATTTATTATAAACAAAGAAAAATTGTCTTTTTACAACGCCAATTTGCAATGGATTGCTGAGCCGGGAGATTTTGATATAATGATTGGTTCCTCTTCTGCGGATATTCGATTACGAGACAGTTTTGAATTAATGAATTAAGAAAAGCAATATATTATCCAGTTTTTATCCTGAAAATAGTTGCAGTTTTAAAAAGAAAAAAAATCCATTAGAAATAATGGATTTTTTTTGGTTCATTCACAACGGTTTGTGAAGTGTTTTATGACTGTTTTAGTGGGGTTACAGGAATTGTTACTCATAAATAATTTACAATTATGACCTTATCCCGTAACTTTAGTCATTAAAATGAACTAACTTAACTAACGTTAAAAAATGCAAAATACTATGAAGAATCCAAAACTTAGGGCTTTTATTCCTCTTTTTTATATTGTTTGGTCAGATGATCTTTTGACACAAAAAGAGTTTTTGACTTTACAAGAGTTTATTGGTTCACAGAATTGGCTTTCCGAAAAGGAGAAAGAATTACTTTTTTCGAAAGTGAATGTTTTAGCACCTCCGTCACGGGAACAGCTTGTCCATTGGAAATCTGAAATAGAGAAAATTATTCAAGATAAACCTTCAGTGAAGTGCATTTTTGATATTTCGATAATACTTTCTGAAAACGACAAAACTGTTGTAGACTTGCGACCGGCATTTGTAGAACTTGAAAATGACCTCGGAATTTTGGGGGAAGAAGTTATAGGGGATTTTAAAAAGACTGCAGTCATTTTTACTTCAAATTATAAGACAGTCAAGAGATTTGATACCGAAATACTGACACAGATTCTGGATGGGAAAGAGGCTGCAATAATCAAGAAGGTAAAGTCAGTGATCAGCCGTCCGGAATTTGCCTATGAAACTTCGACCGACACTGATGTCTATCGTGAAAAAGTATATGATTGGTGTAAAATTCTGGCTGAAGAAAACTTAGGGAATATGGCCTATCCAAAGCAATATGGTGGGGGAGGAAATTTGGCTGATTATTTTGCCATCATGGAAACATTAAGTTATCATGATTTAAGCTTGGTGATCAAATTTGGAGTCCAATTTGGGCTTTGGGGTATGAGCATTCAATCGCTTGGTACAGAAAAACATTACATAAAATACTTGAAAGATATTGGTTCACTAAAATTAACCGGTTGTTTTGCAATGACTGAAACCAATCACGGTTCGAATGTCAAAGGACTTGAAACGATGGCGACCTACAATCACGATGACCAAACATTTACTATTCACACACCGAATGAAAATGCGCAGAAGGAATACATTGGGAACGCTGCAAATCACGGTCAGATGGCTACAGTTTTTGCCAAATTAATGATCGGTGGTAATGATTATGGCATTAATGCGTTTATAGTTCCGTTGCGTGCTACAAACGGTAATATACTAAAAGGTATTACTATTGGTGATTGCGGACTTAAAATGGGGCTTAATGGTGTTGATAACGGAACGATCCGTTTTGAAAAGGTTGTCGTTCCAAAAGAAAATATGCTAGACCGTTTTGCTTCAATAAATGAAAGCGGGGAATTTGAAAGTCCTATTCCAAGTGATAACCGACGGTTTTTTACTATGCTTGGAACCTTGGTAGGCGGCAGGATTGGAATTCCGCGTTCTGCATTGGCTGCAGCCAAATCAGGATTGACAATAGCAATATTATACAGCGACAAGCGAAGACAATTTGGGCCTGAAGGCGGTTCGGAAGTGCCGATTTTAAATTACCGTATGCACCAACGTCGATTAATTCCATTGTTGGCAAAGACTTACGCGGTTCATTTTGCGTTGCAGTATCTTACTAATCGTTTCATTAATAAAAATGAATGTGAAATGCAGGAAATCGAAGCTCTTGCCGCTGGCATGAAAGCTTATTCAACATGGAGTACCAGAGATACATTGCAGGAATGTCGCGAAGCCTGTGGTGGCAAAGGATATTTGTCCGAAAACCGGATAGATGCCTTAAAAAATGATACTGAGATTTATACCACTTTTGAAGGTGACAATACCGTATTAATGCAATTGGTAGCCAAAAATCGCCTGTCGGAATTCCGTAAATCATTTGGTGAAATGGATGCAATGGGAATAATTAATTACGTTTATGAGAATACTAAAACCGCAATTTCTGAAAAAAATCCGATTGCAACCCGAAAAACAGATGATGAACATTTACTCGACGACTAGTTTCATTTAAATGCCTTCGAGTATAGGGAAAAAACAACACAGGCTTCTGCAGCGAAGCGGCTCAAAAAGCTGATTGATAGTGGGCTTGAACCCTATGATGCATTCAATGTAGTACAGCACCAGATGATTGATGTTTCTCAAGCCTATCTCGAAAGAATTGTCCTCGAGCAATTTCAAAGAGCGATACAATCCATTAAGGATAAAAAGTGTAAAGAAATACTATTGAAATTGTGCCAATTGTATGCGCTTTCACAAATTGAAAGAAATAAAGGTTGGTATCTTGAAGATGGTTATATGGAAGGGGTAAAGACGAAAGCGATCCGTAAGATGGTGAATCAACTTTGCTGGGAAATCAGACCGGATGCGGTTTCTTTGGTTGAATCGTTTGACATTCCTAAAAGTTGCCTTGCTGCGCCAATCGCATTATATTAATTTAGCCCGTTTTACATCAATGGTTTATGTGTTAACAATAAAGTTTTTAAAATAAAGGCATAAAAAAACTCCATTATTTCTAATGGAGTTTTTGTGGGCGATGAGGGGTTCGAACCCCCGACCCCCTCGGTGTAAACGAGGTGCTCTGAACCAGCTGAGCTAATCGCCCTATTACAATTTAGTAACTTTCGTTGCTGTTATTGCGTGTGCAAATATACAGCACTTTTCTAGATTTGCAAGTAAAAAATAAAAAAAATTATAAAATTTCTGCAACAACAAAGGTGCTTCCGCCAATGAAGATAAGGTCCGATTTTGCAGCGTTCTGTTTTGCTTTTTGATAAGCAGCTGTTACAGAATTATATACTTCCCCTTTTAGACCGAATATAATTGCTTTTTTCTCTAAAATGGAAGCCTCCAGACCACGAGGAATGTTTGGTTTACAGAAATAATAAAGTGCATTTTTAGGAAATAAGGGTAGAATTTCATCCAAATCTTTGTCGTTTACTACACCTAATATGATATGTAAATCATCAAATTCTTCTTTTTGTATTTGTTTCAAAACAATTTCCAGTCCATTCTTGTTGTGTGCCGTATCGCAAATAACTTTCGGGAATTTACCTAATTGTTGCCATCTGCCTTGTAAACCTGTATTTTTTACCACGTGTAATAATCCGGATTTTATATTTTCGGTGGTAATTTTAAATTCTTTTTGTTCGTTTAAAATGGCAATAGTCTGTAAAACCGTCTTTTTATTGTGCATTTGATAATCACCAATTAAATCAGAAGGATAGTTTTCTGAAATCAAATCCGAAGCAAAATAAATTTCTGAATGGCATTCTTTGGCTTTAGCCAAAAAAACAACTTTCGTTTCTGGAGTGTATTCTCCAATCACTACAGGAATGATTGGCTTTATAATTCCCGCTTTTTCAAAAGCAATAGCATCAAGTGTGTTTCCTAAAAACGGAGTGTGATCTAATCCAATATTAGTAATCACGGAGACAAGTGGCATAATGATATTGGTTGCGTCTAATCTTCCGCCCATTCCAACTTCGATGATGGCGATGTCAACTTTTTCTTTTGCAAAATAATCGAAAGCCAATCCAACGGTCATTTCAAAGAAACTCATGTCGTTTGCTTCAAAAAAAGCCTTGTGTTTATTGATAAAGTCAGAAACAAATTCTTCAGAAATTTCTCCCGAAGCGTCGGGGCCGTTAATTTTGATGCGCTCCCGGAAATCTTTCAGGTGAGGAGAAGTGTATAATCCCACTTTATATCCTGCTTCTTGAAGTATCGAAGCCAGCATGTGCGAGGTCGAACCTTTTCCGTTGGTCCCTGCAACATGAATACATTTAATTTTTTCCTGAGGATTGTCAAGATGATCTATGAGTAAATGAGTATTGGTTAAATCTTTTTTATAGGCCGAAGCGCCCTGAAGTTGGTACATCGGTAGTTGATTAAACATCCAATTTATAGTTTCTTGATAGTCCATTTTTTTATAAAATTGTAGTGCATTAAAATATTTTCCGATTTTTTTAGTTTAATATTACATCGAAAAGTATCTTTAGTGCAAAATTGATATAATTTTTAGAATTAATGAGTAAAAAATAATAATAATAATATATGTTTAATTTTATACAATTACAGGCTGACACCATTGCTAATGCTGCTTCAAACGTAGTTATCGAGAAAATTGCCCCAAATACCGAAATATCTGTTTTAGAATTTATTTTAAAAGGAGGATTCTTTTTAATCCCAATTTCAATTCTATTATTTTACACTTTTTATCTAATCATAGAACGTACATTGTATATTAATAAAGCATCTAAAATTGATCACCGATTGATGTTAGATGTCAGAGATAATCTAAATTCAGGTAATTTGGAATTGGCACGATCAATCGCTGAAAGGAGCAACACGGCTTCCGGTAACATTATTAAAGAGGGAGTCCTTGTAATTGGCAGACCAATCAGTGAGATAGAATCTAATATGGATCGCGCTGCCGACATTGAAATTGGAGAAATGGAGAAACATTTAGGTCAATTAGGGCTTATCGCCGGTATTGCCCCTACATTAGGATTTATTGGAACTATTTCTGGAGTAATAAAAATATTTTATAGTATTTCGGTTACTGAAAACATAAGTATTGGTAATATTTCTGGAGGGTTATACGAGAAAATGATCAGTAGTGGTTCTGGGTTGTTAGTTGGCATTATTGCATACAGTGCTTATCATCTTTTAAATGGGAAGATTGATAATTTTGCTTTAAAAATTCAAAAACAAATACTGGAATTCGTAAATATTATTCAAAGATCGTAACATGTCTATAAAACGAAAAAGAAGATTTCATGCCGAAGTGGCTACTTCATCATTGAGCGATATCATGTTTTTCTTGTTGTTGTTTTTTCTAATTATATCCACTTTAGCGAATCCTAATGTTATAAAAATGACATTGCCAAAAGCAAAAGCTAACGAGAAAACGAATAAGCAATACATCAGTTTGTCCGTTACAGAAGACAAGAAATTCTACATCGACAAGCAACCTGTAACATTTGAGGAATTAGAAGCGACTTTAATGTCTAAAATGAATAGTCAAAAGGATCAAACCGTTGTTGTTAGAATCCCATTCAATTTACAAGTGCAAGACCTAGTTGATGTGTTGCAAATAGGAGTAAAAAATAATCTGAAGTTTGTGATTGCCACAAGTCCGAAATAAAAATGATTTCTAAAAAGAAATTTATAATATATTAGATAGGATTTTTAATCCTTCAAACTGTTTTGTAGGATTATTTATTTATGATATGAAACCTGATTCTAGTGTTTCAATTGCTCTAGTTTTAATAATTCCGATCTTATTTCTTTTAAATATTGTTGTTGCACCTGTTTTAAATTTTTTTAAAAAAGAAATTACAAAGTTGTTTTTTGTAAACTCAATAATTTCTCTAATAATATTTTATGTTATGTGGAGTTTGTGGTTTTTAGATTATCAAGAAAGAAATAATAAAGCGTATTATTTCAAAATTGCAAATAAAGATTTGGAAATTAGGTTATCAAATACATCAGATAATTTTTTGATTTCCGATTCCGAAAACATAAGTCGAATTTATGGGGGAAATATGAAACAAGGTCCGATACTACAATATTAGTCGACGGAAAAATAAAATTGGCACTTATAAATAACAAATTAATTGGTTTCCAGAATCATCTGAAGAAATTAAGCTGAGCGAAAATAAATAAAAAATGCCTCGATAATTTGAGGCATTTTTTTTATTTTAATTTCTTACGTTATGTAGCTTTTAATTCAAATTGAAATTGTACACTATTTTTCCAACTTGTTTTTCCGGAGCATCACTGCTGGCATCCCATTTCGTATTCATAGCAGCGATTTTTGCTTGTTCTAATAAACAATTTGCCGTATTGGTTGTTCCTTTTATTCCCGCAACTGCATTTATTGTTTTTCCATTTCTATCAACGGAAACTTCTACTACAACTTTGCCTTGTTCGTTACAAGTATATTTTGGAGCAGGTTTAGAAACCGCTTTTCTATTTCCTAATGAATAACCAGTACCGCCACCCGAACCACTTCCGGATCCTCCGCCACTTCCGGAACCATATCCGCTTCCAGTTCCTATCCCGTTTCCAGTGCCATTTCCTCCACCTGTTCCTCCACCGGAACCTCCAGTTCCATAATAGCCATTAGAACTTAAACTTCCGTTTGATTTCCCTTTATTTCCGGCTGCTTTGTCATCGCCATCACCACCTTTATTAGATCCTTTTAGAATACTGGATAAGGCGTCATTTGTATTACTGGAAACTTTAGGTTTTACTACAACTGGTTTTGTTATTTCTTTTACCGGTACGATGGTTTTTTTAGTCTTTTCTTTTTGAGGGATCACAACACTTTCTTCCGTTGTGTTTTCCTGTGATAGTATAGCTTCATCAGGAGTTGCTTTTACAGGAACTTGTTTGCTTTGGTTTTTTACTTGTAAAACTTCACTCTTATAATTCGCTCCTGAGCCTAAATCACTATCGCCAAAATTTACAGTAACTCCGCCACCACCGCCACCACCGCCACCACCAGCTAATTCCGCCATGTTGGCTGGAGGCCAAAAACGGATGAAAAACAAAATTAGCAGCAAAGTCGCATATAAAAGTAAAGATATTGCTAATGATTTCTTTTGATCTGAAGAAATGGTGGAACTCATCGGTATTTTAATATTTAAAAAGTGTATGAATAAAAAACGTTGAAATGTACTAAAAATTGCCAACAGAGAAAAGGTAATCCGTTGTTAAAATTAATAGTGCTATTTAAAGTAAAAAAAACTCGGATTAGACAGATATTGGAAATCTGTTTAATCCGAGTAATAATAAGTATTAAAATGGTAATGTTTCTATTTTTTAAGTCAATTGCTTCAATGCAATTTCAAAGGCAGTGGCACTAATATTTGTTTTTGATGGGTTCAAGTTATACGCTTTTTCAATCGCATTTCTTATCGTTGCCGATGTATCTTGAAAGATAGCTTCATCGGTCATTTGTACTTTCTTTTCCATAAAATAAGCAAATACTCTTGCCATACCACAGTTAGAAATAAAATCAGGAATTAAACTTACTTTGTGATCTACATTCTCCATAATTGGTCCAAAAAAGATTTCTTTATCTGCAAATGGTACATTGGCACCGCACGAAATTACTTCAAGACCATTGGCAATTAAACTGTCAATTTGAGATTGAGCAACTAAGCGGGAAGCAGCACAAGGAGTAAATATTTCAGCACCTATTGTCCATATTTTTTGATTGATTTCTTCAAAAGGAATTATATTCTCAGCAACAAGTTTGTTTCCGTCTTTGGCAAGGAATAATGCTTTTATTTCTTCAAAAGTAAAACCATCTTCGTTGATTAATCCACCGTCTCTATCAATGATACCAATTACTTTTGCTCCCATATCTGCTAAATAAAAAGCAGCGGCTGATCCTACATTTCCAAAACCTTGAACAATTGCTTTCTTACCTTTTACATCACCACCATAAATAGTATAATAATTACGAACTGCTTCGGCAACGCCAAAACCAGTAATCATATCGGCAATTGTATATTTTCTGGAAACATCTGGTGAGAATTTTGGGTTTTCAATTACTTTAACCACACCTTGACGCAACTGACCAATTCTATTAATTTTATCGGCTTCGGTAGGTTTAAAATGACCATTAAAAACACCTTCTTGAGGGTGCCAAACACCACATTCTTCCGTCATTGGAATCACTTCGTGAATTTCATCTACATTCAAATCACCGCCAGTTCCGTAATAACTTTTCAATAATGGAGATATCGCTTTGTACCAACGTTGTAAAACGCCTTTTTTTCTTGGATCATTTGGATCAAAATTAATTCCAGATTTAGCGCCACCAATGGCAGGTCCTGAAACCGAAAATTTTACTTCCATTGTTTTTGCCAATGACAAAACCTCATTCATATCCAATCCTTTTCTCATGCGAGTTCCACCGCCGGCGGCACCACCTCGAAGAGAGTTGATGACTGTCCATCCTTCAGCTTCAGTTTCAGGGTCTTTCCAGTTAAAAATGATTTCGGGTTCCTTATTTTCGAATTTCTTTAATAAATCTTTCATTTATTGCGATATGTTTAATTTGGACAAATATAAAAAATAGAATAATGCGAATTATGTATTTAAAAAATTATTTTTGGATATAGATATTTCCGGTACTGTGGTCCATTTTTGCTCCAGTTACGCTGCTCAAAACATTGATTTCTCCACGTAATTTCAATACACCAAGCAAAGCAAATATTAAAGCTTCTTTGAATTCCAATATTTTTTTTTCTGGAATTATAATTTTCATTTCCGGTAAATAATATTGAATTCTTGCTATAAGGAAATCATTGTAGGCACCACCACCAGTTATAAAAAAGTTTCCTTTTTTAGTAGGTAAAGCCGCTGCGATTTGTGTTGCGACATGTTCAGCAAAAGTTCTTAATTTGTCTGCCGTAGTAATTTTATAGCTTTCAATTATTGGTAAAACGGAATCTATAACAAATTCAATACCCAATGATTTTGGATGTTTTTTTTGGTAGAAATCCAAAACGTTTAGTTCATTCAGTAAATTTTCGTTGCAAATTCCGGTTCTTGAAATATTGCCTTTGTCATCGTAATCCAGTCCCAATTGGTTGGCATAAAAATTTAAAACAGTATTTACTGGCGAAATATCAAAAGCAATTCGTTTACCATTTTCTTCAAATGAGACATTTGAAAAACCACCTAAATTCATGCAATAATCGTATTCATAAAATAATATTCGGTCACCTATCGGAACCAAAGGTGCGCCTTGTCCTCCTAATTGAACATCCTGAACCCTAAAATCACAAACTACAGTTTGGTTAATCAAGGATGAGATTTCGGGCAAATTGCCAATTTGTAGTGTAAAACCTTTTTCCGGTTGGTGTAAAACGGTATGGCCATGCGAACAAACAGCATCGAGGTTTTCGATATTGTGGTTTTTAATGAAATTAGATATGGTAGTAGCAAGGAGTTGGGTGTATTTTTGGTTTAAATCATCCAATTCGTTTGTGGAGAAGTGCACGGCAGTTTTTAGACTATTAATCCAGTCTAAACTATAGCTAACGGTTTCACTTTCAATTATTTCAAAGGACCATTTTTCGTTCTCTATCTTAAATTGAATATGAGCTAAATCGACTCCGTCTAGTGATGTTCCTGACATTACTCCGATAACGTTATAGTATTCTGCTTTCATCCCCCAAATTTACGAATCAAAATTGATAAATTCACAAGAAAAAAGTATCTTTGCCTACTTTTTTTAAATAATTCACAACATTTTATTTTATATAATTATGGATTTTAATCTAACCGAAGAGCAGTTAATGATTCAACAAGCCGCTAGAGATTTTGCTCAAAACGAATTGCTGTCAGGAGTAATCGAAAGAGATGAATACTCTAAATTCCCAACAGAGCAAGTCAAAAAAATGGCAGAACTTGGTTTTTTAGGAATGATGGTCGATCCTAAATATGGTGGTTCAGGATTGGATAGTGTTTCTTATGTTTTAGCAATTACTGAAATTGCAAAAGTTGATGCCTCATCTGCAGTTATTATGTCAGTTAATAATTCATTGGTTTGTGCTGGAATAGAAAAGTATTGTAACGAAGAACAAAAAATGAAGTATTTAGTTCCTCTTGCTAAAGGAGAGATAATTGGAGCTTTTTGTCTGTCAGAACCAGAAGCTGGATCTGATGCGACTTCACAAAAAACTACCGCTGTTGACAAAGGCGATCATTACTTATTGAATGGCACCAAAAACTGGATTACTAATGGTTCGTCAGCATCTACTTACATCGTAATTGCACAAACAGACGTTGAGAAAGGACATAAAGGAATTAATGCCTTTATAGTTGAGAAAGGTTGGGACGGATTTGATATTGGACCAAAAGAAAAGAAAATGGGAATTCGTGGATCGGATACGCATTCTCTAATGTTTAGTGACGTTAAAGTACCTAAAGAAAACCGAATAGGAGAAGACGGATTTGGATTTAATTTTGCAATGAGTGTATTAAACGGTGGAAGAATAGGAATTGCTTCTCAAGCATTAGGAATTGCTACCGGTGCGTATGAATTAGCATTGAAATATTCTCAAGAACGTAAAGCTTTTGGAAAAGAAATTTTTAAACACCAAGCAATTGCTTTTAAATTAGCCGATATGGCAACTCAAATTATGGCAGCTAAAATGTTGTGTTTTAAAGCGGCCTCTGAAAAAGATTTAGGAATGGATATTTCTCAATCTGGAGCTATGGCAAAATTATTTGCTTCGCAAACCGCAATGGATACTACTATTGAAGCAGTTCAAATTCATGGAGGTAATGGTTATGTAGCTGAATATCATGTGGAACGAATGATGCGTGATGCAAAAATCACACAGATTTATGAAGGGACTTCAGAGATCCAACGTATTGTAATTTCAAGAACGCTAGTTTCTTAACTAAAATTTTATATATGTTAAAACCCTTTTCAATTTCGATTGAAAAGGGTTTTGTTTTTTAAATCGTTTTTTTAATACATTTACTTCTAATGTGACAAGGATTTTTCTTTTAAAAAAAGGGAATATAAAATTTGTTAAAATTAAAATTGTAATATGCTGATACCTTCAATAAATAATAGCTTAAATGAATTGATTCACTTGCTAAATCAGTTATCCCAAAAAGAGTACGTAAATCCATTCGCTGAATTGAGTAATGCTACTATCGGGGAGCACTCGAGGCACATTATAGAGATGTTTCAGTGTCTTCAAAATCAATATGATTTAGGGATTGTGAATTACGATAAAAGAAAACGTAATATATTAATTCAAACGGATATAAATTATGCGATTCATCAAATTTTGGAAATTAAAAATAATCTTGAAAAAGAGAATAAAAACATCGATTTACAACAAATTATTGATGGTGAGGAAATTAGAATTCAGAGTAATTATTTTAGAGAATTGTTATATAATTTAGAGCATTGTATTCATCATCAAGCACTGATAAAAGTAGTTATTTTGAAATTTGAAAATGTAAATATTGATGAAAATTTTGGAGTCGCCCGTTCTACAATCGAATATCGGAATCAATGTGCACAGTAAGTTTTGTAAATGTCAATGGTACCTTTATCATTACCTCAAATCGAGATGAAAAAACAATTAGACCTTCTGCAATACCACCCAGAGATTATAACATAAACGGTAAAAATGTCATTTTTCCAAAAGATCCAAAAGCCGGAGGAAGTTGGTTTGTTTTTGATGCAAATGGAACTGTTTTAGTTTTATTAAATGGTGCCGATGAAAAACACAAAGTTGAATTACCTTACAGAAAAAGTCGTGGTTTGATTGTTTTGGATATTATTAGTAGCTTTTCGCCAAAGGATTTCTGGGAAGAAATTGATTTGGAAAACATAGAACCTTTTACGTTGGTTTTATTCCAAAATATGGAACTATTTCAATTGCGATGGAATGGAATTCAGAAAGAAACTACGCCGTTAGACATTCATAAAAATCATGTTTGGTCGTCGTCTACTTTGTATTCGAAAGAAATTAGGGAAAAACGCTCCAATTGGTTTTATACTTTTTTAGAAACAAATTCTAGCATTTCACAAACAGAAATGCTTCACTTTCATAGATATACTGAACAGGAGAATCAAGAGAACGGATTGGTGATTAATCGAAATGACGAAATGAAAACCTTGAGCATCACTCAATCTGTAATCGAAAAAAATAAAGTCGCTATATTGCATTATGATTTGATTCATCAACAAGATTCTATGACCTCATTTATCACTATTTAAAATTTCCTCAATTGAAATTACTTTTTCATAAGATTACGCATTGGGAATATTGGCCTTTTCAGATTGTTTATATTCCAATTTATTTCCTTTGGGCATTTTATTCGCTTAAAGCAAAATCGATTTTTTTCTTCAACGCGGCTAATCCAACTATAAAAAATGGTGGATTTATCATGGAGTCTAAAAAAGCGATTTACGATTTAATTCCACAGCAATATTATCCAAAAACCGAATTCATAAAAGAAGGAACTTCACTAGAGGAAATAGAAGAAATTATTGAAGAGGCGGAAATAAAATATCCATTGATTGCAAAACCTGATATTGGTTTGCGTGGTTCCGGAGTCAAGAAAATTTACACTGTTGCCGACTTAAAAAGATACGCTGAAAAGGCAAATTTTGATTATGTAATTCAGGATTTAATTCCTTACGAAAATGAAGTTGGCATTTTTTACGTCCGTTATCCTGATGAAAAAGCAGGCAGAATAACAGGGATAGTTTCCAAAGAATTTCTGATTATTACAGGCGATGGATTTTCAACGATTGAAGAATTGATCAAAGAAAACCCGAGATACGAATTGCAATTGAAGGTATTGAAGCAAGAATATGGAAATAAATTATCAGATATTCTTCCAAAAAGAGAAAAACTAAACTTGGTTCCTTACGGAAATCATGCGCGTGGTGCGAAATTTATAGATGGAAGCCACTGGATAACTCCAAAATTGACTGAAACCGTAGATGAAATGTGTTTGCAAATTCCAGGTTTTTATTTTGGAAGATTGGATGTTATGTACAATACTTTGCAAGAATTAGAACAAGGAAAAAACTTTTCTATCGTTGAATTGAATGGTGCCGGAAGTGAACCTACACATATTTACGATCCTAAACATTCTTTGCTATTTGCGTGGAAAGAACTCGCCCGACATATTACTTTTATGTATGAAATAAGTGTGCGTAATCATAAAAAAGGAATTCCGTATTTGACACACAAAGAAGGGATGAAAGAATATCGTTTGCATTTAGAACAAAGTACCAGAATTGTAAATTTTTAATAGAATGAAAACTCTTAAAAATATCTTTGTAGGTTTTCTAGTAAGTTTTATTGGCTCAATTCCGCTTGGGTATTTGAATATTATTGGCTTCGAAATTTATTCGAAATTTGGAATAAATAGTTTGATTTCTTATTTGTTTGGCGTTATTTCTGTTGAGGTTTTTGTGATTTATTTTACTTTAATTTTTGCTAAAAAATTGGTTAATAATAAAAAACTCATGAAAGCAATTGACTATTTTGCTATTCTGTTTCTTTTTGTTTTAGCCTATTCTTTTTATGCACATTCTAATCAAACAACAACGAAACAGGATGATTTAGATAAATATGTTATGTATTCTCCTTATTTCATTGGTTTGTTTCTTAATTGTGTCAACTTCCTTCAATTCCCATTTTGGACGGGCTGGAATCTTTATTTAATGAATGGAAACTATATTACAGTCGAAAATAAACTGAAATATTATTATGTTGTTGGAACCGCATTAGGTACATTTTTAGGGATGTTAGCGTTGGTTTTAATTTTAAATAGTCTGTCCCAAAACACTACTTTTTTCTCCAAATACGCAATACCGGTAATTATTCCATTATTTTTCATAGTTTTAGCTTTTATTCAAATGTATAAAGTTTATAAAAAATATTTTAAACGTAATGATCAAATTTAGAAAGGTCCATTATCACTTAATGTACCGTAAATATCCAATTATGAAAAAAGTACTCCTATTAGTTCCGTTCGTTATTTTTGGTTGTAAACCAATTTCAAGCGTATTATCTGAATCATCAACCAAAAAAGTACAGGATCCGTTAGAGATTGCTTATCGAGTAAGAGAAAATGCGGTTGCTGAAACATTAAAATACCTTGCTTCAGATGAATTAAAAGGAAGAGAAACAGGAACTGAAGGAATGGTAAAAGCAGCCGATTATTTAGAACAGTTTTTCAAAGACAATAAGGTAAAACCGTATTTTAAAAGTTACAGAGATACTTTGTCTAATTTTAAAGAACCAGCTTACAATATTGTTGGTTTTTTAGAAGGAAATGATTCTGTTCTTAAAAATGAATTCGTAGTCATAAGTGGACATTACGATCATATAGGAATCGCCAAAGAAGGAGTGAACGGGGATTTTATAAATAATGGAGCTAATGATGATGCTTCCGGAACAACTGCGGTGGCTGAAATGGCCAAATATTTCAGTATTACGAAATCAAATAAAAGAAGTGTGCTTTTCGTATTCTTTGTTGGAGAAGAAAAGGGATTGTTAGGCTCTAAGCATTTAGCCAAAAAACTAAAAGCACAAAATTTTAATTTATATGCGCAGTTTAATATTGAGATGATTGGAGTGCCAATGAAACGAGATTATCTAGCTTATATTACTGGTTTTGACAAGTCGAATATGGCTAGTAAAATAAATGAGTACACAGGGAAGAAAACCATTGGTTTTCTTCCAAAAGAAGCGGAATATCAATTATTTTACAGATCAGATAATTATTCTTTTTACGATGTTTTCAAAGTTCCTTGTCAGTCAGTGAGTACTTTCGACTTTGAAAATTTCGATTATTATCACCATGTTTCTGATGAGTTTAAAGTCATGGATATTCCTCATATGACTTCATTTATTCAGGAATTGCTACCCGCCATAACGCAAATGACGAATTCCCCAACACAGGAGATTATTATGAATTAATGAATCTTAAGAGACAGGTTGATTCATATCGTATGCTAAAATAAAATAGTTGTTATTGTTGAAATGAAAATCAGCAATAATCGTCCATTTTAGTTTTTCGGTATGCGCTTTTGTAGATGGAATATTTGTTTTATTGATAAAGGTCAAAGCCAACGGGTATCGCTTTACAAGATGAATCCTCATGAATTCGAAAAGTGGAGTTATTAATCCTTTTCCGCGATATGCTTTATCAATACAAATGGGACCGTATTGAAAGCTATTGGTTGTAGTAATATCAAAATTTAAAAATGTAAGATTAGGAAATAGTGTAGTCATATGTTTGAAGATGGGCCATTGGTTAAAAAAATCCCAGCCGGCTGCAACAATATAAGCAATGATTTTATTGTTGTCTTTAGCAAGAAATAATCCTTGCTGGCCTATGACTTCAGTTAATTGAGGAATTGAAAAAGGGGTCGTCACAAATCCTGCAACTTTTTCTTCTTCGGATAAATTGGAGACCAGATAGAGCTCTTGTAGCGCCAATATTCCATCGATATCACTTAATTTTGCAACTTCTAATTCTATATTTTCAATCATTTTCTACAGATATAAATTCATTTATTCTCCAAAACAAAATTAAGGAAAATTATAGGAATCTTGATTTTTATATTATGAAGAATCCTTAGTGTAAAATGTTATTTTTTGACGTTTTTGCTTATTTTTGTCTTATGAAAAATATCATTGTAACCGGTACTAGTAGAGGAATAGGGTTCGAGTTGGCATTGCAGTTTGCCAATGCTGGCCATCAGGTTCTTGCCATTTCCAGAAAAACGCCACAAGAATTAATTGATAACGAAAATATCACTTGTCTTTCTGTTGATTTATCTGATGAATCTGAATTGGATAAAGTAGAATCTTTTCTTTCTTCATCTTGGAAAAGAGTAGATGCAATTGTTCATAATGCAGGAAGTTTATTGCTGAAATCATTTTCTGAGACAACGCAGGAAGATTTTGCAACTATTTATAAGGTAAATGTTTTTGGAGTTGCTAATTTGACACGTATTTGTTTACCTTATTTGATAAAAGGAAGTCATGTAGTTACTATAAGTTCTATCGGAGGGATTCAGGGGAGTTTAAAATTCGCCGGACTTTCAGCTTACAGTTCCAGTAAAGGAGCGGTAATTACCTTGTCAGAATTATTAGCCGAAGAGTATAAAGAGCGCGGAATTTCTTTCAATGTTTTGGCCTTAGGTTCCGTTCAAACGGAAATGTTAGCAGAAGCTTTTCCGGGCTATCAAGCACCAATATCTGCGAGTGAAATGGCGGATTATATTTTTAATTTTACGCTGACAGGGAATAAATATTTCAACGGAAAAGTATTGCAAGTGTCTTCTACTAATCCGTAAAAATTAAAGAAAAACGTATAATTCATAACTCATAATTATTTTGAGCGAAACACTTTCAAGATATATACCCGAACATGCTGTAAAACCCATTTTCGAACTAATTGTTGCCAATCAGGTGCATCTTAAGATTGTAAATGAAAGGCAAACGCGTCATGGCGATTATCGAAAAGGTTTAAGTGGAAAACACGAAATAACAGTAAATTCAAACCTTAATAAATACAAGTTTCTAATTACGCTGATTCATGAAATCTCACATTTGGTAGCGTTTGAAAAATTCGGACGAGATATTAAACCGCATGGTAACGAATGGAAATATTCATTTCAGCGGTTAATGATTCCTTATATTCGACCAGAAATTTTCCCTAATCACTTGTTGCCTTTGTTGGCGCGACATTTCAGAAATCCGACAGCCAGCAGCGATACAGATGCTACTTTAGCTTTGGCATTGAAACAATTTGACCAACAAAATGATAAAAACTATGTTTTTGAGATTCCTTATGGCAGTGTTTTTCGAATCCAAAACGGAAAGATTTTTAAGAAAATAGCTGTAAGAACCAAGCGTTTTGAATGTCTGGAAATAAGTTCGGGAAAAACGTATTTATTCAATCCTAATGCTGAGGTGGAGTTGTTGAAATCCAGTTAAATTGTTAAACGTTTTAGTCTTTCAAGTACGCTTCACGAACTTTTTTGAATAAATTAGAAGAATAA
Source organism: Flavobacterium urumqiense (assembly GCF_900108015.1). Classification (GTDB taxonomy): domain Bacteria; phylum Bacteroidota; class Bacteroidia; order Flavobacteriales; family Flavobacteriaceae; genus Flavobacterium; species Flavobacterium urumqiense. Next base: position 147,994 of record NZ_FNVP01000007.1, on the reverse strand, counting down.
ACAAAGTCAACTACCGCTTCATTATCGGTTCTGAAAATTTCTTCTTTCGTTCCTTCCCAAGCTTTTAAACCATCTTTTAGGAATAAAATATTCTCGCCAATTTCCATCACCGAGTTCATATCATGCGTATTGATAACGGTAGTGATATTGTACTCTTCAGTAATTTCTTTGATGAGGTTATCAATTAATATGGCGGTATTTGGATCTAAACCTGAATTAGGTTCGTCACAAAACAGATATTTTGGATTGTTTACAATTGCGCGGGCAATAGCAACCCGTTTTTGCATTCCTCCAGAAATTTCTGAAGGTAATTTTTTATGTGCATCGGTAAGATTTACCCTTTTTAATACAAAATCTACGCGTTCCTGAATTTTTTTATTATTGTCATGGGTAAACATTTTTAAGGGGAAACCTACGTTTTCCGCCACAGTCATAGAGTCAAACAACGCACTTCCCTGAAATACCATTCCGATTTCAGTTCGTAGTTCTCGTTTTTCATCAGCGTTTAAGTCGCAATATACTCTACCGTCAAATGAGATTGTTCCTGATTCTGGTTGATGAATACCAAGAAGACTTTTTAGCAACACCGTTTTACCTGATCCACTTTGTCCTATGATTAAATTTGTTTTACCAGTTTCAAAAACTGTCGAAACACCTTTAAGGATTTTAACGCCGGCAAATGATTTTTCTACGTTTTTTACTTCTATCATTACGTTAATAGTAATTGTGTTAATATATAATTCATCAAAATAATGGTCACTGACGTCCAAACAAAAGAAACAGTACTCGCTTTTCCTACTTCAAGTGCACCACCTTTCATGTAATAGCCGTGAAATGATGGAATTGTTGCTAAAAGTAAAGCAAAGATGAATGTTTTTATGAAAGCATAAGCAATATGAAAGGGTAGAAAATCTCTTTGAATTCCATCGACAAACTCTGCGCCACTCCCGAAGCCGCCATATACACTAGCAATATATCCCCCAAGAATACCTAGAAACATAGCGATGCCAATAAGAAACGGATATAATAACAATGCCATTATTTTAGGGAAAACAAGATAGTTTAGAGAATTAACTCCCATAACTTCCAATGCATCGATTTGTTCCGTTACTCTCATTGTGCCAATGCTTGAGGTAATAAAAGAACCCATTTTTCCTGCCATTACAATAGAAATAAAGGTGGGTGCAAACTCTAATATTATAGATTGTCTTGTTGCAAAACCAATTAGGTATTTTGGTATTAATGGATTGGTTAAGTTTAAGGCGGTTTGTATAGCAACAACTCCACCTACGAAGAAAGAAATAAAGGCTACAATACCTAAAGAACCAATTATTAAATCGTCGATTTCCTTAAAAATTAAATTTTTCATAACGGACCATTTGGTCTGTTTGTTGAAAATTTCTTTCAGCATTAAGCAGTATCTTCCTATCTGCGTTATATATCTTATGAGCATCATAGTTTTTGAAATATTGGCTAAATTACGAAAATACTTAGCAGTTAAAAGTTTTCGATGGGGGGTTTTTCGTTAGAAAAGTTTTTCTTTCATTTTCTGTAAACGATATTTTCTTATGTATTTTGCTTGTTCCTCAGTTACTAATAAGGGAGTTTTAGCCGATTTTGCTTTGACGAAACCTTTTATATAATCAAGAAAAAGCAATGGCTTCTTTTTCATCATAGCTAGCTTTGCCGAAGCAATCGATGTGATTAAAAATCCGTAACCTAAAGTATAAAACGCTTCGCCTTGTTTGTAACGAGCAGTTTTATTATAGTTTGCTCCAGTGGGTTTTAAGTGTTTTACTATCAATGAAGCATCAGTAACTACTTTCCAACCATAAAATTTCGACAATAATTCGTCAACGGTGTCCCAACCCATCGCCGGTTTTAAGTTTCCTATTTGTTGAAAACACGCTTTTCGATAAGCTTTAAAAGCACCACGAATATGATCTTTGTCTGTTAAGTTTTCAAGAATCCATTGACCGTTTTTTTCAATATAGGCAAATCCTCCAGCCATTCCTATTGTAGCATCTTTTTTAAAAATGTTTAAAACAGTTTCAAAGTAATTATTAGGTAAAATTAAGTCGGCATCCAGTTTTACGATAACATCATAATTCTCGTCTAATGTTTCGAAACCTTTGTGAAAAGCCTGAATGACTTTACTTCCCGGCAAATGAATCGCTTCGGAGGTTTTATTTACCAAAGTGATAAATGGATTTTCTTTGGCGAAAGCCATCACAATTTCGGCTGTCTTATCTGTGGAATTGTCATTGACAACGACTATTTTTTTTGGCAAAACACTTTGCGAAAGCAACGATTGCAAAGTTAAAGCAATAAATGCTTCTTCATTATGAGCCGGTATAACAATGTAGTAATTCATTTTTTCTTGAGGGACTAAGTTTCTAAGTTGCTGAGATTTTAAGCTTAAAAATTTTAGAGTCTAGGCTCCCTTCTCTTCGGGTAGGGTTGGGGTATGTGTTTTTTCAGCGTAAACAATATAATATCTATTGGTGAACTTTCTCAATAATGGACGAAAGCCAAATTTATTAACTGGATTTGTCCATTTTTCTCTGTCGATAATTTTCCATCCTGTTTTCTCCAAAAGCCAGTCCACTTGCCAATCTTCAAACTCATGGTAATGTCTGTCCCACATGTCTATTTTGCTCCTGTATGCCGGTGAAAACCACAAACGCATGGGAATAGATAAAAAAAGTTTGTCTGATTTTATTTCTTTTAAAATAGTGTACGGATTAAGTAAATGTTCAAAAATTTCGAAAGCAGTAACCACATCTGTTTTTTCAGACTGAAATACTTCTTGATTAGTATCTAAGTCTTCTCCTGTCGTATTTTTAACTGAAAAACCTTCCTCTTTCATGATTTTAGAAAAAGGATTTTCTACCCCTAAATCTAATATTGAATGGGAAGTTGAAATGTGTTTTTTTAAAAACTCTAAAGTATGTTTAAATCTTTTATTTGGAAACGTTTTTTCGTACATTTTTTTATTTTTTAACAGCAAAGGCGCAAAGGTACAAAGATATGTTTCTTTTTTGCAGAATTTTTAGCCCAGATAACAACGGAAAGCCCACGACTCAAAAAATGTAGTTTTTATTAGCTTAAAAAAGCGACTGAAAGAAGCTCTTTTTAAGGTTTAGAAAAACACATTTTTTGAGTGTGGACTTGAAGTGTATATCTGGATTAGCTCCAAATAAATTAATATCTGTAAACAAATGCGTTAACATTCATTCCTGCTCCAACGGATGCAAAAAGTAGAATATCGCCTTTTTCTATCGATTGATTTTCAATTTCTCCTCGTATTAACAAGTCGAAAAGAGTAGGTACGGTTGCAACACTGCTGTTTCCCAGTTCATGAATGCTCATAGGCATGATGTCTTGAGGAACTGGTCTGTCATGCAATTTATAAAAACGTTGAATGATAGCTTCATCCATTTTTTCATTAGCTTGATGAATAAGAATTTTTTTAACTTCGTCTATCTTAATACCGCTTTTATCTAGACAACTCTTCATTGCTGCCGGTACTGTATTTAATGCGAATTCATAAATTTTGCGCCCGTACATTTTTATGTATCGAATATCTGGATCTAAATCGGGATTATATGATTTTCCAAAAAACAGAAAATTGGCTTCATCCTTAGCGTATGTGCCACTTTCGTAGGATAGCATACCGGTCTCGTCATCAGAAGCTTCTATTATTGCAGCGCCAGCACCATCAGAATAAATCATAGAGTCTCTGTCATGCTCGTCAACCACTCTTGATAAGGTTTCGGATCCGATTACCAAACAACGTTTTGCCATACCAGATTTGATGAAAGCATTTGCTTGAAGAACGCCTTCTATCCAGCCCGGACAACCAAAAAGGATGTCGTAAGCAACGCATTTTGGGTTTTTTATTTGTAATTTATTCTTAACACGTGTGGCTAAGCTAGGAAGCATATCGGATTGATTTGTTCCGTATTTTACATCGCCAAAGTTGTGTGCGAATATAATATAGTCAATGGTTTCAGGATCTATTCCTGCATTTTCAATTGCTTTTTGAGATGCAAAAAAAGCTAAATCTGATGAATTTAAATGGTCTTCAGCATAACGCCTGTGTTCGATTCCGGTTATGCCTTTAAATTTTTTGATTATTACTTGGTTTGGATAAGCAAAAGCGGTTCCATCCTCGTTTAAAAAGACATGTTCGCTAAAATCTGTATTACTTACTTTTTTCTCAGGAATATAACTTCCTATTCCAGCTATTTTTATTTTCATTGCGTTAATTTTCCAAAATTTATGCTAATTTAAACATAAAAAAATAATTACACTCACAATATTTACTATGCACGCATATAATTATGTAATAATAATTTTTTGGCAAAAATATTAATTATTTCATTACAAATTGCGAAAAATGATATGATATCTATTTCTTAATAATTGCAATCAATAAGATGGCTATTTTAAGAGTTGGTAATAAACTATTTTTTAAAGTTTGTATAATTTTAAAGGTAAAAAAAATGTCCCGATTTCTCGAGACATTTTTTAAATATAAATTAGTTTTCCATGTAGGCTTCAATAGGAGCACAACTACAAACTAAATTTCTGTCGCCATAAGCATCATCAGCACGACGAACAGTTGGCCAGAATTTATTTTCAGCAATATAATCCAATGGGAAAGCAGCTTGTTCTCTGGTGTAAGGAAAATTCCAAACTTCAGTAGTAAGCATCGCTAAAGTATGAGGTGAATTTTTCAAAACGTTATCAGTATCGTCAGCATGGCTCGCTTCAATTTCTTTACGGATTGAAATCATAGCATCACAAAAACGGTCTAATTCTTCCAGGTTTTCACTTTCTGTTGGTTCAATCATTAATGTTCCTGCAACTGGGAAAGAAACCGTTGGTGCATGGAAACCATAATCCATCAAACGTTTTGCAATATCAGTAACTTCAATTCCTTTTTGTTTGAAAGGACGACATTCTAAAATCATCTCGTGTGCAGCACGGCCCATTTCACCTGAATATAATGTATCGTAATGACCGTTTAATTTTTCTTTGATATAGTTTGCATTCAAAATAGCATATTCGGTAGATTGTTTCAAACCTTCAGCACCTAACATACAAATATATCCATAAGAAATCAAACAAACTAAAGCAGAACCCCAAGGTGCTGCAGAAATTGCTGTTATGGCAGTTGAACCACCAGTTGCAATTACTGGATTGCTTGGTAAAAATGGTACTAATTGTGGTGCAACACAAATTGGTCCAACACCTGGTCCACCACCACCGTGAGGAATAGCAAACGTTTTGTGTAAGTTTAAGTGACAAACGTCAGCACCAATAGTAGCGGGATTTGTTAATCCTACTTGGGCGTTCATATTGGCACCATCCATATACACTTGTCCACCATTATCGTGAATCAATTGTGTAATTTCTTTAATAGCACTTTCAAAAACACCGTGAGTAGATGGGTAGGTTACCATCAAACAAGAAAGATTAGCTGCGTGGAGAATTGCTTTTTCACGTAAATCTTCTACATCAATGTTTCCGTTTTCTAATGTTTTAGTAACAATAACTTTCATTCCTGCCATAGCTGCCGAAGCTGGATTTGTTCCGTGAGCTGATGATGGGATTAGAGCAATGTTTCTATGATGATCTCCTCTTGATTGGTGGTACGCACGAATTACCATTAATCCTGCATATTCACCTTGAGCACCAGAATTAGGTTGTAAAGTTGTTCCTGCAAAACCAGTAATAACATTTAATTGTTGTTCTAGTTTAGCTAACATTTCTTGGTATCCTTGTGCTTGATCAAGCGGAGCAAATGGATGAATGTTATTCCATTGCGCATTACTTAATGGCAACATTTCTGAAGCTGCATTCAATTTCATGGTACAAGATCCCAATGAAATCATAGAATGATTCAAAGCCAAATCTTTTCGTTCTAACATTTTGATGTAACGCATCAAAGCGGTTTCCGAATGGTATTTGTTGAAAACATCATGTTGTAAGAAAGTGGATGTTCTGTTTGTGTTTTCCGGAAAATGATTTGTTTCCGATAAACTTTCAATTGTAGTTGCTTGAGTTCCTTTTGCGGAAGCAAAGACAGTAATGATTTTATTTAAATCAGCAATACTTGTCGTTTCATTCAAAGAAATTGAAACGGTATTTTCGTCGATGTAATAAAAGTTAATTTCGTTTTGTTCAGCAATCTCTTTTATTTTTTTGGCAGCAGCCTTAACGACGATGGTGTCAAAGAAAGCAGTATTGGTTTGTTGTAAACCTAATTTTTCTAATGCGTTTGCCAAAGTTGCAGCAGATGCGTGAACCTTGTCAGCGATATATTGCAATCCTTTTGGACCATGATAAACCGCATACATTCCAGCCATAACTGACAATAAAACTTGTGCAGTGCAAATATTTGAAGTCGCTTTGTCACGTTTGATGTGTTGTTCACGTGTTTGCAATGCCATACGTAAAGCACGGTTTCCATTTGTATCAACGGTTACTCCGATGATTCTTCCCGGCATACTTCTTTTGTACTCATCTTTTGTTGCAAAATACGCAGCATGTGGACCACCGTAACCTAACGGAATTCCGAAACGTTGTGTTGTTCCAAGAACTACTGCAGCACCTATTTCTCCTGGAGGAGTCAGTTTTACCAAACTTAAAATATCAGCAGCAACAGCTACCTTTATTTCATTTTCTGTCGCTTTAGCTATAAAACTAGCATAATCATGAACTTGTCCAAATTTTCCTGGATATTGAAGGATTGCTCCGAAAAATTCTGTTGAAAAATCGAACTCTTCATGGTTTCCAATTACTAATTCAACACCAATTGGAGTTGAACGGGTTTGTAAAACCGATAATGTTTGTGGTAAAATTTCTTCTGAAACAAAGAATTTACAAACATTAGCTTTCTTTTGATCACGAGATCGTACGTCGAATAATAATGCCATTGCTTCCGCAGCGGCAGTTCCTTCGTCTAACAAAGAAGCATTGGCAATTTCCATTCCTGTTAATTCGATAACCATGGTTTGGAAATTCAAAATCGCTTCTAAACGACCTTGAGCAATTTCAGCTTGGTAAGGTGTATAAGCAGTATACCATCCCGGATTTTCAAAAACATTTCTTTGAATAACCGCAGGAATAATCGCTTGATTGTATCCTAAACCAATGTAGGATTGAAACATTTTGTTTTTATTCCCTAATTTTTGAATATGATTTGCAAATTCATATTCGGTCATTGCAGGTTCTAAATCTAAATCTGATTTCAAGCGAATGTCACTTGGAATAGTTTCGAAAATCAATTGGTCCAGCGTTTCTGCGCCAATTGTTTTCAACATATGTTGTAGGTCGTTTTCTCTTGGGCCTATGTGTCTTAAAGCAAAAGCATCTGTTTTCATACAAAAATATAGGTGTTGTTTTTTAGTGGTGCAAAAATAAGTATTATTAATAATTTAAAAGGTATTTTGTGGTTCCTATTTTGTCAATTTTTCAGCTAAATGATGGATTTGTTCACAATTGACTAATTTTGTCTAATGAAGATATTTAAGCAAATATTTAATTTTTACATAAATAGCAGCATTCACGTTGCTTTATCTTGCTATTCCCTGGTTAAGATGACGCAACACATGTTCAACATTTCTTTAGATCAATCTATTGCTAATTTTGTTTTTTTCGGAACAATTGTGGGATATAATTTTGTGAAATATGATGCTTTGGCCAGAGCCAAAAAACTACTGATGCGCACGGAATTAAAAATAATAGCTTTATTCAGTTTTTTTGCGCTTATTTTGGTCGGTTTCTATTTTTTTCAACTGCAAAGGATCACCCAAATTGTTGCGGTTGCTTTTTTGAGCATCACTTTGTTGTATACGCTGCCGTTTTTTCCTAATAGGAGGAATGCCAGAAACTGGGCTGGTGTGAAAATTTATATAGTGGCTTTGTGTTGGGTTGGAGTGACTTTAGGATTACCTGTTTTAAATGCTGCTATTTCTATTACTTCAGATTTTTATCTAAAATGCATCCAGCGATTCATCTTAATTTTTGTCTTAGTTCTTATTTTTGAAATAATTGATTTGGCAAATGACGATCCCCATTTGAAAACCGTTCCACAACAAATAGGAGTGAAGCGCACTAAAATATTGGGAATACTGCTTTTGATTCCGTTCTATTTTCTGGAATTTTTAAAAAGTAATTTTGATGAGAAACAATTAATTGTCAATTTAATTTTAGTTGCTTTAATTTCCTTATTTCTGCTTTTCGCCAATGAAAAACGTTCTAAATATTATACTTCTTTTTGGGTAGAAAGTGTGCCTATTATTTGGTGGTTGTTACTTGTCAGTCTCTAAAAATGGTATTTTAAAAAAAATGGTATTACTGCTTTTCTGCTAAAGTTCTCAATGTTTTATTTCTCTGAAGAAGAAAATTAAGCAAATGGTTTTTTAAAAATAAATAATCAAATAGTTTTCCAAACACCCCATAAGGTACTTCGTAATATATTTTATCTTTCATTATTGTGAGACCATTTTTTTCTGTAAAAAAATGTTCATGTCGAAAAGATTTAAAATGACCTTCCTCCATTTCATCAACAAAATAGTCATATACATTCATTGCCGTTATTCTGCTTTTATGCTTTAAATAAACGCCAAAATGTTTGCCTCGCCAAGTTACGGTCTCATTAAAATTTATTAATCCGGAGGTTATTCCGTCAATTGCCGTTTCATGAGTAGGACTTGCAGGCTGTTGGTGTACATCAATATTTCGTGATAAGTCAAAAACACATTGACGTGGCGCGTTTATTCTTGTGATAATTTTTATTACAGTCATTAAAATTAGATTTTTCTTTTGTCTTCAATTGTGATTTTCGAGCCAATAGCAAGAAAGACTGATGTTGGTTTTAATTCTTTAATGAACGCAAATTCTGGTCCGTAGACAGTCTCAAAATCGATTTCAGATTTATTGTTGATTACTTCAAGTTGCTGCCATCTAGGATGGGTAACTTGGTATTCAAAAGTTTCATTTTCGTTGATTTTGGTATAACCAAAGTAATGCTCGGTTATAAATTCTGCTTCAGAGTCTACCTCAATAGCAATGGGATTTTTATTGGTTTCTACATGAATGGTGTTCCAATAATTATTTACTTTCCATTGGTATGTAAATTCTCGGGAGTTTTCATTAGCTTTCAGATTGTGTTTCATTGGTAGCGTTTGGTAATGCTCATTGTAGAAAGTATTCGCAACAAATGAGATGGCATGTTTAGGAACAATTTCACTGATAAAAACCGCGCCTCTTTTCCAAACTCCATTCTCAAAGCGTCTAACATAAAACCGAAGATTTACTTCTTCAAAATCAGAATGAAAAGGAATTTTCATCCCTAAAACTCGAACATTTTCAAATAAGAAACCTATAAAACTAACATAACACTTGCCATTGAAGAAATCTATTTCCGTTCCTTTTGGAACGAACTTTTCTAATATTTGAGGGTTAACTTCATAGTTGATCATTGCTAGATTATTCCACTCGGCTTTTAAGAAACTCATAACTTGATTGAATTAAATAGTAAAAATAGAACCCGAAGTATTTAAAATTCGGGTTCAAAATGGTTGTTGTTTAAAGTAATCCGGCTCTTTTTAGTAGAGCTTCTGGCGAAGGCTCTTGTCCTCTAAAGCGTTTGTATAAAATCATAGGTTGTTCTGTTCCGCCTTTTGAAAGCACATTCTCCTTAAATTTTGTTGCCACTTCTTTATCGAAAATTCCTTTTTCCTGAAAATATGCAAAAGCATCTGCATCAAGAACTTCCGCCCATTTGTAACTGTAATATCCGGATGAATATCCGCCTTGAAAAATATGTGAAAAAGAAACACTCATGCAATTCTCGGCTACATCAGGGTATAAAGTAGTGTGTTCGAAGACTGCTTTTTCAAAAGCTTTGACATCAGTAATTTCGTTTGGATTGTTACTGTGAAATGCCATATCCAATAATCCAAAACTGATTTGACGCAAAGTTGCCATTCCTTCCTGAAAACTAGCGCTTTCTTTGATTTTCTCCACAAATTCCTGCGGAATAATTTCTCCTGTTTGATAATGATTCGCAAATAAGGCTAAGGCTTCGGGTTCATAACACCAGTTTTCCATTATCTGGCTTGGCAATTCCACAAAATCCCAATAAACCGAAGTCCCTGATAAACTAGGATACGTTGTATTGGCTAGCATGCCGTGTAAACCGTGGCCAAATTCATGAAACAAAGTCGTTACTTCATTAAATGTCAATAAAGAGGGTTTGGTTTCTGTTGGTTTGGTAAAATTGCAAACGTTAGAAATATGAGGTCGTTCGTTTATACCATCTTTAATATATTGTGATTTAAAAGAGGTCATCCAAGCACCATTACGTTTGCCTTTTCTTGGAAAAAAATCAGCATAGAAAATGGCGACTAATTCGCTGTTTTCATCTTTTACTTCGTAAGTGGTAACTTCATCATGGTATTTATCGATGTCGAAAATTTCAGTAAACGTTATGCCGTATAATTTCTGAGCAACCGTAAATGCTCCTTTTAAAACTTTTTCTAATTGAAAATAGGGCTTTAGTTTTTCATCGTCTAAATTGAATAATTTTTGTTTCAATTTTTCTGAATAATAAGCACCATCCCATTTTTCTAAATGGTCAATATCGTCAAGTTCTTTTGCGAAAGCGGTAAGTTCAGCAAATTCTCTTTCAGCTGCAGGTTTTGCTTTAACTAATAAATCATCCAAAAACAATTTTACTTTTTCTGGATTTTGCGCCATTCTCTCTTCCAAAACAAAATGAGAATGGGTTTCATAGCCCAGTAAATTAGCTCTTTCATGACGCAATTTGGCAATTTTCAATACGTTTTCCTGATTGTCGTATTCATTGTTTTTGAAGGCCTTTTTTCCGGCAGCGATGGCAATTTCTTTTCGCAGTTCTCTATTTTCAGCATAAGTTACAAAAGGAATGTAACTTGGAAAATCCAATGTAAAAATCCAACCTTCTATATTCTTAGATTGAGCCAATGATTTAGCGGCTTCAATAGTTCCTTCAGGTAATCCCTTTAAATCTGCTACATCGGTAATAATTAATTCGTAATTATTGGTTTCGGCAAGAACGTTTTCACCGTAAGTCAGTTTCAGTTTAGCTAATTCAGTATCAATTTCGCGCAAGCGTATTTTTTTATCGTCAGAAAGTAACGCTCCGTTTCTCGAGAAATTTTTGAATTTTTTATCTAGTAATGTAGCTTGTTCAGGCGTTAAAGTTAAACTCTCTTTTTGCTCGAAAACTGATTTTACTCTTTTGAATAAATCGGCATTTAGAGTGATGTCGTTGCTAAACTCGGTTAACAATGGCGTAACTTCCTGAGCGATTTTCTGCATTTCGTCTGAGGTTTCTGCCGAGTTCAAATTGAAGAATATACTAGATAATCGGTCTAATGCTTTTCCAGTAAAATCTAATGCTTCAATGGTGTTTAAGAATGTTGGTGGTTCTAAATTATTTATAATTGCATCAATTTCTGCCTTTGCTGCTGCAATATTTTCGATAAAAGAGGGCTTGTAATCGTCAAGTTTTATTTGTGAAAATGGTGCAGTATCGTATTTAGTATTGAAAAGTTGAGTAAGAATTTTCATTGTAGAGTTGTTAATTATCATTAGTTGAAATATAATAATTTCAATATACAAATGTAGGTATTTATTAAAAAAAATGGAGTTTCTAAACGGATTGATTAACTGTTAAACTTTATAAAACGCCAAGGTGTCTTGTGGTTAAAAAGACCTACATTGTAAAAAATGATTGGTTATTAAACCCGTTAATTATAATAAAGTTAATAAATTAAGTACGATATGAAATATCAAGTTACAATAAAAAGTGCCTATAGTGTAGATGAAATTGAAGACTATTGGACCAATGAAGATTATGTGCAATTACTGGAGAAATTCGATTATCCAGATGCGTCAGATGCGGATACAGCTAGTTTAAAAGAATTGTTGTTTATGGCAATCTCTGATTTTGAACCTAAAGAAGCGGCTGTAATCGTATTGACTTACAAATTATCAGAACAATTGAATGAAGGTCAAATTCAACAGATTTCAAACGACATGTTTTTAGATAAAGTTTGCGAAGAATATCCGGAAATAGGCTTGCATTCAAAATTGTTTCATGTCAATCAATTGCTTTTTAAGGCATATAATGGTACTTTTCCTAACGCAAAAGCTACAATCGTGAAGTGTAGTTTTGCTCCCTTAGAAGAAGAAAATGTAAAGGAATTAACAAAGGAAGACGTATTAAAGCTTTTAAGCAACGGACTGTCTGAAAGTACTCTTATTAAAAGATTGTTCGATCAGGCAATGAGTCAAAATGCTCCATTTCCAGAAGCAAATGATATACTTTGGGATTTATCCACAACGGACAATATCAATTATACTATTATCACATCTGAATATTGGTTAAACAGAGAAGATCTTATCGCTTCGGAGTTTGAGGGTGTCTTAGAAGTCGTAGCGGAAGCAGAGTAAAATATTCACGTATTGAAAAAGTTTGTATAACTTAAGTTGTGAGAAGGTTAAAAAAAGTTTTAAACATGAATTTCACCAATTTACATGGGCGAATATGTAATTTAGTGAAATTTGTGTTTTTCTTTTTTATTTTTGGATGCTTGCCGAAGCGATGATTACCGCTTCTTTCAGTCCTGTTTTGTACAATACTACACGGTCAAGGATATTTTTGTTATGACTTCCTATGATTTGAGCGGCAAGGATTCCTGCATTTTTTGCTCCATTTAATGCAACTGTTGCAACAGGAACGCCGCTTGGCATTTGAAGAATTGATAAAATACTATCCCAACCATCAATGGAATTACTTGATTTTACCGGAACACCAATTACCGGAAGAGGTGACATAGAAGCTACCATTCCAGGTAAATGTGCAGCACCGCCAGCACCTGCAATTATAACTGATATCCCACGAAGATGTGCATTTTTACTGAAATCAAATAGTTTTTCGGGAGTTCTGTGCGCCGAAACAATGTCAACTTCTGTTTCTATATCAAATGCTTTTAAGATGTCTATCGCTTCTTGCATTATGGGCATATCTGATATGCTTCCCATTATTACGGCTACTTTCATTATTTTTTATTTAAAGATTACTTCGTCCGTTCGCCTTACGGCTCGGGTGAAAAATTTAAAGATTGAAAAAGTATTTAAAACTCTATTTAGCTTAGTATAATTTTTAAATCATTAAATCTTTTAATTATTCAATTTATCGCTGATCACTCTTATCGTATTCTTCACATCTTCAGCAATTCTGCGGGCTTCGCTAATGTTTTCATTTATTATAGTAACATGTCCCATTTTTCTGAAGGGACGCGTTTGTTTCTTTCCGTAAATGTGTGGTGTAACACCGTCCCATCCTAATATTTTTTCTATATTTTCATAAATCACATCTCCAGAAAATCCTTTTTCACCAACCAAATTTACCATAATCCCAGCTACTTTACTATCCGTATTTCCCAAAGGCAAATCAAGAATAGCACGCAGATGGTTTTCAAATTGGGAGGTATAACTGGCTTCAATAGAGTAATGTCCTGAATTGTGTGGACGAGGAGCGACTTCATTGATTAAGATTTCATTATCCTCCGTTTGAAACATTTCAACGGCCAATAAACCTACGTGATTGAATTTCTCGGAAACATTTAGGGCAATTGCTCTTGCTTTTTCGGCAACTTTGTCATCAATTCTAGCAGGACAAATCACATATTCTACTTGGTTTGCTTCCGGATGAAATTCCATTTCCACGACAGGATACGTTTTTATGTCGCCGGATGGATTGCGGCAAACAATAACTGCTAATTCATTTTTGAACGGAACCATTTCTTCAGCAATGCATTCTACATTGGCTAAATTGTCTAAATCCGATATTTGTCTAATTACCTTAACGCCATTTCCATCATAACCAAATTCCGTACATTTCCATACGAAAGGTAATTTTAGTTTGGAATCAAGAATGTCAACAACTACACTTTTTAAATCTGGGAATCGTTTGTAATTTGCAGTTGGAATATTGTGTTGTCTATAAAAATCTTTCTGAATTCCTTTATTTTGGATTAGTTTTAGTGTTTTTGGAGAAGGATATACTTTTAATCCCTCGTCTTCTAGTTTTACTAAAGCTTCAAGATTAACCAATTCGATTTCAAAAGTCAAAACATCAACTAGTTTCCCAAAATTGTAAACCGTCTCGAAATCCATTAAGTCGCCTTTGAAAAATTGATCACAAGCTATTTTGCATGGTGCTTCATCACTTGGATCAAGTACATAAGTCTGTATGTCAAATTTTCGAGTATCAAATAACAGCATTTTGCCTAATTGTCCGCCACCGAGAATTCCCAGTTTAAAATCGGAAGAAAAATAATTCATGGTGAGTTGTATGTTTGGGCAAAGATACTTTATAATCATTAAATCCGAAAATGCTATTTTGTTTTCTTCAGTATTTTTAGGACATCAATTAGAACTTTCAATATATTTTGAGCCCTTTTCTTGTGATATTTACTTAAAAGTACAAAATAATGACCATTTATCTATTGTCAAATTCGAATTCTGTATCTTTGCACATTATTTTAAACACGAGAATAATGATACAACTTCACGATAAACAATTTGTTCCGTTTATTTCCGCTAAAGAAATTGAGTTTGCAATAGCAAAAATGGTTGCGCAAATTGAAGATGATTTTGCGGATGAAACACCAATATTTGTAGGTGTTTTGAATGGTGCTTTCATGGTCGTTTCGGATTTTATGAAGATCTATAAAAAACCATGCGAGGTGTCTTTTATAAAAATGGCTTCTTATGAAGGAACTTCTTCAACGGAAGAGGTTAAACAGTTAATTGGGTTGAATCAAGATTTAACAGGACGTACAGTTATTGTTATTGAAGATATCGTAGATACTGGAAACACTGTTGTAGAATTGAAAGCATTATTCAAAAAACAAAATGTAAAGCATTTTAAAATAGCTACACTTTTTTTTAAACCTGAAGCTTACACAAAAGACATTAAAATAGATTACGTTGGGATAAGAATTCCAAATAAATTTATTGTAGGCTATGGATTGGATTACAATGGTTTAGGAAGAAATTTACCGCAAGTATATAAATTAAAAGAATAACTACACAACAACATGACTAACATTGTTTTATTTGGAAAGCCAGGAGCTGGTAAAGGAACTCAAGCCGAGTTTTTGAAAGAAAAATACAAATTAACACATATATCTACTGGAGATGTATTCCGTTTTAATTTAAAAAACGACACTGAACTAGGCAAGCAAGCACGAGTCTATATGAATGCCGGCGATTTAGTCCCGGATGAATTGACAACAAGAATGCTTATTGATGAGGTAAATAAACATCCGGAAACAAACGGTATTTTGTTTGACGGGTATCCAAGAACAATTTCACAAGCCGAAGCATTAGATGCTTTTCTTACTTCAATTGGATCTAAAGTTGCTGCAACAATTGCACTTGAAGCCAATGATGAAATCTTGATCCAGAGATTATTGGAAAGAGGAAAAACAAGTGGCAGAATAGACGATCAAGATGAAGAAAAAATCAGAAATCGCTATCAGGAATACAATGAAAAGACGGCTCCGTTAATGGAATATTATCAGGAGCAAGATAAATTTCATGCAGTAAACGGAATAGGTTCAATTGCTGAAATTACCGAAAGAGTAAGTAAAGTGATTGATAATTTATAGGAGCAATTCCAGCTGTACATTACAAGTCCTCGCTAAAAAAATATTTTTCTAAGTCATTAAAGGAGCTTCCTGTGGTCGCTCTTTTATGACAAGAAAAAGTAATTTTTTATCTGTGGGCTTTTCATTACCATCTGGGCTAAAGACCCAAGTTGTCGATTTACGAAAGTAAAAAGTAAAAACAGATATTTTAATACACAAACGAATCAACTAAGAAATTGGAAATAGTAATAATATTTTTTCTGATACTGTTAAATGGAGTTTTCTCTATGTCTGAAATCGCATTGATTTCCGCAAGAAAAAATAGATTAGAGACAGCTGCAAAAAAAGGAAATAAAAGCGCCAAAATTGCTTTAGATTTAGCGAATTCTCCTAATAAGTTTTTGTCTACAGTGCAAATAGGAATTACCCTGATAGGAATTCTTACCGGTATATACAGCGGGGATAAAATCACAAAAGATGTGGAAGCGTTTATTAAAGGATTTGAAATGCTAACACCCTATGCGCATCCATTAGCGGTAGGAATTGTGGTTGTGATATTAACTTTCTTCTCTCTTGTTTTAGGAGAATTATTACCTAAAAGAATAGGCTTAAATCATCCTGAAGCGATAGCAAAAGCTGTAGCATTGCCTATGAAAATAGTGTCTATCGTTACGGCACCTTTTATTTGGTTGCTAACACATTCTACGGAATTTTTGTTGGATATTTTAAAAATAAAACCAACCGCTGATGGTAAAGTAACGGAGGAAGAAATAAAGGCTATCATCAAGGAAGGAACTGAAGGGGGAGAAGTACAGGAAATAGAACAAGATATCGTGGAACGTGTTTTTCATATTGGGGATAGAAAAATAAATTCTTTAATGACCCATAGAAAATCAGTAATGTTTTTACCCTTACATTCGAACAAGGAACAGGTAAAAGAATTTATGCTTAAAGAATTGCATTCTATTTATCCTGTATATGGGGATAATTATGATGATATTGTGGGCGTTGTAAACCTGAAAAATATTTTTGCTCATTTTGAAAATGAAAATTTCAATCTGGCAGATATAATGACGGAAGCTCCTTTTATGATGGAGCAAACGACCGCTTACATAGCTCTTGAAAACTTCAAAAAAACAGGTATTCATTATGCGTTTGTTTCTGATGAGTATGGTGTTTTTCAAGGTGTAATTACTTTGAATGATATTCTTGAAGCTTTAGTAGGTGATGCTTCTGATTTTTATAAGGATGATTTTCAATTAATTGAAAGAGAAGATGGAACTTGGTTAGTAGATGGTCATTATTCATTACACGATTTCTTAACGTATTTTGAATTGGATGAATTGATAAATGATTATGAAGTTACTACGGTCAGCGGATTAATAATGACGGAACTCTCTCATATCCCAAAACAGGGTGAAAAATTGATTTGGCAAAAATTTCAGTTAGAAGTTATTGATATGGATGGCGTTAAGATTGATAAAGTAATGGTGAAATCATTACAAATGTAAAAATAATTTATAGGATTGAAGAACTCAAAATGAGTACGGAATACTATAGTTGAAAAATTGAATATTAGAAAAGATGACTGAAGGGAATTTTGTAGATTACGTTAAAATATATGTTTCTTCCGGAAAAGGAGGAAAAGGATCTACGCATTTGCATAGAGAAAAATTTATTGAAAAAGGTGGACCAGATGGAGGAGATGGTGGTCGCGGTGGACATGTTTATTTAGTTGGGAACAAAGGTCTTTGGACCTTGTTTCACCTTAAATTTGCGCGACATATTAAAGCAGGTAATGGCGGTGATGGTAGTGGTGACAGAAGTACAGGTGCGGATGGTGACGATAAATTCATCGAAGTGCCATTGGGAACTGTTGTGAAAGATAAAGAAACTGGGGAGATCTTGTTTGAAATCACTGACGATGGAGAAAAACAAATACTTTCTCGTGGTGGAAAAGGCGGTTTAGGAAACTGGCATTTTAGAAGTTCAACCAATCAAACACCAAGATACTCACAACCTGGATTACCTGGAGCTGAGATGGATGTGATTTTAGAATTGAAAGTACTTGCTGATGTAGGTTTGGTAGGTTTTCCTAATGCAGGAAAATCAACGCTATTATCTGTATTGACTTCAGCTAAACCAAAAATTGCGGATTATCCGTTTACTACATTAAAACCAAATCTCGGTATTGTAGCGTACAGAGATTTTCAATCCTTTGTAATTGCAGATATTCCGGGGATTATTGAAGGTGCTGCTGAAGGAAAAGGATTAGGACATTATTTCTTGCGTCATATTGAACGTAATTCAACTTTGTTATTTTTAGTCCCAGTTGATACTCCCGATATCAAAGCAGAATATGATATTTTAGTCAATGAATTGACGAAATACAATCCAGAGATGCTTGACAAAGAGCGTTTATTGGTAATTTCAAAATGCGATATGTTGGATGATGAGTTAAAGGCAGAGCTTAAAGTTGAATTAGACGTTGCCTTCAAAGATATTCCTTATATGTTTATCTCATCTGTTGCCCAACAAGGATTAACAGAATTGAAAGATAAGTTATGGAAAATGTTGAATGACTAAGAACTAAGTTTTTATAAAAATTGAATCCGTCTCGTTATGTAATGAGGCGGATTTTTTTTATAAAAAGATAAACCTTTCATAAGGTTGTCAAATTACAATTATAAATTTCCCTATTTTTGAAGTATGAAACAATTACTTGTAATCTTTTTATTATTTCCTCTGATGATTTGGTCACAATCCACTTTTGATACTGCAGAAAAATTATTCAAAGAAGAAAAATTTGATCAAGCACGACCTATTTTTGAAAATTTTCTAAAAAGTAATCCGTCTAATCTTAAAACCATTGAATATCTGGGAGATATTGCCGGACGAAATAAATCTTGGGATACAGCGATTGGTTATTATAAAAAATTAAAACAACTCAGACCTTCTGAAGCCAATTATTATTATAAATATGGAGGTGTACTTGGGATGAAAGCCATTAATGGCAATAAATTCAAAGCCCTAGGAATGATTGATGAAATTAAAGGATCTTTTGAAAAAGCAATAATGCTGAATCCAAAGCATATTGAGGCACGTTGGGCATTAATTGAGTTGTATATGCAACTGCCAGGAATTGTCGGCGGAAGCCAGTCTAAAGCCATAAAGTATTCTAATGAATTAATGAAACTTTCACCAGTAGACGGTTATTTGTCAAGAGGTCATATTGATGAGTATTTTAGAAGATATACTGCAGCCGAAGAACAATTTAAAAAAGCAATAGCCATAAACGGTTCAAAAATGAGCTATCAAAAGTTGGCAAATTTGTATAAAAACAAAATGAATGAGCCTGAAAAAGCCAAATCAGTTTTGGAAGAATATAAAAATAAAAAATAGTAAATAAGTTATAAGATTGACTTTTAGCTTATTTAGAATTCAATAACCATAAATTTTAAACTAAAATGCGTACACATTTTATTGCTATAGGCGGAAGTGCTATGCACAATCTTGCTTTAGCATTGCATAATAAGGGATATCAAGTGTCAGGAAGTGATGATGCTATTTTTGAACCATCAAAATCCAGACTAGATAAAAAAGGAATTTTACCTCCAGAATTAGGTTGGTTTCCTGAAAAAATAACGCAAGATATTGAAGCAATAATTTTAGGAATGCACGCTAAAGCTGATAATCCTGAATTATTGAAAGCACAGGAATTAGGATTGAAAATATATTCGTATCCAGAATTTCTTTATCAACAATCCAAAAATAAAACGCGTGTAGTTATAGGTGGTTCTCACGGGAAAACTACTATTACATCCATGATTTTGCATGTGATGCATTATCATAATATTGCTGTGGATTACATGGTAGGGGCGCAATTGGAGGGATTTGATACGATGGTGCATCTCACCGAAGAGAATGATTTTATCGTTTTGGAAGGTGATGAATATTTATCTTCTCCTATCGACAGAAGACCAAAATTTCATTTATACCAACCCAATATTGCTTTAATTTCTGGAATTGCGTGGGATCATATTAATGTTTTTCCAACCTATGAAAATTATGTAGAACAATTTGAAATTTTTATTGATAAAATCACCAATGGTGGGATATTGGTCTACAACGAAGATGACTCTGAAGTAAAACGTGTAGTAGAATCTGCGACTAATCCTATTCGTAAATTAGCCTATCATACTCCAAAATATAAGGTAAGTAATGGTGTTACGCTTGTCGAAACTCCGGAAGGCGATATGCCTATAGAAGTTTTTGGGGCACACAATCTTAATAATTTGGCTGGAGCCAAATGGATTTGCCAGAATATGGGTGTTGATGAAGCCGATTTTTATGAAGCTATTGCCAGTTTCAAAGGAGCGTCAAAACGATTAGAGAAAATTGCTGAAAGCAAAAATAAAGTAGCTTATAAAGATTTTGCTCATTCGCCAAGTAAAGTTGCGGCAACTACAAAAGCAGTTAAAGAACAATATCCAAACAGAACTTTGGTGGCTTGTTTAGAATTGCATACCTACAGCAGCTTGAATGCTGAATTTCTAAAAGAATATGAGGGCGCTTTACAATATGCAGATAAAGCAGTTGTTTTCTATTCACCTGATGCGGTTAAAATTAAGCAGCTAGAAGAAGTGACTTATGATCAAATTGCGAATGCATTCAACAGAAAAGATTTAATTATTTATACGAATCCAAAAGATTTTAAAAACTATTTATTCAACCTAAATCTTGATAATTCAGCTTTATTATTGATGAGTTCCGGGAATTATGGTGGATTGAATTTTGATGAAGTTAAGGAATTGATGCAATAGAAAAAGAATGAACAGCAAAATTGAAATTACTAAAACTACTAGTGAAAATCCAAATTTTATTGATCTTGTTGCGGCTTTAGACGTCAGTTTGTGGTCGCGTTATCCAGAATTAAAAACAAATTACTGGGGAAATAATATTATTGAATTCAATCCTAATGTTATTATTGTTCATCTTGAAGGCAAGGCAGTTGCTTGCGGTTGCTTTAAGAAATACGATAAAAATACAATCGAATTAAAGCGTATGTTTGTTTCTCCAGAAGCGCGTGGTTTAGGTTTAGCGAAACAAATAATACAAGAACTGGAACTTTGGGCGCATGAGTTAGGTTTTTCTTTCTCTGTACTGGAAACGTTGGATAAACAAAATCAAGCCATCGGTTTGTATCAAAAAGTGGGTTATACTATTGTTGACAACTATAAACCTTATGTGGGTTTAGAAAATAGCATTTGTATGAAAAAACAAATTTAAGATAAATATACCTATGCCTGAAAATTCTTTTTTTCCAATAACCAATTGGTCCGAAGACGATAAGCCACGCGAAAAACTAATGCTAAAAGGCAAAAGTGCTTTGAGTGATGCAGAATTGATTGCAATTTTGATTGGCTCAGGAAGTCGAAACGAATCGGCAGTCGATTTGAGTAAAAGGATTTTATGTAGCGTAAATAATAACTTAAGCGCATTAGGGAAACTTTCTATTTCTCAGTTAATTAATTTTAAAGGAATAGGTGAAGCTAAAGCCATTTCAATTATCTCCGCTTTAGAATTAGGAAGACGTAGAAGAGTAGAGGAAGCAGTAGAATTGACAAAAATTACCTCAAGTAAAACAATTTTTGAAATGATGCAGCCTATTATTGGCGAATTGCCTCACGAAGAGTTTTGGATTGTATATTTGAATAATTCAAACAAAGTTATTTCAAAATCACAATTGAGTAAAGGCGGAATCACGGGTACTTTGGTTGATGTTAGATTAGTTTTTAAGATGGCACTTGAAATGGGAGCAACGGGATTGATATTGTGTCACAATCATCCTTCTGGAACATTAATTCCTAGTGATGCCGACAAACAAATTACACGTAAGCTCAAGTTAGCTGGAGACAGTCTGGAAATAAAAGTACTAGACCATTTAATCATTACAGAAATGAATTATTTTAGCTTTGTTGACGAAGGCATATTTTAGAAATTAAAAATGAAAAACACCATTATTAAAGACGTTTTCTTTGATTTAGATCATACGCTCTGGGATTTTGACAAGAATTCTGAATTGACATTTGATGCTATTTTTAATAAAAATCATCCAACTATTGAAACGAAAGAATTTATTGAAAAATATGTTCCTATAAATCAGGCCTGTTGGAAGTTATATCAATATGATAAAATTACGCATGAGGAGTTGCGCTATAATCGTTTGAAACATTCTTTTGATGCAATAAATTATTGCATTTCCGATGAACAAATAGAAAGCATTGCTCAGGATTACATTCATTTATTACCGGAAAATAACCATCTTTTTGATGGTGCTTTTGAGGTTTTGGATTATTTAAATCAAAAATATAAACTCCATATCATTACCAATGGTTTTGCTGAAGTGCAGTATAAAAAACTAAGCAATTCTAATATTGGGAGTTATTTTCGAACGATTACCAATTCTGAAATGGCAGGGGTAAAAAAACCAAATCCAATTATTTTTGAATATGCTCTTGATTTGGCTAAAGCCAAAAAAGAAAGTAGTATAATGATTGGTGATTGCCTTGAGGCTGATGTCCAAGGCGCTCTTGACGCTGGATTAGATTCTATTTTTTTTAATGGAAATAATGCACAAGTAGAGCAAAATATTAAACAAGTTAATCATTTATTAGAGCTAAAAAAATACTTATAATTATGAAAAAAAGAATTTTAATTTTATTGTTATTGATTGTGAGTTATGGTTTTTCGCAATCTGTAAATGATTTTAAATCGGTAATAATCCCCTTGAAATTTGATTTTACTAAGGTTGAAAATCAATACCGTCTGGCAACTTTGTCAAAGTTTAATTTAAATAAAGCAGGATTTGAGGCTTATTATACTAATGAAACCACTGGTAGCGAATTCAATAATAGATGTAGTTTATTATATTTTGACGTCGTAAAAGAAAAATCATTTTTGACTACGAAACTTCATATCCTTTTTAAGGATTGTAACGAGAAAATTATTTTTCAATCGGTAACAGGAATAAGCAAGGAAAAGGAATTTCAGCTCGCATATACAGAAGCTTTGAGCAAAGCATTTGTATCGGTGTTTGCTTTAAATCATAAATATAACGGTATTGGAGTGACGAATACACAACAAGCAATAGTAATGACTGCAGTTCCCGTTACAATTCCTTCTAAAAGTAGTACCGAAACTAATAGTATAGATAAAAACAACACGAACTTATTTTATGCTCAACCTGTAACTAACGGCTTTCAGTTAGTAGACAGTTCTCCAAAAGTGGTAATGAAAGTGTTTAAAACATCAAAGGTCAATTGTTATATTGCAGTAAAAGGAAATACTCAAGGTGTTTTAGTTGCAAAAGACAATCAGTGGTTTTTCGAATATTATCTAAACGATAGTCTTATTTCAGAAAAAATAGATGTTAAGTTTTAGATTTCAGATTAAGATTGATAAATATATTTTGTGTTTGAAATCTGTAATCAAAAATTGTTAATCAAGAATTTGAAATCTAATAGCCATATTTATCTTTCCAACGATTCTTAAGAAATTCTCTTATAGAATTTTCTCTGGAATTATTTCCTGGAATATATAAAGGCTTTTTAGAAACAGCCTCCGGTAAAAATTCTTGTTCTGCAAAATTGTTTGCAAAATCATGAGAATATTTATACTCGTCACCATATCCTAATTCTTTCATTAGTTTTGTGGGAGCATTGCGTAAATGTATTGGAACTGGTAAATCTCCAGTTTGTTTTACGAGCTGTTGAGCTGTTCCAATAGCCAGATAAGAAGCATTGCTTTTTGGGGAAGTCGCTAAGTAAATAGCACATTGACTCAATATAATTCTGCTTTCCGGATAGCCTATCGTTGTAACAGCCTGAAAAGTATTATTAGCCATAATAAATGCTGTAGGATTGGCA
The DNA here is from genome assembly GCF_900108015.1 of Flavobacterium urumqiense. Lineage (GTDB taxonomy): Bacteria > Bacteroidota > Bacteroidia > Flavobacteriales > Flavobacteriaceae > Flavobacterium > Flavobacterium urumqiense. Next base: position 124,344 of record NZ_FNVP01000007.1, on the reverse strand, counting down.
TTTCCTATGTCTTCACTAGAAAGAATGAGCATGCGTCGCGCTATAAATTTGACGTCCTCACCACCTTCAATCATTCTGGCTAGCCAATATACAGCACCATTTGGATCGCTTCCACGAATTGATTTTATAAAAGCAGACACAATATCATAATGTTGTTCACCACTTTTGTCATACAAAACGGTATTTTGCTGCACCAATTCAAAAACACGATCATTGGTGATTATAATGTCGGTCTCATTTGATGCATTTACGACGAGTTCAAAAATATTTAATAGTTTGCGTCCATCACCGCCAGAAAGACGCAGCAGAGCTTCTGTTTCTTTTAGTTTGATGTTTTTTGTTGCCAAAAAAGTATCTGTTTTCATGGCGCGTTGCAGTAAGGTTTCTAAATCAGCTTTCGTAAAAGCATTCAAAACATATACTTGACATCTTGACAATAAAGCAGGGATTACTTCAAAACTGGGATTTTCCGTTGTTGCACCTATCAATGTTATCCATCCTTTTTCTACAGCCGCCAAAAGGGAGTCTTGTTGTGATTTGCTGAAGCGATGAATTTCATCTATAAAAAGTATTGGATTTTTTGCGGTAAATAGCCCTCCGCTTTGTTTTGCTTTTTCAATAACCTCACGAATATCTTTTACACCTGAATTTATGGCACTCAATATGTAAAAAGGACGTTTTGATTCTTGTGCAATAATTTGTGCTAAAGTAGTTTTTCCTGTTCCCGGTGGTCCCCAAAAAATCAATGAAGGAATAATTCCTTTCGCAATTTGTTGTGTCAATGAGCCGCTTGGTCCTACCAAATGGGATTGACTGATATAATCTTCTAATTTTTGTGGTCGAATGCGTTCTGCTAATGGTGCTTCCATTTGTTTTATAAATCTGAAATCCAAATTCGTTACTCTTCAATCATAAATTTAAATTAACTTGCGTAAAATTACTATTTTTTTTGGAGCTTTTCCAGCTGTGCACTGTATCTTTTTATCTCGTCAAATAAACGAGATAAAAAGGATGCCGTTTACATCTGGGCTAGGTAATTGTGATTTATATTTAATTAGTTTTTAGTGACAAAATAGCATAAAATTACTTTTGGATAAATTATTGATTTGTTTTTTTAAACAAAAAGACCAAAATGGATAAACATTTTAAATTTACTAATTCAGTTGTAGGATTACCACTTTTTTTTGTGTTTTTTCTTTGGTTTATCTATTGGATTGAAATTCGATTTGATTTTGATTTTGCTCCGAATGGAATTTTTCCAAGAACATTTTCAGGTTTGCAAGGTGTTTTATTCAGTCCATTCATTCATTCTGACATGAATCATCTTTATAATAATTCGTTGCCATTATTGGTCTTATTAGCTGCTTTGCAATTTTTTTACGCTAAACAATCGATAGCTGTACTATCTTATGGAATATTTTTTTGTGGAATAATTACTTGGATAATAGGAAGGGATAATTATCATATAGGGGCTAGTGGTTTGATATATGTTTTGGTTAGTTTTATTTTCTTTAAAGGGATTCAGACAAAATATTATCGTTTGGTTGCGTTGTCACTTGCCGTTATCATAGTATATGGCGGAATGGTATGGTTTGTTTTTCCAAAAGTGGATGAAGCAATTTCATGGGAAGGTCATTTAGCCGGATTTATTACAGGTTTTGGATTGTCATTATTTTTCAAAACGCCAGAGTATAAAAAGATAATTAAATACGATTGGGAGCATCCTGATTTTAATCCTGTAGAAGATAAATTTATGCAACGTTTTGATGCCAATGGAAATTTTGTAAATCTTCCCCCTTCTGAAGAAGCTGAGGAGCTGTTAAGCTATTATTCTTCTGATTTTCCTGTGGACTATAAAGTCATCGGAAACAAAAAAAATGAATCAAAGCCGGAGTTTTGATTCATTTTTTATTTATGCTTTTAGTCTCCCTTTCTTTTGGAAAGGGCCGGGTATGGGATTAACTTCTTTGTCTTACTGCCTCATACAAGAATGCGCCACAAGCAACCGATACATTTAAAGAACCAATCGTCCCAAACATAGGTAGTTTTGCTTTTTCATCTACAATTTTAAGTACAGATGGATTTACTCCACGGTCCTCTGATCCCATTATGATCGCTACAGGTTCATTTAATGAGATGTCATAAATAGTCTGATCTGTTTTTTCGGTTGCGGCAACCGTCTTAATTCCGCTAGCCTGTAAAAGAAAAATAGCATCCTTAATGTGTTCTACTTTACAAATCGGAATATTGAAAACTGCTCCAGCAGATGTTTTGACAGTATCGCCATTTACAGGAGCTGATCCTGCTTTTTGAACGATTATTCCATTTACTCCTGTACATTCAGCTGTTCGGATTATAGCTCCAAAATTACGCGCGTCAGATATTTGATCTAATATTAAAAATAAAGGCTTTTTTCCATTTTCAATTACGGATTCTATCAAAGATTCTAAATCGAAGAAAGAGATAGGGGATATGGTAGCTACAGCACCTTGATGGTTATTAGGCGTAAGTCTGTTTAATTTTTCTACAGGAACATACGAGAAGTTAATATTACCGCGCTTCATCACTTTCATTAAGTCTTTCATCAGTTCGCTGCTTGCTTCCTTTTGAATGTAGACTTTGTCTACCGTTGCGCCCGCTTGAATTGCTTCAATTATTGCTCTAATCCCGAATATTTGGTGTTCTTTTTCCATGGTGCAAATATATAAAAAAAACCACTCAAAAATTGAGTGGCTTTTAATTTTAGATAATAGGATTTATTATAGATCCCACCATACTTTAGATTTATTACTATCTTCAGCAGGCGTTAAACCTTGTACTCCCGTGTTATAATTGGCGGTGTTGAATTTTACTTCATTATCAGGGTACTTATATCTTGTTGGAATTACTCCTCCATTAAAAGTTCCTGAAGGTGCCTTTAAAGCTGGTACTTTCGTACGTCTCCATTCGCTATAAGAATCAAATGGGGCTAAGAATAAAGCTACCCATTTTTCTTCACCAATTACTTTTAATACACCTTCAGCAGTTACATCAACTACTCTGGCATCTGCGTAAGCATTTGCAGCGAGCATTGCATTATCAAATTGTGCTTGAGTCATGGTAGGTGTAGCGATGTTGAATTTGTAATGTCTGTATAATGTTTCAAAAGAGATAACAATACCAGATTTCAATAAAGTAGTAGGATTTTCAGTTGTCCATCCTCTAGCTGCTCCCTCCGCTCTGTTTAAGAAAGTATAAGCGGCCATTGTCATTGGTAATGGAGAATCTTGACCATTTAAAGTCAGGTTCATTCTACTAGAACCACCTGCAGAACCACCTGGATTACCATAAGGTTTACCAGCTCCTGTAGAACTTCTCATGTACAAACCAAGTCTAGCATCTGCCGTGTGATTTGAGGTTCTTTTTAATGTTCCAGTTCCTTTTAATGATTGAACGAATTCGCTAGTGATATCATAATCCGCAGGTCTTGACGCAAAGTAAGGGTTAGAAACTCCATCGGCAGCAATGTATTTGAACCAAGGTTCATCTGCAATGGTCGTTATTACTCCTCCTGCGTTATTTAATGCACTATTAAATTCAACTGCTGCAAATCCTGATGTAGTAGGATATCTTTTAGAAAGTTGTAACGTAGCTTGTAATAAAGTTGAGTTAGCTAACTTTTTCCATTTAGCAACATCTCCACTGTATAATACGTCCCCTTTTGGTTTTGTTTCAGCCGTTTTTAACATGTCACGTCCAGATTTTAAATCAGCTATTAGCGATTTGTATATAAATTCTTGTGAATCATATTTAGGGTTCAAGAAAGCTATGCCATTTCCAGCTTCTGTGTAAGGAATGTTACCATATAAATCAGTGATTCTTTTTGTTACAATCGCTTTCATGATTTTAGCAACACCTATCTGATTATTAAGTGAACCTTGAGACAAAACTGTCGGGGTCACATTTTCAGGAACATTTAAAAAGTTAATAAGTACGTTTAAATTACCAAAAGCTTTTACATAATATTCGCTCCAATCTTGTGCAACGTCACTATATCTGGTCTCATCCAAATACACATTCTGAGTTTGATATTGAACGTATAAAGTTGGGTTAGTAGCATAAATTCTACCTGCGTTGTTAGAATAATCTAAAATTGCACCAGTCATTAAACCCGCTGGATCAATTTTAGAAGGTCCATTGATATTTTGGTTAGTGTCGCCAAAATCTACCGTATCACATGATGCAAAAAGCAATGCAGCGGATAAAGTAGTTAAAATATATTTTTTCATATCTAATTTATTAAAAAGTTAGTTTAACATTAAGTCCTAAGCTTCTAGTTCCTGGTAACTGTCCATTTTCTCCAAATCCACCTGAAAGTTCAGAAGGATCCCATCTATTTTTGTTGTCTTTAGAAACAGCAATTAACCATAAATTTCTACCTACTATACCAACTGTAGCACTTTGAAGTACATTGTTAAATCTTGCTCCAGAGAAAGTATAAGATAAAGAAACATCTCTTAATTTTAAATAGCTGGCATCATGTACAAAAGGTTCTGCTATGTTGTTTCCTTTAAATTGAGCAAAATAAGGGTTTGCAGATACGTATGTATCTATAGCCGTACCAATTGCATTAACACCAACAACATGTACACCTCCAGATTTAGAAGGGTTAGCTAGATCTACATCTTCTCTTACGTTTATTCCGTTATTGTTAAGTGCAGCTGTTTCTTCCAATAATCCTGAGTAAGTTCCCCATGTTTCAGAAAGAGAGAAGAATTTACCTCCTTTTTGGAAATCTAACGATGCAGCTAAGGTAATTCCTTTGTAGCTAATTTGGTTGTATAATCCTCCTGTGAAATCTGGTAAAACAGATCCGAAATCATGGTTTGTTTCAATTTCGTATAAACCGTCAGCATTAACTATTTTCGTACCGTTAGCATCTCTTTTGATAGCAGATCCTCTAATTTGACCCCATTCTTCACCTTCTTGTTGAGTGACAGTGGCTAAATTCCAGTCATCAGTTCCACCTGGTCCGTTAATTGCTGATAAACCTTCTCTGATAGAAACAATTTGCGTTTTGTTTTGGGCAAAATTTAAAGAAGTATTCCAATTGAATCCGTCTTTATTACTTGCTTTAACGACGTCTCCGCTTAAGGATAGTTCAATACCTGATCTTTTAGTTTCACCTGCATTAGTTAGGAAAAAATAACTTCCAGTCGAATTAGGAACGTTGATTGAAATAATTTCATCTTTTCTGTTTTCATTATAGTAAGTAGCAGAAAAACTAATTCTATTGCTTAGGAATTTCAAATCTAAACCAGCTTCAAAACTCGCGTTTTGTGCAAATTTTAAATTTGGATCTACAATTGTTTGTTTATTGAAAAATGCAACGTTTGTACTGTTGTAAGGGTGCGAATTAAGTATAGGATAGTTTGGATTAATCGCTAATGCATTTGCATCAGTACCAATAATCGCATAACCAGCTCTTAATTTACCAAAACTTAAAACATCGTTTTTACCCATTAATTCAGTAAAAATTAAACTTGCACCGATCGATCCTGTCGTATTCCCATTTGCAGTAGATGGCATTGCTGATGACCAGTCTCTACGCACAGTTCCATCTAAATAGAAGAAATTTTTGTATCCTAAATTTGCTAAAGCATAAATACTTTTTACACTTTTATCATAGATAAATGGTCTGGTAATTGGAGTTACACTAGCATTAGAGAATGTATAAACATCTGGTAATACCAATCCACCAACTCTTGAAGTTTGATCAATCTCAGTTGATATTCTGTCATATGCATTATTTCTAACACTTGCTCCGGCAGTAGTTGTTAATTTTAATTCATTAAAGTCTACATTATAATTAATTCTGGCATCGTAATTATCCTCAGTGCTAACTGATTTGTAAATACCAAAAGCATTTTGCCATGGATTATATAAATCTGGCGCTGCAGAAAGTGATAATTCTGTTGGGAAATAGTATTTTCTATCGTAGTTATTTTGGTTTCTACTAAAAGTTCCAGCAACACTTAAGTTGTCATTGATTTTGTAAGTTGGACTTAAAGAGAAGGTAAGGTTGTCAGTTTTTTGATTGTAATCAAATTGCTCCAAATAAGTGTAAGGATTATACCAGAAAGCTGGTTTTTGATATGAGCCACCTAGAGTATAATATTCTGGACCCCACCAGTTCCAGGTTGCTTGGTAACCAGCTCCGTTTTTTAGATCTTTTAATTCACGTAATTTAGTTACATCAAGTTGTCTTCCAAACCATGAGTTGAATGATCCTGATGTTTGGTTTGAATAAGAGTCATCAAATTCCCCTCTAATTGTACCAGTACTATAGTTCATCATGAAATCTACTTTTAACTTGTCGCTTAAGTCATATGACATAGTAGAGGCGATGTAGTTTTTTCGTTGTCCAGTAGATGGTTGAATACCTTGTTGGTCTAAATTAGTGTATGATAATCTAGCTCTAAAATTATCTCCACCACCACTAAGAGTGAACGAGTTTCTTTTTGTTACACCTGTATCGTAGAAATCTTTAATGTTGTTTGGTTGAGCTGAGTATTTTGCAGTTTGTCCAAAATAAGGGCTATCTTTTGACCAAGAATACCAAGGTAAGTAATCTTTATCATCAAATTTTGGGCCCCAGCTTTCGTCAGCATAGTTATTATCTTCTCTAAGATAACGTTTGCCATCCATTACAGACCATTCAGTTGGGTAAGCTCCTCCAAATCCACCTGCGGCATAATCGAAATTAGACCAACTATCATTTCCTTCATATCCTGTACCGTATAAATTTTGATATTTTGGTAAGTAAGCCACTTTATCAAAAGTAGTAGAACTATTGATATCGACAGTCATACGGCCTTTAACTCCTTTTTTAGAAGTCAATTGTATTACACCATATACAGCTCTTTGTCCGTATAACGCTGTTGCATTAGGTCCTTTAAGTACAGTAACGTCAGCTATATTATCCATGTCAATAGAGTTAGGATCAACTGCAATCCCGTCTAGCACATACAATGCATCATCGTCACCTGTTAAGCTTATCGCACCACGAATTCTAATTTTACCAGTAGCACCAATTTTTGATCCTGCCTGTCCGTTAATTTGAATACCAGCAACTTTTCCTGCTAAAGCTCCTTTAACATCTACACTTTGTGTAACGTTTAATTGTTCTGCTTTAACCGTTTGTGCTGCATAAGGAAGTGCTTTCACTTCTCTTTTAATTCCTAAAGCCGTCACAACAACTCCTTCAAGTTCTACTGCGCTACCAGCTAATTTTACATTGACAGTTGCTGAACTTGCCATTACTTCTTGGGTTTTCATACCAATGTAGCTAAAAATCAAGATTTGGCTTGATGTTGCTCTGATAGAAAATTTTCCATCAAAATCAGTTTGTGTTCCAGATTGAGTTCCTTTTACTAATACGCTCACACCTGGTAAAGGCAATCCTGCATTATCAGAAACAACACCTGAAACAGCTCTTTCTTGCGCAAAAGTTAGTTGCGCGACAAGTACTACTAATAGTACTAAGAATCCATTAAACTTTAGTTTCATTTTTAAATATTTTGAATTAGTCTCGCAAACTTCTTAATAATTTGTTAACTTTCCTAATAAAGGCAATTATTTTTTAATTGCATTGTAAAATTTAACATTATAACAAATATTAAGTATGGCGTTGTAAAAAGTTAACTTATTGTTATTTTTTTTTCTTTCAGAGGATGCTAAATTTAAAAATTGTCTTGGACATAGGGGCTATTTATAGTGGTAATATTTTTTTGACTGTTTATTTAAGCGTTTGTTTTATCTTTTGAAAACCTATACTCTATGACGATATGCTTTATTTAAATTAGGTTTCAGTATATTTGGATATTCTGTTAAAATCGGGATTTATTATTTTATAACGGCGCACTTATTTTTCAAATGCTAATACTCTTGTAATAGTTGTTAACCGAAGTAATTAATTTAGTGTTTACTTTTTTTGTTATTCAAAATAATAACTCTTGGTTCTTTTTCCGGTTCCTAATCTAAATGCGAAAACCAATTTTTTCACAACTTTTTTTGATCAAAAGAGTAAATAATAATTATTTTCAATGATTTGTAGACATAAAAAAACCATCACTCTTTGAGTGATGGTTTTAAATAAAATAAGTGATAATTAGAATTTATCCCAGAAAACTTTTGTGTTCAATAGGTCTCCACCAATATCGCTGGCGGCCTTAGTATAGTTTGTACCATTTAGAGTTTGTTCTACACTTGGATAAGTATATCTTACCGGAACTGTCAAGATTCCTTTATTCTTTGAAGTTGTCGATGGAAATAACTTAGGGAAATCTAATCTTCTATAAGAAGTCCAAGCCTCAAATCCTCTATTATATAGTGCAAACCAAGCTTGTTTACCAAGTTTTTCTTTATATGTTGCACCACTTAAAACATTTGTATAATCCACTTTAGGATTAGTTAAATATAGAGTCGCATCAGTAGTAGTAAGTCCCCAATCCTGGAAAGAAGCTGTGATTCCGCTATTGTAGTAGATTCTTGCCTGAACGGAACCCCCTGGAATTAAATTCTTCTCTGCAGCTTCTGCTAAAAGAAATTGTAATTCAGAATAATCAAATAAAGTACCTGCAAACACAGGATTGTTTAAGGTAGAAGTTACATGTGAATAATCACCAAAAACATTTGCTTCACCATAAGTACCACCGACGTAAGTTCTTCCTACAGGAATTTTTGGAGCCGGTGCTGTGGCATTAGTGAAAAATTTACCCATTCTTAGGTCTCCTCCAATTGCTTCCATCGCTGCAACAAAAGGTTCAGCTGGAATAAAATCGTCTCTTTTACTTGTAACTAAGTCAAGATACAGTGGATTTGTGTTACCAGCTGTAGTCAAATATACTAGTTTTGTATTATCTGCGTTGCTAGCTAATGCCCCTGAAGCAATAGCCGCTTGAACCTGAGTCATAGCGTAACTCGGATCTACATCTGAAATATTGACAGCAAGTCTAATGATTAATGAATTAGCAAATTTAGCCCACTTTGCATTACTAGCTGCGTTACCTGAAAAAATAAGATCTGCTGCGCCAAAATTTGGATCTGCCGCATTGTTTTTCAGTATAGCAACATTTGCCGCTAACCTCGTAATAAGGTCCTTGTAGATTGTTTTAGCATCATCGTAAGCAGGTAAAGGATAGTTGTCGTCAACTGACTGAGTGTAAGGAACGTTGCCAAATGTGTCTACCAATACACTATAGGAATAAGCTATTAGGATGTCAATTACTGCCAGTTTATTTTTCTGAATTGCAATATCTGAGGCTGTAACTGGCTTTTGTATTTTTAGTAAATTTTTTGAGTCTACCAAGTCTGCCAAAACATCCCTGTATAAAGTAGCGAAATGGGTATCAGGAATTTTTCTAGCGCCGATGTCATATTGACTTTCACCGGGATAGGTAGTTTCTGTCCATTGTTGAGCAAACATTCTAAAAACATTTGAATTTACACTGGTGCTTACCATTTGATCTACCAACTTTTTTTGAGCATTTGTGAACAAATATTCAGGCTGTGTAATTGTTGACCTTTTGGGGTCAACATTCATATCAGTAAGATCACTGCATGACATCGTCAAGGTGATAAATGATAGCAATAAAATTATTTTTTTCATGATTTAAAATTTTAATGTTAGGTTAAATCCAATGTTTCTCGTTGAAGGCAATGAACCTCCTGAATAACCAGCAGATAAGTTACCTGAAGTAATACCGCTTTCTGGGTCAGCGTCTGGAAGATTTTTGCTAATCGTCCATAAGTTTGAACCTACTATTGAAAGGCGTAAATCAGTCAAATTTATTTGAGATACGATATTTGTTGGAAAGCTGTAAGTAATGTTTACTTCTCTTAATTTTAAAAAACCTGCATCATATACAAAAGCCTTTTGTGGATTTTTTTCGTAACCATAGATGCTACCAGCTACTTCAGGACGTGTAGTTCTCGTTGTGTTGGGAGTACCGTTTGCATTTACGCCCGGAAGTATAACACCTCCACCGTTTGCAATTGTATTTCTTACTGGGTTTCCTAATTCGTTAATTCCTGCAGTGGATTTATATAAACCAGAATCTTGTCCGTAATATTGATCAAGAGAGAAAATATCTCCTCCTTTTTGCATGTCTAACAAGAAACCTAATGAAAGTTGTTTGTAAGTAAATTTGTTACGTAATCCACCAATCCAATCTGGAGTCACATTTCCAATTACATTGTTAGTTGTTGTAGTCATTACATACGAACCATTACTTGTTATTCTTTGTCCATCTGCACTGTAAGTATAGTCTTTTCCTATTATGTCTCCGTAAGGATGTCCTTTGGTGGCTATTATACCAACTCCTCCTTGAAAAGTTCCCAAGGTTAGTGTTTCGATACCAGGTGCTAAAGCAACAACGGTATTTTTATTTTTTGACCAGTTTACAAAAATATCCCATTGGAAATCAGCAGTTTTTATCGGTGACGCATTAAATTGTACCTCGATTCCTTTATTTTCTACTGATCCAGCATTTATATATTTTTTAGAGTATCCAGTTGCTGTTGAATAATCTACAGGGAAGATTTGGTCAGAACTTAAACTTTTATAAACACTTACATCAAATCCAACTCTTTTCTTTAAGAACTGCATTTCTAAACCAATCTCTTTAGTCGCTGTTTTTACTGGACGTAGTTCAGAATTGGCACCAACGTCTGGACGAGAGTAAAGTTGATTTGCTCCAAAAGGATTGAACTTTGTAAATACGCTTTGCAATGCATACAAGTCTATATTCCCTTGTGGGTTTTCAGCGTAACTAGCTCTTAACTTTCCAAAAGACAACCAATCTTGACGGACGTGTTCAGTAAAAACATAACTCGCAGATGCTGAAAATGTATTAACAGCATTATTTCCTTTTGGTAGTGTAGAGAAAGCATCATTACGTATAGTACCATCTAAGAATAAAAAGTCTTTAAAACCAAAAGAAGTGGAAGCAAATGCACTATTAACACCTGAATTTTCTTCTCTTTCGATTGGGAATGGTACAGCTGCTACTGAATTTGATAAAGCATAAATCTCTGGGATAATTAGTCCTCCTTCAGTAGATGCTAAGATTGATGTACGTCTTGTTCGTAAAGAATTAAGACCTGCAAGGCCACTTAAGGAGATTTGCTCTGTAATGTTTTTCTTAAAAGTTAAAGTTGCTTGATAGTTTTGCTCAGAAAACATACCATTATATCTTTGATATCCGGAAGGGACAGCTAATCTATTTATTCCAAATGTTGAATTAAGCGATCCTGCCGCTTTTCTTTCTTCACGTAACTCTGAATAACTATCGGTACTTACTTTTCCGCTAGCAGAAAGCCAATCGTTCAATTTGTAGTCTAATTGAACATATCCTATAAAACGGTTTCTTTCATCCGATTGAAAATTTTTGAATCTTGTGAAGTAAGGATTGTCCCAATATTTAGGGTTCGTATTACCAGTTGCTGGTGCACCCATATTCCAAGAGATGTTTTGTCCACCTGATCTGTCAAAAACAGTTTTTTGTTCCTGTATGTCTACATTGGTACCCCACCACTGACGGAATAATCCAGCAACGTTGTCACCACCATATCCTGTGGTGTTTCTACCTACTGTATTTTGTGCGGTATAATTTGCAAAAACACTAGTTGATAGTTTGTCTGTGAACTTATGATTAATCTTTGCGCTGAAAGTGTTTTTCTTCAATTCACTGTTTGGTAAAATACCGGTTTCTTTGAAGTTGTTAAAGTTCAATACAAAATTTGTTTTATCAGTTCCGTCTTCTATTGATACAGAATTGCTTAAAGTTTGAGCAGTGTTAAAAAATGTGATTGGACCGTTTTTTGCCGCTTGCCATGGTGTTTTTTTACCATAATTATCAGAGAAAGTGGTATACGCGTTCCATTGAAAAACAGAAAGATTCGGGTCAAAAGCAACGCCATAAGAAGCATCGTCAACTGTTGTTGCAACTTGTTGTCCGTTGCTGTCAATAGTAAAAAAAGCGCCTGTTGGTCCTACAGGAATGCCTTTAGGATTTCCTGCTGAATCGTAAGTTGGACCGTATCCTTGACCGTATTTATTTTGATAATCAGGAAATGTGGATTTGTCGACAGTTCCTACGGTTAATTCGCTAGAAATTGTAACACCCATTCCTTTTTTAGATTTTCCTTTTTTGGTTGTAATCATAATTACTCCATTCCCTGCTTGCCATCCGTATAAAGCAGCCGCAGCAGCGCCTTTTAAGATGTTTAGGGACTCAATGTCGTCTGGATTAATATCCATTGCATTGTTTCCGTAATCGTAAGTATTACGAGCACCAGCTGTTTGTGAGCCTGCGCTTGAGTTTGTGTTTGTATTGTTGATTGGCATTCCGTCAATTACAATAAGCATTTGGTTATCCCCTGTTAAGTTTTTTACACCCCTTGAGACAACGTTTGTTGATCCTCCAAAGTTGGTGTTTTTTCTAATATTTACACCAGCTGATTTTCCAGAAAGCTCGTTTAGGAAGTTTGAACTTCCGGCTCCTGATGTTAGATCAGCACCTTTAATTTCTTGTGAGGCATACCCTAGAGATTTTTTTTCTCTTTTGATTCCCAAAGCAGTTACTACAATTCCTTCAAGCTCCACTGCTCCACTGGCGAGTTTTACATTAACAGAAGATGAACCCGCTACAATCTCTTGCGTTTTCATCCCAATGTAGGTAAAAATCAAAACTTGACTTGATGATGCTTTGATGGAATATTTTCCATCAAAATCAGTTTGTGTTCCAGTTTTAGTTCCTTTAACTAATACACTCACGCCCGGTAAAGGCAATCCTGCATTATCAGAAACGGTTCCTGAAACGGCTCTTTCTTGTGCAAAAGTGATTTGCGCCACAAGTATTACTAATAGTAGTAAGAATCCATTGAACTTTAGTTTCATTTTTAATTATTTTGAATTAGTGGCGCGAAACTCTTAATAATTTGTTAACTTTCCTAATAAATGCAGTTCTTTTTTAAAATTTAACATTGTAGTAAATATTAACTATGGAATTGTAAAAAGTTAAGTTATTGTTATTTTTTTTTCCGTTAGCGAAAGCTAATTTTAATAAACCGTTTTTGGTTTGAAGTCCTAGTCCTAAACCAAAAGATAATAAATTTTCTTTTTGAACGTTTTTTTGAAGAATTGTTTTGTCTTGAAAAAATCCATAATCTACTATGGAATGAATGTACAAACTGGGTGATATTGTATATCGATATTCTGTTAAAATTGTTGCTAAAAAATTTGCTTGAAGGCTGTTTTCTTCAAATCCTCTGATGGAATTAATTCCTCCAAATCGAAATAATTCATTTATCATATACTTTCCGCTTTTTAAATAGTAATTCTGGGTTCTAATGTTGATGCTGTTTTTTTTATTTAAATAAAAATTATGCGATGCTAGCAGGTCTATGAAGAATTGTCTGTTTAGCCCAATTTCTTCCACTTGATTATTTGTATCCCTTTTTCCAAATCCTAGGTTAAGTGAGATAAAGGATTTTTTTGTGAAGAATGAACTGGTATTGTCCTTTTTTATATATTCAAAATTTAAAGTTGCAAAGGAGTTTTTGTAATCTCTTAATTGTGTGTTGTTTGTGTTTTGAATATCGCTGGATTCAGTGGATTGGTATCCGAGGTAAATTCGAGTATTGTAATTAATGAAGTAGCCTAAATCAATTGCTGTTTTGGTGTTTTGGAAGGTGCTGTCTTGTTTGAAAATGTTAATTTGCGCTTTCAAGCCTATCGGGCTTTTAAATAAATAGGGTATTTCAAGACTAGTCTTAAATGCTCTTTGTCTCTTTCCATCATTTTTCCAATAGAGAGTAAATAGTTCTCCTGTATGTAATGTGTTTTCTAAAGTTACATCCAAATAGCCATTGAATGCTATTTTTTTATTTTCATTATTTGAAAAGCCAATAAATCCGTCAAAAACATTTGATTTTCTTTTTTCAAGGTATACATAAGCTTTAGTGGTGTCTGCTGTGAATAAAATTTCCGGATATTTAATCTGTTTTACAAAGCCAAATTTTTCAAAATCATCATGAATTTGTTTAAGGATTTCTTTGTTGAAAGTTTTGTTAAGGTATTTTTTATTGATTTGTTTTAAATAACCTTTTGGAAAGTTAGTTTTCCTTTCGTTTTCTGTAGTTTTAATGACAAGTGAGTTCAGAGTTCTTTGTTTGTCTGTTTGTAAAATTAAATCTGCAAAAATTATCCCGTTTTTATTTTGTATGTTGTTTAGTTTGAGTTTTGCTAAAGAAAATCCCTTTTGTTCTAATTTAAATATTGTGTTGTTCAAAAAAACTTCCGTTTCTTCATATGGTATGACGATCGTGTCGCTTTTTTTGTTAGTTGTTATCAATTCCTTTAATTCAATATTTTTACCTATATATATGTGTATGTATTTTATTCTTTTTCCTAATCTTAATTTTGAGACATAACTAGAGTCCTCTGCTTTTGTGTTTTCTAGTACGAGGTTTTCAATATATCCTATTTTTGATAGCTTTTCACATAAGCCATTTATCTCCTCATTTAAGGATTTTAAATTTTTGTGTTTTGAAATGTAATGTAAAGAATCAATAGATTTTGTCTCGGAGTTGGAACTTCCAATTATGCGTAACTGAAAATTTTGAGCAGAACAACTCAATCCAAAATTTAAAAACAGAAAGAAAATAAGTAAAGATTTCAAATGAATATATGTTTTAATAAAAGTACTGTAAATATCTATGGTTTGTAATAAAAATCAAATGACAAAATAATCTTATTGAAAATTAATAGTTTAACGTTTGTAGAGTGAAAAATATTTTCTACATTTGCAACCCCGTAAAAAGCGGGAATTTAATATAATAAGAAATTTTTAGTATTAATTATGCCAACAATTCAACAATTAGTAAGAACAGGAAGAACTCAGATAACTAAGAAGAGTAAATCGGTTGCTTTAGATTCTTGTCCTCAAAGAAGAGGGGTTTGTACGCGTGTTTACACTACAACACCAAAAAAACCAAACTCTGCAATGCGTAAAGTAGCGCGTGTACGTTTGACAAATGGTAATGAAGTGAATGCTTACATCCCTGGTGAAGGACACAATTTACAAGAGCACTCGATAGTATTAGTTAGGGGTGGAAGGGTAAAAGATTTACCAGGAGTTAGATATCACATCGTTCGTGGTGCACTTGATACGTCAGGAGTAGCTGGAAGAACGCAAAGAAGATCTAAGTACGGAGCAAAACGCCCAAAAGAAGCAAAAAAGTAATTTAAAAAGTTATTTCTTGTAGAGATGTGATTCGTCACAATTGTATAGGTATGACATTTTATTAAAAAAAAGACATGAGAAAAAGAGCGGCAAAGAAAAGACCACTTTTACCAGATCCAAGGTTTAATGACCAACTGGTAACACGTTTTGTGAACAACCTAATGTGGGATGGAAAAAAATCGACAGCGTTTAAAGTATTTTATGATGCAATTGACATCATTGAGTCTAAAAAGCAAGATGCGGAGAAACCTTCATTAGAAATTTGGAAAGATGCGTTAACCAATGTTATGCCTCACGTAGAAGTACGTAGTCGCAGAGTAGGTGGAGCTACATTTCAAATTCCAATGCAAATTCGTCCAGATAGAAAAATTTCTATGGCAATGAAGTGGTTAATACTTTATTCTAGAAGAAGAAATGAAAAATCTATGGCTCAAAGATTAGCTTCTGAATGTTTAGCCGCGGCTAAAGAAGAAGGTGCTGCTGTTAAAAAGAGAATGGATACTCATAAGATGGCTGAAGCAAACAAAGCGTTCTCACATTTTAGATTTTAATTAGTAAGAAATGGCTAGAGATTTAAAATACACAAGAAATATTGGAATTGCGGCTCACATTGATGCTGGTAAAACAACAACAACGGAGCGTATATTATTCTATACAGGTAAATCACACAAAATAGGTGAAGTACACGATGGTGCTGCAACTATGGACTGGATGGCGCAAGAGCAAGAAAGAGGTATTACAATTACTTCTGCTGCTACTACTTGTGAATGGAATTTCCCTACTACACAAGGAATACCTTTACCGGAAACATTACCTTATCACTTTAATATTATCGATACCCCGGGACACGTTGATTTTACTGTTGAAGTAAATCGTTCTTTACGTGTACTTGATGGTTTAGTTTTCTTGTTTAGTGCTGTTGATGGTGTAGAGCCTCAGTCAGAAACAAACTGGAGATTAGCAGATCAATATAGAGTGCCACGTATCGGATTCGTTAATAAAATGGACCGTCAAGGTTCTAACTTTTTGATGGTTTGTCAACAAGTTAGAGATATGTTGAAATCTAATGCAGTTGCGATTACTTTGCCAATTGGTGAAGAAAACGACTTCAGAGGTGTGGTTGATTTAGTCAAAAATCAAGCGATTGTTTGGCATGAAGAAGGAATGGGGGCTACATATGATATTGTACCTATTCCTGAGGACATGATTGACGAAGTAAAAGAATATAGATCTATTCTTATTGAAGCGGTTGCTGATTATGATGAAAATCTGTTGGAAAAATTCATGGAAGATGAAGACTCAATTACTGAGGAAGAAATCAACATTGCTTTAAGAGCGGCTACTATGGATATGGCTATCATTCCAATGATTGCAGGTTCTTCTTTCAAAAATAAAGGAGTTCAATTCATGTTAGATGCGGTTTGTAAATATTTGCCTTCTCCGATGGATAAAGAAGGTATCGAAGGAATTCATCCTGATGATGCTGATTTATTAGAAGAAGATCAAACTAAAATTTTGCGTAAGCCAGATGTTAAAGAGCCATTCGCTGCTTTAGCATTTAAAATTGCTACTGACCCGTTCGTTGGTCGTTTAGCTTTTTTCCGTGCTTATTCAGGACGTTTAGATGCAGGTTCTTATGTTTTGAATACACGTTCAGGAAACAAAGAAAGAATCTCTCGTATATACCAAATGCATGCAAACAAACAAAACCCAATCGATTATATCGAAGCAGGTGATATTGGAGCTGCGGTAGGGTTTAAAGACATTAAAACAGGTGATACATTGTGTGATGAGAAACACCCAATTATCCTTGAATCTATGAAATTCCCTGCGCCAGTTATTGGTATTGCAATTGAGCCTAAAACTAAAGCTGACGTTGATAAAATGGGTATGGCTTTGGCTAAATTAGCTGAAGAAGATCCAACATTTACTGTTAGAACTGATGAAGCTTCAGGTCAAACTATTATATCAGGTATGGGTGAGCTTCACTTAGATATCTTGGTAGATCGTATGAAACGTGAATTTAAAGTTGAAGTGAACCAAGGGGAGCCTCAAGTTGAATATAAAGAAGCTTTTACAAGAAGTGCAACTCACAGAGAAACATATAAAAAACAATCAGGTGGTCGTGGTAAATTCGGTGATATCGTATTTAAACTTGAACCAGCTGATGAAGTTGACGGAAAAATTCCAAAAGGATTACAATTTGTTAATGCTGTAAAAGGTGGTAACGTTCCTAAAGAATATATTCCATCTGTGGAAAAAGGTTTCAGAGAAGCCATGAAAACCGGTCCATTAGCAGGTTATCAAGTAGACAGTTTGAAAGTAACTTTAACAGACGGATCTTTTCACCCTGTCGATTCTGATGCGCTATCTTTTGAATTAGCTGCAAGAATGGGGTATAGAGAAGTTGCTAAAGCGGCTGGTGCTGTAATTCTTGAGCCAATCATGAAAATGGAAGTTATTACGCCAGAAGAAAACATGGGAGATATCGTAGGTGATATCAACCGTCGTAGAGGTCAGGTAAATGACATGGGTGACAGAGCTGGTGCTAAAACCATTAAAGCAGATGTGCCATTGTCTGAAATGTTTGGATATGTTACTACGTTAAGAACACTTTCATCAGGTAGAGCAACTTCTACAATGGAATTTTCGCACTACGCTGAAACTCCTGCTAATATTTCAGAAGCAGTAATCAAAAAAGCAAAAGGAAACGCTTAATCTTTAAGAAAATGAGTCAAAAAATCAGAATAAAACTAAAATCTTACGATCACATGTTGGTAGACAAGTCTGCTGAGAAGATTGTAAAAACGGTAAAGAGTACCGGTGCAGTAGTAACAGGGCCAATTCCATTACCAACTCACAAAAAACTTTTCACTGTACTACGTTCTCCACACGTTAACAAAAAAGCGAGAGAGCAATTTGAAGTAATGTCATACAAGAGATTAATTGACATTTATTCATCATCATCTAAAACTATTGATGCTTTGATGAAACTTGAATTGCCTAGCGGAGTTGAAGTAGAGATCAAAGTTTAAGTAGCTTACTAGTAAGAAAAGGGCACTTTATTTAAGCGAAAATTATTTTTTAAGATTATTGCAAAAAATGTTATACATTTGCACCTCTTAAAAAATAGGATTCGCTTAAATGTTGTGTTCTATATTTATATTTAATAATTAATAATTAATAATTATGTCTGGGTTAATTGGTAGAAAAATCGGCATGACTAGCATTTTCGACGAGAACGGGAAGAATATTCCTTGTACAGTAATCGAAGCTGGACCATGCGTTGTTACCCAAGTCAGAACCAAAGGTGTTGACGGGTATGAAGCGTTGCAACTTGGTTTCGATGACAAAAACGAGAAACATTCCACAAAAGCGGCTTTAGGTCACTTTAAAAAAGCGGGAACTGTAGCTAAGAAAAAAGTCGTTGAATTCCGAGATTTCGCAACAGAACAAAATTTAGGAGATCTTATAGATGTTTCTATTTTTGCTGAAGGAGAATTTGTAGATGTACAAGGTTTATCTAAAGGTAAAGGTTTTCAAGGGGTTGTAAAACGTCACGGTTTTGGTGGTGTTGGTCAAGCAACTCACGGTCAACACAACCGTTTAAGAGCGCCAGGTTCTGTAGGAGCTTCTTCTTATCCATCTAGAGTATTCAAAGGAATGCGTATGGCTGGAAGAATGGGAGGAGACAATGTAAAAGTTCAAAACCTTAGAGTTTTAAAAGTAGTGGCTGAAAAGAACCTACTTGTTATTAAAGGATGTGTTCCTGGATGTAACAACTCTTATGTAATCATTCAGAAGTAATGGAAGCAAAAGTATTAGATTTCAACGGAAAAGATACTGGAAGAAAAGTTCAACTTTCTGATTCAGTATTTGGTATAGAACCAAACAATCACGCAGTATACCTTGATGTTAAGCAGTATCTTGCTAATCAAAGACAAGGAACGCACAAAGCAAAAGAAAGAGCTGAAGTAGCGGGAAGTACACGTAAGATTAAAAAACAAAAAGGAACTGGTACTGCTCGTGCGGGTAGTGCAAAGAATCCATTGTTTAAAGGTGGTGGAACAGTTTTCGGACCAAGACCAAGAAGTTATTCATTCAAATTGAATAAAAGCTTGAAACGTTTGGCTAGAAAATCTGCCTTCTCAATGAAAGCAAAAGAGTCGAATATTATCGTTCTTGAAGATTTTAATTTTGAAACACCAAACACTAAAAATTTCATCAACGTTTTGAAGGCTTTAGAGTTAGAAAATAAAAAATCCCTGTTTGTCTTGGGTGATACAAATAAAAATGTATATTTGTCGTCACGTAATTTAAAAGGCTCTAGCGTGGTAAGTAGCTTAGAATTAAGCACTTACGCTATATTAAACGCTAATAATTTAGTTCTTTTAGAGAGTTCTTTGGAGATAATTGAAGAAAATTTAAGTAAATAATAGGATATGAGCATCATAATTAAACCTATAGTAACGGAAAAAGTAACCAAAGAAAGTGAAGTTTTAAACCGCTTCGGATTCGTTGTTGACAAAAAAGCAAATAAAGTTCAAATTAAGAAAGCCGTTGAAGCTGCTTATGGAGTAACTGTTTTGAGTGTTAATACGATGAACGTAAGACCGGATAGAACTACAAAATACACTAAAAGTGGTTTAATCAGTGGAAAGACTAATGCAATTAAAAAAGCAATTGTTCAAGTACAAGAAGGAGAAACAATTGATTTTTACAACAATATCTAAGATAAAATGTCAGTAAGAAAATTAAAACCTATTACCCCAGGTCAGCGATTTAGAGTTGTGAATGGTTATGACGCCATTACAACTGATAAGCCGGAACGCTCTTTGATAGCGCCGATAAAAAACTCTGGTGGTAGAAATAGTCAAGGAAAGATGACCATGCGTTATACGGGTGGTGGTCACAAGCAGAGATATCGTATCATTGATTTCAAACGTACAAAAGAAGGAATTCCAGCTACAGTGAAATCAATCGAATATGATCCAAATCGTACTGCATTTATCGCATTGTTAGCTTATGCTGATGGTGAGAAAACGTATGTTATTGCTCAAAACGGATTGAAAGTTGGTCAGAAATTAGTTTCTGGTCCTGAATCTCAACCCGAAATTGGTAACACATTACCTTTAAGTAAAGTTCCACTTGGAACTGTAATTTCTTGTATTGAATTGAGACCAGGACAAGGGGCTGTAATCGCTCGTTCTGCTGGAACATTTGCTCAATTAATGGCAAGAGATGGAAAATATGCTACAATTAAAATGCCTTCTGGGGAAACAAGATTAATCTTGTTGACTTGTTCGGCTACAATTGGAGCGGTTTCTAATTCTGATCACCAATTAGTTGTATCTGGTAAAGCAGGTAGAACAAGATGGTTAGGAAGAAGACCTAGAACAAGACCTGTTGCAATGAACCCTGTCGATCACCCAATGGGTGGTGGTGAAGGACGTTCTTCTGGTGGACATCCACGTTCAAGAAATGGAATACCAGCTAAAGGTTATAGAACTCGTTCTAAGAAAAACCCGAGTAACAAGTATATCGTAGAACGTAGAAAGAAATAATAAGATATGGCACGTTCATTAAAAAAAGGACCTTTCGTTCACTATAAGTTAGACAAGAAAGTTCAAGAAAACATTGCAGGTGGAAATAAAGGAGTGGTTAAGACTTGGTCTAGAGCTTCTATGATTACTCCAGATTTTGTTGGGCAAACAATCGCAGTTCATAACGGTCGTCAATTTGTACCAGTTTACGTAACAGAAAACATGGTAGGTCACAAATTAGGAGAATTTTCACCAACTAGATCTTTTAGAGGTCATGCTGGAGCAAAAAATAAAGGTAAAAAATAAGAAGCAATGGGAGTTCGTAAAAGAGAAACAGCAGATGCGAGAAAAGAGGCTAATAAGTCTATTGCTTTCGCAAAATTGAATAACTGCCCTACTTCACCTAGAAAAATGCGCTTAGTAGCGGACTTGGTAAGAGGTCAGAAGGTAGAAAGAGCATTAAACATCTTAAGATTCAGTTCTAAAGAAGCTTCAAGAAAATTAGAAAAATTGGTTTTATCTGTAATTGCCAACTGGCAAGCAAAAAACCCTGACGCTAATATGGAAGAAGCAGGTTTATTTGTTAAAACGATTACAGTAGATGGTGGAATGATGTTGAAAAGACTTCGTCCAGCTCCACAAGGTCGTGCACACAGAATAAGAAAACGTTCTAATCACGTAACAATCGTGCTAGGATCTATTAATAACACACAAGCAATTTAATACAAGATGGGACAAAAGACAAATCCAATTGGAAATAGACTTGGTATCATCAGAGGATGGGACTCAAACTGGTATGGTGGAAATGATTATGGTGATAAACTTGCCGAAGATCACAAAATCAGAAAGTATATCCATGCTCGTTTATCAAAAGCTAGTGTATCAAAAGTAATCATCGAGAGAACTTTGAAACTTGTAACCGTTACTATCACTACTGCTAGACCTGGTATTATTATTGGGAAAGGTGGACAAGAGGTAGACAAGTTGAAAGAGGAACTTAAGAAAATTACAGACAAAGAGGTTCAAATCAACATCTTTGAAATCAAAAGACCTGAACTTGACGCGTATCTAGTTGCTACAAGCATCTGTCGTCAAATTGAAAGCAGAATTTCTTACAGACGTGCAATCAAAATGGCTATTGCTGCCTCTATGCGTATGAACGCAGAGGGTATCAAAGTTTTGATTTCTGGTCGTTTGAATGGCGCTGAAATGGCGCGTTCGGAAGGTTTCAAAGAAGGTAGAGTTCCTCTATCAACTTTCAGAGCTGACATTGATTACGCACTTGCTGAAGCACATACTACTTATGGTAGAATGGGTATCAAAGTGTGGATCATGAAAGGTGAAGTTTATGGAAAGAGAGATCTTTCTCCGCTTGCAGGAATGGATAAAAAACAATCCGGAACTGGTGGTGGTAAAGGTGGCGATTCTCCTAGAGGAGATAGAAAACCTTTTAATAAAGGTGGAAAACCAGACGCTCGTAAACGAAAGTAAATTTTTAAACTAAAGAAAAATGTTACAGCCTAAAAGAACAAAATACCGTAAGGTACAAAAAGGTAAAATGAAAGGAAATTCTCAAAGAGGACATGAACTTTCTAATGGAATGTTTGGTATTAAATCTGTACATGAAGATGGAATGTTCTTAACCTCTCGTCAAATCGAGGCTGCGCGTATTGCTGCAACTCGTTTTATGAAAAGAGAAGGACAATTATGGATCAAAATATTTCCAGACAAACCTATCACTAAGAAGCCTCTTGAGGTACGTATGGGTAAAGGTAAAGGTGCAGTTGAATATTGGGCTGCCGTTGTTAAACCCGGAAGAATTATGTTTGAAGTTGGAGGAGTACCTTTGTCAGTTGCAAAAGAGGCGTTACGTCTTGCGGCTCAAAAGCTTCCAGTAAAAACTAAATTCGTCGTTGCTAGAGATTTCGAAGCATAAGCTATATTATATTATGAAACAATCAGAAATAAAAGATCTTTCTGCAGCGGAGTTGCAAGAAAAGCTTAGCCAGACTAAGAAAACATATGCTGATCTAAAAATGGCTCACGCTATTTCGCCAATTGAGAACCCACTTCAAATTAGAAGTGTAAGGAGAACGGTTGCTAGATTAGCTACAGAACTTACTAAAAGAGAGTTACAATAACTGTATTCTGCTGAAAGATGGAAGAAAAAAGAAATTTAAGAAAAGAAAGAGTTGGTGTTGTTACTTCGGACAAAATGGATAAATCTATTGTTGTTGCAGAAGTAAGAAAAGTAAAACACCCATTATACGGTAAGTTCGTGTTGAAAACTAAAAAGTATCACGCACACGACGAAAAGAACGACTGTAACGTTGGAGATACGGTAAGGATTAGCGAAACGCGTCCTTTAAGTAAAACTAAATGTTGGAGGTTAGTTGAAATCCTAGAAAGAGCTAAATAATTATGGTACAACAAGAATCAAGACTAAAAGTAGCAGATAACACTGGAGCAAAGGAAGTTTTAACTATCCGTGTTTTAGGAGGTACCAAAAGAAGGTATGCCTCTGTTGGTGACAAGATTGTAGTTTCTATCAAAGATACTGCTCCTAACGGAAGCGTTAAAAAAGGAGCTGTTTCAACTGCAGTTGTTGTACGTACCAAAAAAGAAGTAAGAAGAGCCGATGGTTCATACATTAGATTTGATGACAACGCATGTGTGTTATTGAATGCTGCTGGTGAAATGAGAGGAACTCGTGTTTTTGGTCCGGTAGCAAGAGAACTTCGTGAAAAACAATTCATGAAAATTGTATCATTAGCACCAGAAGTGCTTTAATTCGTTTTTAAGATGATAAAGCTAAAAATAAAATCAGGTGACATCGTAAGAGTAATTGCTGGAGACCATAAAGGTGCTGAAGGTAAAGTATTACGTGTTTACCGTGAGAAAAACAAAGCGATTGTTGAAGGTGTAAATATGGTTTCAAAACATACGAAACCTAGTGCTAAAAGCCCTCAAGGTGGTATCGTGAAGAAAGAAGCTTCTATACAAATATCTAACATCTCTCTAATTGATCCTAAAACTAAGGAAACAACTAGAGTTGGTATTAGAGTTGAAGGAGATAAGAAAGTAAGATTTTCAAAAAAATCTAATCAAGTACTATAGTAATGGCATATATACCTAGACTAAAAGAAGAATATAAGAGCAGAGTAATTGCTGCTCTTAAAGAGGAATTCGGATACGTAAACGTAATGCAAGTTCCAAAATTGGACAAAATCGTTTTAAGTAAAGGAGTTGGTGCAGCTGTATCTGATAAAAAACTAATTGACTATGCAGTTGATGAGTTAACAAAGATCACTGGACAGAAAGCAATATCTACTATTTCAAAGAAAGACGTCGCGTCATTCAAATTGAGAAAAGGGATGCCTATTGGAGCAAAAGTTACTTTACGTGGAGAAAGAATGTATGAGTTTTTAGATAGACTTATTACTTCAGCTTTACCACGTGTAAGAGATTTCAGTGGTATTAAAGCTACTGGTTTTGACGGAAGAGGAAATTACAACCTTGGAGTTTTGGAACAAATCATTTTCCCAGAAATTGATATTGACAAAGTAAACAAAATTTCAGGTATGGATATCTCTTTTGTAACAACTGCAAAAACGGATAAAGAAGCAAAGTCTCTATTGACAGAATTAGGATTACCTTTTAAAAAGAATTAAGACATGGCTAAAGAATCAATGAAAGCCCGCGAGGTTAAGAGAGAAAAAACGGTAGCAAAGTATGCTGAGAAAAGAAAAGCTTTGTTAGAAGCTGGAGATTTTGTAGGTTTGCAAAAGTTACCAAAAAATGCTTCGCCAGTTCGTTTGCACAATCGTTGTAAATTAACAGGTAGACCTAGAGGGTATATGCGTCAATTCGGTCTTTCACGTGTTACATTTCGTGAAATGGCAAATAACGGATTGATACCTGGTGTTAAAAAAGCATCTTGGTAAGACGTAATTTATTACGTCCTGATACAGACTTAACGTAGTTTTGTCTGTATCATTAATATTTATAAATTGGTTTCAGGTTCGATAAATAGTTTATTGAAAACCAAAACCGCAAATTGATACACATGTATACAGATCCTATTGCCGATTATTTGACAAGAGTTCGTAACGCAGTGGCTGCAAACCACAAAGTTGTTGAAATTCCTGCATCTAATCTAAAAAAAGAAATAACAAAGATCTTATTTGATCAAGGTTATATCTTAAGTTACAAATTTGAAGACAACGCTGTTCAGGGTTCAATCAAAATCGCTTTGAAGTATGATAAAGATACTAAAGAGTCAGTAATTAAAGATATCCAAAGAATTAGTAAACCAGGTTTACGTAAATATTCAAGTTCTTCAACTATTCCTAGAATCCTTAATGGATTAGGAATTGCTATTGTTTCTACATCAAAAGGTTTGATGACAGGAAAGAAAGCCAAGCAATTAAATGTTGGTGGTGAAGTAATTTGTTACGTATACTAATTTAAAGACTATATAAGATGTCAAGAATAGGTAAAAGTCCGGTTGTAATACCTGCTGGTGTAACTGTTGAAGTTGCAAATGGTATTATTACAGTAAAAGGAAAAAATGGTCAACTAACTCAGGAGTTTTCGGACGTTACTGTTACAGTTGAAGACGGTCAAGTTCAAGTAGAGAGATCGTCTGATCATAAAGACCAAAGAGCAAAACACGGTTTGTACAGATCTTTAATCAATAACATGATTATCGGCGTAACAGATGGTTTTACTAAATCATTAGAATTGGTTGGGGTTGGTTATAGAGCTTCAAATCAAGGACAAAAATTAGATTTAGCACTTGGTTATTCTCACAATATAGTTTTAGAAATTGCTTCAGAAGTTGTTTTGGAAACAATATCTGAAAAAGGTAAAAACCCAATTGTGAAATTAACATCAATAGACAAACAACTTTTAGGTCAGGTAGCTGCGAAAATTAGAGGTTTCCGTAAGCCAGAGCCGTACAAAGGGAAAGGTGTTAAATATGTAGGGGAAGTAGTAAGAAGAAAAGCAGGTAAATCAGCTTAAAAAATAAGATTATGTCATTAACAAAACCTGAAAGAAGACAACGAATTAGATTCAGAATTAGAAAAACGATTAGTGGTACTGCTACTAATCCAAGACTATCTGTATTTAGAAGTAACAAAGAAATTTATGCTCAACTTATTGATGACGTAAACGGTGTTACTATATTGGCGGCTTCTTCAAGAGAAAAAGAAATAGGTAACGGTACGAACATTGAAGTTGCTACAGCAGTTGGTAAATTAGTTGCTGAAAAAGCAATAAAAGCTGGGATAGAGGTAGTAACTTTCGATAGAGGAGGTTATTTGTATCACGGTCGTATTAAATCATTAGCGGAAGGCGCGAGAGCGGCTGGACTTAAATTCTAATATAGTATGTCTAATAGTAAATACAAGAATGTAGAGCTAGTAAAACCAAGTGGTCTTGAATTAAAAGATCGTCTGGTAAGTGTTAATCGTGTTACTAAGGTTACAAAGGGAGGTAGAGCTTTTGGTTTTTCTGCTATTGTAGTCGTAGGTGATGAAAATGGGGTTGTTGGTCACGGATTAGGAAAATCTAAAGATGTTTCTGAAGCAATTGCGAAAGCAGTGGAAGATGCAAAGAAAAATTTAGTAAAAATTCCTCTGAATGGTCAATCAGTTCCTCACGAACAAAAAGGTAAATTTGGTGGTGCACGTGTATTTTTAATTCCTGCCTCTCATGGTACAGGAGTTATTGCTGGTGGAGCTGTTCGTTCAGTTCTTGAATCAGTAGGTATTCATGATGTATTATCTAAATCTCAAGGATCTTCAAATCCTCACAACGTAGTGAAAGCAACTTTTGATGCTTTATTACAAATGAGAAGTGCTTATACTGTTGCAAAACAAAGAGGTGTTTCTTTAGAAAAAGTTTTTAAAGGTTAATTCAAGGAAATTATGGCTAAATTATTAGTAAAACAAGTTAGAAGCAAAATCAACTGCCCTCTTACTCAAAAAAGAGGTTTGGAAGCTTTAGGTCTACGTAAAATGGGACAAATTGTAGAGCATGATTCAAATCCTACAATCCTTGGGATGATAAATAAAGTTAAACACTTAGTTTCTGTTGAAGAAACTAAATAACAAATACTGTTATGAATTTAAGTAATTTACAACCTGCTGAAGGTTCTACACACAATCAAAATAAAAGATTAGGTAGAGGAGAAGGTTCTGGAAAAGGTGGTACTTCTGCAAGAGGTCACAAAGGAGCAAAATCTCGTTCTGGTTATTCTAAAAAGATTGGTTTTGAGGGTGGGCAAATGCCACTTCAAAGACGTGTGCCTAAGTTCGGTTTTACAAACATCAATCGTAAAGATTACGAAGGTGTTAATCTTGACACACTTCAATTATTAGTTGATAATGGAGTGATTAAAGACACTGTTGATATGACAGTCTATGTTGCTAATCGTTTGGCTACCAAAAATGAAATCGTTAAGATTTTAGGTAGAGGTGAATTGACAGCAAAATTAAAAGTAACCGCTCACAAATTTACTGCTACTGCAAAAGCTGCTATTGAAGCTGCTGGCGGAGAGGCTGTAACCATGTAATTTTTCTATTAATATGAAGAAATTTATTGAATCAATAAGTAATGTTTGGAAAATTGAGGAGCTGAAAAATAGAATCTTAATAACTTTAGGACTTCTTTTAGTTTATCGTTTTGGAGCACACGTTACACTTCCTGGAATTGATGCAACTCAATTAAATAGTTTGGCTGGTCAAACCAAAAATGGTATTGGATCTATTCTAGATATGTTTACCGGAGGCGCTTTCTCTAAAGCTTCAGTTTTTGCTTTAGGGATAATGCCATATATTTCTGCGTCTATTGTTGTTCAGTTAATGGGAATTGCGATTCCATATTTACAAAAGCTTCAAAGCGATGGGGAAAGTGGTAGAAAAAAGATTAATCAAATTACCCGTTGGTTAACAATAGGTATTACTTTGGTTCAAGGTCCGACTTACATTTATAATTTGTATAAAACCTTGCCTAGTAGTGCTTTTTTGTTAGGATTTAATTCATTTGAATTTTTATTTTCTTCAGTAATTATCTTAGTGACAGGTACAATTTTTGCCATGTGGTTAGGAGAAAAAATCACTGATAAAGGTATTGGAAACGGTATATCATTGTTGATTATGGTTGGTATCTTGGCGAGGTTTCCTCAAGCTTTTATACAGGAATTCACAACTAGGGTTACTAACAATAACGGGGGGCCGATGTTATTGGTTATCGAAATTATTATTTGGCTTTTAGTTATTATTGCGTGTGTTTTACTTGTGATGGCAATTAGAAAGATACCAGTTCAGTATGCTCGTCGTACAACTTCAGGTGATTATGAACAAGATTTAATGGGTGGAAATAGACAATGGATTCCATTGAAGCTTAATGCTTCTGGTGTTATGCCTATTATATTTGCTCAGGCAATCATGTTTATTCCTGCTGCCGTAGCAGGTTTATCTAAATCAGATGCATCACAATCAATTGTTGGCGCTTTTAGTAATATGTTCGGTTTTTGGTATAATTTTGTATTTGCAACTTTAATAGTTGTATTCACTTTCTTTTACACTGCAATTACAGTTCCTACTAACAAAATGTCTGATGATTTAAAGAGAAGCGGTGGTTTTATTCCTGGTGTTAGACCTGGAGTAGAAACCTCTGATTATCTTGACAAGGTGATGTCTTTAATAACTTTTCCAGGATCTTTATTTCTCGCCTTGATAGCTGTGTTCCCAGCAATTGTTGTGAGTCTTATGGATGTTCAACAATCTTGGGCAATGTTTTTTGGAGGTACTTCATTAATAATTATGGTTGGTGTTGCCATAGATACGATTCAACAAATTAATTCATATTTGTTAAACAAACATTATGATGGTTTAATGAAAAGTGGTAAAAATAGAAAGGCAGTAGCTTAACTTATGGCAAAACAATCAGCAATAGAACAAGACGGATCAATCATTGAAGCATTATCAAATGCAATGTTCCGTGTAGAGTTAGAGAATGGACATATTGTAATTGCCCACATATCTGGAAAAATGCGTATGCATTACATCAAATTATTACCTGGTGATAAAGTGAAACTAGAAATGAGCCCTTACGATTTGTCAAAAGCAAGAATTACTTATAGATATTAAAGGATATTCAAAATGAAAGTTAGAGCTTCAGTAAAAAAGAGAAGTCCCGAGTGCAAAATTGTGCGAAGAAAAGGGAGATTGTACGTAATAAACAAAAAGAATCCTAGATTTAAACAAAGACAAGGATAATTATGGCAAGAATAGCAGGGGTAGATATCCCAAAAAATAAGAGAGGTGTTATAGCACTTACCTACATCTTCGGATTAGGAAATAGTAGAGCTATTGAGATTTTAGAAAAAGCTCAAGTTAGCCAAGATAAAAAAGTTCAAGATTGGAATGATGATGAGATCGGAGCAATTCGTGAAGCAGTATCAGCATTTAAAATTGAAGGAGAATTACGTTCTGAAGTTTCTTTAAACATCAAACGTTTAATGGATATTGGTTGTTATAGAGGTATCCGTCATAGAACTGGTCTTCCTTTAAGAGGGCAAAGAACTAAAAACAACTCTAGAACAAGAAAAGGTAAAAGAAAAACTGTTGCTAATAAGAAAAAAGCAACTAAATAATAAGTAATATGGCTAAAGCAACTGCAAAAAAACGTAAAGTTATCGTTGAATCAACGGGAGAGGCTCATATTTCTGCTACCTTCAATAACATCATCATTTCTTTGACAAACAAAAAAGGTGAAGTTATTTCTTGGTCTTCAGCTGGTAAGATGGGTTTTAGAGGTTCTAAAAAGAACACTCCATACGCAGCCCAAATGGCAGCAGAAGATTGTAGTAAAGTAGCTCTTGAGGCTGGACTTAAAAAAGTAAAAGTTTATGTTAAAGGACCAGGAAACGGACGTGAGTCTGCTATTCGTTCTTTGCATAATGGTGGAATTGAAGTTACAGAGATTATCGATGTTACTCCAATGCCTCATAATGGATGTCGTCCTCCTAAAAGACGTAGAGTTTAATACTCAAAATATTTTTAGTATAACCTAGATAGAATAACGATTATCGAAGGATAAGACCTGAATTCATAATCTCTATCTTAAACAATTTAAAATGGCAAGATATACTGGTCCTAGTACAAGAATCGCTCGTAAATTTGGCGAGGCAATTTTCGGAGATGATAAGGCTTTCGAAAAAAGAAATTATCCACCCGGACAACACGGGATGGCTAAAAAAAGGGGAAAAAAATCTGAATTTGCTATCCAGTTAATGGAAAAACAAAAAGCTAAATATTCTTACGGAATTTTAGAAAAACAATTCAGAGGCTTATTCAAAAAGGCATCAGCTACTAAAGGTGTTACTGGTGAAGTTCTTTTACAATTATGTGAAGCAAGATTAGATAACGTTGTTTTTAGAATGGGTATAGCTCCTTCTAGAAGAGGAGCGAGACAACTTGTTTCTCACAGACACGTTACTGTTAACGGTGATGTTGTAAATATTGCTTCTTACCACCTTAAACCTGGTGATAAAGTTGCAGTTCGTGAAAAATCTAAATCTTTAGAAGCTATCGAACGTTCTTTATCTAATTCAAGTCATGTTTATGAATGGATTACTTGGAATAACGATATCAAAGAAGGTACTTTCGTTTCTGTACCTGCGAGACTTCAAATACCAGAAAACATTAAAGAACAATTAATCGTAGAGTTGTACAACAAATAATAATTGACTTAGTCGAAATTTATGGCAATATTTAATTTTCAGAAGCCCGATAAAGTTATCATGATCGATTCAACCGATTTTGAAGGTAAATTTGAATTCAGACCTTTAGAACCTGGTTACGGATTGACTGTTGGTAATGCACTTAGAAGAGTTTTGCTTTCAGCATTAGAAGGTTATGCAATCACATCTGTTCGCATTGAAGGTGTAGATCATGAATTCTCTACTATTCCAGGAGTTGTTGAAGACGTTACCGAAATTATCCTTAATCTAAAACAAGTGCGTTTCAAACGTCAAATTGAAGATATCGATAATGAAGCAGTTACTATTTCTGTTTCAGGTAAAGACCAATTAACAGCTGGTGATTTTCAAAAATTTATTTCAGGTTTCCAAGTTTTGAATCCAGAACTAGTTATCTGTAATTTAGACAGTAAAATCAAACTTAATTTCGATTTAACGATCGAAAAAGGTAGAGGATATGTTCCTGCTGAAGAGAACAAAAAACAGAATGCTGCAATTGGAACTATTTTTACAGATTCAATTTTTACTCCGGTAAAAAATGTAAAATATGCCATTGAAAACTTCCGTGTAGAGCAAAAAACAGATTACGAGAAATTAGTTTTTGAAATAAAAACTGATGGTTCAATTAATCCAAAAGATGCCCTTACTGAAGCTGCAAAAGTTTTAATTCACCATTTCATGTTGTTCTCTGACGAAAGAATTACACTCGAGGCTGACG
Organism: Flavobacterium urumqiense; assembly: GCF_900108015.1. GTDB lineage: Bacteria > Bacteroidota > Bacteroidia > Flavobacteriales > Flavobacteriaceae > Flavobacterium > Flavobacterium urumqiense. Next base: position 93,024 of record NZ_FNVP01000007.1, on the reverse strand, counting down.
AAATTGCACAAACAGAATCGTATGATGAAGAGTCATTGCATATGAGACAATTGCTTAAAACTAAGCTTGTTGATATGGATTTATCTGTAAGAGCATTAAATTGTTTGAAAGCGGCTGAAGTTGATACACTTGGTGATTTAGTATCGTTCAATAAAAATGACCTAATGAAATTCCGTAATTTCGGTAAAAAATCTTTAACTGAACTTGATGAACTTGTTGCAGTTAAAAATTTGAACTTCGGTATGGATTTAGCAAAATACAAACTAGATAAAGAATAATCTAAGCCATAAGGTTTAAATTTACATAGCAATGAGACACGGAAAAAAATTCAATCACTTAAGCAGACAGACTGCGCATAGAAAATCTATGTTAGCTAATATGGCTTGTTCTCTTATCGAGCACAAACGTATTAACACTACTGTTGCTAAAGCAAAAGCGCTAAAACAATTCGTTGAGCCGCTTATAACAAAATCGAAAGCTGATACGACTCACAATCGTCGTATTGTTTTTGCTTACTTACGTAGCAAATATGCCGTAACTGACTTGTTCAGAGACGTAGCTGCTAAAGTAGGAGACCGTCCAGGTGGATACACACGTATCATTAAAGTTGGAAATCGTTTAGGAGATAATGCTGATATGGCAATGATCGAATTAGTAGATTTCAATGAACTTTACAATGGTGGTAAAAAAGAAGTTAAAAAAACAAAAAGCCGTCGTGGTGGTAAAGCTAAGAAAGATGAAGTTACTGAAGCTCCAGTTGCTGAAGCTGGAACAACTACTGACGCTGCTGAATAATTATGAAAATAATCATTCAATAAAAATCAAGGATAAGCTTTTATTAGTTTATCCTTTTTTTTTGATTTTTTTTAAAATTTTAGGAGCAGAACATTATATTTTATAAGAACATTTTACCTGCTTTTCGCTATATCTTTTTTCTAATTCTTCCTTTGTCAAAATTTCAGAAAAGGATGTCGCTTTAAACGAAGTTCACTGAACTCCGAGGAAAATAGAAATTCGGTGAAGTAATCAGGGCTACGTAGAACGAATGTTTTTCATAAGAAGTTTTGCATAAAGATATAATTGAGAGTTCAAAACTTTTTTTTTTAATCCTTGCCTAATTCTGTTTAAAAATATAAATTTTAAAAAACATTGCATCCATTGGTTTAAAGAATTAAATTTGCACAATATTTAACTACACATGAAATATACAACACGACAAAAAGCAATTCTTCTATTAAGTGACGGAACCATATTCCATGGGAAATCTATTGGAATCAGCGGAACCACCTATGGAGAGGTTTGTTTTAACACAGGAATGACAGGTTACCAAGAAATATTCACCGATCCTTCTTATTACGGTCAATTGATGGTAGCGACTAATGCCCATATAGGGAATTATGGCGTAGACGATTCAGAAGTTGAATCAAAAAATATTAAAATTGCTGGTTTGGTTTGTAAAAATTTTAGCTTCAATTATTCTCGTGAAAGAGCTTCAGGGAGTTTAGAAGACTATTTTATTGAACAAAATCTTATCTGCATATCTGATGTTGATACACGTGCGCTAGTAAGCTACATACGTGATAACGGGGCTATGAATGCTGTGATTTGTACAGATGATACACCAATTGAAGAGTTGAAAGCTTCATTGGCAAAAGTTCCAGATATGAAAGGATTGGAATTAGCATCTAAAGTTTCAACAACAGAACCATATTTTTATGGTGATGAGAATGCAACATATAAAATCTCCGCTCTTGACTTAGGAATTAAAATGAATATACTTCGTAATCTTTCCAAAAGAGATTGTTACATCAAAGTATTTCCTTTTGATTCTTCTTACCAAGATTTAGCTGGTTTTAACCCGGATGGCTACTTCTTATCAAATGGTCCTGGTGATCCCGAGCCTCTTTCTGGTGCTATTCAAGTAGCTAAAGAAATTCTTGAAAATAACAAACCTCTATTTGGAATTTGTTTAGGACATCAAGTAATTGGTTTGGCAAATGGAGTTTCGACTTATAAAATGTTTAACGGACATAGAGGAATAAACCACCCTGTAAAAAATATTATTACCGGAAAAGGGGAAATTACTTCTCAAAATCATGGTTTTGCGGTAAACAAAAAAGAGTTGGATAATCATCCAGACTTAGAGATTACACATCTTCATCTGAATGATGGAACTGTTGCTGGTATGCGCATGAAGAATAAAAATTGTTTCTCCGTTCAATACCACCCAGAAGCTAGCCCCGGTCCTCATGATTCTTCTTATTTATTTGATCAATTCATTGAAAATATAAAACGATAATGCTTTGTAGGGTTTTCCTGTAAACTTATCAATTCAAAAAAAGGGTTTGACTTTTTAATTAAAGTCAAACCCTTTTTTTTGTAAAACAATATAAAGTTACATTCCAAAAGGATAGGCTTCTGGAATTTGGTTTCCTTCTGGCTGAATATATTTTGGATGTAGTGCACTTGTTTCATTAAGGAAAAAAAGCATCATATCTTTTTGGTAGTATTGTTGGGACATCTTTTCCAAATTTTTCATGTTCTGGATTATAAACTACTCCGTCGTTTACATGTTACTCTCGTAATATTTGTACTATATTTACCATTCCTTTGGACGCCATGTTTGTAGCACGCGCATCGCCGATGTGAGTGTTATGTTCCCAAACAATGATTTTTGCGTCCTTTCCATAGAGTTTCATGAGCTGTGCTATAGTTGATACCATTTGCTCATCACGAATATTTCAAAAAGCTGAACTTTTTTTTATCATTCCGAGATAATATTTTTCAGTGTTTCTAACAATGAATGCATTATGTTCTTTGCTTAAAAGATTTTCTGCATCGTGATTATAATTGTGAACATTTTTTACTATTTCCGTAAGCATGTGTAGGATTTCTTTTTCATATAATTCCGGAATATAAGAAGAGGCTTGGGAGTTAGATTGTCCTTCTTCTTTGCCATAAGGTTCATAACACTTCAAGACTATTTTTACGATTGCTAGTGCCTTTTTATAATTTTTTTTCTCAATATTGAATGATAGAATTCATGAATTCCGTAAAACTTTATTCATCCAATCCGTAAAATCCGATTCTTTTATCAACAAGAAGATTAGTGTTGTCGACTTTGAGCCAATTTATGAATGCTGCTATTTTCAAATTTACCCACATCCATGTTGGCCATCTTTTAAATTCGTTAAACAAATTGTAAATATTCGTTCCTGAATTTGTATATCCTTTTGCGAAAAGATTTAAACGATAGCAATCACGCCAATCACCTTTAACTCCTGCAAAAGAAAGTCCTTTTTATTTGAATTAGCCAGTGTGTGATTTTAGCTCTCTAAGTATAATATTCATGACTTCCATGTGAGGCTTAGAATAAAAGAACATATTTTGCAATTGCGATATTATCCATTACCGGGTCTACATCTTCCAGATTTTCTAAAGCGGTGGATGTTCTTTTCAATAATACTGCAATTTTACTAGAATTGATTTGACTTTTTAAGTTATTAGTTGTTTTCATTATGAGTTAATTTTCTAAATTTATATTGTATTGTCTAAATTGTAAACTAGAAATAATGTTAAACAAATAATGGATTCTGCTCGTAGTACAGAATAGGTAAAATTAAAGTAAATAACTGAAAATTATATAAATAGATTTTACTTATTGAGATTTAAAAAATTAAATTTTCTTTTTTTGATTTGTTATGTTTGAATAATATTCTTTTTATTTATTATTTTTTGTATCAAGTGTTTAAAAATGATAAGGAAATAACTTTTGAAATTGTGCAAAGTATATGTTCTTTAAATAATTATAACGTTTTCGTTAATAACATTCGTTTTTTTTCATAAAATGATTAGAAAAGATAGAATATATTTGTATTTTAAAATTTAATATAAAAACAGTATGAGTATAATTATCAAAATTCACGCAAGACAAATTTTCGATTCAAGAGGAAATCCAACAATAGAAGTAGATGTAATTACGGATAATGGTGTTTTAGGAAGAGCAGCTGTTCCATCAGGAGCTTCAACCGGGGAACATGAAGCAGTTGAATTACGTGATGGAGGAAAAGCATTTCTTGGAAAAGGGGTCATGAATGCCGTGAAAAATGTTAATAGCATAATCTCAGAAGAACTTTTAGGAGTTTCTGTTTTTGAACAAAATGTGATTGATCAAATGATGATTGATTTAGATGGTACGCCAAATAAATCTAATTTAGGAGCAAATGCTATATTGGGAGTTTCTTTGGCTGTTGCAAAAGCGGCTGCTAATGAATTGGGATTGCCTTTATATAGATATGTAGGCGGGGTTTCTGCTAATACATTGCCAGTTCCTATGATGAATATAATCAATGGTGGTTCACATTCAGATGCGCCTATCGCATTTCAAGAATTCATGATTTTTCCTGTAAAAGCAAAATCTTTTTCACAAGCAATGCAAATGGGAACAGAAATTTTTCATAGTTTGAAAAAAGTTTTACATGACAGAGGACTTTCTACTGCGGTAGGTGATGAAGGTGGTTTTGCACCAAATCTTCCCGGAGGAACCGAAGATGCTTTAGATACAATCAAAAAAGCAGTTGAAACTGCAGGATATACTTTTGGAGATGAAATCATGATTGCTTTGGATTGTGCTGCAGCTGAGTTTTATGTAAATGGTAAATACGATTATACTAAATTTGAAGGCGAAACAGGTAAGATTAGATCTTCTGAAGAGCAAGTGGATTATTTAGCAGAATTAGCAGCAAAATATCCAATCATTTCTATCGAAGACGGAATGGATGAGAATGATTGGGATGGATGGAAATTGCTTACTGATAGAATTGGTGATAAAGTACAATTAGTTGGAGATGATTTATTCGTTACAAATGTAAAGCGTTTGGCAACAGGTATTGAAAAAGGAATTGCTAATTCAATTCTTATAAAAGTAAACCAAATTGGAACTTTAACGGAAACTATCGCGGCAGTAAACATGGCTAAAAATGCAGGTTACACTTCTGTAATGTCACATCGTTCTGGAGAAACTGAAGATAATACAATCGCAGATTTAGCTGTTGCTTTAAACTGCGGTCAAATTAAAACAGGTTCCGCTTCTCGTTCCGATCGTATGGCGAAATACAACCAATTGTTGAGAATTGAAGAGGAACTTGGGAATACAGCTTATTTTCCCGGTTTAAATGCTTTTAAAATAAAATAATCGCTTATTGTTTTTTATCAAAAGCCATTCATGCAAATTGAATGGCTTTTTTAATATTTAACATATTGATTGGATTATTCTCTTTTTATTTAGTCTTAAATTCCCTAGATTTGGTAAATTATTATTTAAAAAGTTTATTTCAATTATATTATGTCAAAAACAGCAATATTAGAGGTCAATGGTGAGAAATTTGAACTGCCTATTATCGTAGGAAGTGAGAGTGAAGCTGCTATTGATATTAGCAAATTACGTGATTTATCAGGAGTAATAACTCTTGATCCAGGTTACAAAAATTCAGGTTCTTGTACCAGCGAAATCACTTTCCTAGATGGTGAACTTGGAATCCTACGTTATAGAGGGTATTCAATTGAAGATTTGGCCGGAAAAGGGCATTTTCTTGAAGTATCCTATTTAGTTATTTTTGGAGAATTGCCAACCGCAACGCAATTATCCCATTTTGAATCAAATATTAGAAAATACACTTTGGTCAATGAGGAAATGAAGAACATTATTGATGGTTTTCCTAAAACGGCACATCCTATGGGTGTTTTAGCTGCTTTGACAAGTGCATTGACAGCATTTAACCCTAAGTCGGTAAATGTTGAAAATGAAAAAGAAATGTACGAAGCGGTTTGTAAAACCATGGGTAAATTCCTGGTTATTGCCACTTGGACGTACAGAAAAACGATGGGCTATCCTTTGAACTATTACGATAATACGAAAGGGTATGTTGAGAATTTTATGCATTTAATGTTTGAATTGCCTACAGAACCTTATAAAGCAAACCAAGTAGTAATTGATGCATTAGACAAATTATTCATTCTTCATGCAGATCACGAACAAAACTGTTCGACTTCTACAGTTAGAATGGTAGGTTCTTCTCATGCAGGTTTATTTGCTTCAATTTCTGCAGGAGTTTCTGCACTTTGGGGACCTTTACATGGAGGAGCAAATCAAGCGGTACTTGAAATGTTAGAAGAAATTCACAGAACAGGTGGAGATGCTGATAAATATTTAGATAAAGCTAAAGATAAAAATGATCCTTTCCGATTAATGGGTTTTGGTCACAGAGTTTATAAAAATTTCGATCCAAGAGCAAAAATCATTAAAAAGGCGGCAGACGAAGTTTTGGCAACTTTAGGTGTTGATGATCCAATTCTTGCCATTGCGAAAAAATTAGAAGAGTCAGCGCTTGTTGATGAGTATTTTGTGTCAAGAAAATTATATCCAAACGTAGATTTTTATTCTGGAATTATATACAGAGCATTAGGTATTCCTACTGACATGTTTACCGTAATGTTTGCCATAGGTCGTTTGCCTGGATGGATTGCACAATGGAAAGAAATGCGTGAAAACAAAGAACCTATAGGAAGACCGAGACAGATTTACACAGGTCATCCTTTGAGAGATTTCAAAACATCTGATAATAGATAAATTCAATTTAAAAAGCTTCACTAATTTGTGAAGCTTTTTTTATATTTGTCAAAATGAAATAAGATGCTTGAGTTAAATATAAAGAATGAAACTTCAAGACTGCGGGCGGTAGTTCTGGGTTCTGCAATACATAACGGTCCAACCCCTAACGCTAAAGAAGCTTATGATCCAAAATCATTAGAGCATATTTTGGCAGAAACTTATCCGCTTGAAGAAGATATGGTAAATGAAATGGAAGCGTTTAATAAGGTGCTGAAAAAATATAATGTAACTATTTTTCGACCTGAAATGATCGAAAATTACAATCAAATATTTACTAGGGACATCGGTTTTGTAATTGATGATGTTTTTGTAAAATCAAATATTTTACCAGAAAGAGAAAGAGAGTTAGATGCTATCCAGTATATAATTGACCAAATAGATCCTAAAAAAGTGGTTCGTCCACCAGAGGAAGTACACATAGAAGGTGGTGATGTGATTTTGTGGAATAATTATATATTTATTGGGACCTATAAAGGAAGTGATTATAAAGACTATATTACTGCAAGAACAAATATTCAAGGAGTTCAGTTTATTAAAGATTTATTTCCAAATAAAATTGTCAAAGAATTTGATTTGGTCAAATCAAAAATGGAAGCCCGAGATAATGCCTTGCATCTTGATTGTTGTTTTCAACCTGTTGGGAAGGATAAAGGAATTATTTACAAAAGTGGATTTCGTGAAGAAGCTGATTATTTGTTTCTTGTGAATATTTTTGGAAAAGAAAACTTATTTCATATTACTCGAGAAGAAATGTATGATATGAATTCGAATGTTTTTTCTGTTGATACTGATGTTGTGGTTTCAGAAAAAAACTTTACCAGATTAAACAATTGGTTACGATCCAATGGTTTTGTAGTAGAAGAAATTCCATATGCTGAAATTGCGAAACAAGAAGGATTACTGCGATGTTCAACATTACCTTTAATTAGAGATTAAGTTTATCGTAGAGACGCGCTGCAGTTCTTCTTTATGAAATAAAAAAATAAAAAATCATGAAACAAACAACAAATTCCATATTGATGATACGCCCGGTAGCGTTTCGAATGAATGAACAAACTGCTGTAAATAACTACTATCAAAAAGTTTTAGACGGACTTTTGCCGGCAACAGTCAATGCAAAAGCACAACAAGAATTTGATACTTTTGTGGATAAATTGAGAGCTCAAGGTGTTGACGTAACAGTTGTTGATGATACTTTAAATCCAGATACGCCAGATAGCATTTTCCCAAACAATTGGATTTCTTTTCACGAGAATGGTGATGTGGCATTATATCCAATGTTTGCCGAAAATCGTCGCGAGGAAAGACGGGAAGAGATTTTGGATATGTTGGAAGACAAAGGTTTTGTAATTAATAATATTGTGGATTACACTTCAGCTGAGGAAGATGGATTTTTCCTAGAAGGAACAGGGAGTTTACTTCTTGACAGAGGCAACCGTAAAGCCTATTGTGCGTTATCACCGCGAGCAGATGAAGAATTATTCATAGAGTTTTGTGAAGATTTTGATTATGCACCAGTAATTTTTGAAGCGTTTCAAACTGTTAACGGCGAGCGTAAACTAATTTATCACACCAATGTTATGATGTGTTTGGGAGAAACCTTCGCCGTGATTTGTTCCGATTGTATTGATGACAAAAAAGAGCGAAAAATGGTTTTGGATAATCTGAAAGAGAATGGGAAAGAAATTATCCTGATTACTGAAGCGCAAGTTAATAACTTCGCAGGGAATATGCTTGAAGTTCGTGGCGCAGATGACAAAAGGTATTTGGTTATGAGTACATCGGCATATCAAAGTTTGACGCCAAAACAAATTGCACAGTTAAAAAATCATGCCGAAATAGTGAGCTCAAGTTTAGATACTATTGAAGCTTGTGGTGGTGGAAGTGCCAGATGCATGATGGCTGAAATTTTCTTGCCTAAAAATTAATTTTTTTTTATATTCTGACAAGCTTCTCAGTCTTGTCAGAATATAAAAAAATGCTTTATTTATGTTAGATTCCCTTTAATTATATTGATAATCGCACTTACAATATATTGAATTCCAATTGCAATTACAATAAATCCAATGATTCTTGAAATAGCAACAATTCCAGAAGCTCCGAGTATTTTTGCTAAATAGTGTGCGCTTCTAAGAATGACAAAAATGGCAACTGCAATTGCAAGAATGGCAAGCGAGGATATTATAATATCGCTCGTAGAGTTGTGTTCTTGGTAAAATGCAATAAGTAAAGAAATAGATCCAGGACCCGCAAGCATAGGAATGGCGAGTGGAGTTAATGCAATGTCATTTCTTTGTTGAGCATCGGTTTCTATTTTTTTGTTAATCCCTCTTTTTTTATTAAATTTTCCTGAAAGCAATGAAAATCCAGAACTTACAATGATTATTCCTCCGGCAATTCGGAGTGCATCAATGCTGATTCCAAAAAAAATCAATACATATTGACCTATAAAAAAAGAGATTATTAGTATCGCAAATACATTTATCGCCGTCCATAACGAAATCCTCGAACGTTCTTGTTTGGTGTCATTTTGTGTGAGTCCAACAAATATTGGGACAGTGCCAATAGGGTTTAAAACGGAAAAAAGAGCTACGAAAAGATAAATGAATAGATCCATATTATAATATTAAGAGTGCAAAAATACTCTTTTTTTAAATTTCTTCTTCTTATTAATGTTATGATATTGTTTTTATAAGTGTGGCAACAAAACCTGAAAATTGCCAAACGCTTAATCCTTTTTGATTACTTTTACAAAATATAATTATAGAAAATGATAAAAAATAAAAAAACTTTGGTTCTTGGAGCTTCTACAAAACCAGCTAGATATGCTTTTATGGCAATTGAAAAATTGGTTGAAAAAGGTCATTCCGTTCTTGCTATCGGTCAAAATGCAGGGGAAGTGGCAGGAATAAAAATCCAGACTAAAGCAATTCCATTAAAAAAAATCGATACTGTTACTCTATATTTAAATCCGACACGTCAGCGTGATTACTACAATTATATCGTCGAGGCACAACCAAAACGGGTAATCTTTAATCCAGGTACTGAGAACCCGGAGTTTTATCAGTTATTAAAATTAAATGATATAAAAGTCGAGATAGCTTGTACGCTTGTTATGTTGGCTACAAATCAGTATTAGATTTTTTAGAAGCTTATTCCTGCTATCCATTTCAATCTTTGATAAAAAACAGTATTTTTCTAAATATAAACAGGAGCTTCCGTTGGTCGCTCTTTTTTTATAAGAAAAAATTACCGTTTTTTATCAAAGGATTTCCATTCCTATCAGGGCTGTAATACAAGAACTTTGAGATTTAAAAAGACCCATAAAATATTTTAAAATCTTGTTTCCTCTAGAGCGGGTTTGCTAATTAATAGCAATCCAATAAAAGTAATCAACCCGTTTACGATAATTAGTTCATTATCGAAAACATATCCAAAAAACAATATTTTTGAATTTTCACTGATAAACAAAGTCAGTGCAGGTGATAACAAACAGATGACTGGCACCAGTTTATCTTTGACGGTTTTCGTTTTTACAAATAATCCAAAACAATACAACCCCAAAAGCGGACCATACGTATAGGAAGCAACCCTGAAAATCATTCCTACTACTGAGCTGTCATTTACGGAATTGAAAAATACAATAACAAAAAACATTAAAAAAGAAAAACCAATGTGAACAAAATGCCTAGTTCTCACGATGTTTGGTTTATTTAGATTTTCAGCTTTATCCATGCCAAGAAAATCCACGCAAAATGAAGTGGTAAGTGCTGTCAATGCAGAATCAGTTGTAGCAAACGTAGCGGCTGTTAAGCCTAACAAGAAAACCACTGAAGGAATTAAAGTCAAATGATGAAAAGCAATTTCGGGGAAAAGTAAATCCGTTCTTGGTTTTCCAGTTATTAAATCGGTTGGGACTTCAATCCCGTTTTTATCGGCATAAATGTAAAGTAATGCCCCAACGCTAAGAAAAAAGATATTGATAAGAACAAATATTCCGGTAAAAGTGAACATGTTTTTCTGGGCTTCGCCAATGTTTTTGCAACTCAAATTTTTCTGCATTAAATCTTGATCCAATCCAACCATGGCAATAGTTACAAACATTCCGCCCAAAATTTGTTTTACAAAATGAAACTTACTCGATACAAAATCTTCAAAAAAGAATGTTTTAGAATAATTGCTGTTTTTTACTTCTTCAAATGCTTCAAAAATATTCAAGTCTAAACTTCTGCAAATAAAGAAAATAGTCAAGAAAACCGAAGTGACTAAGAAGAAAGTTTGCAAAGTATCCGTAATGATTATAGTTTTTAATCCACCACGATAGGTGTAAGCAAATATCAAGGCGAGCGAAATCAAAACCGTTACGGCAAACGGAATTCCATAATAATCAAAAACATAACGTTGTAAAACGATAACTACAAGATACAATCTAAAGGAAGAGCCAATTGTTCTGCTAATTAAAAAAATAGTTGCGGCGGTTTTATAAGAATAAGTTCCCAATCGACGTTCTATATAGCCATAAATGGAGGTCAAGTTCATCCGGTAATATAAAGGGAGCAAAACTTTAGCAATGATTATAAAACCAATTGCATTCCCTAATACAAACTGAAAATACTTGAATTGTTCTCCATTTGGCGAACCCACTTCACCAGGAACCGAAATAAATGTCACACCGGAAAGTGCCGTTCCTATCATTCCAAAGGCGACCAAATACCATTTTGAATTTTTATTAGCTTTAAAAAAAGCATCATTTCCACTGTCTTTTTTACTTACAGCGTGGGAAATGTAAAATAGAATTCCGAAATAAATGGACACTAGTAAAAGTATGGTGCTTGGAGTCATTTTTTGAATTTAAAGTGACCAAAATACGATTTTTTGTTCAACGGATTAATGGATTAACCGTTTTATTCTTTTAACTATTTAACAGATTAACTGTTTTAGTAGCATAGCAGATTCACTCGTGCAATCATTTAACTGTTTTTTCGTTTAACTGATTAACCGTTTCATTCGTATAACCTTTAACCATTTAACCGATCAAACAAATAAACAAATTACTACATTTGCATTTATGGAATTTTCTTCGAAATTAATAGAAAAAGCAGTCAATGAAATGTCTCAATTACCCGGAATTGGTAAGAGAACTGCACTGAGATTAGTGTTGCATTTATTGAAACAACCTAAGGAACAAACGGGTTTTTTGGCGCAAGCAATAGTGACTATGCGGGAAGATATTAAGTATTGCGACAGTTGTCATAATATCTCAGATAGTGTACTTTGTGAAATTTGTTCCAATAAAAATAGAAATCATCAAATTATTTGTGTTGTTGAAGATATTCGAGATGTGATGGCTATTGAAAACACAGGCCAATTTAGAGGAATTTATCATGTTTTAGGAGGAAAAATTTCACCAATAGATGGAGTAGGTCCTAGCCAGTTAAATATCACAACACTTGTTCAAAAAGTAAAATCAGGAAGTGTAAACGAAATAATTTTTGCTTTAAGCTCCACTATGGAAGGGGATACAACCAATTTTTATATCTATAAGCAAATTGGTGATAGTGAAATAATTGTATCAACAATTGCAAGAGGAATTTCTGTAGGAGATGAATTAGAATATGCTGACGAAGTTACCTTGGGAAGAAGTATATTACACAGAGTTCCTTTTGAAAAGTCTTTAAAAAATAATTAATCCATTTAATAAATAGTGATTCGTTTTAAATAGTAAATGAAAACCTATATTTGTCGTTAAAAAGATTTAAATGAGCAAGTCAGTACTCTATTTGTTGCTATGTATTAGTGTTTTATTTTCTTCGTGCATCCCAACCCAAGATTTAATTTATCTTCAAAAAAAGAATAATTCAAGTGATGAAATGTCTATTTCAGCTGTTGAATCAAAGCCTTACAGATTGCAAACTAATGATGTTTTGAGTATCACAATCAAGGCCATAGATCCTAAATTAGTGGCGATTTTTAGCACCACCAATCAAGCAGAAGCGGGTAAGTCAGAAACCGGATTGTATTTTGATGGCTTTACAGTGGATGATCATGGTAATATTAGAGTGCCCGTGTTAGGAGAACTAAATGTGATTGGTTTTACTTTAGAGGAAATAAGAGTTAGAATAGAGAAACAATTATTAGCAGAATATTTTAATAAGGAAGCAAATATCTTTGTGACTGTAAAACTTGCAGGTTTCAGGTATACCATCAACGGAGAAATAGGAAGTACAGGAACTAAAACTTTATTTCAAGAGCATGTAAATGTAATGGAAGCGATTGCAAATGCGGGGGATATTACAATCACTGGAAATAGAAAAGAAGTTACAATCATGAGAAAAACTCCGACGGGAGTGTTAATGCATGATATTGATCTTACGGATATTAATGTAATGAATTCGCCCTATTTTTATTTACAGCCCAATGACTATATTTATATAAAACCACTGAAACAAAAAACTTGGGGCACTGGAAAGACTGGAATAGAATCGCTGGGTACAATTATTACATTGTTCTCATTGGCAACGACGACCTTCTTTTTGTTATTTAAAAATTAAAATACATCTCAAAAAATGCTAGATATAAAAGATTTTTCAATTTTTGAAGACCAAGTAAGTTTTGACTTTAAAGGATTTTTAATAAAAATTGGGAGTTATTGGAAATGGTTTTTAATCAGTCTTTTAATCACCTTTACAATCGCTTATCAAGTTAATATCCGTAAAGAAAAAATTTATGGGATGGAAACACTTATTTCCGTTAAAGAAGAAACAAATCCACTTTTTACCTCCACGACCAGTCTGGTATTTAACTGGGGCGGAACTTCAGATCAGGTTCAAACTATTTCCACTACTTTGCAATCCAGATCGCATAATGAATTAGTTGTTGATAAATTACAATATTATATTAGTTACCTGGTTCAAGGAAAATATAATTTGGAGGATGCCTATGGTGCAGTTCCTTTTTATGTAAATATCGATAAATCTAAAGGTCAAATAGCAGGAAATCTCATTGGTATTAAATTTCTAAGCGAAAATGTGTATGAGATTAGAATTCCATTTGCAAGCCAAAATGTTTCTTTACTAACATATTTAAATAATTCATCTAGTAACACAGCGGTTGAACAGGGAGATTTTGTAAAAACATATAAGGTAGGGGAACAAGTCTCATTACCTTTTTTAAATTGGAAATTACAAATAAAGGACAATCCTGGCTTTTATAAAGGAAACGAATATTTTGTGCAGTTTAATGATTTTGATGGCACTGTTTCCGCTTACAGAGGAATAAATGTTCGGTCAGATGAAAAAGGAGGTTCAATAATTACTTTAGGGATGCAAGGACCCAATAAAGCAAGAATGGTCGAGTATTTAAATGCGACTGTAAAAATGCTTATAAAAAGACAACTAGACAGTAAAAATCAATTTGCAACTAATACGATTGCGTTTATTGACAGTACTTTAGTGGCTATGGAATCTCAACTTAAGGAAACTGGAAATGAGTTGAAAATTTTTAGAAAAGACAAAAATATATATGATGTCGAAGCTGGGGGCGCAAAATTTTCAGATAAGATTCTAGAATTTGATGTCAAGAAAGACGAGGTAACACGTAAAATGGCGTATTACAATTCTTTAAAATCATATTTAAGAAACAGCGTTGATTATTCTAAACTTCCGGCACCATCGGTAGCAGGTATTGATGACCCAAATGTTGTAATGAATGTCTCAAAATTGATTGGACTTTCTGCCCAAAGATCTGAGATGGCCTATGCAGTGAAAAGCGATAAGATATTTAAAGATTTTGACAATCAAATGGAGGCCGTCAAAAAAGTATTGTTAGAAAATATATCTACAGCCAAAGCTTCTTTGCAAGGTGATTTAGCAGTGGTCAGCAGTAAAATTAACGAAACCGAAAGTACTATTAAGCAACTTCCGGAAGATCAGCAAGAGTTAATCAAGATTAAAAGAAAATATGATTTAAGCGATAATATTTATAGCACTTTTCTTCAAAAAAGAAGTGAAGCGGACATTGTTAAAGCCGCTAATTTATCCGATATTCATTTTATTGATCCAGCAAAAGACATTGGTGGAGGACTTTTAGGTCCAAAAACGTCGGTTAATTATGTTTTGGCATTATTCCTGGGAATACTCTTTCCATTGCTTTTTGTATTTATAATTTTCTTTATCAACAATTCTATCCAAAATACAGAGGATATAAGTAAATTAACAAAAATTCCATTGATTGGAGTCATTGGATTAAATAAAGACAGTACTAATCTTGCAGTATTTGACAAACCAAAGTCTGCTTTATCAGAATCTTTTAGAGCCGTTCGTTCTTCGCTTCAGTTTTTATATAAACAACAACATTTAGATGGAGCCAAGACACTTATGATTACATCCTCGGTGAGTGGTGAAGGAAAAACATTTTGCTCTATAAATATCGCAACAGTATTTGCACTTAGCGGGAAAAAGACAGTTGTCATTGGTCTTGATTTAAGAAAGCCTAAACTTTTTACTGAATTTAATTTAACTAATGAGGTAGGTGTTGTGAATTATCTAATTAACCAAAAAACGGTTGACGAAATTATAAATCCTACTCAAATACCTTTTCTGGATGTTATTCTTTCAGGACCAGTTCCTCCAAATCCGGCTGAGATGATTATGAATGAAAGAATGAAGGATTTAATGGATGAATTAAAGAAAAAATACGATTATATTATTTTAGACACACCTCCTGTCGGATTGGTGTCTGATACATTAGAATTAGCACAATATTGCGATGTAACATTATATATTGTAAGGCAGAATTTTACTAAAAAAGAAATGATTACGCTGTTAAACAATAGAGTTAAACGCGGAGAGTTAAACAATACCAGTATTATTTTGAATGGGTTTGAGAACAAAGCTAAATATGGTGCTGGCTATGGGTACGGTTACGGATACGGTTATGGATATGGTACGTATTCAAATGGATATCATGAAGAGGAAAGACCAAAAAATCTCTATCAAAAAATAATTAAAATAGTACGTCCAAAGGTATCTAAATAACTGGATTTTTAAAAGTAACAAAAGATGGAAAAGGATACAAAAAACACGATATTAATTACAGGTGGAGCAGGATTTATAGGGTCTAATCTGTGTGAATATTTTTTGTCAAAGGGGGATAGGGTGGTTTGCTTTGATAATTTTGCAACAGGATACCGACACAATCTTAAAGACTTTATTAATAATGCAAATTTTCTTTTAATTGAAGGAGACATACGTAATGTTACCGATTGCCAAAATGCAGTAAAGGGAGTTGATTATGTTTTGCATCAAGCAGCTTTGGGATCTGTACCTCGTTCCATTAATGATCCAATTACTACTAACGATGTAAATGTCTCTGGTTTTTTGAACATGCTTGTTGCTTCTCGAGATGCCAATGTGAAACGTTTTATATATGCTGCAAGTTCCTCTACATATGGAGATTCAGTTGGATTGCCAAAAGTTGAAGAAGTGATTGGAAAGCCACTTTCTCCTTATGCAATCACAAAATACGTAAATGAGTTGTATGCAGAGATTTTTAGTAGATCGTATGGAATGGAAACTATTGGTCTGCGTTATTTTAATGTTTTTGGACGAAAGCAAGATCCGAATGGAGCCTATGCAGCTGTCATTCCAAAATTTGTAATGCAATTAATGCAATTGGAAAGCCCCCAAATTAATGGTGATGGGAATTATTCCCGCGATTTTACTTATATTGATAATGTGATTCAAATGAATGATTTGGCCATGTCAACAACGAATACAGCAGCGGTGAATACCATTTATAATACGGCTTATGGAGATAGGAATACATTAAATGATTTAGTAGGTTATTTGAAGGAATTCTTAGCTAAGTATGACGAAAGAATTGCCAATGTTGAAATAGTATATGGACCTAACAGAGCGGGAGATATTCCTCATTCTTTAGCGAGTATTGCCAAAGCAAAAGAATTATTGGGGTATGATCCACATTATTCGTTGCAGGAAGGATTAAAAGAAGCAGTAGATTGGTATTGGAATAATCTGCGTTAGTTATGGGATAATAGTTTAAGTGGTTAATTGTTTCTGGACGGGTTTTAAATTAGTTTAAATTTTTACTAAATGGTGGAGCTGAAAAAGAATACTGCAGAAAGATATGATAACCGAGAGCTATTTCCTTACCTAAATAGTGATAGTGAACATTGAATATTGAACTTTTAAAACAGAGAATAAAATATATTTCCGTTATTTGAAAATAAATAGAAGAGAGAACGAAGGAAAGGGAAAACAAAATTGAAGAAATGAAAATTACTAAAATATGTTGCATAGGGGCTGGATATGTTGGAGGTCCAACCATGGCAGTTATTGCACAAAAATGTCCAGAGATTCAAGTAACCGTTGTTGATTTAAATGAAGAACGCATTGCGGCTTGGAACGATGAGAATATTAATAATATTCCTATTTATGAGCCGGGTTTAGATAAGATTGTATTGGAAGCCAGAGGAAGGAATCTATTTTTCTCTACGGATGTTGAAAAAGCGATTGATGAAGCCCAAATCATTTTTATTTCGGTTAATACGCCTACCAAAACTTATGGAAAAGGAAAAGGGATGGCAGCAGATTTAAAATATATTGAATTGTGTGCCAGACAAATTGCCAGAGTAGCGAAAGACAACAAAATAGTGGTGGAGAAGTCAACACTGCCGGTACGAACAGCGGAGGCAATCAAAAGTATTTTGGATAATACCGGGAATGGAGTTCAGTTTCAAATTCTTTCCAATCCTGAGTTTCTTGCGGAAGGGACCGCTGTTCAGGATTTATTAAATCCAGACCGGATTTTAATTGGAGGAGATAGTTCTTCAGAAGGGCAAAAAGCGATTGAGGCCTTAGTTGAAGTTTATTCCAATTGGGTACCTGCTGTTAAAATATTAACTACGAATGTTTGGTCCTCGGAATTGTCAAAATTGACCGCAAATGCTTTTCTGGCCCAAAGGATTTCTTCTATCAATGCGGTGTCTGAGCTTTGTGAAAAAACGGGAGCAGATGTAAATGAAGTAGCAAAAGCCATCGGGATGGACAGTAGAATTGGATCAAAATTCCTGAAAGCTTCGGTAGGATTTGGAGGTTCTTGTTTCCAAAAAGACATCCTGAATTTAGTTTATATAGCAAAATCCTATGGATTAAATGAAGTAGCTGATTATTGGGAACAAGTGATTATTATGAATGATCATCAAAAAAGACGTTTTTCTAACAATATAGTACAAACGTTATACAACACTGTTTCCGATAAAAAAATTACCTTTTTTGGATGGGCTTTCAAAAAAGATACGAATGATACCCGGGAATCGGCGGCAATTTATGTTGCGGATGATTTGATCAACGAAAACGCCAAAATTGCGGTTTACGACCCTAAAGTATCCAGAAAAAAAGTACTGGCAGATTTAGATTATTTAGAGACAAGAACGGCTTCAGCTAATGCAGATAGCGTGTTGTCTTTTGATACTCCTTATGATGCTTGCGCAAATTCCCATGCCATAGCAGTGCTTACGGAATGGGATGAATTTATTCAATATGACTGGCAGAAAATATATGATTCGATGCAAAAGCCCGCTTTTGTATTTGATGGAAGAAACGTATTGAATGGTCCAGCTTTAGAAGCTATTGGTTTTGTATATCAGGGCATTGGTTCCTAAATAAATGTAGTGTGATTCTTTTGAAGGAAATCACTAAAAATGAATCATATCCAACAGGTAAAAAAAATATTTCAATATAAAACGCATGATGAATTGGTATGTAGTCTATACTAAACCCAAATGGGAGAGAAAAGTAGCAGAGCAATTAGAAAAAATTGGAATCGAATGCTATTGCCCTTTGATTACGGTAACAAGACAATGGTCGGACAGGAAGAAAAAAATAGAGGTTCCTTTATTTAATTCTTATGTCTTTGTCCACCTGGCGGAGTCAGATAGGAATTTAGTATTTAATTCCGCAGGTGCTGTGCGGTATTTGTTTTGGTTGGGAAAACCGGCAATTGTGAAAGAGGAAGAGATTGACGTTATAAAACAGTGGCTTCATACCCCAGATGCATATGACGTATCGCTAACTACAGTTCAGGTTGGTGATTCTATTGAAGTGGAGTCCGGACCATTTTCGAAACAGAAAGCAATTGTTCAAGAAGTAAATAAAACACATTATATTCTGGTTTTGGAAACCTTAGGATGTGTTTTGAAAATGAAACATAAATAAATGCAGTGGGCTGCTATTTTAAATAACGGTAGTACGGGAAGATGGCGTTCAGGGAATTTCGTTATTCATAAAAAAATTAAATGAAATAATAGTAGTTACCAGTGTAGCCGGGTTTATCGGGTCACATGTGATCCGATTACCATTGACGTTTTTTTTTCAATGTAAGAAATTATGACTTACTAATTTTCTTTTTTGTTTAATCAAAAAAGGAACAAAAAATCAAGTCTTTACTCTCTCGGCGGTCAAATTAGTTTTCGAACACTAAAAGAAAAGAATTGTTCATGCGCTCATATTTTAATTTGTATTCACGAATCTTCGATTTCGCTACTCTCAAACAGCTTTTCTTTTTACGTATTCTTCAAACATTTGACGCTCGGCTGTATAAGTTAAGGACAGTTAAACCTCGGAAATAACAGCAATTTGCTTTACAATTAAAAAACAACACAAAATGTCATTTTATATTGTTTTTTTTGTAAAAAAATTAGACTCATATAGGCGTTTTTTAATAATTACCCAACGAGATAATAAAATATAGAAATAAGATGAAAAAAATATTAATAACCGGAGGAGCCGGATTTATTGGTTCTCATGTGGTGAGACTTTTTGTTGCTAAATATAGCGAATATCAAATCTATAACCTCGATGCACTTACATATGCCGGTAACTTAGAAAATCTTGCCGATATTGAAAAGGCCGCTAATTATACTTTTATAAAAGGGGATATTACCGATGAAAGTTTTATTACTAATTTGTTTGAAAAACACCAGTTTGACGGAGTGATCCATCTTGCTGCTGAATCTCATGTGGACCGTTCCATCGAAGATCCTATGGCATTTGTCAAGACGAATGTGATAGGAACTGTTAATTTGCTGAACGCAGCCAGAAAGCTATGGGCTAAAAACCCTGAAGGGAAACGATTCTATCATATCAGCACTGATGAGGTATATGGCTCTCTGGGAGCGGAGGGATTATTTACAGAAACCACGCCTTACGACCCTAATTCTCCTTACTCTGCTTCTAAGGCGAGTTCGGATCATTTTGTCAGAGCCTATGGAGAAACATACGACTTGCCCTATGTACTGACGAATTGTTCTAATAATTATGGTCCAAATCATTTTCCTGAAAAATTGATTCCGTTGTTCATAAACAACATTATTACTAATAAACCACTGCCCGTTTATGGTGATGGTAATTATACTCGCGATTGGTTATTTGTTGTAGACCATGCCATAGCAATAGATTTAGTTTTTCATGAAGGAATAAATCATGAAACCTACAATATTGGCGGTTTTAATGAGTGGAAAAATATTGACTTAGTGCAACTGTTATGTTCCATTATGGATAATAAATTGGGTAGAGTAGCCGGTAAATCGGCGGAGTTAATTACTTACGTAAAAGACAGGCCAGGACATGATTTACGTTATGCTATTGATGCAAATAAAATAAACGCAGAACTTGGTTGGAAACCTTCGGTGACTTTTGAGCAGGGGTTGGAAATCACGGTGAATTGGTATTTGAATAATCCCGATTGGTTACACAACGTTACCTCCGGCGAATATGCTGATTATTACAAAAAGCAATATGTAAAATAATTCTGTTGCTAACACGTTGGGTGTATCTAATAAAAACGGCAGTTCAAGTGTTTTTTGTGAATTAGAACGGAACAAAAATTGTATCGAGAACCGTTTTTATTAATAATTTTTCTGTTCTCGATACAATTTTCTGTCGAAAATCGCTCGAATTGATTAAAAACTATTATTAAAAACTAATTACACCTAAAGGGTAATTGTTATTCCGAATTCAGAGTAGAAAATTATTTTTTGTAATAGTAGTTATTAAATAGCCAGTAGTTATTAGGAATTAAAGTCGATAAAGTGCTGTAAGTGCATAACAAAATAATCCATGTTGCTGAACTATGGCGCAGCTAATTTGTCGCGATTCTTCTTGTCACCTACTATTGCGCACCTAACGGCATATTTCAGCGCTTGGTTCCTACAAACTGTTAGGTAAAGACATTATTTAGAGCTTGTTTATTTAAATTTTAAAATCACCTAATCAGGTGATTTTTTTTAAAAAGCAAATGATTTTTTTTCTGTTGTGTACTGATTGTCAACAAATTGTATTTTATTTTTTTTCTTTGAAATTGTTTTAGGATTTCGAGAAGTAAATAGTGGCAAAAAAACCGGCATATTGTAACTATATTTGCGATCTTAAATTATCTTGTTTTCGGCTCATTCCTTGTGAGTTTGAGATGCGAAGCAGTGGCTTAAAGTTAACAATTGTTAATTAAAATTGTTTAAAAAATGAATTCCAATCTAAAAATAGCAGTAATTGGTCTGGGTTATGTGGGTTTACCATTAGCACGGTTATTTGCAACCAAGCATGCTGTTATAGGATTTGATATCAATCAATCCAGAGTTGCTTCATTGAAAACGGGCACTGACACGACATTCGAGATAACTGATGCTGTATTGCAAAAAGTACTGCTCGATAAACCCGGCGATGCTATTGGTTTGTATTGTACCAGCCTTTTAGCGGATATTGCTGAATGTAATTATTACATCGTAACCGTCCCAACACCTGTTGATAAAAATAATCGTCCTGATTTAACTCCTTTATATAGGTCGAGTGAAGCGATCGGAACCGTTTTGAAAAAAGGGGATATTGTCATTTATGAATCTACCGTTTATCCAGGTGTCACGGAGGAAGAATGTGTACCTGTTTTGGAACGAGTTTCCGGACTACAATTTAATGTGGATTTCTTTGCAGGGTACTCCCCCGAGCGAATCAATCCCGGAGATAAAGAACATACGGTAGAGAAAATTCTGAAAGTAACTTCGGGTTCTACTCCAGAGATAGGAATTAAAGTAAATGACTTATATAAAAGTGTTATTACGGCCGGAACGCATTTAGCCCCTTCTATAAAAGTAGCTGAAGCCGCCAAAGTAATTGAAAATTCACAACGCGATATCAATATTGCATTTGTGAACGAATTGGCCAAGATTTTTAATTTAATGAATATTGATACCCATGCTGTTTTAGAAGCAGCGAGTACCAAATGGAATTTCCTGCCGTTTAAACCCGGATTAGTGGGTGGACATTGCATTGGGGTCGATCCGTATTACTTGGCGCAACGTGCCCAAGAGTTTGGCTACCATCCTGAAATTATTTTGGCAGGGCGACGATTGAATGATAGTATGGGGGAATATGTTGCTTCTCAAATCGTGAAACTAATGATAAAAAAAGGAATTTCAGTAAATGGAGCCACGCTCTTGATGCTTGGAATTACTTTCAAAGAAAACTGCCCTGATGTTCGCAACACAAAAATTGTAGATGTCATTGCCGCTTTAACGGATTATGGAATTACCGTAACCATTTACGATCCCATGGCTGATCCAGATGCTGTTAAAAAAGAGTATAACTTACTTACTCTAAATACGATACCTAATGCAAAGTTTGATGCCATTGTTCTGGGTGTAGCTCATACTGGCTTTTTAAGTTTGGATTTTTCAACATTGAAAAATTCAAATAGCATACTATACGATGTAAAAGGAGTTTTGGGTAATGCTGTGGATGGCAGGTTGTAATAAAAAAATAAAAACACACCCCTAACTCCTATAACTCCAGTTAATATTTATTTTGGAGTCGCTGAACCCTAAAGGGTTTTAAGAGGGGAAAGCATTCAAATAACTAATGCTGTAGATGGAAAGTTGTAATAAAATATAATTGGGGTTATAATTAAAAACACACCCCTAGCCCCTCTCAAGAGGGGAAAGCATTCAAATAACGTAGGTTGTAATTAAAAAAATATTAAAACACACCCCTAACCCCTATAACTTCTCTTTATATTTATTTTGGAGTCGCTGAACCCTAAAAGATTTCAAGATGAGAAAGCATTCAAATAACTAATGTTGTGGATGGTAAGTTGTAATAAAATATAATTTGCGTTATAATTAAAAACACACCCCTAGCCCCTCTAAAGAGGGGAAAGCATTCAAATAACGTAGGTTGTAATAAAAAAATAAAAACGCACCTCTAACCCCTATAACTCCAGTTAATATCTATTTTGGAGTCGCTGAACCCTAAAAGGTTTCAAGATGAGAAAGCATTCAAATAACTAATGTTGTGGATGGTAGGTTGTAATAAAATATAATTTGGGTTATAATTAAAAACACACCCCTAGCCCCTCTAAAGAGGGGAAAGCATTCAAATAACTAATGATGTGGATGGCAGGTTGTAATAAAATATAATTTGGGTTATAATTAAAAACACACCGCTAGTCCATCTAAAGAGTGGAAAGCATTCAAATAACTAATGGTGTAGATGATAGGTTGTAATAAAATATAATTTGTGTTATAATTAAAAACACACCCCTAGCCGCTCTAAAGAGGGGAAAGCATTCAAATAACGTAGGTTATAATAAAAAAATAAAAACGCACCCCTAACCCCTATAACTCCAGTTAATATTTATTTTGGAGTCGCTGAACCCTAAAAGGTTTCAAGAGGGGAAAGCATTCAAATAACTAATGTTGTGGATGGTAGGTTGTAAAATATTTAGAAAATAATTACCTTATAAAAAATAATCATGAAAATTGGGATAACATTCAGTGCATTCGATCTGCTTCATGCCGGACATATAAAAATGCTGGAAGACGCTAAACGACAGTGTGATTATTTAATTGCAGCTTTGCAAACCGATCCTACCCTTGACCGTCCTGAAAAGAACAGACCTACCCAATCGGTTGTGGAACGTTATATTCAACTTAAGGGTTGTAAACATGTGGATGAAATAGTCCCTTATGCAACGGAACAGGATTTAGAGGATATTTTACGCTCTTTCAAAATCGATATACGAATTATTGGGGATGAATACAAAGATAAAAATTTTACCGGTCGAAGTTATTGTGAAGAAAAAGGAATAGCATTTCATTTCAATACCCGAGACCATCGTTTTTCCAGCAGCAGTCTTCGCAGAGAGGTTATGGAGAAGGAAAACAATAAGAATATACTTTAGGTCTAATCGTTTTTTGTCCATCGTTTTCCGTTCACCGTGAATCGTCTACCGTGAATCGTCTACCGATTTTCGTCCTCGGTCAATAGATAAACGTTTCGCGTTTATCGAACGAACAACGAACAACAAACAACGAATCTCCAACAACGAAAAACATATGGAATCCAATTTAGAGGTTTGGAAAATAGCACATCAATTGACATTGGTCGTATATAAAGTTACGCAGAACTTTCCTAAGACTGAACAATATGGTCTTACAAGTCAAGTGAGAAGAAGCGTAAGTAGCGTTCCGACAAATATAATTGAAGGCCAGGCAAGACAATATAAAAAAGAATTTATACAGTTTTATATATAGCAAAAGGATCATTAGATGAAACAAATTATCATTTGTATTTATCAAAAGATTTAGGGTATATCACCGAGACCGATTATTCGTTTTTATTCGAATTGTGTACAAGAATAAAAATGATATTATATAAATTAATTAAGTTTTTGGCCGCATAATCGTTTATCGATTACCGTCAATCGTTTATCGTTCATCGTCTAAAGAAAAATCGAATAACGAACAACGAATCTCTAGCAACGAACATCGAACAACGGATAACGAACAACGAATAACGAATTCAATATGGAAAATAAAAAATCAATAATACACGTCATTCTTACTGGAGGAGTAGGGAGCAGATTGTGGCCCTTGTCACGCAAAAGTCAACCCAAACAATATTTAGACATTTTTGACGGTAAGTCCCTGTTTGAAATGACCGTGGATCGCAATCGCAATATTGCTGATAAGGTGATGGTCGTCGGGAATATTGACAACTGTCATTTGAGCAGAAAAATTTTAGAAAAAACAAGTACTTCTTACATTGATATCATTGAATCGACACCAAGAAATACGGCTGCAGCCATTGCGTTTGCTGCATTTGCCGCTGATCCGGACGATATTTTGATAGTAACACCATCCGACCATATTATTGGCGACATGGCAGAATATGAAACGGCGATCCAGGAAGCAGTAGAAAAAGCCTCTCAAGGATCGATTGTTACTTTTGGTATTGTACCTACGAAACCGGAAACGGGATATGGATACATTGAACGCAAAGGAGATGACGTAATTTCTTTTAGAGAAAAACCGAATAAGGTTTCGGCGCGAGATTTTATAGCGAAAGGAAATTTTCTTTGGAACAGCGGAATGTTTTGTTTTAAAGCCGGTGTTTTATTGGATGAATTGAAAGCTTTTCACCCTGAAGTATATGAGAAATCGAAGTTGGTTTGGGAAAGTAACACCAATGGAAATTTAGATTTGGCACTATCTATGGATATTCCTTCCATCAGTATTGATTACGCGGTGATGGAGCGAAGTAAAAAAATAAAAGTGGTGTCCTCTAAATTTGCCTGGTCTGATTTGGGTTCTTTCGAATCGGTTTATGATTATTTAGTTACTATTGGTCATGTTGTGGATGAAAATGGGAATATGGTCATTGGAACCAACAATTACACTGCTTTTATAGGGGTTAAAGATACTATTTTCGTTTATACGCCTACGGCTAATTTGATTTTGAAAAAGGAATTTTCACAAGATGTCAAAAGTGTGTATAACGCGCTTGAAAGAGACAATTCGGATTTATTGAATTAAAAAGTAGGAACCTTTGTCATTTCGACGAAAGAGAGATCATGTAAGTAGCTAGGTAATCGTATTACATCTGATTTTTAAAGAATATTTGTTTCTTTTTTCTTTTGTCTTGATACAAAAGAAACAAAAGATCAAGCCTCAATATTTTTACACTAAAAATCATCGAACGAATTTCCCTATCGCGACCCCAGCCGCTCGTGTTTCACACTCGACTCGGGGGCCACTCCCTGCCGCCAGCGCTGAAATTCTTATCGTGATTTTTTAGAGTAAAAATATAAGGGCGAACAGAGCGAGTTGTTGCGAGTAGTATTTTTATTAAATTGGTGTTTTTTTTGTCTTGATTACTCACAAATTATTAATTTATTGGAGTTTGTGAATCTTCGATTTCAAGCCTCAATATTTTTATACCAAAAATCATCGGACAAATTTCCCTATCGCGACCCCAGCCGCTCGTGTTTCACACTCGACTCGGGGGCCACTCCCTGCAACCAGCGCTGAAATTCTTATCGTGATTTTTTAGAGTAAAAATATAAGGGCGTTATAGTTTGTCATCTCGACGAAAAAAGAGATCACATAAGTAGCTAGGTAATCGTAGTACATCTGATTTTTGAATAAAATTTTTTCTTTTGTCTTGATACAAAAGAAACAAAAAATCAAGCCTGAAAATAAAAAGCTTGAAAACTACCTCGAAGTTCCGCTCCGTGCCCCGAGCCGTTCGTCCTGCGGACTCAACTCGCGGAGCACTGCCACTTCACTTCTTCGTTGTTTTTCTATGCTTTTTATTTAAGGGCAGTTTAGAAGTATAAATTATAATAGCTGCTGCCAGCGCTAAAATTCTTACCGTGATTTTTTAGTGTAAAAATATAAGGGCGGGTCATTATTTCGTTTGCGGTACTTAGAGATTAAAACAGACAAGTACATTAAAAATATAAAACATGAACACCAATACTAAAATATATATAGCAGGACATAACGGTATGGTGGGTAGCGCTATATGGCGAACCCTAACTGCTAAAGGTTATACCAATTTGATTGGAGCTTCCAGCAAGGAACTCGATCTTAGAAACCAACAAGCAGTTAAGGATTTTATGGCTGCCGAAAAACCGGAAGTGATTATTGATGCTGCTGCTAAAGTGGGCGGGATATTGGCTAATAATAATTTTCCGTATCAGTTTCTTATGGAAAACATGCAAATCCAGAATAATCTAATCGATACCGCATTACAGTCCGGTGTGGAGAAGTTTATTTTTCTGGGGAGTTCCTGCATTTATCCAAAACTGGCACCGCAACCTTTAAAAGAGGAATACCTACTTACCGGGCCTCTTGAACCTACCAATGAATGGTACGCTGTTGCAAAAATTTCGGGCGTGAAAGCCTGTGAAGCCATCAGAAAACAGTTTGATAAAGACTACGTGAGTCTGATGCCAACCAATTTATACGGAACGCATGATAATTTTGATTTAACTTCTTCGCACGTTTTACCTGCGATGATGCGAAAATTTCATGAGGCGAAGGAGAATAACCATGCTCCAGTAACCCTGTGGGGAAGCGGAACGCCGATGCGTGAATTTTTATTTGTGGATGATATGGCTCAGGCGGTTGTTTTTGCTTTAGAAAATAAGTTGCCGGATTACTTATACAATGTGGGAACTGGGGAAGATTTGACGATAAAGCATTTGGCTGAAACGATACAAAAAATCACAGGTCACCAAGGGGAAATCATTTGGGATGCCAGCAAACCAGATGGTACGCCGCGAAAATTAATGGATATATCCAAAATGCATGCCTTGGGATGGAAACATCAAGTGCAGTTGGAAGAAGGAATACAGAAAACGTATGACTGGTTTGTAGAAAATATACAAAACGTAAAAAAAATAACACTAATTAACAAATAGTTTCAGATCTATACATGCAGCTATTCCCCTCTCGAGAGGGGTTGGGGTGTGTTTTTCTAGCGGACGATCAAGACAAAAATATGGACAGTACTTCACAAAAAACAGCGTTAGTAACAGGAATTACAGGTCAAGACGGATCTTATTTGGCAGAATTATTATTAGAAAAAGGATATATGGTTCATGGTGTTAAACGCCGCGCTTCTTCTTTTAATACGCAACGTATCGATCATATCTATCAAGACCAGCATGAAGCACATGTTAATTTTAAATTGCATTATGGAGATTTGACTGACTCCACTAACATCATACGAATTATTCAGGAAGTACAGCCAGATGAAATTTATAATTTAGGAGCGATGTCACATGTAAAGGTTTCTTTTGATTCCCCTGAATATGTTGCTAACGTGGATGGAATAGGAACTTTAAGAATCCTGGAAGCAGTTAGAATATTAGGTTTATGTAAAAAAACCAGAGTGTATCAAGCTTCCACTTCTGAACTGTATGGAGGATTAGCAGAGAATAAAAACGCACAAGGTTTTTATGACGAAAATTCTCCTTTCTACCCTCGTTCTCCGTATGGAGTGGCTAAGATTTATGCTTTTTGGATTACGAAAAACTACCGTGAGGCTTATGATATGTTTGCTTGTAACGGAATCCTTTTTAATCATGAATCTCCAAGACGTGGTGAGACTTTTGTCACCCGTAAAATTACGATGGCAACTGCTGCTATTGCCAAAGGAAAGCAAGAGTGTCTTTTCCTGGGGAACTTAAATTCTCAAAGAGATTGGGGACATGCCAAAGATTATGTAGAAGCGATGTGGCGTATTTTACAGCAAGATGTAGCTGAAGACTATGTTATCGCAACGGGTGTTACTACTTATATCAGAGATTTTGTTCGTATGGCCTTTGCTGAGGTTGGAGTGGAACTGGCATTTGAAGGCGAGAATGAAAGTGAAATCGCTAAAGTAGCCGCTTGCAACAATGCTTTGTACCAGATAGAAATAGGTACCGTGGTTGTACGTGTAGATCCTGAGTATTACCGTCCAACAGAAGTAGATTTATTAATTGGAGACCCTACCAAATCTAAAACACAATTAAGTTGGAAACCACAATATGATTTAGCTGCATTGGTTAAAGAGATGGTAGCGAGTGATCTGAAATTGTATTAGTTTGAAAACCCGTGAATCAAAGACATTGGATATGGAACTTTGAATTATTTCGAGTACTAGGCTAAACGGTTGACTGCTAAAAAAAATATTAACTGGTTAATCGATATTTAAACAACTAACCAATTCATGACTTCACCGATTCACCTGTTCGATAAACAATAATTATAAAGAATTTTAAAATACTATGAAGCATAAATTATCTCAATTAAAACAGCATCCCAGTTATGACAAGGCGATGCATTGGGGTAAATTGATCTCCATTACTGGGGGTGCTCAAGTCATTGTTCAGGCAGTGGGTTTTTTATCGGGTGTTTTAATTATACGACTTTTACCAACACAGGAATATGCACTATATACACTTGCAAATACTATGCTGGGTACCATGTCAGTACTCTCTGATGGCGGTATATCAACCGGTGTAATGGCTCAAGGAGGTAAAGTGTGGCAAGACCGCGAAAGACTCGGTGCTGTATTGGCGACAGGACTCGATTTGAGACGGAAGTTTGCTATTGGTAGTTTGATTGCATCAGCGCCTATATTGATTTATTTACTTTTACACAATGATGCGAGTTGGTTGACAGCGATAATGATTGTATTGTCACTTATTCCTGCTTTTTTTGCTGCACTTTCTGACTCTTTACTTGAGATTGTACCGAAACTGCATCAATCTATACTTCCGCTTCAAAAAAATATGGTCAGTGTCGGTGTAGGTCGATTGGTGCTTACTGCTCTTACAGTATTTATTTTTCCGTTTACTTTTATAGCAATATTGGGAAGTGGTTTACCTAGGTTATATGGGAACATCAAACTAAAGAAGATTGCAAACAATTTTATTGATTACAATCAGAAGCCTGATCCTCTTGTTAGAAAAGAAATTCTGAAAGTAGTAAAACGGGTGCTACCCGGGGCTATTTATTATTCCTTATCTGGTCAGATAACTATTTGGTTGATTTCGATAGTAGGTAATTCTACTTCTGTGGCTCAATTGGGGGCAATAGGTCGGCTAGCAATGTTACTATCATTAATTAGTGTGGTTTTTTCAACATTGATTATACCCCGATTTGCCAGGTTAAAAAATGACTCAGCCTTATTGATGAACCGTTTTTTATCTACTCTCGGATTTCTTGTGTTAGTGTGTGTGTTTGTAATTGCATTTTTTATGGCTTTCTCAACTCAAGCTCTCTGGGTGCTGGGAAATAATTACTCGAAATTAGAAACCGAATTAGTACTTTATATAATAGGTAGTTGTATTGGCTTACTTACAGGTTTTATTTTTTCTCTAAGTTCAAGTAGAGGATGGATTTTAAATCCCTATTTATATATTGTTGCAAGTATTATTTCAATTGTCATTGGTATTTTTGCTTTCAATGTGTCTACTTTAGTTGGGATATTATTATTTAATATTTTTATCAATTCAATTCAAACCACTTTATATCTGTTTTATACATTAATTAAGATAAGAAAAAACAAGGCTTTATGAAAATACTTTCCTATCAGCCCGCTTCCCTTTATCAAAATGGAGGAATGGGACGTTTATTACGCAGTTTATATAAAGGTCATGAAAAAGATGTTACTTCCTTCTATATAAATTATAGTAATTCTCCAATTATAAAAGGAGATATCAATGAAATCAGTATTACACTTTTCCCAGTTCAAAGATTTTGGATGCGATGGAAATTGCGAACTTTTATTAGATGGATAAGAGAAGTTGTTTTTTTTTATTATACAAAACATAAAATAAAAAAAAAAGCAGGTAATTTATCTTTTGATATTTTACACGTTATTGGTCAGGGATTATTTTGCGGCATTTTATGTGAAAATAATTTTTTACTTAATAAAAAAGTATGGACATCTTTTCATGATCATTATTTATTATGTAGTACATTTAAAGACACACAACTTTTGTGGAATTGTTCAGAAAGAAGGTTGATGATATCAAAAGAATTAGGTGAAGAATATCAAAAAGTTTTTGGTTTTAAAGATTTTGAATTAATAACAGATGGCTTGACAAGGGAAGAAATCTCTGAACCTAAGCTAATGGGTAAAGAGATGATAAGTATATATTTTGCAGGCTTAATGCATATAGAATATTATCCTTTGGTACAAGTCTTAGCTGATTCACTTGATTTTTTAGTTGATGAAGGATACTCTTTTGAAATTATTTTTAGAGGTACGCAAAAAATGAGTTTTTTAAATAATAGAAAATTTAATGTTGTGTATCGCTCAAATTTTATCACTGATAAAGAACTTAAAAGTGAAATTGATTCAGCAGATATACTTTATTTACCAATTAAGTTTTCTGAACCAAATTTTTATTTATATAGTTTGTCTACAAAAATGATTAGTTATTTAGGAGCATCAGGAAAAATTTTATTTCACGGACCTTCAGATAGTGCTGCTTGTAATTTATTAAGAGAAAATAATGCAGCCTTTTGTTGCGTAAGTTTATCGACAACAGAAATGATTCCTGTAATTAAAGAAACTTTGTTGGGTGATGAAAATATCTGTTTAAATGCAAAGGAATTAGTTAAATCTAATTTCGATCTAATTTCTATTCAAAATATTTTTTGGAAAAATGATACGATATGAGAGTTTTTTTATCAGAATTTCGACTTTACTTATGTAATCATGTGATTTCTAATATTCCTAGCCATCGGTTTCGTCTGTGGTATTATAGAAAAATCATGGGTTTTAAAATAGGTGCTGGAAGCGCTATTTTTATGAATTGTAAATTTGATTGCACAAAAGGTTTGACCATAGGCGATAACTGTGTAATTAATGCCAAGTGCAGATTAGATTCAAGAGGAGAAATTTATATTGGAAACAATGTGTCCCTTTCAGAAGAAGTAATCTGTTTAACCTCCGATCATAATGAAGATATTAAAGGTATTTATGATAGATCAAAAAAAATCATAATTGAGGATTATGTTTGGGTAGGGACTAGAGCGATGATTTTAGCAGGAGTAAAACTGGAAAAAGGAGCTATGATAGCTGCAGGTGCTGTTGTTACCCGAAATGTAGACTGTTGTAATGTAGTAGCTGGTGTACCAGCAAAACAAATTAATAGTAGGCCACAAGATTTTAACTATCCTACTAATTATAAACGGTTATTTCAATAAATAAGATGTCATTAAACTATTTTGTTAGTCAATCCATTTTTGTTTTTCGTTTCCGCTATTTAAAAAAAGGTATTAATTTAATTAGTAACTTTTTTTTAAAATTGAGCGGCATGAAGATTGGTAAAGGAACTAATTTACCTAAAATATATGTGACTTGGCCTCATCAAGTAAAGGTAGGTAATAATTGTATCATAGAACACGGGGTATATTTTCATTATGATGGGATATATTCTCAAGGTCCATCGATAATTATTGGTGATCATGTATTTATCGGGAACAATACAGAGTTTAATATAACTAATAAAATTAGTATTGGTAACCATTCATTAATAGCTGCAGGCTGTCGTTTTGTAGACCATAATCATGGTACTGAAAAAAAGACGCTTATCAGAAACCAAGTGGCTCCTAAGTACGAAATAATTTTAGAAAAAGATGTTTGGTTAGGATGTAATGTTGTTGTTTTGAAGGGTGTTTGTATTGGAGAAGGAGCTGTAATTGCTGCAGGTAGCGTAGTTGTAAAAAGTATTCCTGCGTACGAAATTTGGGGAGGTGTGCCTGCAAAGTTTATTAAAAAGAGAATGTAATTGATATAATTTTAGTGAGCAATGATTAATAATATTAGAAATAAAATATTTAAAATAGATCGATATTTAAGAATTCCTAGAATACTTTATTATAGGGCATTTGGAATGAGTGTCGGTTTTAATTCTTTTGTTTCAGAGGGCTATATTAATTATCCATCACAAGTTAAGATTGGTAAGTTATCATCTCTAAATAGAAATTTCATCATTGAATATAATTGTGAAACTTTGGTTAATCATTCATATCCTATTAATATTGGAAATGGAGTTTTTATTGGTGCTTGTTCTTCTTTTGATATTACTTTGGGAATTACCATAAAAGATAGTTGTATGATAGCCCAAGGGTGCAAATTCATAGATCATGATCATGGTGTTGCTTTAGGAACACTTATGAAACTTCAAAAAGGAGTTAGTTTTCCAATAGTTTTAGAAAAAGATGTTTGGTTAGGATGTAATGTTGTTGTTTTGAAAGGTGTTTGTATAGGGGAAGGAGCGGTAGTTGCTGCGGGCAGTGTCGTAATTAAAAGTATTCCTGCTTACGAAATTTGGGGAGGAGTACCTGCTAAATTTATAAAAAAAAGAGTTTAAAAAAAATTGAAATGAAAGTATTAGTTCTTAGTAATTGTCCATTAGCAGAATCTCAAGGTTCTGGTTACGTTATAATTAATACTGCTAGATGTTTGGAATCACAAGGGCATGAGGTTAGATTAGTTGGGCCAGAGGAGTTGTCATTGTTTGATTTCTTAGGAAATACAGCTCGTATTTACAGAACAATCCTGGGTATGACGTGGTGGACTTTGATCCATAATCTTAAAAAATATGATTTTATTATTTTTTATGGAGCAGAATGTTTTATTTCTTTACACATCATTAAAAATATTTTAAGGATAAAAATACCTGTCCTGTTGCACTCTAACGGATTAGAACTTTGGGTTGATGATTTTATGAAAAAAAATCAACTAATTGAAAATAAAAAATGGTATCATTTCAACCTATCTAAATATTTTAAATATTGTTATAATAATGTGGATGTTCTTCTGACTGTTTCTAAGGAACAGTATGATTACGCCATTGATATTTTAAAAATAAATAAAGATAAAGTTTTTTACAATAATTTAGCGTTACCAGATTTATATTTTGAGTCCGTTAATTCAATAGAAAAACAAAAAATAATTACTTATTGTGGGGGATGGCTTTCAAGAAAGGGTGTTATTCCTATGGTAAAAGCATTAGAAATAATTTTGATTAAATACCCTGAATATAGCTTTAGATTAATTGGTGTAGGGAATCAATTTGACATCAACGAGCACTTTAGCTCTGAAGTTATTGCTTCTGTCGAACTTATTCCATTTGTGCAAAATAAGGTAGATTTAATGAATTTATACCAAGAGTCGGAAATTTTTTTATTTCCGTCTCAAATTGAAAGTTTCGGTTTGGTTTTAGCGGAG
Source organism: Flavobacterium urumqiense (assembly GCF_900108015.1). Classification (GTDB taxonomy): domain Bacteria; phylum Bacteroidota; class Bacteroidia; order Flavobacteriales; family Flavobacteriaceae; genus Flavobacterium; species Flavobacterium urumqiense. The sequence goes on along the minus strand of NZ_FNVP01000007.1, from coordinate 59,262 downwards.
GCTATGTATTGTGGTTGTGCCGCAATCACAGGGGATACAGGTTTTGCTGCTGAGTTAATAAATAGAGAGGAAGCTATTGTTCTTGATCAAGTAAATAAGGAAACCATTACAGGTGCATTAGAACTATTAATTAATGACAGTCATTTAAGAAATAAAATTTCAAATAAGGGACAGATTAAAGTATCAGAATTGACATGGGAAAATTTTAATTTACAATTACAATCAATTATTAATAACGTTAAGTAGAATGAAAAATGATCGTCTGCTTAACCCAGATTTTATCAAAGCGATATCTATTTTAGGAGTGGTTTTTTTACATAGTCCTGAAATTTTTACATCTTCTAATCCAGTCAAGTTTCATTCACAAGAGATTTTACGCTTTTGTGTTCCTTGTTTTATTATTTTATGGGCTTATTTTTTTGAAAAATCGTATAGCAAGGCGATTAGTCTCAATGATAAACTTTTATATACTAAAAAACGTTTTATTTCTTTGTTTAAATTATATTTTGTATATAGTACTTTCTATTTTTTTCTTACAGTTAATTGGAATACAATCACTCTTCAGAAAGTAATTACTTCTCATTATTTGGGATATGGTTTTACTGGTCAATATTTTTTTATTATACTATTGCAATTAATAATGTTTTTCCCAATTTTTAAATATTTTTATTCAAAGCGAATCTTATTGATTCTTTTGACAATTATAGTTAGTATAATATATACATATTACACGCTGTTTTTTAAGTCATTGCCAGTTTTGCTTTCAAAATTAGGTGATACTCCTTTTATATTGTGGGTTCCGTATGTTTTTGTAGGGGTAGGTTTGGCTAAAAATGAAATAATTAAAATACCCTTAATTTTTATTTTGAGTATTTTTTTAGTGCCGGCCGAATGGTATATACTAAATATTTTTAATTTATCACATTCTGGTTATATAACTCCTATGGTTTTACTTTCATCAATCCTCTTTTGTGTTAGTCTAGCGCAATTTAAATTGAACATTCGAAATAAATTAGTTTTAAATTCAATTGATTTTTTTGGTCAGAATACTCTTTTGTTTTTTGTGATTAACCCACTTGTGGTTGTACTTATATCATCTAACATAGAATATAGAACGTTGTTTACTGAATCAATTATATTAAATATTTTTGAACCTTTAATTTCATTTATACTATTGTTACTAATTTGTTCAATAGTTACTTATGTCATAAAAAAAACAAAATTAAAGGGCTTTTTGTACTAATTGTTTGGAAGTAAATGTAAAAAAATGTAAAAATGAAAATAATCTTCCTTTGTGGCTCGCTAGAACCTGGTAAAGACGGTGTAGGCGACTATACCAGACGCTTAGCTGGGGAATTAAATAGACAAGGACATTCCTGCGCTATTGTCGCCATCATGGATAAAGCTGTCAAAGAAACTGTAGGGGAACAGCAAAATACTGAATATAATATTCCTGTACTGCGATTGCCTTTTAGTAAAGGATATACTCTGAATTGTCTTGAAGCTAAAAGTTGGCTAGATAGTTTTAATCCAGACTGGATTAGTTTACAATATGTACCTTTTTCGTTTCATCCTAAAGGACTGCCTTTTGGACTTAGTATTGCATTACAACAGCTTACAAAAGGAAGAAAGTTGCACCTCATGATTCATGAATTATGGGTGGGGATGAATAGAGAATCTAGTCTGAAATTGAAAATATTGGGGAAATTGCAACACTTGATGTTGCAATCTTTTATCAAAAATTGTAGTACTAACTTAATACATACTCAAACTAAATTATATCAGTTTCAATTGAAGCAAATGGGGTATAGATCACAATTTTTACCCTTATTTTCTAATGTAAGATTAGCAGCTCCAATTGTAAAATTATCCCGGAAAAATGAAATGAAATTTGCTTTTTTTGGCGGTATTCATCATGATGCACCTGTTAAAGAATTTATTGAGGCTTTAAAAAGCTATAGTAAATCATTAGACGGAGTTTTGTTAAAATTTGTATTTATTGGAAATTGTGGGAATTCAATTCTCGAATGGACATCTGTTTTGGATGCTGAAAGTATATCTTATGAAATTTATGGATTTTGTTCAGATAAACAAATAACTAATATATTCTCAACTTGTCATTATGCGGTAGCAACAACGCCATTTATTCTACTACAAAAAAGTGGAAGCGTCGCGGCTTATCTGCAACATCAATTACCTATAATTTGTGTAGCCCGAAAGTGGGAGGTTAAAAATTTTTATAAATCAGCAATTATTGATTTAAAGAATATCACAAAATTCGAGAATGAAAAAAAAGTAATTGAAATTTTAAATCAAAATTTTGATTGCTCAGTTGAAAAAAGCCTACAGTTTGTTGCAAATAAATTTTTAAAAGGATTAATTAAACATTAAATTTCATGGCCAGTTTAAAATATTTGTGGGGCAATAGATCTAAAAATTTAATTTTTAGCAGAAATTTTTTTATTAGTTGGGCAAAAAGATTATTTACAATAAATAAACTTCTATCTAATAATTTAAGGAGAAAAAGACTTATTAAGCAAGGCGCCCATATTGCGGACACAGCAGAAATAGGCATAACCAAAATTGGCGGAAGGAAATGTAATTTGACAGTAGGTGAATTTACTTTTCTTGGCAGGGTAGAAATAGCACTACATGAAAAGATTACCATAGGAAATTATGTTTGTATTAATGATGGTGTTAAACTATTGAGTGCCTCGCATGATGTTTCAGATTCCTTATGGCGTCATAAGAAAAGCCCTATTTATATTGGTGATTATGCTTGGATAGCAACTAACGCTATTGTACTACCCGGAGTGAAAATAGGAAGAGGTGCAGTTGTTGGGGCGGGAGCCGTTGTGAGTAAAGATGTTAACGATTATAGTATAGTCATAGGAAATCCAGCACAAGAGATAGCAAAGAAAAGAACAAAGACATTAAATTATAATCCTTGTGAATTTCTAGCAGCAAATAATGCCTGGTTAAAATAATCAACTCAAATGAAAATTGTTTACACTGCTCCTAATAGAGCACATCATTATCAATATGCATTAGCATTAGATAAAAAAAATATATTAACTGCATTCGTCAGCGGTTTCCCCCGTTTTAGTCCAAGAGCTAAAATTATTGAATTTAAGGGTAAGTTATTTAGAGCTGATTTTTTGCAAACGATTTATTTATTAAGCCTTAAATTGGGTTTTTCACAAAAAATAAGTGAACATTTAGCTTTTCTTGCTAAGAAGGAACAAGATTTTGCCTGCAGAAAGTTTATAAATAATGCTGATATTTTTTTATTTTATAACGGAAGTGGTTTAAAAACCTGTCAATACGCAAACAAGAAAGGTTTAATAACTATTGTTGAGGTAGTTAACTGTCATGTTGAATATCAAGAGGATTTATTGAAAGAAGAACACCACAAGCTGAATATTCCTTGGTTTCCCTTTCACAAAGCTGAAAAAAAACGAAGGTTGAAAGAATACCAGCAAGCAGATTATATTCTACTTCCCTCCGAATTTGTAAAAAGAAGTTTTTTAGATAAGGGGTTTCCTGAAGAAAAATTAATTAAAGTACCTTATGGTTTTAATAGTTTAAATTTAATTAACCTTGAAAAATTGCAGAAGAAAGATACTGTATTTACAGTATTATTTGTAGGTTCAATTTCAGTAAGAAAAGGGGTTAGATACTTGATTAATGCATTCCAAAAACTGGACATTCCAAACAAAAAACTACTAATAGTAGGCCCAAGAGACAGTTATTCTGGTATTGATGATTTGCAATTAACTGTTGATATTATATTTACCGGAATACTGAAAGGTAACGAATTAGAAAATGCATATATTTCAGCAGATGTGTTTTGTTTGCCTACTATAGAAGATGGTTTTGGCTTAGTTTTAGGTGAAGCTTTATCCTACGGATTACCTATTATTACGACAACTAATTCTGGTGCAGATGATTTAATAAATGATGGAGAAGAAGGTTTTATCGTTCCCATTCGTGATGCGAATACTATTTATGACAAGTTAACTTTGCTTTCTACTGATCTTCATCTTTTAAATAAAATGAAGTTGGCAGCACGAAAAAAATCTTCTAAATTAAATGGATGGGATGAATGTGGCCAGACACTTTGCTCAATATTAAATCATATTTACTTAAAACACAAAAATTAATTTAATAAATGTACGATTCCAAAGAAAAAAAAATTAGAAAACTGCTCTATATTATAATCTTCATTCTAGTTTTTGAAGGTATGGTGAGAAAAATACTTCCTGATTTTTTGAGTGTCATTTTGTTCTTTGTAAAAGATCTTTTATGTTTATTGGGCTTGTATTATATATACAATTCTTCATTATCTAATTTATCCAAGAGAATTGTTAAGTTTTTTATGATATTGGTGCATCTTATTTTTCCATTACTGTTGTATAATGTCGTACTAGATCCTGTTTTGTTAATCTGGGGAGCAAAAACCTATTTGTTATATTTGGTTGTTGCAATCTTAATGACGATAGCATTTCCACCCGATGCAAAAAAAGATTTTAAAAAATTCATAATTTTTATCGTTGTGCTATTAGTACCAACTGTTCTAACTGCTATATTGCAGATTAATTTGCCTGCATCTCATTGGCTAAATAGAGCCGTTGGAGGAGAATCGCTAGAAGGATTTTCAGCTGGCGGCAAACTTAGGGTCAGTTCAACTTTTTCTTTTACTGCTCAGTTTTCTTTTTTTTTACTTTTTGTAGCCTCTTTTTATTTTGCAAATTTATTTTTTGAGAAGCATAAAAAACATTATTTTTTTGATAATAAATTATTACAAATTTGCTTAGGCTTTTTATTAATCACTGGAGCCTTTATTACAGGTGGGAGAACAGCAGTATTGGGATTGATGTTAATAACTTTAATAGGTGCTATTCTTATTTTATTAAAAAATCCTGGTTTCGCGTTAAAAAAAATCCTAATCCCAATAATTTTGGTGTTATTTCTTTTTCCTGTGTTAAAAACTTGGAAACCAGAATATTTCGCAGCTTATGAGGAACGTTCTGGTGGCGATAAAAATGATGATGTATTAGATAGAGTTTTGGCTCCGTTTACAGGTGCTATCGAGAGCCTTTCTGAAAAAAAAGTATATGAAGTAATTTTGGGAAAGGGTCTTGGTGTAATGACGAATGGTGTACAAAATATAAGTTCCTATGCAAATTTAATGCGTTCCGATATTTGGACAGAAAATGATTTTTCTACAATAGTATGGGAAGGCGGTGTTTATTTGATATTTGTATGGTATGGATTCAGATTGTTTATCGTGTTTTATTCTTTTCGATTATGGTATTCTATCAGGAATAATAATTATTCAAATTCAGCTGCTTTTTTAATAGCATATATAATTATTACTGGTCTAACTGGAACATTGTCAATTCAACCACCATTGGCGATATATTTTTGGATTACTTTTGGCGCGATAATTTCACTAAAGAGATTTGATCAATATGATAATTTTTTAAATAGAAAAAAAATAACTTAAAGTAAAAGTTAAAAAAATATAAAAAATGAAAGATATAATTTTTGTTAATTCTCATCCAATACAATACTTTGCCCCAATGTATAAATTTATGAATGAAAATGGGGTTAAGACAAAGGCGTGGTATTGTTCAGATTTTTCTATAATGGGAGGTTTTGATATTGAATTTGGACAAAAAATAAAATGGGATATACCACTTCTAGAAGGTTACGAATACCAGTTCTTTAAAAACTTTTCTAGTTCCAGAAAAAGTGAATTTTGGCGTTTTGTTAATTGGGGAATGATTAGAACATTATTCAAATGCCCAAAGTCCATAATTATTTTACATGGCTATCATTATTTCACTCACTTTTCAATTATTATGTTGGGTAAGATACTTGGACATACTATTTGTTTAAGAAATGATATTCCATTAAGTCATGAGCTGTTGAAAAAAGGATGGAAGCAGAAGTTAAAGAGATTTGGATTACGTTATGTAGTGTTTCCAAGGATTAATTATTTTCTTTTTATTGGGACTCAAAATAAATTATACTATGAAAGTTTCCAAATCGATAAAAATCAACTTGTTAGTTGTCCTTATGCTGTTGATAATGAAAGATTTAGAAGTTTGCAGTATGACAAAAATGAAATAAAAAAATCTTTAGGAGTACCTTTGAATGATAGGATTATCACATTTTCTGCAAAATATATTGAAAAAAAACGACCTTTAGATTTAATACAAGCATTTCATAAACTAAATCTGGATGATTGTTGGTTAATAATGGTTGGTGATGGCAAATTAAGAAAAATAATGGAGGAGTATATTTCAAGCAATAAAATGAGTAAAGTTATTTTAACTGGATTTGTTAATCAGCAAGAGATTCCTAAGTTTTACGCAGTTTCTGATCTATTTGTAATGTGTTCATCAAATGGCGAGCATTGGGGATTATCAGCAAATGAGGCTATGAATTTTAACTTGCCTCTTATTTTATCTGATTTAACTGGTTGCTCAAATGATTTAGTTGTGTCAGAAAGTAACGGATATGTTTTTGAAACAGGTAACGTGGATGAATTAACTTCAAGAATTAAAGATGTTTTAGTCCTTAATAAATTAACAGCTACTGTAACCTCTAAAGAACTAGTTGATAATTTTTCTTATAAAATTGTGCTAGATAATCTTGTTAAATTGTGTTAGAATTTTTCGTTATTAAACTTTGTACAATTAAAATCAAAGAAAATTTAAATCGAATATATTTAGATTGTCCTTAAAGGCTAATTTTATGCAAATTATTCTATTTGTTCATCCCACTTTTCTAGGTTCGCAAAGTATGCCTCGCTATGCCAATATGATTGCTGAGGGAATGAAGCACAGGGAGCACCGTGTTCAAATTTGGATGCCTAAAGCCCGTTTTTATAATCTACCGCTAAAAGGCGCTATTAAAAAATGGTTAGGCTATGTGGATCAATACATAATGTTTCCATTTGAAGTGCAATTCAAATTGAAGCATTGCGCTGCTAATACACTTTTCGTTTTTGCCGATCAAGCACTGGGACCTTGGGTTCCGTTGGTTAAGAATAGGCCTCATGTTGTACATTGTCATGATTTTCTAGCTTTAAATTCAGCTCTGGGGAATATTCCAGAAAACCAAACGAGTTTTACCGGTAAGATGTATCAGAATTTTATCAGAAATGGTTTTTCAAAAGGAAAGAATTTTATTTCGATATCCCAAAAAACACAAGATGATTTGCATTTACTTCATCAAGGTAATATTGAAACTTCAGTAGTTTGCTATAACGGAATGAACCGCCCGTTTGAAGTACTCGATACTCATTTATCACGCACTGTTTTAGGAAAGGAAGTACAGATTAACCTTGTAAATGGCTATGTGCTACATGTAGGAGGTAATCAATTTTATAAAAACCGGAAAGGTGTGATTGAAATTTATACAGCCTGGCGTTCCAATAGTACTGACAGTTTACCACTTTTGTTGGTTGGTTCTGATCCTTCCGAAGAATTGGAGGCGGCTCATCAAAATTCTGCATTCAAAAAAGACATTCATTTTATCACAGGCCTGCCTGATACTTTTATCAATGAAGCGTACTCGGGTGCCAGTTGTTTATTGTTCCCTTCCTTAGACGAGGGTTTTGGCTGGCCCATTGCTGAAGCTATGGCATGCGGTTGTCCTGTTATCACAACTGATGTGGCACCCATGACCGAAGTTATAGGTGAAGCTAACTTTTTTTTGATACCTAAGCGACCCTTTGACGAGTTGTTGGTGCAGGATTGGGCCGTGGATGCGTCCCAACAAATTACAAACATTGTCCAACTATCGGATGAACAAAAAAAAGTTTGTTTGGATGCTGGATTTGAAAGTATCAAGCGATTCGATACCACACTTTCATTGGATTCTATAGAAAAAGTCTACCAATCCATTTTGCCCATTAGATAAAAAAATAAAAATTTCACCCCCTCACTTTATATGAAAATACTACACGTCATCACCTCCATGGATCCTAAAACCGGAGGGCCTTCGCAAGGTCTTCGGAATTTATGTTCCTTTAATATGAAACTAGGATTGTACGTTGAGGTTGTTTGTCTGGATGATGTGAACCAGGATTATGGTTTAGATGAAAAACTTTTTATTAATAAATTAGGGAGCGGGAAGACTTCTTTTCAATACAGTCCTGTTCTTTTAAGATGGCTGCTCTTAAATTTAGAAAGATTTGATTTTGTGAGTGTTCACGGGATATGGCAGTATCATAATTATGCAGTGTACAAAGCAATTAAAATTCTTAAAAAACATAATAAAAAAGTTCCCAAAGTGGTCATAATGCCTCATGGAATGTTAGATCCTTATTTCCAAAAAGCGACTGACCGGAAAATGAAAGCGCTGCGTAATGAAGTTGTTTGGCGCCTGACTGAAAAAAGAGCTCTAAACGCGGTTGATGCCGTTTTTTTTACCTGTGAGGAGGAGTTGTTGCTGGCCAGGACTACCTTTAAGGGATACCAACCCAAAAAAGAGATCAATGTGGGGTATGGTATTCAGAGACCACCCGTTTACAGGACTTGTATGAAAACCGCTTTTGAAGAATTATGTCCAGCCATAAAAGCTAAAAAATATTGGCTTTTTCTCAGCAGAATTGATCCTAAAAAAGGAATAGATGTATTAATCGATGCATATAATCAATTGACCGCCGAAAACCATTTGTTACCGGAACTTCTTGTTGCCGGACCTACCGACAGTGGGTATGCACAAAAAATGATGCGCAAAGCAAGTAGTAATACACATATTCATTTCACAGGAATGCTAACGGGTGATAGTAAATGGGGTGCCTTTTACGGATGTGAAGGGTATTTACTGCCCAGTCATCAGGAAAATTTCGGAATTGCCATTGTAGAGGCTATGGCCTGTGAAAAACCAGTTCTGATAACCAAAAACATTAATATCTGGAGGAAAATTACAGACGGAAATGGGGCATGGATACTCGATGATGTGACCGAGAACTCGATTAAGAAACAACTTGCGAATATGGCTCTTTTAACCGATTCCGCTCTTAAAATTAAAGGGAACCACGCTTTTACTACCTATGAGAATAAATTTGATGTTGAATACTGCGCGCAGGTGTTCTTCGATACGTTGAAGAATTTATAAAGAAATGCAAGATAAAAAAATGGAATCCAAAGTGAATTTATCACATTTTAACGCAAATATTGGTTTAGACCGAGGTGTTCGAAAATTAACTGAAATGATGTGGTATCTGGTTAAAATAATTTTCTTTCTTTCTGCGATTCCGTATCCTTCCCGTTTTAAAGTAATGGTATTGCGTGTTTTTGGCGCTAAAATTGGAAAAGGAGTAGTTGTAAAGCCTCGAGTAAATATTCATTTCCCATGGAAATTAATCATTGGAAACAACGTTTGGATAGGTGAAGAAGTATTTCTATTAAACTTTGAGTCATTGACGATAGGTAATAATGTTTGTATAAGTCAGCGAGCTTTTATATGCGGTGGGAATCATGATTATAAAGGTCCTTCAATGCCGTATCGTAACGGTCCCATTACTCTTGAGGATGGTTGCTGGATAGGTGCGAGTTCGTTTGTTGGGCCTAATGTGTCTATAGATACTGATACTGTTGTCTCTGCAGGTTCAGTAGTAACGCAATCATTAGAAGGAAATGGAATTTATCGCGGGAATCCTGCTGAGTTAATAAAAAATCGTTGGTAAAATTTAAAAAATAATGCGCGTTTCCATTATTACAGTTTGTTACAACCGAAAAGCTACCATCGAACAATCGATAAAAAGTGTTTTAGGACAGGATTATCCGAATATTGAATATATCGTCATTGACGGGAATTCGACTGATGGAACAAAGGAAATTATTCAATCCTATTCGGATAAAATTGCAACTTATATTTCGGAACCTGATAGGGGCATGTACGATGCTATCAATAAAGGATTGCGTTTGGCCACTGGGGATATTGTAGGATTGATGCATTCTGATGATGAATTTTACGATTTTTCCGTTGTTTCCAAAATTGTTGAGGCTTTTAAAAGCGCTCCCGAGACCGATGGTCTGTATGGGAACGGCATTTATATTTCTAATGATACTAAAGAAAGGATTGTTCGGAACCGTATAGGTGGTTCTTACGATTTGAAAAAAATTAAATCGGGTTGGTTGCCGTTGCATCCCACCGTTTATCTTAAGAAATCCCTTATTGACAGCTATGGTTATTATAACTTAGATTTTAAGATAGCTTCTGATACAGAGTTCCTTTTGCGTTATTTATACAAGCACAAAATAAACGTAACATATCTTAATGAATATATAGTAAAAATGAGAATGGGTGGATTAAGTACCAGTTATAAAAGAGCTTTAGAAGTTTTGTATGAGGATTACAGGATTTATAAATACCATCAACTTTCAGCCGTGCGCACTGTTTTTCTTAAAAAATTAAATGCCGTAGTTCAATATATAAAAAAGTAAAAAATCCCCTTTGGGATTCATTTCGTATATTCGTTCATATCTAATCACAAATCGAATTAAATTAATTTTTAATTAAGTTATCCAATAAATGCACCATTTTGTATGTCATTATTAAAAGAACTTTCCACTTACCGTTTTTCTCGTTATTTCAAACTTGTTTTTGTACTATGGGATCTTGTGCTAATGAACGGAGCGATTATTCTATCCTTTCTGATTCGTTATCAGAGTTTAGACCGGATGCATCTTAAGGAAGTGAGAACCGTTTCTTTATTATCGAATCTGTTTTGGGTTATTTTATTGCTCTACAAAGACGCCTATAGAATCATCCGGATCGAGCGTATTGAGTCCATATTGATAAGGATGATTAAGCATATTGCGATTCATGTATCTTTGATTGCGGTATTTGTGACTGTTTTGAAATATGCTGAGATTTCCCGTTTGCGGATCCTATATTTCTATTTGATTTTTTTTATCTTGCTTTTTGTGTTCCGTGTGCTGTTCATGAAATTTTTAAAGTATATTAGGATCCAAGGATATAATTTCAAAAACGTAATTATAGTAGGCGCAAATGATGCGGGCGAAAACATGCGAAAAATATTGTCAAAAGATTTGACTTACGGGTACCGTATCTTGGGGTTTTTTGATGATAAAGTAGATCCATTTGCGCCAATAGGAGCCCCTATATTAGGAGGATTTGATACTATTCAAGGATATATCAGCACTAACAATATCGATGAAATGTACATAGCACTGCACATTGATCATATTAAAATAATCCAGCAATTAACGGCTTTATGTGAAAGGAATATGGTGCGCATAAAATTCATTCCTGATTTCCAGCAATACACCCATTCCCGTAAGGTAGAAATCACTTTTTACGAAAATACGCCAGTATTGATGTTGCGCAAAGAGCCTTTGGAAGGGTCACTTAATCGTTTGTTAAAAAAAACAGTTGATATATGTTTTTCCCTTGGAGTAATTGTTTTGATTTTTCCCTGGCTGTTCCCTATAATGATCATACTAATTAAATTGGATTCTCCCGGGCCCATTTTTTTTAGACAGAAGCGCTCCGGTAGAGATAATAAGGAATTTTGGTGCTTAAAATTCCGTACGATGCGGGTGAATTCTGCTGCAGATGAGTTACAGGCAACACTTGGTGACAAAAGAGTAACTAAACTGGGAGTATTTATGCGCAGAACCAACATCGATGAATTACCGCAATTTTTTAATGTTTTTTGGGGAACTATGTCCGTAGTTGGTCCACGACCTCATATGTTGATCCATACCGAACAATATTCAGAATTAATCAACAATTACCTGGTGCGTCATTACGCTAAGCCTGGAATTTCAGGCTGGGCACAGGTAAACGGTTTTCGCGGAGAGACAAAAGAATTGATCGAAATGAAAGACCGAGTGGATTATGATATTTGGTATATCGAAAACTGGAGTCTTTTGTTAGACCTGAAAATTATTTATCGAACTGTTTTTAATGTGTTTAAGGGAGAGGAGAAGGCTTATTAGTGATCAGTGTTCAGTTTTTAGTGTTCAGTTTTTAGTGTTCAGTGTTCAGGGATTAGTTTTTAGTGATCAGTGATCAGTGATCAGTGGTCAGTTTTCAGGAATTAGGTTTAGTGGTCAGTTTTCAGTTTTCAGTGTTTGGTTGAAGCCTCTTTATTATTATTATTATTTAGTAGCTAATTATTTAGTGGTTAATTGTTTAGGCTATTGTCCGGGAAAGAATTACTGGAACTTACGAAAATTACTATCAAAAACTAAACAGACGAAGTATGATGATACTAAATTTTGCAATTTGGAATTGTTTTAGTAACACATAATCCGTAAATTATATAAAATTTAGCATACCGATGAGGTCGTTTTTCTGGTTCTGATACAATTTTTATTACCTATATTTGCAACTTTTAAAAATTAAAATCATACAAAAGAACATAAAAATCACATTGTTACAAAGATAAATGATATTATGAAAATTACATCTGATCATTAAAAAACAATAAAATAGCAACCTATGAAATATATTTCTTTACTACAAAAAACAATTGCATTGTTTTTACTTTTATTACTTTTTTCCTGCGCCTCCAAAAAAGATGTGGTTTACTATCAGAATATTGATAGTTTGACTCCTGCCGAAAAGTCAACTTCCTATGAAATTAGAATTCAACCCGATGATTTATTGATAATTACTGTTTCTGCCGAAGAAGCCGAAGTAGCCATGCCTTTTAATTTGGGATCAACTTCCGGTTCTAAAGCAGCTGCTGGACCGCAAACGGTACAGTCGTATTTGGTAGATTCCAAAGGTAATATTGATTTTCCAATTTTAGGACAATTAAAAATTAGCGGTTTAACCCGTTCTGAAGTTCTTCGACTGTTGCAGGATAAAATAGCTGTGTATGTTAAGAACCCAATTATTAATCTTCGTATCTTGAATTTTAAAGTTTCAGTGCAGGGCGAGGTGAATTCGCCCGGGACTTATGCCGTTGCTTCCGACAGAATTACCTTGATTGAAGCCCTAACGATGGCTAAAGATTTAAGTATTTTTGGAAAGAGAAATAATATTTTAATTATCAGAGAAATAGATGGTGTAAAATCCTATAACAGAGTCGATATCACCAAAGCTGATTTTATTCAATCGCCGTTCTATTACATGGCTCAAAATGATGTGATCTATGTGGAGCCAAACAAAACCAAAATCGGCTCATCTACAGTAGGGGCTAACACGGGACTGATATTTTCTATTACATCCATATTGATTACTGTTATTTCACTAATAATTGCGACTACAAAATAAATTTTAAATGAGAAATAATAGGTTTGACGACGGTTTACAGCAAGATTTTGATTTAAAATCCTTCTTGGATAAATATTTGTTTCATTGGAAATGGTTTTTGTTAACTATTTGTATGTGCTTATTGGGTGCTTCTTTATATTTAAAGTATACTTTACCATTATACCAGGCTTCTAGTACGATATTAGTAAAAGACGAGCAGAAAGGCGGTATGCTTTCTGAGATGTCAGCTTTTGCTGATATGGGACTTGGAAACGGGATGAAGAGTAACTTAGATAATGAAATTGAAATTTTGAAATCAAGGACTTTGGTAGAAAGTATCGTTAAAAAGCTCAACCTTAATATTGCTTTAATCGTAAAAGGAAAAATTGTAGACAGAGAAGTTTATCAGGACACTCCAATTGAAGTGTTTTTTGTGGAAAAAACCAAGCATTTTTACGAAAGTTCCATTAATTTGAATTTCAAGGAAATAAGTGCTACTGTTTTTGAATTAGAAGACCGATCGGTTCACAATCCTTCAAAGCTCATCTTAAGTGCTAAAGATGAATTTCATTATGGAGAACAAATACCAACCAAATTTGGTCCTCTCATCATTAATAAAGCCAGATTAAAAGAAAATCAATTTACTGATGGTGCTAAATCGCTTACTATTTCAGTTAGTCCACTTGATAATGTCGTTTCTAGTTTTAGGTCTCGTGTCAAAGTTGAGCCTGTAAGTAAATCGAGCAGTGTTGTCGCAATTTCTATTACAGATCCATTAACAAATAAAGCGGAAATTTTCTTAGATAATTTGATTCAGATTTATAATGAAAATGCTGCAGCTGACAAAAATTTCATATCTGAAAATACTTCTGTATTTATTGCGAATCGATTGAAATTGATTACTCAGGAGCTGGAAGGTGTGGAGCAGGATGTGGAAAGTTTTAAAAAATCTAATAAAGTTACTGATATTGACTCAGAAGCCAAGCTTTTTATTGAAGGATCCAGTGAGTACGAGAAAAAGAGCGTTGATGCTGAAATTCAGATGAACGTGGTTTCTTCTATGTTGAATTTTATGAAAAAAAGTACGAAGGCAGATCTATTGCCCAGCAATATCATAGCTGGTGCGGGAGATGCTTCAGGACTGATTACGTCCTATAATCAGTTGGTTTTGGATCGGAACCGAATTCTAAAATCAGCCACTTTATCGAATCCGTCTGTTCTTAAGTTGGACCAGGAAATTGCCTCATTGAAAAATACAGTTCAGACTAGTTTATTGAGAATGCAATCCAGTTTAAATATTCAAAAAAGAGATTTGAATAGCCAAGAAAATATGCTGAACACAAAAATCGGAAAAATTCCGGTGCAGGAGCGTCAGTTTAGGGTAATTGCCCGACAACAAAAAGTCAAGGAAGAACTGTATTTGTATTTGTTGCAAAAAAGAGAGGAAACGGCTATTTCTTTAGCGGCAACGGAACCTAACGCAAGGGTGGTCGATTCGGCAAAATCAAATAAAAATTCTATTTTTCCCAAAAAAAATACAATCTATCTCACATCTTTTCTATTGGGATTGCTGATCCCTTTTGTTGTAATATACACGGATGATTTGTTGGATACTAAAATTAAAAGTAGATTGGACTTAGATGGAAAAACGCTCATCCCATTTATAGGAGATGTTCCAACTTCGGATAGTCCTTCAGAGATTATAAAAGCAGAAAGTAGAACCAGTCCTGCAGAGGCCTTGCGAATCATCCGGACTAATTTGGATTTTATGCTGAGTAAAGCGGAGGAGGGACGAGCTAAGACATTATTCGTGACTTCTACTTTCCCTCAGGAAGGGAAGACCTTTGTGTCGTCTAATCTTGCCGCAACATTTGCTTTGGCCGGACAAAAAGTGTTGTTGATCGGTATGGATATCAGGAATCCAAGACTGGACGAATACTTTACTTTGCCAGAAAGAGGATTTACCAATTATTTGTCGTCGAAAGATTTAAAACTGGAGGATTTGATTGTAAAACAGGAAGGATTTGAAGATTTTCATATACTACCCGCAGGAATAATACCGCCTAATCCGGCGGAGTTATTAATGAGTAAAAAGGTAGATGTACTTTTTGCAGCACTAAAACCGCAGTATG
Organism: Flavobacterium urumqiense; assembly: GCF_900108015.1. Taxonomy (GTDB): domain Bacteria; phylum Bacteroidota; class Bacteroidia; order Flavobacteriales; family Flavobacteriaceae; genus Flavobacterium; species Flavobacterium urumqiense. Next base: position 43,876 of record NZ_FNVP01000007.1, on the reverse strand, counting down.
ATTATATTATTGTGGATACTGCTCCGGTAAGTTTAGTAACAGATACATTACTAATTGCTAAACATGCAGATACTTTTATCTACGTGGCTCGTGCTAATTTTTTAGAAAAACGAATGTTGAATATTCCTAATATTTTATATAAAGAAGGAAAGCTGCCTAATATGTGCCTGCTTCTTAATGATACTGACTCCACTAAAGGGTATGGATATGGATATGGGTATGGTGTAAAAGTAAAAAAAGAACCATGGTATAAGACGGTATTTAAAATCAGTTAAGCGTAACTCATAAAAAGTCATATTTGAATTCATTAACAACTAAAATAAAAAATATAAAAGGTTCTCTATAGTCGAAACTTTTGGGTTCAGTCTACATTAACGTTTTTTTTGAAATTAGAAAATTATGATTTTCTAATTTTCTTTTTTAGCTCACTTAATTTTATTGTAAGTGGTGTTCGCTGAATCTTCGATTTGTCTTGATCAAAAAAGAAACAAAAAAATATTCATGGGTTCTTATTTTTTTGGTATTCATGAATCTTCGATTTCAAGTCTTCACTCCCTCGGCGGTCAAATTAGTTTTTGAATTAGCTTTGCTCTGTTCGCCTTCGGCTCGAGTCTAAAAGAAAAAACTCGCTATGCTCAAACAGTTTTTCTTTTTACGTATTCTTCAAACACTTCACGCTCGCCTGTGGAAGCTAAGGACAATTGAAAATCGTAAATAATAGCAAATGGATTTATCATCGAATAGAAAAAATAAAATTTCATTTTATATTTTTTTGTGAAAATTAGGTCGAGAATAGACGCTTTGAATAATTGTACATATAACGGTGTCACAAAGTTTATACACAATTTCTTTTTAAATAGAAATTAGTTTAAAAGTTTACGAGATATTTTTATTTTGTAAACTTTTTTTTATTTAATGGTGTTATTTCTTATATGATTCACGTTTTTTAGTCATTTAGGAACAATTGTCATTACTTTCGCAAAACTAAATTGAGGTTAATTGTTTAGTACCGTGATATGAACCAAAAAAAAGTCTTTTTTGTTTTATATTTCCTACCGAAACTAGAGGTTTTCCTGTAATTTTGCTATAGCTTTGTAAAAATTTTGAGAAAGAGTACGTCCTACTGTGTGGCTTACTATGGCGAAGCCATGCGGAGTTGCTACTCTCAGGGTTGCCTAAGAATAGATTTTCAAATCGAATACGATACATAAATTGTAAATTTTAGATTAAACATGAGAAAAGTAATTATTCTAGCTGTGTTTTTTATAGCGCTTTTTAACTCCTCAACAGTGATGGCGCAAGATTTGTTGAAAAGTACTGATTTGAGCACACTGAAGGTGGATTATTTATCGGACAGTGATATAGCAAAAATCAAAACGCAGTTGCAAACTAATAATGTAACTATCGAGCAAGCGGAACCGATGGCTTTGGCTAAAGGAATGCCAGCATCTGAGTTTGCTAAATTGAAAATTCGTTTAGCAGAAATAAAAAGTACTACCGCCACTGCTAAAAAGGATGATCTGAAAGGGGAAGATGAATCAAGTGAACTTACCAGAAAACAAGAAAAAATTGTCAATACGAAAGTAAAAGATTCGATTAATGCACTGGTTTTTGGTTCGGAACTGTTTGATAATCCTTCCTTAAATTTCGAACCCAATTTGAAATTAGCCACTCCGGTGAACTATGTACTTGGACCAGGAGATGAATTGCAAATTAGTGTTTATGGCGTTCAAGAATTTAATGCCTCTGTTCCCGTAACTATGGAAGGTAAGGTAAATATTCAGTATGTAGGCCAGATTCCCGTTTCAGGAATGACTATAGAAGCGGCAACCCAAAAAATAAAAGGCGCTATTGCCAGAGTGTACAGCACTGTTGGATCCGGGCAATCACAAGTTGGAATCAGTTTAAGTCGTATCAGGACGATTAGAGTAACTATAATAGGCAGTAAGCAGCCTGGTAATTATTCAATATCTTCTTTGGCAACCGTTTATAATGCTTTATTTTTAGGTGGGGGTCCGGGAAAGAATGGAAGTTATAGAAACATAGAATTATTAAGAGATAATAAAGTTTATAAAAATATAGATATCTATCGCTTTTTAGTGAATGGAGATCAATCGGATAATGTGGGATTAAAAGATAATGATGTTATCCGCATTCCAGCGTATAGTCAAAGGGTTACTTTGGAAGGTCAGGTGAAGCGTCCCGGTATTTTTGAAATGAAAAAAGGAGAGACATTTGCTGATTTATTATCTTTTGCTTCCGGGTTCAACGAATTTGCTTACACCGCTTCGGTCAATGTTTTGCAAAAAACAAACAAAGAGTTTAAAGTTCGCGATGTCAAATTCGCAGAATTTAATACTTATAAACCTTCTTCGGGGGATGTATTTAGAGTAACTAAAATTTTAAACCGTTTTGAAAATCGTGTTAAAATTGACGGTGCGGTTTTCAGACCTGATACCTATTCTTTTTATGAAGGCATGCGAATCTCCGATTTGATTGCAAAAGCGGACGGATTAAAAGAAGATGCGTACAGTAACAGAGCAACAATCATTCGATTAAAATCAGATTTGACCACGGAAATCGTGAATGTGAATTTGGTGAAAGCTTTGGAAGGCGACCTTGAAGCAGATATTGCTTTAAAAAAAGAAGATATCGTAACGGTGTACTCTATTTTAGATTTTGTGGAACAATATAAAATTACCATTGATGGCGAGATCAAAAAACCTGGGATTTATGATTACCATGAAAATTTAACCTTAAATGATTTGTTGGTAGAGGCTGGAGGATTGACCGGTTCGGCTTCCAAAAGAGTTGAGGTAGCGAGAATGATCAAGTCGGAAACAATTGATGATGCCAATCCTAATAAAGCACAATTATTCAATTTAGAGATAACAGCAGACAACAATGAGCAGTTAAAAAACTTCGCCTTACAGCCTTTTGATGTCGTAAATATTCGCAAAATGGCGGTGTATGAAAAACCAGAGATGGTAACGATAAGCGGTGCCGTGAATTATGCCGGAAAATATGTTTTGGCAACAAAAAAAGACAGAGTCTCTGATGTAATTGAAAGAGCCGGTGGTTTGACTTCGCTGGCGAATATAGATGGTGTTAAAATCAAAAGACCTATTCAAGCCAAACAAATAGAAGTGGTAGAAAGCGTAGATCTGAATCTGGGTAAAAAAGACAGTATTCAAAAAAAACTAACCAAAAAATTAAAGGAAGTTTTGAAATTTGCAACAATACCTGTGGATTGGAAGTCGATTGTTAAAGATCCAAAAAGTAATACCAATGTCACGCTGTTTCCCGGAGATGAAATTGAAGTGGCGGCTTTTAATGAAGGCGTAAAAGTTACCGGAAACGTGTTGTTGACTTCAGAAATTCCTTATCAAAAAGGGAAAGGATTCGGTTATTACTTAAGTGCTGTAGGTGGAGTCGATAACAAAGGCTGGAAAAAGAAAGCCTATATTATTTATCCAAACGGAAAAGCGGCAGTGGCCCATTCTTTCTTATTTATACGATCTTATCCTAAAGTAACTCCAGGGTCGCAAATTATTGTTCCGGAAAAACCAGAAGTTAAAAAAATGAGTACGGGCGAGTTTGTTAGTATAGCTGGAGTATTGGCGAGTTTGGCAGGGGTTATTATTGCGATATTGAGGTAATGGTCAGTAATCAGTGGTCAGTGTTCAGTGTTGAGTGATCAGTTTTCAGATTGCAGTGATCAGTTTTCAGATTGCAGTGATCAGTGGTCAGTGTTCAGGTTTAGGTTTCAGGGATCAGTCTCAGATAGCAGATTTCACTTGTTATACCTCTATCCTAAAGTGAGACCAATGAAAAACAGATAACAGGCTTTTGTCGACATTATTTAAAATATACATTTCCATACAATTAAATAAAATACAAGCGAAAAATCTTGATACAATGAATAAAGAAATACCTAACGACGAAATCTCTTTAAAAGAATTGCTTGAAAAAACCAAAGATTGGTTTTCTTATTTGCTTTCGCAATGGAAAATTATTGTGTTGGCGGGGATTATAGGAGCAGGTTTAGGATTGGCGTATTCCATTAGTAAAAAACCGGTTTATACCGCAACTTTGTCTTTTGCGTTAGAAGACGAAAAATCCGGTGGCGGACTAGGAGGAGCTTTAGGTTTAGCGAGTCAGTTTGGACTGGATCTCGGTGGTGGTGGTGCTAGTATTTTTACCGGTTCTAATTTGACGGAGTTGTTTAAGTCCCGAAGCATGGTTGAACAAACTTTATTGAGTCCTGTGGTTTTGGAAGGTAAGACTATTTCGCTGGCAGAGATGTATATCCAAAATAAAGGATGGCGTGAGCAATGGAGTGCCAATCCTAAATATAAAGGTATTCAGTTTTTACCAAAAGCGGATCGAAAAAACTACACAAGAGGTCAAGATAGTATCTTGGGCGTGATGTATCAGAATCTATCGCAAGGTGGATTAGCTGTAGGACAAAAAGATAAGAAAGTGGCAATTGTTAGTATTGACGTAGTGTCTAATAATGAATTGTTTTCCAAATATTTTTGTGAAGCCTTAGTGAAAGAAGTTTCGGACTTTTATATCGATACCAAAAGCAAAAAATCTCGGGAGAATATGTTGATTTTAGAACGTCAAACTGATTCCATTCGTAGGGAGTTGAATGGTGCGATTACAGGTGTAGCAGTAGCCAACGATAATACTTTTGGATTGAATCCTGCAATGAATGTACGCCGGGCGCCTTCTGCCCGCAGACAGGTAGATGTACAGGCGAATACCGCTATATTGACCGAGTTGGTCAAACAGACCGAACTAGCTAAAGTAACTTTACGTAAGGAGACGCCATTGATTCAAGTAATTGATCAACCTATTTTGCCTTTGAAAAAAGAAAAGTTTGGGAAGACAAAAGGGATTGTAATGGGAGGAGTTTTAGCAGGTTTTTTGGTGGTGTTGGGATTGGTCGGTAGGCGATTGTTTACACAGGTGGTGTCCTCTTAGTTCTATACTATAGAAACAGAATAAAAAAAGAATTTTATCCAATGAGGGTAAACAATAGTATTATTTCACAAAAAAATATATAATATGAATCTTGAAAATAAAACAATTTTAATAACTGGTGGAACTGGGTCTTTAGGGAAAGCACTAACTTCTCATATTTTTAAAAATTTTCCTGAAATTAAGAAATTGATTATACTTTCTAGGGATGAGCAAAAGCAGTTTCAAATGGCTCAGGAATTTCCAGAAAGCCAATTTCCTCAAATTCGTTTCTTTTTGGGAGATGTTAGAGATGAGCAAAGATTGGTACGTGCCTTTCAAGGCGTCGATATTGTGATTCACGCTGCCGCAATGAAACATGTGCATTTAGCTGAATACAATCCGGATGAGTGTATCAAAACTAATATTGGTGGTGCACAAAATGTTATCCATGCTGCTTTGCAAACAAGCGTAAGCAATGTTGTTGCATTGTCTACCGATAAAGCTTGTGCCCCAATTAATTTATACGGTGCGACTAAATTGACTTCAGATAAACTATTTGTAGCTGCTAATAATATAAAAGGAACTAATCCAATTAAGTTTTCAGTAGTACGATACGGTAACGTAATGGGGTCAAACGGTTCTGTTATTCCTTTTTTTATGAAAAAGAAAGCAGAAGGGAAATTACCTATCACGGATGCCACTATGACTCGTTTTAATATATCATTACAAGGAGGTGTAGATATGGTAATGCATGCTATTGATCAAGCTTGGGGAGGGGAAATATTCATCCCTAAAATACCTTCTTATAGAATTACTGATGTTGCCAAAGCCGTTGCTCCTGAATGTACATTGGAAATTATTGGAATTAGACCAGGTGAAAAAATACATGAAGAGATGATCACTTCTTCCGATTCTTATAACACCTATGACTTAGGGAAATATTATACTATTTTGCCTTCAGTGCCACATTTTGATTTAGATGATTTTGTTAGTACTTTTTCTGCAATAAAAGTTACTGAAGGATTTAATTACAATTCAGGAACGAATGCCGAATGGGAAACAGTAAATGGTTTAAGACTACTGATTAAAGAACATGTAGATTTAAATTTTTAATACTATGATTGATAAAATAATACCTTACGGACGTCAAAATATTACACAAGAGGATATTAATGTTGTTATAGCAGCATTGCAGTCCAATTATTTGACACAAGGGCCTAAAATTTTAGAGTTCGAAAAAGCTTTTGCAGAATATGTAGGAAGTACTTATGCGGTAGCTGTTTCTAATGGAACTGCTGCATTGCATTTATGTGCATTAGCATTAGATGTAAAGGATGGGGACAAAGTGATTACAACACCCATCACTTTTGCGGCATCAGCAAACTGTGTGCGTTACTGTGGTGGAGAAGTTGTTTTCTCAGATATTGATCCCGATACGTATCTTTTGGATATTGAAAAAGTAAAAGCATTATTAGAAGCATCTCCAAAAGGAACTTATAAAGGAATTATTCCTGTTGACTTTGCCGGTAGAGCTGTGGATTTAGAAGCATACAGAAAATTAGCAGATCAATATGGTTTGTGGATAATTGAAGATGCTTGCCATGCTCCAGGTGGTTTTTTTGTTGATTCGTATGCTGAAAGTCATAATTGCGGTAACAGTAGTTTTGCTGATTTGGCCATTTTTTCTTTTCATCCAGTAAAACACATCACTTGTGGCGAAGGTGGGATGGTTACTACAAACGATGAAGTTCTGTATAAAAAGCTTTTGGCATTGCGTACTCACGGAATTACTAAAAATGAATCAGAATATACTAATTCTGTAAATTTTGCTAATGGATTGGATACAGAAAATAGTATTTATCCAGCTTGGTATATGGAAATGCAAACGCTAGGATTCAATTATAGATTGACTGATTTTCAAGCTGCTTTAGGAACAAGTCAATTGCAAAGAGCAGATGAAGGATTAGTAAAAAGAAGAGAAATTGCAGCAATTTATAATGAAGCATTGAGAGAGAAGTCATTTATAAAAGGGCAATCAGGTGTTGTAGAAGGACATGCTTATCATCTTTATGTTATTGAAATAGAAGATCGTTTGGGATTATATAATTATTTAAGAGAAAATAATATATTTGCTCAAATTCATTATATTCCTTGTCACTTGATGCCTTATTATAAGCAATTTGGATGGGCAGCAGGCGATATGCCAAATGCAGAAGCATATTATAAGAGGTGTATAAGTTTACCAATGTATCCATCGTTAAGTGACGAAGAACAACAATTTGTAATTAATAAAATTAATGAATTCTTTAATAAGTAAAGTTTATACTCTTAATTCTCCTAAAGATTTAATTCTTAAAGATGAAGTAATAGAGGTTGGAAAATATAATGATGATTACATAATTGGAGAAACAATTTATTCTTGTGTTTCTCCTGGTACTGAGGTAGCTGCATATGCAGGTATGACCCCATTAAGACCAGGAAATCCTTACCCAAGAATAGTTGGTTATTGTAATGTAGCTGAGGTAATAGAAATAGGTGTAGATGTTAAAGGTGTCTTGGTTGGGGATTATATTCTTACTTTTCAATCGCATAGAGACAAATTTGCTATTTCTTCAAATGATTTTTATTTAATACTATCTCAAAATGTAGATCTAAAGTATGCTTGTACTGCTTATTTGTTCCACTTAGGTTATCATAGTTTAATTACTGGGGAAGTGAAGCAAGGCCATACGGTTGGAATCATAGGAGCAGGTGTATTAGGTGTTTCGACAGCATTAATGAGTAATGTTGCTGGAGCAAATACTTATCTTTTTACTAATCAAAAAGATGTATCAACGAAACAAAACTTAAAGCACATAAAATGCATTGGTAAATCGGAGGAAGAGCTGAGCAAAGTGGACAGTGAAGTATATGAAACGGGATTTGATATTATCGTTAATACATCTAATTCTTGGGATGACTGGCATCTAGCATTAAAACTTGCTAGAAAAGGAGGAGTAATTGTTAATTTAGGTTTTCCTGGTAGGGGACAACAATCTCCAACATTTAATCCATTAGATCCTCAATATGTATATACGAAAAATTTAACAATCAAAGCGCTTAGTTTTATTAATGAATCTGAAGTGCAACCTCATGATGTTAGATTCAATATGAAAAGAAATCTACAGTATATAGTAGGGCTCTTTAATTCTGGAAAGCTAAATCCAAAAGAATTATTAACAGACGAGATCAATTTTACAGAATTAGAAAAGCAATACGAGAAATACCTAGAAAGAAAGACACAAATGCTTTCATCATTAATCACATGGAAAAGTTAAAAGTAGCGGTAATAGGATTGGGAAGAATGGGAGCAGAAGTATCTCAAAGATTAGAAGGTAAAGTGCCAAATGGTTGGCTGCCGATTAGTCATGTTGAATCTGCTATTAATATACCACAATTTGAAGTCGTTGCATTTTGTGATACTGATACTGATAGATTATTTAGACTAGGTCAGCATTACAATGTGTCAGAATTATATACTGATTATAAGACGTTAATTAATGAATCTAAACCAGATGTACTTTGCATAGCTACTAGAACTGAAGGTAGAACTGAGATAATAAAGTATGCTGCCCAAAATGGTGTACGGATTATCTATTTTGAAAAGCCTATTAGCAGAACAATATTAGATTGCAAAGAAACGATTGATATATGTAATGAGAACAATGTAACTGTTGGTTATGGTGTAAATAGAAGATATCATGATACTTATAGAGAAGCTAAAAAAATACTTAAATCGGGAAGGTTAGGAAATCTTAAAGAAATTGTTGTAGAACATGGTAGGAGCCCTTTGTATTGGACTCATCCGCATTCAACAGATATTATTTTATTCTTTTCAGATTCTATCGAGTTTGAATACTTGCAAAGTACCTGCTTAATTGATGGAAATAATATACATGGATTAGTCATTGACGAAGATCCAATAATTTTGAATGCATATATAAAATTTGAAAATGGAGTGTCAGCTTCAATCAATCAAGCTAACGGACTCAATGTGAGACTTGTTTGTGAGAATGGAACTATTACTATAATGAAAGATGGTGAAAGAATTGAAATTTATGAAGGTTCTGGTTATGAAGATTTAACAGAAACATTAGTGTTAAATATCAATACCAGTGCTACCGAAAATGCATTTAAAGAATTGTTAAATGCTTCTTTGAATAATGGAATAGCCCCAATTTCCACTAATGAAATTTTGGCAGGAATGATTTTGTTGAATGGATTTGTATATTCCTCTTTAAATGAAGGAAAAAGAGTTACAAAATCTGAAATACCAAGTGATCTATTAATTACAGGAAGGTCGGGAGATTATTATGCATAAAAAATCAATATTATTTCGAGCAGATGGTGACTCAACAATCGGTTTAGGCCATATATATCGATGTTTGTCGCTAATTGATATGCTTAAAGATGATTTTAATTGTTTTTTTATTTTAAAAAGTAATGACACATCTATTACAGATATAATTAAATCTTATTGCAAAGTAATATTGTTAAAAGATCAAGAATCAGAAGTTGATCAGTTAAGTATACTTGTTAATTCTAATGTAATAGTTGTATTAGATGGTTATAATTTTGATACAAATTATCAAAAGAAGATAAAATCAAGAGGTGCGAAATTAGTTGTGGTGGATGACTATGCAAACAATGAATATTTTGCTGATGTAATTATAAATCATGGTGATTTAAGTGTCCTTAAATTATATAAAACAGAAAATAAATCAAAGATATACGCAGGACTGAATTACTTAATGCTTCGTAAAGAATTTTTGCATTTGGCTAGTTTTGGTAGAAGTCCAAAAGAAATAGGTACCGCTTACATCTGTTTCGGTGGTGCAGATCCAAATGACAACACTCTTAAGACGATAGACGCTTGTTTTATAAGTGGTGTTGTAGGAAAAGTAATTGTTGTAACTGGGGCAGCTTATATACATAATGGAATTGAAGAAAGAATAAGCAAGTATAAAACATTGTCTATAATTCATAAAAAAAATATTAACTCGAATGAAATTATAGAATTATTGTCGCAATCGCAAATTGCAATTTGCCCTTCAAGTACAGTTTCTCTTGAAGTATGTTGTGCTAAAGTTGGTTTGTTAACAGGAACGGTAATCGAAAATCAAAAATATATACATAAAGAATTAGTTGATTTAAATTGCGCGTTATCGATAGATGATTTTAATACAGCAACAGTTGATATTATTGCACAGAAACTTGTAATGCTAAAAAACGAGGGTGTTTTAAATCAGTTAATTAGTAATCAAGCTAAGTATGTAGATGGAAAATCCAGAAATAATATTTTATCAATATTTCAAAAATTATCAGCATAATGAATATTAGTTATGGTATCCTCTCAAGTGGAAACTTAGGGCTACAATGTTTGAAATATTTGCATTTAACTCAGAATATAAATTTTGTTTTCACTGATAAAAAATCTGATGGGATAATATCATTTTGTAATGATAATAACATTCCTTTGTTTATTGGTAACCCCAGAGGTGCTAAATCTTCTTGTTTTTTAAGCAATTTTGATACAGATGTTATCTTGTCATTAAATTATTTATTTATAGTTGAGGATGACATTATTTCACACGCCAACAAATACTCGATTAATTTTCATGGTTCTTGTTTGCCAAAATACAGAGGAAGAACACCGCATGTTTGGGCAATAATAAATGATGAAAAAGAGACAGGAATAACTGCACATAAGTTAACAGAAGGTTGTGATGAAGGGGATATTATATATCAAGAAAAAATAACTATTGCCCAAGATATTACAGGTGCTGAATTGTTGGATATTTATAATGAAAGATATATAATTATAATTCAGAAATTAATTAATAAAATAGAAAAGAATACGATAACTTTCATTCCACAAGATGAAACCAAAGCAACATTTTATGGTAAAAGAACTCCAGATGATGGGCAGATAAATTGGAGCTGGCAAAAAGAGCGTATATATAATTGGATAAGAGCTCAAGCAAAACCATATCCTGGGGCTTTTACTTACTGCAAAAATAAAAAGATAGTTATACACAAAATACAATATTCAGATTTTGGATATAATGATAGTGATCCAAATGGGATTGTATTACAAACAGAGAGTAATATTATCATAAAAACGCCCAACGGTGCAATTTGTTTATTAGATTATGATTTTGCATCGGATGAAAAAATAGTAAAAGGAGAAATTTTAGTATGAAAGATATTCAAATAGGTAACGTAACAATTGGAGATAATCAAAAGCCTTTTGTAATTGCTGAATTAAGCGGAAACCATAATCAATCTTTAGAAAAAGCTTTATTGTTGATTGACTTGGCTGTGGAAGCTGGAGCGCATGCAATAAAATTGCAGACATATACCGCCGATACATTAACAATAGATGTTTCACACGGAGAATTCGTAATAACGGATCCTAAATCATTATGGTGTGGTAGAAATCTATATGAATTATACCAAGAAGCGCATACGCCTTGGGAATGGCATAAGGCATTATTTGATAGAGCAAAAGAAAAAGGCATTATGTGTTTTAGTACACCATTTGATAATAGTGCTGTTGATTTTCTTGAAGAAATTGGAGTTCCGGCTTATAAAGTAGCTTCTTTTGAAAACAATCACTTACCACTTCTAAGAAAAATTGCTAAAACAGGAAAGCCAGTTATCATGTCTACGGGTATGTCTAAGCTTGCTGATATTGAAATAGCGGTACAAACACTTAAAGAAAATGGATGTATAGATTTAATTTTACTCAAGTGTACAAGTACTTACCCCGCGACTCCTGAGAACACGAATATTTTAACAATTCCACACATGGCTCAAATGTTCGATTGTCACGTAGGATTGTCTGATCATACCTTAGGTGTAGGAGTATCTGTAGCATCAGTGGCTTTGGGTGCACGAGTAATTGAAAAACACTTTACAGATGATAGAAGTAAAGGAGGGGTTGATTCTGCATTTTCAATGGAGCCTTTAGAATTTAAGATGTTAATAGAAGAATCTGAAAGAGCATTTTTAGCACTTGGAAAAGTGAAGTATGGGATATTAAAAGAAGAGGAAAAAAGCTTGACCTTTAAAAGATCAATTTATATAATTAAAGATTTAATAGCTGGAGATATTTTAACTGAGGAAAATATAAAAATCATTAGACCTGGTTTAGGTATTTCTCCAAAGTATTTTGAACAAATGTTAGGTAGAACCATAAAAAAAGATGTAAAGAGAGGAACAGCATTAACTTTTGATTTATTTTAGAATTAATGAGAATCGGATTTAGAAGATATTTTGTAATCGAGTGGCAAATTAACACACATATTAGATTTTCGAAATTTGTGTATCATAAGATACCATATATTGGAAAATTTATTAGTATAATGGTTTTAGATAGATTACTATTTATTATTTACGGAGTAGAGTTAATGTCTTTCTCAGTAAATGTGAAACATCTTTCTATGACACATCCAGGGGGTGTTTTATTAGGTGGTAATGGAATTTATTCTGAAGGTAGAGTGGTGATAATGTCGGGTGTAAAGTTTGGAGGTAAATCGCCAAGCGATCCATTGTATAAAGAAAAACATCAGATACAAAGAGTATTTGAATTAGGTGATAATGTTGTGATAGGTACAAGCTCTGTTGTATTAGGTCCAATTACAATTTGTGATAATGTTACCATTGCTGCAATGTCGCTTGTAAATAAATCTATTACCGAACCAGGTATTTATGCTGGAATACCTGCAAAAAAACTATCTGATAAAATAACATATGAATGGTTATAAAATTTAAATAATTATATTATGAAAACAATTAAGAGTAATTTAATCTATATAAGGTGGCATCTGATTGCAATTAGATACTTATCTTTATTTAAGAATTATAGGGGGAATTTTTTGGTTCCATCTGCAAAATCTAAAATTGCAAGCTCTCTGGAAATTAATTTAAAAGGATTTAGTAATGGGCCTAAAATAGATGATAATATCTTAAATGAGATTAGAAAAATATACGAGTCAAGAATTAAAGATGTTGTAATAGGTTCAAAAGGAGCACCTTTTGTAAATCTTATTAAAGATGAAGATATTACCATTGATAATCCTATAATGAAAATCGCATTTTCAAAAGATGTGTTTGATGCAGCACTTGATTATTTTGGAGGTAAAATAATTCTAGATAGTATTCAACTTTTGTACTCCGTGCCAACAGCAGGTGAACTTAGAGAAAGTCAGAAATGGCATAAGGACTTTGGAGATACAAAATCGTTTCATTCTATCACTTATTTAAATGATGTAACAAGTGTTGAAGAGGGCCCGTTTGTTTTTCTTAACAAAGAGAATTCTAAAAAAATGAAATGGTCACTTTTTATTCGTAGAATAAGTGATAATATTATGCAACAAGAATTAAAAAATGGTGAAGTAGAATATTTTTACGGTAAAGCCGGATCTACTGTTTTTGTCGATCCAGCTATGTGTTATCATTATGGTAGTAGATGTAAAATTCCCAGATATGCAATTTTTGTTACGTTTAATTCGACAACACCATTTGTTTCGCCATTAAAAATAGTTGAAAATAATCAGGGTAAGTTATTGGAGGTTGCATCAAATTTACGTCCAGATCTATCAAAGAAAATGTTGAAAAATATTATTGGTGTATAAAATGAAGAACTGTTTAGCAATCATTACCGCAAGAGGTGGTAGTAAAAGAATACCAAGAAAAAACATTAAAAATTTCCTTGGTAAACCTATAATTAATTATTCAATTCAATCTGCGATTGATTGTAGTTGTTTTGATGAAGTAATTGTATCTACTGATGACCAAGAAATTGCAGAAGTAGCAATAGCTGCGGGTGCTAAAATTCCATTCATAAGATCTGCAGAGTCTTCTAATGATTTTTCAACAACCGCAGAAGTAATTTCCGAAGTTTTGAGGGATTATAAAAAAATAGGAGTTGAATTTGAATATGTTTGCTGCATTTACCCAACAGCTCCATTTATAACAGCTGATAAATTAAAAAATGCATACGAAATGTTAATCAGTTCAGGGGCAAAATCTGTTGTTCCAGTTGTTCGTTTTGGTTTTCCAATTCAAAGATCATTTAAAATTGAAGATAATTCACTAAGAATGAATTGGCCTGAACACATGAGTACTAGATCACAAGATTTACCAGCTTCTTATCACGATAGTGGCCAGTTTTATTTTCTTAGGACAGAAAGTTTTCTAAAGGATAACAAACTATTTACAGATTTTACAGTTCCTTATGAGATGCCAGAGTCAGAGGTGCAAGATATTGATAATGAAGAAGATTGGAAATTAGCCGAAATTAAATATACTTTTCTACTTAGTAAACAAAAAAATAGATAATGTATAAAGTATTGATTTTGGGTTGCGGAAATATAGGAGCATTATATGATTTTGATAATGATGAAATATTAACGCATGCCAAAGCTTTTAATCAGTATAAAGTAGATTTATATTTATTCGATATTGATGAAAATCTCGTTCGAAAAGTAGCTAATAAATACAAGGCGAAAGTAGTTCCAGTAATAGATAATATTAACTTTGGGGATTTTGATATTATCAGCATTTGTACGCCGACTTTTACTCATAAAAAATACCTTGAAAAAGCTTTATTGAATAATGTAAAAGTTATTATATGTGAAAAACCAATTTCTACAGATAGTGACGAAATTGATCATTTAATTAATGCTTACGAGAAATCAAATTCTAAAGTGATTGTAAATTATTTTAGAAGATTTCAGCCTGCATATCTAAGTTTAAGGAACTCTATTGAAGAAATTTTAAAACAAGAGGAATTAACAAATATCTCTATTAGAACGCAACGAGGCTTTATTAATAATAGTAGCCATGCCTTTGATTTAATTCAGTACTTATTTAATAAACCACTAGAGCTAAAAAATATTTTAGTTCATAATAGAGAGAAGGATCATTTTGATACTGATCCAACATTATCGCTACAAGCTTTATGGGATGAGGTGAATTTAAGTTTACAAGGCTTGTCAAATGTTTATTTTTCTTTTTTTGAAATAGATGTTTTTTTTACCCATCAAAGAATAAGTATTCAAAATGCTGGGAAAGATATATTTTATTATCAATCAGAAGATTCATTTCAATTTCTAAAACCTTTGTTTAAAGTAGAATCATTAAATAAAACGGATTGTATAAAGGATTATATGCAACACGTTATTGAATATTCAATAAGTTTGATAAATGAATCATCAAATCTTGAAGATAATTTTCTTGAAGCTGTAAAATTAAATAAATCAATGTTAACAATATTAAATAATAGATAATGGCAAAACTTGCAATTAACGGAGGAACACCGATACGTACAAAATTATTTCCTTCATATAACACTATTGGATCTGAGGAAAAAGAAGCAGTAAATAAAGTACTAGACAGTGGTAATCTCTCTCAGTTTATAGGAGCATGGCATCCTGATTTTTTAGGCGGTTCCACAGTTAAAGAATTTGAAAATAATTGGGCTCTAGCTTTTGGCGTAAAGTATGCCATTTCTTTGAATTCAAATACATCAGGTTTATTTACGTCAATGGGTGCAATAGGGATTGTACCTGGTGATGAAGTAATTGTTTCGCCATATACAATGTCAGCAAGTGCAATAGCTCCTTTGGTTTATGGAGGTGTTCCAGTATTTGCAGATATCGACCCAGTTACTTTTTGTATGGATCCTATAAGTATTGAATCTAAAATTACACCTAGAACTAAAGCAATTATTGTGGTACATATTTTTGGGCATCCGGCAGATATGGACCAAATAATGAAAATTGCAAAAAAACACAACTTATATGTAATTGAAGATTGTGCTCAAGCCCCTATGGGAAAATATAAAGGTAAGTTTTTAGGATCTATCGGTGATATTGGTGTGTTTAGTTTGAATTATCATAAGCATATACACACAGGTGAAGGTGGTGTAATAACTACAAATAATGATTTATTGGCAGATCGTTGTCAATTAATAAGAAATCACGCGGAGAATATCACAGAACCAAGAGAGATTGAAGATTTGACAAATCTGATTGGCTATAATTATAGAATGACAGAAATTGAAAGCGCAATAGGAATTCAGCAATTGAAAAAACTTCCAGGTTTGATTGATGATCGTTTGAAAAATGTAAAATTTTTAAATAGAGAGCTTTCAAAGTTTGATGCCTTAACAATACAAAATGAGCAACCAGAAGACTCTGTTCATACTTATTATTTATATCCAATCAAATTTAACAAAGAAATTGCAGGTGTAGACCGTAATATGTTTGTAAACGCTTTAAAAGCGGAAATTCCTTCAGCTGTATTGAGAGAAACAGCACCTCTAATTGGCGCGGGTTATGTTAAGCCACTGTATTTACAACCTATTTATCAGAAAAAAGCAGCTTGGGCTTTTAATCCAGCACTTTGTAAAAATGTACCAAGTTATGAGTTAGGAACTTGTAAAGTTGCAGAACAAATGCATTTTCACGAGCTTATTACACATGAATATATGCGTCCTGGAATGACTGAAAAAGACATGATGGATGTTGTTGATGCATTTACAAAAGTATTTGAAAATATTGACGAATTAAAGACGTTGAATGCCTACTAAAAGCAAAAAAACACTATTTATTTTTAGTGATCCAGGAGGTGCCAAACCATTACTTTCTATAATCGAAAACTACAATGATAAAGATTACTTAGTTATAAGTGATAGAAATTATTCTTTTTACGATGAATTTAATGTTGACGTGAAAATTGTAGTTGATGGATATGATCAAATAATTGATGATTTTAATCCACAACTGATTTACACAGCTACCTCTTACAAATCGAATATTGAAAAAGAATTTCTTAGAATAGCAAAAATAAGGAATATTAAATCTTGTACCTATGTTGATCATTGGACCTCTATATTAGAGAGATTTCAATTTCAAAATGAAACTTTTTTACCTACAATTTTGCAAGTCATCGATGATCGCGCAAAATCTATTGCAATTGAACAAGGTATTCCTGAATATATAATTGAAATAATAGGTAATCCATACCATCAAAAGATTAAAAATTGGATGCCTAATCAATCAAAAAAAGATTTTTTAATAGAATTAGGTTTGCCAAATGAAAACTATAAGTTATTAGTATATGCGCCAGATCCTCTTTCAAATGTAAATGGTAAGACAGTGTTTGGATTTGATGAGATAATGGCGACTTTTAATTTAGTTAATTTATTTGAAAAAGAGATAGTTAATACAAGCTGGAAAATTTTAATTAAGTTACACCCAAATCAAAATGAGGGATCTATTAAAAAAATTGTAGAAGCCACAGATGATTTTATAATTTTAAACGAAAATGTAAGTAATAATGAATGCATATATTACGCTGATGTTGTGATAGGATATTTCTCTTCCTTTTTAATTGAAGCAAATTTATTTGATAAGCCTATATTAAGATATTTACCATTCGGAATTAAAAACGATCCTATAAAAGAATTAAATATTGGGGCTATAGTAAACGACATTCAACTAAAAAATTATTTATTAAGTAATGATTGATTTTAACAAAGAAATATTTTTGAAGGGCGATTCGATATCATTGAGACCTCTAAAAATTGAAGATGTGACTGGACGTTATGGATATTGGCTCAACGATGCTGAAATAACTAAATATAATTCTCATGGTAGGTTTCCAATGACTCAAGAGAAGTTGGTGAATTTTGTGAAAAATTCTCAAAATTCTTCAAACAATTTAGTTTGTGCAGTGATTACCAATGAAACGAATGAGCATATTGGAAACATCAGTTTGCAATCTATTAGTTGGGTAGATAGAAATGCTGAAATAGCTTTTATGTTAGGCGAAAAAAAATATTGGGGCAAAGGTGTAATGTATGAAGCGTCAAAGCTTTTAATTGATCATGCATTTAAAAATTTGAATTTGCACAGGATACATTGCGGTACGTCTTCAGATAATACGGGAATGAAAAAATTAGCTGAAAAGTTAGGTATGATAAATGAAGGAATAAGAAAAGAAGCAATATTTAATAATGGTATTTATTACGACATTGTTGAATATGGTATATTAAATAAGATATGAAGTATTGTGAAAAATGTTTACAAACCGATACTCGTCCAGGAATTAAATTCGATGAATATGGTATATGTCCTCCTTGTAGATACCATGAGAGTTTGCAATTGGTAGATTGGGATGAGAGAAGAAAAGAAATTGACCAAATAGTTGAGTTTGGGAAGAATAATAACCATTCAGGTTACGACTGTATTATAGGAGTTAGCGGTGGAAAAGATAGCACACGCCAAGCATTTTTCGTGAAAGATGTGTTGAAAATGAATCCGTTACTTGTAACACTTAGTTACCCTCCGAATCAAGTAACACAAAAAGGGGTTGATAATGTTGCTAACATGATTTCACATGGATTCGACTGCATATCAATTAATCCCTCTCCAATTGTTTGGAAGAAACTTATGAGAAAAGGTTTTTTTCAATTTACAAATTGGGCAAAATCTACGGAATTAGCATTGTTTAGTAGTGTGCCTCGTTTGGCTATAGCATATCAGATACCATTAATTTGGTGGGGTGAAAATGCAGCACTGCAACTGGGCGATCTAAATGTAATGGGTAAGAATGGTAGTGATGGCAATAATTTAAGAAAAATGAATACGCTAGGCGGAGGTGATATTACTTGGTTGTTGGACAATGAAATTAGAAAAACAGATGTATTGCAATATGTATATCCTTCAGAAGAGGAAATGGAAAATGCAAATTTACGCATCACCTTTCTCGGGTATTTTTGGAAAGATTGGTCATTAGTAGATAATGGAAACTTTGCTGTATTGCGAGGTCTCGATATTAGAAATGAATCGCCAGCAGAAATTGGTGACCCATTAGGGATTACTTCATTAGATGAGGATTGGGTAGGAATGAATCAAATGATAAAATATCTCAAATTTGGTTTCGGTAGAATCACTGACTATGTAAATGAAGATATCAGGAATGGCAAAATTAGTAGGGATGAAGCAATTAAATTAGTTAAAAAATATGATGGTAATTGTTCCCCAAAATATATAAGGAGTTTTTGTGACTACATCGAAATAACAATAGATCAATTTTGGGAGCACGTAGATAAATCTGTAAATAAAGATTTATTTTATAAAGATAGTTATGGCAAATGGATACCGAAATTTAATGTGGGAATAGGATTATGATAAAACAGCCATCAATTGTAATTATTGATTATGGAGTAGGTAATACTCAATCGGTAGCAAATGCAATTAAGTTTTTAGGATACAAAAATGTAAAAATATCATGTGATTTTAATGATATTGAAAATGCGGACGCTCTTATTCTTCCTGGTGTTGGAGCCTTTGAAGAAGCAATTCAAAATATAAAAAAACGAAATTTAGTTGAAATTCTAAATTATCAAGTATTAGATCTAAAAAAACCAATACTTGGAATCTGTGTTGGTATGCAATTACTAGCTACTTATTCTGAAGAAAATGGAAAACATGAAGGCTTAAACTGGATAAAAGGAGAGGTGAAGAAGCTAAATCTTTCAAGAGAGTTTTCAGTTCCTCACGTTGGATGGAATGATGTTATCATAAAATCTAAAGACCCATTGTTTACTAAAAATACTGATTTAAGTAATTTCTACTTTGATCACAGTTTTTATTTTGATTGTTATGATGAACAAAATGTAATTGCATATTGTGATTATGATATTAAAGTAACAGCAGCAGTTCAAAAAGGCAATATTTTTGGTGTACAATTTCATCCAGAAAAAAGTCACAATAATGGACTGAAAATGTTTAGAGATTTCATAAATAGTATTAGTTAGTTATTATGCTTAAAAAAAGAATAGCCGCAACGGTAGTTGTTAGAGATGGAATTGTTGTACAAAGTATTGGTTTTGAAAAATACTTACCCGTAGGAAAACCAGACATTGCAATTGAATTTTTAAATCAATGGGGAGTAGATGAAATAATTCTAATAGATATTTCTGCTACTAAAAACAATACTGGTCCACAATTCGATGTTATTAGAGAAGTTTCAAAAAAAGGATTTGTACCATTAACAGTCGGAGGAGGTGTTTCTAATATAGAACAAATAAGAGAGTTAATGAATTGTGGGGCTGATAAAATTTCTATAAATAAAGCAGCAATACATAATAAAGCATTAATTACAGAAGCCGCTCATATATTTGGCAACCAATGTGTAGTTGTATCTCTAGATGCAATTAAAATTGATGGGAAATATAAAGTATATGATTATATCTTGCGTAAGCATTTAGATATTGAAGTATTTAGTTTTGCAAAAGAGGCAGAAAGGTTAGGGGCAGGGGAGATATTAATAAATTCTGTAGATAGAGATGGTAGTTATCTTGGTTTCGATATAGAATTAATGAATGAAATTTGTGCTGTTGTAAATATACCAGTTATTGCAGCTGGTGGCGCTAAAAACGCAAATGATTTTATTGAAGTGTTTTCAAAAACAAAAGTATCTGCAGCGAGTGCAGCAAATTTCTTCAACTTTTTTGAACATAGTGTTAACATCACAAAAGCTAAAATTAATAAAGAAATAAATATAAGATTAGAAACTTTTGCTGATTATAAAGATGCTGAGTTTGACAGTGACATAAGGCTAAAGAAGAAGGCGGATGATGTTTTAGAAAGTATGTTGTATTTAAAAATTGAAAAAGAGATTATATAATGGAATTTTGTTCAAGATGTTTGTATTCTAGTTCTCATCCTTTAAATTTAGTTATAGATGATGAAGGTATATGTAGTGGCTGCAGAGTGCACGAGGAAAAGGATTTATTAGATTGGAATAAGCGTGAAAATAAGTTAAAAGAAATTTTAGACTTATACAAAAATAAATCAGGCAACAGTTACGATTGTATTATTCCTGTTAGTGGAGCAAGAGATTCTTATTTTATTGTTGATTTAATTAAAAATAAACTAGGGATGAATCCACTCCTAGTTACCTATAATAAACATTATAATACAGATGTAGGTGTTAGAAATCTTGCAGAACTTAGAATTAAATTCGACTGTGATATAATGACGCTTACTGTGAGTCCCGAAACAGTTAAAAAGATTACAAGAGCAAGTATTAGAAAAATGGGAAGTATCTATTGGCATTGTTTATCAGGTCAAACAGTGTTTCCTGTTCAAATTGCAGTGAAATTTAAAATTCCTTTAATTATTTGGGGAGCTCATCAAGGTATTGATCAAGTGGGGATGTTTTCTCATTTAGACGAAGTAGAAATGACCAGAAAGTATCGAAAAGAACACGATCTAATGGGAGTTGAAGCGGAGGGTCTTATAGACGAATTCGATGGTATTACAGAGCAAGACATTACTCAGTATAAGTATCCAGATGATAAGGAAATTGAAAGAGTTGGCGTACGTGGGATTTATTTAAATAACTATATACGCTGGGATACAAAAGCGCAACACGAACAAATGATTCAGAAATACGATTACGAAACAACTAAGCAAACTAGAACTTTTGATTCGTATAATGATATTGATTGTTATAATTATTCAGACGTCCATGATTACATCAAGTTTATAAAACACGGATATGGAAAGGTGGTAGACCATGCTACTAGAGAAATCAGACTGAAAAGAATGTCTAGGCAACAAGGCTTAGAATTAGTTCGTAATTATATCTACAAGAAACCTAGGAATTTAGATTTGTTTTTGAATTGGATAGGAATGGCAGAAAACGGATTTTATTATATGCTTGATCAGCATAGAAACAAAAAATTATGGCAAAGAAATGAGAGTTGGGAATGGGAATTTACTGATCAGTACTTAATTGAATTAGAGAATAGTTTTAAGACAAATAATAAGTTAGAATTATCAGAAAATTTTAAAGATTTTATTCTAACAAATAATAAAAGATCTACTGATGCTACAAATAAATATATTTTAATTAGTAAAGGAGTTGATAAGTAAATTATAATCAAATTATGAATAGTTCAAAACCAATTATACTGTTTTTTTCTAGGGATTATCAATCGCAATTTTATCCTACTTTAAAATCTGAAGTATTTGATTCCATCCATGTAACATTAAATAAAAAGGAGAAGAAGAATGTTGAAAGTAAGGGAGGAAAAGTTGTTGCTTGCTTAGAGGAAGAATATGAAAAATTGCAAGAAGCAGATATTTCATTTCCTTATTTAGAATATTCAATAGGTTCAGATCGTTTTTTGAGAGCTTATACTCATCAGCAAAGATTGAGTGTGTTAAAAAAACTCGTGTCATTTTGGGGTAATATAATGGATAAATATAATCCAAGTTATGTCATGAATGAAGTAGTCGCTCTTGAAATCTCAGAAGTACTACTTATTGAAGCAAAAAAAAGAGGGATAGAATACCTAGCTACTGGAGCATTTGCTTTTGACAATTCATTTTTCTTTCACACAACACCTTATACTAGTGAAGTACAAGATCAACTTAATTCTGTAGTGCCTACAGAAGAGCATAAACTAATTGCAAGAAATTATATAAATAAAATACGATCTGGTGCTGTTGAGAATCCACATATAAAAGTATTGAGGAAAAGCAAAGATATAAGTAATTTATTAAATAAAATTAAAAGTCTAACAATACAGGTTTTGAGAACATTATACGTTAAAAACAAAACAATTAGGCAAATTTGTTATTACGAAAGTTTTTCTTACTTCTTTGATGAAATTAATTATTACATTAATTATATTTTGAGATCAAATGCTTACGATAAATTAGAAGACATAAATAAGGACACTGAAGTGGTGTTTTATCCACTACATTTTGAGCCAGAAGCAACTTTGTTTTATTTATCACCGTTTTGTGATAATCAGTTTGCTTTAATTGAAAATGTTTTAAAATGTATGAAAGAAGATCAGGTGTTAGTGATCAAGGAACATCCAGCACAAGCGGGTTTTTTAATGCAAAAACAATTTAGAAAGCTTAAGACAAGATTTCCGAACGTTAAATATTTAAAAGCAGATATATCTTCATCAATTGTAATTATTAGGGCAAATTATATTTTCACTCTCGTTAGTACCGCTGGTTTTGAAGCTATGTGTATTGATAAACCTGTAATTGTATTTGGTAAAGTTTACTATAATGCATATTCTGGCGTAAATTATTGTACAACATTCGAAGAAGTTTATAATCTATTGAGAGGATTAACAACGTTTAATAAATCAGACGGTTTGGAAGATTTTTTATCAAGGATGATTGCAATTTTAAATGTAGGTTATCCATGGCCCTATCCAATATTATACACGAAAGAAAATATAGATAATGTTAGAATGGGTATTGAAAAAAGAATTGTGTAATGAGTGAGAATATGCAAAAGTACGCTTACATAGGTGCCACATTGTTTAGCTCAGCAGTTGGCATTATAAAAAGCTATTTTTTTATGGATTTATTAAGTAAACGTGATTTAGGTAATATAGCCATTTTTCAATCAATAGTTATGATTATAGGGTTCTTACAAATCGGCAGCATAACTGGCGGATATCGAGTAGTGTCTTTTTCAAAAAATAGATATAAAAACATTAATAATGCGGTGATTAGCTATCTAGCTCTATTGTTTATGCTTATCATAGCAGGTAGTGCGGTTTTTAGCTTGTTTTATGGATTTAATTCATTTTTAATTATTGGAATATTTGTAGGTATTGTCTCGTTATTAGCAAATTGGTGGTCTAATTTACAAGTTGGCTTAGGTAGGAATAAACGTTTAAGTTTAATGACATTTTTAAGTGTTCTTATTTCATTAACTTGTATTCCAGTATTATATATAAACCCTTTGTATGGGGCAATCTCACTCATAGCTTTACAACCCACATCATTTATTATTCTTACCTATATATTCAACAAAGACTTCAAATTTAAAATCAGTTTAAAATCTATCCCTTATTTAAAATTGATTGCAAAATATGGTTTTGTTCCATTCTTGGTCGGAATATTATTTTATATAAATCAACAAGTTGAAAGATGGGTAATAGGTGTAAGTTTAGGACTCGAAAGCTTAGGTGAATATTACTTGGTTTTTTTATATACAACCGTTTTTATGGTTGTGCCTTCGGCACTTGGGAGTATCAATTTTCCTAAGTACATGAAGTTAATTAGAAATAATCAAGGAGATAAAAAAAGTTTTTTTTCATTATTTAGTTTATATTATTTAGAATTGTCAGTATATTTAATATTAATGTTTATTGGTACTTATTTTATACTCCCATTTCTCGTTGGAAAATTATTGCCAGAACACATAAGTGGTGTTTCATATGTTAAAATAATATTCTGGGGCTTATGTTTATTTGTATTGATGGACCCAATAACATTCGTTTTGAATGCTAATTTACATTATAAGGAAGAAATAATAATATACTCTTGTGCTTTAGCTACATCGTTATCTAGTTATACCTTTTTGTATTTTAATAAATTAAGTTCTCTGACAAATTTCGCATATGTAAATTTGGTATTTATAATAACAGTATCGATCGGATATTTTATTTATTTCCAATCGAAGGGTAAATACACACTTTATAAAAATGATTAGTTTTTTTGATTTAAAAAATTCTTTCTCTGGAAGAATGTGGGCTATTCTCTTAAAACCATTTTTAAAAAATTTGGGTGCAGGGTCAAGAATTGTTTGTCCATTAAAAATAAAAGGTTTAAATAAAATTAGTATTAATGAGTCCGTTATTATAAACCCTTTAGTTTGGTTACAAGTAGGGCATCCGGAAGGGCATTTGCAAATTGATTCAGGGACAGTGTTAGGCCATATGAATCATATATTTGTTTTAAGGAGTGTGCATATAGGTAAAAATGTTTTAACAGCAGATAAAGTTTATATTTCAGATAATCTTCATGGATATGAAGATGTTTTGACTCCAATTATTCACCAACCTATAAAACAGATTGGAAGTGTGGTTATTGGTGATGGTTCTTGGTTAGGAGAAAATGTATGTGTCATTGGAGCTAAGATAGGGAAGAACTGTGTTATAGGGGCAAACTCAGTAGTCACAAAAGACATCCCTGATTATTGTGTTGCGGTTGGGTCTCCAGCAAAAATAATTAAGCGGTATTGTACCATTAATAACAAGTGGTTAAAAACCGATAAGAATGGTGTTTTTCTTGAAGAGAAATAATGAGGATATTTATGAAAATCAGGTTTGTGTTTTATCGTTATTTTTTTTTTAATCTTAGTTTCTATACTTGGATGCGCTAAAGATGAAGCGAATATTAGGGAAGTCCCAGATTCAAAAATGGTAGGTGAAACATTTGTGCTTAAGGAAAGAGAAGAAAATTATTTAATAAAAAATAAAATAAATGGTTTAAAACTTTACTCAATTGATAATAATAGGAATAAAATTTATTACAAAGAAAATGTTGATTATGTTGTTTCAAATAACATTGTTAGAAGGACAAATAATTCGGCGGTTCCTAATTTTAAAGAACATAGTGTTATATTTAATAGTAATGGCACTTTTACGTTTAGTTCTTCTCCTAGAAACCCTTCTTTAGTTATTCCCTTTCAAGTTTATGCTGATTATAATTTCAAGGACCTTGAAATTATCAATGGAGACTTTGGAAACACTCTATTATCACAACGAATCAAAGAGAAATTAAAAAATAATGAACTAATTAAATTGGGTGTTATTGGAACTTCGATATCTGCTGGAGCTCATACCTATGAAAATTTTTTTCACGATAATGATACTCAAACATATCCGTATCTTACTGGAAAGGCTTTAAAAACAATTTACGGATCAAATTGTTTTGTCACTAATTATTCTCAAAGTGGGAGTTCTATTGGGGATGTTTTTAACTCACTTCCAGTTATTATACAAGACCAAAACGATATTGTTTTTATAGAATTTGGAATGAATGATCATATTTCAAGTAATTGATTAGCAAACCAGATTTTATTTGAAAAAAATATGGGAGAGTTAATAAAAAAGTTTCAACAGAACAATATAGATGTTATTTTAGTTGGTTTTTTACAGCAGAATCCATCTTGGGATTTGGAGTTTGAAAATTCAACGATGGCATATAATGCATCAATAAATAATTTGGCCAAGAAATACAATTGCTATTTTGCGGATATTTATAAAGAGTTTTCAAAATACAATCAAGTAAAGATAAACCAAGATTTATGTGGTGATTTTATTCATCACCCAACTTCTTTTGGTCATTTATTATACTATAAAACGATAATTCCAGTTTTTTTAGAGAAAGAGATTAATGATGGATTTGTATTTAGTTTGGTGAATTAATTAGGATAGGTAGTATAGGTTACAGATATTGAAATTCCTGAAAGTACGTAAAAAGGAAAAATTATAAAATATAAGTTTACATGAAAAATATATTGATTACAGGTGGAGCAGGATTTATTGGTTCTAATTTGGCTCTTGCATTGATTGAGAAGAAATATAATGTTACAGTTTTGGATACTTTATCACCACAAATACATGGTGAAAACCCTGAGGATAATTCTTATCTATTTTCTAAAATTAAAAATAAAGTTAAATTCATTAAAGGATGTGTAACCTCAAAAGAGGTATGGAAGGATGCAGTTTTCAATCAAGACGTTATAGTTCATCTGGCAGCAGAAACTGGTACGGGACAATCGATGTATGAAATAGAAAAATATACTAGTGTAAATATTGGCGGTACATCCAAAATGCTTGATTTCTTAGCAAATAATATACATACGGTAAAAAAGGTAGTAATAGCATCATCAAGGTCAATTTACGGTGAAGGTAAATATTGGTCGGATGAATTGAATACTGCTGTATATCCAGAACACCGTACAGATAATTTTATGGCTAATAATGATTTTGAAGTAAAATATAAAGGATTGTCAAAGCCTTTACAATTGTTGCCAACGGATGAGGAATCTAAAATTCATCCTTCTTCTGTATATGGCATTACAAAACAAAATCAAGAGCAAATGATAATGACCGTTTGTCCAACTATTGGTGTCGCTCCAGTCGCTTTTAGATACCAAAATGTGTATGGTCCTGGGCAGTCATTATCCAATCCTTATACCGGAATATTGTCTATATTTTCCACTTTAATACGCAATGGTAAGGGTATTAATATTTTTGAAGATGGGAAAGAATCTAGGGATTTTGTTTATATTGACGATGTAGTTAATGCAACTATTCTAGGGATAGAGAAAAATGAAGCAAATGGAAACGTTTTTAACGTTGGTACTGGAGAAGCGACCGATGTGATTACGGTTGCTAATGAATTAATTACTAATTACGGCATAGAAGCGAAAGTAAACATATCAGGAAATTATCGTTTAGGTGATATTCGTCATAATTTTGCTGATTTAACTAAGATTAATAAGGTTTTAGGTTTTAAACCTACGTTTGATTTTAAATCAGGAATCAAGAAGTTTACTGAATGGGTCATTACTCAGGATGTTATAGAAAGTAAATATGAAGTTTCTATAGCAGAAATGAAAGATAAAGGCTTGTTTAAATAGCATATGAAAAATAGTGGTGTTTTCTCAGACAAAAAAATAATTTTCATTTGTCCCAAATTTATTGGATATAACGAAGCAATTAAAACAGAAATTGAAAATTTAGGAGGGTATGTTTTAATGTTTAATGACAGACCTTATAACGGTGTTTTTGATTTTTTTAAAAAAATAAATATAAGTATCATAAAATTATATCAGAATGTTAATTGGTATTGTAGATTAAGAAAAATTGATTTAGATTCTTATAATACCCTTTTTGTTATTAGGGGAGAGTATGTTCCACTTTTTGTTTTAGATAAATGTAAGAAGGCAGGACTTGAGATGATAATGTACCAATGGGACTCTGTTAAAAATTGTAATTATTTATACCAAAAAGATTTTTTTAACAAGATAAGTACTTTTGATGGTGGAGATGCAAAGTTATATGGATTTGATTATTTTCCTTTATTCTATAGAAGTGAATATGCGGAAATTGAATCAAGAAATTCAAAAACAAAAACAGCTTTGTTTGTGGGAACTTTTCAAATGTTAAGATACAGTTCTGTTTTAGAGTTAAAGGAACGTTTGAATAAAGTGGGGATTGAAACAATAATAAAAATCAGAATCCCTTTTTATCATTATTTAAAATTGTTGATGAAAGGTGTTAAGCTGAAGAAAGAGTATTTGTTTTTTAAAAATATATCTTTCTCTGAAATTTTGATGCTATATTCAAGTTCAGATATTATAATTGATGCAGCAAATGAAAATCAAAGAGGTTTGACAATGAGAACTTTTGAAGCATTAGGAGCAAATAGAATTTTATTAACGAATAATTTATCGGTTAAACAGGAGCCATTTTATGATTCTAAAAGGATTAAGTTTTTTGATCAAGAATTTTTTTCTGAAACCTTTAATGATGATATAATATCTAATTTAGTTAAAGATCAAAAATTGGATAATTGGATACTCAAGCTAATTAATTAAAATAAGATACATGGATGTTGTTAAAGGACTTAATGTTCTTATTGTAGGATTGTTGTTTCTGTTTTGTGGATCAGTTTATCCTATTATTTTTGGAGCGAATTTATTCTATATTATATTGCTGTTTGTGTCAGTTACATCTCTTTTGTTTCAAAAAAAATACTATAATATTCATTTGATGTCCTTTCTAAAAGCTGTAGGGCTGTTAATGTTTTTTTTGTCTATTAACTGGATTTTAACTGGTATTAATATTAGTTTTATAGAGTTTCCAATTATGTATGGTTTAATTTTGATTTTCAATATAGCTTTTCTCGCATTATTAAACAAAGAAAATATCTCCATTAATAATTTTGATTTTGTTTTTATAATTATAGTTATTTATTCTTTTTTTAATTTTTTTACTACTAATTTTCTAAAAAGTTTTTTTACTCCCTTTTTAAGCGAAAGTTATACTTGTAATCACCTTTTTTATGTTTTTTTCTATAGAGCAGAACACACTATTTTAGGGATAGATTTAGTTAGAAATCAAGGTTTTTATTGGGAACCAGGAGTTTTAAGCGTGGTTCTTAATATTTTTTTATTTAGGTTACTTTTTGGAGATAATTTAACATTGAGGAAAGGACTGATATTTTTAACTGGTTTCTTGATCTTCACTACTTTCTCAACTACTGGCCTTTTAATAATGTTTCTTCAGTTTACATACTATCTTTTTAATACTGAAAGTAATAAGATGAAAAAGATATTTTTTTTGTTTTTGTTTTTAGTCCTGTCAATACCTGTTTTGCTTTCTAATGTTACTGAAAAAGTTTCTGGTAAGGGAGAAGCCTCATTCTTGATAAGAAATTATGATGTTTTAGTAGCTTTAGATGTCACTAAAGATAATTTTTTTACTGGGGTTGGATTTTCAAATATAAAAAACAAAGAGGCTCAAGAGAAAAGCCCAATTTATATGGATAGCGATTTTACGGAAGCTCACGGTAATACAAATTCAGTAATTACCGTTTTTTTATTTTTGGGCATTCCATTAGGTCTGATTTATTTATTTCTTCTTTACAATCAAAAATTAATTAATTACAATAAAGGTTTTTTTTTCTTCATTATATTAATCTGTCTGGCTTCTGAGCCATTAATCTTTAGCGGCTTTTTTATCTTTTTTACCAGTAGTTATTTTTATAAGCCTATTGATATTTCAAAATAATCCCGACTTGTTTTATAAAAGTATATATAATAAAATACAAAATGACAAATTATAATCTTATTTTAATTACTACACATCAAGATGAATTGAATATTTTCAAATTAATTCATAGCATAGATAGTAATATTAAAAAAATAAAAGTACTAATGGTTGTTGTTTCGCAAGAATGTGAAATCTCATACAGTACTAAGAATTCATTTCTTTCTATAGCTTTTATTCATGAAAGTAAAATGGGGCTTTCAAAAGCAAGAAATATTGCTTTGAAATATTTGTTAAGCAATGTTATTTCGGCAGAATATATTATGTTTCCAGATGATGATTCGAGTTTTGATGAAAACTTTTTCATGTATTTTCCATTAGTTTTAAATACAGATAAATGTTATATTACTCCTATTTATAATGAAGGAACAAAGGAATTGTATCTTGGAAAATTCTTAAATGAAGGAAGTTTTATTAATGAAGATAAACATTCGTTAATTGGTTCTCCAAATCAAGTTGTATTATATGAAAAATTTAAGGAACAAGTTTTTTTTGATGAAGATTTAGGTGTAGGAGGCAAATTTGGTAGCTGTGAAGATTATGATCATTTTATTCGTTTGAGTAGGGCTGGAGCTAAGTTTTATTATATTTCAAAAATATATTCTTTTCATCCTGCTAAATCAACTAAGAATTTACTTTCGTTAAAAGAAACTAAAAAGAGATACAAAAGCTATAGTCCAGGTTTCGTTTGCATAATTAAAAAATATAAAAAGTATAAGTTTATACCTCTTTTTTTATTAAGACCTTTGGGAGGTAGTTTAATTAAAATATTTGGGTTTGATTTCAAAATGGCAAATGTTTATTTTTCAGTTTTTTTCTTTAGAATAGAATTGTTGATTAAAAAATTGGTTTAATATTTAAATTCGATAAATAATGATAAAAAGATATGGTATAATTGGTTTTGTAAAATTGTTTGTATCATTAATTTATACAAAACTATTTCATAGAAATGCAAGACTCATAAGATTACCTTTTGATATTAGAAATAGCAGGTATATTCAGATTGGGGATAATTTCACTACTGGTGTGGGTTGCAGGCTCGAGGCATACCCCGAGAATGAAAATAAGGTTTTGCATATCGGTAGAAATGTTGAAATAAATGATTATGTTCATATTTCAGCAAAGGAAGACGTGACTATAGGTGACAATGTGTTGATTGCAAGTAAGGTTTTTATATCTGATTTAAATCATGGTAGTTATGGAGCAGATGACATACACGATTCTCCAAATACACCTCCAAACGAAAGAGAACTATATGCGAAAGCGGTAATTATTCAGGAGAATGTTTGGTTGGGAGAGTCCGTATCTGTATTATCTGGGGTAACCATCGGTAGAGGAACTATAGTTGGAGCCAACTCGGTAGTTTCAAAAAGTTTACCGTCTTATGTGATAGCTGTAGGAATACCAGCTAAGGTAATAAAAAAATATAATTTTGTAAGTGAAAGGTGGGAGGATATTTAAAATGCAGAAAATTAAATGAATACAATAATAACTTCTGGTA
Organism: Flavobacterium urumqiense; assembly: GCF_900108015.1. Lineage (GTDB taxonomy): Bacteria > Bacteroidota > Bacteroidia > Flavobacteriales > Flavobacteriaceae > Flavobacterium > Flavobacterium urumqiense. Next base: position 12,680 of record NZ_FNVP01000007.1, on the reverse strand, counting down.
TCGTTTTGTATAAAAACGATTTAAAAATGTTGCGAAATGCTATTCAGTCTTTGCTGAGGACCAATAGTATTTTTAAACTTTTTTTAGTTGATAATTCTCCGACAAATGAATTAAAAGTTTTGGTTACTGATTCAAGAATCCAATACATCCATAATCCTACAAATCCTGGCTTTGGGGCAGCACATAATCAAGCAATTCAGAAGGCATTACAGTTGGGTTCGAAATTTCATTTTATAGTTAATCCTGATATTCGTTTTGAAGGAAATATAATTACGCCTATGGTAGAATATATGTTAAACGATGCTACAATTGGAATGATGATGCCTCAGGTTCTAAATGAAGACGGTAGTATTCAGAATTTACCTAAACTTTTACCAAGCCCGTTTAGTATATTGAGGAGGAAAATTAATAAACCTGCTGTTGTCTATCAGAAATTTATAAATGAATATGAGTTACGAAATATATCTAAAGAAGTAATTTACAATGCTCCGGTCCTTTCGGGTTGCTTTACCTTACTAAATCTTGATGCTATCAAAAAAGTAGGGATGTATGATGACGCTTTTTTTATGTATTTTGAAGATTGGGATTTGTCAAGAAGGATGCACCAGCATTATAAAACAATCTATTTCCCAAAAGTTTCGGTAGTGCATGAATATGAATCAGGAGCCAATAAAAGTAAAAGATTGTTTATGATATTTATAAATTCAGCAATTACTTATTTTAATAAATGGGGTTGGTTTTTTGATTCGGAAAGAAAGAAAATAAATAATGAAGCTTTATCTCAATTTAAATAGATGAAAATTACCATTACTGGAGCTAGTGGATTTGTAGGTACCAATCTTGTAAACTATTTGAGTATTTCAAATAGGGTGAAACCTATTAGCATTCGTTATGTACCCAAGCAACAATTTGAGATTAATGCAGATGCTATCATTCATCTTGCAGGTAAAGCGCATGACTTAAAGAAAGTTTCCAAACCAAGGGATTATTACGAAGCTAATTTTGAGTTAACTAAGCAGTTGTTTGATTCGTTTTTAGTATCAGAAGCATCCGTTTTTATTTTTATGAGTACCGTAAAAGCGGTGGCGGATGAAGTAAAGGGGATATTGAGCGAAGACGAAATACCAAATCCTAAAACCCATTATGGTATTGCCAAGCATCAAGCAGAAGAATACATCTTGAGTAAGGAATTGCCCAAAGGAAAAAGAGTTTATGTTTTGAGGCCTTGTATGATACATGGTCCCGGAAATAAAGGAAATTTGAATTTATTGTATCAGTTAGTATACAAAGGATTGCCATGGCCACTTGGGGATTTTCAAAATGAACGTTCTTTTTTAAGTATCGAAAACCTTTGTTTTGTGATACAAGAAATATTAATAAATGTAACAATTTCTTCAGGAGTTTATCAAGTTTCAGATGATAAATCGGTGTCAACGAATGCGCTTATCCAATTATTAGGAATTAGTTTAGGCAAAAAAAACAGGGTTTTTAATATTCCCTCTTCTTGCATTAAAGGGATTGCAAGACTTGGTGATTATTTGCATTTGCCACTCAATTCAGAACGTTTGCAAAAACTAACAGAGAATTATGTAGTTAGTAATCAAAAAATTGTAACCGCTATAGGAAAACCTTTGCCGGTAAAAGCAAAAGAAGGCTTGTTAAAAACATTTAATTCCTTTAAAAAAATATAATTGTATTGTTTGCCGGACTAAACAATTATACGATTTTTTGTTCTCTGCAGTATACAAAATAAAGACGATTAGAATTATAATAGAAATATAAAATTACAATATGACCCTTGAAAAAACATTTATACAAGATTTAGTAATCATAACTCCTAGAATATTCGAGGATTCAAGGGGGTACTTTTTCGAAGCCTACAACCAAGCTCAATTCAGTGAAAATGGGATTGACTATCAATTCATCCAAGACAATCAGTCTTTCTCGAAAAGAGGTGTGATCCGTGGCTTGCATTTGCAAATTAACCCTTTTGCTCAGGCTAAATTGGTGCGGGTATTAGAGGGAGAAATTTTAGATGTGGCGGTAGACTTGCGTAAAAATTCGCCTACTTACGGGCAGCATTTCAGTGTAGTTTTAAGTGCGGAAAATAAAAAGCAACTGATGGTACCTCACGGATTTGCTCATGGATTTTCGGTTTTGAGTGAAACGGCTTCAGTGATGTACAAAGTCGATCAGTTATACAACAAAGAAAGTGAGAGAGGCATTCGTTATGACGATCCTACTTTAGCGATTGATTGGCAATTGAGGCCTGATGAAGTAATTGTTTCTGAAAAGGATTTGGTGTTGCCGGGGTTTGATGAAATTGATTGGGAGTTTTAGGTTTGAAATTTTCGATTCGTCTTGATTAAAAAAGATACAAAAAATAGTCATGGGTTAGTAGTACTTATATTATTACTGAAGAACAATTTTTTCTTTTTTGCTTGATCAAAAAAGAAACAAAAAAATCAAGCCTGCAAATAAAAAGCTTAAAAATTTAAAAACTGTTATGGTTATTTACCTGACTACCACTGGCAGTCCTCCTTTTAATTTCAAATGTTGTTTTTTTATGCTTTTTATTTAAGGGCGGGGCAGAAGTTTTTAGATGGATTTTTGGTTGCTTTTTGTATGGTGCGATGTTAAATAAACAATTTTTTTGTTAGACATAACGAACAATAATTTACTATTTTGTATTGTTTGTTGAACAAAAAAGATATTTAAATTGAATTGAATTATGGAAGAAGATATTCGATGGAAACAACGTTTTGGAAATTATCTGAAAGCACTAGGACAGTTGCAGAAATTTATAGTGAAAGGTAATTTGAACGAACTGGAAGAGCAGGGACTTATTCAAGCTTTTGGATTCACACACGAGTTGGCTTGGAATGTAATGCAGGATTATTTTGAATATCAAGGAAATACGACTATTACGGGGTCTAGAGATGCTATGAGAGAAGCGTTTCAAAAAGGATTGATTCAGGACGGGGCACAATGGATGGAAATGATAAAAAGTAGAAACCAATCTACACATACTTATAACGAAAGTACAGCAAACGAGAATAGAGATAGAATATTGAATTATTATTACGATTTGTTTGTGTCTTTTAAAGAGAAAATGAAAGAACTTTAGAATGATACAATTTGGCTTAAAACAGGAGGATATAGACAAAATAAATCATGTCTTTACTACTTATAATGGTATTGATAGCGTGATTATTTATGGTTCCCGAGCGAAAGGAAATTTTAAAGTAGGTTCTGATATTGATTTAACCATCATCGAGAATTCAATATCTTTTCCAAAATTTTTGGAAATGGAGAATATATTAGATGATTTATCATTGCCTTACAAAATAGATTTGTCTCTAAAACGAGAAATAACCAATTTTGATTTGCTTTTGCATATTGACAGAGTTGGAAAATTGTTTTACAAAAGAGGAATAGTTTAGGGTAACGATCGATTCCATTTAAGATTACCTAAAGTTTTAAAAATTGTTTAAGGTTTAAAGTTTAAGGTTTAAAGTTGTAGGTTAGATTGGGAATTTAATACGTAATCACAAAGTCCACAAAGAAGGTTAAAGAAGAAGTTTAACGTTGTCGGTTAGATCGGGAGTTGTGACGTAGTATCAATATAATAGAAAAACACAACCGTTGTCTTGATTTTCTAAGATCTTAGCGGTAATAAAATATAAAAATGCAAAAAATTTTAGTCACAGGTGCAACGGGTCAATTAGGCTCGGAATTAGCATTATTATCCAAAAACTATTCCCAATTTGAATGGTTTTTTGCTGACAGAACACAAGTTTCTTTAGATAATTTATCCGTTTTATCTAGTCAATTAGAAAAGATAAAACCGAATATTATTTTGAATTGTGGTGCCTACACAGCAGTTGATAAAGCTGAAACCGAGCACGATTTAGCAGACGTCGTAAATCATTTGGCTGTGGCAGTAATCGCCACCTACGCCAAAGAAAATAATGCGAAATTAATTCACATTTCAACCGATTATGTTTTTGACGGTACTTCTGCTACTGCCCTGAATGAGGTGGCAAAAACAAATCCTATCAATGTTTACGGTGCGACAAAATTAGCAGGAGAAAACGCGTGTATGGCCGCCGATCCAAATGCCATCATTATAAGAACTTCATGGGTGTATAGTCCGTTCGGGAATAATTTTGTAAAAACTATGTCCCGGTTGATGCGAGAAAGAGAAACTTTGAATGTGGTCAATGATCAGATTGGAAGTCCAACCTATGCGGCCGATTTAGCACAAGCTATAATGACTATAATTACACATGATTTGTGGCAAGCGGGTATTTATAATTTTTCCAATGAAGGAGAAATCAGTTGGTACGAATTCGCTTTAGCCATACAAGAAATTGGCCGTTTTGACTGTAATGTGAGTGGCATCCCATCATCTGCTTATCATACACCTGCGAAACGCCCTGCCTATTCTTTATTGGATAAAAGAAAAATTGCAACTACTTTTGGTGTTGAAGTACCCAATTACAAATTGTGCTTGAGAAAATGTATGGAGTTGTTGAAAGAGTAGATATAATTTTAAAGTTTAGAGTTTAATGGTTTAAAACTAAAGGTTTAAAAGGTTAATTGTTTAAAGTTTAAAATGGTTATTGAGAATATAAAATCTAAAAGGGAGTCTATTCTTTGATTTTTAAGAAAAAGAATAGAAATAAAAAAGTGTAGAAAAATGAAGAAAATATTAATTACTGGAGGAGCTGGATTTATTGGCTCGCATGTGGTGAGACGTTTTGTAAACAAATATCCGGAGTATCAAATTTTTAATTTGGATGCACTGACATATGCTGGGAATTTAGAAAATATAACAGACATTGAGGCCGCACAAAACTATACTTTTATAAAAGGAGATATCGTTGATGCCGATTTTATTGATTCGCTTTTTATTGAGCATCAATTTGATGGAGTATTGCATTTAGCTGCTGAATCACATGTGGATCGTTCCATTACTGATCCATTGGCATTTGTAAAGACTAATGTGATTGGTAGCGTGAATTTATTGAATGCTGCCAAGATGATTTGGAAAGATAATATGGATGGGAAACGATTTTATCACATTAGCACTGATGAGGTTTATGGTAGTTTAGGTTCCGAAGGATTGTTTACAGAGACTACTGCTTATGATCCCAATTCTCCTTATTCAGCTTCTAAAGCCAGTTCTGACCACTTTGTAAGAGCATATGGAGAAACGTATGGCTTGCCTTATGTACTGACTAATTGTTCCAATAATTATGGTCCTTTTCACTTTCCTGAAAAATTGATCCCTTTGTTCATCAATAATATTATTCAAAATAAACCCTTACCCGTTTATGGAGATGGAAAATATACCCGTGATTGGCTTTTTGTGGAAGACCACGCGGTAGCAATTGATTTAGTTTTTCATGAAGGAAAAAATCACGATACTTATAATATAGGTGGTTTTAACGAATGGCAAAATATTGATTTGGTTAAATTGCTTTGTAAAATAATGGATGAGAAATTAGGAAGAGCAGCAGGTACTTCAAAACAATTGATTTCCTATGTCAAAGACCGTCCAGGCCATGATTTGCGTTACGCTATTGATGCTACTAAGATTAATACAGAATTAGGTTGGAAACCCTCGGTTACTTTCGTCCAAGGATTGGAAAGAACCGTAAACTGGTATTTGGATAATGAAACTTGGTTAAATAATATAACTTCGGGAGAATATGCCACTTATTACGAAAAACAATATAGCGCCCTAGCCCCCAAAGGGGGAACGCTTTAGTGAATCAAAAGACGAAAGATTATTATTGAAACAAAACCAAGCATAGAGCTTATAGCTTACTGCTTCTAGCAACTTTAAAAATGAAAGGAATTATATTAGCCGGAGGTTCCGGAACCCGTTTACATCCTTTAACACTTGCAATGAGCAAGCAAATGATGCCGGTTTATGACAAACCGATGATTTATTATCCATTGTCTACTTTGATGATGGCGGGAATCAATCAAATATTAATTATTTCGACTCCGCATGATTTGCCTAATTTCAAGAAATTGTTAGGAGACGGCTCGTCAATAGGTTGTCAATTCAGTTATGCGGAGCAAGCTATACCAAACGGTTTAGCTCAGGCTTTTGTTATTGGAGAAGAATTCATAGGAAAAGACAGTGTCGCTTTGGTTTTAGGTGATAATATTTTTTTTGGGTCCAATATGGATGAGTTATTGCAATCCAATACTAATCCAGAGGGAGGAGTAGTTTTTGCGTATCACGTTTCTGATCCGGAACGCTATGGTGTGGTAGAATTTGATACTAATTTTAAAGCACTTTCTATTGAAGAAAAACCGTTGGAACCCAAATCAAATTATGCGGTACCCGGCTTGTATTTTTATGACAATTCAGTTGTGGAAATTGCCAAGAATATTAAACCAAGTTCCCGTGGAGAATATGAAATCACAGATGTGAACAAAGTATATCTTGAAAAAGGAGCCTTGAAAGTAGGTATTTTAAGCAGAGGTACGGCTTGGTTGGATACCGGAACTTTTAACAGCTTAATGCAGGCGGGACAATTTGTCCAGGTTATTGAAGAACGTCAGGGATTGAAAGTAGGTTGCATTGAAGAAATAGCCTGGCGACAAGGTTTTATAACGGAACAACAATTGAAAGAGTTGGCTGAGCCTTTGAAAAAATCGGGTTATGGAGAGTATCTTTTGGGATTGCTGAAACATAAGTTGTAGTTTTTAGTAGTTTAGGGATCAGTTATCAGTGTTCAGTGATCAGAATTCAGTGTTCAGGGATCAGTTTAGTGTTCAGTATTCAGTTTGAGATTATTATATAGCGTTTAAAAATATGGTTTACATTGCATTATTATTTTTATTGATTGGGATTGAACTTATTTATTTCAAAATTGCGGAAAAATACAATATCATCGATAAACCTAATTCGAGGTCTTCCCATTCTGCAATTACTTTAAGAGGTGGCGGGATTATTTTTCCGATTGCCATCAGTATCGCTTTTTTTTTAGGATACGTTTCTTGGCCAGTGGCACTAGCAGTTGTCTTGGTTGCGATTGTTAGTTTTGTAGATGATATCAAACCCCTGTCTCAGTTGCCCCGATTTGCTTCGCATGTTGTAGCCGTTGGTTTGGTTTTTTATGACTTGCACTTATTTTCAGAAGCATTGTGGTTACTTCCACTTGTATTTGTTTTGCTGATTGGTTGGGTCAATGCCTTCAATTTTATGGATGGTATTAATGGAATCACCGTTTTATATGCCCTAACAGCTATAGTTAGTTTTTCTTTCTTACGCATTAACGAAGCCAGTTTACCTTTGCTAATTACCTTGGGATTGTCTTGTTTTTCTTTTGGGTTGTTTAATGTTCGAAAAAAAGCCAAAACTTTCGCAGGCGATGTAGGTAGTATCAGTATGGCACTTTTTTTAGGCTATTTTATGATAAAAACGATTATCGACTCCGGGCAACTCGGGTATATTCTTTTCTTTTCGGTTTATGGAATTGATGCCATAATTACAATCATAAACAGATTACTTAAAAAAGAAAATATATTCCAGCCGCACCGTTCTCATTTGTATCAATATTTAGCCAATGAAATGGGCTATTCCCATATTTTAATTTCTTTTATTTACGCGGGTCTGCAATTGGGAATTAATGCATTGGTTATTTATGCGGATACCAAAGGGTATTTATCTCTTTTCTTTACAGGTGCATTTTTACTGCTGCTGACCTTTATTTATTTACTTGTTCGAAATTTAGTCACTCGTAAAATGGTTCTTAGAAATTCGTAATTCGTTTTTTGCTAGTATCTTTATCAAGAATAAAATATTTCGAAAAGTATGATAAAACGTTTTTTTGATATTATTTTCTCTCTCTTCTCTCTTCTTTTCTTTTTTTGGCTGGTATTGATTACATGGTTACTGGCCGCTATCGACACGCATACGGTTGGAATCTTTATCCAAGAGCGTATTGGCCAATTTGGTACCCCCTTCAAAATATACAAGCTTCGTACCATTCAAGTTTTACCGGCATTAGGAAACCCCCGTATTTCGAAAATAGGGAAGTTTCTCCGAAACTATAAATTAGATGAGCTGCCTCAACTTTTTAATGTTTTAAGGGGAGAAATGAGTATTGTGGGACCACGACCTGATTTACCAGGTTATTATGATTTACTTGATGGTGAAAACCGAAAAATATTGGAATTGAAACCGGGATTAACTAGTATTGCGTCTTTAAAATACAGTAAAGAGGAGTATGTGTTGGAGAAGCAGTTAACGCCTGTCATTTACAACGACTGCATCGTTTTCCCTGATAAGGTGCAGCTGAATCTAGACTATTATTACCAACGAAGTTTTTGGGGAGATATTGGTATTATTTTGAAAACAATTTGGTTTGTTTTTTTTAGAAAAAATTAGTGCAGCAGAAGTCTAGAATATGATATTGCACTACTGATTTTAGCGTAATTTTTTTTAATTTACCTTGATACAATTGTATCGTTATTATTTTTAGAAGATGCATAAAAACAAAATTTGGCTTTCGCCTCCACACATGGGAGGCAGTGAACTGAAATACATTCAAGAAGCATTTGATTCCAATTGGGTTGCTCCAATCGGGCCCAACATAAACGCTTTCGAACAAGATCTAGAAGACTATTTAGGTTCACATCATGTTGCCGCTTTAAATTCGGGTACATCAGCCATTCATTTGGGATTAGTTCTTTTAGGGGTTCAGCCGGGGGATACTGTACTATGTCAGAGTATGACCTTCTCCGCTTCGGCAAATCCCATTTTGTACCAAGGCGCAACGCCTATTTTTATTGACAGTGAAACCGAAACCTATAATTTATGTCCAATTGCGCTGGAAGAGGCTATCGTAGATAAAATTGCAAAAGATAAAAAACCAAAAGCAATTATTGCAGTTCATTTATATGGCATTCCCTATAAAATTGATCAAATTAGGGCGGTTGCCGATAAATATTCTATTCCCATTTTAGAAGATAGTGCCGAAGCTTTAGGAAGCAGCTATAAAGGACAAAAGTGCGGTACTTTTGGAGATATGGGAGTTTTCTCTTTTAATGGAAGTAAGATTATAACTACCTCAAGCGGAGGAGCGATCGTAACTAAAACGGAAAAACTTAAAGAGGAGGCTATTTTTTTAGCTACTCAAGCCCGAGATGAAGCGCCACATTATCAGCATAGTCAAATAGGATATAATTATCGAATGAGTAATATTTGTGCTGGTATTGGTCGCGGTCAAATGGAAGTTTTAGATTATCACATTGGCCTGAGAAGAAACATACATGAATTTTATGTCGAATTATTTGAAGACATAAAAGGCGTTACCGTTTTTACGGTGCCTGATGCTACTTATTTTTCCAATTATTGGCTGACTACTATTTTAGTCCGTCCATCAGAAACCAATGGTGTAAGCAGTGAAACTTTGCGATTGGCATTGGAGGCCGCAAATATTGAATCGAGACCGTTGTGGAAACCGATGCATTTGCAACCTGTTTTCTGTAAATATCCTTACTATGGCAATACTGTTTCTGAAACACTTTTTAATGATGGTCTTTGTTTGCCTTCCGGTTCTAATCTTTCTGTGGAGGATCGAGCCCAAATAAAAGCTGTTGTCTTTAAATTATTTCGAAAATAGGAACGAGATTTTTTTTATAAATTATAAATTTTAACAAATCGTAACAAATTGATATTCAAACTTTTTATTCCTGTTTTATTGACAAAATTAAAATGCATTGAAGGGTTTCCATTTTTTAACTTTTTTAATCTTATTTTTGTTAGTACAGAGGCATTAATTTTTAAAAAAATAAATTTTGGGTACTACTGAAAAATCGGATTCATCATCGGTAAAAACTAATTTTTTTTCACGAGAAAACTTGAAATTTAATATTCATAATTTAAGTTATCTCCCTAGGTGGATAATTGTTATGATGGATTTTTCGGTTTTAGTTATATGCTTTTTTTTTACAGTACTGATTTTTAAAGGGACTGGCTTAGAGTATGTTATTACACCTTATATTTTTCGATTTTTAGCCGCGTTTTTTGGCGTAAACCTCTTCTTTTTCTGGTTGTTTAGAACCTATTCCGGAATTATCAGGCATTCTTCTTATATCGATGCCGTGAAGCTTTTGTTTTCTCAGATGGCCGTTTTGGTACTTTTTCTTTTTTCTAATTTTGCTTATGAAATGCTTTATGGTGAAAAAGCATTCTTAAACACTGCTTTTTTTATCAATATCGTCCTTTCCTTTTGTGGTCTGTTTTTGTACCGTGTTATAATTAAACAAACTTTTGAGGTTTATTTCTCAGAAATTGGAAAAGAAAAATTAATACGCGCTATTATTTACGGTACAGATGCCAATGCGATATCTGTAGCTAACGCTTTAAAATTTGAAACTCCTTCCCGTTTTAAAATTGTTGGATTTGTGGATAAAAACAGCCAAAATGCAACCAAACGAATGTTGGATTTGCCTATTTTAATTAAAAAGAAAAAATTACCTCCTCTAATGCGTTCTGTAAATGCTCAGGCGGTTATTATTGCCGATAAAAGCATGTCTAAAGAAGAACAATTAACTATCGTAGATCAGTGTTTAGAATTTAATTATAATGTGTTTACGGTACCACTGATTTCCGATTGGCAAAATCAAAAGGAAATTTCTCAAAAAGTAAAAAGCATTCAAATTGAAGATTTACTGGAGAGAAAGCCAATTGTATTAGATAATAAATCGATATCTAAGCAGTTGAAAGACAAGACTGTTCTGATTACCGGAGCTGCAGGATCTATAGGAAGCGAGATTGTGCGCCAGGTGTTAAGTTTCAATCCTAAAACAATCATCATTTTAGATCAGGCCGAAACGCCTTTGCATCATATGTGTTTGGAAATGCAAAACATAGGCTCTAATGCAAAAATACATACTGTAATTGCTGATGTAAGGAACAAAAGCGCCATGGATATGGTTTTTAAAACACATCTTCCTCAGGTTGTTTATCATGCTGCAGCCTATAAACATGTGCCTTTGATGGAAGAAAACCCTTCACAAGCTATTCTTACTAATATTTTGGGAACTAAGAATCTTGCCGATTTATCCTGTTTGTATAATGTCAAAAAATTTGTAATGGTCTCTACTGATAAAGCAGTAAACCCAAGTAACGTAATGGGCGCAAGCAAAAGAATAGCTGAAAAATACGTGCAATCCCTACAATTAAAAATACAAAAAGAAGGAGAGAAAAATGTCACCAAATTTATCACTACTCGTTTTGGAAATGTTTTAGGCTCTAATGGATCTGTAGTGCCTTTGTTTACCAAGCAAATTGCGGCTGGAGGCCCTGTCACAATTACGCATCCTGATATTATTCGGTATTTTATGACTATACCCGAAGCCTGTCAGTTAGTTTTGGAGGCTGGATCCATGGGTAATGGAGGTGAGATTTATATTTTTGACATGGGAAAACCGGTTAAGATTATTGATTTGGCTAAAAAGATGATCAAGTTGGCGGGATTTGTACCTGACAAAGAAATTAAGATACAAATAGTTGGTTTGAGACCCGGTGAAAAATTATATGAAGAATTACTTAACGATACTTCAAAAACATTAGCCACCCATCACGAAAAAATTATGATTGCGGAAGAAATTCAAGATGAATTTGAGACCCTGCATACTGATATTGAAGAACTAATAGAAAAAGCGAATTTTTTTGGTAATGATGATATTGTTATGCAAATGAAAAAAATTGTGCCTGAATTTATAAGTATGAATTCTACTTATCAATTATTGGATAAGTAATAAAAAAGATTTTCAATAAATAAAGTCTGTGAGGAATTTGTTCTTTGCAGATTTTTTTTTAGGCCTAAAATTGAGAGATTATATTTAATTTTTTATTTGAATATTTTTTTTGTCTTGATTACTTTCGGGTTACTAATTCAGTGGAGTTCGTTATCTGTGATTTCAAAAGGAATAAAAAAATATTCATGAGCTGTTATTGTTTTTTGGTGTTCATGAATTTTTTCTTTTGTGTTGATTATTGAAGAATTAACCATTTATTGGAGTTTGTGAATCTATGATTTCAAAGGAGATAAAAAATATTCATGGGTTATTATTGTTTTCTGGTATTCATGAATTTTTTCTTTTGTATTGATTACTCACGCGCTAATAATTTATTGGAATTCGTGAATCTTTGATTTCTAAAGAAACAAAAAATCAAGACTCCATATTTTTATCCCAAAAATCATCGGACGCATCTCCCTATAGCGACCCCAGCCGCTCGTGCTCCGCACTTGACTAGGGGGTCACTCCCTTCTGCCAACGCTGAAATTCTCACCGTGATTTTTCATTGTAAAATTATAAGGCTAAGTAAACAATATGGTTGTTTTATGGCGGGGGCGACTTCTAAGAACTTACACTAAAAGGCACAATTTGAAAGCTCAGTTTTAAAAAATAAATGTTCCCTCAAAGAGAAACCGCTCACGTATTCCCCTCTTGAGAGGGGCTAGGGGTGTGTTTTTTGTGGTTATAAATTCCTAAAAGTTAAATAATATTAGAAAGGTAATCCTTAAAAATATAAGGGCGAGTTGAGGATAACTTGTTGCTATTGCTATTTTTTATCTGAAGATAATTTTTACTTTTTTAGCTCACTTAACTTTATTAGAACTGGTGTTCGCTGAATCTTC
>NZ_FNVP01000028.1 GCF_900108015.1 Flavobacterium urumqiense | reverse complement strand
TTGTAGCATCTGCCGTAGCTGAACCGGTTAATGTGGTTGTTGCACCTGCACAAACACTTAAAGTACCTGTTATTGTTGGTAAAGCATATAATGTTAAGGTTACTGCAGTTCGAGAACTACTCACACATGATGTTGTATTTTTTATAGATTCAGCATAATATGTAACTGTTCCCAATGAATTTAATGTAGGATTCGATATTACATTTCCTCCCGTTGCTGCATCATACCATACAATCGTCTCTCCTGCTTGAGCCGTGGCTGTGGCAGTCAAAGTTTGAATTGGCGACGAAGCACATTCGGCTTGATTACTTGCTGTTGGAGTTAAAGGCGGAACAACAAACTCCACTTTTATATCGGCTGCAGATCTTGGACAAACACCATTTGAAATAGTCCATGTAAAAACATATATTCCTTCTGCATTTACTGTAGCAGTGGAAGTTCCACTATTTACATTACTAAAATTTACTAATCCTGGCCCTGATTTTAATGACCAAACACCAGAACCTATCGTGGGAGTATTACCTCCTAATATACTACTTATTAGTTGACAATTATATTGATCTGGACCTACGGTTGCGGTTGTTGGGTTTTCATTTAAATTAACCAGAACAGTTGCTTGCTCATAACAAGGAACCAAAGCATCTGCAGAAACAACAACTGGATTTGGGTCTTTTATATTGTAATCAATAGCACCACTCCCGTAATCAAGCGAACTGCTTAATTCAGGACTTAAAAAAGAATTTGTAACATTATAATTAAGTGCACTATCATCTTGCATAGTCAAGGCAAAAAACTTAATGTCCCCAACTGTATAACCAATCAATGATTTCAGCACTTCTACTTCAAAACCTATATTATAATCTCCAATTCCTGAATTACCATTATTAACTCCCATTACAGAAGAAGGGAATCCTGTTGATGCATTTCCTAAATTTAGCTTAGTAGAATTTCCTGTCTTTAATTCAATAATATCAGCGAAATAATTTGTTCCACCATCATCTGTCGAAATTGTAAGACAATAATCAGCTTGAAAATAAGAATCAAAAATACTTGGATTATTATTAAAATAATTGAATCCTTTTACAGATGGAATACTATTTCCTTCATCTCCATAATTTGACAAATTAAAACCTCCTGGCTTCGTATCTAGAAACAATAACATACTTTTATTATTACCTAATTTTCCTGCGATACCAAAGACTAAGTTTTTTTCTGTTGGACTAATTTTGATAGAATTAATATAACCGTTTGATGCATTTAAAGATAATGGAGCGGAAAGCATATTATCTTCCATCGGACCTTTTCCCCACGCAGTTTCTGTTATACTTCCGTCAAACTTTACTGCATATCGCGTTCTAACGCTAACTATTTGACCTTTTTTTAACGTTGCAGTTTGGAATGTTCTATTTGTGGACATCAATTGCTTTGGAACCCCGTCTATTGAAAATTCAAATAAATCAGCACCGCCATTTGCGGTAAATGTAAGTGGAGTTCCTTCACATATTACAGCATCTGTCGGCGAAACAGACAAACTAACTGCGGGCGGCGATGTATAAACAGATGCAACTACAGGCACCCTAATACTAAAATCAGCACCGGCATGAGTTCTAACATAATAGGTCGTAGTTTGACTTACACTTGGACTATATATAGATCCTGTATGCAATATGGTATTAGAAGTTTGACTCGAAAACCATTCAATAACATCACCGCTACCTCCAGATGCAGCCATAGATACTTTCACAGTCATGTCAATCTCTTTCTTACAAGCACTTCCTGCTGTAGTCTGTGGGACTGGTATAATAGCCTTAGCTTTTGCTATTTTTAAAGTTCTATTTGATTTTTTAATAGTATCCTTTAAATTAACAGTTAATGGCAACTGAAAATTTATTTTAGAATTATTTAAAGCTTGATCAAAATTTTTGGCATTAATTTCATTTCCTAAAAATAAAAAAAACAATAAAAATAAAAGTAATTTATTTTTCATAGAATAAATTTTGGTGTTAATGGAACTGACTATATATTTAATTAATTAAAAAAAATAAAAGTATAGTTTTATTTCGGTTAAGCCAATAAAAAATTAATATATAATTAACAATATTGTAAACAAAATATAAATAATAGTTAAATATTATTTTCAGCAAAAATCCATTAAATTACAGTGCAAAAAAAAATCCTCATCAAATGAATGATGAGGATTTAATAGCACCTGAACAAGTTCAGATTAAAGAAAGGCGACGACATACTCTCCCACATAAC
>NZ_FNVP01000021.1 GCF_900108015.1 Flavobacterium urumqiense | reverse complement strand
ACGTTGACCAGAACTTGGACAGCTACCGATGTAGCATCAAACAGTTCTTCAAAAACCCAAGTGATTACGGTTCGAGACACGACCAAACCAGTACTGGCAGGAGTACCTACAAATACAACTGCAAATTGTGCAACAATCCCAGCAGCTGCAAAACCGATAGCGAGTGATAACTGTGACGCAAATCCAGTTGTTACTTTAGTCCAAACGAGTACACAAACAATAGCAGGAGTAGGACATTACAACTATGCGATTACCAGAATTTGGACTGCCACGGATGTAGCAGGGAACCACAGCAGTGGCACTCAGGTAATCACTGTAAGTGATACAGCAGCACCAGTATTGGCAGGAGTTCCTGCAGATGTTACAGCAAGTTGTAATACAATCCCAGTAGTTACAACACCAATAGCAAGCGATATTTGTGACGCAAGTCCAGTAATTGCCATGGTAGAAACCAGCACACAAACTTCAACAGGTGTAGGACATTACAACTATGCGATTACCAGAGTTTGGACTGCCACGGATGTAACAGGAAACCACAGCAGTGGCGCACAAGTAATCACCGTAAGAGATACAGAAGCACCAGTATTGGCAGGAGTTCCTGCAGATGTTACAGCAAGTTGTAATACAATTCCGGTAGTTACAACAGCAATAGCAAGCGATATTTGTGACGCAAGTCCAGTAATTGCCTTGGTAGAAACCAGCACACAAACTTCAACAGGTGTAGGACATTACAACTATACGATTACCAGAGTTTGGACTGCTACGGATGCGGTAGGGAATTATAACATTGGTAATCAGGTAATCACGGTAAGAGATGTAGCGGCACCTGTCATTACAAAATGTGCCCCTTCAGTGACCGTTTCTCCAAACAGTGCGGGTTGTAAATCAATATTAATTGATTATCGATATGCAGTCGTTGCAAATGATAATTGTAGTAGTGTTACACTTACGCAAACACCAGTAGCTGGCGCTAATCTGCCATTAGGAATGAACACAATAACAATAACAGCTAAAGATGAAAGTGGCAATAGTACAACATGTAACTTTGTCGTTACAGTTGCGACCTCGCTAGCTTTAACAGTTACCAATAGTAACCCGCAACTTTATTACGGTTATTCTCTTGATCAATCTTCCATTATAACAGGAATTCCAACTGGAGGTTTAGCCCCTTATACAGTCATAATTACAATGAATAAATTAGATATGTCTTCTAGACCACTTAGTTGCAATGTAGTTTCAAGTTCAGGTGATGAAAGTTGGATCCCTAATTTAGGAGCTAATTCAGCTACAGCATTAAGTAGTTCAATAAATTACACTTGCCCTACCTCAGGTTCTCAAACTGCAGCACCAATATCTACAGCAAAAAATGTACCTGCTGGTGGTTCTTATTCGGTCACTGCAACTTTGATGGCAGACGCAAAATTTACTGTAACGGTAATAGATGCCAATGGTTGTTCAATTTCTAAAACTACCTGGGTATATTCTGAGGATGATCGTTGTTTTGCCGGTAGTAGTGGTAATGCAAAAGTTAAGATTTGTCATAGAACAGGAAATAGCAACGATCCTTGTCATGAATTGTGTGTTGATCAATCTGCAGTTGCTGCACATTTAGCCCATGGTGACTATATAGGCAGTTGTTTACCATTGTGTGCGACACCGACGATTCACACGAAAGTTGTTAAGATTGATAAAAAATCTGACGAAATAGCTGCATTTGACGTAACAGCTTACCCTAATCCAACAGATCATCAATTTAACCTAATTATAAAAGGAGGTAATGATGAAAAAGTCGAAGTATTATTATACGACGCGCTTGGAAGAATGGTGAAACATATTGATAATAGTGACGGCCAACAAATTAAGTTTGGTGAAGGGCTTCCAACAGGCATTTATATAGCAATAGTGAGTCAGGGGAGTAACCAAAAAACAATCAGACTGATAAAAGAATAAAGGGTATTAAAAAAATAAACTTTAAACTAACTCCATTTCAATTTTTTTTGGGATGGAGTTTTTTATGTGACGATAAAGGATATTTGAAGTTTAAAATTAACTGTAAATACATTAATAATGTTTGATTTATAAAAGAAAATAGTTTTAATAAATACTCATAAAAATAGGTCTATGGCCGCTATATTAATTAAGAATTTTTATCTTTAAAAATTATTTAAACAAAAATTATGAAAAAACTATTTGGTATTTCTCTTTTTTTATTGAGCGTGGTGCTGTACTCCCAAAATGAAAAGGTAAATTATGTCGCTGAAAATTACACTAAGAAAGAAGTGCATATAAAAATGCGCGATGGAGCCGAGTTATTCACCTGTATTTATTCTCCCAAAGATGTTTCTAAAAAATATCCTATCATTATGCAAAGGACGCCTTATAATTGCGCCCCTTATGGAGAAAACCAGTTTAAGAAAAGTATTTCCCCAAGTGAAACTATGATGAAAGAGGGATATATAGTGGTCTATCAGGATGTTCGTGGCCGTTTCATGAGTGATGGATTGTATGATAATATGCGCGCTTTTATTCCCAATAAAAAAGATAAAAAAGACGTTGATGAGGCGTCAGATACCTATGATACCATAGAGTGGCTAGTTAAAAATGTATCTCATAATAATGGCAATGTGGGAACATGGGGAATTTCTTATCCCGGATTTTATGCCACTTATTCATTACTAAGCAATCATCCGGCATTAAAAGCAGTTTCGCCACAGGCTTGTATTTCCGATTTCTTTTTTGATGATTTTCATCATAACGGTGCTTATTTATTAAGTTATTGGAAAGCAACACCATTATTTGGACCTCAAAAAGATAAACGAACTACCGAGGCTTGGTATAAATTTCCAAATACGGGGAGCTCTGATGATTACCAGTTTTATTTAGATGCAGGTCCATTGTCTAATTTGGATAAATATTATGGCAAAGAAAATGAATTTTGGCAACAACTAAAAGAGCATTCCAGTTATGATAGTTTTTGGCAAAAAAGAGGTATTCTTCAACATTTAAAAAATATTAAACCCGCTGTGATGATAGTAGGAGGATGGTTTGATGCCGAAGATTTATACGGACCATTAAACACTTATAATACCATTGAAAAAAATAATAAAAATTACAATACCATCGTTATGGGGCCATGGAGTCATGGAGATTGGGCGAGAAATCAGGCCCAGCAAGTGATTGGTAATATTAATTTTGGCGACAGTATTTCTGGTTTTTATCAAAAAAATATTGAAGCTAATTTCTTTCGTCATTTTTTAAAAAATAAAGGAAAAGGGGAAAATAAATTACCAGAGGCGTATGTTTTTGATACTGGGAAAAAAGTATGGCAGACTTTTTCTGTATGGCCTCCTCAGAAAGCAGAAAAACAAAATTTCTTTATGCAAGGCAATCAATTGTCAAAAATGGCGAATAAGAATTTTGCTTTTGAAGAATTTATAAGTGATCCTAAAAAGCCGGTTCCCTCAACTGAAGAGATTAATCAAAAAGGGATAACACCAAGGAAATATATGACAGATGATCAGCGCTTTGCGGCAAGACGTCCCGATGTTGTGGTTTTCGAAACTGAAGTTTTAAATGAGGACACCACATTAGCTGGAGAAATAATCGCTAAACTTCAAGTTTCAACAACCGGTACGGATGCGGATTGGATTGTCAAAATTGTTGATGTTTTTCCAAAGGATGAGCCAGAAACAAAAGAAATTGCACCATACTTGAAAATGAGCAATTATCATATGATGGTCCGTAGCGAAGTGATGCGAGGGCGTTTCAGAAATAGCTTTTCAAATCCGGAGCCTTTTATTCCAAATGAAAAAACAGCGGTAAATATCAAATTACAGGATGTTTTTCATACTTTTAAGAAGGGACATAAAATCCAAATTCAAGTTCAGAGTACTTGGTTTCCTTTAATTGATTTGAATCCGCAAACCTTCGTTGATAATATATTCTATGCCAAACCGGAAGATTTTAAAAAACAAACTCATCGAATTTATAATGATTCTAAAATTGAATTTTCTATTTTAAAATAAGAAATCATTACAAAGATTAGTCTGTTGCATTTTAATATTGTTCAGCTATCTGTAGTCGATTAAAAACAATAAAAATACGGTATTATTGAAATTAATTATATAAAAAAACACTCTGAAAATTCGTTTCCAGAGTGTTTTTTAATTTATTATAAAGATGATTTACAAACATTCTCCATGTTGCGAAATATCTAAACCTAATTCTTCTTTTTCTTCAGAAACTCTTAAAGGAGTAATTTTATTTACAATAAAGAAAAGGAAATACGATACTGAGAATGCAAATATCGAAACAAGAACCAATGCTTTTAATTGAATTAAAAATAATGTAGCATCACCAAAAATTAAGCCTTGGTTATCTCCAACAATCGAATTTACAGATTTTGAAGCAAATACACCTGTCAAAAGCATACCTACCATACCACCAACACCGTGACAAGAAAATACATCTAATGCATCATCAATTTTACCCTTAGGGAATTTACTCACCACAAGATTACTCACAATACTGGCAATGATACCAATTGCAATTGCATGTGGAATGCTTACGAATCCTGCCGCAGGCGTAATAGCAACTAAACCTACAACAGCACCAATACAAGCTCCCATCGCGGAAAGTTTGTGACCAAGAATTTTATCAAGAAATACCCAACCCATCGCAGCAGAAGCAGCTGCAACGGTTGTAGTTCCTAAAGCTTGTGCAGCTATACTACTGGCTCCAAGAGCAGATCCCGCATTAAAACCAAACCAACCGAACCATAATAAACCTGTTCCTAATAATACATAAGTAATACGAGCTGGATTCGCTTTTTGTACTTTTCTTTTTCCTAAGAACATTGCTCCAGCAAGAGCCGCCCATCCCGCGCTCATGTGAACTACAGTTCCTCCGGCAAAATCCAATACTCCCCATCCGAAGAATAATCCATCTGGATGCCAAGTCATGTGGCATAAAGGTGCATAAACAAATAATATGAATAAAACCATAAATAACAAGTAAGCCCAGAATCGAACACGTTCTGCAAAAGCTCCTGTTATTAAAGCTGGTGTAATAATTGCAAATTTTGCTTGAAATAAGGCGAACAATATCATTGGAATGGTTGGAGCCAATTCCCAAGCAGTATTGGCGCTTACCCCTTGAAAAAATAAATTTGGCATTGGATTTCCAATAAATCCACCTATTGAAGGTCCGAAACATAATCCAAATCCAACAACTACCCAAAGAACGGTTACTATGACCATAGCCATAAAACTTTGTAACACGGTACTAATTACATTCTTTTTACCTACCATTCCACCATAAAAGAATCCAAGTCCGGGAGTCATTAATAATACAAGTGCTGTGGCAACTATCATCCAAGATGTATCTCCAGTATCTAATTTTAATGCAATCACATGGGCACCTAATGTTGTAGATTCAACAAACAGATGAATTGAAAAAATAGATAATACTAGAATTGTGATCAATATTACACTTAAAATAATCTTTCGCATAGTTTTTAGTTTTAATTTTCGATAAAAATATAAAATGATTGCAAACCCCTATAAAAAAATAGGTATATTTTATTATTTTTATTAATTTTTCAATTTACCCCCTATTATTTTATAGGTATGTTAGAATTAAATGTATAATTTAATGATTAATTAATCTTGGTTGTATCAGCAATGCACCTTTTTAGAGATCATTATAAATTTAATAGTTTTTAGAAATAAAAAAAAATGTATCAATATGATGGCACATCAATTGATACATTTTTTATAAAATCAGAAAATAATATTATTTTAAAATATGCTGGCTTAAAATTTTATAGACTTCATTTATATTATTATTTCCCTTTCCAAATTGTTTTGAAATTGGCGTACTTTCACTGTTTAACCAAATTTTTAATTCAGCATCCATATCCAGTATTCCGGCACTTTCTTTGGAGAATTTTTTGATACTCGAGTAAGGGATTGACATATAATCTACCTTAGTTCCAACCAATTGTTTCTCCACTAGAATTAATCGTTTATTGGTAAAAATAAACATATCCCGAATGAGTTTATATGCTTTTTCAATTATCTCGCCATCAATCAAAATAGGTTCAAATTCTCTTGAAATATTTTCGATATTAACTTCTGATGCGTTGCCTAAAATGGCATTAAATAGTCCCATGATTTTAATTTTGATTATATTTTTCTTTGTATCGATTATTAAGTTGACTTTGGTGTGTTTCCAGACTTATCGCTCTACCTTGAATAAAAGCTTTTGTCAATTTGTTTGTTCTCATATCTAAAGCATCTCCATCCGAGATAAACAATGTAGCGTCTTTCCCTTCTTCTAGAGTTCCGCATTGTTTGTCGATTCCTAATATTTTGGCCGTATTAAATGTAATTAATTGCAAGGCTTGTTCCTTGTCAAGCCCATAAGCAGCACATGTTCCGGCCAAAAAGGGTAAATTTCTAGTATTCATTCTTTCATGATCACCACTATTCTCTAAGCCAACAAGAACGCCTTTGTCTGTTAATAATTTAGCATTTTTATAGGGTAAATCAACATCCTGATCGTCATTTTCCGGCATATCATGAACACGCTTTAATAGTACGCCAACATTATTTTTTTGCAGCAAAGCAGCCGTTTTATACGCTTCATATCCGCCTATAATCGCTACTTTTTTAATGCCATTTTCTTTGGCTAACTGCACAGCGTCAATAATTTGTTTTTCTTCATTGGCATGAATAAATAAAGTCTGATTTCCGTCAAATAAACCTTTCGTAGCTTCAAAAATTAAATTTCTCTCTTTCGAATTATCTGATAAATACGCTTTTGCATTAGCCAAAAAAGCTGTTATTTCCGAAATTTGTTTAACATAGTCTTTATTGTTTTCAATTGTACCAGGTTCAAACCAAGATCCACTTCTTGAGAAACTGGAAGGAAAATTAAGATGAATTCCATCATTTTCTTTGATAACTGCATCTTTCCAATTCCAGGCATCAAGCTGAACGATAGATGAAGTTCCAGAAATCCTTCCACCGCGAGGCGTAATCTGAGCCATTAAAACACCGTTTGGGCGCACAGTCTCAATGACTTTTGAATCTGCAGAATAAGCAATAATAGCTCTGACATGCGGATTAATACTTCCAATTTCCTCCTCATCATCCGAGGATTTCACAGCATCGATTTCCACTAAACCTAATGTTGAGTTTGGTGCAATAAACCCAGGATAAACTTGCTGGCCACTAGCATCAATTGTAACATCATACGCACCTTCAGCTAATCGTATGAGTCTCGCGTCTGCAACTAAGGTAATTTTACCATCTTTAAATCCTATTGCACTGTTCTCAAGAACTGTTCCATTACCTATATGAGCAGTGCCATTTAAGATTAGAACTGATTTAGATTGCTTTGGAGCTGGTGTTTGTTGGGCTCTCGTAATTATTGATAAACAAAATACCAACAATAGTATAAATATATTTTTCATTTTTTTAATTTTCTAAAGTATCACATTGGTATTCTTTCTTTTCTGCTTTTTTAGGCTCCTGAGTAATCATTCCTTTATTCTTTTCTTGCAATAATTGTCCTATTAGCTCATTTCTTTCTTTGGCAATAGCAACCCTTTGTTCTTCGGCTTTTTGAATATCATAATACACTACACCTTCAATTATTGTTTTTTCGGCTTTGGCATAAATAGATAAAGGATTATTATTCCACAGAACAACATCAGCATCTTTCCCAATTTTTATACTTCCTACTTTATCATCAATATGTAGAAGTTTTGCGGGATTCAAAGTCACGAATTTCCAAGCTTCCTCTTCTGAGATATTTCCATATTTTACAGCTTTAGCAGCTTCTTGGTTCAATCTTCTTGACATTTCAGCATCATCGGAATTATATGCTACTAAAACTCCTGCATTGTGAAGAATTGGTCCATTATAGGGAATTGCGTCATTTACTTCAAACTTATACGCCCACCAATCTGCAAAAGTAGAAGCACCAACTCCATGTTCTTTCATTTTGTCGGCCACTTTGTATCCCTCAAGAATATGGGTAAAAGTATTGATTCTGAAATTGAATTTTTCGGCCACATTCATCATCATCAAAATCTCTGATTGTACATAAGAGTGGCAGGTAATAAAGCGTTCTTTATTCAATATTTCGGCTAAAGTTTGTAATTCCAGATCTACTCTAGGTGCTTTAGATTTTCCTTTACTTGCTTTATAATTTTTCCAAATAGTATCATATTCTTTTGCACGTTGGAAATAATCCGTAAAAACTTGTTCAACTCCCATTCTCGTTTGTGGAAAACGAGTTGGATTTACAATTCCCCAGTTTGCTTGTTTTACATTTTCTCCCAATGCAAATTTGATAAATTTAGGTTGGTCTTTGTACAGCATTTCTTCCGCTGACAATCCCCATTTCCATTTTACAATTGCGGAGCGTCCTCCAATTGGATTCGCTGAGCCGTGCAATAATTGAGAAGTGGTAACACCTCCAGCTAAATCTCTATAGATATTCACATCTTCAGAATTTACAACATCCTGAATCGTTACTTCAGCACTAGAATTCTGTCCTCCTTCATTAACTCCGTTAGAAATAGCAATATGCGAGTGTTCATCTATGATTCCGCTTGTCAAATGTTTTCCCTTTGCGTCAATGACTGTGGCTGATGCATCAGAAATATTTTTTCCTATTGATGCAATTTTACCGTTTTTAACTAATACATCTGTTTCTTCAAGAATTCCTTCTTTTTCATTTGTCCAAACAGTAGCGTTTTTAAACAATAAGGTTTGAGGAGTCAGTTTTTTTGAATTACCATAAGCAACATTTGGGAATGTAGTTGCAATAATCGTATTGTTTTTTTCTAATTTCAAGGAGTCAATCGGCTTTATAAAAGGAGCGGTTCGTACTGCAGACCATTTTACCTCATTTCCATTGAATAAAATTGCTTTTCCTGAAAGTAGTTGAATGTCATCAATATATCCAATTAATCTGGAGAAAGTTGTTTTTGTTGAATCCATCGACTTCATTACTGTTGAAATCCAATTATTCGAAACCGTGAGTTTTGAACTAACTTTTTTGGAATCTAGTGTTGTAATTATCGATTTTGGAGCAGTAATTTCCCCACTAATTTTCCATTTGTATTGTTGATTATCAACACTCAAATCGTAATCACCACGAATATCTTTAATTGTTATATCGTTAATAACATATTTATTGCCTTGAACCCAATTTTCATAAATTGTTGTTTTTTCATCAAAAATAGCGCCTGAAGTTATTACAAAATTTGCGTAGCTTCCTGTTTTTAAACTTCCTATTTCATTGCTTTTTCCTAAAATCGAAGCCGGAATTGTCGTCAATGCTTCTAATGCTTTGGTTTTATCGAAGCCATATTTTATGGCTTTTAATAGATTTACTCTAAAATCTTCAACTTTTTTTAATTTGTCAGTAGTCAAAGCGAAAATAACACCATTATCTGTCAATACTTTAAGGTTAGTCGGTGCCTGATTCCAAAAACGTAAATCTTTCAATTCCATTTGATTGGCTTGATTTGGGTCGGAAACATCATACGCTTCAGGGAAATTAATCGGAATGATTAATTTTGAATTTGTTTTTTTTATTTCTTCAATTCTTTCGAATTCATTTCCAATGCCTTTCAAAACGTAGTTCAAACCAAATTCCTTTGCTATTTTTGAAGCGCGTAAACTATTTAATTTATCACCCGAATCAAATATTTGAATTAAATTCTCATTTTTGGATAGGGCTTCTAAGGATACATCCTTTGTTGTTGAATTTCCATTTTTATACCAGTCTAAATCTAAATACATTTGGCGTAACAAGGCCATCATTCCCATCAATGAACTTGGATAGGATTGATTGGTTACTGCGCTTCTCGTAAATGCAAAATGATTGGTTACTTTCTCGGATAGTAACCGAGTACTTTTATCAAAGTTGTTTAAAGCTATCAATGTCCCTGTTCCACGAGCAATTCCATCTTGTACATGTGTACCAACAACTCCAAAACCTGCTTTAAGTAATTCTTCCGCTTTGGGTTGATCATAGTTGAAACTCTCATAAGCATTAACTTCTGAACGAATATTTTCATTCCAGTAATGGCCTTCTTTTTTAGAATCATACAGAGGATTTCTGGCCGTACTAGAATTGTTTTTTGGTTTTTCAATTCCAAAGCTAGTGTATATATCAATAAAGGATGGGTAAATCGACTTACCATTCAGATTAATTGTGGTGCAGTTTTTAGGTATTACACTAGTGTTACCTACACTAATTACTTTACCATTTTGAATTAGTAAAGTCCCGTTTTCAATAATTTGTGTGGGTGTCACATAAATTTTGGCATTTGTAAAAGCGGTAAAATTATGGTTTGTATTTTTAACACCTTCATTATTTGGGAAATATTCTTGGGCATAAATTTTGGGTAATAAAGCACTCAAAAAGAGTAGAAGTAGGATTTTTTTCATGGTTTGGTTTTGTAAATATTTTTTAAAAATATGAAAATGAATAAGTAAAACATTACATATGATCGATTTTAACATTTGTTTATTTTCTAAATGTAAACAATTTGGTTTATCTGTTTACTTTTTAATGGTTTGATGAATATTTCAATGTTTTTTGGGAATATTATTAAATAATGTTTAATTATTCATATTTATTAAAAATGTTTTTTCTACTTTAGAAGCAAATAATATAAATATGCTAGTTAAAGTTTTCGGAAGTGCTGTTTTTGGCGTTGAAGCTACAACCATTACAGTTGAAGTAAATATTGATAAAGGTATTGGTTATCATTTAGTTGGCTTACCAGACAATGCGATAAAAGAAAGCAGTTTTAGAATTGCCGCAGCTTTGAAGAATAATGGATACGCGATGCCTGGAAAAAAAATCACAATTAATATGGCTCCCGCCGATTTGCGTAAGGAAGGCTCCGCTTATGATTTGACTTTGGCAATTGGTATTCTTGTGGCTTCCGCCCAAATAAAGGCTGATGAAATTGATAAATACATCATCATGGGAGAACTTTCACTTGATGGCGGTTTACAGCCCATTCGTGGAGCTTTACCAATAGCTATAAAAGCAAAAGAAGAGGGATTTAAAGGTTTTTTTCTTCCAAAGCAAAATGTGAAAGAAGCAGCTATTGTGACTGGTTTAGATGTTTATGGAGTAGAAAATCTGCAGGAAGTAATTGATTTTTTAGAAGGAAAAGGTACATTAGAACCAACTACAATTGATACCAGAGCTGAATTTTATAAAACATTAGATTTTCCAGAATTTGATTTTTCTGATGTGAAAGGACAAGAAAGTATAAAACGGTGTATGGAAATTGCTGCCGCTGGTGGCCATAACATCATTTTGATTGGCCCGCCTGGAGCAGGGAAAACGATGTTAGCTAAACGATTACCCAGTATTTTGCCGCCCATGACGTTGCGAGAAGCATTAGAAACTACAAAAATTCACAGTGTAGCAGGAAAACTGAAGGAAGTGGGTTTGATGAATCAACGTCCGTTTAGAAGTCCGCATCATACCATTTCAAATGTGGCGCTTGTCGGAGGAGGAAGTTATCCACAACCGGGAGAAATTTCTATGGCACATAACGGTGTTTTATTTCTGGATGAGTTGCCGGAATTCAAACGCGATGTTCTGGAAGTGATGCGTCAGCCACTTGAAGATAGAGAAGTAACAATTTCCAGAGCGAAGTTTACGGTTACTTATCCGTCCTCGTTCATGCTGGTGGCGAGTATGAATCCGAGTCCAAGTGGTTTTTTTAACGATCCGGATTCGCCACAAACTTCTTCACCACATGAAATGCAACGGTATTTGAGTAAAATTTCGGGACCTTTATTAGATAGAATTGATATTCATATTGAAGTTACACCAGTTCCTTTCGAAAAATTATCTGATGACCAAAAAGCAGAAAGCAGTGTTGATATTCGGAAAAGAGTCACGGCAGCCCGAGAAATCCAAACCGAACGTTTTGAGCAAATGGAAAATATTCATTACAATGCCCAAATGAATACCAAACACATTCGGGAATACTGCGCACTGGATGATACGTCGAAGCAATTATTAAAAACCGCTATGGAACGATTGAATCTTTCAGCTCGAGCCTACGATCGTATTTTGAAAGTGGCGCGCACGATCGCTGATCTTGATGCTGCCCCAATAGTGGTTTCGAGTCATATTGCCGAAGCGATTCAATATAGAAGTTTGGATCGTGATGGTTGGTTGGGATAGTTTAGATTTAAGATTTTGATTTCAGATATTTAACCTCTGCAAAATCGACAATACGATTGCTAGCGCGAGCGTCTCGCTCGTGCCTATTACAAATTTATAGTGATTTACTTTTGTTAACTTCACGAGCGGGGAAAAAAAAGTATAGAAATAAATAAGTCAAAAAAGAGATTTCTATCGAAATCTCTTTTATTTTTGCCAAATGTTAGAAATTCTTTACCAGGACGAATATATTATAGCAATTAATAAACCAAGTGGATTGCTGGTTCACAAATCATTTTATGCGCGCGATGCAAAAGTTTATGCTATTCAAGAATTGAGAAATCAAATAGGAGGGCGACACGTTTATCCTATTCATCGGTTAGATCGCAAAACATCTGGTGTCTTGTTATTTGCGTTGGATGCAGCCGTTTTGAAAATTATGAATGATCGTTTTGCCGCACGCGAAGTCGAAAAAAGATATTTAGCAATTTTACGTGGTTGGTCACCCGAAGAACTAACGATTGATTATGATTTAACCAATGATGATGGCATTATACAAAATGCAATAACCTACTTTCATCGATTGCAAACTACCGAAATTGAGTTAGAATTTAACAATAAACCAACGTCACGATATTGTTTGGTAGAAGCGAGTCCTGAAACTGGACGTATGCATCAATTACGAAAACATTTTAAACATATTTTTCATCCCATTTTAGGAAGTCGTCCACATGGTTGTAACAAACAAAATAAATTATGGTTGGAGAATTTTGAACTGAAAGGAATGATGCTTCATGCACATCAGTTAATTTTTAATCATCCAATAACAAATGAACAACTTATCTTGAATGCAAAGATTAATGAAGAGTTTAGCAGAGTAGGTACTATTCTTAATCTAGATTTGATTAAGTATGAATAGAATAATAATTTGTAAATTAATGCTTTAAATTATTGTTGTATTTTGAAACAACAATTTTCATTATAAAGAGGAGCAGATTTCAGATATTTAACCTCTGCAAAATCGAAGCTGCGATTGGTAGCGCGAGCGCAATGTCATTAAGTTAAGGAATTTTATATTGCATCTTTTTGATTTTTAAGCACTAAAGGTCGAATTCGATTTCTATACTTGCCTACTTCCCGTTTATTATTCCTGCTTAACCGAATTGGAATTGTGTTTTGAAGAAACAGATTTTCTAATTCCTTGAATACTTCTTCCAAAGAAGCTTCTTTAAAAAGTAAATCTAGAATTCTGTTTTTCAAAAAACCATAAGATAAATTCGTGTTTATTTTATAATCTAGTTTCGTAGTTCTATTCTTTATGCTTAATTCTTCTTCTAAATCATTTACAATTACCGATTGCAAATTGCTAATAAATATTGCACAAAAAAAATCTTGTTGAAT
>NZ_FNVP01000015.1 GCF_900108015.1 Flavobacterium urumqiense | reverse complement strand
TCTGGTGCCATTTCCAAAAAATACTTAAAAGACATATCAAAACGGGAGCGCTCCACTACATCAACATCTGAAACGGTATAAATTGTTTTTAGAAGTAAATACTTGAACATACGCACAGGACTTTCCGCTGTTCGACCATTATTTGTACAGTATTTATTTAACAACTCATCGTAGATAAATGAAAAATCGATCAAATCATTGATTTTCCTTAGCAAATTATCCTGGGGAACGATTAAATCATATAATGAAGAATACGGACTGAACTGAATTTTTTGTTGCTGTACTAACATCTAAAAAGCCTTATGGTTACAGTTAAAAATACGAAAAAAGCAGTAGAAAACTATAGTTTTCTACTGCTTTTTATTAACAAGTAATTCTTAAAAAGACTTTTTCAGTGCCCTCCTTTTTAAGATAGCCTCTTTTATTATGCAATCAATCAAACTGAAGATTAATCCTTATCGTCTAAATTTGTTCCATGTTCTAGTAAATCTTTTATTAAGTCCCCAAGATCATTATGACTATCATCACTACCAGTACTAATTTCGATAACTCCGTCTCCGTCGGTATCTAACAATAGTCCTTGGTTTGCCAAAGTTGTTAATCTAGTCATTAAAGCATCAAGATGTATTTTAATATTTAAAGACATATCATTACTATTGACAGTGAAATCTTTGTTGTGGTCTTCAAAATCCATTTCAAGTTCGGCATCCTTGTCGCTCCAGATAATAAATGGTTTCCCATTAATGGTTCCTTTAATCAAATAAGTCTTGCCATTCATTTCACCAACTGAAGTGGATTTTTCAAACTTAAATTCGATTTCCTCATATCTAGCATTCGGAACATTTACAGAGGTAATAAATGGGCTTAATGTTAGGTTTGGATCGAGCAAGTCCAATAAAAAAGGCCCGTAAAGTTTAACGTCATCATGCTTTGGATCCGTACTGTGCATCGCATCTTCCATATCGGTTTCAAATTTGATCTTCGCAATATTAATCTTAAAGTCAGTGAAAACTACTGTAGAGGCTTCCACACGCGCAGTTAAAGAAGTCTTACCTGTTGTAGAAACCGCGGAGGCTTTTAAGGTTACATTCCCTCCTGAAGTGGAATCATTTGTACAAGAACTTATTACAAGTGCAAGTAATGCTAAAATTGAAAAGTTTTTCATAATTATATTTTTAAATTATTAAGTAATTATTAACGCAAAAAATATGCCATTATTACATTCTTTCCGGTACACTAATACCTAATAGTCTAAATGAAGCCGCAATAGTATCTGCTACTTTTTTCGAAAGTTGCACTCTGAATATTTTTTCATTAGCCACATCTGATCCTAAAATAGGAACCGCTTGGTAGAAGGAATTGTATTCGCGTACTAAATCATAAGTATAATTTGCTAACAATGCAGGGCTGTGATTGTGCGCCGCATTTTGTATCACTTCAGGAAATAGCTCCAGTTGTTTCAACAATTCTTTTTCCTTTTCATGAAGCATTACTATTTCTGATTTATTAGAAAAATCAAAATTTGCTTTACGAATAATCGACTGAATTCTGGCATAAGTGTATTGAATAAACGGTCCAGTATTTCCAGCAAAATCAACTGATTCTTCGGGATTAAAAAGAATTCTTTTTTTAGGATCCACTTTCAAAATATAATATTTTAAAGCTCCAAGACCTATCGTATTATATAATTTTGCTTTTTCGTCTGCTGAATAAGTATCTAATTTCCCTAAATCTTCAGCAATTTTTTGAGCCGTATCCGTCATCTCCTGCATCAAATCATCTGCATCTACAACAGTTCCTTCGCGGCTTTTCATTTTTCCAGAAGGCAAATCTACCATTCCGTATGATAAATGAAATAGGTTTTTAGACCAATCAAAACCGAGTTTTTTCAGAATTAAAAACAATACTTTAAAGTGATAATCTTGTTCGTTACCCACGGTATAAACCATTCCGCCTACATCTGGATAATCTTTCACACGCTGTATTGCAGTTCCTATATCCTGCGTCATATAAACCGCAGTACCATCAGAACGAAGCACTATTTTACGATCTAAACCTTCATCAGTCAAATCAATCCATACAGAGCCATCAGGATCTTTTTCGAATACTCCTTTTTCTAAACCAATCTGAACGACATCTTTGCCTAATAAATAGGTATTGCTTTCGTAATAATAACAATCAAAATCAACTCCCAGATTTTTATAGGTAATGGCAAAACCATCGTAAACCCAATGGTTCATAGTTTTCCAAAGTGAAATTACACCTTTATCACCAGCTTCCCATTTCAATAGCATCTCTTGGGCTTCCAGAATTATTGGCGCTTGTTTTTTGGCCTCTTCTTCCGTTTTACCTTCACTCATTAATTGAGCAATCTCTGCTTTATAAGCTTTATCAAAAGCCACATAATAATTTCCAACTAATTTGTCTCCTTTTAAACCTGTACTTTCTGGAGTTTGTCCGTTTCCGAATTTTTGCCAAGCTAGCATTGACTTGCAAATATGAATTCCTCGATCGTTTACTATTTGGGTTTTATATACTTTTTTCCCAGAAGCTTTGATAATCTCCGCAACTGAATAACCCAAAAGATTATTACGAACGTGTCCTAAATGTAGCGGTTTATTTGTGTTTGGAGAAGAATATTCCACCATCACCGCTTTTTCATCGGGATTTGGAGTAACGAAACCATATTTGGCATCATTTTTAATTTCATTAAAGAAATTGATATAATATTCGTCAGAAATAACAATATTTAAAAATCCTGAAACGACATTAAAACGACTTACTTCAGCAAGGTTTTCTACTAAATAGTTTCCGATTTTATTTCCTAATTCTACCGGATTACTTTTAACAACTTTCAACAATGGAAAAATAACCATTGTAATATCGCCTTCAAATTCCTTGCGTGTAGTTTGAAATTCAACTTTATCAATCGTAACGTCAAATAAAACTTTTACAGCTTTTATAATAGAGGGCGCAAGAATCTGTGGTAATGTCATGGTATAAATTTAAAAGTGCAAAGATAATTCTAATTCTTTAATCTGGTTAAAAAAGTTACTCAATTAAGTCTTAAAAACATTAATCAATAAAAAAAATCTTTCTACTGATTTATTTAGAATTTAGTTAACAAAATTTTAACATTTTTTAAAAATAATAATTCAATTTTCACTATTTTTGCTATGCAAAGTAACAACCTAATACATGAAAAAGGCACTTATTTTTATATTGTTGATGGTTTTATATACCGTTCACTCCCAATCCGTTACAATAAACACTACGAAATACACGATTGACCAATTGGTGAATAAAGTATTAGTGAATTCGCCATGTGTTCAGGGTATCAATGTAACTTCGAGAACAGGAACAACTTATGGATCATCCAACGGAATAGGCTATTTTGAAAATACTAATTCTGCCTTTCCATTTTCCAACGGAGTTGTATTAAGCACGGGAGATGTGACTAAAATTCCGGCACCCAATACTACTATTCTAAGCGATGGTATTCCAGCATGGTCGGGCGATTCAGATTTAGAAGCTAATTTACTTTCGCAGTCCGGAATAACTATTAATTCAATAAATGCCAGTTATATCGAATTTGATTTCCAACCCAAAACACCCAATTTCGATTTTTCTTTTCTTTTTGCTTCTGAAGAATATGGGACTTCCCAATGTAGCTTCTCCGATGCTTTTGCTTTTCTTTTAAAAGATGTAACAGCCGGAGGTACAAATGTAAATTTAGCAGTAATACCAAGCACAGCCATCCCGGTATCTGTTGAAACCATACGAGACATAGCTTATAATCCTAGTTGTCCTTCCGCCAGTCCTAACTATTTTGGTGCTTTTAACGGAGGTGGATTTGGCCCGGCCATAAATTTCAACGGACAAACAGTTTCAATGCTAGCTTCGGCAACTGGGTTAGACATTACGCACGTGTATCGCATTAAATTAGTTATTGCTGACGGAGGAAATAATACGGGTTATGATTCTGCTATTTTTCTACAAGCCAATAGTTTTAATATCGGGCAAAATGTTTTAGGACTGGATTACACAACGGCAAACAATGCTGCAATTTGTCCGGGAAACACGTTACCAATATTATCCGCCGCAGGTTTAGATTCGGGAACTACTTTCGTATGGAAAAAACAAGGAGTAGCATTTTCACCACCACAAACAGGGGAAACATTAGACCTCAACACAGTTAACCCAATAGTTGGTTCTGGAATTCATAATTACAGTGTCACATACAAAGAACCCGGTTGCATCGAAGTGACGGATGATATCACAATAGAAATTTTTCCCAAGATTGGCGTAATTACAAATGTTCCTAACATTTACATGTGTGATTCAGGAGCTTCCTCTTATGATTTTGATCTTAATAAAAACAGTTCAATCATTCTGGCTGGAGTTAACCAATCTACTGGCACAGCTGGTGTTTTAGATGATTTACCTGCAAATACTATCATCACGTATTACTTTACTGATGCAGATGCTAGGAGAAATACTGCCGCAATATCAATTCTTCAGACTATTTCGAGTACGGAAAGTGGCAAACAAATTTTTGTCAGAATTCAAAACCCTAACACGTTGTGTTATGAAATTAGATCTTTTCAATTACTGATTGTTGCATCGCCACTAATTGCAAATATGCCTGCTGATAATACATTATGCTCCAGGAATTTATCTGAAACCCCTCTTAAAGCTAATTTCAACTTAACGTCGCAAATTGCGTCCATTACTGGTTCTCAAAACACCTCATACAACATCCTCACTTTTCACTCCTCAGAAACGGAAGCAAAAAGCAATACTAATATCCTAACTCTAAATTCGAGCAACCAATTATTATCGCCAAGTACAACATTATGGGTCCGATTACAAAACATTTCAAATCCCAGTTGTTATGTTATTACCAGTTTTAATTTGATTGTCACCCCTTTACCAGAAGTAGATGTATTACCAGATGTATTTGTATGCACCTCTTACAAACTCCCACCATTAACAAAAGCTGGAGCGCAATACTGGAGTGGAAGTAACGGAACTGGAACACAACTTTTTGCCAGCGATGTTATAAACACTACCACAATGAACCTTTATGTTTTTAATCAATCTGGAGTGTGTGTCAACCAAGATTCTTTTAATGTTACCATTGCTGATTTAGACACAATCACACCAGCTTCTGAAACCTATTGTATACAATATTCACTTCCAGCTTTACCGTATGCAAAATATTTCACTCAAAGCGGTGGCCCTACTACTCCGGGAAATATCCAGTTAGCAGCTGGATTTACAGTGAATACTACAGGATTAAACAGAATATATATATGGTTTGAAGATACCACTGTTACACCATCTTGTACAAAAGAAAACCCATTTGATATAACAATAATACCATTTAGTGTATTGCCGAATTATCCAAATCAATTTGCATGTACTTCCTACACGCTGCCCGTTGATCCAAATGGTGGTGTTTATTATACTGGTACTAATAAAAGTGGATCCCTTTTGTCTGCAGGAACAGTAATAAATACGACGACCATTATTTATGTGTATAAAGAGAGTGGTACGGTTCCAAAAAATTGTGCTGACGAAAAAACCTTCACGGTTTTTATTAGCGTGGGAAGTATTACACCTCCAACAGATGTAAATTCCTGTTCTGCCTACGGTCTCCCTGCATTGACCGTTGGAGAATATAGAACTGCTGCTGCCGGCAGAGGAAATATTGTTCCTGCTGGAACATTAATTAATGCAACTACAACTATTTGGTTTTATGTTACTGGACAAACGTGCACCGATAATTTAGACTTTACTGTTACGGTAAATATTGCTCCTTTACCAGTAATACCAGATACCACCCCTCACTGCGATGTCTATTATTTACCTACTGTGGCACATTCAGGCAACTATTACACCGGACCTTTAGGGACTGGACAACTTCGTCCAGTGGGATTTCCGGTTACCACAACTCAAAAAATGTACTTCTATGATAAAGCTGTAAGTGGACCTTGTTATGTTGAAGAAGAATTCCTAATTACCATTAATAAATCTCCTGTAATTGATGCAAAACCTGTAGAAGTTATTCGATGTGGTCAAAGTTATATTTTAGATGATTTAAGAAATGGGGAATATTACGAATTTGCTGGTGGTCCATCGCCAACTAATCCTGTTTTACCGGCTGGTACCGTTTTGACAACTTCAAAAATAATCTATGTTTATGTCGCAGCTACAGCACCTAACACCTGCGTTTCAGAATACAGCATAGACGTTTTGGTTACTTTTGTAAATGACAAAGAAGATCAATATGCTTGTAATAGTTTTAACTTACCAGCCATCGTAGGTATGGGAAGTTATTACACCGCTCCAAGTGGTCCAAATGGAACTGGAGTACGATTGCTCCCTCCTTATTCCCCAATAACTACCACGACAACGATATATGTTTACGTAGAGAATAACAATAGAGTTACTTGTACTGATGAAGACCCTTTTACGATAACCATTTATAATAGCCCAACGATAACAACTATTGCGCCTGTAACCAGATGCGAATCTTATGAACTGCCTTCCTATTCAACACCTGTAACAAGATATTTTACAAATCCAGGTGGCCCGGGAAGCAACAACACTGAAAAATTTCCGGGGGATTTCATCACTGCTTCAACCACTATTTATGTGTATGCCGAGTCAGGAACATCTGCAACGGTTATTTGTCCTGCTGAAAAACCAATGGTAATTACGATCATCGAAAAACCAAAACCAGTACTTACCGTTCCAGCTATTTGTATTGATATTGATACCGGAATCACGACTGATGCTTTTATTGAAAGTGGATTCACTAGGCCGCAATACTCCTTTGAATGGAAAAGAGAAGACGGGACCTTGGTAAGTACAAAAGAAAATTTTTCAACAAGTGAACCTGGCAACTACACACTCACTGTTGCCAATTTATCGATATTTGGTTGTACCTCAGACATCATTCCTTTTACAGTTATTGAATCTTCGAAACCCGCTTCCGTAACATTTACAACCAGCGGATGGTTTACGGATAACCAAACCATAACTGTAAATGCCATCCCATTTGTAGGAGATGGAAGTAATTTCTTGTATTCATTAGATGGAGGTTCACCTCAAAGCAGTAACGTATTTAACAATGTAAGTTCCGGACTTCACGGAATAACGGTTAGCGATGCCAATTGTGGAACCTACGCAAATCCAATAACAGTGAGACTGATTAACAGCCCTAAATTCTTCACTCCAAACGGAGATGGTTTTAACGACACTTGGAATATTACTGGAATACCAAATAGCGAAAATTTAAAATTATATATTTTTGATCGCTATGGAAAACTGCTAAAAGAATTATTTCCAAATGGCTCTGGTTGGGATGGAACTTTCAATGGTTATGCGCTACCAGCGGATGATTATTGGTTTTCTATCTCGTATACCGAAGACACTATCACTAAAGAATATAAATCTCATTTTTCCCTCAAACGATAAATACTACTGTATTCTTTAAAAGGGCTTTTCTAATCGAAAGCCCTTTTTTTTTGTTATTTAAACAAATAAAAATGCAGAATGTGTGTAACAAAATTGAGCCTCATCAGTCTATTATGTACATTCAAAACCAAAAAAATTTTATTTATGTATAAAATAGTACTTTGTAATACATAATATTAAAATAAATATTTACATTTGCATCATCAATCAATTAAATCAAATCAATTATGAAACTAAAATTATCTTTAATCTGCTTTATTGGAACGTTGTTTTCAATGCAGGCGCAAACTTCGGTCAAACCAGCAATTCTGGAAAACTCCGGAATTATCTCTGGAAAAATTACTGACAAAAAGACTAATGAACCGTTGCCGTATGTAAATATTGTGGTAAAGGAAAACAACAAAGTCGTTACTGGTGCCATCACATCTGACAAAGGAACTTTTCAAATAAAAAATTTAGCCTTAAAAGATTACATTGTTGAAATCCAATTTATGGGTTACAAAACAATTTCAAAATCAGCAAAATTATCAGAAAATAATAGCGTCAATTTTAATACAATTGCCTTAGAGGAAGATGCGGTTCAATTGTCGGGAGTTGAAGTAGTAAGTGAAAAATCAACAATTGTACAAAAAATCGACAGAAAAATTATCAACGTAGGGAAAGATTTAATTTCTGCCGGAGCAACTGCAGGAGAAATCCTGAATAATATTCCTTCAGTAAGCGTGGATCCGCAAACGAATGCCATCAGTTTAAGAGGAAATTCTAATGTCCGCATACTAATCGACGGAAAACCAACTACTATGGATGCCGCGCAGGTTTTGCAACAAATTCCATCAGCTTCTATAAAACAAATTGAATTAATCACCAATCCATCGGCAAAATACAATCCTGAAGGAATGAGCGGAATTATCAATATTGTTTTGAATAAAAACAGTAAACTTGGATTTAACGGAAGTATTAATAATGGCGTAACCTTTGGTAAAACTCCAAAAGTAAATTCATCTCTTGACTTAAATTACAGATCTGGAAAGTTTAATTTCTTCGGAAATTATGGCTTTAATCATGGCAAATATTCAAACAACGGCTTCATAAATAGCAAGGAGTTGAATAATGAAAATACGCAGATTTTTGACATGAATTCTAAAAACACGTCTCATTTAGCTAAACTTGGATTTGATTTCAATATTAATGAGAAAAACACATTCTCTTTTTATACCAATCAAAATATTTCTCGAGGCAAAGATTTTGGAAATACTAAAGTCGATTACGTTTCTTCAGCTTCCAATGACCGCTTCCAATTATTTGACAATAAAAGCGAAAACCACTCTGAAACTTATAATTTTGATTATAAATTAGATTTTAAAAAAGAAGGACATAATTTAGAATTAGAAGTGAATTACAATAAAAATGACAGCCCTGAAAAAGCATTCTACACCAATGAAAATGGCACCACAACCTCTTTTACAAATGATGTAAAAACGTTGGGTAAAAACACGATTATTAATCTTGATTACATAAATCCACTGACGGAAACCACTAAATTAGAGTTAGGATTGGAAAGCAGAAATGAAAGTACTGCTAATAGTTTTTTTCTAAACAATGCATACAATTCGGACTTTACTTACGAAAGAACACTTTATTCAGCGTATGCCACTTTAGGAAAACAATGGAAAAAATGGAGTTTTCAAGCAGGAGCACGTTTGGAGCAATACAATGCGGAGGCCTTATTTAAAGAAGCTGGTCAAGCAGATGGCAAATTCAAAGATGATATTTTAAGTATTTATCCTTCTACCTTTTTAACCTATAATCTAACTGATAAGAACTCCTTCAACCTAAGTTTTTCGAGAAGAGTTGACAGACCAAGCCTGTCGCAAGTAAATCCAATTAGAGAATTTAGTACCCCTACATTAGACTCCAGAGGGAATCCAGATCTTGTCCCTCAATTTACCAATTCCTATGAATTGAATTATACAAAAAAAACCAAAATAGGGTCAATTACTTCAGGTATCTTTTATAGAAGAATTCAAGACGAAATTACTCGAGTATTGTTTACCAATGGCGACAAACAAATATTATCCTACGATAACTTCGAAAACAATGATGCCTTTGGATTTGAAATCTCAGGAAATTTAGATTTTAAAAAATGGTGGAGTGCTAATATCAGTTTAGATGCTTACCAGAAAAAAGTAAAAGGAACGATTGAAGTTACTCCTGGTAATTTCGAATTTGTAAGTGTTAATGCCACCGCCTTCAATGCTCGAATTAGCAATACATTTAAAGCGACAAAAGACCTACGTCTTCAACTATCAGCAATGTATAGAGGGCGTGACCTAAGCCTACAATTTCAAAGAAATCCAATGTGGAAAATGGACATCGGAACAAGTTACAACATTTTGAAAGGAAGCGGAACTATCAGCGCCCGTTTCAGCGATATTTTTAAGACCATGCATTTCTCATTCGAGGGCGACAGACCGTATAAATCAAACGGTGAATTTAATTGGGAAAGCCAATCAGCATATATAGGATTCAATTACCGTTTTGGTAGTGGAAAAAATAAAGCAATTCAAAGAAAACAACGTGACAAAAATGAAACCCAAGGTAGTGGTGGGCTTTTATAAATTATTTGAAATAATTTGTTACAAAGAAAAACCCGGAGTTTGCCAACTCCGGGTTTTTTGCTTTAAAAATAAAATTAAGTTATACTACCATTTTATAATTGCACTTGCCCAAGTGAATCCGCTTCCAAAAGCAGCCAAAACCACGGTATCACCTGATTTTATTTTTCCTTTTTCCCAAGCTTCCGTTAAAGCAATAGGAATAGAAGCAGCTGTTGTATTTCCGTATTTTTGAATATTATTGTAGACTTGGTCATCCGTCAATCCAAATTTCTTCTGAATAAATTGAGAAATTCTCAAATTTGCCTGATGCGGAATCAACATATCAATGTCTGAAACCTGTAAATTATTCGCTTGTAAACCTTCATTTATTACTTCGCTAAAACGAACCACTGCATTTTTAAACACAAATTGTCCATTCATATAAGGGAAATAACTTTCGTCATCCGGATCATTATCAGCAAGAATATCAGTAACCCAACGGCCACCCATTCCTGGTGCTTTTACAATTAATTCTTCGGCATGTTGTCCTTCTGAATGCAAATGAGTCGATAAAATTCCTTTAGTCAAATCCTCTTCTCTGCTCAAAACTGCCGCTCCTGCCCCATCACCAAAAATTACGGAAACGCCCCTGCCTCGAGAAGTCATATCCAGTCCTGTCGAATGCACTTCGGATCCAATAACCAATACATTTTTATACATTCCTGTTTTAATATATTGATCTGCTACTGACAAAGCATATACAAAACCGGAACATTGATTTCTGACATCTAACGCACCAACGGTTCTTAAACCTAAATCACGTTGAACCAAAACTCCTGGTCCAGGAAAATAATAATCAGGACTTAAGGTTGCAAAAACCACAAAATCAATATTCTCTTTTGCAACTCCAGAGCGCTCAATTGCAATTTCAGCCGCCTTTACTCCCATTGTAGTGGTAGTATCTTCACCTTTTATTATGTGTCTTCTCTCCTGAATCCCTGTTCTTTCCTGAATCCATTCATCGTTTGTGTCAATAATTTTTGACAAATCGTCATTAGTGACCACATTTGAAGGAACATAAAATCCTAATCCTGCTATTTTTGAATGGTACATATTTTTGTTATTTTATTAAATCAAGGATGCAAATTTAAATATTCTTTAAAACATCAGGCCACAAATTACTACTTTTTTGGCAACTTATCATTTTTATCTGTTTTTTTAGGAGCTATTTCCAGCTATCCGCTACAATCTTTTCTAGTATCGTTAAAAAAAAGCGATACAAGAAAAGGATTTTCACTTTTATCTGGGCTAGGGCTCGAGGATAAAACAAACATTTGATTCCCAATGTAACAATATTCAATTATTTAAGACAAATCAGAACAATAACATTTCTATTAATCGATAACATTTCAACAAATGAAATTAAAAATTACCTTATTATTGTTTCTTGGCCTTGGATTAACCGCATTTGCACAAGAAAATTTGAGCTACCAAAAACCATCTAAATCCATTTTAGATTTAGCAGATTATGAAAGAGCTCCTTCGGTATCAATGGATACCAAAAAAGAATATATGCTACTAAGCTATCGAAATACTTATAAAACTTTAGATGATTTAAACCAGGAAGAATTGCGAATAGGCGGATTAAGGATCAATCCGGTAACCAATATTTCGAGTACTGTTACCTACATCACCAACATCAAATTACGAAAAATAAAAGAAAAAAATGAAATCCAAGTTTCAGGATTACCTGAAAACCCACGTATTAGTAATATATCTTGGTCACCAAATGACAAGAAAATTTTATTCTCTCATACTACAAATACGGGAGTGCAACTTTGGGTATTAGATGTTGCTGCTGCAAAAGCTACAAAATTAACAGAAGCCACAGTAAATGCTAATCTAGGAAACCCGTTCAGTTGGTTCAATGACAACGAAACTATTTTGGTAAAAATGCTGCCAAAAAACAGAGCCGCCTTATTAGATGCCAAAAAAGATTTGCCAACAGGTCCGATTATTTCAAATGCTAACGGTTCAAAATCACAAAACAGAACCTATCCGGACATGTTGAAAAACAAAAATGACGAAATCAATTTTGAAAACATCATTACTTCTGAATTGTATAAAGTAAACATTAACGGAACAGCAACATTATTCAAAACTGCCAATACGTATGCCGGAGAAAGTTTCTCTCCAGATGGCAATTATTTGATGCTGACCACTATTCAAAAACCATTTTCTTATATTGTTCCGTTGAGTCGTTTTCCATTAAAATCAGTAGTTTGTGATAGAAATGGTACGGAAATAAAAACAGTTAATGAAGTGGCTCTCAACGAAATTATGCCAAAAGGTTTTATGGCGGTTCGCAAAGGAAAAAGAGAAATGAGTTGGAGAAATGATAAACCAGCTACATTATCGTATGTTGTCGCTTTAGATGAAGGAGACCAAGCCAATAAAGTTGATTTTAGAGATGAAGTTTTTCTTTGGAATGCTCCTTTTAATGCCGCTGCAACCTCATTGGTAAAAACACCACAACGATTTAGTAATGTAATTTGGGGAAATGATAACGTAGCGATTGTTTCAGATGAATGGTATGATACTCGAAATACCAAAACGTATTTGATAAACCCATCCGATTTAAACCAACAACCAAAAGTAATTTCTGATAGAAATTCACAGGATATTTATTCTGATCCCGGGAATTTTGAAACCAGGAAGAACCAGTACAATAAATATGTGTTGGCTATCGAAAATGATAACGCCTATCGTATTGGAAATGGATTTACAAAAGACGGACAATTCCCTTTTATTGATGAATTTAATTTAAAAACATTACAGCCAAAACGCCTTTATACCTCAACTTATAAAGATAAAAAAGAAGATCTATTAGAGATTGAAGATTTCAAAAAAGGAGAAATATTAGTTCAAATTCAATCTAAAAATGATTATCCAAATTATTACTTTAGAAACATCAAACAAAAAAATAGTTTAACACCAATTACCACTTTTAAAAATCCTTTTGAAAGCATCAAAAATGTCAGTAAAGAAGTAATCAGATACCAACGAAAAGATGGTGTAGAATTATCAGGAACTTTGTATTTACCAGAAGGATATGATAAAGTAAAAAAAGAAAAATTACCACTATTGATTTGGGCTTATCCGGCAGAATATAAAGACAAAAAATCAGCAGGGCAAAGCAATCAAAACCCGAATGAATTTACGTTCCCTTATTATGGATCTTTTGTCTATTGGGTAACCAAAGGTTATGTAGTATTGGACGATGCTTCATTTCCAATTATCGGGGAAGGAACGACAGAACCAAATGATAATTTCATGTCGCAATTAGTTGATAATGCGGAAGCGGCAATAAATGCAGTGGATGCTTTAGGTTATATAAACAAGAAAAAAGTCGCTATCGGCGGACATTCGTATGGTGCTTTTATGGTTGCTAACTTATTGACGCATTCTAATCTTTTTGCTTGTGGTATTGCAAGAAGCGGCGCTTATAACAGAACCTTAACTCCGTTTGGATT
This sequence comes from Flavobacterium urumqiense, assembly GCF_900108015.1. Taxonomy (GTDB): domain Bacteria; phylum Bacteroidota; class Bacteroidia; order Flavobacteriales; family Flavobacteriaceae; genus Flavobacterium; species Flavobacterium urumqiense. The sequence continues at coordinate 48,162 of NZ_FNVP01000015.1, read as the reverse complement.
CCAAAGTGAACAACGCAACTACTGGGAAAGACCGGATGTTTACAATACAATGTCACCTTTTATGAATGCGGACAAAATGAAAACGCCAATGCTTTTGGTTCACGGTGAAGCCGATAATAATCCTGGAACTTTTACTTTGCAAACCGAGCGTTATTTCCAAGCTTTAAAAGGATTAGGTGCTCCAGCCAGAATGGTAATTTTACCAAAAGAAGCGCATAGTTATGTGGCAAAAGAAAATATTTTGCATTTACTTTGGGAACAAGATCAATTTTTAGAAAAGTATTTAAAAAATAATGAGGAAGTAAAAACAGAAAAAACAAAAATTGCCAAAAGTTTATAATTTAAGTGGTTTCTTTTATCCTGTAATCATTATAACATATTGATAAAAAAGGACCTCTTTTATGAAAGGAAATAGAAATAACCCCAAAACTACTCGTTTTGGGGTTTACTCTTTTACTGCAACACCGTTATAAAAGGAGAAAACAGCTTCCACTTATAATCGTTATTAGAACTAAAATTACTGAACACTGATCGCAGAACACTGCTCGTAGCTTCCTAAGCTAACATCAATGTCACCTCTTGATTGAACTCTAATTCTGAATCATGTTCAAAGAAAATTGCTCTTTTTTCAAATGCCGCTTTAATTAAATAATGACTTCCTTTAAAGTAGGACTGTTTTACAACCGCTTTCATCATTCCGTTATCAACTACTTTTAACTGATGGGGATATAATAAAAGAAGTTCGTCATGGTCGTCCTCAAGTTCAATTAATTGCGATAATTTTATCTCATTAACTTCTCCAAAAAGAGAAGCAACATATTTATTCGCTGGATTTTCATACAAGGTTTTTGAGTTCCCTTTCGCAATTACAGCTCCATTTTTCATTACGATAGTTTCGTCAGAAAAAGATAATGCATCCGTGCTATCATGGGTAGCTGTAATACAGGTAATTCCCTTTTCTTTTAGGTAGCGGAATAAATTTCGGCGTAAAGAGTTTTTCCTGAAAGTATCAATTTGGCTAAAAGGTTCGTCCAACAAAATTATTTCTGGCTCTACCGCTAAAACTCTTGCTAAAGCTACTCTTTGTTGCTGTCCGCCGCTTAGTAATTTTGCTTTTACTTTTGCAAACTCAGTCATTTCTACCATTTCTAATAGTTCTTGAACCCTTGCTTGTTTAGCACTACTATTTGTATTCGACAAAAACTTGCCTACATTTTCTTCAACAGTTGTGTATGGCATCAAGTCAAAATCCTGCGCTAAATATTTTATGTAATCCTCACCTGGAACAAGATTGTGCTTAGGCCCCAGAATTGGTTTTTCATAATTCAAAATGGCACCTTGATCAACATCGTATAAACCGTAAATGAGTTTTAGTAACGTACTTTTGCCGCAGCCACTTTCGCCAATAACGGCTATATTTTGCCCTTTGCCAATTGTAAAACTAACATTCTTAATAACAGGATTTTCAATATAAGTAAAAGAAATGTTTTTAATTTCAAGCATCATTGTGATTTAAGAGCGCAAATTTACACTGTTTAATTTAAATAAAAAGCCAAAAAAAAAGCTGTTTCATTACGAAACAGCTTTTGTTTTTAGTATATTCTAACGTTAGTTTTTCACTTCCGCTTTTGCTTCTTGAATCATTTTTTCATTTGCAGTAATAGCAAACTCAACACGACGGTTTTGACTTCTACCGTCTACAGTTTCATTTGATGCAATTGGGTCAGCAATTCCTAAACCAGTTGTTTGAAATCTGGCAGAAGAAACTCCTTTGCTAGCTATATAACTTCTAACTGATGCCGCTCTCGCTGCAGAAAGTTTCAAATTATAAGTGGCAGTACCAGTATTATCAGTGTATCCGTAAATAATAATATCAGTATCAGGATATTCTTTAAAAACCGGAACTAATTTATCTAAATTAGCTTTTGCAGTAGTAGTCAAAGTAGATTTGTTTGTATCAAAACGTACTGCATTCTCATTCAAAACTAATTTGATACCTTCTCCTACACGAACCACCTCAGCTCCCGGAAGTGCAGCATCGATTTCTCTTGCTTGTTTGTCCATTTTATTACCAATAACACTACCGGCAACTCCACCAACAACACCACCTAAAACAGCACCAAGTGCTCCTTTTCCACCTTTTCCAAGGTTATTTCCTAAAATTCCTCCTATAACCGCACCACCAACAGCTCCTATTCCAGCTCCTTTTTGTGCGTTATTGGTGTTTTTTAATGCTTCACAACTTGTAAACATTGAACCCATAGTCATTAATGTTGCTAACGCAACTATCGAAATCTTTTTCATATCTGTCTTTTTAATTAATTAGTTTTTTTGAAATTGGTAAACTACATCAGTCATTTTACCAGCGACATCAATTTTATCAATTAATTGAAATGATGTTGGAGTTTGGTTTGCTAACATAAGAATGTATCCTTCTTTAACTTTTTTGGCTTTCAAACCTGCATTAAGAACTTTCAATATAAATTGTTTGTCTTTATTTACAAACCAAGTAATTGGTGAACTAAATGACGTACAACCTGCTTTTGTCAAAGCCATGGTCCCTTTGTTATTGTTTGAAACAAACTTCCACGTACTTCCTACAAAACAATCTGAATCAGCAATTTGTAATGAATTCACTTTTACATATTGAGAACCAGGATAGCTAACAGAATTGATTACCCAATTTCCTTTCATAGCAATTTGTGCTTTCGAATCTATATTTGTACTTGTTGCTGATGTTGACTTGCAAGCGAACATCAAAACAGACAATACACATAATAAAATAATTTTTTTCATCTTTTAAATATTTGATATTAATATTAATATTACTACAAAGATACAAAAGATAAAAAATAAAATAGTTTCAAAATTAAATCATTTTATATCATAATTAACAGTTCCGCCAATTTGTCACTTCATTTATAATTGGTATTCTATTTGAAAGAATAAATCAATCAGATTAAACTTAAATATTTACAAATATGACAACAGGTAAAATTAATGTTTCAGTAGAAAACATCTTTCCTTTAATCAAGAAATTCTTATACAGCGATCACGAAATTTTCTTGCGAGAATTAATTTCTAACGGAACAGATGCAACACTTAAATTAAAGCATTTAACCAGCATTGGCGAAGCCAAAGTAGAATACGGAAACCCAATCATCGAGGTGAAAATCGATAAGGAAGGCAAAAAACTGCACATCATCGATCAAGGTTTAGGTATGACTGCTGATGAAGTGGAAAAATACATCAACCAAGTTGCGTTTTCTGGTGCGGAAGAGTTTTTGGATAAATACAAAGATTCAGCTAAAGATTCTGGAATTATTGGTCATTTTGGTCTTGGTTTCTATTCTGCTTTTATGGTTGCTGAAAAAGTGGAAATCATCACTAAATCATTCAAAGATGAACCTGCTGCACACTGGACTTGCGACGGTAGTCCGGAATTTACCTTAGAGCCTGCTGATAAAACTACTCGCGGAACAGAAATTATCTTGCATATTGCTGAAGATTCTCTGGAATTCTTAGAAGATTCAAAAATCAATCAGTTACTGAACAAATACAATAAGTTCATGCCTATCCCAATTAAATTTGGAACTAAAACGGAGAAAATTGAACAAAAAAAGGGTGAAGAAGTTGCTGCGGAAGATAAAGACAAAATTTTTACTGAAGTAGAAGTTGACAACATCATCAACAACCCAAACCCGGCTTGGACGAAACAACCAACGGAGTTATCAGATGAGGATTATAAAAATTTCTATAGAGAAGTATATCCAATGCAGTTTGAAGAACCGTTATTCCACATTCATTTGAATGTTGATTATCCGTTCAACTTAACCGGTATTTTGTATTTCCCAAAATTAGGTTCTGATCTACAAATTCAGAAAGACAAAATCCAATTGTACCAAAATCAAGTGTATGTTACGGATAATGTAGAAGGAATTGTACCTGAATTTTTGACGATGTTAAAAGGAGTTATAGACTCACCGGACATTCCGTTGAACGTTTCTCGTTCTGGATTGCAAGCGGATGCTGCGGTGAAGAAAATCTCCAATTACATCACGCGTAAAGTAGCTGATAAATTAAAATCGTTGTTTACTGAAAACCGTGAAGATTTTGAACAAAAATGGAACGATATCAAAATCGTTTTAGAATACGGAATGCTTTCTGAAGATAAATTCTACGAAAAAGCAGGAGCGTTTGTTTTATATCCAACAGTTGATGGGAAATATTACACTCTGGAAGAATTAAAAGAAAATCTTGCTGCGAACCAAACGGATAAAGACGGAAAATTAGTAGTTTTATATGCTGGAAATAAAGAAGCGCAACACTCTTATATCGAAATTGCAAAAGACAAAGGATATGAAGTATTATTGCTTGATTCTCCTATTATCTCGCATTTAATCCAAAAAATTGAAGGCGATAACAGCAACATGACATTTGTACGTGTGGATTCGGATCATGTTGATAATTTAATCAAGAAAGAGGAAACTACTATTTCTAAATTATCGGAGGAAGAGCAAACCAACTTGAAAACCGTTTTAGAAGCCATTGTTCCGAAACAAAATTATTCGGTTCAACTGGAAGCTTTAGATAGTAATGCTTCACCATTTATCATCACGCAACCAGAATTTATGCGTAGAATGAAGGAAATGAGTCAGTCTGGTGGCGGTGGAATGTTCGGAATGGGAAATATGCCGGAAATGTACAATTTAGTAGTAAATACTAACTCTGAATTGGCAACAAGCATCCTGAACAACAAAGACAAAGATGCTCAGGAAAGTTTGGTCAAACAAGCGCTTGACTTAGCTAAATTATCACAAAACCTATTAAAAGGAGAAGCGTTGACTGCTTTCGTGAAAAGAAGTTTTGAGCTGATTAAATAAGCAGAGAACCTATTTTATGAAGTAAGTGTGAATCGCTATTCTAAACTTGCTTAGGAATATCCAAAATACTAAAGCTGTCCAACCTTGGGCAGCTTTTTTTTTGGAGCAAAACGATTGTTTTTCAGAATCACTATCGTCCCGCTATGCGCTACAATCTTTGCTTTTGGCTGACGCCAAAGCAAAGGATTTTCACTGCTATCGGGGCTATTTAGGATGTTTTTGTTTTCAAAATAATATTCATCAAAACCACTCAAACCAGTTCACTTATTAAATAATTATTTTAACTTTTTGTAAAGAATTGTTTATATATTTGAATTAAAATAAAGTATGACTGTTATCATACATACCCACCCAGAATTGGGTGGCTTTGTATGGTTTTGTCATACATATAAATGAGTTAGTGGCAAGCAATCTGCACAAGAAACATTATTTTAAAAACAAACCTTTTTTAAATCCAAAAATAAAAAACAGAAAATAAATTTTAAATTATTTTTTTATAATTGATATATCAATTATATTCGCATCAAATAATTTTAAATGAAACAAAAAAATCCAACAGGAACTGTTCTTTATACTATTGAACAAACAATAAAAGAGTATAGGAAAATTTCGCAGAAAAACATAGGGAAAATTGTAAGTGATATAACTGTTGACCAATGCTTATTACTAATAATTCTCGATAAAAATTCTAATTATTCTCAAAAAGAAATCGCAGAATTAATTTTTAAAGATAACGCTTCAATTACACGAATAATTGAATTAATGGTAAAGAAAAATTATCTAACAAGAAAAATAAACGAATTAGATAGAAGAAAATTTAACCTTGAAATCACAGAAAAAGGAAAAAAAACAATTGAATTATTATCACCAATTATAAACAAAAACAGACAAAATGCTCTTGACGGATTATCACAAGATGAAATGGAATTTCTTGACAAAATACTAACTAAAATAATCTTGAACTGTAAAAAATAAAATGGGAAAACTAAATCAAATAACTAAATCAAGCGTAATATTTCATTTTAACAAAATTAAAATCAAAAATGTAAAAAACTTATTTTTATTCTTTTTGTATTTTATGTCAACCTTTTCATTTGGTCAAAGTTTGGATACTATTCAACAAAACAGAGCAAATTTATTAACCGAAATTGGTGAAAAAATAAAGGATAATTACATATTCGCTGATATTGCACTTAAAACCGATTCTTTACTAAATTTGGAAATAAAAACAGCTAATTTTAAAAATTTAACTAACGAAGAATTTGCAAAAAAAATAACTACTTATTTAAGAACAGTAACTAAAGATAAACATTTTTTTGTTAAATATTTTAGTGATAATCAAACTAAACCCAACATAGTAAATGAAAAAGAACAACAAAAATCAGACAATTTTTCCAATAGCCTTGAAAATTTTGGTTTTGAAAATATAAAAAGACTTGATGGAAATATTGGATATATAAATTTCAAAGGATTTGCCGAACCAAAAGCAAGTGAAACTGCATTGGCATCAGCAATGAATTTTATTGCAAATACAAATTCATCAATTATTGACTTACGAGAAAATCGTGGTGGCGATGGTGGAATGTTACTACAATTTTGTAGTTACTTTTTTAATAACAAGATAAAACTATATGATGCATATTATAGAAATAAAGGTAAAAACATTGAAAATTGGACACGAAATAAAGTAAAAGGAACAAAATATCTCAATAAACAGGTTTATATTCTTACAAGTAAAAATACCTTTTCAGCAGCCGAAGGCTTATCATATTTTTTGCAATCATACGGAATAGCAAAAGTAATAGGAGAACAAACAGGAGGTGCAGCAAATCCTGTTGACCATTTTATTATTGACAATAAATATCTATTATTAGTTCCAAATGGCAAAATTACTGCAATGTTGACAAAAAATAATTGGGAGCAAATTGGTGTTATTCCAAATGAAATAGTCAAAAAAGAAAGTGCATTAACAAAAGCTCATATTATAGCTCTAAATGAGTTATTAAAAATTAGAAACAAAACAGAATTGAGCGAAACTGAAATACGTGAATTAATACATAAATTAGAAAAAGAATTGTAAATAATTTGCCAGCCACTAACAGCCGTTTTGAGCTAGTGTGTGATTTAGTGGAATTACCGTTTCGCATCATATTTTCTGCAAACCAAGATCGCGCTGATATACCACAGTCGTTAGCTCCCGATCGCGCCGATATACCACAATCGTTAGCGCAGTTTTGCAAACTGTGCCCACAATAGTGAGCAAACAATACAAATAACACAAAATATGTCGACAAAGTATAAAGCCACAACAACCGAAGATGCTTATTTTATTACTATGACTACAATGGGTTGGGTGGATATTTTTACAAGATTAAAAAAAAAATCCAGCTAGAGCGAGCGTCCCGCTCGTCAACATTCTCAAGAGTAAATAAATATAAATTGCAATAGGCACTAGCAGGAATTAATCATATCATACTAAAAAAAAATAAATTATGTCAAGAATTGTAATGGCAATAGGTTTAGTAATCGTTTTTATAGGTTGGATTTTATACCGACTAATAATTAAAAAAGACTTAAATAAAAATTTAAATAACGTATACCTTGGACTATTTTTTATAATAATATGGGCATTTTTTTATTTTTTTATTATTGAATATTTTTAAAAATCGTGTACTAATGGCTATGCATCCTCAGAAGCTCGATCTCACGGATTAGCAACCCTGCACACATAGAATATCTGTAAAGAAAAATCCGCAATTTAAAAATTTCAAAAAAAAAGGATTGTATATCATTTTTAATTGAGCACTGTAATGGGCACGGATTGCAAATTCGCGCTAACGGGAGTTTTAAGATGATTAGATAAAATTTCTCCCTAAACTTTAGAGAAAATAATTGAAACCTGCAAGCGCAAACTTGCAGGTTTTTTTGTTTAAAAAATTACCATGGTATGCACTTCTTTTAAACAACAATTAATATACTAAACTGCATTGGATAAAGCACCTTATTAAATGTGATACAACACAATTGAAAAATAAATAGGCATTCCAAAAGTAATGTTAAAAGGAAACGTTACCGCCAAAGCCATGGGTAAAAATATTCCGGGGTTCGCCTTTGGAACTGCTATTTTCATCGCGGCCGGAACGGCAATATAAGAAGCACTCGCCGCTAGGACAGCAAAAATAAAACGATTCCCAACATCATCGGTAACGAATTGACTTAAAAAAGCAACAATACATCCGTTTAGCAATGGGAAAACAACAGCAAAAAAGACGCTAAACCAGCCACTTTTGAAAAAATCATTTAATTTTCGTCCACTAACAATTCCCATATCCAATAAAAATAAAGCCAAAAACCCCTTGAAAATATCAGTGGTAAACGGCTTAATTCCTAAAGCCTGTTGCTCACTGGCCAAAAACCCAATAACCAAACTTCCAAGAATCAAGAGTACGCTTCCGTTAGTAAACGAGTGTTTAACAATTGTACTCATTTTAGTTTTCTGAACATGTTCTTTACTAAACAGCCGAATTAAGATTACCCCAATAATAATAGCTGGAGCCTCCATTAGTGCCATTACAGCAACCATGTGACCGCTGAAATTGTAGTTTTGAATTTCTAAAAAAGAGATGGCTGTTACAAAGGTAACTGCACTCACGGATCCATAAGCCGCCGCAATAGCGCCCGAATTCTCAATGCTGTACCTTTTCTTTAAAATAAAAAATGTATAGAATGGAATTAATACTGCAATCAATACCCCAAAAACGATCGACCACAGTATATCTAGAGTAAAGTGACTATGAGCTAATTCCTGTCCGCCTTTAAAACCAATTGAAAAAAGAAGGTACAGCGATATAAATTTAGAGGTATTCTCAGGAATTTCTAAGTCACTTTTGACATAGACTGCTATAATTCCCAAAACAAAAAACAACAAGGCCGGATTAGTTAAATTATCCAGTAATAAACTAAGATTCATATTTTAATTATTTTAAAATTATTTTACACATTTTGACTATCTTATTTTTTCAAATCGCAATCTTTTTCCTTTTATATCTGTCTTTACAAGTCCTTTTTCATAAACCAAATTTCCATTTACAAAAGTTGAAATAATGCTGCTTTTAAAAACCTGTCCTACAAAAGGAGACCACTTGCATTTATATAAAAGAGAACTTGTGGTTACCTCCTGTTTTTTATTTAAATCGACTATAACTAAATCCGCAAAATAGCCCTCCCTTATATAGCCTCGTTCTTTTATTTTGTAAATTTCGGCTACATTATGGCTCATTTTTTCTACAATTTTCTCCAAAGGAATTTCGCCACGATGAAATAATTCTAACATTGCTAAAAGCGCATGCTGCACTAATGGTCCGCCTGAATGCGCCTGAAAATAATTTCCTGCTTTTTCGGCAACTGTATGAGGAGCATGATCCGTTGCAATAATATCTATTGAATTATTGAGCAAATACTGCAGTAAACCTTTTCTATCATGCTCTGTTTTTATGGAGGGATTCCATTTGATCTTGGAGCCCAGTCTATCATAATCGGCATCTGAAAACCAAAGATGATGCACACAAGCCTCGGCGGTGATTCGCTTCTCTCTAATTGGCTTTTTATTATCGAATAATTTGGCTTCCGCCAAAGTTGAGATATGAAATAAATGTAAGCGAGTGTGGTATTTTTCAGCAATAGAAAGTACTCTCTTGGTAGCTTTTAGGCAAACTTCCTCATCCCGAATAAGGGAATGATAAAAAAAAGGAATTTCAGTTCCGTAAAGGCGTTTATAATCCTCCGTGTTCTTTTTTATCAGTGAATCATCTTCACTGTGCAAAGCCACCAACGTGTCGGTTCTTGAAAAAAGTTGCTCCAAAAATTCTGGATAATTGGCTAAAATCCCCTCATCATTATTAAAATAAAGCCCATCATCTGTAATTCCACATACATTTTCGGTATTTATTTTTAAAGCTTCTTCCAAGTTATTTTTTGAAATACCCATAAAAAACGAATAATTAGCAATTGATTTCTCCGCCGCCATCGTGTATTTTTCTTCTAATAATTCTTGTGTCAGCGTATTGGGAATCGTGTTGGGCATATCCATAAAGGAGGTGATACCACCAGCCACAGCTGCCACAGATTCCGTAAAAAGGGTGCCTTTATGGGTTAATCCGGGATCTCTGAAATGAACCTGATCATCAATCACGCCGGGTAACAGATAAAGTCCTGTTGCGTCAATTTCGATGATTTTTTTAGCTGGGTTTACGACAATCGATGGAGCTATCTTTTCAATTCTTTCTGCTGATATCAACACATCTAAAACACGTATTTGACCTTCGTTAACTACAGTTGCGTTTCTGATAATAGTATCCATATATTATTTTTTTGTGGCTCTTTGCAGTCGGTCGTTTATCGTTTTGCCTAAGCCAACATCTGGAAATCGTTCCGCTATAATGCAGTCGAGATGGCAATTATCCAATCGATGCAAAGCAGCATACAATTGCGACGCCGCTTCTGCTAAATTTCCTGTGGAAGATAAAATTTCCTGTTGCACAATTTTTGGATCATCAATCTCTTTTTGCAATACTAAAACTCCTATTTTTTGCTGCGGAAACGTTTTCAGCTTTTCCATCTCATCAGCTGTCAAAAAAGTGGTCGTCAAAGGCGCATAATGCTTAGAAAACATGCCTGGTGCCGCTGGAGCGATTTCATCGTGGGTAATCATTTTTACCGGTCCTACAATTGCTTCAATATCCTCCAAAGCCAAAGAACCCAAGCGGTATACAACAGGCTCACCGTTTACAAATCCTACGATGGTCGATTCTATTCCCCTTTCACAAGCTCCTCCATCCAAAACCAATGGCAACAAATCTTTGAAATAACCGGCTACATGTGCTGCTGTAGTCGGACTGATACAGCCAAAAGGATTAGCACTTGGAGCAGCTAAAGGATAGGCTAACTGATTCAGCAGCGCCAAAGTCAATGGATGATTTGGCACCCTGACCGCTACAGTATCTTTGCCACCAGTAACTAGATCCGGAATGGCAATTTGCTTTTTTAAAACCAAAGTTAAAGGTCCCGGCCAAAAAGCTTTCGCTAAAATTAAGGCTTTTTCAGGAACGGCTCTTGCTATTTCATGCAAATCATTTACCGACTTAATATGAACAATTAAGGGATTAAACAGTGGTCTTTGTTTCATTGTGAAGATACTTTTTATGGCTTTTGAACTGTAAATATTCCCTGCTAGACCATAAACCGTTTCGGTAGGAATTCCTATGATTTGCTCCTCATTTAAAAGGGCAACAGCTTTTGTAATTGAATTACTAATTATACTCATGTATTAAGGGTTACAGAAATCACAAAATTCTGGTTCTTCAGTTGTTTTTTGATGTGGATGCATTTTTTCGGAAATAAAAGAGCAGCTCTTGCACCCATAAATAAAACTCAAGGTAGATCTTGTGGGCGCTGAACACCAGGAACAAGGCAAGCCCTGTTTGACATTTGTGACACAAAAACCAGGTGTTTTACAGCTTGGACATTCGGTTTTTATAGTTTCCAATAATTTTTGCGCCGCTACTTTTATCACGCCCATACGAGTAGGGTTATACAGCGCACGCATGTCGGTTTCAGCATAAACACTCCCATGCATGTTCATTATCTGCTGAAAAGTATCCTCCAATTGACTCATTGTAGTGATCCCTTTACTTATCGCAGTTAAGTCATTCGCCTCGGTTCTCAAAATTACGGCATGTGACGGGAATTGAATTCTGTTTGCAAAATTCAAGAGCATTTCTTTATTATGGATTTTTTCTCCATAAAAATTAGTCTCCAAACTGAGTTCTCTGGCAATGATTTGTAAATCGTTTTTTTTATCGATGAAAATTAAAAACTCATCATCAGCCTGCGCAAAAAAAATAGAAGGATGTGAACCAAAAGAACCTTCGCTGGCTATTGCTAAATCGCAATCAAATTCCTCCATTGCCGTCAAACATTTAGCTCTAACCGTTGCTAACGCCGTGTTTTTTCGCTCCACTTCGCCTGAAAAAGTGCCGAAAATATCCGAATCATACTCTTCCGGAACAAAACAGTGAACACCTAAACCTTTTTCAAAAATTGGAGCAATCACCTGCTCTTTGTGATGTTTGGTTGCAATAAGCAATTTCCTGTCTTTAAACATCCACTTCTGTTTTGCTTTTGGGTTGGAGTACAATTTGAATTACACCTTCAATTTTTAGCTCCATATTTTTTAAGGATGCTTCGCTGATGAGATCTTTGATGTAAGCTGAAGCCTCAGAAAGAGTTTCGAGCCTCGTTTTTGAATGCGAATTGTCTTCATCAAATCGAATTTGATTACTAAATTTTTCTAAATTATGATAATTAATCTTATTATTGATTAACGAAAATAGTACTTTACCCGCTTCCGATGGTGCGAATTGACCTTCAACTAGCTTAAATTGATATTCTTTTTCCATAGCTATTATATAATAATTTTTGAGTTTTTGGTAATTTGTAAGTAGTAAAAAATATTCCGATTCCCAAAAATAAAGTAAAAAAGATGTTTTTGGGCTCAAGGATAGTCAAAAGGATTCCACAGATGAGCCATATCGCTCCAATGAACAAAATAATGTTTTTATTTTTCATAATAATTAATTTTTTTTTCTTAAATGAACAGATTAACAAAACCTACTCTTAATAAATTCTTTCCTCCATCTAATGGCATATCCTTTCTCAAATAAATAGTGGCTAAATCTTTCTTATTGGCCCTGACCCAATGAATATGCAATTTTACCATCAAACTTATATAAATTTTCAGTTTTAATACTATCAATATCCGCGTCTATAAATTGCTGTAACAATTCAATAATTTCATTCTTACTAACTATTTTGCCATCCTCAGCTTTAAAACGACATCTCCAGTGATCCGTACAAAATGTTTGTTTAAATCCTTCTGGCCAAACTTTGATTCCTCTATTGGTAATCATATTCAGTTTTAAGTTTACAGTTCCTATATTTTTAAGCATCTCTGCTAATACATCAGGTTCAGTTCCATTCCAATGCACAAAAACATCATGACCGACCAAATCTTTTTTGGCAGCTGGTCTTTTCTTATATTTTGGTAGATGTAGGGGTTGACCATTTTTATAATCTACCGCAAGAAGCTGTTTCGGTTTTTGCCCTAAATTTAAAATAACTGCATCCGCAAATTCTGCAGTTCCTACTTTTGCGCTACTTACCCCTTCTTTGTATATATCATAAGTATGGATACCATCTTCCAGAGTTTTCAACCATGCATTCTGTACTGTGCTAGCCACCTCGTTTTGCCCAATATGATTTAACATCAGTACTGCTCCTTGCAACAATCCCGAAGGATTCGCTACATTTTGTCCAGCTCTTCTGGGTGCTGATCCATGGATCGCCTCAAACATGGCACATTCTTCTCCTATATTCGCTGAGCCTGCCAATCCCACAGATCCTGCAATTTGTGCGGCAATATCTGAAATTACATCTCCATATAAATTTAGAGTCACTATGACATCGAAATCTTCTGGTGTATCACTCATTTTCGCGGCACCAATATCTATAATCCAATGTTCATTTTCAATTTCAGGATATTCTTTCGCTAATTCATCAAACACTTCATGGAATAATCCGTCAGTTTGCTTCATGATATTGTCTTTTGTAAAACAAGTGACTTTTTTCCTCCCATACTGTTTGGCATATTCAAAAGCATAGCGAACAATTTTTTCACACCCCGGACGACTGATAATTTTCAAGCACTGAACAACTTCATCGGTTTGTTGATGTTCAATACCTGCATATAGATCTTCTTCATTTTCACGAATAATGACAATATCCATTTTAGGGTGCTTTGTTTCCACAAAAGGATGCAAACTCATACATGGTCTAACATTAGAATACAATCCTAAGAATTTTCTGGTTGTAACATTCAGACTTTTATAACCCCCGCCTTGTGGAGTCGTTATTGGAGCTTTAAGAAAAACTTTATTGTTTATTATAGTTTCCCAAGACGATTTTTCGATTCCAGAAGTATTACCTTTTAAGTATACTTTTTCACCAACTTCAATTTCGTCAAATTCTAACTGCGCTCCCGCTGCTTTAATAATTTTCAAGGTAGCATCCATTATTTCAGGTCCTATTCCGTCTCCTTTTGCGATTGTTATTCTTTGCATCTTTTTATTTATTTGTTTGCACAAAGATAAAATGGCCTATCCATAAATTTTTATTTATATTTGTAATGATAAGCATAAAAATTATTTATGAACTATACGCTCCACCAACTACAGGTATTTTTAAAAATAGCCCAAAACAAGAGTATTACTAAGGCAGCAGTAGAACTGCATCTTACACAACCCGCCGTATCCATTCAATTAAAAAATTTTCAAGAACAGTTTGATGTTCCACTTACAGAAGTAATCGGACGAAAACTATACGTGACCGATTTTGGAAAAGAAATTGCCATGGCTGCGGAAAAAATTCTAAACGAAGTACATGCCATCAATTACAAAACAATGGCATTCAAGGGACGATTAGCAGGACGACTGAAAATATCAGTTGTATCAACGGGTAAATACGTTATTCCTTATTTTTTATCTGATTTTCTAAATCAAAATCAAGGTGTTGAATTACTTCTTGATGTGACGAATAAAACTAAAGTGCTAAAAAATTTAGAAAAAAATGAAGTAGATTTTTCTTTAGTTTCCGTTTTACCAGAAACCTTACAAATTGAAAAAGTAGAATTGATGCCTAATGCTCTTTTCCTTGTTGCCAACATTGATCAAAAAGTAGGGAACGGGATTCAAGATAAAAAAATAATTGAAAACTTACCAATAATCTATCGAGAGCAAGGGTCCGGAACTAGATATGTAATGGAAAAATTTATAGAAAATAATCAGTTAACTGTTCCAAAAAAAATGGTGCTTACTTCAAACGAAGCGGTAAAACAAGCAGTATTGGCCGGACTTGGATGTTCCATTATGCCCTTAATTGGTATAAAAAACGAACTCAATAATGGTAGCTTGCAAATCATTCCGGTACAAGGCTTACCAATTCGGTCCAACTGGAATTTAATTTGGTTGAAAGGCAAGAAATTTTCGCCTGTGGCCAAAGCGTATTTAAAATTTATTGAAGAAGAAAAAACAAGAATTATCGAACAAAAATTTAATTGGATTATTTAATAAACTACTTTAAATATTATAGGAATAAACATAATTTTTGAACAAGATAATTTTGCAGATTGAAACTCCTGCCTTGTTTATTTTCAGTTTTGATTATTTCATTTGCACCTTACAGTCGTTTTGACTATCGCGCCAATAATAAGATCATAAAATATTCACCAAATCATGCTTAACGCTGCTAACTTTCAATTTTGGAACTTTTTATGTTAATTCATTTCCATTTTTATAAATAGTTTCCTCTACAGTTTTGTAGGCTTTAAGATATTTAATTGCTTCAATTTCAGCAGTTGTAATTTCTAAATTATCGGAATAATGATTTATCTCGTAATGATCGAGAACTCCTTTTAGCTCTAGCTTTGCAATTTGCAATTTTGCTTTTTGCCTAAACTTGGACAATTCCTTCTCTACAATTACTAATTTTTCCTTTGAGATTTTTAGCTTTCCTTTTTTGTATTGTAATAAGTTATAAATTTCAAGAAGATCCATTTCTTCGACTTGTTGAATTAAAATTTTTAAATTAAAAGGATTGTCAACTAATGGTAAAATAATTCTGATTGATCTGATGATTCTTTTAACCACAGTAGGATCCTCCTTTCCCCACTGAAAAATCTGATCATAACAAAAGTCAATAAATTCTTCAAAATTAAATTCGTTTACTTGTATTTTTTTAGACTCCAAAGTCCTGGAATCAGTAGAAGGGAATTCTCGTATTGCTAACTCTTTTGCTATTTCCCCAATTTGGTCTATACAATTCAAACAGGTAGTTGGATCATTAACCGCAGGAGAAATGGCTTTTATGGCAATGTCTACCAATTTTCTCACACCAAAATTCACATCTTGAGTATGACTTCTAAACAATTTAACTCTAAAAGTATTGCTGACAATCGCTCCTACATCTTTCTTCAAACGAATTATCTGATTCATTTGGAGTTCCTCACTAAAAACTAATACCATAAGCGTAGTGGTATTTTTCATAATAAATTCCCCTACAATAGGTTTTTGATATGCGTTTTCAAAAAATAATCCCACATCAGAATTATTGATATATTCCGTTATTTTTTCCAATTTTTTATAATTCACCCTATCCAAATAGCCCGTTTCAAATGGACTTACGATTTTTATTTGAAATTTATTTTGGTTTATTTTGGAACGTTTGTAAAGCAGATTTTTTCCAACACTCCAATTTTCCTGATACAACACGTTGATCTCTTCAACCATTTCCGATTTAATTCCATTTGTTATACTGGAGACATTCATATTTATACTTAAATAGCTAATCATGTTAGGATAAGACCACACTAAACAATAAAAAGCAAGAAGAGAGCCTATAGTAAGTGTCAAAAGAAACGAAGTTTGGTAAAAAACGGAAGCCAACTGTGGTAAAATACACAACGAAATTGTACCCACAAATAATCCAATAAATCGTTGCATTTTAATATTATTTGATAAAAAATGCCTCAAAATTCGCGGTGAAAACTGAGAAGATGCGAGTTGCATTACAACAAAAATAACAGAAAAGGTAGTTAGTGAAATTCCAATAAGAATAGAGATTAAAATCGTAGAAACCGGAATCAGCCGATTATAAATTTCCATTTCATTGATTTTGAATTTCATTCCAAAATCAACATAATAATCAATCGTCAATAAAACAGAACCAATAATAAACACATAAATACCACTGGTAAATGTACCCATATGTTTTATCTGATGTTCCAATATATTCTTGATCCGCTGTCTTAATTTTTGTTTCATAATTTAAATTTCAATAGGTAAATTTAACATAAATACGTCTAGAATGTTAATCTTGATTTCTAATGTATATTTTCATTAGCTACATCAATACTAATTTTAATAAAAATGGAGCACGATCAATATTATTTAAATCCTTTATTAAAATTTCATGGATTAGGAATATCTTATTAATAGGATGTTATTTACTTTTGCTTTAATTAAGGTAGGCTCCTGTTTTGAACAAATTTACAAGATATAATTACCTTTGATTATTGCCTTTTTTAAATCAATTTAAATACAACAAAAAATGACTTTACATATAGAAACTCCTGCCCTCCTTTTCTCGGCTACTTCGTTAATATTATTGGCTTACACCAATCGGTTTTTGACCGTTGCCACTATTGTCAGAGGATTGAAAAAAACATATAAAGAGAAGGAAAACAAGATGATTTTATTGGAAATAAAAAACCTCAACTTGCGATTAACACTTATTCGTTACATGCAGATGGCTGGTGTTATGAGTTTATTTTTATCCGTTTTCGCTATGATGATGTTATTTTTAGAACAGCAGGTATCCAGTATTTATCTTTTTGGATTGAGTTTGTTTTCCCTGCTAATTTCTTTAGGGTTGTCCTTTTGGGAAATTAATATTTCAGTGGATGCATTGCGTCTGCATTTGAGTGATTTAGTCGAGAAAGGAGAAAAATAACACGAGAATTTTTCAAATTTATTTTTAGGATTAAAGTCCAAAACTCAAATCTTACTCCTAATTTATAATTCATACTAATAACTAAACCCTATCTTTGCCCGCTTAAAAATTTAAAAAATGACAAAGAATAGCGTATTAAAAGGAGTTTTCTTAGTGGGATTGGGCGCAACGAGTTATGGAATGCTGGCCACTTTTGTAAAGATAGCTTATGGTGAAGGTTTTACCACACCCGAAGTAACAACCGCACAATTTGTATATGGATTACTTGCCCTCTTGCTTATTAATGTCTTTCAAAAAGCCAAAAAAGGAAAGCAAGTAGTAAAAGCATCTAAGAAAAACATAGGTCAATTAATGCTAGCCGGAACTTCTTTAGGAATGACTAGTATTTTTTATTATTTGGCTATCAAATATATTCCAGTTTCGATTGCCATTATTTTGTTGATGCAAACCGTTTGGATGGGTGTTTTATTCGAAATGATTTTAGAAAAAAAAATACCTTCTACACAAAAAATCATATCGGTACTTATCGTTTTAATTGGGACTGCTCTCGCGACTAATCTTATACAAAGCAAAATAGAATTAGACTGGCACGGTATCGTTTTAGGGCTTTTCTCAGCCGTATCATTTACTACCACTATGTTTACCGCTAATCGTGTGGCAACCCACGTTTCCTCACCGCAACGCAGTTTGTATATGCTTTTGGGCGGAGCCGTAATTATATTTGGATTTGGGATTGCAACACAAACGACGCCTTTCAATTTTGATATTTTCATGAAATGGGGAATTGTATTGGCTCTTTTTGGAACTGTTATTCCACCTTTATTGTTTAATGCCGGGTTTCCATTAACCGGCATTGGATTAGGAAGCATAGTCTCAGCTCTGGAACTTCCTGTTTCTGTTATGATGGCTTATTTCCTTCTAAACGAAAATGTCAATGCAATCCAATGGTTTGGAATTGTCTTGATTATTTTGGCCATTATAATCATGAACGTGAACTTTAAGAGAAAATTATAATTCCTATTTTTAGAATAAAATCACCAACTACAATGATTTTTTTATAAATTCGTAATAAAACTATATTATGAATTTACCTTGGCATTTATATGCAATGGCTTTTATTTACTTCATCGCAGGATTAAACCATTTCAGAAATCCAAGACTGTATCTTAAAATCATTCCTTCCTATTTTCCAAATCCAAAATTATTGAATTCTATAAGTGGATTGGCCGAAATAATTTTAGGTATTGGACTCTGTTTTCCTATACTCTCCAATTATGCTGCATGGGGAGTTATCGCCTTAT
Source organism: Flavobacterium urumqiense (assembly GCF_900108015.1). GTDB lineage: Bacteria > Bacteroidota > Bacteroidia > Flavobacteriales > Flavobacteriaceae > Flavobacterium > Flavobacterium urumqiense. The sequence continues at coordinate 29,357 of NZ_FNVP01000015.1, read as the reverse complement.
TAATAGCTGTTTTCCCCACACATCTCTACATGTATTTTAACGAGAAAGCAAGAATGGGTTTGCCAAAATGGGCTTTGATTTTGCGAATGCCTTTACAATTGGGATTGATTTACTGGGCCTATCTTTATACCTAAAAATTGAAATCACTGTTCGAAAACATTCCTGACCCCATTTTCCTTAATTTGCCTGACGCAGAGGTCATTTATTACCCTCATTTTTTTGACAAAGAAGAATCTGATTCAATTTACGCGGAGTTGTTAAATGAAATTCCGTGGCAACAAGATGACATTCGCGTTTTCGGTAAAACGTATCCGCAACCGCGATTAACAGCTTTGATTGGCAATGAAGGAAAATCCTATTCCTATTCGAATATAAAAATGCAACCGCACGTTTGGAATTTGCTTTTGCAAAAGATAAAATCAAAGGTAGAAAGTGTTTCCGATACAAATTTCACTACTGTTTTACTCAATTATTATCGCGACGGAAAAGACAGTAACGGCTGGCACGCCGATAATGAAAAAGAATTAGGAACCAACCCGATAATTGCTTCAGTGAGTTTTGGTGCCGAACGTACTTTTCAGTTTAAACACAATTCCTGTAAAGACCAGAAAAAAAGTATTGTTCTGGAACACGCGAGTTTATTACTAATGAAAGGAACAACACAGCATTTCTGGAAACATCAAATCCCTAAAACCAGTAAACCTGTAGGTCCCAGAATAAATTTGACATTTCGTGTAATCAAATAAATTTTATTTCACTAAAAATTATTAGATTTGAAATAAATAATCAAATTATGAATGATATTGTTTCTTATTTTTCCACGATTCCTTCCTCACACCGAAGTTTGATTCTGGTAAGTGGTATTACTATTTTTTGGTTAATCGAAAATGCTTTTCCGCTTTTCAATTTTACTTATAAAAAATGGCATCATGCAAGTATTAATATATTTTTGACGCTGACAACCATCATTATAAATTTCTTTTTGGCTTTTATTTTATTACAAACTGCAGATTGGACCATTGCAAACCATTTTGGAATTTTACAATGGCTACCGGAGATGCCTGTATGGCTTTATACCTTAATCGGATTGCTTTTATTGGATTTAATTGGTGCCTATTTAGTACATCTGGTGGAGCATAAAGCGAAATTTTTGTGGCGTTTTCACCTGATTCATCATACCGATACCTGGGTAGACACGACATCGGCTAACAGGCATCATCCTGGCGAAAGCATTATTCGCTTTACGTTTACAACTTTGGGTGTTTTACTTGTAGGAAGCCCCATGTGGATGGTTTTCTTATACCAGACCTTATCTGTTGTTGCCACACAATTTAATCATGCAAATATCTCGATTCCCAGAAAACTGGATACTATACTTAGTTATTTTATCGTATCACCAGATATGCATAAAGTACATCATCATCATGTTTTACCCTATACAGATAGCAATTACGGAAATATATTTTCTGTCTGGGACCGTCTTTTTGGTACTTTTATGACACTCCCAAAAGAAGAAATCATCTATGGGATAGATACACATCCAAAACCCGAAGAACACAATAATTTGAAAAATTTATTGAAAATCCCGTTTCAAAAACCGCACAAAATAGAAAAGAATTAAAAAGAATAAAAAAAATGTGCTTTTGACAGGAAGTAATTATTTTTTTTCTTAATATTGGATGATAATTAGAAATGTAATTTATTAATCATTAACAACTTATTTGAATTAATTTTCACGTGATGAAAAAGAGTAACCGCAAAGAATTGAACTGGGAACAAACAGAAAAACTTGTTACAATGGCCCTTGAAGAAAAAAATCCTTTTGAAATCATCAAAAAAGAATTTGGTTTGGTAGAAAAAGAGGTTTTAGAAATCATGAAAAAGAAGATGCCTGCAGAAAAATTTGAAATGTGGAAAAAGAAAGCTACTGCAAATAAACCAAAACCAAAACCCGTTAAAATAGATGATTTTGATGAAGATTTGGATGGCAAATATTACATAAAAAACAAACTTGATTAAAAATGAAACTCCTGTAATTCAGGAGTTTTTGTTTTTATGCCAACTAACTTTTCACAAACGCAATAATGGTTTCAGTAACATCAAACGAAAATGAATTTATTTTTGACATTCTCCGAAGTCATAAATTTTGGGCGTTCGAAAATAAGATTAGAGTTTCCAAAGATCAAATAATCCGAGCTTATCAAAGCAACGATGAATTTACTTTTTGGATCGGTTGGAAAATTCCAGGTATCCAATTACCATGGGTTATTACTGCTGGAACTTATATAAAAAAAGGAAAACGCAATTTTTGGGATGTCTGCAATAAAAAAAATGCAATTATTGTCGAACTCAAAGATTCCTATTACAATAAACTAATTATCGAAGTTGAAAATCCGGAAGAGGCAATAAGCTTATTAAACACTAAATAAAATGAAAAAATCAATATTCGCTTTCTTGATTTTGCTTTCAACCTTGGGTTTTTCTCAAGAAAAAACAGATTTGACCTCCGTTGACAAAAAAGAAATAATAATCAATCCCATATTAAAAGGAACGCTCTATTCCCCGCTTAAAGAGAATAAAAAAACAAATCTTATTATTCTGATTGCAGGGTCCGGTCCTACTGACAGAGACGGTAATCAGAAAGGAATGACCAACAATTCATTAAAATATTTATCAGAAGATTTGTCTAAAAATAACCAAGCTGTTTTTTCTTATGACAAAAGAATTATTGCACAAATGGCTGCTGGAACTGTAAATGAGGCTGCACTTTCATTTGATGATTTCATAAATGACGCCAAAGAAGTTATTCACTTCTTTAAAAAGCAAAAAAAATACAGCAAAATAATAGTTGTCGGTCATAGTGAAGGTTCTTTGATAGGGATGATTGCTGCTAACAAAAATGCCGATGCCTTTATTTCATTGGCTGGAGCCGGAAGAACTATCGATGCTGTTATAGTAGAGCAAATAGAAAAACAGGCTCCTTCTCTAAAAGACGAAGTGCAAAAAGATCTGGAAATCCTTAAAAGTGGACAAACATTCGAATTAAAAAATAAAATGCTGGCCTCCCTTTTTAGAGAAAGTGTCCAACCCTACATGATTTCCTGGATAAAATATAATCCACAAAATGAAATTAAAAAACTGGGAATTCCTGTGTTACTAATTAATGGAACTAAAGATTTGCAAGTTAGCATTTCGGACGCTGAATTACTAAAAAAAGCAAAACCAGAAGCTAAGCTTGTCATTATAGAAGACATGAATCACATTTTTAAAAATATAAAAGGAGACGATACAGAGAATATGAAATCATACTCTGATCCCAATTTGCCCATAACCGAAAAATTAGTAACCGCTATCAATCTTTTTATAAAATCATTATAAGCCGTAACAATTCTTCCAAAAAAAGACTAATCGCTAAAACAAAATAACAATGAAAAAAATAATCTTCGTTTTTGCCTTCGCTTCTGTACTATGGAGCTGCAAAACGGCAAGTACTTCAATTTCTTCTTCGACAAAAAAAGAGGTTTCAGTAAACATCAACCTGGTTGACATAAAAGATGATAAGGTCATGGTGACTGTAAATGCCCCTTCAATTTCTGAGGATGAAATTATGTACCAAATTCCAAAGACAGTTCCTGGAACGTACTCAGAAGACAACTACGGTAGATATATCGATGATCTAAAGGCATATGATAAGAAAGGAAATTTATTGACCGTAAAGAAAATTGATGTTAATTCCTGGTCAATTGCTACTGCAAAAACTTTAGACAAGATTACTTATTTGGTAAATGACTCATTTGATACCGAAACTGGGAAAAAATTTGGAGATGATGAAATTTTTTCACCTGCAGGATCTAATATTGATGCTGGTAAAAACGTAATGCTCAACACACATTGTTTTGTGGGTTATTTTACAAATTATATGTCTACACCTTATAAAGTTACGATTTCTCATCCGGCTACACTTTGGGGAGCTACCTCTATGACTGATCAGGACCCAAGCACTACATCGGATACATTTATAACTTCTCGTTATGCTGAATTGGTTGAGAACCCAATCATGTATGCTAAACCCGATTATACTACTTTTACAATTGATGGAATGGAAATTTTGATTGGCGTTTATTCTCCTACAGGTAAATATACTGCCGAAAGTATTACTCCGGAGATGAAAACAATGATGACAGCTCAAAAGAATTTTTTAGGCAAAATAAATGCTACTAAAAAATACAGCGTTTTGTTATACCTGTCTTCCATGCAGGAAAACGATGCTAAAGGATTTGGTGCATTAGAACATCCTACAGCAACTACAGTAGTATTGCCAGAGTTAATGCCAAAAGACGAATTAGTAAAATCGATGAAAGATGTCGTTTCGCATGAATTTTTTCATATTGTGACTCCATTGTCCATCCACTCTAAAGAGATTCAATATTTTGACTATAATGCGCCTAAAATGTCCCAACATTTATGGATGTATGAAGGCGTAACAGAATATTTTGCGAATCTTTTTCAAATAAATCAAGGATTAATTACCGAAGAAGAGTTTTATACCCGTATGGCAGAAAAAATTGCACGCGCAAATACGCTGAATGATACCATGTCATTTACCGTTATGAGTGCTAATGTATTGACGAAACCTTACAAAGACCAATACTTGAATGTATATGAAAAAGGAGCACTTATTGGAATGTGTCTGGATATCATTATTCGAGAAAAAAGTAACGGAGAAAGAGGAATTCTTGATTTGATGCAAAAATTATCAAATGAATATGGCCCTGCAAAACCGTTTAATGACCAAGAGCTTTTTGCAAAAATTACGTCATTAACGTATCCTGAAGTAGGAACTTTTTTAACGACTTATGTTTCTGGAACAACCCCAATCCCTTATTCAACGTATCTGGCAAAAGTTGGCGTTACAAATTCTATGGAAAAAGTAGCCGGTAACGTTTTCTTAAAAGGACAAACTCCATACATAACCGTAAATCAGGAAACCAAAGAAATTATTATTTTACCAAATATAGAGTTAAACGAATTTTATAAAAATCTTGGTCTAAAAGGCGGTGATATTTTAATGGCAATTAATGAAAAATCGTACACTTTGGATAATATTTATGATATGATTGGCGCAAGTCAAACTTGGAAAGAGAACGATGCTATTACCGTAAAAGTTAAACGAGATGGTAAAGAACAAGTAATCAAAGGAAAAGTAAAACTTCCTTATGAAGAAAAAGCCAGCCTCAAAGCAACAGATGCAAGTAAAACCAAATTAAAAGAAGCTTGGTTTAAAGGATAATACTTTTCAAGAATTCAATAAATCCCAATTTAGAAATAAATTGGGATTTTTTTTGTGAAATTTAGACATCTTACCAAATCATTCCAACAATTTTCTTTATTTTGCGCAAAATATAAACACCAATGAAATCGCCCGAATTCATAATAAAGAATGGCGATACCATGTTCCAAAAAAACAAATATTAATAACTCCACATGAAAAAATCTATTATTGCAATCGTTACACTTGTGCTATTTTCCTCTTGTAACAAAAATGAATCAAAAACTAATTTACATATTACCGGAAATATAAAAGGATTAAAAAAAGGGACATTGTACATTCAAAAAATTGTAGACACTACTCTAGTTGCTATTGACACGATCAATATAGACGGAAGTTCCGCTTTTGAAAGTGACTTAGAATTAAAATCTCCTGAAATGCTATACTTATTTCTGGACAGAGGAGTGAGCAATTCATTAGACAATAATCTTTCGTTTTTTGCTGAACCTGGAAATATAAATATTGAAACCAGCTTAGAAGGATATCTTTCCGGAGCAAAAATTACAGGATCTAAAAACAACGATTTATTTGAAGATTATAAAAAAATAAATTCTCGTTTCAATGATGAAAAACTCACTTTGATTGAGCAACGATTTAATGCCATTAAAAGTAACAACGCACAAAAAATTGATAGTATAAGTGCTAAGCAGGATTCCAATATAAAACGAAAGTATTTATTTGCTACCAATTTTGCGATAAACAACAGAAACTATGAGGTATCACCTTATATTGCCTTATCTGAAATCTATGATATTAATATTAAATACTTAGATACGATTCAAAAATCAATGTCTCCAAAAGTAGCACAATCACTTTATGGAAAAAAATTGACAAAATATGTTACCGAAATCAAAAACCAAAAATAAATGGATTCCTAATTCCTAAGTTCCTAAAAAAAAGGAAAACCGTCTCGATAAATAGGGACGGTTTTTTTATGCTGTGAATTAAAATTTATTGTTGCCTTTTATTATAAAAGCAAAAAACCACCTAACAAAAGTTAGATGGTTTTATTAAGAGCCGGCGGAGGGACTCGAACCCACGACCTGCTGATTACAAATCAGCTGCTCTAGCCAACTGAGCTACGCTGGCGACTCATTACGGGTGCAAATATAAGCCTGAATTTCTGTTTTCCAAAACAAATTCAAACTTTTTTTGCTTTTTTTTTAACTACAATTCGTTGATTTTAGCAATCAATTGATTAGCAGTTTGTTCCAATTCAACATTAATTTGTTTGAAGTGTGCTTTTTTATCCTCTACCTTTTTTGCGTTCACTTTTGTGATCAAAGCGTCAAAAGCAGCGATAGCTTCGTCAATTAAATCGTTAGTTTCTGTTGTTGGTTTTCCAGTTGTAGAAATTTCGAACAAGTAAACTGCTTCAATAATATCTCCTAAAACGTAGTTGATGTCTTTTTTTAAATTTTTAACGTTTGCCATTTTTATCTTTTTTAATTTGGATTTTTAATTTGCGTCTGCAAAAGTACACATTATCTTTCTATTACCGACTATGAAATGTAAATTTCTAAAATTGAAGCTTTTCCATTGAGAGTGAATGAATTCATTGCAGCAGGAAGTAAAACCGTATCTCCTTTTACATATTGCAATTTCGAATTGTCTTGCATAATTTCAAATGATCCTTCCACACACATATATACAGTAAAGGTTTCTCCCGTTTTAGAAACACTAATTTCTCCGTCTAAAGGAATAAAATTAGTAGTAAAATAAGAACAATCCACAACTTCATTAGATTCATTTACATTTTTGCTATATTCTTTCTTGGCCTCCATCCTATCATAGTTAATAGCTTCCAAAGCCAGATCAACATGCAATTCTCTGGTATTCCCGTTAGCATCTACTCGGTCAAAGTCATACAAACGATACGTAATATCAGAGGTTTGCTGAATCTCGGCAACAACTAATCCAGCACCAATAGCGTGAACTGTCCCTGTTTCCAAGAAGAAAACATCCCCTGCTTTTACTTTTACATCGTCCAGAATTGCTAGTAAGGTTTTGTTTTTAAGGTTTTCTAAATATTCGGCAGGATTCGACTTCTCCTTAAAACCGACGATAATTTTCGCTTCCTTATCGGCTTGCATGATATACCACATTTCCGTTTTACCAAAAGAATGGTGTCTTTTTTTGGCTAACGCATCGTTTGGATGTACTTGAATGGACAAATCTTCCCGAGCATCTAAGTATTTAAAAAGCAAAGGAAACTGTTTGCCAAATCGAGCATGTACTTTCGTTCCTAAAATCTCGTCTGGATATTTATCAATCAAAATAGTTAATGATTTTCCTTTCCATTCCCCATTAACTACTACACTTATATCACCTTCTACTGTAGACAACTCCCAGCTTTCACCAGTGATCTTTGATGTAATTGGCTTATGAAGTACCGTTTTTAGTTTTTCACCTCCCCAAATTCTTTCTTTTAAAATGGGTTCAAATTGTAATGGATAAAATTTCATCTTGTGTTTTTCTGTTTAACAAATTTGCAAAATAAATATTCATTTAAATCTGTTGGTTTTCAAATTACGGTTTAAAAAGAATAATTGACACTAAAGCTTCGTGGAAAGGTATTTAGGATAGGAATAAATTTAATTCTCAAAACAATTACTTGTCATTCTCTTATGCTAATTCTTTTATAGTTTTCAATGCTTTCGGAATGTGTTTTGCGGCCAGCATACTGTCAAAAATCATTTGAATCACTCCATTCTTATCGGCGACATAGGTCACTCTTCCGGGAACTAAGCCAAACAGTTGAGTGGCAACACCAAAAAGCTTTCTTATTTTTTTATCAGGGTCTGACAAAAGAATAAAAGGCAGTTTATAATGGTTTGTGAATTCTTGATGTGACGCAACACTATCGCCGCTGATCCCTATTACTTCTGCACCTAAGTCCTTGAAATCTTCGTATTGATCTCTAAAACTGCAAGCCTGAGCAGTGCAGCCTGGGGTATTGTCTTTTGGATAAAAATAAACAACAATAGGTTTTAGACCAACTAGGGTTTGACTGTCAAAATCGTTACCGTTACTGTCTTTTGCTTTAAAATTTGGAATTTTATCTCCTACTTTTAATTCCATTATTCTCCTTTATAGGTTACAAAATTACGAGGTGTTTCATACAGAATTACTTCTAAGTCGAATTGTGGTTCAATCTTTTTTCTGATTTTATTCCAAATTACCACTACAATATTTTCAGCTGTGGGATTTAAATTTTCAAATTCGGGAACATCAATATTGAGATTTTTATGATCAAACTGATTCTCCACTTCTTCTTTAATAATTTCGCTAAGGAATTTCACATCCATAACAAATCCGGTCTCTGGGTCAATTTCCCCCGTTACACTAACAATCAATTCGTAGTTGTGTCCGTGATAATTAGGATTGTTGCATTTGCCAAAAATCGCATCGTTTTGCTCGAAAGTCCAGTCTTTTCTATATAATCTATGTGCCGCATTAAAATGGGCTTTTCGTGAAATGGTAACTCTCATTTTTTTAAAGTAGATTTAGCTATTAGAAATTAGATTTGCTGTATTCAGAAATCTTAGTTTAATAATTTCCCTATTATAATTTATGGTCTTCAAGGAAATGATAAAACTCATCAAAAATTATTTTGAACCAAACAGTGTATAATTGCGGTTGAATTCCCATTTCAATTTTTACATCTTCTATTTTCATCCATTTCCAATCTTCGACTTCTTCCCGATTTATTTTTGGCTCATCATCATAATAACCAATCATAACATGATCAAGTTCATGTTCAGTCAAACCGTTATCAAAAGGTGCCTTGTATATAAAATGAAAAAGTTCTTTGAGTTCCGTTTTAAATCCCATTTCTTCAAACAATCTACGACTTCCTGCAGCAATATTAGATTCTCCCTCGCGCTGGTGACTGCAGCAAGTATTAGTCCATAATAATGGAGAATGGTATTTTTGACTGGCTCGTTGTTGAAGCATGATTTCATTTTCACTATTTAAAACAAAAACAGAAAACGCTCGATGCAAAATGGCTTTTTCATGTGCTTCAAGCTTTGGCATCAATCCAATCTGCTCATCTTTGTCATTAACTAATATTACATTTTCTTCTTTCATAGGAATTTTTAGCCTTACAAAAATACAAAAATATAATTATTGTAAGGCGCTTTAACGTTCTCTTTCGAATTGTTGAAGCAGAGTTGTCTTGGTATCACCTTTATAAAAAGCAATTTAATCCAATTTAAAGATTCTTTTGTACTTTTGATAACCAAGACAATTAATACAATGAAGAAAATAATTATAAGAAAAGCACGGCGTACTGATTTAAAAAAACTCCTTGCATTAGAACAAGGAATTACTGCAGCCGAACGTTTCTTCTACCCTACTTTAAAAGAAGAGAAAATTCAGTATTAAGATATTGAGAAAATGATTTTGGCTTCTCGTAGTGAAGTATTGGTTGGTGAAACGGACTAAATAATTATCGGTTCCGGATATGCGCGAATAAAGACCGCAAAGCCCTATTTGAATTACTAAACCCATGCTTCTTTAGATTTATATATACCGATTTGAATTACAGAGGGATAGGTGTTTATTCTAAAATCATAGAATCGCTAAAAGACTGGTGCCGTTCGCAAAATATGTTCGAACATCTATTAAATGTATACAACGAGAATGCTTCGGCAATTAAAGTGTATAAAAAAGTCGGATTCAAAAAACACTTAATAAATATGCGAATCGGTTCATAATGATAATTATTATTAACTAGAAATCCAAAAGTGATTTTTTTTCGTATATGACAATAGTTAAAACTTACTTAAATCACTATCACTTTGTAAAGCAGACGACTTATTGTAGTCAAAAACCACTTTACATTTGTAGTATCAAAAACAAACCTACGTATGAAAACAACAACCCTTTTTTTAAGTGTACTATTCTTACTCCCATTATTTATGTTTACTGCCTGTGGGCAAAATACAAACAAACAAAACAATCCTAAAAAAGCTATTAGTATGGAAACTCCAATCAAAAAACCCGGAAATCAGTATTACTCCAATACAGATACCACAAAACTTAACCTTACGGATGCCGAATGGAAAAAGGTCTTACCCGAAGATGTTTATGAAGTAATGCGACATGCCGATACCGAAAGACCTTTCACAGGAAAATATTGGAATATCGATGAAAAAGGAACTTATTACTGCGCCTCGTGTGGCAATAAATTATTTCGCTCCGGCGCCAAATTTGCTAGCAGTTGCGGTTGGCCAAGTTTTTTTGAACAAGACAATAAAAACAGTGTCATTTACAAAACCGACAATACTCTTGGGATGGAAAGAACAGAAGCCCTTTGCGGCAGATGCGGTGGTCATTTAGGACATCTTTTTGATGATGGTCCTGCACCAACCGGAAAAAGATATTGCATGAATTCTATAGCGCTGGACTTTATACCTGATACCAAATAATATGAAGAGTTTATTTTTAATTTGTTTACTGACATCGGTTAGTATCTTTGGACAAAACGTTACAAAAGCTGCAAAACAACCCAATTTTGATACAATTACTTTAGCTGGCGGATGTTACTGGTGTGTGGAAGCCGTTTATGAAAACCTAAACGGAGCGAAATCAGCGGTATCAGGATTTGCAGGTGGCAAAATTTCTAATCCCAGCTATGAGGATGTTTCCACCGGAAGAACTGGATTTGCAGAAGTAGTGCAAATCACATATGATAAAAATACCACGAGTCTAGACGAAATCTTCAAAGTTTTCTTTAGCGTTCATGACCCAACGACTTTAAACCGTCAAGGCGCCGATGTGGGGACACAATACCGCTCTGCCATTTTCTACAAAAATGAAGAGCAAAAATTGGCTGCTCAAAAGATTATCAATGCCTTGAAAAAAGCAAAAGTGTATGATAGCCCTATCGTAACAACTTTAGAACCGCTGACTAAGTTTTACAAAGCGGAAGACTACCATCAGAATTACTACGCTAACAATAAAAATCAGCCGTATTGCCAGATGGTTATTCAACCCAAAATGGAAAAATTTGAAAAGCTATTTAAAGATCGATTGAAAAAGAAAAAATAGAATTTTACAATAAACCGTCTCGAAACAAAAATCGGGACGGTTTTTTTTAGCTTTCTACTGCAAAATTTGAATACAATAAATTAATTTCCCAACTTAAATTTCGTATATTTATATTGATTTTCAACCATTTAAATAATTTATTATGCATTACGGACATCACTTTTGGGGAATGCATATGTTTTGGTGGGTATTTTGGATAATCATTCTAATATGGATATTCGCAACTCCGTATGATCTTCCCGGTCAGCGAACCAAAACCGAAAACCCATTGGAAATCCTAAAAAAAAGATTTGCCAAAGGAGAAATTACGAAAGAAGAATTTGACGAAAAAAAGAAATTCTTAAAGGAAAATTAAACTAAACTATCATCTAAAACAAGCTGCTTAAAGATTTTTAAACGAACTTATTTGTTTAAAAATTGATACCATTTATTTCAATCTGTTTTTTTAGGAAGATATAAAATATAGTTTTTCAAATGTCATGTACTCCTATAAATTGGACTCTTTATTTAAAATTAATTATAATAATAACCAATTAGGTGTAATCAACAAAGATTTTAATTAATCTTTAAAAAAATCGAACCACATAGAAACATAGAGAAAAAAGAATCGGATAGCCCAATTTTTGGGTTGCTTCGCCACTTCAACCTTTGCTCTCGGGTCGCTAAATTATATTTTTTTTGAATAAAGCGAAATGCCTTCCGAATTTTTAAAATCTATGTTTCAATGTGGTTAAAAATAAATTAAAATACAGTCAACAGCTTAATAATAAATCCATTGCTTACATTCATAATTTCAGTTCGTCCAGCTGAATTGGTATTTTATGTAGTAAAAAGGAACAAAAAATGTATCGAGAATCGTTTAATAATAATAATCCTGCATTTTCTCAAAAAAAAGATACTTCCCCTTTCTTTATTCTAAATTAAAACCATGACAAATATTTTATAAAACGATGAAAGCACCATTACTGTTCTCTTAGAAAAGCAGCAAGAGTCTTTTACTCGTGAAACTTTTCATACTCTTCAATTACAAATAAAAAAATTACATGCATTATTTAATTTAGTTAAATTTAGTTGCAAAGACTTTAAACAAAAAAAGACTATCAAACCCTTTAAACTTATTTTTTCTCAGGCCGGAAAAATAAGGGAACTTTAAATGGAAGAAGCCTTATCTGAAGGGCATTTTAGCTATGATTTTATTATTCAATACTGGAGTGATTTAAAAAAGATCTTAACGGAAGAGTTAAGTAATTTCTTTTTGATTATCGATCCGTCTTTTGCTAAAAAACTCCAAAAAAAATACCTAAAAATCATTTCTGTACTGGCCAAAGCGAATAAAAAAACAGCATATCGATACATGCAAAAAAAAGAGCTGAAATTGAAAAATTACTCCATAAAAAAGCTTTAAAAAACAAATAAATGGATGTCCTTCAGAAATGGTTAAAAAAATATCTGTTCAATCAAAAAAGTCTGAAGCTTAAAAAAAATAAACTCTTGCCCAAAAAGAATGCACTTTCTGGGTTGCTTAGAGAGTGGCATGACTAACAAACGATTATTCAACATTTAAAAAAAGAAAGAGATTCGGGCGAAATAAACCCAAAGGAAGGCAACCAGCTTGAGAATGTTTTAGCAACATTTACTTTTAAAAATCAACTATTATTTGATAAAATAAATGCAACTTTACGGAATATTCATTTTGGAAATGCTTGAAATAATTGAATAAAATTAGGTTGACAAGAACGCAGGCATCATTTTGCATAGAAATAACCAAATAGTGATTACATTTTATGTTTTATCATGCAAATAATAATTAGAAATAAAACAAATATTTTAATTTTGAATTCCTCAACTTTACAAGTTTTTTTAAATTTGAACAATACAGCAGGAAACCAATAGTTTTTGTGATCTTTTCAACGTATCACAGAACTAAAATGGATTTTTAGAACGAAATAAAATAGAATATTTATGTTTGAAAACGATTTTAAAGATTTATTTAATCTTTCTCCGTCACTATTAGTTGTTATAGATCTAAATTTTAATATTGTTGCAGCTACTGAAGTTTTCTTGAAAGCAACTATGACAGAACGGAAAAATATTTTAGGCCACAATATTTTCGAAATATTTCCCACCAACCCTGACGAGAAAAATGCTGACGGAGAAGAAAACGTACGTGCTTCTTTTTATAATGTGATAAAGAATAAGTTAACCGACACTTTGCCGGTTCAACGATACGATATTAAGAAACCAGAATCCGATGGTGGAGGGTTTGAAGTAAGATATTGGCAGCTAAGCCATTCCCCAGTATTAGATGCTGCCGGTAAGGTGAAATATATTATTCAGCACGGCGATGATGTAACCGAAAATCAAAAGCTTATTATTAATAACCAAAAATTAAAAAAGAATAATCAACTTCTTAAGGAAACCTATAAATATTCTAATTCCATAATTAATAGTATTCAGGAATCCATGATCATACTGAATAAAGATTTCGTTGTACAATCTGCTAATAATTCGTTTTATAAGAAGCACCAACTTTCTAAAGAAGAAACGGAAGGAAAACATTTGTTTGAATTGCAAAATGGTCAATGGAACATTCCGGAATTATGTGAATTATTAAACGTTGTATTCTCTAAAGATGTCCTCATTCAAGATTTAGAAGTGAAATGCATATTTCCGAATATTGGTGAAAAAATAATGATACTGAATGCAAATCCAATCATTAAAAAAAACCAATCCAAAGAATTAATTCTCTTAACTATTAAAGATATTACTGAGGTCAGAATATTGGCATCTGAGTTACAGTTAAAAGAAAAAAAAGTAATAGAAGAAAAGCATAAAGCAGAAAAAGAGACACTGAAGAAAATTGAAGATAGTGAAAAACGCTACAACATGATGTTGATGAAATCTCCATTTGCCATAGCAATATTAAAAGGTAAAGATATGATAATCTCCCTTGCAAATGAAAGTATCAAAGAAATATGGGGAAAAGGGAATGATGTGGAAGGGAAAAAATTTCTGGATGTTTTACCGGAACTCAAAGACCTTTTATACCCTGGATTAATAAATGAAGTATTTACTACAGGAATTCCTTTTTACGGAGATGAACTTCTGGCGCCGCTTTTCCGTAATGGAGTATTAATGAACGAGTATTTTAATTTTGTTTACCAACCGTATCACGAAGCTGACGAAAGTATTTCTGGTGTTACCATAATTGCCTATGATGTAACCCCTCATGTAATGGCCAAAAATGAACTAATTGAAGCCAAAATACTGGCGGACCAAAAAACAATAATTGCAGAGGAAGCTGTAAGATCAAAACAGGAATTTTTATCCAACATGAGTCATGAAATAAGGACCCCTATGAATGCCATTATTGGATTTACCAATGTGGTTTTAAAGACTAGTTTAGACAATTCACAAAGAGAATACATTAATGCAATTAAAGAATCAGGAGATGCATTGATTGTCTTAATTAATGACATTTTGGACATTGCTAAAGTAGATGCCGGAAAGATGATTTTTGAGAAAATACCTTTTAGTTTATCCAATTCTGTTGCTACAATGCTTCATTTGTTTGAACCAAAAATGAAGGAAAAAAAATTAGAATTGCATAATCAATATGATCCAGCTATCCCTTTAAATTTATTAGGTGATCCCATGCGATTGCGTCAGATAATTTTAAATTTAATGAGTAATGCTGTGAAGTTTACCTCAAAAGGAAAAATAACAATCCGTTTAAACCTATTGAAAGAAGATTATGAAAAAGCAACCATCGAATTCCTGATTGCGGACACCGGTATAGGAATTCCTAAAAATAAACTAGCAGACATCTTCAATAATTTTGAACAGGCAACAGCAGGCATTAGCAGCTCATATGGAGGAACGGGTCTTGGACTTGCCATTGCTAAACAATTAGTAGAAAAGCAGGGAGGAAAAATCAACGTAAATAGTGAAGAAGGGAAAGGATCAGCCTTTAGTTTTATTTTGCGTTTTGATAAAATAATAAATGCAGTTCCCGAAATCACAACTATAGATATACCAGAGCCGATTCAACCGGCGCCACTCGAAAAAAACAGTTCAGAAAATATAAAAGTATTAGTGGTCGAAGACATTGCGTTGAATCAACTTTTAATAAAAATAATACTGCTCGATTTTGGTTATGACGTGACGATAGCCGACAATGGTAAAATTGCCATTGAAAATCTTCAGGAAAATAAGTACGACATCATCCTAATGGATTTACAAATGCCGATAATGAATGGTTTCGAAGCGACAAAACACATTCGCAACATAATGAATTCTAACATTCCCATTATTGCACTCACCGCAGATGTTACCTCCGTAGATGTAGAAAAATGTATAGCAGCTGGAATGAATGATTATGTATCTAAACCTATAGATGAGAAAGTTTTACACGCTAAAATAATTGCCAGCTTAAAAGAATTCAATTAAATAATGCGAAACTAAATATTAATTGATCTCTTTCTTTTTACTATGCTTCTATGTGGTTAAAATAGTTATAATAATAATTGATAATAGTAAAGCAGCCTGTATCGGCTGCTTATTTTTAAATTAAATGGATAGTATTGATAAAAAATTATTTCCCAATACTATCTTTTATCATTAAGGCGCACTTCTCCCCATCTATTGCTGCAGAAATAATTCCTCCTGCATAACCTGCCCCTTCTCCACACGGATACAAACCTTTTATTTGTAAGTGCTCATAAGTCAATGGATCTCTTGGAATGCGCACTGGCGAGGATGTTCTGCTTTCTGGTGCATGAAGTATGGCTTCATTAGTTAAATAACCCTTCATAGATTTCCCAAATTCTGTAAAACCTTCTCGTAATATTTGGGTTAAAAATCCAGGAAAAACCGCTCCCATTTCCACAGAAGTGGTTCCTGGAACATAAGATGTTTTAGGAATATCAGAGGAAACCTTATTTTGGGTAAAATCAATCATCCGTTGCGCAGGAACTTTTTGGGTTTCTCCGGCTAAATGCCACGCTTTTTGTTCAATACTTTTTTGGAATTCCATTCCGGCTAAAGCACCAAATTTGGCAAATGGTTTAAAATCCTCCAGTTTTAATTCGATTACAATACCAGAATTGGCTGTTGCCTGATCCCGTTTTGATGGAGACCAGCCGTTTGTCACCACTTCACCCGGACTGGTGGCACAAGGCGCAATCACACCACCGGGACACATACAAAACGAATACATCCCCCTACCATTTACCTGCTTCACAATAGAATAAGGTGCCGGTGGCAAATGCTCTCCACGGTAGTCGCAACTGTATTGAATACTGTCGATTAAAGATTGGGGATGTTCGGCTCTCACGCCCAAGGCAAAAGGTTTGGCCTCGATAAAAATTTGTTTCCGGTCCAGTAATTCAAATATATCACGGGCAGAATGTCCTGTGGCCAATATTATTTTATTGGCAAGAATCGTATCTCCTTTTTGAGTGACGATGCCTTGCACTTCATTGTTTTTTACTAAAATATCGGTTAAGCGGGTTTCAAACAAAACGAGTCCACCGCATTCAATAATTTTCTCTCGGATGTCTTGAATGATTTGTGGTAATTTGTTGGTACCAATATGGGGATGTGCTTCGATTAAAATATCTTCTGAAGCTCCAAAAGCGACTAGTAACTCCAGAATTCGGGTTACATCGCCGCGTTTTTTAGAACGTGTGTATAATTTTCCGTCAGAATACGTTCCGGCACCACCTTCACCAAAACAATAATTAGAATCTTCGTTTACAAGATGATCTACATTGATAGCTTTCAAATCACGACGACGGCCGCGTACATCTTTTCCGCGTTCAATAACTATTGGTTTCAAACCCAATTCTATCAATTGCAAAGCGGCAAAAAGTCCGGCTGGTCCGGCACCAACAACAATGACTTCTTGAGCATTAGTCACATTTGGATAGTGTGGCAACTGAATTTTATGCTCTTGAAAAGCTTCACCATTTAGATAAATTGCTACTTTCAAGTTTATCTTTATGGCTTTTTGGCGCGCATCAATAGAACGTTTTAAAATAGAGATATGCTGGATTTCTTTTGGAGAAACCTTAATTTGCTTAGACAAATAATCTTTGAGCAACAATTCGTTTGTAGCTATTTCTGGTGATACTTGTAGTAGAAGTTCTTGAGGCATTTTTTAGATTGTTCGATTTTTAGAGTATTTGCTATTTTGCAACGCGCAACAAATAATCAACTACAAAAGTAGTATTTTGAACCGACTTCTTCTTATTGAAAGAAGAATCCATTTTCAAATTTTCAAATTAGCTCATTTTCAAATTAGACTTTGTAACTTTGCGCCTGTCAATCGCTGATAACTGAATACTGAAAATTACTGAACACTAAACACTGAATACAAATCACTGAATACAAATCGCTGATCACTGAACACTGAACACTGAACACTAAACAAATGTCTAGAAAAATAAAATTAATATGGGATTTTCGCGGACCCGCTTCTGCAAAAACAGCGGAGCACCACGAAATTCATTTGAAAGAATATATCGCTATCGAAAAACTCGACGTAAATATCACGGGTTTTGAAATTCAAGGTGAAATGCAAGCCATCGCTTTTATGGTAGTGACTGACGAAAACATGATTCAGGTTCGGGATACTTTAAAACCGCACCGTGGAGAACTTTTTTAGTTGGCAGTAATCAGAGCACAAAATCTCCTTAAAGCTGACTACTGATCACTGACTACTGATCACTAAAATCTAACACTGACCAATAAATACTAATCACTCAACGCTACAAACTGATCACTGATCACTGAAAACTAATTAGCCACTTCGCTGATAAATTTTATTCGCATCAAACGCAATTCGTCAAGATCATAATCTCCTTCAAATTCTTTAAGTGCTTCTTCGATATTATCGGAAAGGGATTCCATAAAATAGTCATGAATTTCTTCCTGTTGGTCATCGTCCAACATATCATCAATCCAATATTTTATATTTAACTTGGTTCCGGAATAGACAATTTGTTCCATTTCTTTAATCAAATCGTCCATCTTTAGCCCTTTTGCGGAAGCAATATCATCAAGTGATAATTTTCGATCTATATTTTGAATGATATATAGTTTATTGACAGAATTGATCCCAGTAGATTTAACCACTAAATCATCGGGTCTCGTAATATCATTATCTTCTACGTAACGGCTTATTAATTCTAGGAATTCCTTACCATATTTTTTTGCTTTTCCTTCCCCAACACCATGAATATTGATCAATTCGTCCAGTGAAATTGGATATTTCAACGCCATGTCCTCAAGGGAGGGATCTTGGAAAACGACAAAAGGAGGAACTCCGAGTTTCTTAGCTACTTTTTTACGTAAATCCCGTAACATTCCCATCAATATTTCATCAGCAACTCCCGTAGATTTTGCTGCAGTCACAATGGCTTCGTCTTCGGTTTCATTGTATTCATGGTCTTCAGACATCATGAAGGATTCACGGTTTTTTATAAAATTCAATCCTTTATTGGTGATTTTAACGATTCCGTACGTTTCAATGTCTTTGGATAAATATCCAGCCACAAGAACTTGTCTCAGCAAGGCCATCCAATATTTCTCGTCATGGTCTGAACCGCATCCAAAAAAAGATTGCGTATCGGTTCTATGTGCTTTTATAACGGCATTGACACGACCAATCAATGTAAATACCACTTCTTTCGATTTATACAAATGTTTAGTATCCCTAACTACTTCCAATAGTTGAACCACTTGATCTATGGCCTCCACCTTTGTCTTCGGGTTTCTGACATTGTCATCCATATCAGCCCCTTCCCCATTTACATCGTCAAATTCTTCTCCGAAGTAATGAAGTAGAAATCTTCTCCTGGACATAGACGTTTCGGCATAAGCTACCACTTCCTGCAATAAAGCGAATCCTATTTCCTGTTCAGCAACGGGTTTACCCGACATGAATTTTTCTAATTTTTCTACGTCTTTATACGAATAATAAGCAAGACAATGACCCTCGCCTCCATCGCGACCGGCGCGACCGGTTTCCTGATAATAACTTTCTAATGATTTAGGAATATCGTGATGAATAACAAAACGAACATCCGGTTTGTCAATTCCCATTCCAAAAGCGATGGTTGCTACCACCACATCAACATCTTCCATAAGAAACATGTCTTGGTGTCTGGCACGGGTTTTTGCATCTAATCCGGCATGATAAGGAACAGCACTGATACCGTTTACTTGTAAAACTTCGGCAATGGCCTCCACTTTTTTGCGGCTCAAGCAGTAAATAATTCCTGATTTGCCTTTGTGCTGTTTTATAAAACGAATAATATCGGATTCAATATTTTTTGTTTTAGTACGTACTTCGTAATATAAATTAGGTCTGTTGAAGGATGCTTTAAAAGTAGTTGCATCAGTCATATCTAAATTTTTCAGGATATCTTCCTGCACTTTTGGTGTGGCCGTGGCGGTCAGGCCAATAATCGGGACATCTCCCAGTTGCTTAATGATGTGTTTCAGATTCCGGTATTCCGGTCTGAAATCGTGACCCCATTCTGAGATGCAATGGGCTTCATCAATAGCTACAAAGGAAATAGTAACCGTTTGAAGAAAAGCAACATACTCTTCTTTCGTTAAGGATTCGGGTGCAACATAGAGCAATTTTGTTAATCCGGAAGTTATATCTTTCTTAACTTGCGCAATCTCAGTTTTAGTAAGTGAAGAGTTTAAAACGTGGGCTACACCATTTTCAGTAGATAAACTCCGGATGGCATCCACTTGATTTTTCATCAAAGCGATTAAAGGGGAAACCACAATAGCAGTCCCTTCCTGAATCAAAGCTGGTAATTGGTAACAGAGTGACTTTCCGCCTCCAGTAGGCATAATCACAAAGGTGTTCTCCTTATTCAGGAGCGTATTTATAACTTGTTCTTGTAGTCCTTTAAATTGGCTAAAGCCAAAATATTTTTTTAATTCTTGGTGTATGTCAATTTCGTTTGAATTCATTCTTGATTATGTGGTATTTTGTATAAATTTGCAACACATAAAGATACAAATTTCTTTTAAACTTACAAATTTTAAACATTCTGTTTTGATAACTAAAGAAAATATCTTGGCGAGTGCCAAAAAAACCATTATATCTGAAAGTGAATCCATTGCGAAACTCACTGATTATCTTGATGAAAACTTCAGTAACGCCACACAAAGCATCTATAATTCCAAAGGAAGATTGGTAGTTACCGGAATAGGAAAAAGTGCCATTATTGCTCAAAAAATGGTAGCTACATTCAATTCTACCGGGACACCGTCACTATTCCTTCATGCCTCAGAAGCCATTCATGGTGATTTAGGCATGGTTCAAAAAGAAGATATTATAATCTGTATTTCAAAAAGTGGCAATAGTCCGGAGATAAAAATTTTAACTCCTCTTTTGAAGCGCTTTGGCAATACGTTAATTGCTATCACAGGAAACATGACTTCTTTTCTGGCTAAAGGCTCTGATTTTGTTTTGAACACCACAGTAGATTCCGAAGCTTGTCCAAACAATTTGGCACCAACAAATAGCACTACCGCACAATTAGTGATGGGTGATGCCTTGGCGGTTTGTCTGATGGAGATGCGCGATTTTAAACCAGAAGATTTTGCGGTATACCACCCTGGAGGTGCTCTGGGCAAAAAATTATTACTGCGTGTCAAAGATATGTTGGAACATACTTTGAAACCAATGGTAAGTCCGGAAACACCTATCAAAAAAGTAATTTTCGAAATTTCAGAAAAACGTCTTGGTGTAACCGCTGTTGTCGAGGATAATACCGTAATCGGAATTATCACCGATGGAGACATTCGAAGAATGCTGAATGACAGAGATTCTTTTGCGGATTTGACTGCCAAAGATATCATGACTAAAAACCCAAAATTGATTTCATCAACTGCAATGGTTGTTGAAGCCCTGAATATCCTTGAAGATTTTTCCATAACACAATTGGTTGTCGTTGACAACGGCGAGTACAAAGGCGTATTGCACTTACATGACATTTTAAAAGAAGGGATAGTATAATGGCAAAAAATAGTAAAGAGAAAAAAAATTTAAACGAAATGTCTTTTTTGGACCATCTCGAAGAATTAAGATGGTTACTGGTTAGAAGTACATTGGCTGTAATAATAATGGCTTGTATAACGTACTTTATCAGTGACTACCTTTTTGACATTGTCATATTTGGACCCACACGGCCCACCTTTATAACCTATACTTTTTTTTGTGACCTATCACATTCTCTCGGTTTTGCAGATAGTATTTGCATCACTGAAATGCCGTTTATCATTCAAAATACGGAAATGGAAGGTCAGGTAAATATGTTTGTCTGGATGTGTCTTTTGGCTGGTTTTATTCTAAGTTTTCCTTATATTTTATTTGAAATCTGGAAATTTATCAGTCCTGCATTGTATGAAAAAGAAAGAAAAAATGCTAAAATATTTATATTCATTTCCTCTTTACTTTTCTTTTTAGGGATTTTATTTGGCTATTACGTGGTGATTCCAATGTCAGTCAATTTCTTGGCTACATTCACAGTAAGTGATATAGTAAAAAACCAATTTACTTTGGATTCCTATTTAGGCATGGTAAAAACGTCAGTATTAGCAAGTGGAATATTTTTTGAAATGCCAATAATTATTTATTTCTTAACAAAATTAGGTCTGGTAACTCCTGTATTTTTGAGGAAATACTGGAAATACGCTGTGATAATAATACTTATTGTTGCCGCGATTGTTACGCCACCCGATGTGGTTAGTCAAACAATTGTAGCAATCCCTATGTTATTAATTTACGAATTAAGCATTCTAATTTCAAAACTAGTAGTACGTAATCAAAAAAAAGCAAATGACTGATATTATAGAAGAATTCAACGAGTACCGTTCTAAAATGAACGCGAAATTATTGGCCGACAATAATAAAATTGTGAAAAGAATTTTCAATTTGGATACCAATGCTTACGCAGCGGGAGCATTGGACGTAAAAACCAAAGAACTACTGGGATTAGTGGCTTCGGCAGTTTTGCGTTGTGATGACTGTGTCAAATACCATTTAGAAACCAGTTTCAAAGAAGGCGTAACTAAAGAAGAAATGATGGAAGCTATGGGAATCGCTACACTTGTTGGAGGAACTATTGTGGTACCTCACTTGCGCAGAGCCTATGAATTTTGGGAAGCACTGGAAAAAACTGAAGTGAAATAATTGTTAAGAAATACAATCGTTTCATTTATTTGACACAAGTAAACAGTTGAATGATTAACGAATTAAACAGTTAAGCGATTAAACCAAAGAATATGAAATTAAGAGCCGAAAATCTTGTAAAAACCTATAAAGGTCGAAGTGTAGTAAAAGGCATTTCGGTGGAAGTGAATCAAGGCGAAATCGTGGGTCTTTTAGGACCTAATGGTGCCGGTAAAACAACTTCTTTCTATATGATTGTTGGGTTGGTAAAACCAAATTCAGGCAACATATTCTTGGATGATTTGAACATCACCGATTATCCAATGTACAAGAGAGCCCAACAGGGGATTGGTTATCTGGCACAAGAAGCATCGGTTTTCAGAAAATTGAGTATTGAAGATAATATTTTGAGTGTTTTACAATTAACCAAACTTTCAAGAGAAGAGCAGGTTGCCAAAATGGAAAGCTTAATTGAAGAGTTTAGCCTGGAACACATCAGAACCAATAGAGGTGATTTACTTTCGGGTGGAGAGCGACGTCGTACCGAGATTGCCCGTTGTCTTGCCACTGATCCAAAATTTATCTTACTCGATGAACCTTTTGCGGGTGTTGACCCTGTTGCTGTAGAAGATATTCAACGGATTGTAGCCCAACTGAAAAATAAAAACATCGGTATTCTTATTACGGATCACAACGTACAAGAAACATTAGCAATTACAGACAAAACCTATTTAATGTTTGAAGGTGGAATTCTAAAAGCCGGTATCCCGGAAGAATTGGTCGAAGATGAAATGGTACGTCGTGTTTATCTTGGACAAAATTTCGAATTGAGAAAGAAGAAATTGGAGTTTTAAAGGAAGTACTCAGTGATCAGTTCTAAAAAAAGTGATCAGTATTCAGTGATCAGTTGTAAAAAAAGTGATCAGTGATCAGTGGTCAGTGGTCAGTTCTAAAAAAAATGGTCAGTGATCAGTTTTAAAAAAAGTGTTCAGTGTTCAGTGTTCAGTGGTCAGTTCTAAAAAAAATGGTCAGTGATCAGTTTTAAAAAAAGTGATTAGTTTTCAGTGATCAGTGGTCAGTTCTAAAAAAAAAGTGTTCAGTGTTCAGTGATCAGTGGTCAGTTCTAAAAAAATGGTCAGTGATCAGTTCTAAAAAAAGTGATCAGTAATCACTGAATACTAAAACCTGAACACTGATCACTGAATACTGAATACTGAACACTGAACACTGAATACTGAACACTGACCACTGAACACTGACCACTGAACACTGATCACTGACCACTAAAATCTGAACGCTGAACACTGACCACTAAAACCTGATCACTGATCACTGAATACTGAACACTGAACACTAATCACTGATCACTGAGTACTGACCACTGATCACTGAACACTGACCACTAAAACCTGAACACTGAATACTGATCACTGAACACTGAACACTGATCACTGAACACTAAAATCTTATCAATGAAGACTATTCAACAGTAATAAACTGCAACTGCTGCAAATCACCATTATAAATATTAATATCCACATTCCCTTTTATCCCGGGCACAGTAGCTTTCTCCGTGAATTGCCAAAACAGCCAATCGGCATCAATTTTTTCTCTGTAAAAATTATAATTAGCAATCCAAAAGAGATAATCGCTGAATTCTTCTTTTAAAAAATCGTTGTAATATTTTTCACCGGTATAGATAATCGGCTTCACTTTATAATGAGATTCCACTGTTAATAGCCATCGTTTCAAACCAACTTTCAAGCTGTCTAACGATTGATTTTTAGGTAGTTTTTCAATATCTAAAATGGGCGGTAGATCTCCTTTATGGAGCGTAACTGTATGAATAAAAAGCTTCGCTTGCTCGAGGGAGTTTTCGTTAGGACGGTAATAATGATATGCACCCCGAATCAATTTATTTTCTTTGGCGCCAAGCCAATTCCGCTTAAACTGACGATCTTTCCTGTCCTTTCCTACGGTTGCACGAATAAACACATAATCCAAAGGATATTTTTTTTCTAAAGTATCTACATAAGACCAACGGATATTCCCTTGGTATTCAGAAACGTCTAAACCGATACTTTTCCCCTCATGATTTTCTAAAACCTGAAAATTCCGAACGTCCGAAATACGTTTGGCTTTGTCTTTTAAAGATTTATCTGATTTGAAACTGAAATAATAAGCCAACCCATTACGATAATGATAACCAACGCCAAGAAGAAATAAGACAAAAACCGCAACAAGTGAATAGCGCAGAAACTTTCCAGAAAAAGCTGTAGCTTTCCTTTTGGGTTTACGAACTACCGCCGTTCTTTTTCGTATCACTTTTTTTCTCATTCAAAAAACTACTTTTTTGCCATTTTATTACTCACTACCGATAGCAAAACATAAAGAATTATCAGCAAAGGAATTCCTAAATATTGGAAGAAAACCAATAACAATAGAGAAAGGGATAAAAAGACAATTTGAAGGGCATTGTCTTTAAAGTTAAACTTTTTAAGCTTTAGTGAAAATAACGGAATCTCCGCATTTAGAATATAAGCGCTTAATACCGTTATGGCAAGCAAAACAAACTGGTTTGTCAAAATTTCCAGCGTGAATAGGGAATCTGAATATTTTAAAACCAAAGGCAAACTCAAAATAAAAAGTGCGTTGGCAGGTGTTGGTAAACCAATAAAAGAATCAGTTTGACGTGTATCGATATTAAAATTAGCCAAACGATAACAAGAACCCAGCGTAACAATGAATCCAAGATAAGGAATTATAGGGTTGGCGGACAGCTCATTTTGACTGCTTGACAACAAAAAAAACATAACAAACCCGGGCACTACGCCACTGGTAACCATATCGGCCAAAGAATCCAATTGCAATCCCAACGGACTAGATACTTGGAACAATCTGGCAAAAAAGCCATCAAAAAAATCTAAAAATATCCCAAGACAAACAAAATAAAAAGCCATTTCAAAATCCAGGTTAGCGGCAAAAACGATTGCTACACAGCCACAAAAAAGATTGAGTAATGTAATTAAATTCGGAATGTATTTTTTAATATTCATAGGTATAAAGTTTTGGGATCTAAAGTTGGTAAATTTAGTATAATAAGTGCAGGAAAAGCACCTTTTCTAATAGAGATTTTTAACGGTAATGGTTTGCATAACCCTTTCAGTGTTTAAAACTAGATAAGGGGTGTTTCTCAAATAATAACAATACTATTAATATTACTAACCCGTTGGGTGTAATTATTCAAAACATCACTTCGTTCTAAAACTTCGGAATTTTGTGGAGTAAAACGGAACAAAATGTATCGAGACCCGTTTTTAAATGTGTATTATTTCATTCATAAATTTATTTAGTCAAAGGAAGAAATAAGTTCAGTAAAAAATTATATTTTTGATAAAAATTAAACAGACCTTCCGTTTGTAAAAAAAGTCCATTTGAAAAAAGCTTTCTTATTTCTATTGCTTTTGGTTGGCACTGCTAATTACAGTCAGGCCGTTAGAAAGTACTCCAACGAGTTTATGAATATTGGCGTTGATGCTGCTTCATTAGGTATGTCAAATACCGTTGTGGCTTCTACCAATGATGTCAATTCAGGATATTGGAATCCCGCGGGCTTAATCCATCTGGAGGACAATCAAGTTTCGTTAATGCATGCTAATTATTTTGCTAATATTGCCCAATACGATTATATGGCCTACGGAAGCCCAATTGATGACCGAAGCGCATGGGGAATTTCTTTAATTCGTTTTGGTGTGGATGATATTTTAAATACAACAGAATTAATTGATAGCCAAGGCAATATTGACTACAATAGGATTAGTCTTTTTTCTACTGCCGATTATGGTTTTACGTTTTCCTATGCCCGAAAATTGCCGGTTCCCGGATTTCAATACGGCGTGAACGCAAAAGTAATCCGCAGAATTATAGGGAAATTTGCTAATTCTTGGGGATTTGGTTTTGATGCAGGAATACAATTCGAAAAAAATAACTGGCAATTTGGTTTGATGCTTCGTGACATTACCACAACTTATAATGTGTGGAACATTGATGAAGAAGAATACAAAAAAATAGCCAATACTATTCCGGACAAAAATCAGGAATTACCGCAAAGCACAGAAATTACTGCCCCAAAAGCGCAATTGGGAATTGCAAAAAAATTCATTATTCATTATGATTATAGCATTTTGGCTGCTGCCAATATGAACATGCGGTTCACCAAAACCAATGATATAATCTCGACCGATTTCGTAAGCATCGATCCAGCCATAGGATTTGAATTTGGCTATACGGATTTGGTCTTTTTGCGTGCCGGTGTCGGAAATTTTCAAAACATCCAACAGTTAGACAATAGGGAACAAATAGGATTTCAACCTAATATTGGACTGGGATTTAAATACAAAGGCATTCAGGTTGATTATGCCCTGACTGATTTAGGGAATCAAAGTGCCGCTTTATACTCCAATATTTTTTCAGTGAAAGTAGATTTAAGCCTTTTTAGAAACTAATTTGTTATACTGTTTTAAAAACAACAGCAAAATCTATCGCAAATTAGAGAATTAAGAAAAGAAAAAAAATAGCGAATAAGTTACAAAAATAGTAAAATTCATATATATTAATCCGTTAAGTCCAATTATTCAAAAAGAGTTCGAGGCTTAATTTTTTGTTTCTTTTGAAATCAAAGATTCACGAACTCCAATAAATTATTAACTCTTACGTAATCAAGAGAAAAGAAAAAATTAATGAATACCAAAAAACAATAATATCCGATGAATATTTTTTTTTACTTTTTTCATCAAGACAAATCGAAGATTCAGACACCGAGCGAAGCGAGCACTAATGATAATAAAGTTAAGTGAGCTAAAAAGTAAAAATTGTTTAAAATAAAAAATAGCAATAGTAACATCTTATCCTCTACTCGCCCTTATATTTTTATAACAAAAAATCACGGTAAGGATTTCAGCGTAGGCCGAAGGGAGTGACCCCCGAGTCGAGTGTGAAACACGAGCGGCCGGGGTCGCGATAGTGAAATTTGTCCGATGATTTTTGGGATAAAAATATTAAGGCTTGATTTTTTTGTTTCGTTTTTGATCAAGCAAAAAAGAAAATTAGGAAGTCATAATTTTTTACTTCAAAAAAACGTTTATGATAGTGTTTTTTTTTATGAAATAAAACGCAACAAAAAATGTATCGAGAACTGTTTTTAATAATTACGCTATCAAAAGTAAAACGCCTAAATTTTCTTTGAAACCAAAAAGTATATGTTTCTATTAGTTTTAAAAAAAAAACCTATGGATTAACTTTACACAAAACAATTAGTAAAATTCCTCTTGACTTTTGGTGAACTAAAAAATCCGTGTAAATTTGTTCCATCTTTTCCATACGTGCCATATTTAATACTATTCCCAAATGACTCCATCTTCTATAAAGAAAATTTCCTTTTTCATACTCTTTTATTTAACGATAAATTTAAGTTTCGGGCAAAACCTTCTTTTATCCAAAGAAGCAAATGTAAGTGTAATTACTTGTGGAACGGGGAATGAATCTTATTCGCTTTTTGGACACACAGCAATCCGAATCAGCGATCCTTTCAATAATGTAGATGTGGTATACAATTATGGCGCTTTCGACTTTAACACACCTAATTTTATTCTAAAATTCATAAAAGGAGATTTACAATATTTTGCTGTAGCGCATTCTTATACTGATTTCATCAATGATTATCAGTACGAAAAAAGGTCCGTTTACGAACAAAAGTTAGACATTCCTTACACACTAAAACAAAAATTATTTGATAATTTGAATACTTCTTTAGCTTCAGGAGAAAGTCATTATACGTATAAATTTATCGATAAAAACTGTACTTCTATGGTGGTCGATATGATCAATAAAACATTAGACACCACGGCAATTGTAAAAAATACAGATACCGATATAACGTACAGAACTATCCTATTTCCTTATTTCGATAATCATTTTTATGAAAAATTAGGCACCAGTATCATTTTTGGAAAAAAAGTAGACGGCTTAGGAACACAGATCTTTCTGCCGTTTGAATTACAAAAGAGTCTAAAAAAAGTGCGCTACAAAAATCACCTGTTGGCTAAGGGAAATAAAACGATATTGGAGTTTAGCAAAGAAGTTTCGGCATCCTGGTGGAATAATGTTTACACCTATATTTTGTTTCTTGGATGTATTATCGGAATTAACAAGAAACCGCTAGCCGCTTTTTATCTTACCAACATGGCTTTATTAGGTGTCTTTTTCGTCTTTGCAGGTTTTTATTCGTTTCATAAAGAACTGGCATACAATTACAACATATTGTTGTTCAATCCAACCTTGTTGTCCTTGCTGTATTTTTATCAGACCAAAAATAAGAAGTGGCTTTATAATCTGGCTTTATTCAACCTTGTATCGTTAGCAATTTATCTGGTCATCCTAATTAATAAAGCGCATTTATTGATTGTATTGCCTCTTGTTATTACAAGCGGTGTAGTATTAGTGAGACTGGCAATTCAAAATAGGAAACGCATTCCAATCATCATTTAATCAAAACCAAAAGTGATATATACCTGTAATCCCACTCCTCAATTCCCCTCTTCAAATCGAAGATTCAACGACTCCAAAATTAATAATAACGGGAGTTATAGGGGTTAGGGGTGTGTTTTTCAGCTAAAGATCTGTTCTTTAAAACATATCATAAAAACCAAAAGTTATTTACACTTGTAATCCCACTTCTCAATTCCCCTCTTGAGAGGGGTTAGGGGTGTGTTT